>NZ_FNMV01000034.1 GCF_900106645.1 Flavobacterium degerlachei
GATTAAGCAAAAAGATTAGATAATCTAAACAAGAAGAAATCAATTTTTCTAACGCCTCTAAATTGCGATCTAAAAGCTTTAATTTTTGCATTGAAAGATTCCGCTGAAGCATTCGTGCTTCGATTATCAAAGTAGTTTAGTATTGATTGATAATTAACTGTTATTGTATTAAGGACAATATTGAAGTTTTTAAACCCCGATTCTTCTACTTTTCTATACCAATGTGCTAATTTCAACATAACGACATTTTTATCGTTTTTGCTGTTGTAAATAGCTCTTATTTGTTGAGATAAAGCATAAGCTGTTTTTATATCAGGATATAATTCAAATAGGAGTTGTGCTCTTTCTTCTTGGCTGTCCGTCCACTTTTCTTTTGATTTATATAGTAAATAGCGACTTCTAGCTAATAATTGTTTTACAGTATCTCCATTGTTTAAAAGTTGGGGAGTATGTATTTTGTTTTCTGACTTAGCTTGTAGTATCGATTGATTCTCTCTGTCCATTGCTTGCCATCGGTGCTTGATTCTAATTTCTTGTAAAGCTTCTAAGACTAATTTCTGTACATGGAAACGATCTGTTACTTGTATGGCTTTTGGAAAACATTTTTTAGCTATCAACTTCATAGAATTAGCCATATCAAGAGTGATTTCTATAACTGCCTGCCTTTTTTTAGAGTCGATTTTACTGACTTGTTCTATCACCTGTTCTGTTTTAGTACCAGCAACTATAGCAACTAACGATCCTTTTTTGCCTTTGGCTTTTTTATTGGTAACAATAGTATAAAGTTCTCCTTGAGATAAGGCAACTTCGTCGATAGCGAGATGAGTTCCTATGTTTTGAGGGTAAATAATCCATTGATGGGCATGTTTTCTAGGTTCCCAAGTACTAAAAGAACTTAAGTGTTTTTTGTATTGCCTTTGGAGTTTTTTACCGTTAACACCAAAGAAACCTCCAATGGTGCTACAATTAATAGCGGTGTTATCTATTAATTTCTTTTAAAAAAGCCGCAAACTCTTGCGTCATACGTGTTCCCTTAGCTACTAACTGCCAGTCTCTTTTAACTATTTCACCATTGGTTTTATTTGTCCAACGACGACGTTTAATGTGTAAATAGACAAACTTACCTCTAAGTGGGAAATCTTGAATTGTGATTTCATTCAAAAATCCTTTGGATACTAATTCCAAAGAATCAAACTCTTTTGGAGGTTTTGATTTTTCTTCAAAATAGAGATGTAGGTTTTCCTCAGAATTGAGAGCAGAAATTATTTCAAAGTTATCTATTAGAAAATCAGGAAGCACAAATTTTAAAAGCTCGAATGAATCCATTTATTATTGTTTTGCTCTGCAAATATCTATATTTTTATTAAATCCTCCCCAGGTTTTGTTCCTGATCC
>NZ_FNMV01000032.1 GCF_900106645.1 Flavobacterium degerlachei
GTTTCCCGTGTTTCACTTACTCAATATATTAAAGAACTTATTCGTTGTTGCGGGTGCAAAAGTACCACCTTTATTGACTAATTCAAGCTTTTTATGAGCCTTTTTTTCTTCTTTTCTTAACTTTGGATTTAAGACACTGAAACACCGACTTTTGAAACCGAAAGTTTTTTTTCCTACTGTCCCGATTCCCAAAAATAGCAATAGGAATCTCCGAAGCAAAGAAAAACAATCACACTATCAAAGCCACCACTTCAGAATTCACAACATAGTTTTACTAACGATAGCCTCCTATAGACCTATACTTCAAAATCAAAATTCTCATACGAAATCTAACAAAGACCTATAAAACCAATCTAATCCCAAATAAAAAAAATCAGCAATAGCCCAAAGCAACTAGTTATAAAGAGAACAAGTCGAAACATCATCCTCAAAAATCCAGATTTCAATATTCGCATTCTATATTCTAAAAATAGAAACAAACAGCAGAATCATCCAGCAAACTCCTACACCTATCATCTGCCACAATCACAATAGACCCTCCTTAATTAACACCCTATTATTAGGAAACAAAAAAAACACATCATATTATAGACACCAACAAATCTATTTACTTCCAATAAAAACCTACAGTGATTTAGCACCAGACCGAAGTCGGACACCACAAAAGCTTACACATACAAAAGCTATCATTAGCAGCACTCAAAGAAATCAGAATCAAATACTATTTGTAAGCCATAAAAAAGCAATTCATCTTAATTTATAACAGCAAGAAATCTAAGTCCATTCTTTTTTTTCAATACCCCAACACTTACAACTCATCCTTATCCCATCTTAGACTTAAAAACAATAAAACATGACCTTAAAAAGAATCAGAAACAAAACCTAAAACAAAAAAAAGCCTTCCGCCGAGGCGAAAAGCTTTTCATTGATATGACTACTAAATCTGGTTCGCCTACAAAATCTAACCAAACAACACAACTAAATTTAGATACTTTATGAGACAAAAAAAAGCCTTTCCGTTAAGAAAGGCTTTCCCCAATATTGCGGTCTGGACGGGACTCGAACCCGCGACCCCCTGCGTGACAGGCAGGTATTCTAACCAACTGAACTACCAGACCCACTCATTATTGCGGTGGCAAAGATACAATAGAAGTTGGTTCACACAACAATTTAAAGCTTTTTTAAACAAATCATTTTAATTATTATTCAACCGCCTTATTTTAAACATATTAAAAACACCAATTCCAATCAAAACCACGTCCATCCCCATGATTATTGAAAAACAACACCCCTTCCTCTACTTTTAAAATCCAAATTATAGAGTCAATCGCCTTTAATAAAGAATTCGGCTTACATTTTAGAGACTTTCGAAATATAACACACACACTCCAAGACACAAATATCTCGGATCAAGTCTAAATGTTGTGGGGAAATATATAAATAACGACTTTTGCATTTATAAAATATATCTCAATGCAAGATTCCTACAGCGAACTGATCAAGTTATTATTGCCAGAAATTATTGTTGAATATTTCGAACTTACTTCC
>NZ_FNMV01000026.1 GCF_900106645.1 Flavobacterium degerlachei
AAAAAGTTATATTGGATAGGGAAAAAGTTATATTGGATAGGGAAAAAGTTATTTAAACCTTTGCGATCACCTTTGTTTATAGTACTTAACAGACTCTAAAAAGGTACTGAAAATGTACTAAAATGACCTAAATACGAAAATGAAAAAAAAAGGATGTTTATTTAATTGAAAAACGTCAAAAAAGAGAAAATTTTTATTTCTAAAAAAAGAGAAAAAAAAAGAAAAAAGTAATAAATAAAAAAAGCAAACTAGGCGCGCGGAAAATTATTTGTAAACTATTGATAATCAGTAGTTTAGTTACTTTTTTTTATATTTTCTAGTAATTTAATTATATGAGGTAAAGGAACAGAAATAGAAACAAGTTTATCAGTTTCATTTAATAAAAAAGAATGAATAAATCCTGAAACGGATTCCCAACCATCATCAAATTTAATTCGTTTTCTGTTATGTTCTTGGAGAATAACTAATTCATTCATTATTAATTCTTCATCAAAACCAGAAACGTCTAGAGAAATATTTATAAAATTCCTGTTTATATCATTACGATTAGAAGCTTTCTCAAATTTTTCAATTACACTATCTTTAGTAATCTTTTTTTTCTTAATTTCAAACTTAATTAATTCAAGTATAAGATTGTTTTCCATTCTGTTTTTTTATGTGAAAATACATCATTTTTGTAAGTATAAATAATAATTTTATGGGGAAAAAGTCAAATTGGCATCTAGAAAACAAACCAATTGCTTATAAATTAACTGGTGGAAAATGTTCAAAATGTGAACATACTGGGAAGTTTGTAATACACCATAAAAATTATAAGCAGATAGAAGGAAAAGGTATTTATTCTTACTCATTTGAAGAATTACATTTAATGAAATTGGTAGAAGTTTTATGTTATAACTGTCATACAAAGGAGCATTTTGGAGATAATTTAGAGCATTGCTATTACTGTGGAAAAGTTACAGAAAAAGTAAGAAGTATGAGTTTAAAAATAGAGGTTGTTATTTGCAGGAAATGCTTTAGAGGTAAAGGCGGATTAAATGGTGATTTTACAATTGAAAATAACCAATTAAAACTATTTTAAATGAATACTGAACTTAATTTTTATCTCATTCATCTGCAAAAAATCCTCGTTTAGTTCGTTCCAAGGAACTCCTAAACTCACATCTTTGTTTGTTTCATTTCGCTAAGAATTATTAAAATCTCAACATACCGCAAAAAATAAGCTTTAAAATTACCTCGATTTTTTAATCAAATTAAGGCGGTTGTTTCGCCTTTTTTTGATTGAAAAATGAGGATAGCGACAGCGATTTTTATACTACAAATTAAGGTTGTTTTTGAGTTAAATTTTAGCTTCGGGTAATATCTCAATTCTAAAAAAATTCTAAATAATTTCGTATATAAAAAAAGCTTTTTTTATATAAATGTATAAAAAAGAAAGCCTTATAAAAATATATAAATGTATATAATTTATGCTTTTTTATTTGGGGGATTTGGAGAAATTATTTTGTAGAAGATTTATTTAGTATTACATTGGCGGTAATTTAGGAGCGAGGGGCGTAAACGTATATACATTTTGCATTGCAAATGTATATTCTTATTACGACCCTCGCCCTACGGGGTTGAATTTTTTTAACGCTACGCTAAAAATTCTAAAAAAAAAGAACAGGACAAAAAACCGCTTCGCAATTTTCTGATCCTTATTCTAAAAAAAACAAATCCGAATGAATAAAAAACAAAATCCAAGATTAAAAAATATAGTCATTCGAGTAAATGACAAGGAGCAAAAAGACATCGAAATTAACGCTAAAAAATTAGGTTTAAGCGTTTCAGATTTCGGCAGACAATTAATGTTGAAAGGTTCAGTTTTGGCAGTTCAAAAAAATGAATCTGAAAATTTGAGTACAGGAGTTGACAGGCGCACAATTATCGGGGTTGCCAATAATTTAAATCAGCTAACAAGATACGCTCACGAAAGAAAGGAACTTCCCGAAATTGAAAATTTATTAAAAGTTCTTGAAAATATAATTTCTAAATGGTAGTAGGAGTAAGCACAGGAAACGGCTTTAAGGGAACAATTTCTTATGTTCAAAAGGAACACGAAAAAAATTTAGAACAAGAAAAGAAACCCGAAATCATAGAAAAAAATAATATCTATGGTAATACTCAATCTATGGCAAAACAGATGAGATTTGTCGCCAATGGTAACAGCCGAATGAGTAAGCCAGTAATGCACCTTTCAGTTAATTTTAGTAAAGATGAAAAGCTAAGTGAAGCACAGCGACAAAAGGCCGTGCAATCAGTTCTTAAAGAAATGGGGGTAAAGTCTGAAAATCATCAATATTTAATAGCCAAGCATAATGACACGGCTAATCCTCATTATCACATTGTTTTAAATAAAGTTGATTTAGACGGCAAGAAATTAAATTTAGGATTTGACGGAAAAAGAGAAGAATTTATAAAAAACAGGCTTCAAGTCATAGCGGATAAAATCGAGCAAGAGCAAGGTTTAAAACGTACAGAGGGCAGAAATATAATCTATGATAATACAACAGAAAAAGGATATAGATTTTTAACAGCTGAAGAAAAAGCACAACGAAAACCAAGAGAGAAAAAAGTCGTTTTAGATAAAAATTTAAACAAAAGAAATCAGCAAACGGATGTTAAAAATGAAGTCGAAAAAGTTTTAACAGATAAAAATATTTCTTCTCCAGGGGCATTCAAAACGGCCCTGGAGAAAAAAGGTATAGACGTTAAATTTTCAGAGAATAAAAACGGAATTTTTGGGGTATCATTCAAAACGGATAAAATCAGCCTTAAAGGTTCTGAAATCGGGGCAAAATGGAACGATATAAACAAAGTTTTAGTTGAAAATAGCAAAGCGGTTCAAGAATCAAAAAGCGTTAAAAGGGAAGAAATAGAGAAGCATTTAAAAGCCGATTTATATAAAATAATTTCCCTTTGTCAATCGGTTGGAAGTGGCGCACACGTTAGCGGAATTTTGAAAAGGAACGGTTTTGAAGAAACTTCAAAAGGATATTCTTATAAAGTTAATGAGGTTAATTTATTAATTAAGTCAGACCTCGAAAACGGCATTATAAAAACCCTTTCACAAGTTCGAGATTTAACGGCTAAATATGAAGAAAGGAAAGCATACGAGAAAAAAATAAACCAAGCCAAACCGCTTGAAATAAAGCCTATTCCTTTTCTTTTCAACAGCAAAATAAAAGAAGAAAATTCCAAAGCTGAAATTTACAATAAACGTTTATCTCAAGAAAAAGAGAATATTATTAAAAACCCTGTTCGAGAGCCATTTATAGAAAATAAAGACTTGATTAATAACTATATAGAAAAGACCTCAAAAAGTGAAATTGTTGTAAATGAATCAAAAAACAAGCAGGAAAATGAATTAAGTCGATTTGAACAAATAAAGGCACAACGAGAGGAAAAAAGCCAAGACCAAGACCAAGAAAAAAGACAAGGTTTTAGACGCTAATAAAAAGGAAAATAAATTATAAAAATAAATTTAATATGGAAGATTTAAAAACAATTGAAAGTCTGATTTTGGCATTAGAAGAAAGTGGACATCTTGAATTAAAAATAAGTAAAGAAAGATTGATTATTTTAATCAATAAATACCTTACAGGTCAAGAAATTTAAACGCTAAATTTAATATTATGGAAACTAAATTATTTTACAATGCTTATGAAATCAACGCTTTGCGAGAGATAAGGAGAGCAAGCAAAAATAAATATAATACAGATTTGAACAAGCTAAAAGAAAATTTAGCTAAGAAAAATATTCACGTTGATTTTGAAGTAAAAAACGGAACATTGAGAAATATTTCTTTTAAAAAAAATGAATTTGAAATTAATTCAATTAAAGGCAATGACAGGGTTTTTACTGATAGAATAGTAAAAAGTGTTAATAACAATAAAAATAGCTTAGAACAGTCTAAAAAAGCGGAAAAAACAAAGGAATACAACCGCTTTGAGGAACTTAAAAAGCATCGGGAAGAAAGAACGCAATTATTAAATCGAGATATGTATAATACTAAAGGATTTTCAAAATGAAAAAAATCGAACACACGAACGCAAAAAAAAGAGAAAGAAGTTTAGGCAGTAAAATACTGCTCTATTCTGTTTTAGGTTTTTTTGGATTTATATTTTTAATTTCTTTTATCATGGCTTGGGGAAAAATGTCAAAGGGTTCAACAACTAAGCTTATTATATATGCTATTATTGGAGTTGGTATTTGGCAATATTTAAAATATAAAAAGAGGTCGGGAGGGGTATTTTTTGTAAAAAAAGAAACCAAAACGAATGATTTAAGTTTTTCTTTGAATGGAAGTGTAGCAATACCAAACCCATACGCAGGAATTTTTATAAGTGGTGGAGCAGGAGCAGGAAAAAGTAAATCAATCATAGAACCTTTAATTTATGACGCAGGAAAAAAAGGCTTTACAGGAGTTGTTTATGATTTTAAATTTCCCGAATTGGCAAGCTATGTAAATACAGCCTATAAGAACACTACTATTAAGCCTTATTTCGTCAATTTCTCAGATTTGAGCCGTAGTAATAGAATAAATCCGATTGCACCGGAATTGATGATTAATGATAGTTTTGCCCGGGAATTTGCATTCTCAATTTTGGCAAATCTTAATCCTACAATGATAAGTAAACCAGACTTTTGGAGTGAAAATGCAACGGCTTTGCTTGCTTCTGTTTTTTGGTATTTGAAAAAGAACCACCCTCAATATTGTACTTTGCCCCACGCTATGAGTATGATTTTACAACCAAATTTAGAGAGCCTTTTAAATACCTTAGACAAAGAGCAAAAATGTGCTGATATGATAGCGCCAATTATGACAGCATACGCAAATAAAGCCGACAATCAACTTGCAGGGGTATTGTCAAGCTTGCAAATTTCACTATCTAAAATAAACACCGAAGAAGTTTATTATTTGACTACTAAAAGCGATTTTAGTCTTGATTTAAATAACCCAAATTCAAAGGGCATTTTAGTAATAGGAAATACACCAACTTTAGCCAGTACTTACAGCCCTATAATTGGCTTAATTTTGACCTCAATTAGTAAGCAATTAAACCAACAGGGAAAAGAAAAAAGCGTTTTTATGCTCGATGAATTTCCAACGGTTTATGTTCCCAATATAGAACAATTACCAGCCACAGCAAGAAGTAATAAAGTCGCTACTATATTAGCCTGCCAAGACATTGCGCAAATGGTCGATAAATACGGACGAGATAAATCCGATACAATTTTATCTAATTTAGGAAATCAATTTTATGGTAGAACCACCAACCCACAGACCGCCCAGAGAGTAAGTCAATTATTTGGTAAAGCTGATAGATTAATGGCAACCCAAAGCAATAATTATGATAGAACTATTATAGGCGACCGCAGGAAAGGAAGCGGAGAAAGTTTTGCATACCAAGAAAGGGATTTAGTAAAAATTCAAGACGTTACAACCTTACAAACAGGCTCATTTTATAGTGTTTTAAGCGAGGGAGAAATAAAACAGGGTTTGAGTTCTATTCCTTTGAATAAAAGCTTTACAAAGACAGAAATTGAACCTTTTAATAATGTTTCAGCGGATGAAATAGAAAAGGCTTATTATCAAGTCAAAGAAGATATAAAAGAGATTTTAATTTCTCTATAAATCCAATATTAAACTAAAAAACATCTTCAAATATGAAGATGTTTTTTTAAGAAAGGATATTACTCGAAGTGCTAAAATATCGCTTCGCTATCCTCATTTTAAAAAAAGGTTTTTGAGCTGCAGAAAAACCTTTTTTTAAAATCGAGGGAATTAGATATAATCCTTAATGAGTTCCTCAATTTCTTTATCTGAAATATTGTCCTTATCTCCTTTGTTGTAAATAGAAAAAAGTAAAACTGTAGTATCGTTAATTTTTACAAAAGACATAACTCTTGCTCCTCCAGATTTGCCTTTGTTTTTGGAAGATATAGCCAAACGAATTTTGTAAATATCATTACCAAGAGGAATTCCTGTAGTTGGATTTTTTTCAAGCTCTTCAAAAAGACTTGCAAGGTCTGTTTTTAAAGAGGGATATTTTTTAGAAAGTTTTTTAGCTTCTTTTTTAAAGTTTTCGGAGAGTTCTATTTTATAACTCATTCAAAAAATCTTTAGCAAGAGTGGTTTTTAGCTTTCCTTTTTTAAAAAGTTGCATCTCTTCCAATCCGATTTTAATATTATCCAAAACAGTTCCTTCTTGTTTTGTTTCAAAAGACATCCCCAATTCCTTTGCTAAATTCTTCAAAATAGATAATTGGGTTTTATTTTTAGGGTGTAATATTATCGCTTCCATAGTGTTATAATTTTTACAAAGTTAGTTATTTTACTCTATTTATTATCTTTTGGTTCTTTAGTAATTAGTCCATCAATAACTCTAATAAAATTATAATTAGCATTACTAATGTCAGCACAAGATTGACCACATTTAGAACAAATTATCATTTCCATCTGTGGTTTAAGCTTTTTGTAATCAAACCCACAATAAGGACAAGTGCCAGGTTCATAAATTTTCATAACTCTATAATTTTATATTGATGATTCATCCAGTTTCTTCTCTTTAGCTTCAATAAAATTTCTTTGCTGCATCATATTTAGTATAAGCTCCATTTGCTTATTGTGACTTTCAGATGATTTTCGATGATACTCCAGCTGTTCTTTTAAAATATCATATTCCACTAACCTTTTGTGAAACTCCTGATACTCCTCTTCTGTAAAATATTCAACTCGATCAAACTCTTGGACAGATGTGTCCGTAGATTGTCCGAGATGTTCGGTTTTTAATATGGTTAACATTTTTTCTGAAACTTCGTAAGCCCCGTTATTTATATAAAAATAACTGTTTAAATATCTTCGGACAGACTTGTCCGACACATTTAAAATTTCGGCTATTTCTTTGCTGTTATATTTCTTTTCCATAGCTATACTGTTTTACTTTTTGCTATCTTAGAAATCTTATTTAAAATATTTTGTTGCGGGTTATCATCAGAGGTGTTTGAATTAATTGATTTAGATGCTTTTTTAGGCGCTATCTCTGTTTTAGCAACTACATCAACATAAGATAATATATCTTCGTTTAAAATATACCTAATGTATCTAGCGGTGTCATCTTTTATTCCTGCAGAAATAATTTCTCTTATACGTTTATTTAAAGGTTCAATTAGATTTGGATTTCTTTGAAGCTTGATAATAACATTATTAATAAAAGCATCATTTTTAGGCATTTTTTCAATGTTATATAGATTTTTAAATATGGGAATAAGTTCTAATAACATATCTTGAGTAGTTTTCACATTCATTGAATTTTTACGAAATAATTTAAAACGTAGTGTTTCTACGGTTCTGCCGTTTCTTTCTTCTGAAAACTCAAAGTAAACATCGCATTGACCAATGTCATAAAGGGCTTTTAATTCTCTTTTAGCTACCTGTAACACTTTTTCATTTAAAGAAGCATACATTTTGTATTTATCATTAAGGCAAAAAGAGTTTCTTAAATCGTCAACTCTTATTCTAAAACCATCTGTTCCGTGCCATTTTTGGCAAAGTTCATACATACGTTGCGACCATTTACTTTTTAAAGACATCGCAACATTTAGAGAATAAGGAGTGAATTCAGTACTGAGTTCTACAAGAAAAGGCATTAGTTTTCTAGAAACTTGAATTTCTGCAATCCCTTTTATAATTTCAGAATAGTTTATAAAACCGACCTCTAGCCATCTATCTTCTGTATCGTTCAGATACTCAAAAGAACGCATCCGTAAGGATTTTAATCCTTTTCTAACATCCGTTTGGGCATTTTCTTGATTAGTATCCTTGCAAAGTTTAGATATAGGTATTTTTAAAATTAAGTCATCGAATAAATCTCTTTGTCCAATAGTGTATTTATCCCGAACTTCTTTTATTATGTAATAAAACACTCTTTTTTCAATTAAATTAAGCTCATAACGAGAGGCTGTCAATCTATTGTCTTGGGCAATGGTAATTTCACGCATAATAGTTACTTTAAAAAGCGAATATAACTAAATTAAAATTAAGTAATGATAGTATAGTAATAAAAAGGGGTAAAAAACAGGGAAAAAGTTATATTGGATAGGGAAAAAGTTATATTGGATAGGGAAAAAGTTATTTAAACCTTTGCGATCACCTTTGTTTATAGTACTTAACAGACT
>NZ_FNMV01000019.1 GCF_900106645.1 Flavobacterium degerlachei
GACAACTGTTCAACAGCGACAGTAACGGTAACAGTAGTTGCAGCACCAATCAAAGCAGTAAATGATGTTGCAGGACCAATCAACGGAATAGTTGGCGGAGATGCAGGAATCAATGTATTGGATAATGATTTATTGAATGGCGTTAAAGTAACTCCATCAGATGTAAAAATCACTTCTACTCCAAACGGACCATTAACGGTAAACACAGACGGAACCGTAACGGTAGCAGAAAACACAAAAGCAGGAGAATACACAGTAGATTATACAATCTGCGAAGTATTAAATGCCGACAACTGTTCAACAGCGACAGTAACGGTAACAGTAGTTGCAGCAGCAATCAAAGCAGTAAATGATGTTGCAGGACCAATCAACGGAATAGTTGGAGGAGATGCAGGAATCAATGTATTGGATAATGATTTATTGAATGGCGTTAAAGTAACTCCATCAGATGTAAAAATCACTTCTACTCCAAACGGACCATTAACGGTAAACACAGACGGAACCGTAACGGTAGCAGAGAACACAAAAGCAGGAGAATACACAGTAGATTATACAATCTGCGAAGTATTAAATGCCGACAACTGTTCAACAGCGACAGTAACGGTAACAGTAGTTGCAGCACCAATCAAAGCAGTAAATGATGTTGCAGGACCAATCAACGGAATAGTTGGCGGAGATGCAGGAATCAATGTATTGGATAATGATTTATTGAATGGCGTTAAAGTAACTCCATCAGATGTAAAAATCACTTCTACTCCAAACGGACCATTAACAGTAAACACAGACGGAACCGTAACGGTAGCGCCAAACACAAAAGCAGGAGAATACACAGTAGATTATACGATCTGCGAAGTATTAAATGCAGACAACTGTTCAACAGCGACAGTAACGGTAACAGTAGTTGCAGCACCAATAGATGCAGTAAATGATGTTGCAGGGCCGATCAATGGAACAACGGGAGGAACGATACCATCTGTATTTACAAATGATACTTTAAACGGAGTTCCAGTTAATCCATCAGATGTAGTATTAACTTCTACACCAAACGGACCATTAAAAGTAAATCCAAACGGAACGGTAACTGTAGCAGCTAACACGCCAGCAGGAACTTATACGGTAGATTATACAATCTGTGAAGTGTTGAATCCAAACAATTGCGATACAGCAACGGTAACAGTAACAGTAGTTGCAGCGCTAATAGATGCAGTAAATGATGTTGCAGGGCCAATCAACGGAATAGTTGGCGGAGATGCAGGAATCAATGTATTGGATAATGATTTATTGAATGGCGTTAAAGTAACTCCATCAGATGTAAAAATCACTTCTACTCCAAACGGACCATTAACAGTAAACACAGACGGAACCGTAACTGTAGCAGAGAACACAAAAGCAGGAGAATACACAGTAGATTATACGATCTGCGAAGTATTAAATGCAGACAACTGTTCAACAGCAACGGTAACAGTAACAGTAGTTGCAGCACTAATAGATGCAGTAAATGATGTTGCAGGGCCGATCAATGGAACAACGGGAGGAACGATACCATCTGTATTTACAAATGATACTTTAAACGGAGTTCCAGTTAATCCATCAGATGTAGTATTAACTTCTACACCAAATGGACCATTAACAGTAAATCCAAACGGAACGGTAACTGTAGCAGCTAACACGCCAGCAGGAACTTATACGGTAGATTATACGATCTGTGAAGTGTTGAATCCAAACAATTGTGATACAGCAACGGTAACAGTAACAGTAATTGCTGTTCAACCAGATTCACCAAGTATTTCGATTGTAAAGACTGCTGTTTTCAATGATCGTAACAATGACGGTTTTGCTCAAGTAGGAGAGACAATAACATATAGTTTCCTTATTACCAATACTGGAAATATGCCGCTTTCAAATGTTACAGTAACAGATAATTTGTCTGGCTTAGTTTTAACAGGTAGTCCAATCCTTAAGTTAGAAGTTGGAGAGACAAATAGTACCGCATATTCTGCAACTTATGCTGTTACTTTATTAGATATACAATTAGGTTTGGTTACTAATAAAGCAAGTGTTACTGGTTCGACTTTAAATGGAACAGTTGTTAAAGATGATACCCAAGTTGAAATGGTACTTAATGAAGAGCCAATTGTTTTACCAGCTGTAAATTGTGTTATTGAAGTTTATAATGCAGTTTCTCCTAATGGTGACGGAAATAATGATTTCTTCAGAATAGACGGATTAGAATGTTATTCTGAAAATAGAGTTGAAATATACAATCGTTGGGGTGTTTTAGTATTTGAAAGAGACGGTTACAATAACTCGGACAAATCATTCAAAGGTATCTCCGAAGGGCGTGTTACCGTAAACCAATCAGAAGGATTGCCAACAGGAACGTATTATTATATTTTGAAATATAAAGACAACGAAGCAAAAGGGCATGAAAAAGCAGGATATTTATATATAAACAGATAAAACTATTCCCTCAGGGTTTAAAATATAAAATGATGAAAACAAAATTATTATTAGTTTTAATGCTATTATCGGGATGTATCTATGCACAGCAAGATGCTCAGTTTACCCAATATATGTATAACACAATTAATATTAACCCAGCGTATGCTGGATCAAGAGAGTCACTGAATGTCTTTATTTTGCACCGTAGCCAATGGGTGGGTCTTGATGGAGCGCCAACTACAAATGCAGCATCAATTCATACACCTATAAATGACAGTAATATAGGTATTGGAGTTTCTATCGTAAATGATAAGATTGGACCTTCTGATGAGAATAACATTGCAGTTGACTTGTCCTATAGTATTAATACATCAAAAGATTTTAAACTTTCTTTTGGATTAAAAGCGACAGCTAACCTACTGAATGTAGATTTTACTAGGCTTAATAGATATGATTTGAATGACTATAGTTTTGAAACCAACATAGACAATAAGTTTTCTCCAAATATAGGTGTAGGTTTGTATTTTCATTCCGATTATACATATGTAGGTTTGTCAGCTCCAAATTTATTGGAAACTAATCATTTTGACAGGTATGCTGGTGTAGGATCGAGTACTTACATTGCGAGAGAAAAAATACATTATTATTTAATGGCAGGCCATGTGTTTGACTTAAATGGAAATGTGAAGTTCAAACCATCCATGCTGACTAAAGTAGTTCAAGGTTCTCCTTTACAAGTTGATTTGTCTGGAAATTTTTTGATAAATGAAAAATTTGTAGCTGGTGTTGCGTACCGTTGGAGTGCGTCAGTAAGTGCTATGGTGGGTTTTCAAGCTAATGACTCTTGGTTTATTGGTTATGGTTATGACTTAGAAACGACTAAACTAGCTAATTATAATTCGGGTTCACATGAAATATTTTTAAGATATGAATTGTTTAAAAACTACGATAGAATAGTATCCCCAAGATTCTTTTAATTAATTATTATGAAAATTAAATCCTACGTATACATTACTCTTGTAAGCCTTCTAAGTTTTACGGGAAATGCCCAAAAAGTCAAAATAGCTCAAGCCGATAAACAATACGAACAGTATGCTTATATTGATGCGATAGCTACCTATGAAAAAGTGGCTGAAAAAGGGTACAAAGACGAAAAAATGTTTCAAAAATTAGGTAATGCTTACTATTTCAATGCAGAATTAGATAAGGCGGCCAAATGGTATGCTGAACTTTTTTTGATGAATAAAAATCAAGAGCCAGAATATCTTTATAGATATTCGCAAACTCTTAAATCTATAGGAGAATATACTAAAGCAGACGAAATATTAGATCAGTTTAATAAGAAATCAGGAAATGATTTAAGGGCTAAATTATACGAAAAGCACAAAGATTATTTAGAAGAGATTAAAGAAAATTCGGGTCGATTTAATGTCCAAGACGCAGGAATAAATTCTGAATTTTCAGATTATGGAAGCTCTTTTTCTGGTAATAAATTGGTTTTTGCTTCGGCACGAGATACAGTCGAGCGTTCTAAAAAAGTTTTTAAATGGACAAATCAGTCTTTTACTAATTTGTATAGCTCAGAAATAAAACCGGACGGTAAGTTAGAAGAGCCAAAACGTTTTGGAAACAGAATTAATTCAAAGTTTCATGAGTCTACACCAGTTTTTACAAAAGATGGCTCTACAATGTATTTTACCAGAAATAATTTTTTAGACGGTAAAAAAGGAAAAAACAGTAACAGAACAGTTTTGCTAAAAATATATAAAGCGACATTAAAAGATGGAGAATGGACGGATGTTACTGAACTGCCGTTCAATAGTAATCAGTACAGCGTTGCTCATCCTGCACTTAGTAGTGATGATAGAACTTTATATTTTGCCTCAGATATGCCAGGAACTTTTGGTCAATCTGATTTGTTTAAAGTTGCTATTAATGCTAATGGAACCTATTCAGCTCCTATTAATTTAGGGACAAAAATCAATACCGAAGGAAGAGAAACTTTCCCTTTTATTAGTGATGACAATGAGTTGTATTTTGCCACTGACGGTCGTCCCGGACTAGGAGGATTAGATATTTATGTTGCCAAAATTGAAAATAACGAGAGTTTTAATGAAGTGAAGAATGTAGGTTCGCCGGTTAATGGACCTAATGATGATTTTGCTTTCTTAATCAATAGCAAAACCCGTAGTGGATTTTTCACCTCTAATAGAGATGGAGGGAAAGGATACGATGATATTTACAAATTTTCTGAAATAAAGGAAATAATTTGTGAGCAAATCTTAAAGGGGACAATTACTGATAAGGAATCTGGTGATGTTCTTGAAGAAACTAAAATGAGTTTATTTGACGAAAAATACCAATTTCTAAAAGAAAGTAAAACTAATGAAAATGGAGAGTATAGTTTTGAAGTAGAATGTGGAAGTACGTATTATGTACGTGCAGAGAAATCTAATTATGAAACTAAAGAGGGTACTATTTCTATTGAAAATGTAAATGGAGAAAGTCATTTATCTCTTGAATTAGAAACGAGAATGAAGCCAATAACGGTAGGTACTGATCTCGCCAAAGTTTTAGATATTCCAATTATATATTTTGATTTAGATAAATCATTTATAAGAGAAGATGCTGCTTTTGAACTAGAAAAAATAGTTGCAGTAATGAATGATTTTCCTAAAATTAAAATAGATATACGTTCTCATACTGATAGCCGTCAAACAGCAAAATATAACGAAGCTTTATCTGACCGAAGAGCAAAATCAACTAGAGATTGGTTGATTAAAAATGGTGTAAATGCAAGTAGGTTAACTGCTAAAGGATATGGTGAGTCTCGACTTGTAAATAATTGTGGTGATGGAGTTCAATGTACTGAAGCGGAACATCAGCTAAATAGACGAAGTGAGTTTATAATTATTTCAGTTGACTAAGTAGTAGTATGAAAATATGTAAAAAGCTAATTGTTTGAGTAATCACACAATTAGCTTTTTTGACTTAAAAATAAGCTCTTAATTGTATGTTTCCAGTATGTATGGCTTGACTGGATTCACTTTTGCGCCCCTGATAATTTAGATTAATGTCAAGAAATTGGGTGATGTTCTTCTGAACTAGGAATCTCCATGTCATGTTTTGGCCTGTTTGCAGGCCTTCTAACATTTGGAATCCAACGGAAGAATATTGATTACCATCAAATTTGTTTTGGTAAAAAGAAACTTCTCCATTCATGGTTAACTTGTTTTCGCCAGCATAAGAGAATGAAGTTCCGAAACGACTTTGTAATAAGGTTTCGAAATCACCTATTCTATTATCCTTATTTTGCAGTTCGTAAAATAGATCCCAACTTGTGTTTTTAGAAAATAAGTAGCTAATTTTTGGTGCTAATTGGTAGCCTTTTATCGTGTAGTTTTGTTCAGGAAAGTTTTCAGATACGATTGATGTTTGAATAGTTTTGGCAAAGAAACCAAACAACCAACTTTTCTTTAACAAATGGGAATACTGGATTTGATGAGAATTATTGTCTGATTCTTGCGAACCTATAGAAAGTAAGTTTTTTGTTTTGTTTTCCAAATAGGAATAGGTAACCGAATGGTTTTGCTTTCCTCGATTGTAAAACAAACTGTTTCTGAAACTCGAGCTCAAGCCCAATATATTCTCCTTTGAAGAAGAGAATGGATTTAGTTCGAAATTGTTCCCTTCGTTTTTAGTTTTTCTATCAATGATAAAAGAGGCCTGATTATAAAAGAACGATGCTACTTTTTTAAATCCAGTTTCATTTTGCCATTGATTCGGATTTAAAATCAGAGATTGAGAGAATTTAGTTTGATGGGTTTTTATATAAACCCGATTGGGTAAGTAGATTCTAATGAATGTAGCCTGATCGATAAACGGAGCCACTTCAAATTCTTGTAGTTCTTGAATTCCATTATTGTTATAATCATTCCAAGTGTAAACTCCTTGTCCGGCAGCAACTTCTAAATAAGTAAATTCCTGTTGCGCCAATGTTCCGGAATTAGTTTCGTATGCGCTAGTCCCTTGAATTAATTGATTAAAAAATCGATCGTTATAGACGATTCTTGAATTTAGGGAAGGTTCCTTCTTTTTTGAAGAATCAGCAAAATCTAGCACCCTATAATTAGCATAAACGGACAAGTCGCTTTTGTTCGTTTGTATTAATTTCGATTTTAAAAAATAGGTTTGTGAACTGTTTACCCTTTGTAATAAACCATTTTGGATGCTGTCATTGTTTCTTTTCAAAAAACCTAATTCGACAAATACTTTTGTGCTATCGCCACGGCCTGTGAAAAATCCAAATTCTGAAAATCGTTGACTCAAATCAGAAAATTGGTTTGTAGATTTATTTTTTTCTTGATTGTCTTCAAGGCGCTGGCTTGTGCCAATCCAGTTTTTATCAAAATGATATCGGATTTGAGATTCATTCCGAATGAATTTTGATGAAGTCACTGTTCCATCACTTTTTAAGTAGCTTCCTTGGTTTTTAAACAGCCAGTTTTGAGTACTATATTGGCCATTTAAAATATGCCTGTTTCCCGAAAAACTGTCTGAAAATGCCAATTTTTCAAATTGATAGGTAATCAATCCTTTATTTGCGAAATCAATTCCGTTGTTCAAATTAAAGTTAAGCCCTGATACTAATAAACTTTGGTTCCCCGTTGCTGTTGTCGCCAAATTCCAGTCTCTGTTAAATTCAATGGTATAAAAGCGTTCAATTGAGCTAAATTCTTTTTGGGTAAATTGGTAATTAGCAAAGGCATCGACATTCCATTTTGATGAAAATAGGCGCTGTTTTATATTTAGTTTTCCGCTTAAACCTTGGTTGTCGGAGTCGTCACTATTCGAAAAAAGATTTTTATCATTATTACTGACAGCTATTTCAAAATCAACTGCTGATTTTTCTGAAGGTCTGTAATTTCCCAAAAATGTGGCGACTTGAATTTTTGTAGGTGATACCAATTGAATAATTGGTTCGTAATCTCCTTGAGGAATCGCATTAATAGGAGCAACATATTCATATATCCGAGTAATTGCCGAAGCATTCGTCAAAACGTAATTTCCTTTTTTAGCACCAACTGAATTGAACCGAACATTGAACAATTCTTGCTGTGAGTCATTTGAATATTCAAAAACTTCAACAGCGTTAATTATTGTTTTTTTATACAGCACTTTGTTGTCAGAATAGGAATCAACATATGCGGAAGGCGCCACCATCAATTCTGGATTATCTCCCGCTGCAACTAATATTTGCGCTTGTTCTTCAGTAAGATTTTGTTGCAGCGGTTGGTTTTTAATATCATTTTCAGAATATAAATAACTACCAAAACTCCATTTCTCATTTTCATGCGTTACTCCAGCATAAGTTACAAATCGAGTGTAATTTCTATCAGAGTATTGGTATTCTATTGCAATTCGCATTTCTGAAGTTATCGTAAACAAGGGAGTAAATGTAATTTCCCCAGCATTGTAGTCAATTGTATAGTCGTTGTTTTCTCCTCTTTTTAAAAGAAGGCCATTTACATAGACGCGTTCAGATCCTGAAATCACTAAGACATACAATTCTCCGTTTGTGCCTTTTAGCTTATAGGGTCCCTGACTACCTTCGATTCCTGTAAAATTGCTCTTGGCGTATTGGCCTTTTACCAAAGCCGCAGATGCAAAGACATTGGTTTTGTTTTTATCAGTTCCAAAAGTGAAATTGGCTGAAATTCCCTGTACTTTTTTATTGAAATTTAAAAATTGAGTTTTATGATTTTCAAGAAATACATCGCCTGCGCGAAGATTCCATTTGTCGCTGTAAAGTTCCATAAAGACATTATCAAACTGATCTAGTTTTTGGGAATATCCTCCATCCTGAAGTGGAATGTTACTGTCTTGCAAAGAGGCACGCAAACTCACTTTTTCGGATAATTTACCGGTGATTTGTAAGTCCAGATTGGAGTTTAAAACCGTGTTTTGGTTGTTTCCAATAGTAACGCCACGTGTAATGCTTCCCGAAGTGCTTAGTCCATCAAATGGAATGTTTTTTTGTGTTGGGTTAGCATCAACTCTATAAAGTTTTTCTTCATTGATGTCATTGCTGACGATTCGGCTGGGGTCGTAAGTTTGGTACTTTTTCGTTAAAAAATCGGGATATTTTAAATACTGTACCGTTAAAGAATCTGAGGTTATGAGAAAACTTTCGTTTAGGAATAATGTCCCATTTTGAAAGTCAACATTATAGTGAGCGGGGTCAATAGTATTGTCTTTGGCGTCAAGCAACTTGAAAAAACTCGAATTGAGACTTTCACTTTCAAGATGAATACTGTCCTTAGAAACAGGGATTTTTTTTATTTTGTATAATGATTTATTTTCCTGGGCTTGTAACCCAGAAAAATAAATAATCATCACGAATAGCAATACTTTTTTTAACATAAAGAAAATAACGTCTATGTCTCAAAAGTAGTGTATTCTATATTATTGTGGGCGTTTGTAACGTAATAACGATTAAAGTTTTATTATTTTTCGTCACTGGTTACAATTTGCATAGTTTCCGTGCTCACTTGTTTTAAAATCACTTTTTTACCTTGTTCAACTGTTTGCGTGGCCATGTCATCAAAATGTCTAATGGTATATAAAGTCACATTTTCGCTAAAGTCAACTTTGAATTTTTTTGACAATATGGTATTCAAAGTTTTAAAATTATCAAATTTATCCTCTACACATACTGAAAAACTAATGGCAGTATTCTGAATCAAGTTTACTTTAAGCTTAAATTGGTGAAACAAAGCAAAGATTTCGCTTATGTTTTCTTCCATAATGAAAGAGAAGTCAATTGATGAAAGAGAAATTAACAATTGGTTTCTTTTAACGATAAAGCAAGGTAAAAAAGGCTCTAATGCAACTCCTTTAGAAACACTTGTTCCTTTTAGCAAAGGGTTTATAAAAGATTTTACATACAATGGAATCTCCTTTTTTTGTAAAGGCTGTAATGTTTTTGGATGTATAACCGTTGCACCATAAAAAGCTAATTCTATCGCTTCACGATAAGAAATTTGGTTTAGCAAGCTCGCATTTTCAAAATATCTAGGGTCAGCATTCATGACTCCAGGTACATCTTTCCAGATAGTCACACTTTCTGCATTCAGGCAATAAGCAAAAATCGCAGCAGTATAATCAGAGCCTTCACGACCTAATGTTGTTGTGAAATTATTTTCATCAGAACCCAAGAATCCTTGAGTAACGTTCAGAATTTTTCTCTTTACATTTTTTGAGATGTTTTTATGAGTTAAATCCCAATCCACTTCTGCATCTCTATAGTTTGAATTTGTTTTGATGAAATTACGAACATCAAGGCAATTCGTTTGGATACCCATAAAATTCATGAAATGGCTCAATATAGTTGTAGAGATTAATTCTCCAAAACTCACTATTTGATCATAAACAAAATCATAATTTGGTGATTTATTGTGTGCTAAAAAATATTCTAAATCTGAAAAATGGGATTTCACCGCGACGAAAACTTCATTTTTGTCGTTGTCGAAAAGATCCAATAAGATTTGGTTATGGTACTTTTTGACTTCCTGAACAGATGATTGCAATGCTGATGATTTGTCAAAATAGTCTTTTATGACCACCTCTAGGGCATTTGTTGTCTTTCCCATAGCGGAAACTACTAACAGTACATCCTCAAAACCTACTTTTTGTAAAACGTCATAAACGTTTCTGATCCCTTCGGCATCTTTTACTGATGCTCCTCCAAATTTGAATACTCTCATATTTTTTTAAACAAATAATTTGTAACTCTATTTCAATCTATTATCGACAAAATAATTAATTCCTTCCTCGTCCATTTGTGCCAGATACCAGTCTTTAAGTACTTTTGCTCCTGATTTTTCATAAAATTCAATGGCGGGTGTATTCCAGTCAAGAACGTGCCAGTCAATTCTGCGTACATTGTCTTTCTTACCTTGTTTGATGATTTCAGAATACAAAGCATATCCTAATCCTGTGCCTCGCATCTTTTCTTTAACTACTAAATCTTCTAAGTGGATTATTTTTCCTTTCCAAGTAGAATATCGGTAATAGTACAATGCAATTCCTACAATTTCTGAATCTTGTTCTGCAACAAAAACATGAAATAATGGATTAGTACCAAAGCCATCTCGAACTAAATCATCAACCGTTATTAAAACCGCATCTGGCTCTTTTTCATAATCTGCCAGTTCTTGAATCAGCCCCAAAACGGCACCCATGTCTTCTGCTGTTCCTATTCGAATTTTCATATTATCTAATTTTAAAGGTTTAAATGCTTAAAATAAGCTTTTTGGACTCCTAATTTAGCTGTTTTATCAGCAAATATACAATACTGACAAACTAAGTAAATTTTATTCAATTCATTTTCACAAAATAAGCGATATTTGTGACCTTAAACTAACTACAACGATGTCGTAATGGAAGAACGCAACAAGACCTTAGGGGAATTTATCATTGAAAACCAAAATGCCTTTCAATATTCGTCGGGCGAATTATCCCGAATCATCAATTCAATCCGATTAGCAGCCAAAGTTGTTAATTATAAAGTGAACAAAGCTGGACTAGTGGATATAGTGGGAGCAGCAGGTGAACAAAACATTCAGGGGGAAGACCAACAAAAATTGGATGTTTATGCAAATGAGGTTTTTATTCAAACTTTAATAAACCGTGAAATTGTATGTGGAATTGCTTCTGAAGAAAATGACGAATTTATAACTGTCGAAGGAAGCGATAATAGCCATAACAACAAATATGTGGTTTTAATGGATCCATTGGACGGTTCATCTAATATTGACGTAAACGTTTCTGTGGGAACTATTTTTTCTGTTTATAGAAGAATAACTCCAATAGGAAGTCCAGTAACAATAGAAGATTTCTTGCAACCAGGAACAAATCAAGTTGCTGCAGGATATGTAATCTATGGTACATCGACAATGATTGTTTATACAACTGGTCATGGAGTAAACGGGTTTACATTAAATCCAGCAATTGGAACCTTTTATTTATCGCATCCAAACATGAGGTTTTCCGAAGACGGAAATATTTATTCTATTAATGAGGGGAATTATGTTCACTTTCCTCAAGGCGTTAAAAATTATATTAAGTATTGCCAATCAGAAGAGGGAGATAGACCATATACATCTCGTTACATAGGAAGTCTGGTTTCAGATATTCATAGAAATATGATAAAAGGTGGGATTTATATATATCCAACCAGTTCTAAAGCACCAAAAGGAAAACTACGACTGTTATATGAATGTAATCCAATGGCATTTATTGTAGAGCAGGCTGGAGGAAAAGCATCTGATGGTTTTGGAAGAATAATGGAAATTGAACCAACCGAATTACACGAACGTGTTCCGTTTTTCTGTGGAAGCTATAACATGGTTGAAAAAGCAGAAGAGTTTATGCACGATGCAAAATTAAGCAAGTACTAAAAGTAAAAACGCCCTAATTAAATTAGGGCGTTTTTTATATACTTTAATTATTCGTGTTTTTGCATTTCTGTAAGGAAGTCGTCTAAGTCTGCTTTATTGTCTACCAGTGATAGTGCAGTGGCAACAATAAAATCTACATTTTCAGGTGTAAATCCAATACCTAAACTAAGTTTTTTCAACATTACTTCTTGATTGTCTCCTAATATATGGTCAACATTCACTATTCGAGCTAAATCATACAAACGTTCTAATCGTTGCGCATACAAGTAAGGAGGGTTGATTGGGTATTTTGAAGGGTTTTCTAGAATTTCGGCATATTCTGCTTGAGAAATTTCTAGTCGAATCGCTAATTTGTCTAAAAATTCTTTTTCTTCCGGGGCAAAAATCCCGTCTGCTAATGCTAATCTTACAATGGAAGAAAAGTGACCTTTATTTCTTTGTTTGAATTCGCTATCAAATAAATCTGAAAATGACATAGTTAATTTTTTATTTATATTGGACAAAGATAATTCAATTTTTAAAATATTAATTTTCTTTTTAATTTTTCTTTGCAAACTGTGATTTTTAGTAAAATTTAACTAAGGATTTGAACGTTCGATTCAGTCATTTTCAAAATTAATCGTAAGTTTACAGCCCCTTTATCAATTTAATTATTTAACCTATGTCGCAGTTTTGGATATATTTTCAAATAGGATTAAAGCATGTTTTAGATATCAATTCTTATGATCATGTTCTGTTCTTAATCGCATTAGCTATTCCGTTTACTTTCAAGGACTGGAAGAGATTAGTACTTTTAGTATCGCTCTTTACCATTGGTCATACAATGGCCTTAATGCTTTCTGTTTTTGAGATTATTACGATCAAAGTGAGTGTGGTGGAACTGTTGATTCCTATAACTATTTTGATAACAGCATTTTATAATCTTTTTACGGCGGGAAGATCTAGTAAAAAAGAAGGCCTGAATTTGATATTTTTCGTGACTTTATTTTTTGGTATCATACATGGATTGGGTTTTTCAAACTACTTTAAATCGATTCTTGGCGGAGATGCCGTATCTAAAATATTGCCTTTGTCTGAATTTGCATTAGGAATTGAAGCTGCACAAATTGTTGTAGTTTTTATTGTTTTAATTTTGTCGTATATTGTACAAACCGTTTTTAGATTCTCAAGAAGAGATTGGGCATTAGTGTTTTCGGCATTCGTAATAGGAGTGGTATTGCCAATGATAATTGGAAATGAAATTTGGATAAGATAAAAATGGAGACAAAAAAGTTGAATAAATACGATAAAGCGTATCTTAGAATTGCTACAGAATGGGGACTTTTGTCGTATTGCAAGCGAAAACAAGTGGGCGCGATAATCGTTCGCGACCGAATGATAATTTCTGATGGTTATAACGGAACGCCTTCCGGTTTTGAAAATTGCTGTGAAGATGAAGAAGGATTGACACGTTGGGATGTTTTACATGCTGAAGCAAATGCGATACTAAAAGTGGCTAGATCTACTCAGTCTTGTGAGGGAGCTACTTTATATATAACGCTTTCGCCATGCAAAGAATGCAGTAAATTAATACACCAATCCGGAATTAAAAGAGTGGTGTATCATAATGGATACCGTGATGATTCAGGGATTCAGTTTTTAATAAAAGCGGGGGTAGTGGTTGAGCATATCCCAGCATTAGAGGAATAAATGAAAACAAAAATTACATATCTTCCTATACTTCTTGGCGCAACTCTTGCTCTTGGGTTTGCGTTAGGCGGGCTTTTGAATTCCTCTAACGAAAATTATTTTTCAGCAACTAGCACTTCAAAAACAAAACTCAATAAACTTATTGATTTTATCGACAATGAATATGTCGATGATGTGAATACCGATTCTATCGTTGATATAACGGTCGATAATATATTAGGACAACTTGATCCACATTCTGTTTATATGCCTCCAAGTGAGCAGGCACAAGTTGCTGAAAATATGAAAGGCGATTTTGTGGGAATAGGAGTTAACTTTTATATGTACAAAGATTCTCTAGCGATTATAAAACCAGTTGAAAATGGCCCTTCGGCAAAAGCGGGAATTAAAGCGGGTGACCGAATTTTATATGCTGGAAAGACAAAGCTATTTGGCCGTAAACTACCCAGTGACAGTTTGTTTTCTAGTTTAAAAGGAGAACAAGGTTCCGTAGTCGAGCTGACAATATACAGAAAATCAGAGCAAAAGAAATTAAAAGTAAAAATTAAAAGGGATGTCATTCCTTTGAAAAGTGTTGATGTTGCGGTACTCCTCAATCAAAATACAGGTTATATTAAAATCAATCGATTTGCTGAGACAACTTTTGAAGAGTTTAAGATAGGTCTAGCCAAATTGAAAAAAGAGGGGGCAAAAACATTGGTTATTGATCTTAGAGATAATGGCGGTGGTTATATGGATGAAGCCATTGAAATTGCTGATGAATTATTAAAAGACAAGCAGTTAATTGTTTTTACCAAAAATAAAAAAGGCAATGTCAAAAAAACCTATGCTACTAAAAAAGGGGAGTTCGAGAGTGGAAACGTATTTGTGCTAATCAATGAAAATAGTGCTTCTGCCAGCGAAATTTTAGCGGGTGCTATTCAGGATAATGATAGGGGAACTATTGTAGGTCGTCGTTCTTTTGGGAAAGGCTTAGTGCAGCGCGAAATGGATTTTAATGATGGTTCTGCTGTGCGGTTGACCGTTGCTAGGTATTATACTCCCACTGGGCGATCCATTCAAAAACCATATTCTAAGGGGAATGAAGAATATTTTAAAGAATCAGAATCTCGTTTTGAAAAAGGGGAGTTGTATGAGAAAGACAGTATAAAGGTAGTTGATAGCTTGAAATTCAAAACGCCAAAGGGAAAGATTGTATATGGCGGAGGAGGAATTGTTCCAGATGTTTTTATACCAATTGAATTAGAACACGGTGATATAAATGTTGTTTATTTAATGCAATCTGGAATCGTGGGTAACTTTGTATTTGAGCAGTTAGATCGTGATAGAAGTATTTTTAAAGGACTTTCATATGTGGATTTTGTTTCTAAAATGAATGCTAGTAATTTGTATTTTAATCAATTTCAGAAAAAACTATATCAAAACGGTTTAGATATAAATTTAACAGATAGTAAGGCAATTGTAAAGCGCTATCTCATGGCTGAATTTGCCCGACAGTTGTATGGAGAAATAAGTTATTATGAAATTGTTCTAAAGGAAGATGCAATGGTTAAAGCAGTCTTGAAAGCTAAAAAGTAAATGACGCAGTAGTTTTTTTATTTTTCCTTATCCCAGTCTTTTCTATATCGAATAAGTTCCTTGTCTATCATCTCTTTAGAGGTTTTTAATAAATATTCTGGATCTTCAGAGTAAAGTGGTGGGAAGTAAGTGATTTTTATTTCGGTGGTGAGTTTTCCAAAACATTTTAAAAAGTGTGGAATAAACGTATCGTCATTTATGAAAGCATCTGACTTTACTTTATAATCAATAGCGACGGGTAGTATTGCTGCTTTTATTTGGGCGGCAGTTTTAAAGGAGCCATAATTAAAGTCTACCGTTGTAGGTAAAATGTGAGTTGTGCCTTCTGGAAAATTAATTACAGAGTTGCCATTATTGATGACTTCTTTTATGTTTTCGCATGTTTTTTGTCGGCTTTCCGGACATTCTCTTTCAACAAAAATCACTCCCGATATTTTACAGATGTAGCCAATCAGCGGCCAAGATTCCACTTCTTTTTTACCTACAGGGAAAGCATGAATATGTCCTACAATAACTATTGGATCAAAGTAAGAACGATGATTGGCTACGATTAATCCTTGAACTATTGGTAATTCGCCATATACAGTTGTGCGGATTCCTAAAATGAAGTTGGTTATTTTAATTATAAAATCACGTAATAAAAGTGCGTTTCGCTTTGTGGTTTTTTTACTCCAAAATAGACTTAATATATAGAAGCTTAGAGAAAAAAAGGAAACGTAAATGATGAAAACCAGAAGTCTGGCGAGGCCTAGAAGAAATGAAAACATAGATTGGCTTTATAGAAAACGTAAATCTAACATTATTTTTCTAATATGCTAATTTCTGCTTATCTGATGCTGTCGTGTGCATGAGTTGGTATGCCACCATTCCATAAAGTAAGGATATCTGTAGCAACAGCCGCTCCGCTTCCAGCTGCGATAGCCAGTTGACTTCTCCAGCCAGCTAAAGTTCCAATCGCATAAATCCCATCGGCTACTTTGTGGTCGATGTTTTGTAATTGAATTCGTTGTTTTTCTGGTAGCGCTTTTTTGTGTGGTTCTACATATTGCATTAAGCCGTCAATAGCAAATGTATTTGCTGACCCAATACCAATAACTACAATTTTGCTTTTATAGGTGTTTTTGTTTGTGGTTACTGTGAATTCGGGATAATCCCCTTCAATTTTGAAGACTTTTTCGTTTGGTATTTGGTTTATGTGAGGATAAGTGCTTGATAAATGCGCTGTGCTTTCTTGTAGTAAAGTAGAGCCTAAGGTTCCTGGAGCAATTCCGTAAGCATTATTAAAAAGAGCATCTTGAAGCGATGAAGCCTTTTGATGTGTGAATATTCCAATTTTTTTGTCAGTGACAAAAGGTTTATTTTTTGCTGAACCAAGAACAAGTGCACAAGACATTCCAGAAACGCCTCCTCCGATAACTAATACATCAAACATAATTATAGTTTGTCGTTCATCTTTTCTTCGATTTTTTTAGACATTCTAAAAATCAACAGGATTAACACTGCGCAGAATGATGCTGCAATTCCAATAAAAGCAACTATGCTATCTCCTTGAAATGGGTGTTTGAAGTCTAATAAGGTGATGTTGAAGATAATAAGCGCCAATGCCAGAAATACTAAGATGTTGGTGAATATTTTCATAAGATTTTTTTTTCGCTGTATTTAAAAAATGAGTGCTGGAAACGATTTAAATTGAATGCATTTCCAGAAAAACCAGATTATTTTTACAGGCTACATTAGGGGGTAAATTTATAAAAAAAATAGTTAGACAAACAAACCTTTAACATTAGCTGCAAATAATTTAACAGCAATTGCTAGCAATATTACTCCAAAAACCTTTCTGATAATTCCTAAACCTGAAGATCCAAGCATTTTTTCGATTTTTGAAGATGATTTTAAAACAAGGTACACTAAAGCCATATTAAGGAAGATGGCAATAATTATGTTGACGGTATGGTATTGTGACTTTAAAGATAGCAAAGTAGTCATTGTTCCTGCGCCAGCAATTAAAGGAAAGGCGATTGGGACAATAGAAGCTGTCTCAGATTCCTCCTCTTTATATAAACGAATACCTAAAATCATTTCTAAAGCTAGAAAGAATAAAACAAAAGCACCGGCTACGGCAAAAGAGTTGACGTCAATTCCAATTATGTTTAACAATTCCTCTCCAACAAAAAGAAACATAATCATTATGATCATGGCTACGATAGTGGCTTTTTCAGACTGAATGTGTCCTACTTTTGTGCGCAAATCAATAATAATAGGAATGCTTCCTAAAATATCAATTACGGCAAAAAGTACCATTCCAACTGTAGCAATCTCTCTTAAATCAACGTCCATTATCATTTTTTAATTTTTAATTTTTTGCAAAGGTATAAGATTAGATGAGTTTTTTGTGTAATCACCACTTTATTAAGTATTCTAAGTGGCGGTTTTATCACATTCTTTTTTTTAAACCGACTCAGTTGCGTATTGTATTAGTGTTGTGTTAAAAGCAATATTTAATCAAGAAGCTTTGTCTTAGTTTGACTATCTTTGCGCTTTATAATCACAGTACCCATAGCAATGTTTCAATTAGGAAAAACCATCGTCTCAGAAGATATATTAAGTAAAGATTTTGTTTGCAATCTGTCAGCCTGTAAAGGAGCTTGTTGTGTTGATGGCGATGCCGGAGCACCATTAAGTGAGGAGGAAACTAAAATTCTAGAAGAAATATATCCTAAAGTAAAACCATTCCTTCGCAAGCAGGGAATTGCTGCAATTGAGGCTCAGGGAATTTGGGTAAAAGGTACTGATGGTGATCTTGAAACTCCACTGATTGATGATAAAGATTGTGCCTACGTTATTTTTGACGGTAAAACAGCACTATGCGGTATCGAGCAAGCGTATAATCAAGGTGTGATTGACTGGAAAAAACCTGTTTCTTGTCATTTGTATCCTATCCGAGTAAAAGATTTTACGGAGTTTGCTGCAGTTAATTATGACAAATGGGATATTTGTGATCCAGCCTGTTCTTTAGGTCAGGAGCTAGAAGTTCCCGTATATAAATTTGTTAAAGAAGCACTAGTTAGAAAATTTGGTGAAGACTGGTATATGGAACTTGAGAAAGTAGCTCAAGACATGAAAAAATAAAATACAAATTATAAATATTTCTCTGTTCTCTGTTTTTAGAATCCTATGTTTTACGGTGCTTTAGCTAGTTTTGTAAAATTTAAGATGCTGTAATTCAGATTGTTGAGGATGCTCTTAAAATCGTTCTGATTTTATCATTTTGTTAAAAACTATAACCGATTGTGGATAAGTTTGGCTTTTTATAACCGCCATTTTTTACAATCTTTGTAATCCACAGAATACATAAATTTTCAAAAAAACAACAACAGCAATGTCGCAAATTGAACCAATACTACAAGAAAATAAAAATCGTTTCGTAATTTTTCCTATCAAACACCATGATATATGGGAGTTTTATAAATCAATGGAGGCTAGTTTTTGGACTGCAGAGGAAATCGATTTGTCTCAAGATTTGAATGACTGGAATAATAAGCTGAATGATGACGAAAGATATTTTGTGAAACACATTCTTGCATTTTTTGCAGCTTCTGATGGGATTGTAAATGAGAATTTAGCAGAGAACTTTGTAAACGAAGTGCAGTATGCTGAAGCGAAATTTTTCTACGGTTTCCAGATAATGATGGAAAATATTCATAGTGAGACTTACTCATTATTGATTGATACTTATGTGAAAGATGATATTGAAAAAGACCAATTGTTTAATGCATTAGAAGTTTTTCCAGCAATTAAGAAGAAAGCGGATTGGGCTTTAAAGTGGATTGAATCAGATTCGTTTGCTGAAAGATTGATTGCATTTGCAGCTGTGGAAGGTATTTTCTTCTCAGGAGCATTTTGTTCTATTTATTGGTTGAAAAAACGTGGATTAATGCCAGGATTGACTTTCTCAAATGAGTTGATTTCTCGTGATGAAGGAGTTCATTGTGATTTTGCAGTGCATTTACACAACCATCACTTGGTGAATAAAGTGCCTAAAGAAAGAATCAGAGGAATAATCGTGGATGCTTTAAACATAGAAAGAGAATTTATTACGGAATCACTTCCAGTAAGTTTGATTGGGATGAATGCGGTGTTGATGACACAGTATTTAGAGTTTGTTGCTGATAGATTGTTAGTTGAATTAGGTTGCGAAAGAGAATACAATACTACAAACCCTTTTGACTTCATGGATATGATTTCATTACAAGGAAAAACGAATTTCTTTGAAAAGAAAGTGGCTGAATATCAAAAATCAGGTGTTATGAACTCTGATGGTGATTCCCAAAAAATCTCATTTGACGCTGACTTTTAATTTTTAAAAGCAAAAAAACGCAGCAGGAAAGTAACTTGAAAGCTTCGTTTTAGTAGAAAAATTATAATAAAGGAAACTTTGAATCTTCGTGTCTTTAAGGCTAGCGAAGATGAATTACTAAAGCATGAATACATTGTGCCTTAGCGTCCTAGTGGCAAAAATTAAATAACAAATAACAAGAAACAGCGAAGGGATTTTCTGTTTTAAAAACCAAAAAAAGTATGTACGTAGTAAAAAGGGATGGTCACAAAGAACCGGTAATGTTCGACAAAATCACAGATAGAATTAAAAAGCTATGTTATGGTTTGAATGATTTAGTGGATGCTGTGAAAGTGGCAATGCGAGTAATTGAAGGGCTTTATGATGGAGTTTCTACGTCAGAATTAGATAATTTAGCAGCTGAAACCGCAGCTTCTATGACTATTGCGCATCCAGATTATGCACAATTAGCCGCTAGAATTGCGATTTCGAATTTGCATTCGAATACAACAAAATCATTTTCGGAAACAATGACCGAAATGTTTGAATATGTAAACCCAAGAAATGGACAATATGCTCCATTAATTGCTGAAGATGTGTATAAAGTAATTCAGGAAAATGCTGAATTTCTTGACTCACACATCATTTACAACAGAGATTTTAACTACGATTATTTTGGTTTCAAAACATTAGAGCGTTCTTATTTGCTTAAGATAAACGGGAAAATTGTAGAGAGACCCCAACATATGTTAATGCGTGTTTCTGTAGGGATTCACTTAGACGATTTAGAGTCGGTTTTAGAGACCTATGATCTAATGTCTAAAAAGTTCTTTACACATGCAACGCCTACATTATTCAACTCAGGAACACCAAAACCTCAAATGTCTTCTTGCTTCCTTTTGGCAATGCAAGATGATAGTATTGACGGGATTTATGATACATTAAAACAAACGGCAAAAATCTCGCAATCGGCAGGTGGTGTAGGACTTTCTATTCACAATGTTCGTGCAACAGGTTCTTACATTCGTGGAACTAATGGAACTTCAAACGGAATTGTTCCTATGTTGAGAGTTTTTAACGATACTGCTCGTTATGTAGATCAAGGTGGTGGAAAACGTAAAGGTAGTTTTGCTATTTATATCGAAACTTGGCATGCCGATATTTTTGATTTCTTAGACTTGAAAAAAAATACAGGAAAAGAAGAAATGCGTGCTAGAGATTTATTCTTTGCCATGTGGACATCAGATTTATTCATGAAACGTGTACAGGAAGACGGAAATTGGACTTTAATGTGTCCTAATGAATGTCCTGGATTATATGACGTTTACGGTGAGGAATTTGAAAAAATGTACACTGATTATGAAAAAGCAGGTAAAGGTAGAAAAACCATCAAAGCACATGAATTGTGGGAGAAAATTCTAGAATCTCAAATTGAAACTGGAACACCATACATGTTGTATAAAGATGCGGCTAACCGTAAATCAAACCAAAAGAATTTAGGAACGATTCGTTCGTCTAATTTATGTACGGAAATCATGGAGTATACTTCTCCTGATGAGGTAGCGGTTTGTAACTTGGCTTCACTTTCATTACCAATGTTTGTTGAAAACGGAAAATTTGATCACGAAGCATTTTATAATGTAACAAAACGTGTGACAAAAAACTTGAATAAAGTTATTGATAGAAATTACTATCCTGTAAAAGAAGCTGAAAATTCAAATATGCGTCACAGACCAATTGGTCTTGGAGTGCAAGGATTAGCAGATGCATTTATTATGTTGCGTTTGCCTTTTACAAGTGATGAGGCTAAAAAGCTAAATCAAGAAATTTTTGAAACCTTATACTTTGCTGCTGTAACCTCTTCGATGGAAATGGCAAAAATAGAAGGACCTTATTCAACATTCAAAGGTTCGCCAATCTCTCAGGGAGAATTCCAACACAATCTTTGGAATATTAAAGATGAGGAATTATCAGGACGTTGGGATTGGGGTGCATTGAGAAAAGAAGTAATGGAGCACGGAGTACGTAACTCGCTATTAGTTGCGCCAATGCCTACTGCTTCAACTTCTCAGATTCTTGGAAACAACGAAGCATTCGAACCTTATACGTCTAATATTTACACACGTCGTGTATTGTCTGGAGAATTCATTGTGGTAAATAAACATTTATTGCACGATTTAGTAGATCGTGGTTTGTGGAATGAAACATTGAAACAAGAATTGATGCGTAATAACGGTTCAGTTCAGGATTTAGATATTCCACAAGACTTGAAAGAGTTGTACAAAACAGTTTGGGAAATGTCAATGAAAGACATTATCGATATGTCACGTCAACGTGGTTATTTTGTAGATCAATCTCAATCATTGAACTTGTTCATGCAAAATGCCAACTATTCTAAATTGACTTCGATGCATTTTTATGCTTGGCAATCTGGATTAAAAACAGGAATGTATTATTTGAGAACAAAAGCTGCGGTTGATGCGATCAAGTTTACCTTAAACAACGATAAGAAAGCAGAACCTATTGTAGTATCATCAAAACCAGCGGCTGTAGCAGTTGAGGCGGTTGAAGCTGTTGAGCCTGTTTCAATAAATGCTGACGAATACAGAGCAATGCTAGAATTGGCTAAAAATGCCGGTCCTGATGATTGCGAAATGTGCGGTTCTTAATTTGAATAAAGAATAAAGAATAAAGAATAAAGAGGAGCAGCTATCAATTTTGGTAGCTGTTTTTTTTATACTTATATTTTTTGACAATCAATATCGTTTTTAATAGTATACAAAGCTAAATAGAGCTGCCTTAATCAATTGTAGGTATTGATACGTATGTTATTTTCAGACTTGTTAATCTTTAAAACTAAGTTTCTTTTTGCGTTTTGATGGAATTATATAAAAATATCCAAAAATTCTATAAAAGTGAACTGCTTTGTGCAGAGTATATTTGTAATATCAAATGACACAATTATGGGAGCGATTGAAAATAGTAAGAAAATATGCAAAGGAGTAATACAATTATTTTATGCTACTTGTACTAATGACCTGATTATATATTCAAAACAAGCCAGTAATGTTGAGATATTTATCCTAGCCTTTTTCATAGAATGTAATCGCCACTTTATCGCTGACAGTCTTTTTATGAATGTGTTTAAGAAATACATGTAGTATCTTAAATAACATCTAACATCGATTATAGAGCGCAAATACGAATCAATACGCATACAATACTCAAGTTTAAATAATAAGTACAGCTATCAATTTTGGTAGCTGTTTTTTTTTGGAGCTATTTACTTCCTCGGTTCGCTTCGCTCGTGTCTCGCTTTTCGTTTCAACCTTTTTATTTTTAAGGAAAAACAAAAAGCATTTTCACTGTAGTCGGGGCTAGGGAATTGATGTTTGAAATGATTTTAGGGTTGTCAGTTGAGTTTGTTTTTAATTATTTTAAATGTTAAATAGCAATTGCTAAAGCTGCATAATAATGAATATTCTTAATAATAATTTAAGAATAAATCACTATATTTGAGTAGGTTGAGATTATTTATCAGACTTTTTTTAATTTTTAAAAATAGTAAATATGAAAAGTAAAACATTTAAAATTACCGATAATATACTCGCTTCACAAGGGCAACGTTTCCTAAACGCAGTAATTGACTCGCTCTTTATTTATATCCTTGTTTTGAGTGCAGGAACGACTATTGTTTTAATAGCTGAAGCTACAAATAACTTTGCGGTTTCTGCTTGGGTTGAAAACTTGAGTGGAGTAGAAATTATGGGTTACGGATTGCTGATAATGTTTTTGTATTACTTTTTAACCGAAGTTTATTTCTCTAGAACACTTGCTAAATTAATTACTCATACTATTGTTGTTAAAAGTGATGGTTCAAAACCCACAATCAAAATGATATTTATCAGAACCTTAAGTCGGTTTATTATTTTTGAAGCCTTATCTTATTTAGGTGCAATTTCTAGAGGCTGGCATGATAGTCTTTCAGGAACTTATGTGGTTAGGAAAAAAAAATTAGCAAAAAGTAAATATTACTTTCAACATCCAGAAGAATTTGGAAGAGTAGAATAATAAAGAAACACTATTTAAAGAAGCCTTTTAGTTTTTTGAATTAAGTTTTAAGAAGGAGTTTTGTATAAAAAAAAGGGAAACAGTTTTTGTTTCCCTTTTTCATTGGTATTTAGCCTTAAGTGCAATGGCAAGCTTAATAGCTGTGTTGCATAAAACTTATAACTCAGTAAACGGATCGACACCATTATTAATCTCTTCAATAGATTGTCCTATTTGAACATTCTCTAATTTTAAATCGAGTAGTCCTTTATGACTTGTAGCGATTTTTAGATTATTTTGAAATGTTTTCCAATCCTCCCAGCTGGTTTCTAATCCGCCAATAGGAATAATACTAACCCACATTCTCCATGCTTTGGGCATATAGTTTTCATCTACTAACCATACGTACGAATCTCCAGGCGTACTTCCTCCAGATGCGTAGGTAATCATAAGAGCTTCTTGGTTATCTTGCATCACGATACTTCTTGTAGTACCTGAGTCGCGTAATTTAAAAGGAGCAATAAGCCAGAACGAATCATTGTTAAAGTAATCATTTGCTTTGTTTATGGCATCCGTTTTTTGGGAGTCGGTTAGTTTTTTGTCATTTTCATAAGCTACACCTTCTAGGGTTTTATTATTGTAAAGCACTTTTTTATCATCCCATTTTACCTGAATTAAATTGCGTTTTTTGTCCCATAGGTAATGATGATTCCCTCTAAATGTAAAAGAAACGACATTAGTAGTGTCCCAAGCTTTTTGATTGATAGCTATTTGGATTTTATCAGTAAGTGCTTCGGCTTTTATTCCTTTTTGTCCTACAGGCAATGGTTTGCTTGCAAAATAGAGCACTCCCAAGAGCATACTTACAAGGATCAGGATGAGAAAAGTGATTATTTTGATAATTTTTTTCATGATTTTAAAAAAGGGTTTTATAAATTTAAAATGGCTTTAACAGTATTCTCGGCAGCAATTACAGCGCCTTCCATATAACCAGGATATTGATTGGCAGTTTCTGTTCCCGCAAAAAATAAGCGGTTGTCGCAATATGATTCCCTAAATAAAGGATGCCCATTATTTTGATGCGGATACATAAACCCAATTTGTTCCGCACTTTTTGTGTGTTTTTCCTTTGCCCAAACAGTCTCATGGTAAGACGTGAAATCCAGTGCTTCCTGACCAAAAATTTTAAATAATTGTGTTTTTAATTTTTCCAAGCGCTCTGTTTTAGAATACATCTCCATTCCAGAACTGATAAAGCCACAAAGTGCAAATTTATCTAAGTCGGAATTTGACTGGTCGTAAAACTCGGTTATAGGTCCCACATTACTAAAAAAAGTGCCTGAATATTTCTTGTTGCGCCAGAAAGGTTCAGCGTATACAAAGGCGACTTTAATTGAATCCTGCATCCATGTATGAGTTTTCTCAGCTATAGCGCTCAGTTTCTGTGGTAGAGCAGGAGTGATAATAATGTCATTTGTGAACAAGGCTTGTGGCAATGTCGAAATTACATAATCAGCCTCGATAGATTGATTTTGAGTTGTAATTAAGGCTTTATCATTTTCAAAATTAAGACTAGAAACTGATTCGTTTAAGTGAATAGGAACTTGAATTAATTTATTTTTTAGGGTTTCGATAAGTTGGCTTGTACCACCCGAAACTCTGTAGCTTGGACTGTTTTGTGGAATTTGGATTTCTTGCACTGCAGCTGCTGAAAACGGTTCGAAATAAGATGTGCCTTGCATGAACTGTTCAAAATAATCAAGTTCTAGCTCCTTTAAAAGCGTTCTGAAATTCACATGAATGTCGTTAAACCAAGTGGCGCCCATTTCTACTTGAGCGGTATCAGAATGTAATGTGTGAATTCGTCCACCAATACGTTCTCTAGCTTCAATAATTTCAATTTCAAAACCTTTGTTTTGTAGGCGGTAGGCGGTTAATAATCCGCTTAATCCAGCTCCTAGGATGATTATTTTTTTAGACATTTACATAGTAGTTAAGTGTCGTAAAAGTACAATCTGTTTGTTTAAAATTGACTTTCGAAGTATCAATTTATCAAATAGTGTTATTGTGATTTCAGTCATTTGAAGAAGAAAGAGGGCTATAAAAACTCAATTCTACAGAACAACTTTTATAAATAAAGATAAAGCTATTTTTAGTTATTGCTATTTCTCTATCTTTGAAAAATAATCCAATTATTCAAAATCGAAAAATACAGTATGAACTGGGAACAACTTTTATCATTAAGACGCCAAGGCGATACAAGCAAGCGATTACGTATTGAACAAGATGACACTCGATTGGGTTTTGAAGTGGATTATGATCGTATTATTTTCTCTGCCGCTTTTAGAAGTTTACAGGATAAAACGCAGGTTATTCCTTTGTCTAAAACTGATTTTGTTCACACTAGGCTGACACACAGTTTAGAGGTTTCGGTAGTTGGGCGTTCTTTGGGAAGATTGGTAGGAAAGAAAATTATTGAGAAATACCCGCATTTAAAAGAGGTGCATGGTTTTCACATGAATGATTTTGGAGCTATTGTCGCTGCAGCTTCTTTGGCGCATGACATTGGGAACCCTCCTTTTGGTCACTCAGGTGAGAAAGCGATAGGAGAGTACTTTTCTATTGGAAAAGGAAAACAATACAAAGAGCAATTGTCTAAGAAAGAATGGCAAGATTTAATTGATTTTGAAGGGAATGCAAATGGATTTGCAGTTCTTACTGCCAGTCGTCCCGGAATTGAAGGCGGACTTCGTATTTCGTATGCGACTTTAGGGGCTTTTATGAAATATCCAAAAGAAAGCTTGCCTAAAAAACCAACAAAAGATATAGCTGATAAAAAATACGGTTTCTTCCAAACCGACAAAAAGTTTTTTCAGGAAGCAGCGAAAGACATGGGATTGATTCCGAATAAAACAGGAGACGATATCGGTTTTGAAAGACATCCTCTGGCTTATTTAGTAGAAGCTGCTGATGATATTTGCTACACTATTATAGATTTTGAAGACGGAATTAATCTTGGACTGGTTTCTGAAGATTTTGCTTTGGAGTACTTGATTAAATTGGTAAAAGACAGCATTGATACCTCTAAATATAAAACGCTTACCACCAAAGAAGATCGCATCAGTTATTTGCGTGCTTTGGCGATTGGGAGTCTGATTAATGATGCCGTAAAGGTCTTTATAGATAATGAAGAGGCAATTTTAGAGGGTAAATTCCCTTTTGCTTTAACAGACAAAAGCAAATACAAAGCACAGATGGATGACATTATCAGCATCAGTGTAAAAAATATTTACCAAAGCAGAGAGGTAATCGAGAAGGAGATTGTGGGTTACCAAATCATCCAAACCTTATTAGATAAATTCATTACGGCCTACGACAACAATTTTAATGGTACCGCTTCTAACTATGATAAATTGATTTTAAAAATGTTGCCGGAAAGACACCATTTAGAAAAAGAAGATTTATACGGTAGGTTGCTTCATATTTGTCATTATGTATCACTACTTACTGACGGAAATGCTTTAGAATTGTTCGAAACGATAAATGGTAAAAAAAGAGATTAATTAGAATTGATACAAGATTCCCACTCCTAAAACTTGTTTTAATTGTGTTTTTGGACCTACGGTAACTTGTTTTCCATCAAGTTCTTCTTTGGCCTTTATATCATCGTCATAGATGATATGGAGGCCAATGTTCGTTTTTACATATTCATTTACCTTTAAATCTAACATCAGGTCATAATCAACGTCGATATTTCCAAAATTATTTATGTAATCAGAATATAGGCTTAAGCGATTTTCCAAAGTGATGTTTTTTAAGATTTCTTTTTTATATAATGCTGTCAGCAGAAAACCAAGTTCAATCTTCGATCTTTCACCTTCAGAAATTAAATTACCGTTCAAGTCATATACCGCTTTAACAACCCCAAAAGAACCTAGGTTTGCTAATCGTTGATCTGCTACAAAAGTTATTTTAGAAGTGAATGGTGAGAGATAAAGCATTTCATCCTTCTTTTTTGTGGCATATTCAGCACCAAGACCTAGGAAAATATAAGCTGGGGCAAAAGGTCTGGAAACAGATATTTCCTTGTTTGGGTATGAATAACCATTGGTAAATTGCGTGTTGAAATTAAATTTTGCCGAATGATACCAGTTGGAAAGAGTGTCTTTTCGATAGCCTAATGTTGAGCTAAACTGAAACGCATCTTCTGTTTTTCTAAGCTCAATACCATCTTGCTTGTTTAAACCATAACGCATTATCAGTTCGTTTGACCAGGTGTAATTGTCTGTGGCGTATACTCTGTTAAATTTGGTTTTTAAAAGACCTGATATTGAACTAGTTCCACCGGCGTTCCAGTTGACAAAAGCGATTTCAGATATGTCGAAACCTATTTTGTTTTTATTTGTCCAATGTGACAATGTATCTTTTACCGGAACTGGTTTAGCTACTTTAACTGGTTTGTCCGGTTGTATAGTGGTTATGATTTTCTGTGAGAAAGTATTGATTGAAAAGAAAAAGAAGAGGCAGGCAAAAGATAATAGTTTGGTCATAGGTTAGTTCGTTACAGGGCGCAAAATAATTATTTTCATTTAGTTGAAAAAATTATTTCTAAACTTTTAACGTCAATATTGCAATATTGTTGTAATTCATCAACAGTTCCATGTTCTATAAATTCATCAGGAATTCCCAATGTTTTCATGTTTGCAGAATAATTGTTACGCGATGCAAACTCGAGAATAGCAGTTCCGAAGCCTCCCGAAATCACTCCGTCCTCTAATGTTATTACAGTTTTAAACGTTTTGAATATGGTATGTAATTCCGTTTCATCTAAAGGTTTGACAAATGCAAAATCATAATGAGCGATAGTGTCTGGATTGTTTAAATTGGCTAAAGCCAAAGTAACATTTTTACCTATTGGACCATTAGATAGCACCGCTGTTTCGGTACCTTTTTTTAGACAGCTTGCAGTACCAATTTCAATTTTTTCATAATTGCCAAAATGTTTAGATTGCCAATTAGCAATTACTCCGCGACCTCGAGGGTAACGGATTGCTATAGGATGGTCTAAACCTAATTGAGCGGTATATAAAATGTTTTGTAATGCGATTTCATTCAATGGCGAATAGATAATGATATTGGGGATACAACGCAAATAAGCCAAATCAAACACGCCATGGTGTGTTGCGCCGTCTTCACCCACTAAGCCAGCTCTATCTAAACAGAAAATGACGGGCAAGTTTTGTATAGCTACATCGTGAATGACCTGATCATAAGCGCGCTGTAAAAAGGTTGAGTATATGTTGCAAAAAACAACCATTCCCTGTGTTGCCATTCCAGCTGAAAGTGTGACGGCATGCTGTTCAGCAATTCCCACATCAAAAGCACGATGAGGTAAGGCATCCATCATAAATTTCAAGGAACTTCCGGAAGGCATTGCGGGTGTAATTCCTATTATTTTTTCATTTTTTCTGGCTAAGTCTAGTACGGTCAAGCCAAAAACATCCTGATATTTTGGAGGAAGGTTTTCTTCTGATTTTAAATGAATTTCGCCAGACTTTGCGTCAAATTTTCCTGGAGCATGGTATTTTACCTGATCTTCCTCGGCCTGTTTAAGACCCTTTCCTTTTGTGGTTATTACATGAAGGAATTTTGGGCCTTTTATTTTTTTTAAACGTTTCAGTTCTTTGATAACTGCAAAAATATCATGGCCGTCAATAGGTCCTGAATAATCGATATTCAAAGACTTAATCATGTTATTTTGCCTCGGGTTCTTTCCGTTTTTTACTGCGGTAAGGTAATCTTTCAATGCGCCCACACTTGGGTCAATCCCAATTGCGTTGTCGTTAAGAATCACCAATAAATTAGCATCAGTAACTCCGGCGTGATTTAGTCCTTCAAACGCAATGCCTGACGCTATGGATGCGTCTCCAATTACTGCTATATGTTGTTTTTCGAAATCTCCTTTCAAATTAGATGCAATTGCCATTCCTAAAGCTGCCGATATAGAAGTGGAGGAGTGGCCTACGCCAAAGGCATCATAGATACTTTCGCTTCTTTTTGGGAAACCAGAAATACCTCCAAGTTGCCTGTTGGTATGGAAATTTTCTCTTCGGCCTGTTAAAATTTTATGTCCATAAGCTTGATGTCCTACATCCCAAATCAGTAAGTCATCAGGGGTGTTGAATACGTAATGCAAGGCGATGGTCAGTTCGACCACACCCAAGCTTGCTCCAAGATGGCCTTCTTTTACGGATACAATATCAATTATGAAATCACGTAATTCCTTGGCTAATAAAGGAAGTTGTATTTCATGTAGTTCACGTAAATCCGTTGGGTAATTAATGGTTGAAAGTAAATTATCTGACATAAAGCAAATGTACGAATTGAATGCTGTATTTTTGTTTTATGGAAAACATTTTCACTGATGAATATTTTATGAAAAAGGCTTTGAACGAGGCCGAAATGGCTTTTGAAAAAGGCGAAATTCCTGTGGGAGCGATTGTAGTAGTCAATGATACTGTAATTGCGCGTAGTCATAATTTGACTGAATTACTTAATGATGTAACTGCCCATGCCGAAATGCAATCAATAACTGCTGCAGCCAATTATCTTGGAGGTAAATATTTAATTGGTTGTACACTTTATGTGACCCTGGAACCTTGCCAGATGTGCGCTGGCGCTTTATACTGGAGTCAAATTTCTAAGATTGTTTTTGGAGCCCGTGATGAAAACAGAGGTTTTGAGAAAATGGGAACACAGCTGCACCCCAAAACTATTGTAAAACGTGGTGTTATGGCAGAAGAAGCTTCGGACTTGATGAAACGGTTTTTTGCAGAGAAAAGAAAGTGATTTTTTATGGGGCTTTGGAGATTCTGACCTAAATATAGGTAGGCCAAACGGATCAATAGGGTTCAGTCATGGTTATTTCATGATTGTAGCCTGCGGAGTTAAGGTCAGTCCACTCCCATCCATCATCTTTAATGAGTGACAATAATAATCTGCGTCTGGTTTTTAGTTTTGCATATTCCAAATCTACCGCTTCACCAGATATAACTTTTATTCCCTTGTTTTCAAGTCCTGTAAGAATTATGACAGGAGGGGTTTCTTTGCCGGGAATTATAAAAGCTGCAGGGAGTGTTATGAGGTAGCTGGAAATAGCTTTTCTTAACCTGATAAGTACATTGAATGAAGGTCGTTGTTCTGCAGGAATATTATGCAGCAGTACGGTCAGTACCTCGTCAAGGTTCGTGAGATTGAGTACGAAAGCCTCTTTTTTGTCTGATGAATGGAAGAAATGCAGAACAGAGTATGCTTTATGATTTTGACCATGTAAAATGATAGAGTCGATAAGGCTTATGAAAGGTTGTTCCAGCTCCTTGAAATCTTTTCCATTCCAATAATTTAACAGGATTTCTACTACAGAACCGCCAAGAGTGTTTATGTATACACTTATTCTCCGTTTCATTATTTCAGCTGAAACGACCGGAATTAAGTAAGTGATGGCAATTGAAATCAGAATCAGTCCAGTAAACGAAAGTATTGCGGTCAATACGTCCCAAAAATCCCCAGTGGATTCTATGTCTCCTAGGCCTAAAGTGGAAAGCGTGTAACCTGTGTAAAATATCTTGTTTATGACTGTCGTAGAAGAGTTGGTTTCGACATTCATTAATGAACCTGGATCGCTGATGAACATCAAGCTAGCAGAAATCCAAATGAGCAGTAACCAATTGATAAGAATAGAAACCAATATAACAGCCCCGCCAACTTGCAAAATTTTTCTGCGCCCCATTTTTTTATTAATCAATAGTAAGATGCTCCAGATGGATTTAGATAATCGTTTCGAAATAAAACCAGCCCCTCGTACTGACAAGGAAGTGTTAATTAAGTCGGCAGCTGTAACAAGCAGAAGAATGACTCCTAAAAAAAATATAAAATAGTTCATATTATTAACTTTAATCTGTTGAAATAGACCAACTGTAGTATTGGTTGTACTCTAACGGTCTTGCATAAAGCGTTGTTGTGTGGTTAGGCAACTAAGATAAGAATTAAACGGTAATTAAACGCGGCTTAAGTTGACTCTTCGGCTGAAGGTTAACGTCCCGCTTTGAGCAAAAGGGGGGGCTTTGTAATATAGTTTTGTGTGTGTGATTGTGATGTTCGGACTCAATGTCTTAAGTTAGAGATTAATTTGTCATTTCGACCATAGGGAGAAATCACATAACTAGAGCAACTAATGTGATGTCACCTTCGTCGAAATTGTAAATGAAAATTGTTTTGGTTTCCCAAGCCCATAGCCCAGATTGAAACGAAAATCCTTTTTGTTTTTTTTCTTTAAAAAGAAAAAGATTGTCGAGTAAAGCTGGAAATAGCTCCTAAAGAAAATCGGAGTACTACGATTCCTTCAAAATTAGACACAAAAAAACCGCCAATCTCACAAAGGGCGGTTTTTGTTAGTATTGTTAAAAAGGAAGTTTTGGTAGTTTTGAAATGAATTTAAATAAATCCTCTCCTAACTCTATCATTTTACCACCTTTTGCGACTAGTTCGGTTGGTAGAACACCAATTGCTACCCAATCTTTTATTTCTTTTGCTTTATTAAAGAATTTTTTTAATTTACCTACCGATTTCTTTACCTCGATTTCATTTTTGGCATCTTCCAATCTGCAAATTTCCAATAATGCGTTGGTAAAGTTGTCCTGCCATTCTTTATTTGCCTTACTGACATCTTCAAAGTCTTCCAAAATATCCTTAAGTTCTTCTATTTTATGATTATTAGAATAGTTGTTGTTGTAAACTGTTTGAGTACTATTTTTGCTTAATAACTGCCCATTGTTAATTACGTTTCCGTGGAAATGAATCCCTTGTTTTTCCATAGATTTAATTATCTTTGAAGAGTCTTCAAAATTTTCTATTACTTTTAAAACATCAATATTTTTAATCTTGTGCGTTGGATGATAATCAATAACTCTAATTCCATTATATAGACTTCCTATCATTTCGTCATATGAAAGAAATACATCTTCATATTCTTCGTCATAATAAAATTCATTTTGTTGTTCAACATAGTTATCATATAAAACCTCTTCTTTAAATTTTAAAGAATATTTTGAATTAATATCTTTTATGTCACTTCTTAAAACTTCCCAAAAGCCCCTTATATTCTGACCTTTTATCCAAAAATCAATTATTTTTGAGTGTTGATTAGTTTCAACTAAAGCAAATGTTTCGTTGTTTAAATCTTTAAGAACAATGCCGGATTGCCAATATCCATTTTCTATACATTTAGAAATATTACGTGCCATAAAACGATACATTATTAACATTTCAAATGCCGATTCAAATTGAAATCTATAATGTTTAGCATCTGTTTTATATGTTTCAAATTCAATTGGTTTTTCGCCTTCGAAAGCACAAGGAACAAGATATTCGTCTTGAACAAATGGATTATAAACGCACAAATCATAATCTGTCATTAATGCAAGTATGAATTGAAAATCCTTTGTTCTATATTTTAATTTTACTTTTTCATTAGCAAACAAATATTTTTCTTCTTTAAAAATCTCTTTTAAGTCTTTAAAATTCAAATGCCCTTTATTGGTTCTTGTTATTTCAGAAGTAATAACAGAATAAGCTCCAGTTGTTATCCAATCAGGGTTTAAAACTTGTAGTTCCTCTAATATTGGTCTGTCAAAAAACACTATAGATCCAATTTTATCTAATTGTTTTAAAAGATTTTTTCGATTAGTCTCATTATAATATTTATTGTTATCACATATTATATCATATTCATTATATGCAATGAAATTTTTGTTTACGGTTACGTTTTTCTCTAGTTCGCTTTTAATTTTAAACCAGTTAATTGGATATTGAACTAATAAATCTCTTTGAGTTAAAATAATTTTGGTTAATTCATATTTAAAATTATCAAAACCTTCTCCTTCTTTACAGGATAATAAAAAAGGGTCCTTTAATTTAGGATATGTTTTTCTTAATTCATAGAAATTTTTATTATTATGTGAATTTTTATCTTTTTCTTCTTTCCAATTATAAACTATTAAAACTTCAGAACCTTTTCCTAATTTTTCAATTTGTTCTAGCCAATAAATTGCAGATGAATCATTTCTAGGGTCTAGAAGCAGTATGTAAATAACTTTCTCTGTTAGGAAAAATTGGTGAAGTGAATGTTGGATATGTTGACCTCCAAAATCCCATAAATTAACTCTAATATCTTCTCCTTCTTTGTTTTTAATTTCACTCCAAGTCTTTTTATTTATACCGTGTGTTGTTTCTTCTTTTGTATAAGGCATGCCAATTATTTTTTTCATCAAACTGGTTTTCCCTAATCCTCCATCACCAACAAAAATAAGTTTGCATTCATTTAAAGATTTTAGATTATAGGTCCTAGCATCTTCAAAATATTGAATTATAGTTTCGTTTCCTTGTTCAATTACTTCAATTGGTGGGATTGTAAAATGATTATATTGTATATAAATGATGTTTTCTAATTCTTCATCGAGATCAAATTGATCATAAATTATATCAAAATTTTTCACAATGAATTTCTCTAAAGGTCTTAAATCACTAATTTTATTACTGCTAATATCTATATGGGTTAAACTGTTTAAATTTGAAAGAGATGATATATCAGTAATTCTATTGTTTCCTAAATCCAGATTATTTAAATCATGCAAATTAGATAATATATTTATATCCGATATTTGATTATTCCACAAAAATAAATTTTCAATATTTATTAGTTCAGCAAGGGGTGATATATCGACAATTTTATTATTTCTCAATCCAAGAAATCTGAGTTTTTTAAAATTTTTCAAAATTGATAGCTGTGATATTTCGTTTGAGCCTAAATCTAAATAGGATAAAAAGTTTAAGGTTTTTAATGGGGCTAAATCTTCAATAGAGCAACCGCGTAAAGTTAGTTTTACGAGGTTTTTAAAATAAATAATATCATTTAAATTATTTATTTTGATATCAGTAATAATCAATGTCTCTAATTTGACTAAACTACTTATAATTTTTAAATCTAAATGCTTGTTTAGTTGTCTTAAAACAAGTTCTATAATTTCACCTGTTTCGTTTAATAAAAAATAATTTTCATCATAATAATCCATTTCATAGGTTTCATCTCTGCCTTGTGAAATTGTTATTCTATATTCTTTTTCTAATTCATTTATTATGTTTAGATTGTTCATATCAGCTTTTTTACAATAAACTTTTTAATTAAACTTTATTTAAGTTCAAATATAACAAACATTACCCTACAATTTCGATATAATAATTTATTAAGAGCCCAAATGCCCTAGCCCAGATTGAAGCGGAAATCCTTTTTGTTTTTTCTTTAAAAATAAAAAGATTGCAGTGTAAAGCTGGAAAAAGCTCCTGAAAAAAAGTCACAAAAAAACCGCCAATCTCACGAAAGGCGGTTTTTGTTTATTCCTTTATAACATTTCCTTTTTTATCGTAGAAATGATATTCTAAATACGTGTAAGCGTCACGAGGTATAATTTTCACCCATTTTTTATGTTCAAAAAACCATTTTGAACGTAATGATGGAAAACCTTTGGTAAGGTATGCTGCCACAAAAGGATGTACATTAAGCACAACTTCTTGATGACTTTTTAAAACTCTTTCTAAATCAGAATTGATTCTGTCGATAATTAAAATTGGTGCTTCAATTTCACCTTTAACATCATTAGGATCTTCTTCTCTAGTTTTAATATTTACTTCTGGTCTTACTCTTTGTCTTGTAATTTGAACTAATCCAAATTTACTTGGGGGTAAGATCTTGTGTTTCGCTTTATCATCGCTCATTTCTTCTCTAAGGAAGTCGAACAATATTTTACGATTTTCAGGATTAGACAAGTCGATAAAATCAATTACAATTATACCACCCATATCACGTAGACGCAATTGTCTGGCGATTTCGGCAGCGGCAATCATATTAACTTCCATTGCGGTGTCTTCTTGGTTGGTGGCTTTATTAGAACGGTTTCCGCTATTTACGTCAATGACGTGTAAAGCTTCAGTATGTTCGATAATAAGATAAGCACCTTTACTCATGGACACTGTTTTCCCGAATGAAGTCTTGATTTGTCTCTCTATGTTGTATTTCTCAAAAATGGGCGTATCATTTGATTGATAAAACTTAACAATTGATTGTTTTGAAGGTGCAATTTCTTGCAAATAATCCTTCGTTTGATTGTACAACTCTTCATCATCAATTTGAATACCACTAAAGGTATCGTTGAAGACGTCTCTTAATATTGATGAAGCTCTATTGAGCTCTCCTAATATTTTTGACGGATGATGAGCGGTTGGTAATTTTTTACACATTGCATCCCATCTGCTAAGCAGGTTCTGCATGTCTTTTTCTAATTCGGCTGTGTTTTTGCCTTCTGCTACTGTGCGAACAATAACACCAAATCCTTTAGGTTTGATAGATTGTACTAATCGTTTAAGACGGTCCTTTTCTTTCTTATCTTCTATCTTTTGAGAAATAGAGACACGATCCGAGAAAGGGACTAAAACAATAAATCTTCCGGCAAGAGAAAGCTCAGCGCTAATCCTTGGTCCTTTTGTAGATATTGGTTCTTTAACAACTTGTACTAAAATAGATTGGTTGGCATTTATTACATCTGTAATAGTACCGTCTTTGTCTATCTCTTTTTCAAACTGAAAGTTTTTTAGGGAGAAATCTTTTATTTTACCTGCGCTTACAAGTTTTATGAATTTCAGTTGGGAAGTTAGATTTGGACCTAAATCATGATAATGTAAAAAGGCGTCTTTTTCGTAGCCTACATTTACAAAAGCAGCATTCAATCCAGCAACTGGTTTCCGTATTTTAGCGATAAAAATATCACCTACTTGAAAGTTGCTTTTTTCTTCTTCTTTGTGTAATTCAATTAGTTTTCCATCTTTTAATAAGGCAAAATCTACGAAATCAGAACTAGATCTAATGATTAATTCTTTATTCACGATGTAAATTTTTATCCAAACTTTTAGCTTAAAGTTTAAAATTTCAGGTTTAAAGTTAAAAACTCGGACCATAAACTTTTAACTCACAACTGAATTGTTAGGATGGATTAAACAATAAATTTAACAGGTATTGAACCCGGTGAAAAGAAGATTATTGGAGAGCAGAATAAAGAGCATAGACTTTTCGTCGTCTATGTTCTATTATCTTTTCTCTTTGATCTTTTTTCAATTTCAATGAACGTTTAAAAAGAAAAAAGTAGTTTAAAACTACTTTTTCTTTTTGTGACGGTTAGCTCTCGCTCTTTTTTTACGTTTGTGAGTAGCGACCTTATGTCTTTTTCTTTTTTTACCGCTTGGCATATCTTTTCGATTTTATGATTAATATTATTATTTTGCTTCGTTATTTATTTTTACACCTTCCACAAAAACTTTTGCAGGTTTGAATGCAGGAATGTTGTGTGCAGGAATTTTAATGGTGGTATTTTTAGAAATATTTCTTCCAGTTTTTTCAGCTCTTGTTTTAACAATAAAGCTTCCAAATCCTCTTAAGTATACATTATCACCAGTTTCTAATGAATTTTTAACTTCAGTCATAAAAGTCTCTACTGTTGCTTGAACATCACCTTTTTCTAGACCTAATTTTTCTGAAATTTTTGCTACGATATCTGCTTTCGTCATTTTCTTTCCTTATTTATTATATTGTAATAATTTTTTTGAGTGTGCAAATATATGAATTTAAAAAACAATTATTCAAGCTAATTCGTTAAAATTTAATCACATAAACTTTTACATTTGCAAACAAATATTTAACAATGAGATTTTCTAATTCGCTTATACAGTGGTATTTAATTAATAAGCGAGATTTACCTTGGCGAAACACAACAAATCCATATCTAATTTGGCTCTCTGAAATCATGCTGCAACAGACGCGTGTTGCTCAAGGAACGCCGTATTTTTTGTCTTTTGTAGACGCTTTTCCTACCGTTTTTGACTTGGCTAAAGCCGATGAAGAACAGGTTTTGAAACTGTGGCAAGGACTAGGTTATTATTCCCGTGCTCGAAACCTTCATAAGACTGCTCAATATGTCGCCACGGAACTCAATGGTGTTTTTCCTAATAACTACAATGATCTTTTAGGTCTTAAAGGTGTAGGGGAATATACGGCCGCTGCTATTGCCTCATTTTCTTATGAGGAGGCGGTTCCAGTTGTAGACGGAAATGTATTTCGAGTTTTGTCTCGTTATTTTGATCTAGAAACTGATATTGCTTTGGCTTCCGCCAAAAAGGAGTTTGCAGCATTGGCTTTCGAATTAATGCCAAAAGATAATCCTGCAACATTTAATCAGGCAATAATGGAATTTGGAGCGTTGCAATGTGTTCCTAAAAGTCCTAATTGTGGTGTTTGTTTGTTTAATGATAGTTGCGCTGCTTTGCAAAAAAAGAAAGTAGACCAATTGCCGGTGAAATCGAAGAAGATAAAAGTAAGGAATCGCTATTTTAATTATTTAGTGGTTTCGGATGATAATGAAGATACAATTGTCCAAAAACGAACATCAAAAGGGATTTGGCAAAATCTATATGAGTTTCCTTTGATAGAAACGGAGGCGGTTGAAAGTTTTGATTATATAGTAGAACGTATCGAGAAAGAATTTTTTGTAAACGAAACTATAGAGAACGTAATGGAGTATAATGAAAAAAGTATCATTCACAAGCTTTCTCATCAGCATTTACATATCAAGTTCTGGAAAGTAAATATAAAAGGAATCATTGAAAATGGTACGGATGCGGCTACTTTAAGAACGTTTCCTTTTCCTATAGTAATTCATAATTTTATCGAAAAGGAGTAATATTAGAGACTTAAAAAAATGTATCTTTGAGATATATCCATAATATTGACATGAACGGAACACTAAATAAAGTGATGCTAATTGGGCATCTTGGCGATGAAATAAAAATGCACTATTTTGATGGTGGTAATTGTATTGGGCGATTTCAATTGGCGACAAATGAAGTTTATATCAATAAAACGACCAACGAAAAGATAACCTCTACTGAGTGGCATAATCTGGTAGTGCGCAATAAAGCTGCTGAACTTTGTGAAAAGCATTTGTCAAAAGGGGATAAGATATATGTAGAAGGCAGAATCAGGTCCCGCCAATGGCAGGCTGAGGACGGTACTACAAAACATACGAGTGAAATTCAGGTGACCGAATTTACATTTCTGTCTACTAAAAAAGCTGCTGAAAACAACAAGCAGATTCCCGCACCAGAATCCGTAAAAAATACTAACTTTGACCCACAAAATAATGGCTTACCAATCAATGATTTGCCATTTTGATTGTTTAACTAATTTTATATAATTTGGACCCAGATCCCAGTTTAATTCTTGCGTATACAGTAGATACTAATCTAGTATATGGATTTATCGGAATAGCCGTGTTGCTTATATGCTCGGCATTAGTTTCCGGTGCAGAAGTGGCATTATTCTCGTTGTCGCAAACGGAAGTAGATGAAACAATACAAGGAAATGCTTCCAAAGGGAAAATCATTTCCGAACTGCTACAACGACCAAAAAAATTATTGGCAACGCTACTTGTGGCTAATAACTTCATCAATATTGGAGTGGTGATCTTATTCTCATTTATAGGCGGAAACTTGTTTTCTTCTATAACTTCCCCAGTATTAAAATTTACTTTAGAAGTAGTCCTAGTAACCTTTTTGTTATTGCTATTTGGTGAAGTTTTACCTAAGGTATACGCCAGCAGAAATAATATAAAGTTTGCTAAAGCGATAGCCTACCCAATAGCAGTACTTGATAAATTGCTTTCGCCAATTAGTATTCCAATGAGGGAAACAACGGTGTACTTGCACAATAAGCTAGGAAAGCAAAAAAATAATTTCTCGGTAGATCAGTTGTCGCAAGCTTTAGAATTGACTTCGTCAGAGGAAACCTCGGTTGAAGAGCAAAAAATATTGTTTGGTATTGTGACTTTTGGGAATACAGATACTAAACAGGTGATGAGTCCTAGGATTGATATTTTTGGGTTAGAAATGACGGAATCTTTTTCTGATATTTATTCGAAAATTATAGAAAAAGGATATTCAAGAATCCCAGTTTACAGAGATAATATTGATCAGATAGAAGGCGTTTTATTTGTTAAAGATTTACTACCTCATTTAGATAATGATAATTTTGAGTGGAATACCTTGATCAGAGAGCCGTTTTTCGTTCCTGAAAATAAAAAACTAGACAATTTGTTAAAAGATTTTCAGAGAATGAAAAGTCATCTTGCCATCGTAGTTGATGAATATGGAGGTACTTCAGGTCTTGTTTCTCTTGAAGATGTTATTGAAGAAATTGTAGGTGATATCAGTGACGAATTTGATAACGAAAATGCAAATTTCATTAAAATTGACGATAGGAATTACCTTTTTGAAGGGAGAGCAAACTTGAAAGATTTCTATAGGATTATAGATGTTGATGAAGAAGTGTTTGAAATTAAAAAAGGTGAAGCGGAAACGCTGGCTGGATTTATCCTCGAAATTTCAGGAAACTTCCCTGCAAAAGGTCAAAAGATTTTATACGAAAATTGCATGTTTACAATAGAAACAGTAGATAAAAAACGGATCAAACAGATAAAAGTAGCGATTGATGCTAAGATTAAAGATGGGAAATAAAAGACAAAATCGTAAGTCCGTTGTTGGGATAGTTTTTACGGTTTTTGGACTATTATTGTTTAGCGGTTGTAAGGATGATGTTTTTCCTAAGCCAGCTAGTCATTTACGTTTGGATTACCCAATGGCGAAATATGTGGATTTTGAAAACGACTGTCCGTTTAGTTTCGAAATGAATTCGGATGCGGTTATAAAAGGGGAGAAGGATTGCGGATTTACTATTTCGTACCCAAAAATGAAAGCGACAATTTATCTTACTTATAAACCTGTCAACAGTAATATAAATTTCTTGTTGAGAGATGCTCAGAAATTAACGTATGAGCATGTTATTAAAGCCGATGACATATTAGAGCAGCCTTATTTGGACCCAAGTAAAAAAGTATATGGAATGTTTTATCAGGTAGATGGAAATGCGGCTACCAATTCCCAGTTTTATGTAACGGATAGCACCAAGCATTTTGTTACGGGTTCTGTTTATTTCTACACAAAGCCCAATTATGACTCGATTATGCCTGCGGCGAGTTATGTTAGAAACGATATGCAACGGTTGATGGAAACCTTGAAATGGAAATAAGAGTATAAAAAAAAAAGCATTCACCGCGGTGAATGCTTTTTTTTTATAACAAATGGGGTCAATTATGACTTCATGTTTGAAACGGTGTATGTTTTACCGTCTCCAGTAGCTTGTACTACTTTTGTCAATGTTTCAGGTGTTTGAATGGTTTTGTCAAAAGTTACTGTGCCTGTTTTTTTCTCAAAATCAATTGTGGCGTTTTGCACCCCGTCAAGATCTGATAATTCTTCTTGAATTGTTTTTGCACATCCAAATTCACAAGTCATTCCTTCAACCGCAAAACTAGCTGTCTGAAGGTTTTCGGCAGCAATTTCTTTTTTTACTTTTGGGGCAACTGTTTCGGCTGTGGCGGTTTCTTTTGGAGCTTCCTCAGTATTATTTTTACAGCTTACAAACAAAAGAGCGGTAACTGCAAGGGTAGCTATTGATTTTGTAAAGTTCATTGTGTTTTGATTTTGAGTGTTTTACTAAAATTTAAAATTCATTGCAAAATTAATAAAAAAACAAGCTCTAATTCATAAAATTATTACAATTTTGGGGCAAAATAGTGTTTATGGAATCGAAACAAATAAAATGGGCGTACTTAACGGTTCTTGCCTTAGTGTGGGGAAGTTCGTTTATTCTGATAAAAAAAGGGTTGATTGGGCTATCTGCTTTACAGGTAGGGTCTTTGAGAATTATATTTGCCGCTATTTTTTTATTATTAATTGGTTTTAAAAGTTTGCCAAAGATTCCCAAGCAAAAGTGGAAGTATATTGCAATGACTTCTATGTTTGGAACTTTTGTACCGGCTTTTCTTTTTGCATTGGCGCAGACTGAAATTGATAGTTCAGTAAGTTCAATCTTGAATTCTTTGACGCCGTTAAACACTTTGGTTTTAGGGACTTTGTTTTTTGGAGTTGGTTTTCAGAGACGTCAGGTTTGGGGTGTTTTTATAGGTCTTGTGGGAAGTTTGCTTTTGGTGTTTAATGGCGCCATGAATCATCCTGATCAGAACTATTATTATGCTATTTTAGTGATCATTGCATCAATTTGCTACGCTATAAACGTTAACCTTATAAAAAGGTTTCTGTCAGATTTGAGTCCGTTGAGTATTACGACAGGGAACTTTGCGGTATTGCTTGTTCCAGCATCTCTAATTTTGTTTTTCACTGGTTTTGCTGAAGCGATTCATATAGAAAGCGTGCAGCATGCTGTTTTGTTTATTGTTATCTTGGGAGTAGTAGGTACAGGAATTGCTAATATTCTATTCTTTAAATTAATTCAGATTTCTTCTCCGGTTTTTGCAACTTCAGTAACCTATTTGATTCCGGTTGTGGCTTTCTTTTGGGGTTTGCTGGATAATGAAATGCTAACTCCTGTTCAGTTTTTTGGTGCATTTATTATTTTGATAGGTGTCTATTTGTCTGCCAAAAAGTAGTTTTAGAATGGAGCTTAGCTAAGCTAGGTTTTTTATAAAATTGAGAAGCATTTATATAACAATATAGGCCGTCTTATGGACGGCCTATATTGTTTTTAAAAATAATTGAAAGTATTTTATTTGTAAACGGGTTTTTGAATAGGATTCCCGTAGTTATCAAAATAAAACATCGGTATGTCAAGTTTTTCCAGACCCGGAATTACCTCTGATCCTTTTCCTGCAATAATAATGCGGGTGTTGTCAATTAGGAAGTACTTATTCGCTGCTTTAAGGATGTCATCTGGAGTTACTGCATTGATAATTTTGATGTAGTTTTCGTAAAAGTCTTTAGGGAGGTCTTCTGTCTCTATGTTTAATGCATATCTGGCAACAGACTGTGGTTTTTCTACCTGCATTACAAAGCGGCCAATATAACCTGCTTTTACATCACTCAATACTTCTTCGGAAACTTTTTCAGTTCGTATCTTTTTAATCTCCTTGATGAATTCGACAACTGCGCTATCAGTTGCAGAAGTCCTAATAGATGATGCTGATCTTAATTTTGAAACATATTTACCAGCGCCTATTATTGCATTGGCGCCATAAGTCCAACCGTGTTTTTCTCTTAAATTCATGTTTAAGTAACTATTGAAATCGCCTCCTAATATATAGGTTGCTATAACAGCAGGGAAGAAGTCTTTATCGCCCATTTTTAAATCAATGGTATTTACCAAAGAAATTTCAGACTGTGAGGCATTTGGTACATCCACAAAATTAATTTGGGTAAACGGGACGTTTTGTGGCGTGGCATAGGTCAGTTTTGGTGTGGCTCTTTTTTTCCAGGAACCAAAAAGTTTTTCGACAATTGGCTTGACTTCTTTGAATTTCACATCTCCAATGATGACTAAGTAGGCATTTTCAGGAACGAAGTAGTTTTCATAATTGGCAACAACATCAGCAAGAGTTATGTTCTTAACTGTTTCTTCAGTCATGTACTCTCCAGATGGGTGATTGGGTCCAAAGGCCAAAGCGTCAACTACTCTGTTAGCAATTGTGGGAACACTCTTTTCCTGAGCTCTTATGCCTTCTAGTAGCTTTGCTTTTTCTTTGTCAAACTCTTCTTGTGTGAAATTAGGATAAAGTGCGCCGTAAGACATTAGTTGTAATACACGTCCCGAATATTTTGAAAGCGAACTGGCATAGGTGCCATTTGAGCTAAAAGCCATATTAGCGCCTAGAAAATCGACCTCTTCATTAAAATCATCTTTGGTGATTTTGATATTTCCGCTTCCTATTAAACTACTGCCTAATTGATCTACTCCTTTTTTGTTTCCTTCTGCAAATGGTGGGTTATCTAAAGTTAGGTTGTAGGTAACTCTGGGTAATTTGTGATTTTCAACAATCATTACTTTTAGTCCGTTAGGTAAAAAGAAGGTTTGTGGCTTTTTTAGATTTACAACTGGTGCTTTTCCGGCTTTAGGTTGTGTGCGATCTTGTGCTTGCATAATTCCTGTTATGAATAAGAGGATTAGTATAATTCTTGTTTTTTTCATGATTGTCTTAATTCTGAGCAGTTGCTATAGCGGGAACATAATCCAATAACAATCGTTGGTTTGGATTTAGGTATTTTTTTGCAACTTCCCTGATTTCTTCTCTAGTAATAGAATGGTAAAGATCGATTTCAGTATTTATCAAATTGATATCTCCATAAAGTAAATAGTACTTTGCTAAATTTTCAGCAATTCCCTCAACACTTGAGTTGTTGTTTACATATTGTGTTTCAAACTTGTTTAGTAGTTTTTGATAATCATTCTCAGAAATTAAATCCGTTTGTATTTTAATAATTTCTTCATCTATTTCCTTTAATAAATCTTCCGAAGTGTGAGTTCCCATTGGTAAACCATATAATATATACATGCCATAGTCTTCTTGGCTAAAGCCAACAGCACCAATTTGAAGTGCTATTTTTTTCTCGTCTACGACTTTCTTGTAGAGCTTCGAGCTTTTGCCATCGCTTAAGTATGATGAAATGAAGTCGAGAACACGGGCATCTCTTGTTTTCATCGATGGCGTTCTGTATGATGCCACTAACATAGGGATCTGAATATTTGGATCGTGGTAAGTCGCTTTTAAAGTTTGTGTTATTGGTTCTTCGATGAAAGTTTGTTTTTTTATTTTTTCGCCTTTTTGGATTGGTCCAAAGTATTTTTCAATCCATGCTTTAGTTACTGTTTTTTCAAAATCACCTGCAACCACTAAAACGGCATTATTAGGAATGTAGAATTTTTTGTTGAATGCTTTGAAATCTTCTAAAGTTGCTGTGTCCAGATGTTCCATAGAACCAATAGTAGACCATTTATAAGGATGATTTGTGAACATATTTTCTTTTACGACGTTTATTATTTTGCCGTAAGGACGATTGTCATAGCGAGAGCTTTTTTCTTCTTTTATGACTCCGTTTTGGGTATCTACGCCAATTTGATTGATAACAGGATGCATCAGTCTTTCGGATTCCATCCAAAGTGCCAATTCTAGATTGTTAGAAGGGAATACTTCGTAGTAATACGTTCTGTCATCCGAGGTGTTCGCGTTGTTAGTTCCTCCATTTGAAGTTACTATTTTGAACCATTCCCCGCGTTTGATGTTTGCGGTTCCTTCAAATAGTAGGTGCTCAAAGAAATGGGCGAATCCTGTTTTCTCTGGATTTTCATCTTTTGAGCCCACATGATACATCACTGAGGTTATGACAACTGGGGCAGTGGGGTCATGATGTAAAATAACGTGCATGCCATTATCGAGATTGTATTCTTCGAAAGCTATTTTTTGGGCTGTGGCCACTCCTCCAAGTAAAAGCGCAGTACTTATTGCCATTATTGATTTTTTCATAAGGATTAATAAAAATATATATACATAGGTATAAAAACGGAAATTATTGTTACTTCAAAATTACCTTTTTTTAATGATGAATGCTTGAAAGTTGCGTCTTATTAGCTTAACGGATATAGGTATGGGTAGTTAAAGCCTTGAAAATAGGGGTAAAGGAGAAGAATATTTTTTTATTTTTAAGTAATTGGATAGTAAAAATTAAATTGTATATTTGCAACCTTAAAAATCAATAAATCAATCCGTATGTATGCAATCGTAGAGATAGCAGGGCAACAATTTAAAGTAAGCAAAGACTTAAAGGTTTATGTTCATCGTTTGACTAATGAAGAAGGTTCAAAAGTTTCTTTTGACAAAGTTCTTTTATTAGATGACAATGGATCTATCACTTTAGGCGCCCCAGCTATAGAAGGTGCTTCAGTAGAAGCTAAAGTGTTACAACACTTAAAAGGAGATAAAGTTATCGTTTTCAAAAAGAAAAGAAGAAAAGGGTACAAAAAGAGAAACGGTCACAGACAGTATCTTACTCAAATTGTAATTGAAGGTATTTCTGCGTCAGGTACAAAGAAAGCGGCTCCAAAAGCAGAAAAAGTTGCTGAAGCTAAAGCTCCAAAAGCAACAAAGAAAGCTGATGATTTAAAGTTAATTGAAGGAGTTGGACCAAAAGCTGCAGAAGCGTTAGTTGCTGCTGGGATTGCAACATTCTCTAAATTAGCAAAAACAAGTGCTGATGCTGTAAAAGCAATTTTAGAAGCGTCAGAATCTAAATTATCTCATTTAGATCCAACTACTTGGGCTCAACAAGCTCAATTAGCTGCAGATGGTAAAATGGATGAATTGAAAAAATTACAAGATGAATTAAACGGTGGTAAAGCGGTTTAATTAATTTATTAACAATATAAAACTAATACGTCATGGCTCACAAGAAAGGTGTCGGTAGTTCCAAGAATGGTAGAGAATCAGAATCAAAACGTTTAGGTGTTAAGATTTTTGGTGGACAAGCTGCCATTGCAGGGAACATCATCGTAAGACAAAGAGGTTCAAAACACAATCCAGGTGAAAATGTTTACATCAGTAAAGATCACACGTTACACGCAAGAGTACCGGGAATTGTTAAGTTCCAAAAGAAAAGAGATAACAAATCTTACGTTTCTATACTTCCATTCGAAGTTGAAGCATAATTGATTTTCTCAATTTATTTAAAACCCGTTTCGAAAGAAGCGGGTTTTTTTGTGGTCTCTCCCTAACGTCATTGCGGGCGTCGAAGCAGTCTAAAGGGGTGGGCTAGGGTGAACAGTAGTGGGTTTTACACCTTTTTACCTAAAAAAAAGCTGCTAGCCTTTTAAAGGTTAACAGTTTTGGTATTCTATATTGCTTACTAAGTCGGGAGATTCCGAAGGGTGTTTTTTTTTTTTTTTTTAATGTCTGATAAGATTGGGCAGTTAGTTCTTTCAATGAATTTTAAATTATCGACGAAGAAGATAAAAAGCTTGAGATTGGTTTACGCTACGGTTTTGTATAAAATAAAGGCATTTAATAAAAAGTAAAAAAAGGCAGGTAAAGAAACTAATAATGAATCTTTCATCTTTATTCTTACTGCCGTGCCAAGAAGCATCAATAAAGCCAGGCATCCTGAAGCCAGAACTAAAACAGTATAGTTCTGTAGGCCTATAAATAAACCTAATGCTCCCGCCAATTCTAAAATTGCGGTTAACGGGCCAAATTTTTCAAGACCAAAGCGTTTAAACTCATTTTTCATATTCGAGGAGACAAAATAAGCTATCCCGTAGACGAGGAAGGAGGTTGCCGAAAAAAAAATAAGGACATTTAAGAAATTCATGTTTTGATTATTAGGAAACAGATAGTGCTACAAAAAGAGATAGTGCTAAAAGTAATAAAGAAGGCAGGTGTTTAAACCATGGATTTTTTACTTTGAAATGAAAAAACTGTGCACATACCATTAAAAAAGCCATTGCGAGTGCCGGTATAAAGACTAATGTTGGAAACCATATTCCAGTTATTAACAGTGTTGCCAACGCCATTTTTGAAGCGCCTACTATATTCCTTGTCAAATCGGACAAGCCGAATTGTTTAAATTCTGTAACGATGTTGTCAAATCTGAAAATCCAAACATAAGCTACAGAAATCGCGATTACAAGTTGGGCGATCGTGGTGTATATAATCATAATTTTATATTTAAATTTTTTTTCTTGATTTTTACAAATAAAGCTTGTCAGTGAATTTATTTCTCTAAAGTAATCAAATATACTATAATTAAGAATCGGTTTTATATAATTATAAAGTAAAGTCGCTCTGCAGTGCATTTCTGCCAGAAGACATGTGTATGGTTAAAAAACAACAATGTTGTTTATAGATTACAGCGAGAGGGATAGTAGCGGCATCCTTTTGTGAAAGTCCCGATATTTATCAGGACTTTCATAAAAGATACTGCGAATAGCCCGACCCGCAGGGTCTCGCCCTAAAACAAAAAAACCCTCGCTTCTCAGCAAGGGTTTATATAAATCTAAAATTATAAATCAGCAATCGCTACCCGAGCCTGAAAGGCGAATAGGCGAAGCAATCTACAATCATTTAGTATCTATAATATTCTGGTTTGAATGGACCGTCAACTGGCACTCCAATGTAAGCAGCTTGATCATCACGTAAAGTTTCCAATTCAACTCCTAATTTAGCTAAGTGAAGCATTGCTACTTTCTCGTCTAAGTGTTTTGGTAACATGTATACGTCATTATCGTAGTTTGCGCTGTTTTTCCACAATTCGATTTGAGCTAAAGTTTGGTTTGTAAATGAGTTACTCATTACAAAACTTGGGTGACCTGTAGCACAACCAAGGTTTACTAAACGACCTTCAGCCAAAAGGATGATGTCTTTACCGTCAATAGTGTATTTGTCAACCTGAGGTTTGATTTCAACTTTAGAAGCTCCGTGGTTAGTGTTTAACCAAGCAACAGCAATTTCGTTATCAAAGTGTCCAATGTTACAAACGATAGTTTTGTCTTTCATTTGCTCAAAGTGAGAACCAAGAACGATATCTTTATTTCCTGTAGTTGTGATGATGATATCAGCATTTCCAACAACAGTGTTTAATTTTTTAACTTCAAAACCGTCCATTGCAGCTTGTAAAGCACAAATAGGATCGATTTCAGTAACTGTAACAATAGATCCAGCACCTCTAAAAGAAGCAGCAGTACCTTTTCCTACATCACCGTATCCACATACAACAACTCTTTTACCAGCAAGCATAATATCAGTTGCACGACGAACTGCGTCAACTGCAGATTCTTTACATCCGTATTTGTTGTCAAATTTCGATTTAGTAACCGAGTCATTAACATTGATTGCAGGCATAGGTAAAGTTCCAGCTTTTACTCTTTCGTACAATCTGTGAACTCCAGTTGTAGTCTCTTCAGATAATCCTTTGATTCCAGCAACTAATTCTGGATAACGGTCGATAACCATGTTAGTCAAATCTCCACCATCATCAAGGATCATGTTCAATGGTTTTCTGTCCTCACCAAAGAAAAGAGTTTGCTCGATACACCAGTCAAAATCTTCTTCATTAAGACCTTTCCAAGCGTAAACTTGAATTCCAGCAGCAGCCATAGCAGCAGCAGCTTGATCTTGAGTAGAGAAAATGTTACAAGAAGACCAAGTAACTTCAGCACCAAGAGCGATTAAAGTCTCGATTAAAACTGCAGTTTGGATTGTCATGTGTAAACATCCAGCAATACGAGAACCAGCAAGTGGTTGTTCGTCTTTATATTCAGAACGAAGTGCCATTAAACCTGGCATTTCAGCTTCAGCTAATTCAATTTCTTTTCTTCCCCAGGCTGCTAGAGAGATATCTTTTACTTTGAAAGCCACAAAAGGCATAGTTGTAGTACTCATTTATAGTATATTTGTAATTATAAATTTTTTGCAAAATTACGTAATATCTTTAGAAATACACTAATTTCTAAAAGATTTATGAAATGTTTAAGGGGTTAATCTTTTGAATATTAACGTAATAATTTTTAATTTATCCCAGTTTATTTTTTGGGAGGAGCTATTTCCCGCTGTACACTATATCTTTTATGGCTAACACCGCCATAATAAGGATGCCGTTACCATCGGGGCTAAAAATCAGGATACGAACAACATGCCTTTACATAAAACCATAAATTTCGCTCAATGTGTCGGGTCTTCGACTCAAATTTTCGTTTGGAAAATTACCGAGAGTTATTCCGACTTATTTGCTGGAGTGCTCTTGAATGAGAATAATCTCAGGCGACTTAGCGGTATGAAGTCTGAATTGCATCAACGGGGATTTCTAAGTGTACGTATGTTGTTGCAGGAAGCGGGTTACAGTGATTTTGATTTACATTATGACGAATTCGGCAAGCCTTATCTCAAAAATGGCAAATATATCTCAATTACCCATTCCCATCATTTTTCGGCAATAATCGTCAGTGATCAGACTGTAGGAATCGATATCGAATTACAACGAGAGAAAATCATCCGAATCGCAGATAAATTTGTTGACGAAGAATTTAGCTATTTAGATAAAAATAATCAGGAGGAATACATCAAGAAACTCACCGTGATTTGGGGGGCGAAAGAAGCGATTTTCAAAATAAGAAACGAAAAGGGAATTAGTTTCAAAGATCATATCAAAGTCAAAGCATTTCGATTAGATGATAAAGAATCCAAAGCGGAACTTCACTTTGATGATATTGTGAAAAATTTTAAATTGTTTCATGAAGAAATTGAAGGTTTTGGACTTGTGTATGCCTTCGAATAAAAGGAATCAGTTTTTTATTATTCAGAAAAAAAATCGCGTAAATCAGTAGAATTCGCATATCAAATAATGGTAAATATTTACAAAGAAATCATACAGGCAAAAAATGAGTTCAAAAAACTCCTTGCTATTCTTCTTGATCCCGATAAGATTGTCTGGGATAATTTGGAAAATCTAATTGCCAAAATAAATCATTCACCAGCAACCCATATATTCATTGGCGGAAGCCAGGTTAAAACAAATAGAATTGACGAATTAATTATTCGGCTGAAAGAAAAAGTGAATTTGCCTATGGTGCTTTTCCCTGGTAATCCAACTCAAATTTCAAATGAGGCCGATGCTATTTTATTTCTTTCGTTAATCAGTGGCCGAAATTCAGATTATTTAATCGAACATCAGGTTAATGCGGCACCAATTCTTAAACAAACCAAACTAGAAGTTATTTCTACTGGATATATGCTCATAGAAAGCGGAACGGAAACTGCTGTAGAACGCGTGAGTAAAACAAAACCTTTAGGCAGGGAGGATTTCCAATTGGCTTTGGCGACAGCCCAAGCAGGAGAAATGCTAGGGAATAAATTGATATATCTGGAAGCTGGAAGTGGAGCGAAAAGAGCAGTTCCGTTAGGAATGATTGAGTTAATTGCTCAAAACATCAAAATTCCATTAATAGTTGGGGGTGGAATTGTAGATTTGCATGATATTCAAAAAGCCTATGATGCTGGCGCTGATTTGGTGGTAATAGGTACGGCTTTTGAAAATGACCACGATTTTTTTAATAAATAGCTCCAATTAAGAATTAATAGAAGACCATGATAGATTTTTTTCTAGATGCCTACAGTAATGTGTCCATGACCCATATAATATTAGAATTCATCGTTTTTGTATTCGGTATTTTAAGTGTTTGGTATGCGAGACAAGAAAACATTTGGGTTTACCCCACAGGACTTATAGCAACAATTATTTCGACTTATTTGCTTTATAATGCGGGATATCTTGGTGATATGATGATCAATGGGTACTTTTCAATAATGAGTATTTATGGATGGTATAAATGGACTAGAAAAGTAAAAGACACTGATAATATGCCAATTACCAGAACCAATAGTAAAGAAAAAATAATTGGTATTGTGTTGTTTTTTGCTACAATTTTTGTAGTTTTCGGGATATATAATCTGTTTGATTATGAAATAAATGCAGACAATTATATTGACATAATTGCTTCAGGAATATTTTTTACAGGCATGTGGTACATGGCTAACAAGAAAATCGAGAACTGGACACTTTGGATTATTGGCGATTTGATTGTCACTCCGTTATATGCTTATAGAGGTCTAGGGATGTTGTCGTTACAATATTTAATTTTTACAATTTTGGCTGTTTCAGCTTATTTAGAATGGAGGAAAATCTTACGCAAGAGCAATCTGCAATTATAAAAATTGCTATGTTTGGTCCAGAAAGTACTGGAAAAACAACTTTGGCCATACAACTGGCTGAATACTACAAAACGGTCTGGGTTCCCGAATTTGCGAGGGATTATTTGCAAGAAAAATGGGATAAAAGCCAGCTTATTTGTGATGTCGATGATATGTTACCTATAGCATATGGTCAAACTAAATTAGAAAATGAAAAACTAGCAGTGGCTAATAAGTATCTGTTTTGTGATACTAATTTAATGGTTACTAAAGTTTTTTCAGAAGTGTATTATGATTATTGTGATCCATTATTGAATGAAGCAGCACAAGAGCACGAATATGATTTGTTTTTTCTAACGGATATTGATGTTCCCTGGGAAAAGGATGATTTAAGAGACAGACCTCAAGGAAGAGAGTCTGTTTTTACTGTTTTTAAAAAATCATTGGTAGATAATAACAAACCATTTATTACACTTTCTGGAGATAAAGATTTACGTCTTAAGAAAGCGATATCAATTATTGATGACTTGGCTAAAGCCAAAGAAATGGGATTATCATCAATTGATTTTGTGCAGTTATATGAGCACGGAATTTCGTTAGGGAATTTTAAAAAGCAACTAGATATATTTGAAAAAGGAATTTCTAAAACGGAATTAATAGAGCCAGCTACATTGGATAATGGGATAGTTAATCTTTCTGAAAAAGAATCAAAAGAAAAAGCTGCTTTTTTTGATGATAATAAGGATGACTATACACTACTCAAATTTGTTCCAGCTTCTGGAGCGGCTAGCCGAATGTTTAAGTTTTTAATTACTTTTTTAAAGGAGTTTAGCGTTACAAAAGAAAGTATTAATGCGTATGTAAACAGAAAAAAAAATAATAAGCTTCCCGTTTTTGTGGTAGGTTTAGAGAAATTTCCGTTTTATGAAGAAATTGACAAAAAGTTAAGAGAAGAAATTTTAAGTTTTGATTCTCTTCATAGAAATTTAAAAATATACTACTTTATTAAGCTGCTATTGTCAGGAGATTATTTTGATTATGCAAATAAGCCTAAGGGAGTTCTCCCTTTTCATAAATACAAAACACATACAGCAACCGCTATAGAAGAGCATTTACAAGAATGTGTTCAATATTCATGTTCAAATGGGGTATCTAATTTGCATTTTACGGTTTCAGAAGAGCATTTGCCTCAATTTGAGGCAATAATAAATACTATTAGACCTTTGGTTGAAAAGGAAGCTAAAATAAGTATCGATGTGAACTATTCTTTTCAGAAAAAAAGTACGGATACGATTGCTGTAAATGTCAATAATAGCGTTTTTAGATCAGAAGTTAATAAACTAGTTTTTAGACCTGGAGGTCATGGCGCTTTAATTGAAAATCTAAATAACTTAGACGCTGATATTGTATTTGTCAAAAATATTGACAATGTGAGTCAAAATGATGTTGATAAGGTTGCTTTTTATAAAAAAGTACTAGCCGGAATTTTGATCGAATTGCAACAGAAAACATTTTATTATTTGGAGCGTATTGACTGCGGTACCATTGATATGATGTTACTTGATGAAATTGTTGCTTTTTTAAAGGAGAATCTAAATGTAATTCTGCCTTTAGATTTTAATAATTTGAATTTTGAAGAAAAGGCACAGAGTATTGTAACATTACTTGATAGGCCTATCAGAGTATGCGGAATGGTAATAAATGAAGGAGAGCCTGGAGGAGGACCATTTTGGACTAAGAATGGAGATGGGGTAGTTTCTTTGCAGATAGTTGAATCTTCTGAAGTCGATTTGGTAAACAAGAAACAAGAAAAGATATTGACTGGTTCGACTCATTTTAACCCTGTAGATTTAGTTTGTGGGATTAAAAACTATAAAAAAACAAAGTTTGATTTAACACAATTTGTTGATCAGGATCGCGGTTTTATTGTTGAGAAAAGTATTTCTGGAAAAGATATTAAAGCATATGAATTACCTGGTTTATGGAATGGTGCGATGGCTAATTGGTTAACAGTTTTCGTACAAGTGCCGTTAGTTACTTTTAATCCTGTAAAAACAGTGAATGATTTGCTTAATGGAGCGCATCAACCAAAATAGGCTTATGAAATAAGTGGAGCAAATGGAAATTCAAAATCTCATATCAGAGCTAAATTATAAAGCAGTTCGAAGTAGCGGTGCTGGCGGTCAGAATGTCAATAAAGTCTCGTCGAAAGTGGTCTTGTCTTTTGATTTAAAAAAATCAAAAGCTTTGACGGAGGAAGAAAAACTGTTGTTAGAAGCAAATCTGTCTTCGCGTTTAACTACAGATTCAATATTAATTTTGAATTGTGATGAAGACCGAAGCCAGTTACGGAATAAGGAAATTGTCACTAAGCGGTTTTTAGAATTGATCAAAAAAGGATTGACTGTACAAAAGCCTCGAAAAGAGACAAAGCTGCCGAAATCTGCAATCAGGAAACGGATAAAGAATAAAAAGAATGTGTCTCAGGTTAAAAAAAATAGAAGGAAACCTGATTTGGATTGACCGAATTATAATTCGGCTTTTTGTTTGAATTTTTAACTTGTTTGCTTTTATTTGTGATGCCCAATTAAATTGTAAAATCTTGTTGGATTTTAATTTTTTTTAAGATTATATTTGTGCCGTCTCAAAGGGGTGCTCTAAATAACGAGCTGAGATCATACCCAACGAACCTGAGCGAGTAATGTCGCTAAGGGAAAAAATGACAAAACACAATAGTGTGCACGCTATCTAATTGTCATAGGAAACAATCATTTATTAATTAACAAAAAGAATAATTCCCCCTTTTATTTGTAATTTTATTTACAGATGAATACAATTATTGGTTACAGAGTTGCAAAGTCTCAAAGTTGCAAAGTCTCAAAATTACAAAAATGTGCAAACCGCAAAACATTTTTATTTACTCTTTTCTCTATTTTCTTTTCTCTATTTTCTTATTCACAGGTTAAAGATACTACGCAGGTTAATCAACTCGATGAGGTGCTGGTTTCGGCAGTGCGTGTTACTGCAAAAACACCTGTTAGTTTTAGTAATTTAGACAAAAAGGAAATCAAGTTTCGAAATCTAGGACAAGACATTCCTATCTTGATGAATTATTTACCATCTGTTGTGACAACATCTGATGCTGGAAATGGCGTTGGTTATACTGGAATTCGGGTGCGTGGTAGTGATGCAACGCGTGTCAATGTGACCATCAACGGAATTCCTTACAACGACTCAGAAAGTCATGGAACGTATTGGGTAAACATGCCTGATTTTGCTTCTTCGGTAGAAAGCTTGCAGTTGCAACGCGGTGTAGGTACTTCTACTAATGGATCTGGTGCTTTTGGCGCAAGCCTAAACATGCTTACAGATAGTTATGCTAAAGAAAGTAATGGCGAAATTTCTAATTCTTTTGGAAGTTTCAATACTCGGAAACATACGGTAAAGTTCAGTACGGGTTTGATTGATGATCATTTTGAATTGGCAGGAAGATTATCTGCTTTAAAATCTGATGGATACATTGACCGTGCAAGTTCTGATATGAAATCCTATTTCTTGCAAGGAACTTATGTGGGAGAAACTACCTTGATAAAAGCATTGGCTTTTGGAGGAAATGAAAAAACATACCAATCGTGGAATGGATTAGAAGATTTGGATGTTTTAAAAAATGATAGAACATTCAATACTGCCGGAATGTTTACTGATGAAGCTGGGAATACTCGTTTTTATGATAACGAAACTGATAATTACCAGCAAGATCATTACCAATTGCATTTGAGCGAAAAAGTATCCAATCATTGGAATACAAATCTGGCTGTTTTTTATTCAAAAGGGAAAGGCTATTATGAGAACTATAAAGAAAATGCAAAATTCTCTGATTATGGACTAACTCCAATTGTTCTTTCTGGAACAACAATTAATAAAACGGATCTGATTCGCCAAAAATGGTTGGACAATGACTTTTACGGAACTACATTTTCTGCCAATTATAAAAATGAGAAGTTGGATGTAATTCTTGGTGGAGGATATAACAAATACGAAGGAAGTCATTTCGGGAAAGTGATATGGGCGCGTTATGCTTCAACATCTGAATTGGGAGACCGTTATTATGATGATGCGGCGACAAAAACTGACGGAAATATTTTTGCAAAAGCAAACTATCAAATAGCAGATAAACTAAGTCTTTTTGGTGATTTGCAATTAAGAAATGTGCATTACAAAGCCAATAGTCCTGAAATAGGTTTGGTTAACGATAATTTTAATTTTTTCAATCCAAAAGCGGGTTTGAATTTTGAAATTAGTGACAACAATCAGTTGTATGCTTCGTATGCAAGAGCCAATCGCGAACCTAACAGAACCGATTATGAAAACGGAAGTCCAAAACCTGAAAAACTAAATGATTTTGAGCTGGGATTGCGTCATGGTTCTGAAAAAATTAAGCTTAATGCCAATGTGTATTATATGGCGTATAAAGATCAATTGATTTTAACTGGTGAGCTCGATGATGTAGGTGCTCCAATTCGTAAAAACAGTGGTGATAGCTATCGTTTAGGTTTAGAGGTTGATGCTACAATAGCGTTATTGGATAACTTAATTATTAGACCAAACTTTACCATTAGCAGTAACAAAAACAAAGACTTTAATTTTGAAAGAGACGGGGTGTTAACTGCTTTAGGAAACACTAATATTGCGTATTCTCCAGATTTTATCGCAGGTAATATCATTACTTTTTTACCTGTGACTAATTTGCAAGTTTCATTACTATCTAAATTTGTTGGAGAGCAATATATGGGAAATATAGATTCAGAAGGATCTAAATTAAAATCCTATTTTGTAAACGATTTGAATGTTTCTTATGAGTTTAAACCTAAGTCGGTTTTCAAATCTATATTAGTAACAGGATTAGTAAACAATATTTTTGATTACAAATATATTTCAAATGGTTATTTCTATACCTATGATGATAACTGGAGTGATCCAAATCAAATTACGACTATTGAAGGAGCTGGGTATTATCCGCAAGCTGGGATTAATTTCCTTGTAGGATTGACGTTAAAGTTTTAGATCAAAAACCTATTATATAGTAAAAAGCCCGAAAGTTTTACTTTTGGGCTTTTGTATTAATTATAAACGCGCAAGACATTTCCGTTAACCTCCACACGATATTGTTTTAATGGATACTGTGAGCCAGCTTGACTTAAACCAGTGAATAAGCTGTATTCAGTACTGTCGCAAGGACAAATCAGATTAATTCCTTTTAGGGTCATGGTAGAGCAACTGCTAATTACTTGATTAGGACAAGCCGCATCAAAAGCATTGTAACCACTTCCTGTATTGAATATATAAATTCCCTTTGCACCAACACCAGCGTAATATATGGCATTACTAGGGTATTGCAAGTTCGAATATGCAGGTAAATTCATATTGATGTCTATCGTAAAAGTATAGTTAGGTATATAAGGATTTTTATTGTTAAAACTACTGTCGCTACAGCCCAAAAACAAGGTCAATACAATGAGTATGAGGAGGTGTTTTTTCATTATTTAAAATAAATTAAAAGTATTAGTTAAACAAATTTAATTTATTTAACTTTGAATTAAATATGATTAACATATTATTATAGACAAAAGTAAAACAATAATATTCTTGTGGAAAGAAATCCCGTCCTGATGGGATTTTTTCTATTTACATAAATGATGAAACTATGAGTGCAATATCTTATTACACAGCAGAAGGCTTAAAAAAATTAAGAGAAGAATTAGATTATTTGAAAAGTGTGATGCGTCCAAAAGCATCCGCAGATATAGCTGAAGCAAGAGATAAAGGGGATTTATCTGAAAATGCAGAATACGATGCAGCAAAAGAAGCACAAGGAATGCTTGAGATGAGAATTGCCAAACTAGAAGAGGTTCATTCTAATGCTAGACTAATTGACGAAACACATCTTGATGTGTCTAAAGTCTTGGTTTTATCGAATGTGAAAATTAAAAACAAGTCTAATGGGATGGAATTGAAATACCGATTAGTAGCCGAAAGTGAAGCGGATTTGAAAACGGGTAAAATCTCTGTAACCTCTCCAATTGGGAAAGGTTTACTAGGAAAATCAGTTGGGGATGTTGCTGAAATTACAGTTCCAAACGGAGTGTTACAATTTGAGATTTTAGAAATTTCACGTGACTAAAAGTGCAACAAACTATTTATAATCCATTTTAATATTTAGCATATGAGTTCAATTTTCATGAAAATCGTAAACGGTGAAATTCCATCTTATAAAATTGCCGAAGACGATAATTATTTAGCTTTCTTAGACGTGAATCCTAATGCAAAAGGTCATACTTTATGTATACCCAAATTTGAAGTCGATAAGATTTTTGATATGGACGAAGCTCACTATTTAGGGTTGATGCATTTTTCAAGAAAAGTAGCCATCGCGATAGAAAAAACGGTTCCTTGTAAAAGAGTGGGTATGGCAGTTGTAGGTCTTGAAGTGCCACACGCCCATGTTCACTTGATTCCACTTAATGAAATGGATGAAATTCGTTTTCAAAATAAAGTTACTTTATCAAAAGAAGAATTTGAAAATCTTGCAAAAAGCATTCAATTGAATTTTTAAACAAAATGACACCATAAAAAAAAACACGATTTTCGTGTTTTTTTTATGAAAAAAAAGAAATTATATGAGAGCTATTTTTTTGTCTCTATGCTTGTTTTTATCTCTTTTAAGTTTTTCTCAAGTTAAGAATGAATTTGCGGGAATTGACTCTAAAATGGATAAAATACCTACTCATGATAGTAATTCGACAATTGCTATAGCGAACTATATTTCTTCAAATTTTAAAACAGACGCTGAAAAAATCCGTGCGCTGTTTTATTGGACAGCTTCAAATATTAGTTATGATATTTCTAAAATGCTTGCGCCAAATGTCAATGAAACAACTCAAGATAGAATTGACAATGTGCTAAAGACTAAAAAAGGAGTTTGTAGCCATTATGCCGAAGTTTTTAATGATGTTTCTAATAAAATGGGAATAAGCTGTTATGTGATTGAAGGTTTTACAAAACAAAATGGAAAGGTTGCCAACTTATCTCATGCCTGGTGTGCTGCAAAAATTGACAATAAATGGTATTTATTTGACCCAACTTGGGGCGCTGGTTATGTAAATAATAATACGTTTTTTAAAAAATTAAACAATTCCTATTTTAAGGTGCAACCTAATGTATTAATTACATCACATATGCCTTTTGATTATATCTGGCAGTTTCTAGATTACCCTTTAACCAACAAAGAATTTTTAGAAGGAAAAAGACAAGCACAAAATTCTAAAAAGCAACTTGATTTTGAAAAAGAAATAACGAGATATACGTCTTTATCAGATAGTGATAAGGCATTTGAGTCCTCTGAAAGAATTGAGAAAAATGGACTGCTTAATACATTGGTTATAGAACAATACAAATATAAAAAGGAAGCATTTAGGATTTATACTCAAAATAAAAACATAGAAAAATTGAATGCTTTATATACTAGTTATAATGAGAACATTTTTTTTCTAAATGATTTTATTATTTATAGATTTAAAAAATTCAAACCAACTCAATCTGATGAGGAGAAGAGAAATTGGATTCAAAATGTGAAGAGCAAGTTTAAAAAATGCGAAACTGATGTTTATAATATTGGAATCGTAGGGACTGAAAATACTGGAAGTTTATCTAATTTAAAAAAATCAATAGCAACTGCGTTGATGCAAACGGAAGAGCAAGAACAATTTTTAATGGAATACTTGAGTAAGAATTCAATAGGAAGAAAAGTAATGCTAAGTAATTTAAAAATTAGAAATTGATTATTTTACTTTGTACGATATTTGCATGGTAGTTCCTTTTCCAACTTCGGAATGTAGCACCTTTATAGCACCTTTGTGGTATTCTTCAACTATTCTTTTTGTCAAGGAAAGTCCTAAGCCCCAACCTCTTTTTTTGGTTGTAAATCCTGGTTCAAATACAGATTTGAATTGATTTTTCTGAATTCCATTTCCGCTATCAGAAACATTAATTTTTACAGAATGGTTTTCCAGTTGGATTTCTAGAGCTAGTTTGCCTCTGCCTTTCATCGCGTCAATAGCATTTTTTACAAGATTCTCAATCGTCCAGCTATGTAGAGTAGGGTTGATCATTACATAAATTGGAGTTTCTGGACTTTTAAAAGTAAATTCAATCTGCCTAGAAAAACGAGATTGAAGATAATTATAAGATTGTAGTGTTTCTTCTACGATATCTTTTTTCTCTAATATGGGTTCTGAACCTATTTTTGAGAATCTATCCGTAATGGTTAGTAATCGATCGATGTCTTTTTCGATTTCTAAAGTGGTAGATTCTTCAACGTTGTCCGCTTTTAGTATTTCGACCCAGCCTATCAGTGAAGAGAGTGGCGTTCCTATTTGATGTGCTGTTTCCTTGGCCATTCCGGCCCAAAGTTTATTTTGCGTAGCTATTTTAGTACTTCTATAAAAATAATAAACTAAGGCAGCAAATAATACGATAATGAGTAGTAATGCTATAGGATAATATTTTAGTTTATTGAGTAATGCCGAATTTCCATAATACAGCTTCTGAAATTTTCCAGGTACATATTCGATAACAATGGGGTCATTTTCATTTTTTAAATCGAATAAAAAAGAGGCGGCCTTTTGCTCGTTTATTACAATTTGCTCGTCAATATTAACAGTATTGATAATACTGTCATGCTCAGTCAGAATTATAGGTATAGAAGTGTTGTTGCTGAAAATTTGCAGCGGAAGTTCAACATCAGTATTTTCGCCAGCATTAATGAGTGTTTTTTGAGCACTTGCCCAAAGATTCATTTTTAAACGTTCTTCATTTTTGAAAATTTGAAAAAAAGTATAGGTATTCCAAAGGATTAGTGATATTATCAAAAATGAAGAGAAAATAATGATCCAACGAGTTGTGTTTTTTCTTTCAGAAAACTGCATAAATGAGATTTTGAGGTATAAATATAACGAAATATTAATAGGATTATTTTAGTTGGTACTAAAAGGAGTTTTTTTGTATAATGAAAATGTTTTTAGCGTTAAATGATTCCTCACTCTTTCTATAGTAAAACCATTTCCTTACTTTTGCAGATCGAGTTAAGAAAATAATTAACAACCAACCAACTATGATTAGCATTGATCCAAAAAGTATAGAAACGGCTAAATTACAGGGTTATTTACAAGGTTCTGTTGGACCTAGACCAATAGCGTTTGCAAGTACAGTTGATGAAAATGGAAATCCAAATTTATCTCCTTTTAGTTTTTTTAATGTTTTTAGTGCTAATCCTGCCATTCTTGTTTTTTCGCCAGCAAGACGTGTTCGCGACAATTCGATTAAACATACTTTAATCAATTGTGAGGCTACGAAAGAGGTGGTAATTAATGTGGTAAACTTTGATTTGGTACAACAAACTTCACTTGCGAGTACAGAATATGCTGATTGTGTCAATGAGTTTGAGAAATCGGGTTTAACAGCGGTTGCCTCAGATGTAGTCAAACCATTCAGAGTAAAAGAATCTCCAGTTCAATTTGAATGTAAAGTCAATCAAATTATCGCGTTAGGGACAGAAGGTGGTGCAGGAAACTTAATCCTTTGCGAGGTTGTAAGAATTCATATTGATGAAGCAATCTTGGATGAAAATGGTTCTATTGATCAATACAAAATTGATTTAGTGTCCAGACTAGGAGGTAATTGGTATTCAAGGTCAAATCAAGGTTTGTTTGAAGTGCCTAAACCCCTATCAACGCTAGGAATTGGTGTGGATGCAATCCCAAAGTATGTAAAGGAAAGTACTGTCTTTGACGGAAATGATTTAGGTAAATTAGGTAACGTAGAAGCCTTGCCTACGACAGAAGAAGTTAGTATATTTGTAAAACAAAATTTTTCGGTAAAAGCAGTTTTAAGCTCAGATGATGTTGAAAAAGTTCATTTAGAAGCTAAAAAATACTTAAATGATAATGATGTCCTTTCTGCATGGAAGGTGCTTCTGGCAAAAAAATAATCTAAATAACAATTAAAATAACGAAGATGGAAGTTACAGGAAAAATTAAAGTTGTCAATCCAGAACAACAAATTAGCGCCTCATTTAAAAAAAGAGAATTGGTTGTTACAACAGATGAACAATATCCTCAACATATTATGGTTGAGTTTACTCAAGACAAATGTGATTTGTTGAACAATTATAACATTGGTGAAGACGTAAAAGTATCAATCAATTTAAGAGGTAGAGAATGGGTTAACCCACAAGGTGAAGCTAAATATTTTAATAGCATACAAGGATGGAGAATCGAAAAGATGGCTAATGAAGCGCAAGCTCCTTCAGCTCCTATGCCTGCTGCTCAAGCATTTGCTCCAGCTACAAACTTAAATGAAGAAGAGCCGGATGATTTGCCTTTTTAATTAAAAGCATCAATTTTATAAAAAAGCCTTGAAAATTCAAGGCTTTTTTTATGCTAAAAATTAGGCTTTATGATGGCGCCAAAGCCTATGTGGTTGCCTAATTGTGGATAGATCAAAGCGCTTACTTTTTTCTTTTTTGATATTCTAAGAGATTGAAATGGATTAATATGTGAGAATAAAATACCAGATGCCATCCCTATTCCTGCGCCAACAAGCACATCTGAGGCGTAGTGTTTATCATTGGCAATTCTAAAGGCGGCTGTTGCTCCTGCAAAAAGGAAACCACTGCTTGCGTACCAGAAATTGTCGTCTCTATATTCATAATATAAAAGTGTAGCATTTGTAAAAGCAATCGCCGAATGTCCAGAAGGAAAACTTAAATTATTGGATAAATCAGGACGGTCTCTTTTGGCTATACGTTTAGTTATTTCAACCACAACTATAGTAGCGGTATTGGCCAAGAATATGTTTAAAGTTTGATTTCGAAAATCAGTTTTGGGTTTAAATCCTAAATATTTACCTAAATAAATTTGCCCAATAGGAACTAGTGGGAATATATTATCTGCTTGTGATCTGAAACCCGGACCAAAAATAGAATTTGTTTTTGTTTGAATGTCATTATTAAATTCAGAGTTCAGAAGAATCGCACCACTCACAATAAAAGCAGTTGGTACTATAAAAGAGTTGTAGCTGAGTTTTTTTGTTGAGGTTAAACTATCCGCTTTTTGTCCATACATTTGTGTAATAATTAATGTAAAAACGAGTAGAATCGATTTGAATTTCATTGTAGTGTATTTAAAAAATAGACTAATTGATTTTTGAAATTAATTAGTTTTACCAAATTTAAGAGTATTGATTTAATTTTTAGTTAAAAAGGAATGTATTATTTATCTGAAGCTTTATTTTTCCCAACTATTTCTCAAACACATTCTTCAGGAATTATAGCCTTGGGTGGAGATTTGTCGGTTGATAGATTACAATTAGCTTATAAAAGCGGAATTTTCCCTTGGTTTGAAGATGGAGAACCTATCACTTGGTGGTCACCTAACCCAAGAATGGTTTTGTTTCTTGAGGAATTGATTATATCTAAAAGTATGCGGAATATTCTTAATAGAAACAGCTTCAAAGTTACATTCAATCAAAATTTTAGAGATGTTATTTCGAATTGTCAAAATATTAAAAGAGATGGTCAGCGGGGAACTTGGATTACTAATGACATGATTGAAGCTTATTGTAATTTGCATGAATTAGGTGTTGCGAAATCTGTTGAGGTTTGGCAGGATGGCGAACTGGTTGGTGGTTTGTATGGTATTGATTTAGGTCATGTATTTTGTGGTGAAAGCATGTTTTCTAAAGTTTCAAATGCTTCAAAAGTTGCTTTCATTTCGTTAGTTAATAATTTAAAGGCAACTAATTACAAGCTTTTGGATTGTCAGGTTTACAACCCGCATCTTGAAAGTCTGGGGTGCAGGGAAATCGAACGGGATGATTTCATGGAAATTTTAAGAGTTCAATAGCGTAGTTGTTTTCCAACAATCTTCAACGTGATCATCAACCATCCCTGTCGCTTGCATGTGGGCGTAAATAACGGTAGAGCCTACAAATTTGAAACCGCGTTTTTTTAAATCCTTGCTGATTTCGTCCGAAAGTGGAGTAGTGGCAGGGACGTCTTTTAATGTTTTAGGGTTGTTTACGATAGGTTTTCCATCGGTGAATTTCCATATATAATCAGAGAAACTACCAAATTCTTCTTGGATTTTTATAAAAGCTTCTGCATTAGAAACTGCTGAACGTACTTTTAGTTTGTTTCGAATTATTCCTGCGTCTAATAGTAGTTCTTCGATTTTGTCTTCAGAATATTGCGCTATCTTTTTATAGTCGAAATTGTCAAATGCTTTGCGGAAATTCTCTCTTTTGTTTAAGATGGTAATCCAGCTTAGTCCAGCCTGAAATGTCTCTAAAATAAGGAATTCAAACAAAGTGGCGTCATCATAAACGGGAGTTCCCCATTCCTGGTCGTGGTATTCTTTATATAAGTCGCTCGATAAGCACCAACCGCATCTTGTTTTATTTTCCATTGTAAATTATTTTATATTTTCAAAGATATTAAAACCAATCAGTATTTTGCCAAATTGGACTGTAGCTTAGGTTTTTTAATTAAATTTAGCAGCGATAAGTACACAAGTATAATACCATATTAATATGAAAAAAATAATTACAGTTCTAATGATCAGCTCAACAATGTTAAGTATTAATGCACAGGGGAATTCAGATAACCCACTGCTCAAGAAGTGGACAGGACCATATGGTGGTGTGCCGGCTTTTAATGAATATAATATATCTCAAATTAAGCCTGCTTTTGATGTTGCCATAAAGGAACGGTTAAGTGAGATTGACGCTATTGCTAACAATCCGAAGGCGGCTACATTTGAAAACACCATTGCCCAAATGGAACGTTCCGGTAAGGACTTTAAGCGTGTGATGACAGTCTATGGGATTTATTCGTCAAATTTGAATAGCCCTGAATTTGGACCTATCGAAAGAGAAATGGGGCCAATCTTAGCTTCTTTGTCAAGCAAGATTTATCAAAACAAGAAATTATTTAAGAGAATTGAAAGCTTGTACAATTCTCCTGACAAAGAAAAGTTGACAAGTGAACAACAAAGGTTGATTTGGTTAAACTATACCAACTTTGTCAAAGAAGGAGCAAATTTAGATGGGGAAGCAAAGGAAAAAGTGGCGCAAATCAATAGCGAATTAGCAGGATATTTTTCTAAGTTCAGCCAGAATTTATTAGCTGAAGAAAATAATCAATATGTGGCGTTAATTAATCAAGGTGATTTTGACGGTCTGCCTGAAGGATTGAAAAAAGCAGCTATGGCTCAAGCCAAAGAGAGAAATTTGAATGTGCTTGGGGTTATAGGGAACACACGTTCATTTGTAGATCCATTTCTTACTTTTAGTACAAACAGAGAATTAAGAGCTAAAGTTTGGAGTATGTATGTTAAAAGAGGGGATAATGATAATGAATTTGATAATAAGTCAACCCTTGTTAAAACTTTACAGCTAAGAGCAAAGAAAGCTAAATTACTTGGATTTCCTACTTTTGCACATTGGAACCTAAGCAATAAAATGGCAAAGACTCCTGAACGCACCATGGAATTGATGCTGTCAGTATGGGAACCAGCGGTTGCGCAGGTGCATAAAGATGTTGCGGCAATGCAAGAAATTGTAGATGCTGAAGGTGGGAATTTTAAAATTTCACCTTGGGACTATCGTTATTATTCGGAGAAAGTCAGAAAAGAAAAATACGATTTAGATCAGAATGTAGTTAAGGAATACTTACAATTAGAAAAATTGAGAGAAGGTATGTTTTGGGTTGCTGGTGAATTATTTGACTTGCAATTCAAACAGATTTCGAATGTTCCCGTATATCATGCTGACGTAAGAGTTTGGGAAGTTTCTAATAAAACAACCGGCAAAGTAGTTGGTCTTTGGTATTTTGATCCGTATGCTCGAAAAGGAAAACGTTCTGGAGCTTGGATGAATGCGTACAGAAACCAAGAAAAGATGGATGGAGCAGTATTGACAATCGTCTCTAATAATAGTAATTTTATTAAAGGAGCAGATAATGAGCCTATTTTAATTTCTTGGTCAGATGCGACAACTTTGTTTCACGAGTTCGGTCATGCTCTTCATGGATTGTGTTCTAATGTTAATTATCCTAGTCTTGCAGGAACTGCAGTTGCTAGAGATTACGTTGAATTTCCTTCTCAAATTTTAGAGCGTTGGCTTGAGACTCCTGAAGTCTTGAGCAAGTTTGCATTGCATTACAAAACTAATGAGCCAATACCGATGGCTTTGGTAGAACGTATTGAGAAAGCGTCTACTTTTAATTCAGGATTCTCAACAGTAGAGACTATTGCAAGCTCATTAGTGGATATGAAATTGCATTTAGCTGGAGAAACATTAATTGATCCTAGTGATTTTGAGCGTGAAACCTTAAGTGAATTAAATATGCCTAACGAAATTGTAATGCGTCATAGAATACCGCAATTTGGACATATATTTTCAAGTGACGGTTATGCTGCGGGTTATTATAGTTATTTATGGTCTGATGTGATTAGTACGGATGCTTTTGAGGCTTTTACTGAAGGAAAAGGACCTTATGACAAGGAAGTGGCAAAAAGACTTTATGATAGTGTATTTAGCGTAGGAAATACTACTGATCAAGAAGATGCCTATAGAAGTTTTAGAGGACGTGATCCTAAAACAGATGCCTTAATGAGATCTAGAGGTTTTGACTCTTTTAAAGGAGAAGCTAAATAATAGTTTAGAAATAGTAGACAAAAAAAAGAGCGATTTGAATTTCAAATCGCTCTTTTTGTATTTTAGAAGTAAATTAGGATTAACCTAAAGCAGCTCTTTTAAATCCTGTAACAATAAGATCTTTATCTAAAGACTTTACGTAGTTAGCAACACTTAATTTGTTGTCTTTAATGTAATCTTGGTTTACTAAAGTATTGTCTTTAAAGAAACGAGCCAATTTACCTTTAGCGATATTGTCTAACATTGCTTCTGGTTTTCCTTCTTGACGAAGTAAGTCTTTAGCGATTTCGATTTCTTTTTCGATAGTTGCAGCATCAACACCTTCTTCGTTTAAAGCGATCGGAGACATTGCAGCAGCTTGCATAGCAACATTTCTAGAAACTTCGTCAGCACCAGCAGGAGCTGCGGATAAAGCAACTAAAGTAGCGATTTTGTTTCCAGAGTGGATGTAAGATCCTACGAAAGCACCTTCTAATTTCTCAAAAGTTCTGATTTCTAATTTCTCACCGATAACTCCTGTTTGCTCGATTAATTTATCAGCAATAGTAATTCCGTTGAAATCTGAAGCTAAAAATGCTTCTAAAGAATCGTAGTTCAATGCTTGGTTAGCCATTTCAGTAGCCATTTTCACAAAGCTTTCGTTCATTCCTACGAAGTCAGTTTCACAGTTTAAAGTGATTACTACACCTGCAGTTTTGTCAGCATTAACAACAGCAATAGCAGCTCCTTCAGTAGATTCTCTATCTGAACGGTTTGCAGCTACTTTTTGTCCTTTTTTACGAAGGTTTTCGATAGCTAATTCGAAATCTCCTTCTGCTTCAACTAGTGCTTTTTTGCAGTCCATCATTCCTGCACCAGTTGCTGTTCTTAATTTATTTACGTCTGCAGCAGTTATAGTTGCCATATGTATTATTTTTTAAGGTTAAAAGTAAAAATTCCAATTCTTAAATCCCGAACCCCAATTTTATTAAATTATCAACTTATTGTTTCTAATTTTATTATGGAACTTGGAATTTAAAATTTGGAATTTAAAATGTTGTTTTATTCTTCAGTTGCTGGAGCCGCTGTTTCAGCTGCTGGAGCTGCTGTTTCAGTTGCTACTGGAGCTACTTTTTCAGCCGCTGGAGCTGCTACTGTTTCAGCAGTTGCATCAGCTTCTTTGTCAGAACCTCTATCAGAAAGTCCTTCAACAATTGCCGCTGTAACTAAAGATAAAATTTTATCGATTGATTTAGAAGCATCATCATTTGATGGAATTACATACTCTACTTCACGAGGATCAGAGTTAGTATCAACCATTGCAAAAACTGGAATGTTTAATTTTTGAGCTTCTTTTATTGCGATGTGTTCAGCTTTGATATCTACTACAAATAATGCAGCTGGTAATCTTGACATATCAGAAATTGAACCTAAATTTTTCTCTAATTTAGCACGAAGACGATCAACTTGTAAACGCTCTTTCTTTGAAAGGGTCATGAAAGTACCATCTTTCTTCATTTTATCAATAGTAGCCATTTTTTTAACAGCTTTACGGATAGTTACGAAGTTAGTTAGCATTCCACCAGGCCATCTTTCAGTGATGTAAGGCATGTTTGCAGCTTTTGCTTTTTCAGCAACGATGTCTTTTGCTTGTTTTTTGGTAGCAACGAATAATATTTTTCTACCTGATGCAGCGATTTTTTTCAAAGCTTCATTAGCTTCTTCAATTTTTGCTGCAGTTTTATATAGATTGATAATGTGTATACCATTACGTTCCATATAAATGTACGGAGCCATATTTGGATCCCATTTTCTAGTCATGTGTCCGAAGTGAACACCTGCTTCTAGTAATTCTTTTACTTCTACTTTGTTTGACATTTTTTGTACTAGTTTACGTTCTGTTGATTAGCAATGTATAAATGGCGATTGCTCGGCTAAATACATTTAGATGCTAAACTAATTCCTACCTCGGTAGGCAACAACAACATTGTTTTAAATTCAATAATAAATTCAATAAGTCTTGAATAAATGTATTCAAGACAGGCAATATTAACGTTTCGAGAATTGAAATTTCTTACGAGCTTTCTTCTGACCGAATTTCTTACGTTCAACCATTCTTGGATCTCTTGTCAATAAACCTTCTGGTTTCAAGATTAGTCTGTTTTCAGCATTTACTTCACACATAACACGTGCTAATGCCATTCTTACAGCTTCTGCTTGTCCAGTTGAACCACCTCCGTGTACGTTTACTTTTACGTCAAAGTTAGTTGCGTTCTCTGTCATAGACATAGGTTGCATAACTTTGTACTGTAAAGTAGCTGTTGGGAAGTAAGTCGCGAATTCTTTTTTGTTTACAGTGATTACTCCTGTTCCTTCCGAAACATAAACACGTGCAACAGCGGTTTTTCTTCTACCGATTTTGTGAATAACTCCCATTACTTAAGATCGTTAAGGTTAACTGTTCTTGGTTTTTGTGCACCTTGTTTGTGCTCTGAACCAACAACAACATTTAAATTTCTGAAAAGTTCAGCACCAATTTTGTTTTTTGGTAACATTCCTTTTACCGCTTTTTCTACTAGTAATGCAGGATTTTTCGATTGCAATACTTTAGCAGTTAAAGTTCTTTGTCCCCCTGGGTAACCTGTGTGACGCATGTAAATCTTCTCGTCCATTTTGTTACCTGTAAGGTTGATTTTCTCTGAGTTGATAACAATTACGTTATCTCCACAGTCAACGTGCGGTGTGTAACTTGGTTTGTACTTACCTCTTAAAATCATAGCGACTTTTGAAGCAAGACGACCTAAGTTATGCCCATCTGCATCTACAACAATCCACTCCTTTGTAACGGTGGCTTTGCTTGCTGATTGAGTCTTGTAGCTTAATGCGTCCATAATATTTTTTTAATTAAACATTCCATCCCCATTAAAGGGGATGCAAAAGTACAATTAATTATTTTAAATACAAATACCTTGAAAAGAATAATTTCGAGATGTTTTGTCACTGATTATCAATTGTATATTTCATATATCTTGCGTCGCTTCTCTTTTAGAATTATAGTTAATGGAGACTTTCTATTTTTATATTACTTTTGTTATCGAAAATAATATTTTATCTTGCAATTTAATGACGCGGCCGTAAAGTGGGAAATTGTTATTTTTTGATACCATAAACACTATGTGGTTGGGGCCAAAAAACCCTCGACCTCCTTAAATTACTAATAAAGTCAATACATACTTAACTATGAAAGTCAAAGCAACTCTTAAACAAATTGCAAAAGAACTTAATGTTTCTGTTTCTACAGTTTCAAAAGCACTTAATGATAGTCCGGAAATTAGTGATCAAACAAAAATAAAAATTAAAGAGTATGCGAAGCTAAAAAACTACAAACCAAACGTCATCGGTTTGAATCTTAAAAATAGAAAGACTAAAACCATAGGTGTTATTATTCCGAATATTCTTAATTCTTTTTTTGCCAAAGTATTTAGTGGTATAGAAAAAGTAGCCGATGAAAAAGGATATAATGTAATTATGTGCATTTCTAATGAGTCATTAGATAAAGAAGCACATACTCTAGAAATGTTGAGTAATGGTACTATTGATGGGTTTATTTTATCAGTTTCTGAGGAAGCCCAAAAATTGCATGAATACGATCACTTTGCTTCAATTATTAATGACGGTACTCCTATAGTTATGTTTGATCGAATAGCAGATCAAGTTGAGTGTGATAAAGTAGTGGTTGATGATTTTAACTCGGCTTTAAATTCTACGCAACGATTAATTGATTTGGGTTGTAAAAATATTGCTTTGTTTTCTTCAGTTGATAATTTAAGTGTTGGAAAATTAAGAACCGAAGGTTATTTGAAAGCACTAAAAGACAATAACATTACTTTGAATCAAGATATTATTCTGCGTACAGATTCAGAAGATGATTTAAATAATAGAATTCTAGAGATTTCTGAAGGCGTTACAATTGATGGGATTTTTGCTTTAGAAGAAAGTGATTCGGTAGCGGCATTGAAATACGGACTTAAAAAAGGATGGAAAATTCCTGAGGAGCTTTCTATAATTGGTTTTGCAGATGGGATTCTTGCTTCAAGAAGATTGTCTCCAAGCTTGACAACGGTTAGTCAACATGGTGTAGAAATTGGAGAAGTGGCAGCCAGATTACTTATTGATAGATTAGAGTCTGATGAAGAGAATAAACCTTACGAAACGGTGGTCATTAAGACTAAATTGAAAGAAAGAGAAACGACTAGAAAGTTGTAATTGCAATTAGAACTAGGATATAAAAAAATCCACTCCTTTATTTAATGGGAGTGGATTTTTTTTTGGTTCTAAATATTAATGTGCTTCCAGCCAATCTTTACCAGCTCCTAATTCGACATCTAAAGGGACGTCCAGTTTAAACGCATTTTCCATTTCGTATTTGATCATCTCTTTTATTTTTTCCAATTCTGAATTGTGGACATCGAATACAAGCTCATCATGAACCTGAAGCAGCATTTTGCTTTTATAGTGTTCTGCAATTAGTTTTTTATGAATGTTAATCATTGCAATTTTAATAATGTCAGCAGCACTTCCTTGTATTGGTGCGTTAACTGCATTTCGTTCTGCTCCGCCACGTACAATTGCGTTTTGTGAATTGATGTCCTTTAAATAACGACGGCGACCCAAAACTGTTTGTACATATCCATTTTCTCTAGCAAAATCAATTTGCTCTGAAATGTATGATTTTAATCTTGGATAGGTTTTGTAATAGGCTTCAATTAAAGCAGCACTTTCAGAACGGGATAAATCCGTTTGATTAGAAAGTCCAAATGCAGAAACTCCATATATAATTCCAAAGTTTACCGTTTTTGCATGGCTACGTTGTTCTCTGGTAACTTCTTCTAGTGGAACATCAAATACCTTTGAAGCTGTTGATTTATGAATGTCTTCGTGATTTAAAAATGCTTTTATCATGTTTTCTTCACCACTCAATGCCGCAATGATACGTAATTCTATTTGGGAGTAATCGGCAGAAACTAAAGTATAGTTCTCGTCTCTTGCTACAAATGCTTTTCTTATTTGTCGTCCTCGTTCGGTACGAATAGGGATGTTCTGTAAATTAGGATTATTCGAACTCAAACGTCCTGTTGCTGCAACAGTTTGCATATAATCAGTATGCACTCTCAGGGTTACCGGGTCTACTTGATTTGGTAAAGCGTCAACATAAGTGTTTTTTAGTTTCACTAATTGGCGCCAGTCAAGAATGTCTTTTACGATTGGATTCTCATTAGCTAAGTAACTTAAAACTTCTTCGCCAGTGGCATATTGTCCTGTTTTTGTCTTTTTTTGTTTGGCTCCGCCAATTTTCAATTTATCAAATAAAACATCGCCGAGTTGCTTTGGCGAAGCTAAATTAAAATCTTCTCCTGCAACTTCATAAATCGCTGCTTCCAGTTTTTTAATGTCAGTATCTAAGTCATTTGATAATGATTTTAAGAAATCAGTGTCTAATCTGATTCCTTCTTTTTCCATATCTGCCAAGACTTTTACCAAAGGAATTTCAATCTCATCAAAGAGTTTTTTGGTCTCGGTTTTTTCTAATTCGACAGAAAATAGTTGCTTTAATTGGAATGTAACATCTGCATCTTCTGCTGCGTATTCTTTGATTTCCTCTAAATCAACATCACGCATCGATTTTTGATTTTTTCCTTTTTTTCCAATTAAGGTCTCAATCGATTTTGGAGAATATTTTAAATAGGTTTCAGACAGTATGTCCATGTTATGACGCATATCTGGATTGATCAGATAGTGAGCAATCATGGTGTCAAACAGTTTTCCTTCTACATTGATATTATAATTAGAAAGAATTTTTAGATCATATTTTAAATTTTGACCAATTTTTTCAATTGATTCATTTTCGAAAAAAGGAATGAATTTATTAATTAAAACTTGCGCCTGCTCTTGATCTTCTGGGAAAGGGACGTAATATCCTTTTCCTTTTTCGAATGAAAATGAAATACCAACAAGTTCAGCATGCAAAGCATCTAAGCCTGTAGTTTCAGTGTCAAAACAAACGGATTCTTGCTTAAGTAAATTTTGCAAAAGCAACTTTACACCCAAGTCACCTTGAATAATCTGATATGAATGTTCTGTATTTTCTAATGTATTGTAATATTGGTGGTGCGTAGCGTCTGCAGCTTCGCTAGGAATTGCACTTGCAAAAAGATCAAATTGCTCTTCGCTTTTCGGTTGTGGACTTTTATATAATTTAGCTTCTTCGGCAGCAGTATTAGTTGTTGCAGTACCACCTTTTTTAAATATGGCATCAAACTGTTCTGCCATTCTTCGGAATTCCAACTCATTAAAAAGAGCATCTGTTTTCTCGACATCAGGAGTTGATAATTCATAATCAGTTTCGTCAAAAACGACTGGACAGTCAAGAAGTATGGTGGCTAATGTTTTCGACAAAAGTCCTTTCTCTTTGTTCGCTTCTACATTCTCCTTCATTTTTCCTTTTAACTTATCCGTATTTGCCAAAAGGTTTTCCATTGTCCCAAATTCTTTTAGGAATTTCTTTGCTGTAACTGCACCTACTCCGGGAAGTCCTGGAATGTTATCGGCAGCGTCACCCATCATACCCAGAAAATCGATAACTTGATCTGGTCTTTCAATTTCGAATTTTTCTAATACTTCAGGAACACCCCAAATTTCAATTCCATTACCCATTCGGGCAGGTTTGTACATGAAAATGTTTTCAGATACCAATTGAGCAAAATCCTTGTCTGGAGTAACCATAAAGACTTTGTAATTTTCTTTTTCGGCCTGTTTTGCAATGGTTCCTATTAAGTCATCCGCTTCGTAACCTTTTACTTCTATTATAGGTATGTGCATTGCCTTCAGTAAATCCTGAATATAAGGAATAGCAATTTTTATAGCTTCGGGAGTAGCATCGCGATGCGCTTTGTATTCTGGAAATATTTCGTTTCTTAAATTACTTCCACCATTATCAAAAGCAACTGCCAAATGATCTGGTTTTTCCCTTTTTATAACATCCATTAAGGAATTCATGAATCCCATAATCGCCGAGGTATCCATTCCTTTAGAATTGATTCTTGGGTTTTTTATAAAGGCATAATATCCTCGAAAGATTAAGGCGTAGGCATCAAGAAGAAAAAGACGTTTTTGTTGTGACATAATTGTGATTTTGAAAAGATTTCAAAAGTACAAAACTTAAAAGATAAAGAAGTGACAGATATTAATATTTATGATATTCGGCCGCAAGGGTTTTTGCTTTCTCGAAATGCTCTATTCTGTGCTTCAGTTTAACGGAAGAGGACTGTCACATTTATTGGAAATTAAGAGATGCGAACCTGACAAGGGAAATTTGGCGCGATTTTAGTTAAATTTTGATTAATATGAACTCATAGTAGTTCCTTAATTTGTTATTTTGCCTAAAAAATTATTTATAATGGTTATCCGTATACTTTTACTAAGTCTTGTCCTTCTTATAATTGAATTATATGCTTTTCAAGCATTAAAAACTTTGGTAAAATTAAAGTGGTTTTTAGTTTCTTACCAAATCATCAGTTTGCTGGTTTTGGTTTTTATCGTTTACTCTTTTATGAAATTTGACCGTTCTGTAGGTCAAACGCAACAGACAATGTTCACGATGGGACTTCTGCTAGTGGTTTATGTTCCAAAGTTAATTCTGACTTTATTGTTGCTTGGAGAAGATATTTTTAGGGTTGGTGCTGGCTCAGTTAATTATTTTTTAGAGAATGACGATGTGAGCTTCCTTAGTTCCAGACGAAAATTTGTTAGTCAAATAGGATTAGGTTTAGCTGCGATTCCTTTTATGTCGCTGATTTACGGGATAACTGTTGGGAAATACAATTACAAAGTTATAAAACAACGCATATTTTTCCCTGATTTACCTGATGCTTTTGACGGTTTTACAATCACACATATATCAGATGTACATAGCGGAAGTTTTGATAATCCAGATAAGATTAATTATGCTATTGATTTGGTAAACGAACAAAATTCAGATATGATTTTGTTTACCGGAGATATCGTGAATACAGATGCAAAAGAAATGCATCCTTGGATAGAAACTTTCAATAGAATTCAGAAACACGAGTATGGTAAATATTCTGTTTTAGGAAATCATGATTACGGAGAATATGTTACTTGGCCAACAGAAAAAGATAAAGAAGATAATTTTCAGGCTATAAAGGATCTTTACGGACAAATAGGTTTTAACTTGATGTTAAACGAGCACACTTATATTGAAAAAGGAACGGATAAAATCGCATTAATTGGCGTTGAAAACTGGGGTCATAATTTTAAAAAGGCAGGAGATATCAATAAAGCCTCTCTAGGTGTAGATAAGAAGGATTTCAAGATTTTAATGAGTCATGATCCGAGTCATTGGGATTATGAAATTAAAAATCATGAAAGTAATTTTCACTTAACGTTGTCTGGACACACGCACGGCATGCAGTTTGGGATTGAAATTCCTGGTTATTTCAAATGGAGCTTAGCGCAATATGTGTATGCACAGTGGGCTGGTTTGTATGAAAATTTAGGGAGATATGTATATGTGAATAGAGGGTTTGGATTTCATGCTTACCCAGGAAGGGTAGGAATAATGCCCGAAATTACTGTCATAGAACTAAAAAAAGGGAAGAATGTAGCATAATTCGTTAAAAACGCTACATTTGTAAATTAATGTCTATATTTTTAAATAGATTTAAAAATTAAATTTTTGGTATTATGTCAAAATTTGGAGAACTTATAAGTGCACAGGTACCTGTGTTAATTGATTTTTACACAGATTGGAACGAATCGTCTGTTTCCATGCATCCCGTTATTAGAGATGTTGCAGCCGCTCTTGGAGACAAGGCTAAAGTCATTAAAATTGACGTGGATAAAAATCAAGAATTAGCTGATGCTTTACGCATCAAGGGGCTTCCTACGCTAATGATTTATAAAGCAGGACAGATGATTTGGAGGCAATCCGGAGAGTTGGATGCAAATACTATTATCGGTATTGTGCAAGAACAATTCTAGTTTCTAAAATTGTATTTTTATCGAATTGTTTCGTAAATAAAGTTGTTTTTATCCAAGTAATCTAAAACTTTAGGTAAGGTATATTCAAGATTTTTGAATGCCTTTACACTGTCGTGAAAAACTATTATACTTCCTGGTTTTACATTTGAAACCACATTTTTCAAGCATTTCTCTGTTGAGATTGTTTGGTCAAAGTCTGCACTGAGGACATCCCACATTATAATTTTGTATCCCTGTTTTAGTAGTTCTTTTGCTTGTTTGGACTTAATTTTTCCATACGGCGGACGAAATATTTTAGACTTCTCTTTGCTATCTTTCAATATTTGATTCGAAATTGATTTCTCACAAAGCAAAACGTTACTTGAGTATTCATTCGTGCTTGTTTGCCATCCATTTAAGTGATTAAAAGTATGGTTTCCTATACGATGCCCCATGTCAATTGTTTTTTTTAAAAGGGAAGGGTGGGCTTCGATATTTTTTCCGATACAAAAGAAAGTGGCTTTGGCATTGTGTTGTAGCAGTTGTTCCAGGACCCATTCCGTAACTTGGGGTGTTGGTCCGTCATCAAAAGTTAAGTAGATTTTATTTTCAACATTGGGTAAATCCCATACATACTTTGAAAATATTTTCTTGATGATTGAATTTGTTTTTATCCAGTAAAACCCCATTTTTATTTTTATTTTAAATGTAAAAAAAAATGTGGTATAATCTTGAGATTATACCACATTTTTAAAGCTGTATATTTAGTTAAAAATTATTCTTTTTCGCGACCAAAACGCTCAAACATATTGATGTAAGTGTTGAATGTGGTTTTGCTCTTGTTGTAAAAAGTCAAGTCTCCATTTTCTTTCATTACTTCTAATAAGCTTCTGTATCGCTCAATGTCAGTTATTATGTCAATAGCAATACTACTTTGGTCAGAAGGAGGTAAGCTCGCGTAATAATTGAGGTTCTCTTTGTACTTAGTCATTAATTTGTCTAAAAGATCTTGCGCCTTGGCTTTTTCACCAACTTGATAGTATCCTTTTGCAAATGGCTCTACTAAAGAGTAATAACCAAATTTATCAAGTGGCATCTTTGTCATGGCCAGATTGATTATTGTTTTTGCCTTTTCGATTTTGCCTTCTTCGATTAATTTGTCCATCAATCGGGCAAGATTGGTTCTGTAGGTTATACTTTCTCTTCTGGTTTCTGGATCGTGATAAATTTTATCGCTATCACTATTTCCCCATTCCCATTTCATAATATTAGAATACATTTTATCAGTATCTATTTGTCCCATGTCTAATGGACTTCCGTCGTTAGGAATTTTTGTTTGAAGCGGTACTAATTTGTAAACCATACCGTCTAATTGAAGGTACTCTTTCATCCAAAGATAATCTTCATTATCAAAAGCTCCACCACTAAAGTAAATAGGTCTTTTCCAGTTGTTGTTAGCTACAATGTCAAGCATCATCAGTCTGTTTTTATACAACGCATTTCCTTTAATATCAATATCTATATAAGGAACTATTGAATCGTTATATTTCGCAGCAACTACTTTGTTCTTTATGATGCTGTTCTTGTCAACAGGAATTCTGATTTTGTTTGTTGGATAAAAATGTATTGTTTGTCCATTCTGCATACCAACAGTAGATTTTGGGTTTTTAATAAAAGTTAAAAAGTCTTTTATGTCCCATCTGCTTTCTGTTTTTGGAATGTGAACAACATAGTCCAGTTTGTCTCCTACATATTGGTCATGTGTGAAAGAAATAGGTAATGGTTCTGACTCGTAAGTTTTGGTTTTCATTTGATCAATGTACCAATCCGTCATGAAAAGGCTAGTGTTTACGATTTTTACGTCGGTCCTGATGTGCTCGATTTCTTGCGCATACCAGAGTGGGAAGGTGTCATTGTCACCAATTGTAAATAGAATTGCATTAGGGTCGCAGGAAGTCAAGTATGCTTTAGCCATAGCTAATGCAGTATATTTTCCAGAACGGTCGTGATCATCCCAGTTTTGTGATGCCATTAGAACCGGTGCAGCCAGTAAACTGGCGCAGATAACTACAGGAGCTGCAATCTTTGGTGCTAAATATTTTTTGATAGTATCATAAAGGGCATAAACTCCAAACCCTATCCAAATGGCAAACACATAGAATGATCCGACTAGTGCATAGTCTCTTTCTCGAGGTTCAAAGGGTCTTTCGTTCAAGTAAATTTTTAATGCAAATCCGGTAAAGAGAAAAAGTACTAGTAAAACGTAAAAGCTTTTTAGATCTTTCTCAGCATGATATAATAAACCTATGATACCAAGTATGAATGGTATAAAGTAATAAACATTACGGCCTTTGTTGTTTAGGACATCTGATGGTAAATTATCTTGTGAGCCTACATGTAATTCATCTATGAATTTTATTCCGCTAATCCAGTTTCCATCTTGATTATCGTATCTTCCTTGTACGTCATTTTGTCGTCCAACGAAATTCCACATCAAATACCTTATATACATATAGCCAAATTGGTATTCAAACATGAAACTGAAATTGTCAACAGTTGTCGGTTTGTCTATAATTAAATAGTCGCCGTAACTTTTTAGGAACTTCACATAGCCTTCGTTGTCAATTTGTTTTGAGGCATAGGCTTGTCTGAATTCGGATACCGTTTTTTGAATTTCGTTCTTCAACTGTGCGATGGCTCTATTGTAATCCTCTTCGGATATTTTAGTGGCATCTATTCCGTATTTTGCTAAATCGTCTTCATAAGCATATGCAGGATTTAATCTAAAATCAGGTGCATTAGTGAAGTTCATATAGTTTTCAATATGATCAGAGCTCCACATTCTTGGTAGGATAGTCTTTTGCGCATCGTCACTATTCTGAACGGAGTTTTTGAAGTTATTTGTGATGATATATTTGCCTGTCTTGTAATCCCTTTCGTAGTTAGGTGCTTTGTCAAGATACGGCTCGTCACTGTCCAGTCCTGCAAAAGTTTCGGTATATTGGGGGCCATAAAACAATGGATTTACGCCATATTGTTCTCTGTTATAATAGGCAAGAACCTCTGTTGCATCAGATGGTTTATTTTCATTAATCACTGTATTCGCGTTTGCTCTGATGGGAAGCATCATCCAGGTAGAGAACCCGATTAAGATAAATAAAACACATAAAAGGAGTGTGTTGTACTGAATCATCCCTTTGTTTTGGGTGTATTTTAATCCAAAATAAAAGAAAGCAACAAGGAGTAATGTTACAAAAATAGTTCCTGAATTAAAGGGCATCCCGAAGCTGTTTACCATAAAGATCTCACTTTTTGCAAAGAAGGCCATTGTTAAAGGAAGCAGTAATTTAAAAATGAACAATAAAATGGATATTACCACAACATTAGCGATAATGAAATTTTTTATTGTGATGGTTTTATAGTGTTTGAAAAAGTACAATAATCCAATAGAAGGAATTGTTAGGAGAGCCATAAAGTGTACTCCAAACGATAGTCCAATAACGAGTGAAATTATTAATAACCATTTATTTCCTCTAGGAGAGTCCATATCCTGTTCCCAGCGTAAACCTAGCCAAAAAAGTAAAGATATAAGTAGGGTAGCCATGGCGTATACTTCTGCTTCCACCGCGTTGAACCAAAAGCTATCTGAATAAGTATAGGCTAAAGCGCCAACGAAAGACCCTCCAAGAACTACAATAGCATTACTTTTATTGATTTGGTTTGTTGAATCTGTATCAGTATTTGAATCTGAAATTCTGGAAACCAGTTTTTTCAAAATCATAGAAGAAGACCAAAACATAAATAAAATGGTAAAAGCACTTGAGAAAACGGAGGTCATGTTTACCATTAAGGCAATATGTTCGTTATCTGAAGCAAACATGGCAAAAAAAGCGCCTATCATTTGAAATAAAGGTGCTCCGGGAGGATGACCGACTTCAAGTTTTGCTGCTGTGGCAATATATTCTCCACAATCCCAGAAACTCATTGTAGGTTCGACTGTAAGTGTGTATGTTATTAATGCAATTCCAAATGCTAACCAACCAATAATAGTATTCCATTTATTGAAGTTGAATGTCTCCTTATTCATGTATTGAAATTTAGTTATAATTTTAAGTTACAAAGAAAATGTTTTTTTATTTAAGGTTGTGAGGATTCGGTAATTTTTCTGTCAAACTAATTGAATTCGGTAATATATTGGTTTTGAGGATTTTTGCTAATGCTGTTCGAGAGCTTGAAAATTTATTTGATTTTTTTTGAATAAAAAGGCTAAAAAAGTTTGCGCAAACTAAAATTTAGTATAAATTTGCACTCGCTAAGCAATAATGCTGCAAGGCAATTAAGCTGGTCTATGGTGTAATGGTAACACAACTGTTTTTGGTGCAGTCGTTCAAGGTTCGAGTCCTTGTAGACCAACGAAAGCCTCTCAAGTAATTGAGAGGCTTTTTTTTTATGATTTTTTTTATTTGGTTGTGTCTTTCGAAAGGTTCTGGGATCAAGTTCAAAAGTTGGGGATTATCCAAAAAGGTTAGATAATCTAAATAGGAAAAAGTCAATTTTTCTAACGCCTCTAAATTGCGATCTAAAAGCTTTAATTTTTGCATTGAAAGATTCCGCTGAAGCATTTGTACTTCGATTGTCAAAATAGTTTAGTATTGAATTATAATTGACGGTTATGGTATTGAGAACGATATTAAAGTTTTTAAAACCTGATTCCTCGACTTTTCTATACCAATGCGCTAATTTTAACATAGCAACATTCTTATCATTGTTACTGTTGTAGATAGTTCGTAATTGCTGAGATAAATCATATGCTTTTTTAATATCAGGATATAATTCAAATAGTAACTTCGCTCTTTCTTCTTGGTTGTTGGTCCATTTTTGTCTGGATTTATAAAGTAAATAGCGACTTCTGGCTAATAAT
>NZ_FNMV01000003.1 GCF_900106645.1 Flavobacterium degerlachei
AAGTTCTCCTCGTTCAATTTCTTGAACAATTTGTAATTTAAAAGACATTGAGTAATCTTTTTGAGTTCGCTTAACATAGCGTGTTTCTTCATGTTGTTCCATTAGGATACTTTTTGTGTATCGCTATTTCAGGACGGGACACTACTTACGTAAAAAAACCTGACAGCTTTGCTGTCAGGTTTTTTTATGCAAGAAAATCACTGCTTATGTCTACAAGCTAGCAAACACCGACGTACCCTTTTAGATTCTTATGCCTTTTTATGCCTTTTCAGGATTCACAACCCAATATCGTTGTGTACAATGGATTCCATAGCCGAGCGGTCATACTAAATTAATCTCAACCTTCGGAATTCAGCTTTCTTTCTTTACTTATTTGAGAAAACAATCCAGCTATTATAACCACAGCAGTAAGCAAAATAATAGTTTTTCCGTTTTTCTCATCGAATAGGATAATACTCCCAATTATCCATAAACAGATAGAAATTAATGCCGTTATTTTTACAGTATTAGATAGTTTTTTCATTGTTGTTTTTTTATTAGTTTTTTAGATTATATCAGAGCAATCTGGTTAACATTCTTTGACTTGATTTTGTTAAAGTCATTTAATATTTCGTCAAGCTGTTTTATGAAAAAATCTGTATTCATGTTTTATGTCAATTTATGTTTTTTTAGTGGCAGTTTTTTACAATTACCGCCAACTTGTATATTGGCGAAACAAAGCTTCGCCAATATACCCTTTTTTGTATGTATATGCGAAGTTTTGTTTCGCTTTTTTTAATTAATTAAATATATATAAATTTACCGAAAAATCTGATAAATTATTTTTTTTTCAAATATAACTGCTTTTCCTCCAGGTACTTTACGGCAAACCGTAAACGGAGGTTTTTTAGCGTATGTTTTTTAGCCCCGGTAGTAGTGAAACCCCTTTACAGGCTGAAAACCACTTTTTTCTGGTTGTGGCAGTGCGACTAAAAGAAGCGCCTGCCACCACCTAGAAAAAGAGTTTGAAGACAGAAAGGGTGCAACGGATAACGGGAGTTAGCTACTGAAAATTTATAAAACAAAAAAACCGAAACAGACTTAATGCCTGTTTCGGTTATATATTTAGTTGTCCTATTCTAGTGAATTATACTACGATTTTTGACATTTTATAAGTGCTATACCCGTATAGAGCTACAACAGCCAAACAAATTAGAGGCAGAATGAAAGAGAAATTCACCTCTGGAATGTATCCGAAAAGTTTGATGTCTGAAAAACCTGAACCACCCATATCTAATATGGATCCTTGCAGAACTGGCATTAATGCTCCACCAACAATAGCCATTACCAATCCTGCGGACCCAATTTTAGCCTCGTCACCCATGTCTTTTAATGCAATTCCGTAAATAGTAGGGAACATAATTGACATGAATATAGAGATCGCCACTAGCGATAATAGTCCCGGGATTCCTGGTAATAGGATTGCTCCAGCGCAACAAATCACACCACCAATTCCAAAAAGCATCAATAGCTTAGATGGATTAATTTTTAACATCAATGCGGTTCCAATCCATCTGCTTACTAAAAATGAAATCATTGCTCCTACATTGTAATAAGTAGCCGTTAAGTCTAAACCTAAGCTCTCATTGATATAATCAACGTATTGAAAGATGTATGTCCAACACATGATTTGAGCTCCAACATAAAAAGTTTGTGCGATAACTCCATTTTTATAATTTTTGTTTGAAAACAGTTTTTTGAACGATTCAGATATTGACATCTTATCAGATTCGGCTGTTTTAGGCATTTTTGTAAAAAGGATTACTACCATGATAAACAATACCAAAACTCCTAAACCAATGTAAGGAATACTGATGATACTCAAGTCATTTTCCCTTATTGAGGCCACTTCTGCAGCAGATAAAGCGTTGTATGCCGTAGTTGTAAAATCATCAGATCTCAAAGCACTCATCACAAATGTTTGCGCCATAATCATCCCTGTGATTGAACCAATTGGGTTGAAGGCTTGCGCCAAATTTAATCTTTGGGTCGCCGTTTCTGGATCTCCTAATGACAATATCAGCGGATTTGAAATGGTTTCTAAAAATGCCAATCCACAGGTGAGAATCCACAAGGAAACTAGAAAGTAATTAAACTGCTCGTATTCAGCCGCAGGGTAAAATAAGAAAGCTCCCGTTGCATATAAAAGCAATCCCAAGATAATTCCTGATTTATAGCTGTATTTTCTAATAAATAAAGCTGCTGGCAAAGCCATAAAGAAATACCCAAAATAAAAGGCAAACTGTACTAACGATGCTTGAACATTTGACAATTCAGGCATTACTTTTTTGAATGCCGAAACCATAGGATTGGTCAAGTCATTAGCGATTCCCCATAAGGCAAATAGTGAGGTAATAATGATAAAAGGAAATAATAGATCCTTTTTTACAATAGGAATACGGGTTGTTGTGCTCATTGGGTTTATAGTTTTTTGGTTTGTTTAAAAAAATATTTTAGTTCAGTATTTTTTGTGTCTTTGGCTCAAGCCCAATTAAAAAAGAATCGATTTCGGCTGCTGTAATTACAGGATTAGCACCTTCATTTTGAGCAACAATTGCACCTATGGCACTAGCAAAATTAATTGCATATTGTGGATCTTCACCACTCAATAACTTAATGATTAAAGAGGCTAAAAAAGAATCTCCTGAACCTACAGTATCTACCACATCAACCTTGAATCCACAGTTGTGATAAAATTTATTATTGCAATATAATACAGCACCGTGACATCCTAAAGTAACACAGATTGTTTTAGTATTGGTTTTCTCAGCAATAAACAAGATGTTTTGCTCTAATGATTTTCTATCTGATTTTAGATCCTCACAAATTTCATTCAATTCATCATCATTGAATTTTATGAAATCAGCTTCATACATCAGTTCTAAAACGTTCGCTTTTGTATAATAAGGAACTCTTAAATTGACGTCAAAAATGCTGTACTTTGAATCTTTCAACAATCCTTTTAAAGTTTTGTTTGATACTGAATCTCTAGAAGACAAACTCCCGTAAACAAAAAAATCAGCATCTTGAACCACTTGTGTACTCAAAGGAGAAGCTTCGATCTTATCCCAGGCGGCAGGGTAGCTGATGTCATAAGAGGCATTTCCTTTTTCGTTAAGAATTACTTTTACAACACCTGTTCCGTAATTTTCTTTTACTTGAACCGTTTTAGTATTTATGCCTACGGTATTCAAATAATCTACTAATTTCTCTCCGTTAGCATCATTACCAACAGCGCTAATCATCGAAATTTCTCCACCCAGTGAGTTTAATCTTGAAGCTACATTTAATGGGGCTCCCCCAATTTTTTTGTGTTCAAGAAAAACATCGAAAAGAATCTCACCGTAACATACTCCTTTTAGCATTTTTTCCATCTTATTTTTATTTATTTATTAAATCAGTTGTTAGTTATTATACCATTTAGCTACCATCTCTTTCATAAAGAGCAAGCTGCCTTTTGCGAGTTCCTCAGAATTGTATTTTGAAGGCCTCCATAAAGAGGTAGGACCAACCAAAGCTGTGATTTCTGAAGAAAAATTCTCGAGAACTAAAGGACCTTGGTAATTAATTTTGGCCAAAGCCTTGAAAAAATCATCCCAATGCACATTTCCTTCTCCAGTCATTCCGCGGTCACTTTCAGTGATGTGAACGTGTTTCAGCCTGTCTCCCGCAGCAATAATAGGATCATAGAAATTTCTTTCTTCTATATTCATGTGAAAAGTATCTAGGTGCAAACCGATATTTTGGGTATTGATCTCTTCAATCATTTGCAATACTTCCTGTGCCGCTGTAAAAACATAACTTTCGTATCTATTAATTGGCTCAATTCCCAGCGTTATATTTTGTTTTTTGGCGTAAGCCGATAACTCCGTAAATACTTGACGGACAATTACTCTTTCGTCAGCAGTACATGGTTTTCCTGTAAACGTGCCAATAGCAGAATGCAAAACACCACCCAAAAAATCACCGTTCATCTCCCCTACCTTATCTATTGCTTTACTGATAAGTGCTATTGCATTTTCAGGATATAAAGGAATATGACAGTTTGTAGGTAAGTTTAAAGACAAACGCCCTTGAATTCCGTATTGATCCAGTTGCTTTTTAGTTTCCTTGGCGTCAAAATCCAATGAAGCAGGCAAGCTGATTTCGAGCATATCAAAACCATATTCTGCTGTTTTTTTGATAGCAAAACTTCGACCTTCGAGAGTCCATGCTGGAATGAATGATAAAATACTAGTTCCAAAAATTGGCATATTATTATGTTTTTAAATTATTGTTTACTGATTGATTAGAACAACCACCATTCTGTTTTTACTCCTATATAAGAACCCCATTGTTTCTGGTTTGTCTGTAAGAAAGACGAGTAATTATTATCTCTTGCAAAATCATTATATCTGGCAACGGTATAAACTAAGCGAATGTGTGGACGACTCCAAGGGTCCCGTTTTCCTAAAGGAACGATTGTAGGTGCCAATGAGAATTTCCACATTTTTGCTTCCGGATTATCACCATCTTTTCTAACAGCATAATGCAGTTCTTGAAGAATGTGAAACCAATCAGTCACGTAGTAAAAATTACGCATCCCTAGTACTAAGTCGGTTTTTTGATTGAACAATTCTGTTCCGTTAAAGTAAGTGTCTTTATTAGTGCTGCTAGATCCACCTTTACTTCTAGTAAATACCCCATAACCGTTGATACTAAATTTTTTAGAAACATTTAATAAAAAGTGCTCTACCATTGTAAAGGAGTATGCGCTATTGTATTTTCCTTGATCATCTGGAGCTCCATATGTAGCCCACGTAAAAGTATTACCGTTATCTCCACCATTAGCAATTCCAGAACCATAACGAGCCGAAATTTGATTAAATGATCCTGGCATAGCCGTTTTAAACGGACTGTTGTATTTGATTCCAGCCACCCATCCATTGTCAGCAGCGTATTTAATACTTGCTTCATCTGAACTTGCAGATACATGGTGAAACTCTCCAAGAAGTTTAATTGTGTTGTTATTTTTTAGCTTGAAACTGTGTTCTCCAATCCAAACCATTCTTTGACGAATAGCTGAGTTTGTAGCTCCTGCAACACTTACTTCATAATTATACGGAAAAATAGAACCTGTATTTGAAGATGCTGGCATTAACATCGTCAGTTCTGTATTTTTATGGCTTACACCAAATCCTTGAGAGGAATGATCATCAAAATAAAAGTAATCACTAATGTGTATATCGTCATAGCGACGGAACCGAGAACCAGCCCAAGCAGACCATTTACTTCCCATGATATTTGTAGCTTCAACATAAGCTTCAGGAAGGATAAAAGTTAGTCCATTATCAGTACGTGAACTTGCATTCCCTATAAACTGCCCATTGTTTGAATACATTCCTAAACGCATTTGGAACGTTATATTAGTACTGTCTTTATCTAGAATTTTTGGCGAAAAGTGAAAAGCGGGTAATATATCGATATAATCTGTTTGTTCCATTCTACCACCCAAAGACCCTTGTCCAGAAAGGTTTAATGGTCTCCACTGGTTCCCTTCTCCATTTGGCGAAAGCCCCACTCCAATCCTACCTGTAGTTCCCATAGAAAAATTAGAATTAGTGATAACTACCTGTGTGTAGGAAAACATAGTGGAGAATAATAAAAGAAGTGTAATTGGTTTTTTCATGGCTTTCCGTTTTGTTACTTTTTTTGGTTTAGTTAAGATTATAGATGTAAGCTGGTTTTATCTATTTTGATTTTACTTAATCGTAATAGTATTTCACTTATTAATAAGCGTCATATTGACTATTATTTTCCAAATGTATATTTTAATTATAATATATACTAAAAAAAGTAATTTATTTTTTGATATTATACAAAATACAAGGAACTTACATCGTAATATCACATTTTATGTTTAAAATAAATCAAATGTACAAACAATTGTTCATTTGACGTTTAATGAATATTTTACTATAATATGTTATCTCCTATATTCATAATTAAATCATTAGATTTGCCTTTCGAAGTATTCAAACTTATCAGAAAAACGTGCAACCTTTTTATATTCTTGTTTATGCAACCTCAAATAATCCCCAATATTTCTGTTGACTGTGTCATTTTTGGTTTTGACTTCGAAACTAAATCCTTAAACGTATTATTAATTGAACGTTTTTTAAAAGCGGATGAAGGTAACGAGCCACTTGTTAATGATTATGTTTTAACTGGATATCATACCTATGAGGGCGAAACATTAGATGAAACAGCGTCAAGAGTATTGAAGGAGTTAACTGGTCTTGACAATCTTTATAAGAAGCAGTTTAAAGTTTTTGGGGATCCAAACCGTTTAATGAATGATAGAGATATCATTTGGGCAAAAAATCAAAACTTCAACCAACGGACGATTACTATCGCCTATTACTTTCTATTGCAGACGCATGAAGTTAATTTGCGAAATACGGAACACAAAGCACAATGGTTTCCTGTAGATAAATTGCCTGCACTTGGGTTTGACCATAAAGCCATAATCAATGAAGCCTATGCTGATTTGAAGGAGAAATCAATGTATAAACCTATTATTTTTGAATTGCTTCCTGATAAATTTACAATCAAGGAATTGCAAGATACCTATGAAGCAATACTAGGAACTGAGATTGACAATCGTAATTTTAGACGAAAACTGATAACAAAGAAATTCATCGTTAAGTTAGATGAGAAACAAGTGGGGATTTCAAAAAAGCCATCTCACCTCTTTATGTTCAGTAAGGATATTTATCAAAAGGCATACAAAGAGAATTATTTGATAAATATTTAGAAATGGGTTGAATATACCAGCAACATTTCAGCCGCTTATTCAGGTGAAAAGTAGGTATAACTCCAATGTGTTTCTTTCGTAGAATTAGTTCTAGATAGTGAACTTAAAGTATTTTATGACAAACCAAGAGCTGGGTTTTATTTTTTGTTATATACAGGCAATAAAACCCAAGCTGTTAGATTTGTGTTTATAGTGTTCAATTCCGTTTTAGGACTTTAATAGTCCAATTGCGCTTTGTGTTTCTCGATAAAATCGGCCCATTTCGTAGGCTGTTTGCCTGTAATTTTCTGAAAATTATCGAATGTGTCATCAGCTCCAGGAATAGTTCCTGCGGCATAGCGCTTCCAGTGGTCGTACACGCAGCCCATGTACGCCATCTCTGCTCCTGCATCAATCATTGACTGAAGAAATACATCAGGCGAAAGCGGCTCATAGCGAAAAGGTTTGCCAACAATTGAAGTCATTAGTGCGGCTATTTCATTAAAATTCTTGCCGTCATAGCCAAGTCTATATGTCTTACCGGCATGCAGCTCTGGATGGACTAGTGTGACTGCAGCCACCTCGGCCACATTATCCACATCTACCCAACTCATTCTTGCGTCAGAAACATAATGGTGCAGAATACCATTCTCAATTGCTTTTTTACCACCATAGCCCAATAGGTTTTGCATGAAATCCTGGGGACGTAAATGCGTATACGAAAAACCACACCACTCAATGTAACGTTCTACAAACTGATGCCAAGCCCAATGGCCAATAGTCGTATCGTCTGGACCACAAGCACCAAGATGTACTATATGCTTTACCCCGGCTTTTTTAGCATTGTCTAGTAGTGCTTTGCTTTGGCGCAGCATGTCTACGGTGTAGGCGGTCACCATAAAAATGCGATCGATGTTTTTGAAAGCGGGAATATGCGTGCTTTCATCATCAAAATCGAGAATGACCATTTTTATTCCTTTCTCTGTAAATGGAACCGCTTTCTCAGCAGTTCGAACAGCAGCCACAATTTCTATGGATGTATCTGATAATAGAAAATCGATCGTTTTCCCGCCAACCTGGCCGGTTGCGCCCGTAATAAGTATTCTTGGTTTTATTATGTTTGACATATAATTGCTATTTTTTATTTGATTTATTAACTGAAATTATCAGACACACAAAGGTACCAATGGTTAAATTCCACAGCCTTGATCTGGGACAAGAAAATTTAATGTCGTAAAAAAATAAACCCCGGACAAGTCCGAGGTTTATATCTACAAGTTATATTCTAACGTTGATTAAAAGAAACCAACTGGTTCTTTATCGTAAGATACCAACATGTTTTTAACCTGACGGTAATGGTCTAAGGCTAATTTATGGTTTTCACGACCAAATCCTGATTTTTTAACTCCACCAAACGGTGCGTGTGCAGGATAAGTATTGTATTGGTTTACCCAAACTCTACCAGCTTGAATTGCTTTTGGTACTTGGAATAATTCGTGGGCATCTCTACTCCAAACTCCTGCACCTAAACCATAAATGGTGTCATTTGCAATTTCAATCGCTTCTTCAGTAGAGCTAAAAGTAGTCAAAGCCACAACTGGTCCGAAGATTTCTTCTTGGAAAACACGCATTTTGTTGTTTCCTTTCAAGATAGTTGGTTGGATGTAGTATCCGTCTGCAGTTTCACCTACATGATTTCCTGCTTCACCCCCTGATAGTACTTCTGCTCCTTCTTCTTTACCAATGTTGATATACCCTAAGATCTTATCCATTTGGCCTTTAGAAACTTGAGAACCAATCATCGTTTCAGGATCCAATGGATTTCCTACCTTGATTTTCTTGATTCTTTCTAACATTCTTTCGATGAACTTATCGGCAATGCTTTCATGTACTAAGATACGAGACGGAGTAGTACAAATTTCACCTTGATTCAAGGCAAACATAAGTGCTCCTTCAATTGCTTTACTAAAGAAGGCATCATCATGATCAGCTACTGATGGGAAGAAAACGTTTGGTGATTTTCCACCTAATTCCATAGTTACTGGAATAATGTTTTCAGCTGCATTATGGTATACTTTACGTCCAGTTTCAGTAGAACCTGTAAATGAAAGTTTTGCAATACGCTCAGAAGTCGCTAATGCTGCACCTGCTTCGTTACCAAATCCTGTAATAATATTTAAGACACCTGCAGGTAAAATATCACCTATCAGTTCCATTAGACACATAACACTTGTTGGTGTTTGTTCAGCTGGTTTTACCACCACTGTATTTCCTGCTGCTAAAGCTGGAGCAATTTTCCACGCTAGCATCAACATTGGGAAATTCCAAGGAATGATTTCACCTACAACTCCTAATGGTTCGTGAAGTACAATACTTACGGTGTTTTTATCATGTTCTGAAATACTTCCTTCATCAGCACGAATTACACCTGCAAAATATCGAAAGTGATCTACGCAATAAGGAATATCAGCGGCACGAGATTCACGGATTGGTTTACCATTGTCAATCGTTTCTAAAGTTGCTAAGTATTCTAAATTGTCTTCCATTACCTGAGCAATTTTCAACAACATATTACTTCTTTCTGTAGCAGAAGTTTTACTCCAAGTTGGAAAAGCTCCGTGTGCTGCATCTAAAGCTGCGTCTACATCTTCCTGAGTTGATCTTGCTGCTTGAGTGAAGATTTTCCCGTCAACTGGGGATGGATTGTCAAAATATTGACCTTTAATAGGTTCAACAAATTTTCCTCCAATAAAATTACCATATCTTTCTTTAAAAACTGGTTTTATAACATTAGCCATATCTATATATTTAAATTAAACAATTGCAATTTGACCGCTATAAAAGCGCAACAAACTACTCGACAAAGGTAATTTAAGAGGAAAGAAATGGGCTTACGGAAAGAGTTCAGAAACTTATGAAAAAAGGTCAATTTTATTTGTAATCGAAATAAAAGGAGATAATTATTAATATATCAGTGTTATACGGACGAATAGCATAACTACTAAATCTCCTTTGGGCTCTTGCCAAATTTGTTTTTGAAGGCTGTACTAAAGTTGGAAAGGTTGTTATATCCAAAATCTAAATAAATATCCGAAGGTTTTAATTTTCCTTCTTCCAAGGTTTCTTTGGCTTTTTGTAAGCGTTTGTCTTGCAACCATTTTCCAGGACTAGTATTGTATTCGCTTATGAAGTTACGTTTAAAAGTAGACATACTCATATTGCATAAAAAAGCAATTTCTTCTAATTTTAGATTCGAATGAATATTACTTTCTAAAACCTTTTTGAATGGGGAAACTTCTTTTGAAATCAGTGAATGCAAATACAATTCAAACCGCTCACCATATTTATTAAAAAGATAAAGCATTATTTCTTCAAACTTTACCGATAGAAAATTTTCAGTAAAAGGCGTTGAGATCGAACTAATGGCCGATAAAGAGTTTAAATAGTTCGAAATATAAGCGTCATTTTCAATAACAAAATAGGGTATTTCATCTTTGTTATATGTGGTGGGCTTAGAATGTTTGTTTAAAAATTCCTGTAGTTTATTTTCAGAAAAAAATAAGAGTTTACAGTAATAAACGTTTTCAATATCTAAGAGTTCTGTCCAAAGACTGTTTCCTTTTTTGATCAGTAGTGATTGTTCTTTGTTTACGGCAATAGAAGTATCGGCAAAATGGACTTGCTTTTTACCCACTTGCAAAAAGCTGAACATATTCATGCTTAAATTCACCTTCGTTTTTACAACATCATTTGTCATTTTAAAATCATAGACAAATAAGTCAAGAGGTAAATTACTGTTGTCTGTGTAAATTTGGGGAATGTTTTCTATTGGCATTTTTATAATCTTAAAGTCTCCAAATGTAGTGCATATAAATGTTCTTTCAATTTTAGAAAGCATAGCATTAACATAAATCCGAAACTACAAAATGATTTTATATAATCTTTAGTTCCCTGACTTCCGATTCCTATTCTAAATTTTTACATTTGCAAAAAAATTAAAAATTCCTTCGACACTAATGACAAAAGCCACATATTTTAAATTAATTCTGATTTTAGGTTCTCTGACGGCGCTTGGTCCTTTTTCAATAGATATGTATTTACCTGGTTTTGCTGGAATTGCAAAAGACCTGAATACTACTGTTGCTAATGTTGCCATGACTTTGTCTAGTTATTTCATCGGAATTTCAGCGGGGCAATTACTGTATGGTCCATTATTAGATCGTTTTGGAAGGAAAAAACCATTATTTATTGGTTTGCTGGTTTATATTGCTGCTTCTTTGGGTTGCGTTTTTGTGAAAGACATCGATACTTTCATTGGTTTACGCTTTATTCAGGCGATAGGAAGTTGCGCTGCTACAGTGGCTTCGGTTTCTATGGTTCGTGATTTATTTCCCGTACGCGATATTCCAAAAGTATTTTCCTTATTGATGTTAGTGGTAGGAATATCACCAATGTTAGCTCCTACTGTAGGTGGATACGTTACAGATGCTTACGGATGGCATATGGTTTTCTTTATTTTGATGTGTATTGGAATTGTAATTTTATTAGCAGCACAATTTGGATTACCTAATAGCTATACTCCAGACACTTCTATTTCATTAAAACCCAAACCGATTCTGCTTAATTTTGCCACTGTTTTAAAAGAGCCACAATTTTATACGTATGCTTTTACTGGTTCGATTGCCTTTTCAGGATTGTTTACTTATGTAGCAGCTTCTCCTATTTTATTTATGGACATTTTTAAGGTTGATGCCAAAACATACGGTTGGATTTTTGCATTTATGTCACTCAGTTTTATCTTAGCAAGTCAGCTAAACTCTGTATTACTAAAATGGTTTTCAAGCGAGAAAATGATTTTTGGTGCTTTAGTAACACAAACCGTAGTTGCAATTACTTTTTTAATCAGTTCTATATATGGTCTTTTGGGAATGTATGAAACAATTGGAATGTTGTTTTTATTCTTGGCTTGTTTGGGTATATCTAATCCTAATACAGCTGGACTTACACTTGCTCCTTTTACAAGAAATGCTGGAAGTGCCTCTGCTTTAATGGGTGCAATTCAATTAGGTTTAGGTGCTTTTGCCTCGTTTGCCGTTGGTATTTTCGTAAAAGATTCTATGGTTCCTATGGTTGTGATTATGACTATTTCAACTGTAACCGCATTAATTGTTTTATTTATTGGGAAACGAACCATTAAAATTAAGCATTAAAAAAAAGCCTCAAGAACCTTACTACAGGACTTGAGGCTTTTTTTATCTAGCTTTCACTTTATTTTTTATTTGGTCTAATGATCATTCGTAAAGATTGGTCTTTCGAAAAATAAGCAATTGTCCAATTAATAAATGTAGCGATTCTATTGCGATAGGTTATCAAGGAAATTAGGTGAACAAAAAGCCAAATCAACCAGGCAATGAAGCCTTTAAAGTGCCATTTTGGACTTGGTAAATCAACTACAGCCTTGTTCTTTCCAATAATTGCCATCGAGCCCTTGTCATTGTATTTAAATGGCACTAATGGTTTATTTTTATTCATAAGTTTAAAGTTGGCTGCCAAATTCAATCCTTGTTGAATAGCTACTTGTGCCACTTGAGGATGTCCTTGCGGAAAATTCTCATCGGTAAGTTGGATACAAGTATCACCAATTGCATATATGTTTTGGGAACCACTTAACTTGTTGTAGGCATCTGTAGACATTCGTTTTCCGCGACCATAACTTTCTGCTGGAATTCCTTCAAATGTTTTTGCCGAAACTCCGGCAGCCCAAATAAGGTTTTTAGTTTCCAATGTTTTTCCGTTGGAGAAAAATACGGTGTCATCTTTATAATCAACAACTCGAGTATTTAATTTTATGACAACACCCAACTCTGTCAAGGCCTTATACGTATCTTCTTGTGAAGCTTTACTCATAGGGGCCAGCAATGCATCTCCACCATCAATCAAATAGATATTACTTGCTGATGTGGCCAATTCTGGATATTCTTTGCTAATGATGTTTTTTCTCATTTCGGCAAACATACCAGAAACTTCAACGCCTGTTGGTCCACCACCGGCCACAACAATAGTCAATAGCTTCCTACGTTTTCGCATGTCTTTGCAAATCGCCGCTTTTTCTAGATTTTTTAGTACCGTATTTCGCATCTCAATAGCATCATTGAGTGTTTTCATAGGAATGGCGTTTTTCTTCACGTTTTCCATTCCAAAATAACTGGTTTCAGCTCCAGTAGCAAAAACCAATTGGTCGTAATGTAATTCTCCGTTATGTAAAATGATTTTATTTTCTTCAGGAATGACCTTTTGCAAATCTCCAAGGCGAAATTGAAGGTTCTTTTTACCTGCAAAAAATTTCCGGAAGGGATAGCTGATACTTGACGGCTCGAGGAATGCCGTAGCTACCTGATATATAAGTGGCGGAAAGAAATTATAATTGTTTTTATCAACAAGCGTTACATTAATTCCTTTTTGATCGAGTAGTTCTTTGGCCAAATTTAGTCCTGCAAATCCTCCTCCTATTATTACAATTTCCATATATTAGTTTCCTTATTTATTAAAAAAAATACAAGTCATAAATATACGATATTTATGACTTGTATAAAATTTCCAAATAGTAAAAAACTATGATGTGATTGCTTTAAAGTTGCTTACTTATTTTTTTCAAACGCATTCGGTTTGTAACACTAAATTTTCAGGATGCCAGAATAGTACAGAATGGCAGCATTAAAAAAGGGCTGTCGATACATTTTAGACAGCCCTTTTCTAAATTCTCTATAAGTGTTTGATGTAAAGCTAAGGTTCTCAGTCCGTCCTCTTTTATGTACGAGCTTAAGTCGCAGAGAATTCCTTTTTCTTTTTATTCAATTCATCTTGTAGCCTGCGCATAGCTTTCTGCTCACGCTCCAATGCTTTTTCTTTATAGATTTCAAATTCCTTTTCGGATTCTTTTAATGCAAGCTTACTTTCAATTGTTATGGCATTGCTTTTTTTAAATTGGAAGATGAAAAATACTAGTGTAGCGATTAATCCAAGTACAATAAGGAAAAACAATGTTTTAAAAAACGTTTTTTCCAATTGAATGCCAAAAAGTGAAATACTTTCTTTTTCAGATCTTAAGTTGGAAACAACCTCTTTTGAGGCAGTAGATTTGCTTTTTAAACTGTCAATAAGTTGTTTTTGGGAATTCCTAAAACCGGCGTTGACTAAAATCTTTTCTTTTGAAACTGAAAGAGAATCAAGAACATTTGATTGTAATTTAAGTAACGATGTTGCTTTAATCACTTTATAACCTTTAAAATCATTTGATGTATTAATAAGGTTATCAAACTGATCTTTTAAAGAACCCGAATCAATAGGTTTATTTGTGGTTTGACTAAAAATGTTTGATGTAATAAATAATAGGGCAATGGTTGCAATTATTGCAATTGTCATTTTTTTCATGAGGTAAAACGCTTTGGATGTATAACTAAGTGAAAAACTAGTTATTGTTAGAGTAAATAACGAAGTATAAATCAAGTTATTGCTCTTTAAAGAGATTTATAGCTCAGTTAACTAAAATTATTTTTAGTTTTCATTCAATAAAGAATATGGAATGAATTTTCAGCCCGTTCCAAAATCTGTTGAGTTTGTGTCCGGAAACTAAGATCCTAACCCAAATAGTAGACAGAGCTTTTGCTCAGCCTGCTTTGGAGAGCAGGGCCGCGTTATTATAATTGCGTTAGTATAGCTTTAGCAAGCTTTTTTATTTAGAATATTTTTTAACTATTAAATGTATTTCAGCTCCTTCATCTAGAGTTATTTTTTTTAAAATTAATAGAAGGCAAAAAAAAACCATTGCATCGCTTTATCAAGCATTGCAATGGTTTTTCATTTATAAAATAGAAAAAGTTCTATTTCATTTTTTGTCTCTTAACCGGTTTTTCCGCTGGTTCGTTTTTGTTTTGCAACAAATAATTCGCCAAGAGTTTTTCTATTAATTCGTCTTTCGTTAAATGATGAAAAACAGTTTTTATTTTTGTTTTTAATTCCGCGTCCACTTCATGGTTGGGCTTGGTTTTAAATATTTGTTTTGCCCATAAAAGGGTATTGTTTTCTTCGATACTTAAAGCACTTGGTTTTTTAAACTCTGAGAATTTGATTCCAAGTTCTTTTTCGAAATCAGCAATTTCTGCAACTTCTTCGGGCTGCAATACAGTCAATGAAAGTCCCTTTGCTCCTGCTCTGGCAGTTCTTCCGCTACGGTGTACGTAAGCTTCATAAACGTCAGGTAAATGATAATTAACCACATAGGATATTTCCTTTACGTCAATTCCTCTAGCTGCTAAATCAGTAGCAACTAATATATTGATGTGTCCTTCACGAAATTGCTCCATGATACGGTCTCTAATTCCTTGTGACAAACTACCATGTAATGCTCCAGATGAAAAACGATTGATAGCTAAGTTTTTAGCCAGTTTATTCACGGCTGCTTTTGTTTTACAAAAGATGATTCCGCGTTCGCCTTCCTTAGAATTCAGGAAATGCATTAAAATATCTAGTTTCTCAATAGGGTCAACCACAATATATTCATGATCAATTCCTTGATTTCCTATCGTTTCCATGCTAGCACTAACTTGTACCACATTTTTATTTAGGTAATTCTGAACTAATTGTTTGATTGTTCCTGGCATGGTTGCCGAGAACAAAAATGTTCTGTGTTCCTTAGGTAATTCAGCTACAATTTCGTCTAAACTTTCTTTCAGGATGCTTACCATTTCATCGGCTTCATCAAGAACTAAAAATTTAGTTTCTTTTAAGTTTATTGCTTTGCGTTGGATTAAATCTATCAAACGTCCAGGTGTAGCCACAACGATATGTGTTGGCGAAGCCAAGCGTTCCATTTGTGGTTTGATTGGGATTCCACCGCAGGTTGCCGCTATAGAAACTTCAGGAAGGTGTTTTGCAAAATCCTCAAGGTTTCTGAAAATCTGATGTCCTAGTTCCCGTGTTGGAACCAGAATTACAGCTTGTACAGTAGCTATTTGTGTATCTATTAATTGTAAAAGGGGCAATCCAAAAGCAGCTGTTTTTCCAGTACCTGTTTTTGCAAGACCTACTAAATCAGTAGCGTTTGCTAAAAGTAACGGAATTGTCTTTTGTTGAATTTCTGTTGGCACAACAATTTTCAATTCGGTAATCGCTTTTAATATTGGTGCTGAAATTCCTAAATCAGAGAATTGTTTTGGCATTTTTTTGGATTTGTTATTTTATAAAAAATAGTTGTTTTGTAATCTGCTTTTTAGCCCCGATGGTAACGATATCCTGTTGTGGTGGGGTTCACCACAACAGATAAAGTGTACAGCGGGATTAGCTCCTTATTTTATATCTTATTCTTCATCAGGTTCGTTCATGATTTTCTCACGATACTTTTTCCCAATTAATAAGGTCATTTTTAATTTGTAATCATCAACAAGCCATTCGCGGTAGTTTTTACTACATTGACTTAGACATTTAGAATAGCGTTTTATACGGCACTCGATATCTTCGTCTAATTCTTTTGACAGTGATTTTGCTTCTTGCAACGTTTCTGTATTGTCTACACACATGGCAGCATGCTGCTCCAATGATTTTTCCAAAACTACTTTTGAACGTAAGTTTTGAGCAATAATCAGTTTATGCTCTTCATCAACATCAAAAGAAACTTCTTCTGTTTTACTGAATTTGGCTCTCAATTCTGGTGACATTGTATATTTAAAATACAATTCTATCTCCGTATCATCACGTAAATTTTCTAAATAGAACTCAGGTGATTTAAAAATATGTTGCCAGTTTACAGGTTCACTCCACAGTCCGAAACGAGCTGCATTGTTCCCTAAATCAATAACGGTAAACATATCTTTATTAGGCAGTTTTCTTGAACCACGACCAATCATCTGGTAATATAAAGTCAATGATTTTGTTGCTCTGTTAAGAATTATGGTGTCAACAGTAGGTTCATCAAAACCAGTTGTTAAGATACCAACTGATGTCAAAATCGCATCAGGTGTTTTCTTAAACCATTGCAAGATATCTTTACGCTCCTCAGTGCTGCTGGTATTATCAAGATGACGAATTGGGTAACCTGCTTCTCTAAATGTTTCATAAACATACAAAGATGTGTTAATTCCATTATTGAAAATCAAGGTCTTTTTACCCAATGATTTCTCGGTATAGGCATGTAGTAATTTCTCCTGCATGGCCATATTGGTATACAAATCATCCGATGATTTAACGGTGTAATCACCATTAATACCGACTTTTAACGAAGTTAAACCTACGTCATAACTATACGTAATTGCTTTAGCTAAAAAGCCGTTTTCGATCAATGAATTGATGGTATCACCAACAATTAATTCATCGTAGCTTTCGTGCATAGGTAACTTAATATTCGAACTCAAAGGAGTTGCTGTAACTCCTAAAATAAATGCATTTGTGAATGAACTCAATAATTTTCTAAATGAATTGTAGTGGGCTTCATCAATAATCACCAAACCTACATTATCAAGATGTAGTTTCTCGTCATTAATACGGTTTTTCAAAGTTTCTACCATGGCAACAAAACAAGAATACTCATTTTGATCTGGAAGTTCTTTTACTTTACTATTAATAATTTTGTTTTTAACTCCAAAACCTTTTAACATTTTTGAGGTTTGTTTACACAGCTCAATTCGATGTGTTAAAACAACAACTTTTTTTTCGTGCTTTGTCAAATAACGACGAACAATTTCAGAGAATACAACTGTTTTTCCTCCACCCGTAGGTAGTTGATATAACAAATGATGTTGCTTCGGTGCATTATCTATACGCTCAAAAATGGAGTCAATATCCCCTTGTTGGTACGCATAAAGTTCCTTTCTGTCTTCTTTTTCTATTTCTATAGTATTTTCAAACATTGTTTTTGTTGGGTTTTTGCAAAAATACACCTAAAAAACAGTAATTCTGTTATATTTAATTGAAAATATAGGACCTGATTTAAATAATTTGGATTACGCGACCTATTAATACTCAAATCGCTCAATTACTGCATCAAATTGGGGTTCGTTTTTCCATTTCTGGGAAATTGTCTCTTTATGAATGCCAATAATTCTTGTTTTAAACTCATTTAAAATGCCATTTGCAATCATAAAAGCCACAGCTTGCTCGAAGGAATTGAACATACTTTTATAAAATAACTCTTGTTTTATGGGATGCCCTGAGGAGAAGGTTTGTGCAATTTCAATGTTATAAAGCATAACATCAGCGATAACAAATGGATCTACGCCTAAAACAATAAAATGCTTGATATACTTTTGAGCAACGGAACGTCGCATTTTTGGTTTCTTCCCTCTTCCAGTAGTTTTTATGGGAAAATATTCATTGGAGATTTTAATTTTGCATTCCTGCAAAAGAGTATCTTCCTTAGGGTTGAATACAAAATTGTAATAGACCTTGACAGCACTGAACTTTTCGTACAGTTCGATGATTTGCTCCTCGAGTTGTTCTTTATTAAGTTCGTTCAGGTATTTTTTTAAATCACGTTTGCTCATGTTAACTGTTTCAGATTTACAAAAGTAAATTACTTTGGGATTGAATACTTCAATCAGAATAGTTAATTTTGTAAATTATTACTTAAAAAAAATTAAATGCTCAAGATTTTTAAGGTTACAGCAGTCCTAGAGGGAATATCCTATTTGGTATTATTTTCAAATATGCTTTTTATCAAGCCATCAAATTTCGAACTGTACCATACTTTGCTTTACCCAATCGGGATGAGTCACGGAGTCTTATTTATCGCCTATGTTTTATTGGCAATTCTTGTAAAAAAATCACAAAATTGGTCTTTTAAAACTTTGGGTATAATCCTACTCGCTTCCCTAATTCCTTTTGGCGCTTTTTACGTTGAGAAGAAATACCTAAAAAATGTATAAGTTCATCGAAAAGACTTTTGGCTTCTTCTACCCCATTTTTAGAAAATGGGGAATGAGTTATAGCTTTGCGTCTTATATTAGTTTGATTTTCAATATAGCCATACTGTGCGTATTGGCTTACTTAATATATGTGGTGTTTCGTCTTATTTTGGTAACGGTTATGGTTTTTATAGCCCAAAAAACCAAAACAAAATTTGATGATTTATTAGTGACCAATAAGACTGCTAAATACATTGCCCATCTTATTCCGCTATTATTTATCTATAAATCAGTTCCTATAATTCTGGCCAAATATGAATACTGGGAAGGTGTTTTTGGTAAACTGGTCAGTATATACATTGTTGTCTTGGTTTTATGGATCATCAGAACCATATTTAATGCATTAAGAGATTATTTAAAACTGAAGGCTCGATACAGCGACAAACCTATTGATAGTTTCATTCAGGTTATCATGATTGTGCTTTGGATGGTAGGTATCACTGTTATTATCTCCCGACTTTTTGACATCAACCATACGGAAATATTAACTACTTTCGGAGCCGTTTCTGCTTTAATAATATTAATTTTCAGGGACATTATTCTTGGTTTTGTGGCAAGTGTACAGGTTTCGGTAAATGATATGATCCGAATTGGAGATTGGGTAACAATGGATAAATTTGGTGCCGACGGAGACGTAATTGAAATCAATTTAACCACCGTTAAGGTTCGGAATTTTGACAATACGACTACCACTATTCCAACCTATAGTTTGAGTTCTGACTCTTTCCAAAACTGGAGAGGAATGCTTAATTCAGATGGGCGAAGAATTAAAAGACATATCCTTATTAAAACAAGCAGTATTCGTTTTCTTGAAGAAACAGAGCTGTCAGAATTAAAAAACATAACGCTTATTAGTGATTATCTCGATACCCAAAAAAAAGATATTGATACATTCAACATAAACAATTCTGTTAATAAGTCACTTGCTATCAATGGTAGAAACCTTACTAATCTAGGTTTGTTTAGAAAGTACATCACACAATATTTGCGAAACCATCCGGCATTGAATCAGGAAATGATAATGATGTGCCGTCAATTACAGTCTACATCACATGGTGTTCCTATAGAAATTTATGCTTTTTCTAGTGATAAAAGATGGGAAAATTATGAGTACGTGATGTCAGATGTTTTTGACCATATTTTTGCATCGGTAAAATACTTTGATCTAGAAGTATTTGAATTGCCATCAGAAAAAGAATATCTAAAATAAAAAATTGTATTAGCATGAAGACGATAGAGTTGTTTAGCGAAAGATTAAAACTGAGATGAATTGAATCTTCGGATTTGAATGCAATCCATGCCTTACATTCCCTAACGGAAACCGATAGATACAACACGCTGGGAATTCCAGATGATATTAAGGCTACGAAAAAAATCATTAATCCACAAATTACAGCAAATCAACAGCAGGAGATTGTAAACTATACTTTTGCTGTTGAAGAATTAAATACAGGAACATTTATAGGTTTGCTTGGTTTCAAATTAGGTTCTAAAAAGTACAATAACGCAGAGGTTTATTACAAGCTGAATGTAGATTATTGGGGAAATGGATATGCAACCGAAGCCTTAAATTTAGTTTTAGATTTTGGTTTTTACAACTTAAAACTACACCGTATTGTAGCAGGCTGCGCGATAGAAAACATAGGATCTATTAAAGTGCTTGAAAAAGTAGGCATGACACGAGAAGGCCATGCAAGGCAAACGCTTCCTTTAAAATCAGGATGGTCGGATAATTATGAATACGCCATTTTAGAAACGGACGAGAGAATAAAAAAATAAATAAGTCGAAAATTATTATAAAAACATGGCAGCAGAAGAAAATTTGGAAATATTACTCAAAACCATGAAACCCCAACATAATATTGGGGAATATGTTTTTTGTGTTATTCCTAATCTAAAAGATATTAATCTTGAGGAAGTGATTTTAGTTTTCAGAGAAAAAGAAGGAATCACTATTGTCATCAAAAAGGAATTAGCCGATAGTTTAAAATTAGACTATTCTTTCATTTCTGGTTGGATCACTTTGACCGTCCACTCGTCTTTACAAGCAGTTGGACTGACAGCAGCTTTTTCTAATGCACTTGCCAAAAATGGCATTAGCTGTAATGTGATTGCGGCATTTTATCATGATCATATTTTTGTTGACCACAATGACATCAATAAAGCAATCCACATATTAGAGGAATTTTCTAATTAATTCGGTCTTTAACGAATTCAATCTGTGTTTTTCCATGTGGTTTTGGTTTTCCGTCAGCTCCTAGGTTAACCATGGTAGTACTATCTATAGTAATGATTGTTTCTCGGGTCATCATATTTCGAACCTCACATTTAAGTGTCAAAGATGTTTTTCCAAACTTAGCGACAGCAATACCAATTTCGATGATGTCTCCCTGTTTTGCTGAACTTGTAAAATTAATTTCAGACATATGTTTGGTAACTACTCTTGAGTTTTCTAACTGGATAATACTATATAAAGCTAATTCCTCATCTATCCAAGCTAACAATTGGCCTCCAAATAATGTTCCGTTTGGGTTTAGGTCTTCGGGTTTAACCCACTTTCTAGTGTGAAATCTCATAGTTTTTAATTTATTAATGCGAAAATAACACTTCTCACTTGATTTTTTTTTAATTTTAAAGAAAAAAATGAGCCAAAGAGATATATTTTTAAAGGAATTACGTGGGGAAACTATAGGTTCTATCAGTTCTCAATCTTCTTCTGACGAAACCTTCCAAAATGAAGTACTTCGTCCTATCCTCAAACTTCAAAATGACTTGTTCATCGCCTCTTTCAAGAATTATATTACTAAATATAAAAGCGACTTTTATTCTCAGTCAATAGAAAAAAAATTAGCTGCAATTGAGAATTCAATTCAAAAAGATATTAAATATCGTAATGCTTTAAAAGGGATGGTAATTGGATTATTTACTATTGAAGAATATTCAATATATATCAAAAATTCTTCGAGTCTAAACAAAAGAATGATGACCATGTTAATCGAAAGATTGCGAAGTCAGATACAATTGTTTGAAACTAGCAGCAGTGAATAGTCTTTTCCCAATAAAAACGGAGTTTACTAACTATTTCATAATTCTTTTGTTTTTAGAATTTAAAAATGGAATATACCCGCTATTTTATTGTGTTTATTCAATATTTTTTATTATAATTGTTAAAAATATGTTATGAAAGAAGAGTATTTCAAATGGTATTCTCCTAACCTAAATAGAGAGATCGAAATGTTAGTTTTTGGACATTCTGGATACCCAGTGATTTTGTTTCCTACTTCGATGGGAAGTTTCCATGAAAATAAGGATATGGGTTTGATAGAATCAGCTAAATGGTACATCGAACAAGGATTAATACAAATCTATTGTCCAGACAGTATTGATAAAGATAGTTTCTACAATAAAAACATTTATCCGATCCATCGCATCGAAAATCATGTGAGGTATGACAGGATGATTTGCCATGAAATTGTGGAAAAAGTAAAAAATAACACCCCTGCAGGAAAAGTTGTGGTAGCGGGTGCTAGTTTTGGTGGATACCATGCCGCTAATTTCGCTTTTCGACATCCCGGATATGTAAGTCATATGTTCTCTATGAGTGGCGCATTCAGCATAAAAAGTTTTATGGATGGTTTTCATAATGACGATGTATATTACAATAGTCCAGAGGATTATTTATACGGACTAGATGATTCTGAATTATGGAAAATGGATATTGTTTTAGGAACTTCTAATTGGGATGTTTGTCTTGATTACAACCTAAAGCTGAGTAAAGTGTTAAACGAAAGAAACATTCACAACTGGTTAGATATACGCCAAGACAAAAAGCACGATTGGCCCGTTTGGAAAGAAATGTTTCCGCATTACCTATCAAGAGTCAAGTTTTTTTAGTGCAGGTGCTAACATCAAGAAATAATCAAAAGTATATATTAAGATAAAAATTTAGGGATGAAAAAAATTGGAATTTTATTTGGAATGGAAGATACCTTCCCACAAGCATTTATAGATCGTGTAAATTCAAAAAACACGAAAGGAATTATCGCCGAAGCGGTTTCAATTGACAAAGTGGTTCAAAATAAAGATGGTGAGTATGCTGTAATTATTGACCGTATTTCACAAGATGTTCCCTTTTATCGTGCATACCTTAAAAATGCTGCTTTAACTGGAACTAACGTAATAAATAATCCATTTTGGTGGAGTGCTGACGATAAATTTTTCAATAATGCACTCGCTGATACTTTAGGCGTACCATTGCCTAACACTGTTTTGCTGCCTTCTGCACAACATCCTACAGATACATCAGAAAAATCATTTAGAAACCTCAAATTTCCTATGGATTGGGAAGGGATATTTGATTACATAAAATTTCCTGCTTACATGAAGCCTTATGCTGGTGGTGGATGGAAAAACGTGTACCGTCTTGAAAATAAAGAGGAATTCTGGGAGAAGCATCAAGAAACAGGACAACTTGTGATGATGCTTCAAGAAGAGATCGTTTTTACGGAGTATTTCAGAGTATACTGCTTAGGCCGTAAAGCGGTTCGAATTATGCAGTACGAGCCAAGAAATCAACCGCATTTGCGCTATGTATTAGACGGACCTCCTACTGATAAGAAACTATTAGCAACTGTAAAAGATTATACCTTGAAACTTTGCGAAGGTTTAGGTTATGATTTTAATACCGTAGAATTTGCTGTTCGTGATGGAATTCCGTATGCTATTGATTTTGGAAATCCAGCTCCAGATGCAGAGTTGACATCTGTAGGTGCTGATAATTTTGAATGGGTAGTCGAAGAATCCGCTAAAATGGCTATCGCTGCAGCAAAAAAGCATAAGCCAGGTAAAATGAATTTGACTTGGGGAACTTTTATGAAAGATGCAGTAGCGGGCAAATAAAATAATTTAGAGGAATGAGTGACCTTAGCCCCGATTGCAGAGGAAATCTCCCGATTTTTAGAAAAATAGATTGTTAAATCTAATTTTTCTTGATCGGGAATTGAAACGAAAAGCGGGAAAGAGCTCCTAAAAAAATTAAAATGAAAAAATTACCTACTTTCACACTTGGTGTTGAAGAAGAATACCAGATTATAGACCCTGAAACAAGAGACCTTCGCTCCCATTTATCTAAAATTGTTGACGGAGCAAAAATAATATTGAATGAACAGGTAAAAGCAGAAATGCATCAATCTGTGGTTGAAGTAGGAACAAACATTTGTAAAAATGTAGATGAAGCCGAAAAGGAAATTAAGTTTTTAAGAACCAAAATTGTCGAACTTGCTGATAAGCAAAATTTGATCGTAGGTGGAGCGGGAACACATCCATTTTCCAAATGGCAAGACCAACCAATTACTGATGACCCTCGTTACCACAATATCGTAAATGAATTACAGGATGCCGCACGGTCCAATTTGATTTTTGGGATGCATTGCCATGTGGGAATTGAAAATCGTGAAATCGGTCTGCAATTGATGAATCAAGCCTGCTATTTTTTACCGCATATTTTTGCACTATCGACCAACTCTCCTTTTTGGGAAGGAAGACAAACAGGTTACAAATCGTTTAGAACAAAGGTTTTTGATAAATTCCCAAGAACTGGACTGCCAGAATATTTTGATTCAGTTGCTTCCTACGATAATTTCCTGGAAACCCTAGTCAAAACTAATTGCATCGACAATCCTAAGAAAATATGGTGGGATTTACGTTTGCACCCCTTTTACGATACCATTGAATTTCGTATTTGCGACATGAGTCTAACAGTTGAGGAAACCATGTGTATTGTGTCTGTTATACAAGCAGTTGTAGCTAAATTATATAAGTTGAATTTAAATAATATGAGCTTCAATATCTATCGATTAGCTCTTATAAAAGAAAATAAATTTCGCGCTGCCCGTTATGGAATCGAAGGGCATATGATTGATTTTGGACTACAAAAAGAAGTAGAAACAAGAATGCTGATATTAGAGTTATTAGATTTTGTAGATGATGTGGTCGATGAATTGGGAAGTCGTGAGCATATTAATTATGTGCACCAAATCTTAAAAAACGGTACTGGAGCAGCCAAACAGCTAGCAGTTTTTAAAGAAACAAATGATCTGACAAAGGTCGTAGATTTCATAACTGATGAATTTACCAAAGGGTTATGATATAATTAGATTATATTTGCAATCCACATTTATTAAAGATTACCCATGAATAACAAGACCCTAACAATCGCTATTTTAGACATGTACGACGGTGTGCCTAATCAAGGAATGCGCTGTATTATTGACATCGTTAACAGGTTTAATCCTTTTGTAAACTTCAAAATATTTGATGTCAGAGGGAAGTGTGAGTTGCCTGAAATTGACAAATTTGACATCTATATATCTACAGGAGGTCCCGGAAATCCACTAATTGGTGATGGTGATTGGGATATAAAATATTACGAATTTATTGATGCGTTGACCAAATGGAATATTGAAAATCCGGTAAAAAAGCATGTTTTATTCATTTGTCACTCTTTTCAAATGGCTTGTAAACACTTTGGTCTTGCTGAAATCACTAAAAGAAATGATACCTCTTTTGGTGTTATGACAATGCATAAAACGAAAGAAGGAATTACAGATCCTCTTTTTGCAGGATTAGATGATCCATTTTATGCGATAGATTCTAGAGATTATCAGGTGGTTCAGCCTAAATTGAGCGTTTTTAAAAAGAAAGGTGCCAAAATAATTTCTTTAGAAAAAATTAGAGACCATGTACAATACGAACGCGCTATCATGGCGGTACGTTTTACTGATTATTTCGTAGGAACCCAGTTTCACCCTGAGGCTGATCCTATAAGTTTTATTTCGCATTTGAGAAATAAAGAGGTCAAAGAAAAAATCAGGGACATGAAGGGAAAAAGAAAGTTTCGCAATATGCTTGAGGACCTACTTGATGACGACAAAATATACCGAACTAACGAAACTTTAATTCCTAATTTTCTTCGTTCAGCAATAAATGACTTGCTGCAGACTAAGAAAATGATGTCCAATTAACAATTCTTCTTTATATGATTTCTAAATATCGAAAATTATTCAATGCCCAATTTACAGAAAAGAAGTATCAGGCACTCAAAGATGATATTGCTTCCGACTTTGGTTACGAACCCACTTTTCGATTGGGAGAAACACCTTTTTTTATATCTAATGAGCTTAAGGAACAGCTTATTGAAGGTTGTAATGAAGTTATAGCTTTGATTCAGAAAGATCATTTTAAAGCGCTTACTGACAAATCATTAGAATTAAATCATAAAGTGCCGAACGAAGACGAGCACAGCACCTTTCTGGCAATAGATTTCGGAATATGTGAAGAATATGGTGCTATTATTCCAAAATTAATTGAAGTACAAGGATTCCCGTCCTTGTTTAATTACCAGATGAATTTGTTCGAAAAATTCACAAATCAATATCCTTTTCTAGACGAGTTGACTCCATTCATAAATGGGATTACTTCACAACAATACCTTCAGATACTTGATGATGTAATACGCAACGGTCATCCTAAAGAAAATGTCATTCTCCTCGAGATTGAACCCGAAAAACAAAACACCAAAATTGACTTTTATTATTGCAAACGAGATTTAGGTATACCTACGGTTTGTGTAACCGAACTAATTAAAAAAGGAAAACAGCTTTTTTATACGAATGAAAACGGTACTGAAATTCTTGTAAAACGCATATACAATCGAGTGATTTTTGATGAACTCGATTTGCGTACCGATTTAAAACTGAATTTTCATTTCTCAGACGAACTTGATGTGGAATGGGCAGGACATCCGAATTGGTTTTTTAGGATTAGTAAATTCATATTGCCTTTTTTAAAGGGAAAATATTTTATTGAAACCACTTTGTTGAGCGAATTGACCGAAATTCCGGAAGATTTAGAAAACTACGTTTTGAAACCCTTGTTTTCTTTTTCAGGAACGGGAGTTATTTTCCATGTAAAAAAGGAAGATATTGAAGCAGTTGTTGAAAAAGAACTCTACATCCTTCAGAAAAAGGTAAACTATATGCCTATCGTACAATCACCTGAAGGGAAAGTAAAAGCAGAAGTCCGCGTTCTTTGCGTATGGAAAAAGAATGATGCTGCTCCTACTCTACTTTGCAACCTCGTGCGATTGAGCAGAGGAGAAATGATAGGCGTTAAATTCAATAAAGATAAAGATTGGGTTGGCGGAACTATAGGGTTGTTTGAGCGTTAGCCTTTTATTAATTTATATTTACTCTTTCTTGTCTTAATATTAGCAGTTTTATTACTACTTTTTAATTCTAGTGGCTGACCTTCTTTTTAGGATTTCATTTCTACTGAAATTTTACTTTTGAAGTTGATGTTTCAGACACTTCATTTACTATTCCTTTTTTTGCAATACATTTTCTTTATTGTTTCTTTTTTAAGCAATGAGATTACAATTCGACGTTTTTTATAAATTTTAACAAGATTATTTTTACTTTAAATAATTTTTAAGGCGTTGTTTGAGACACTTACAATAGTAATAATAAATTTCCTGTTGAATAAATGGTAATTTACAAGCATTTCAAATCCAAAATAATATACATATTTAATCATTTGCCTAAAATCATTAATAATTTAATATTTATTATAGCCAACAGTGTTGTTAACTAAGATTACAGCAATAATTTTAGTAATATTGATACAATGTATTAATTACATATTTAGCAAAATAATAAGACATACTTAATAATTTAGCAAATGGATAGAAGAAAAGCACTTAAAAACGTGGCATTTTTACTCGGAACTGCCCTCTCCTCCTCTACAATTGGAGTTTTATTTGAAAATTTTACACTTCCCGAGGATGAAAAAAATCAAGTATCTTTTTCAGGAACAGATGAAGAGATTTTAGCCGAATTTGCTGATATAATTATTCCAACTACAAAACTCTCTCCAGGAGCTAAGGCAGCTGGAGTTGGAACTTTTATTCCAATGATGATAAGGGATTGTTATCCTCCTGCAATGCAGCATACATTTGCTTCAGGCTTAAAAGAAATGGAGTCAAAAGCAATGCAAGACTACAATAAAAATTTCCTATCTCTTGCCGACGATCAAAAACAAAAATTGGTTGGAGATTTAAGAAAAGACACGATTGACAAAAAACTACCTTATTCTTTCTTTACTATAGCTAGAGATTTAACTCTTTTGGGGTATTTCTCTTCTGAAATTGGTTGTACTCAAGCTCGTGAATATCTACCAATCCCCGGTAAATATGACGGTAATGCGGAGTATAAGCCTGGGCAAAAAGCCTGGGCGACATAACGACTATTTCAGTAAATAGAAGATTTAAAAATCAATTTAAAAAATAAGGAAAGTGAATATAAATACCAATTTAAAAGAACAAAATACCTACGACGCAATTGTAATTGGATCTGGTATTAGCGGTGGCTGGGCTGCAAAAGAACTTACTGAAAAAGGTTTAAATGTATTGATGCTCGAGCGAGGCATGAATGTAGAACATATAAAAGATTATGACTCAGCAATGAAAGCCCCTTGGGAGTTTGAGCATGCTGGAAAATTGACAGAGGAACAAAAAAGAACCCATCCGGTACAGACTAGAGATTATCCGTATCAGGAAGCTAATGAAAAATGGTGGGTAAATGATTTAGATTGCCCTTACACTGAGGACAAGCGTTTTGACTGGTATAGAGGTTTTCACGTAGGTGGTAAATCTTTGACTTGGGGAAGACAGAGTTACCGTTTCAGCGACCACAATTTTGAAGATAATAAAAAAGATGGTCATGGAAATGATTGGCCAATACGCTATAAAGACCTAACTAAATGGTATGACTATGTAGAACAATTTGCAGGTATAAGTGGTCAAGCTGAAAACTGGCCGTTACTACCAGATGGTAAATTTTTACCACCAATGGATTTAAATTGTGTCGAAAAATCAGTTAAAGAACGCATTGAAAAGCACTACAATAAAAGCCGCATATTAACTATTGGACGTACTGCTAATTTGACTGTCCCTCATAAAGGTAGAGGTAGCTGTCAGTACCGTAATCTTTGTAGCCGTGGATGTCCATTTGGCGCTTATTTTAGCACACAGTCTAGCACTCTACCAGCTGCAATGGCTACTAAACGATTAACCGTTAGACCATACTCTATTGTTAACCACATCATTTATGATAAAGACACTAAAAAGGCAAAAGGAGTTATGGTTATTGATGCTAAGACTAATGAAAGTATCGAGTTTTATGCTAAAATTGTATTTGTAAACGGATCTACTCTAGGATCAACCTTTATTTTATTAAATTCAACTTCAGATGCACACCCTAATGGATTGGGAAATGCAAGCGGGCAATTAGGACATAATTTAATGGATCATCATTTTCGTTGTGGTGCTTCAGGAAGTGCTGTAGGTTTTGAAGATAAATACACTTATGGTCGTAGAGCCAACGGAATTTATGTTCCAAGATATCAAAATGTTGGGAATGATAAAAGAGACTATTTAAGAGGATTTGGTTACCAAGGTGGGGCCAGCAGAGGTTCATGGCATGAAGAAGTAGCTGAACTAGAGTTTGGCGGTGATTTTAAAGACAAACTGAGTTTTCCTGCTGATACTTGGAGTATGGGACTTGGAGGTTTTGGTGAAATGTTACCGTACTATGAAAATAAAGTGTACATCGATCATACCAGAAAAGACAAATGGGGTCAGTCTGTGTTGGCAATTGATTGCGAATACAAAGAAAACGAGAAAAAAATGCGAATTGATATGATGAATGATGCTGCAGAAATGCTAGAAGCATCTGGAATCAAAAATGTAAAAACATTTGATAATGAATGTTATCCAGGTATGGCGATTCATGAAATGGGAACTGCCCGAATGGGTAATGATCCTAAAGAATCTGTACTAAACAAATGGAATCAAATGCACGAAGTTAGCAACGTATTTGTTACTGATGGTTCTTGCATGCCTTCAATAGCTTGTCAAAATCCTTCTTTGACTTTTATGGCTTTGACTGCTCGCGCAGCAGATTATGCTGTAAAAGAATTAAAAAAAGGAAATATATAGGGAATTTAATGGCTATGAGAAAACTAAAAATGGGAATGATTGGCGGTGGAAAAAATGCTTTTATTGGCGCTATTCACCGTATTGCTGCTAACATGGACGGATTAATAGAACTCCATTGCGGCGCTTTTAGTTCTAATCCAGAGACATCTAAAGCATCGGGAAGAGATTTGTTTCTTACTGATTCAAAATGTTATGGTTCTTACCAAGAAATGTTAGTTACTGAAAGTAAACTTCCTTTAGGCGAACGAATGGATTTTGTGTCTATTGTTACACCAAATTTTGCCCACTTCGCCCCTGCTATGATGGCTTTAGAACATGGGTTTCATGTTATGATTGACAAACCAATGACTTTAAGTCTTGATGAAGCCAAGCAAATACAACAAAGAGTAAAAGAAACAGGACTTATTTTATGCCTCAGTCATACCTACTCGGGTTATCCAATGGTTAAACAAGCCAGAAAAATGGTTGCTGATAATCAGTTTGGAAAAATCCGTAAAGTAATGGTCGAATACCCACAAGGTTGGTTAAGTACTTTGACTGAAAAAGACGGAAACAAGCAAGCAGCTTGGAGAACTGACCCTGAAAAAAGTGGTATTAGCGGTTGTATGGGAGATATTGGCACACATGCAGCTCAATTAGCTGAATATATTTCAGGTTTACAAATCACTAAATTATGTGCCGATATTAACATCGTTGTCGAAGGCAGAAAACTCGATGATGATGGTAATGTATTATTGAAATTTGACAATGGTGCCAATGGTATCTTGGTAGCCTCACAAATTGCTAGTGGAGAAGAAAATAGTTTGAAAATTAAGGTTTACGGAGAAAAAGGAGGTTTGGAATGGCATCAAATGGAACCCAATACCCTACTTGTTAAATGGCCCGATGCTCCCGCTCAAATCTATAGGGCCGGAAATGGTTATTTATCTAGTAGTGCGCAGTTCAATTCTCGCACTCCTAGTGGACATCCCGAAGGGTATTTAGAAGCATTTGCTAATTTATATAAGAATTTCGCTTTGACATTATCCGCAAAATTAGAAGGAAAGGAACCAACTGAAGAAATGCTTGATTTCCCTACTGTCGAAGATGGTGTACGCGGAATGGCTTTCATTGAAAATGTAATCGCCTCAGGTAAATCAGATCAAAAATGGTTTGATTTTAAAATTTAAAATATAAGAAATGACTACAATACAAGGACCAGCAGTATTTTTAGCACAATTCATCAGTGATGAAGCGCCTTTTAATTCTTTAGACGGAATTTGTAAATGGGCTGCTGATTTGGGCTTTAAAGGTATACAAATGCCAACTTTAGACACGCGTTTTATTGATTTACAAAAAGCTGCAGAAAGCAAGACGTATGCTGACGAATTAAAAGGCAAAATTGCGTCTTATGGTCTAGAAATAACCGAATTATCAACTCACTTACAAGGTCAATTAGTTGCCGTTCATCCTGCATATGACGACTTATTTGATGCTTTTGCTCCTGCAAACGTACATGGAAAACCAAAAGCAAGACAAGAATGGGCTGTACAACAATTGAAATATGCAGCTAAAGCTTCTAATAATTTAGGGTTAAATGCACATGCTACTTTTAGTGGATCTTTACTTTGGCAATATTTCCATCCTTGGCCACAACGACCAGCAGGTTTAGTTGAAGAGGGATTTGCTGAATTAGCTAAGCGTTGGATGCCTATTTTGAATGAATTTGATCAAAATGGTGTCGATCTCTGTTATGAAATTCACCCTGGTGAAGACTTATTCGATGGAGAAACTTATGAAATGTTTCTAAAAGCCGTTAATAATCATTCTCGTGCTTGTATTTTATATGATCCCTCTCACTTTGTGCTCCAACAATTAGATTACATTCAATACATTGATTTTTATCACGAACGTATCAAAGCGTTTCATGTTAAAGATGCCGAATTCAACCCTACAGGTAAACAAGGAACTTTTGGTGGATACCAAAGTTGGTTAAACAGAGCCGGACGTTATCGTTCACCCGGTGACGGTCAAGTTGACTTTAAAACGATCTTCAGCAAATTATCTCAGTATGATTTTAAAGGTTGGGCCGTCATGGAATGGGAATGTTGTATCAAAAATCAAGAAGATGGTGCTCGTGAAGGTGCTGAATTCATAAAAAAGCACATTATAAAAGTTACCGATAAAGCTTTTGATGACTTTGCTTCAGTTAACAGCAGTCAGACTTTTAACAGAAAAATTTTAGGATTGTAGAATATAAAATAAAAACGAAATGAAAATAAAATATTTATTGCTTGCCATTGCCATGATTGGTTTAACCTCTTTCTCTAATGAGAGTTTGGATGAAAATTATCTTAAATCTTCAAACATACATAGTTTAAAATTTCAAGTTTCAGATGGTGAGAAATTAATAGCTAAATCAGACTGTATTGGTTGTCATAACAAAGATAAGAAAGTGGTAGGTCCCTCTTATATAGATATCGCTAATAAGTACGCTGCAAACGATAAGAACATCAATTATTTATCTGGAAAAATCATAAAAGGAGGCTCGGGTGTATGGGGAAGTTTACCAATGGGCGCTCATGCTTCTCTAACGAAAGATGATGCTAAATCTATGGTTAAATACATCTTGACTTTAAAAAAATAAAACTCAGAATTGATTGTTTTGATTTCAATTCCTTTAATATCATCGCATACATGTTTTTATATTATTAATTCTCATAAGTAGCAAACATGAAAGAAGAAGAAGAAAAAAACACTAAAATTATTCAGAATAGACGGGATTTTATAAAAACGGGTGCTATGGCGGCCGCAGCGTTTATGATTGTTCCTCGTCATGTGTTAGGAAGAGGATTTGTCGCTCCAAGTGATCGTTTATTAATAGCTAGTATTGGAGTTGGAGGAAAAGGACAGTCTGATATTGCAATGTTTGATAAAAGTGGAAAGGCAAATATTTCCTTTCTATGTGATGTTGATGACAGAAGAGCTGCTAAAAGCGTAAATGCTTTTCCAAAAGCAAAATATTATAAGGACTGGCGAGAAATGTTTGATAAAGAACATAAAAATTTTGATGCTGTTTCTGTGGCAACGCCAGATCATAATCATGCTATTCAAACTTTGGCAGCCATGCAACTAGGAAAACATGTTTATGTTCAAAAGCCACTGACTCATGATATCTTTGAAGCCCGTATTTTAACTGAAGCTGCCAAAAAATATAAGGTGGTTACTCAAATGGGAAACCAAGGTGCCTCAAATGATGGCACACGAATAATGAAAGAATGGTATGAAGCGGGACTAATAGGTGATGTACATACGGTAAATGCTTGGACAGATAGACCTGTTTGGCCTCAAGGAATTCCTTGGCCAGGAACTAAAAGCAGTGTTCCTGAAGCACTTGATTGGGACTTATGGTTAGGTACTGCACCCTATAAAGAATATATAGACAAGTTAGTTCCATTTAACTGGCGTGGCTGGTGGGATTATGGAACAGGAGCTTTAGGTGATATGGGTTGTCACTTAATTGAAGCTCCATTTAGTGTGTTAAATTTAAAATACGCTAAAGATGTACAATGCAGTGTAGGATCAGTATATGTCGATGAATTTAAAAGAGGTTATTTTCCAGAAAGTTGTCCGCCTTCAAGCCATGTCACATTAACATTCCCTAAAACTGATAAAACCAATGGTGATGTTAGCTTACATTGGATGGATGGTGGTATCCAACCGGAGAGACCATTAGAATTAGAGCCTAATGAAATCTTTGGTGATGGTGGTAACGGAACTCTATTTATTGGTACAAAAGGCAAAATGATGTGTGATACTTACGGGCTGAATCCCCGTTTATTACCTTTAAGTAAGAATGAAAACCTGAAAATAGCTTCCAAATATAATAGAGTTCAAGATGGTGCAAATGGGCATTACAAACAATGGGTTGAAGCTGCTATTGCTGGGTATGGAAAACACGAATTGAGTTCACCGTTTGAAATTGCTGGTCCATTAACCGAAGCTTTATTAATGGCAAATTTAGCCATAAGAGGTTATGACATTCAAAAGGAAGTGAATGGCAAAATTAAATATCCAGGTAGATCTGTAAAATTGTTATGGGATAATGAAAACATGAAAATCACCAATTTTGATGATGTAAACCAATTTGTAAAAAGAGACTATCGTCAAGGATGGAAAAATCTTGTACTATAAAAAATCAATGTTAAATATTAAAATAAATAAAAATGAAAAAATTAAATATCACCGTAATCCTTCTTCTACTTATGATACCAATTGCCAATGCACAAAGTGAATTCGAGAGTCTTTTTGATGGAAAAACGACTAACGGTTGGCATACATACGGAAAATCAACAGTAGGAAATGCTTGGAAAGTTGAAAAAGGCACATTACATTTTGATCCAACAGCAAAAGAAAACAATCAAGGAGGAGATCTAGTTACAGATAAAGAATATTCTAATTTTCATTTAAAAGTAGATTGGAAAGTGGCTCCAAAAGGAAATAGCGGAATAATTTTTTACATCAATGAAGATCCTATCAAGTATAAAAATACTTATGAAACAGGTTTGGAAATGCAAGTTTTAGATAATGAAGGTCATCCTGATGGGAAAATAGACAAGCATAGAGCAGGAAATTTGTATGATTTAGTAAAAGGTGATGTAGAGCCAGTTAAAGCTGTGGGAGAATGGAATACTGCTGAAATCATATCTAACAACGGTCAACTTACATTTATTTTAAATGGAGTTGAAGTTGTAAAAACGACACTTTGGGATAATGAATGGAAGGAATTAGTAGCAGGAAGTAAATTTGCGGCTTGGAAAGATTTTGGAACCTTTAAGAAGGGGAAAATTGCCTTGCAAGATCATGGAGATAATGTTTGGTATAGAAATATATTAATTAAAAAATTATAACCTAATTAGGATTAGCCTTACAAAAAAAATTAACCAACCAACCAAAAAAACCAATGAATAGCACCATCCGCATTAAATTATCTGTTATGATGTTCCTTGAATTCTTTATCTGGGGAGCATGGTTTGTAACTCTAGGAACGTATTTAGCAATAAATCTACAAGCGTCAGGTTCAGAGACGGCCTCTGTTTTCTCAACGCAGTCTTGGGGCGCTATAATTGCTCCATTCATAATTGGACTAATTGCTGACCGTTACTTTAATGCTGAAAAAATATTAGGAATCCTTCATATAGCAGGAGCATTATTGATGTATCAAATGTATCAATCAGAACAAGTAGGTATGTTTTACACCTATGTATTAGGCTATATGATCTTATACATGCCTACATTGGCGCTTGTAAATTCAGTAGCTTTTAATCAAATGAAAGATCCTGAAAAAGAATTTCCAAATATAAGAGTTTGGGGAACTATTGGTTGGATCTTAGCTGGACTATCGATCAGTTACGTATTTCATTGGGACTCTTCAGAAGGAGTTACGCAAGGTCTCTTGAAAAACACTTTCCTTTTATCAGGAATAGCCGCTTTTGTATTAGGAATTTTTAGTTTTGCTTTACCTAAAACATCACCAAAAATAGTTTCAAATGAAAAAATTAGAGTTGCTGATTTATTGGGATTAGATGCCTTAAAATTATTAAAGGATAAAAACTTTGCTATATTTTTTATCTCTTCTATTCTTATTTGTATTCCCCTAGCCTTTTATTATCAAAATGCACATCCCTTTTTAACAAGTGCTGGAATTGAAAATCCAACAGGTAAAATGGCTATTGGGCAAATTTCTGAAGCTTTATTCTTGCTATTAATTCCCGTATTTTTTGTTCGTTACGGATTTAAGAAAACAATTTTAGTTGGTATGTTGGCATGGGCAATTCGTTATGCTTTGTTCGCTTACGGAAATGGTGGTGACTTGAGTTTTATGCTGATAATTGGTATCGCTCTGCACGGAATTTGTTATGATTTCTTTTTTGTTTCAGGCCAAATATATACCAACTCAAAAGCGGGCGATAAATATAAAAGTGCAGCCCAAGGCCTTATAACATTAGCTACTTATGGTGTTGGAATGTTAGTTGGTTTTGCCGTTGCCGGCTGGATTACTGATAATTATAAAATGATTGATGGTACTATCAATTGGCAAATGGTTTGGATTATTCCAGCAGGGATAGCATTCGCAGTATTTTTGTTATTTGCCCTTTTATTTGATTCGAAAAAAGAAAAAGAAATTAAGGCTATTTAATACTCTAGTTATGAATTCAAACTTAAGCAGAAGATCCGTTATAAAAGGGATGTTAGCAGGAACAGCAGCAATGGGAATTCCTGCAAGTTTTTCTGATTTTGGATTGAATCCAAATGAAAAAGAATCGGCTTTAGATATTTTAAAAGGGAATATTAATCATTCCGTTGCGCGCTGGTGCTTTAATGATATAGACTTGGACACTCTTTGTAAAGAAGCCCAAAAAATTGGAATTAAGGGAATTGATTTGGTTGGACCTAAAGAATGGCCTATTCTAAAAAAGTATGGACTAGACTCCCCTATGTGTAATGGCGCTGAAATTAATTTGGTTGACGGCTTTAATGATATTCAATTTCATGAGGCACTAGTTAATAATTATACTGAAATGATTCCGCTCGTGGCTAATGCAGGTTTTAAAAACCTTATTTGCTTTAGCGGGAATAAAAGAAATAAAACAGACGAAGAAGGACTAAACAATTGTGTTATTGGCTTACAAAAATTAATTCCTATTGCAGAAAAGCACGGTGTGGTTTTAGTTATGGAACTATTGAATAGTAAAGTAAATCATCCTGATTATCAATGTGATACTACTCCTTGGGGAGTGGAGTTGGCCAAACGTTTGAATTCAGAACATTTCAAACTATTATATGATATTTACCATATGCAAATTGATGAAGGCGATGTGATTAGAACAATTAGAGACAACCATAATTATATAGCGCATTATCATACAGCAGGAGTTCCTGGGAGAAATGAAATTGATGATACACAAGAATTAAATTACGGTGCTATAATGAAAGCTATTCATGAAACTGGGTTTAAAGGATATGTAGCGCAGGAGTTTATTCCTAAAAACCAGAACAAGCTGAAATCCTTGAAAAAGGCAATCGCAATATGTGATATTTAACGATTATAAAAAATAGAACTCATGATAAAAAGAAGAGACTTTTTAATAAATACCGGATTGGCTCTTGGAGCATTAGCGATTGCTCCTTCCTTTGCTTTTGCTGCAAAAAAGAAAGCAATAGGCATTCAATTATGGACATTGAGAGATACTTTTCCAAAAGATGTTAAAGGAGTATTGGCGCAAGTTGGAAAAGTAGGATTTAACGAAGTGGAAACTTTTGGTTTTTCTCCCACAAAAGGTTTTTTTGGGACATCAGTTAAGGAATTCAAAAAAATGCTTTGTGACAATGATTTAAAAGCAACTAGTAATCATTTTGATTTTAATGGTTATATAGAAAATGGGAATACTGATGTAATTAAGTCCTATACTGAAGCAGCTAATATATTAGGTAGTGAATACATTACTGTTCCTTATGTAGTTGAAAACTTAAGAGGTAAAACTGGGGATGATTATAAAAAATTAGCCTTAAAAGTTAATAAAGCAGCCGAAATTTGTAAAGCTGCTGGTTTAAAATTAGCATATCACAATCATGACTTTGAATTTACAAAATTTGGGTCAACGAATGGTTATGAAATTTTATTAAATGAAACTGATAAAAAATTAGTTGATTTTGAAATGGATTTATATTGGGTAGTTCGCGCTGGACATGATCCATTGCAATTATTTAAAGAACATCCAGGCCGTTTTAAAATGTGGCATGTAAAAGATATGGATAAAGCCAATCATGAGTTTAATGCTGTGATTGGAACTGGAACTATTGACTTTAAAGCTATTTTTGCGCAAGCGGAACTTTCTGGATTGAAGCGTTTCTTTTTGGAACATGAAAGCAACTACATTCCTAATCCAATAGAATCTGCAGCTGCTAGTTATAATTATATAAAGAACAACTTAATATAAAGCCACAAAAAAGGGATACTTTTCGTATCCCTTTTTTTATTCCCATTTTTCAAGTCCTAATAATTTTTTACCTAAATCGGTCAACTCTGCAGTTTCATATTTAGTTTGTTCCCATTTGCGTGGATCTCCCGGAAAAGCATATCCTTCAGGTGCTACCCTATTTTTCCAAGAATTAATACGCCATTGTTTCAATTCTTCATTATCTTCTTCTGCTGGCATCATCGAAATATATTGTGCCATTCTCACTTTGTCTTTAGTAATATTTGGTCGTATTCCATGTGGTTGTGTACTATTGAAAATTAATAAATCCCCAGCTTCCATTTTTACTTTTACAAATTTATCTTCTAATCCTGTTACATCTGGTTTAAAACGGTTACGATCTTCGGGTTGTGTTAATTTCCAGGTATCATAATTGCGATATAAATCAGGAATACATTGAAAACCTCCCATATTTTCATCAGTTTGATCAGCTAAAGCAAGAACTCCTTGAACGTTTTGTGGCTTGGTTTCAGGATCATAATCCCAATGAATAAATCCTTTAAAATCAAAATCAGGTCTGATTGGCAAATTGAGATTAGCTCTATCAATAGTCACCCATAATTTCTCAGTTCCCCAAATATCTACAAATGCATCATACACTTTTTGCATTTGGCGATTATCCCATTGGTATTGATGATTATATACTTCAACCATTCCACTATTAGTTAGTTCTTTCATTTGCATTTCCGCTCTTGGTGGAGCATACCATGTTTCTGGATCATTTTGATTTTTTTCTTCAAATTCCCATAAAAAGTCAGCCATCTTTTTAGCATTCTCTTTGGGAACAGCATTTTTTATTACAATATATCCGTTCTCTTTCCAAAATTTCCAATCTTCCTCAGTTAATAAACGTAAAGGTTTTCCATTAGAACGATCATTTAATTTTAAACTACTCGATTTTGCAGTCGAAGGATTACCAGGGATGTTTTTATGAGCATTATTCGTTGCCATCGTAGGCACCATATTTGGCGTCATTGTTTTTTCCTTATTTTCCATTATTTGAATATTTAGTTATTATTAATAATTCAAAATTATAAAAAATGAATGCCATTAATTTCTACAAAATTTACTACTATTTGTACAATATTGATTAAATAACTGTTTTTATTCTAGTTTTTTGTATATTTAAAACAATTAAAGAATTGATATTGAAATGAAAATAGTTTTAGAAGATATAAAAAGGTTAGCAGGAAGTTCGTTCCGAATATTAGTAAATCCAAAGTTGAATGATTTCTATTATTGGCATTTTCATCCTGAATTTGAACTTACTTTTATTGTTGCTCCAAGCGGAACAAGGCGTGTTGGAAATCATGTAGGAAATTTTGAAGGAAGTGATTTGGTCTTTATAGGTTCTAATATTCCACATTTAAATTTCGATTATGGAATAAAAACGGAATATGAAAAAGTAGTTTTACAGATCAATGAAGATTTTTTTAAAAATGACTTGGCTACTACCCCTGAGTTAGCTTCAATTTATCAATTTTTCGAAAATTCTAAAAGGGTAATTTGTTTTGATGGAAAAATAAAAAATACTGTTGGCAAAAGACTTCAAAAAGTACATTTATTATCTCATTTTGATCAATTCATAGAAGTGTTATCTCTATTTCAATTACTTGCAAATACTACTGAAATGACACTTTTACATGAAGTTCCCTTTGAAAATAGGTATAATAATAAAGAACAGTTGCGATTGAAAATTGTTTATGAGTTTATTGAAGCTAATTTTCAAAGACCTATTTCATTAGAGGAAATAGCACAGAAAACTAATTTGTCAAACGCCGCTTTTTGTCGTTATTTCAAAAAAATGACCCAACTTACTTTTACAGAATTTTTAAATCAATATAGAATTGAGCAAGCAAAAAGGCTATTAAAAAGTGATAAAAATGTAACAGAAACTTGTTATGAATGTGGATTTGAAAGTTTATCTTATTTTAATCGAATTTTTAAAAAGGTAGTTGGTAAAAACCCTATTCAATATAAGAGAAAGTAATTGTTTGTTATTTTATTTCCAAAGATTTTTAAATAAAACAGGGCAAATTACTCCCATAGTTTTTGGTTCGTCTATATTCCATGAAAATTTTAGAACGGGGTAATTTTCATCATTTGTAACAAATCTATCGTAATCTATATAGGAGAATAATTCTTTATCAGTTTTATTTTTAAATGCATTCATAGCTACATACCAAAATCCTTCAAACTCATAGTTCTCTTGCCCTACTATTACTTCATTAATTAGGGAATCTGGGTTTTCTTTTACATTATAGAATACTTCTTTTCCTCTAGAAATTAACCAACATCTAAAATACTCAAAACCACCATCAGAACAGCCACCATTCATAATATAGGCCGCACACCACAAATTTTCATTATAAGTGTCAAAAAGTAGCTTATCAGTTCGTAAACGAAAGCCTATCATTTCTTGCGGAGTCAACTTCTCAATTGCCGAAACTAGAAAAATTTCCTGGTCTTCTTGGTTTGTCGTTTCCTTCAGTGAATTTTCTATTAATGCCCAAAAGCTGTTCTCACTTAGCATTTCACTTGATTTTGGGAGCGTAATAGAATCAAGATTAATTCGAACTGCAATTTCAGGATTTTCAATACTACCTAATGACTCTTCTTGATTTTGCGTACTATTTTGTCCACAAACATTTATACTGAAGAATAGAAATAACGATAGTAATGTAATTGAATTTTTCATAAAATAAAAGAAATTTGACAATTTGGCTCTTAATATGCCTGTGTAAAATTAACCAATTTTATTCTGTAATATCAAATTCCGCCACATAAAAATTTACGTCAATTTTAAGATTTGGATTTTCTACTGTAATGGAATCAGTTAGCCAGTCAGTAGTTGGTTTAAGCCATTTTTCTTTGTCGTTCAGGGTAGTTTTTACTGGCATATTGAAGCCTGCAACACAGTTAGTCCAACGAAAACCGAGGGTATTATCTTTGAAGAAATACTCTAATGTAGGTATTCTAGTGTCCCTTAAGTATTGATTGAAGAAAGGGGTTAAATCCATACCAACCGCCTCACTTAAGTAATCTTCAATCTGTTTTGTGGTGACCGTCTGATGATAAAAAGTACTATTTAAACCTCTTAAGGTGGCTCTCCATTTTTCATCATCATTCACAATTTGGCGCAAAGTATGCAGCATATTAGCCCCTTTATAGTACATATCACTGGAACCCTCACTGTTTACACCATAGTGACCAATTATTGGTTTATCATTTTCAATATTTTTTCGGATGCCCCTAACGTACTCATAACCAGCCTCTTTTCCGTAATAATATTCTAGAAATAGACTCTCAGAATAGTTTGTAAAACTCTCGTGAATCCACATATCTGCGATATCTTTATCTGTGATGTTATTCGCAAACCATTCATGCCCAGATTCATGGATAATTATGAAATCAAATTTAAGGCCCCAACCTGTTCCACTCAAATCCCGTCCTCGGTATCCATTTTGAAACCCATTTCCGTAGGTAACTGAACTCTGATGTTCCATTCCCAGGTAAGGAGCTTCTACCAGCTTATAACTGTCTTCATAAAACGGATAAGGTCCAAACCAATGTTCAAAAGCTTTTAGCATTCGAGGCACGTCTTTAAATTGTTCTTTGGCTTTTGCCAAATTGTCTTTCAACACATAATAAGTGCAATCCAAATTCCCTTTTTCTCCATCGTATTTTTCCGAGAAGGAAACATAATCACCGATGTTTATATTTATACCATAATTATTAATCGGATTAGAGACATACCAGTTATAGGTTTTAGTCCCATCCTTTAATTTCTTTACACTTTGCAAACGGCCATTGGATACATCCGTCAAATTGCCTGGTACATTCACACTAATAAGCATGTTCTCTACCTCGTCATACATATGGTCTTTGTTTGGCCACCAAACACTTGCTCCTAGTCCCTGACAGGAAGAAGCAATAAATAGTTTACCATTACCATCTTTTTTCCAAGTGATACCTCCATCCCATGGTGGATTGACAGCTACTTTGGGTTTGCCTCCGTAAAAAACAGTCAATTCTTTTGTCTTGCCCGCTGTTTGGGGAGCAAGTAATTCAATAAAAAAAGCATTGCCTTCTCTTGTGAATTTTAAAGTTTTACCATCCTGAATCACCTTATAAATATCCATCGGTTTTTGCAAATCAATTTGCATGCGATTGTACTCTTGTAACACTTGATATTTAATAGTATTAGACCCTGTAATCGTGCTATCTGAAGGATTAACTTTTATATCCAGATAATAATATTTCACATCCCACCATGCTCTTTCTTTGGTTATACTTCCCCTTAATGTATCCTGTCTTGTGAAAACTTCATTGTTCCCTTTTAACAGACCTTGTGCTTTTGTGTTATTTGAAATAAATAATGATATAAAAATAAAACCGAATAATTTCTTCATGAATTTGTAACCTTAGATAATAATGTAATTCGATACTGTAAACCGTTCAACTAATGCAGCTTTGACACTTTTTCTTGTTCCACCACTACAGAATAATCTGCAACCAATCTGTCAACATATTCATTCAGTAACTCCAGTATTCTTTCATGTTTATCTGATTTTACGATTAAGCCTGCATGATATTCCAATGGAACTGTAAAGCAAACTTCTGGATCAGAAAAAGAAGATAAATCTGGATTTTGATATTTAGATAATGTCAATACGATTCCGGCGTAGCCTTTCTTCACTTTTGGTAAGCTGTATTTTTTGCCTTTCACCAATGCGTCTTCGATTGCGGCCCACTCTTTCCAAAGATTGATGCCTGAAGCTGCTTCCACCATTTCGGCAAGGTGAGCACCACCAACACGAGAGGAAGTTTCCAAGAAGTATATTTCCCCGTCTTCACTATTTTTAATAAACTCAGTGTGTGCGGCACCATATTTCAATCCAAAGCCTTTTAACACCTGCTCATTAACCTTTTTAATCGCCTTGTCATCATCTGAATTATATGGAATATTTGAACTGCGAAATACACCTCCCGCTTGAGAAATTTCCATTGGCGTTGCCAAATATTTCGAGGTCAAGCTAAATATAATTTTTCGATCTAAAATTAAACTGTCACAATGATAAACATCTCCGGGTTTGAATTGTTCCAACAAATACTTGAAACGGTTATTTCCCATTTCATTTATGTGCATCCACAAGCTTTCTTTATCAAACACTTTTATAATTCCAGAAGCAGATGCTTCAGATCGTGGTTTTAATACCCATGGAGCCGAAACAGTGTCTGCAAAAGTATTGATATCATGATCATTGAATAAGGAACAAAAAGAGGGACTGTTAATACCGCAACTTTTTGCTCTCATTCGCATTGCTAATTTATCTCTAAAATAACGACCTGTGGTTTGGCCCATACCATCAATCCTCAGGTTTTCCCTAAGATAAGTGGCTTTTTCCACATCATAATCATCTAATGCTACAATCGCATCTACTTGATTTGATTTCATCAAATTACCGACTCCCAGTAATAAATGCTCCAAATTCCAATCGATGTCCTGACCTTGCATGTAAAATATTTCGTCGATAGAGTCATGTGGCCATGGCTTATCGCGCAATTTTTCGCTTGTTATAAGGTATACTTTGTTGCCTAGATTCTTTAAATGAATTAAAAAGTCGGCACCCTTAAAATAATTTGAAATACAAATGAAGGTCTTAGCATTTTTCATAAGCTTATAAGTTTTCGATGAACTTGGTTAATAAATGAACTCCGTATGCTGTTGCATGTTTACTCTTGGCAAATTCGTCATCTCCAAAAGCTACTCCTGCAATATCAAGATGCGCCCAAGCTGGGTGCTCTTGTGTAAAATATTCCAAAAATTTAGCTGCACTTATCGCACCAGCGACTGGTTTTCCACTATAATTCTTTACATCAGCGATATCACTTTCTATATCCTGCTTATAAACATCCCAAAGTGGCAATTGCCATAAACGCTCTCCAATGGAGTCCCCTACTTCTTGCAGTTTCTTTGAAATGGCTTCGTTATTAGTAAACAAAGCACCAGCTTCATATCCTAAAGTTCCCACACTGCTTCCTGTTAATGTGGCAATATCTACTATATATTCTGGCTTGTAATTTTTAATTAAATAGGATAATCCGTCAGCCAAAACAAGACGTCCTTCAGCATCAGTATCTATAATTTCAATTGAATTCCCGCTATAACTGTGAATCACATCACTAGGCAAAAATGATTTGCTATCTACTGAATTCTCGGCACAGGGAACAATTGCAGTTACTTTTATAGGTAATTGCAAATCAGCTATAAGTTGCATCGCGCCAAATACAGCACCACCACCAGCCATATCACATTTCATATGAACCATTCCTGCGGTTTTTATATTTAAACCTCCTGTATCAAATGTGATTCCTTTTCCTACCAGTCCAACATGTTTTAAAGCTTCAGTTTCCTCTTTAGGACTGTACTTAATAATTACAAATTGCGGTTCGTTTTCGCTACCTTTTCCAACAGCCAAAAAAGCCCCTAAGCCTTCTATCTTGGATGCTTCCAAACCTAGAACTTCAACATCGAATCCGTATTTCTCACCTTTATCCAACGCCCATGTGGCCAAATATTTTGGCGTGACTTTGTTAGGTGGCAAATCAACCAGTTTAAGAGTCTCTAGTTGTGCACGTGCAATTTTTATGGCCTTATTTATAGAATCGGTATGATCTTTATCAGATAAAATATCCAATTCAAAATCAGGATCTAAAAATGGATGATCTTCTTCTTTTTTGAAATGTCCTAAACTGTAAGTTCCTAGAAGCAATCCAGATATAGCGGCTTCCACTTCCTCAGAGCTAAATTCTGAAGGCAGTGACAGAGCCACGCTTTTTGCAAAAGTTTCTTTTTCCTTAGATGCTATCCTGCGAAATATCGTTTTTAACGACTTATAATCAATTGACTTACCTAACCCTATAAAAATAAAGGTATTGTCATTTTTTTCAACTAAATAATGAGTGTCTTTTTTTCCGTAAAAAACTTTGGCAGAAACGGCTAAATCATCATATTTAATGGGAATTAAATTTTTAGCAGTCGTTTCAAAAACTGGAATTAAAACTGTTCCCGAAAATTCTTTTAAGTTGTCAATTTTTTTTGTTTTCATTTAATTGTCTTTATTGTTAAAAAACAGCCACTCAATTGCTTTAGGGAATTCATCACTCCAATAGGTTTCGTTGTGCTTTCCCTGTTTATTGATGCTTAAATTAATTTTCATTTTATCTTTCACAAATTCACTTGAAAGCATTCGGTTTTTAAAACTTTTCACGTGTTCAATCATCGTTTCACTTTCATCACCACCCGCATATAAATAAATTTTAGTGTCGTTGATACTCTCATCTGCAATATTAATTTTCAGATCTGGCTTAACCCAAAGTGAAGGAGAGAAAATCATTAATTTCCCAAAAACTTCTGGATAGCGCAATCCACTAAAAATACTGATTAATCCGCCCATCGAACTACCTCCTATTCCTGTATTTTCTCTGTCTTTTTTTGTTCGAAAATTAATATCAACAAATGGCTTTAGGGTTTCAGTCACAAAACGGATGTATTTTTTTCCTTGCCCTTTTCCAAGGACACTTTTCCCTACACTATATTCCTTTACTCTATCCTCTTCGGCATGTTCTATGGCAATGACGATGATTTTACCTATTTTATATTCAGACATTACAGCCAGCTTCTTGTCAATTTCCCAATTCCCGTACTCTGCACTTTCATTAAATAAATTTTGGGCATCCTGCAAATACATAACAGGATAACGTTCATCAGAGCTGTCATAATCATGCGGAAGCAAAGCCCATATTTTTCGCGTTTTATTAAGCTGCGGAATTTCAAAAGCATCAGATATAAGCATCAGCTGCGGTAAGAAATTTTGTCTGAAAGGCAACCAGTTTTTACGCCATCTTGCTACATGTTCTTTCTGAATCCCCGTGTGTTTCATTGTTGATCTGTTTTCAGTACGATTACCCGCACTGTCAATTTCTACTTCACTCCAATCTCCCTTGGTGAATTTATATAAAAGAGTCTCCGGATAATCAAAATCGTGGGTGAATTTGTAGTGATACAAACCAGCTCCAACTCTCTCCATCATAAACTCTTTATCCTGAGTACGCCATTCGTTAAAATTTCCCGAAAGGTATACTGGACGTGAATCATCTTCATCAGTGGTTAATATGAAATGGAGTCCTGTTTTTATAATTGTATGATTTAAATCTTTAGTACGCGTTTCAATATCAAAATTCATAAATCTATTGTGGTATTTTTTTAATATAAATAGTAAATATAAGGGATTGTCTTTTGATAAAAAAGAAAAAAGAAACCCCAACAGCAAATGAATTCGCTATTGGGGTTTCTGTAATACTATTAACAAGGAAATTTATCTACTTCTGACGACTTTTTAGTACTTCTACAACATCATCAATTTTGAATCCTTTGGCTTGAAGAAGAATAAGGTAATGAAATAGCAAATCGGCACTTTCACTTAGAAACAAATCATCGTTGTCATCTTTGGCTTCTATAACCACTTCAACAGCTTCCTCACCTACCTTTTGAGCGATTTTGTTCATTCCCAATTTGAACAATGAAGCCACATAACTTTTTTCAGAATCGGCGTTATTTTTTCGAAGTTCAATAGTGTCTTCTAATGTTGAAATAAATCCATAATCTGATTTATTTTCTGTTTGCCAGCAAGTGTCAGCACCTGTATGGCAAGTTGGTCCCACCGGTTTTGCTTGAATTAACAAGGTATCACCATCACAGTCATTTTTGATATCAACCAAATTCAAAAAATTTCCACTCTCTTCTCCTTTTGTCCAAAGTCTTTGCTTAGAACGACTGAAAAAAGTTACTTTTTGTGTTTCAACTGTTTTTTGATACGCTTCCGCATTCATGTAACCCAACATCAAAACGGCTTTAGTTTCACTGTCTTGTATAATTGCTGGAATTAATCCGTCTGCGCTTTTTGAAAAATCTATGTTCATTTTTTATAATTTAATGATTAAAAGATACAAATATTGAAAGATTTTACCTCTGACTTCTTTACTCTTTTTTCTATGTTCTACAATCTCACCTCGATATTATTATTCTTCAATTCTTGTTTTAAGGTCTTAATTTCAATCTCTTTAAAATGAAATACACTTGCGGCCAAAGCTGCATCTGCTTTTCCAACTGCAAAACTATCTACAAAATGCTGTATATTTCCAGCACCTCCAGAAGCAATAATCGGGATATTTACCAATGTTGATAATTTAGCCAAAGCTTCATTAGCAAAACCATTTTTAGTTCCGTCATTATCCATTGAAGTAAACAAGATTTCTCCCGCGCCTCTATCTGCCACTTCCACTGCCCAATTAAATAGATTTAATTCAGTAGGTACTTTTCCTCCAACCAAATGTACTACCCATTCACCGGCAATCTGTTTTGCATCAATTGCAACAACTACACATTGGCTTCCAAATTTTTGCGCCAAATCATTGATCAACTGCGGATTTTTTACCGCCGATGAATTGATAGACACTTTATCAGCCCCGTTTTGCAACAAAATGGCAACATCTTCTACAGATGAGATTCCACCACCAACGGTAAACGGAATATTGATTGTAGAAGCCACTTTTCGAACTAAGTCAATCAATGTTTTTCTTTGCTCTTCAGTTGCTGAAATATCTAGAAATACCAATTCATCAGCGCCTTCATCTGAATAAATTTTTGCCAGTTCAACAGGATCACCTGCATCTCGTAAATCTACAAAATTTACGCCTTTAACGGTACGACCGTTTTTTATATCTAGGCAGGGTATAATTCTTTTTGTTAACATGATTTTTTTCGTTTTGTGTAGAGACGCACTGCAGTGCGTCTCTACCGTGTGCGTCTCTAAAAAATTTGAATTTATGCTATAATATATTGTTCCAATTGTTTCAACGAGATCCGTCCTTCATAAATTGCTTTTCCAATGATCGTACCTTCACAACCTAATTCGTCCAGTTTAGGCAATTCATCAAATGTAGAAATTCCACCTGAAGCAATTAATTTAATTCCTTGGGCTTCCGCCAAAATCTTCGCGTACAAATCAAAAGAAGGACCTTCTAGCATTCCATCTTTAGCAATATCAGTGCAAATAACGTACTGAATTCCTTTAGCCTGATAATCTTGAATGAAAGGAACTAAATCTTCGTTAGACTCTTCTAACCAACCTGAAACGGCTACTTTTTCATTATTAGCATCTGCTCCAAGGATAATTTTATCTGCTCCGTATTCAGCGATCCATTTTTCGAAAATCGCTCTGTTTTTTACAGCAATACTTCCACCTGTGATTTGGTTAGCACCACTTTCGAAGGCAATCTTCAAATCGGCATCAGATTTCAATCCACCGCCAAAATCAATTTTCAAACTCGTTTGAGTAGCGATTTGTTCCAATATTTTATAATTGACTATTTGGCTTGATTTGGCTCCATCTAAATCAACCAAATGCAAGTATTCTATTCCGTGTGCTTCAAATGATTTAGCCACTTCCAGCGGGTTTTCATTGTATATGATCTTAGTGTTGTAATCCCCTTTTGATAAACGGACACATTTTCCGTCGATGATGTCTATGGCTGGTATTATACGCATAATTTTTTTCAGGTTTAAAGTTTTAGGAAATTTCCAAGAATTTTTTCTCCTACATCACCGCTTTTTTCAGGGTGAAATTGGGTTCCGTAAAAATTGTCTTTTTGTAATGCCGAAGCATATTCCACTTCGTAGTTAGTAGTCGCAATTGATTCTGCACAATTGGGCGCGTAAAAACTGTGTACCAAATACATGTATTCATTTTCAGAAACACCTTTAAATAAATCTGATTTGAGGTTGTAAATATTATTCCACCCCATTTGTGGTACTTTTACTTTTGATGAAAATTTGAGTATGTCTACATCAAAAATTCCCAATCCTTTCGTATCTCCTTCTTGAGTATGATTGCACATCAATTGCATTCCCAAACAGATTCCCAAAACAGGTTGTTTCAATGTTGGTATTAAAGTATCTAAACCACTTTCTAAAAGCATCTCCATCGCTGAACTCGCTTCACCTACACCAGGAAAAATTACTTTATCGGCTGCTTTTATCTCGGCTGGATCATTACTCAAAACCGCCTTAAATCCCAATCTTTCGATAGCAAACATAATGCTTTGAATATTTCCTGCTCCGTAATTTATGATTACAAGCCTCTCAGCCCCCGAAGGGGGAGTTGAAGAAGATTGTGTTTTTTCTTGATCCATAATATTTTTCTAAACTAATTTATATGCCCATTAATTCCCCCTTCGGGGGTTAGGGGGCTACAGCATCCCTTTCGTACTTGGTAAAATCATCTTTTCGGTATCACGTTTTACGGCAACCTTAATTGCTTTGGCGAAAGCCTTAAAAATGGCCTCAATTTTATGGTGCTCGTTTTGTCCTTCTGCTTTGATATTGATATTGGCTTTTGCCCCATCTGAGAATGATTTAAAAAAGTGCAAGAACATTTCTGTTGGCATTTTCCCAACCATTTCACGTTTGAATTCAGTTTCCCAAACTAGCCAGTTTCTTCCTCCAAAGTCAATCGCTACTTGTGCTAAACAATCGTCCATTGGTAAACAAAAACCGTAACGCTCAATCCCCAGTTTATTCCCTAATGCTTTCGCAAAAACTTCTCCAAGAGCAATAGCAGTGTCTTCAATAGTATGATGCTCATCAACTTCTAAATCTCCTTTTACAAGAATTTCTAAATCCATTTGTCCGTGGCGTGCAATTTGGTCAAGCATATGATCAAAAAAGGCAATTCCAGTTTCGATTTTGCTTTTTCCAGTTCCATCCAGATTAAGATTGATGTATATGTCTGTTTCATTCGTTTTTCTAGAAATAGTAGTTGAACGTGCTTCTAGTTTTAAAAACTCATAAATCACTTTCCAGTCTGTACTTTGCAAAGTAATTACAGAGTCTAATTCTTCTCTTTTTGCAGCAATTTCAGTACTTCCAGCACCCTCAGTCGTGTTCATGAAAATTGCTTGCGCTCCTAGGTTTTTGGCTAGTTCTACATCCGTTAAACGATCCCCTAAAACAAATGAATTCGCTAAATCGTAGGCTGGATTATCTATATATTTTGTCAACATTCCCGTTCTGGGCTTGCGTGTAGGTGCGTTATCTTCAGGAAAAGAGCGATCTACAAAAATGTCGTCAAAAAGGATTCCTTCATTTTCAAAAGCCCTCAATATGAAATTTTGCGTAGGCCAAAATGTGTCTTCAGGAAAACTATCCGTTCCAAGACCGTCTTGATTGGTTACCATTACTAATTCATATTCCAATTCATTGGCGATTTTAGCCAAATATTGAAATGACTTTGGATAAAATTCTAATTTATCTAAACTGTCTAATTGATATCCTTCTGGTTCTAAAACAATCGTTCCGTCACGATCGATAAAAAGTACTTTTTTCATTTTATAATTCTTTTGAAAATTAGCTAATCGCTAATAATGCATCCATTAATTTTTTATTTTCTTCTGCTGTCCCAATAGTTAATCGTAGGGTATTTTCACATAACGGCTGAGTTGTCCTGTTTCTAATAACAATTCCTTTAGCTATTAATTCATTGTAGCGTTTGCTGGCATCATCTACTTTAATCAAAACGAAATTCGCTTCAGTAGGATATATTTTTGATACAAATTTTACTTCATCTAAAACTTTAAGTAAATCTTCTCTTTGCATTATAATTGAGTCAATTTCGAGTTGAATTTTTTCTTTGTCTGCTAATCTTTCCAAAGCCCTTTTTTGCGTCAGTTCATTTACATTATAAGGTGGTTTGATTTTATTCAAAACACCAATAATTGCACTAGAAGCGTAACAAATTCCTAAACGAATTCCTGCCAAGCCATAGGCTTTTGACAAGGTTTGCGTAATTATCAAATTAGGATATTCGTCCAATTCATTTAACCAACTTTGCTTTTTTGAAAAATCAATATATGCCTCGTCAATAACTACCAATCCCTTAAAATTTTGCAGTAAAGTTACCACACTTTCATCCGAAAAAGTATTCCCGGTAGGGTTGTTTGGCGAACATAAAAAGATCATTTTAGTATTCTCATCGACAGCATCAAGAATAGCATCAATTTCCGGTTGGAAATCTGTAGAAAGTAGTACTTCTCTATTCGCAACTGCATTAATATTTGCCAAAACGCCATACATTCCATATGTGGGTGGCAATGTGATTACATTGTCCACATTTGGTTCGCAAAAAGCTCTGAACAATAGATCTAATACTTCATCACTACCGTTTCCAAGTAAAATTTGATTGGCTTGCAGGTTTCTTTGTTTTGCTAAAACTGCTTTCACGCTGCTTTGCTGTGGATCTGGATAACGATTTACCCCACTTTGATAAGGGTTTTCATTGGCATCCAAAAAAATCATTTGAGCAACATCAAAATCCTTAAATTCATCACGAGCCGATGAGTACGGTTTCATGGTTTTTACGTTCTCACGAACTAAATTATTTATATCGAAATTTTCCATTTTCCTATTTTAAAAAGAGTAAAGAATTTAGGGAATAGAACAAAGATTTACTGTAGTTCTAAATGTATATCTATTTTCTTTATTCTATGTTCTTTATTCTAAACTCTTCAATCTCAAAGTAACGGCATGCTTATGTGCTTGCAATCCTTCAGCTTCAGCCATAACTTCAATGGCTTTTCCAATTTTCTGAATTCCGACTTCAGATATTTTTTGAAAAGTCATTGATTTAGTGAAACTATCTAGATTTACACCACTATAATTCTTTGCGTAACCGTTTGTCGGCAATGTATGGTTTGTTCCTGAAGCATAATCTCCAGCACTCTCTGGCGTATAATTCCCAATAAAAACCGAACCTGCATTTTCAATTCCGTCAATATAAAAATCATCATTGGCAGTACAAACAATAAAGTGCTCTGGTCCGTATTCATTGATTAATTCTAAAGCTGTCGAATCGTTTGCGACATAAATCAACTTTGAATTTGCGATTGCTTTTTCTGCAATTTCTTTTCTAGGTAACTGCTCTAACTGAAGTTGAATTTCATCTTCAACAGCATCAATCAGATTTTTAGAAGTAGAAACCAAAATAACCTGACTATCCGTTCCGTGTTCTGCTTGCGACAATAAATCCGAGGCTACAAAAGCGGGAACAGCAATGTCATCAGCTACAACCAACAATTCAGAAGGTCCAGCAGGCATATCAATTGCAACACCATATTGTGTCGCTAATTGCTTAGCAACAGTTACAAATTGATTTCCTGGTCCAAATATTTTATATACTTTAGGGATTGTTTGAGTACCAAAGGTCAGACCGGCAATCGCTTGAATTCCTCCTACTTTTAAAATTTTAGTTACGCCACATAATTGAGCCGCGTATAAAATCGCTGGATTTATATTTCCTTGTTTATCTGGAGGTGAACACAAGACAATTTCTTTACACCCTGCAATATTTGCAGGAACAGCCAACATTAAAACCGTTGAAAACAAAGGAGCTGTACCACCAGGAATATACAAACCAATTTTTTGAATCGGTCTTTTTTCCTGCCAGCATTGTACACCTTCTACCGTTTCTACTTCCACTTTGGCTGTTTTTTGAGCCGCATGAAACTTTTCGATATTGCTTTTAGCTAATTGAATTGCTTCCTTCAATTCAGTAGGAACAGCAGCAACAGCCGTTTCAATTTCCTGTATAGAAACTTCTAGATTTTCAAAATTGACACCGTCGAAAATCGAAGTGTATTTTGCGACAGCTTCATCCCCTTTCTTCTGAACTTCTTTGAAAATTTCTTTTACTGTAAGTTCAATATCGTCGACCGTTTTTGTAGGTCGCTCCAAGATTTCTGACCAAGTATCGGGTTTCGGGCTATATATTTTATTCATCGTTTTTTGGTTTAACAGCAAAGCTCGCAAAGAGTTTTCGCAAAGTTTGCTAAAGTATCAACTACTAAGTTTTGCTCAACTTTATAATTCATACTTAATAATTTATAATTATCTAAAGTACCATTTTTTCAATTGGGCAAATCAAAATTCCTTCGGCTCCAGCCTCTTTTAATTGATCGATTACATCCCAAAAAGTATCTTTATCGATTACTGAGTGTACACTACTCCAACCTTCTTGTGCTAATGGCAAAACAGTCAAACTACGCAGTACTGGAAGAATCTTTCCTACTTGCTCAATTTTATCGTTAGGAACGTTCATCAAAATGTATTTTGATTTACGAGCTCTTAAAACCGATTCTATTCTAAATTTTAAAGTGTCAATTAATTTTTGAACCTCTGGAGTTACTTTTGGAGAAACAGCTAAAACTGCTTCACTTTTATAAATTATCTCTACTTCTTTTAAGTTGTTTTTAAACAAAGTACTTCCGCTTGAAACAATATCGACAATAGCATCTGCAAGACCAATATTTGGGGCAATTTCAACCGAACCTGAAATTTGGTGAATATCAACATTCACACCAAAAGAATTAAAATACTCGATAACGGTATTAGGATATGAAGTCGCAATACGAAGTCCGTTTAAATCTTGAATTGAATTATATTCGAATGTTTTGGGGACAGCAACAGAAACCTTACATTTTGAAAACCCAAGTTTTTGAACCACTTCAATTCCTTTTCCTTTTTCTACCAATAAATTATCTCCAACAATGGCAATGTCTACCACACCGTCAATCAAATATTGAGGAATATCAGAGTTTCTTAAGTATAATACCTCTAGAGGAAAGTTTGACGCTTCAGCTTTTAATTGATCGATTCCGTTGTTAATCGAGATTCCGCAATCTTTTAAGATCTGAATGCTTTCTTCGTTTAAACGTCCTGATTTTTGAATTGCAATTTTTAATGTACTCATTTTTTTTGTTTTTAGTTTTCTTGTTAAATATGTCTGAGTACAAAAAATGGCAAATAAAAAACCCGTTTGATGTACTCAAACGGGTTTTTAAATATGATGATTTACATGCATATCATTAACACTTCGCTTGAGAGCAAGAATGAAAATGATGATGATGCAATTGTATTGTAAACATAACTGTGTTTTATTTTAGAATTTTAATTCCTGTTGCAAATATACATGAAATTTTATTTAGAACACAATATTAAATTTAACTTAACAGAGAGTTTTTGTTAAATTATTATTAGTACTTTGAATTTTCAATCTATTCTTCTTCCTCTGAATTTTGGCTTTTAACAGCATTAGTGTCATTTATTATTGCATTAGTACTTTCTGCCCTAATCTCGGTATGACGTATTTCCCCACCAGAATTCCCTACCCCAACAGCTAAAAATGAAGCAGCAAAGGCAAGTAATAAGGTGCTATATGATAGTATTTTAGCAAATTTATTTTTTTTGAAAGAGGTATATAATGAAAGTAAGCTAAAAAGTCCCGTAGCATATAAAACTAAAGTCAATTTCTCTGCCAATTCTTCATGCTCATGGATAATTTTTTTTCCTATGCTGGGCATATCCTCAACCATTTCTTCTGCGCCATCTCCTGTAGCCATACTAGCCAAAGCAAAAATTGCAGCAACAACAAATAAGACATAAGCGGTATTTTTTACCGAATTGTTCTTTAAAAACATTCCAACTACCAAAATCCCCAATCCCAAAAAAGTCACTATTATTGGAAAGTGATTTACCACAAGGTGTAAGTGAGCATCATTCATAATTATATAATTTAATTGGTATATTAGTATTCAACAAACTTAATCAATTTATCCTGCTAATGAAACTCCTATTAACGATCCAATACCGTAGGTTACGGCGGCGGCGGCCAAACCGAAAAATACTTGTCTAAAGCCAGAGAACAAAATGCTCTTTCCGGTGAGCAAAGTAATGGCGGCACCAATACCAAAAAGTCCGATAACACTGCTTCCTACGCTCAATAAAATGGCATTTTTTCCGTCCAAAAACATAAAGGGATAAAGAGGAATAATGGCACCTATTGAAAAAAGCACAAAAGAAGCAATTGCCGCTTCCCATGCCGAACCACCTAATTCTTCTTTGTCGATTCCCAATTCTTCTTTTATAATGGCGTCTATAGCTGTTTCATGGCTTTCGAATGCTTTCTCCGCCAATTTCGTAGCCTCTTCGATACTCATTCCTTTTGCCTGATATAATAAAACTAACTCTTTTTTTTCCTCTTCCGGAGAAGCTTGCAGTTCTTCCGTTTCCAGATCGATTTGGCGTTGATTCAATTCCCTTGAACTTTGTACCGATAGCCATTCGCCCAAAGCCATCGAAATAGCTCCAGCCATTAATCCTGCAATTCCCGTCAGTAATATGGTATTGTTTGAGACTGCCGCTCCCGCAACACCCATTACCAAACTCATATTAGAAACCAAGCCATCATTCGATCCTAAAACAGCGGCCCGTAAAGCATTCCCGCCAACGGATTTATGTCGGCTTTCAAATTTCGATAAAAAGCCTCCTGAAACATTAAAAGCTGCGTTATCATTAACCGCTTCAATTATTTTTAGATGATTGTGCTCAAAACCGGTTGGTTTTCCTCCGCTTTCTATTTTGTTTTTTATAGCATTTACTGCAAATTGTTTTTCGATATTCGACAAACTACTAATTATGGAACCATAGCCAAAAATCTTTCCCAATTTTAACTGAATCTTAGCTCTTGAAGATGGTGAAGGTATTTTGTAATTAGGCTCCGCACTTATCACTTTATCAAGCATATGCTTGGCATGCCCCTTTTCAATTTCACCCAGACTTTGCAATACACGGACTAAATTATCATCAGTTTGTATGGCAGCAATACTTTCATACAAAAAAGCAGTATCTACTTCTGTTTGGAGCTGCCCTTTTAGTTTGTTTAAGTCCATATATTTTTTTTAATTAACTAAGTCAAAAACACCCTTTACCAATATTTTTGATGAAGAATTAACTTGAGTTCCTGAAAGAATTTCAACAAATTTTTCTGATCGTTCACCCACTTCAACTGGCACTTTTTTAAAGAAATAACTGTTGTTTTTATTTTCTTTCAATAAAAGTACGAAGTTTCTGTTGTTTTCGGTTATCAATGCTTCTGTAGGAATTGCCATTCCCTTTTTAGAATCCACCACAATGGCCGCTTCAACAAACATTCCTGTAATTAGTTTTTGCTTTATATTGTCGTCTAAATGACCATGAACATTGATTGTCCGGTCATTTCCTTCAATAGATTTACCTACTAAATGCACTTTTGCATGAAATACGTCTTTAGTAGCTTCAGGAACTGTAAAATTAATATCTTGTTCCTCTTTGACCTTTAAAATGTCTTTTTCAAAAACATTTAATTCTAAGTGCAAGTGATCTGTTTGAATAATTTCAAGCATTACATCTGAAGGAGCGACATACATCCCCACATTTGCATTCATTACTACAATATCACCTGATATAGGGGAGAAAATTGTAATTACTGACGTTAATTTTCCCTGCGCTACATTAGAAGGATTGATATTCAATAATTTTAATTTTGCCCTAAGGCTTTGATACATTGCCTTGGCTCTTCGATACTCACTTTCGGCTTTCAGATAGTTTTTCTGAGAGGTGATTTTTTCGTCAAATAATGTTTTCTGGCGTTCGTATTCTGATTGCAGATATTTAATTTGCTCAGCCACCTCGAGATAGTCTCTTTGAATATCTAAAAACTCTGTGTTTTCCAAAGTTAGTAAAGCTTGTCCTTTTGTTACCTTGTCACCAACCAATAGTCTTGTCGATTTGACATTTCCACCAACAAAAGTGGTTACTTGGGCTCTGTTTTGTGGTGGCACATCAATTTTACCTGCAGTTTTTACTGTTACCTCAAAATCTTGTTCAGTTGGACTTGCGATTTCCATTGCTGTTGACTTAAATTGATCAGAGGTGACTGTAATTAAATTATCATCTTTAATTGGAGTTTCTTCTGTTTTAGTCTCCTTACATGAGAATAAAACAAGTGACAAGGCTAGTAAATATATAGATTTATTCATTTTATGCTTTTTAGAAATTAAGGTATTGTGAATCCAGTTGGGTTTTATTGAATTGAAGAACATTGTCTAAATATTCTACTTGAATGGCAGTGGCATTTTCTAAACTTTGAATGTACTGAAAGAAGTCAATTTCTCCATGTTTGTAACTCAAATTTCCCACCTTTATAATTTCATCTGACAACTTTTTTCCGTATTGATTATAGTAATTTATTGCTTCCTGATACTTTGCTAACTCGTTCTTTTTTTGGTTAACAAACTGTTCTCTTTTTTGTTCTTCATTAGCTTTTTGTTGTTCCCAACTTTGCAATTCGAGTTGTGCCACTTTTGATTTTGAAACATTTCCCGAGAATAAAATTGGAACCCCAATTCCAATCTGAAAACCATTTAATGATTGTGACAAACCTTTATTTGATCCTCTAAAATATTCCAGATGAAAATCAGGTAACCAATGTTGTTTTTCAAGTTTAATTTGGCTCTTATAATTATTCGTAACACTCTCTAAATATTTGTTATGAATACTTTTACTTAATTCTTCAGTTGAATTAAGTAGTGGACTGATTGAATTGTTTTTTACAACTATTTCTTCATCAGTTTGAATCAAGGAATACAACAAATCATACTGTGCTTTTTTATCATTTTCAATTTGAGAAAGACTTGTTTTTATTTGTCGAAATTTGGCCTGAGCAGTAATTTTTTCGAGATAATTGGTTTCGCCTAATTCAAAACGTCTGTCGCTAGCTTTTGAAAAATTTTGATACAAACTATCCAAATAGAGATATAACTTTTCCCGATTTTGCAAATACACAATGTGATAATATACTTTGGAAATCTCTACTGAAAGTTTGTTCTTTTGAATTTCAAAATTGGCTTTCCCCTTTTCATATTCCGCTTCATTTACTCTTTTTTGTGCACCATACACCGTGGGGAAAGAAAAGCGTTGTTGCGCCCCAAAGATCTTCAGAGGTTCATTATTCGAAGCCAAGTTATTTTGATCATAATTATAATAAATAGTCGTTTTTTCAAAGGTATACGCACTTTTTATATTAGCCTGGTATTTATCGACCTGCAATTGATAACTCTTTAAGCCTTTATTATTAGTGATCCCTTTTCCAATTAAACTATCCAATTCGGGATTTGAATTTTGTGAAAAAGCAAACGAAGTACTTAACAACAATAGAAGTAGATATGTACTGCTATGATGCTTTTTAAATTTTGGTTTTTTAAACTCTTTTTCATCAAAAACCTTAAATAAAATAGGCAAAACAACCATAGTCAAAATTGTCGCTGTAAATAACCCTCCAATAACTACAGTTGCGAGAGGTCGTTGTACTTCTGCACCTGCAGACGATGATATTGCCATAGGTAAAAATCCTAAAGCTGCGGCAGCAGCCGTTAATAATACCGGACGTAATCTGTCTGTGGTTCCTTTTAAAATAAGTTCGTCGATATCTTTCATTCCCTGATGTTTTAGTTCTTTAAAATGTTCGATTAATACGATTCCATTTAAAACTGCAATACCAAACAGCGCTATAAATCCTACTCCTGCTGAAATACTAAACGGCAGACCTCGCATCCATAAAAATAATACTCCACCCACTGCTGAAAGCGGAATTGCTGAATATACCATTAGCGCTTCTTTGATTGAACCAAAGGCAAAATATAGTAGTATAAAAATCAAAAACAAGGCAATTGGTACTGCAATCATTAATCTGGCTTTGGCACTTTGTAAATTCTCAAACTGCCCTCCATATTCAACATAGTATCCTGTTGGCAATTTAATTTGTGTATCAACAATTTTCTGAATATCTGTTACTACACTTTGCAAATCCCTGTTTCTCACATTGATTCCCACTACAACTCTTCTATTAGTATTATCTCTGGATATTTTGGCAGGCCCTTCAGTATATTCAATATTTGCTAATTCTTGTAACGGAATTTGTTCTCCTGCTGGAGTTGATACATATAAGTTTTTCAGATCATTTATATCATTACGTTTAGTTTGATCCAGCCTAATAACCATGTCAAAACGTTTTTCTCCCTCAAAGACATTACCTACTGTTTTTCCTGCAAACCCAAGAGCAATAATGTCATTTAGATCCGAAATATTCAAGCCATATCGGGCAATTTTAGATCGGTCATAGCGTACCGTCATTTGTGGTAATCCTTCTGTCTTTTCAATAATGACATCTGAGGCACCTTCTACTTTTTCTATTGCTTTTTTAATTTCATTGGCTTTTGTGGCCAAAATGCTTAAGTCTTCACCAAATACTTTTACCGCTACATCTGATCTCGTACCTGAAATTAATTCGTTGAAACGCATTTCTATAGGTTGGGTAAATTCAATTTCCATGTTTGGAATTTGTTTTTCAATAGCTGCTTTTATTTTATCAGCTAATTCGTCTTTACTGGATGCCGAAACCCATTCTGATTTTGGCTTTAGCTTCACGATTACATCACTTTCCTCCATACTCATTGGGTCTGTTGGTACCTCGGCGGCTCCTATCCTACTTACCACCTGCTCCACTTCAGGGAAATTTTCAAGAATTATCTTTTCGATTTTAGTTGTGGTGGCAATTGTTTTTGTCAATGAAGTTCCTGTTTTTAGGACAGGCTGAATCACGAAATCTCCTTCATCAAGAGTAGGAATGAACTCCCCTCCCATTGTAGTAAATAAAACTGCAGCCATTAGTAGCAAACCTACTGCACCATACATTACTTTCTTAGTATTACTCAAAGCCCAACTGATAACAGGCAGATACCAAGAATTTAGTTTACGTATTAATTTACTGGATATCGATTTTGGATTTTCTACCGTTGGCTTTAGAAATAAAGATGAAACAACTGGTACATAGGTAAAACAGAAGATCATGGCTCCAACTAGGGCAAAACTAAAGGTCATTGCCATAGGTTTAAACATTTTGCCTTCAATCCCAGAAAGAGAAAGAATTGGAATAAAAACGATTAGAATAATCAGCTGTCCAAAAATAGCCGAATTCATCATTTTAGAGGCACTTTTATAGGTGATTTGATCAATTTCAAGTTGACGGTCTTCTTTCGAAAGCGGACCTAATTGCGCTGATTTACTGGCTATTTGAAAAGCAATAAACTCTACTATAATCACCGCTCCGTCAATTATAATTCCGAAGTCAATGGCACCCAAACTCATCAGATTCGCATCAATGCCAAAAATATTCATTAACGAAATTGCAAACAGTAAACACAACGGAATAACTGAAGCTACAACTAAGCCGGAACGCCAATTTCCTAACAATAAAACCACAACAAAAATCACAATAAGGCAACCTAAAATAAGATTTTCGGCAACCGTGAAAGTTGTTTTGCCTACTAATTCGCTTCGTTCCAAAAAGCCGTTAATATAAACCCCTTCAGGCAGTGATTTTTGAATAACAGCAATTCTATCTTTTACGTCATTGATAACCTGTTTTGAATTGGCTCCTTTAAGCATCATTACTTGCCCAAGAACTTTCTCACCTTCACCATTTCCGGTAATTGCTCCAAAACGATTGGCAGCACCAAAACGTACTTCAGCTACATTTTTTACATAAATAGGCATTCCATTGACGGTTTTCACGACAATATTTTCAATGTCCTGAAGTGATTTTACTTTTCCTTCAGCACGAATAAAATAACTTTGGTTAACTTTTTCAATATAAGCACCGCCTGCAATGCTGTTGTTTTTCTCCAGAGCAGTAAAAACATCTGTAGTACTGATGTTCATTGCTTTTAAGTTCGACGGATTGATAGCGATTTCATATTGCTTCAAATAGCCTCCCCAAGTATTAATCTCAACAACTCCTTTTATTCCTGAAAGTTGGCGTTTTACTACCCAATCCTGAATTGTTCTTAAATCAGTAACTGAATATTGATCTCTAAATTCCGGTTTTACTTCTAAAGTATATTGATATATTTCTCCAAGGCCGGTAGTAATTGGACCCATTTCTGGAGTTCCAAAACCAGGAGGGATTTTCTCTGAAGCAGATTTTATTTTTTCTGCAATTAATTGTCTTGGCAAATAAGTACCTAAATCATCATCAAAAACGATGGTTACCACTGACAATCCGAATTTTGAAATAGAACGGATTTCCTGAACTCCAGGCAAGTTGGCCATTTCAATTTCTACTGGATAAGTAATGTATTGCTCGATGTCTTGGGTAGAAAGGTTTCGAGAAGTGGTTATTACCTGTACCTGATTATTAGTCACATCAGGAACAGCACCAATTGATATTTGAAATATGGAATAGACACCAAATCCAAAAATCCCTAGGGTAAATAGTAAAACAATGAGTTTGTTTTTGAGACTAAAAGCAATTATTTTTTCGAGCATTTTAACTTTATTTTATCTTTCAAAAATACAGTGAAAATAAAAAAGTTGTCTTAAGAACTACTTAAGGTCTTCTTCATGCAAGCTTAAAATAACTGAAGTCCCCACATTCTTTTGGCTGGAAATATCAATATCAATTGCAAGCAATGCACATAACTTTTTAACGATTGACAACCCTAAACCAGTTCCCTTAATTTCTGGATGTTCAGTAGCATCAGATCTAAAAAAAGAATTAAAAACTTTCCCAACATCTTTTGAATCAATTCCAATACCAGAATCGACTATACTGCACTCTATCGTATTAATACCTTTTGAAATAGTAATAGCTAATTTAGTGTTTTTATTTGAGTACTTTAAAGCATTAGAAATCAAATTGTTAATTATTATTGAGAATAAATAATAATCAGTCTTTATATAAAATTCTTCAGAGAAATTAGTAACAATTTCTATCTCTTTAGCTTGGATTTTGCCTGAATGTCTTGAAAGAGTATCTAGAACTACAGCATTCAAATATAAGCGCTCCATTTTTAGACTCTGTTTTTGGTTTTCAAAACGTGCCAATAATAATAACTGATCTACTAAATAGTTCAAACGGTCGACTTCTGAAACACAAAAATTAATTCTATCTTCGTATTCTTCAGGAGTTCTGGGCTTTCTTACCAATACTTCGAGTGTTCCTTTAATCACTGTCAAAGGAGTTCTTAATTCGTGTGAAGCATCTGATGTGAATTGTTTTTCCCTTTCAACGGCAGTTTCTATTCTATCTAAAAGATTATTTATGGTTTTTGATAAAACATGTAATTCATCTTTTTTTTGCGGTAACGGAATCCTAGATATAAGATTATCTTTGGTAATAATATTAGATGTTTCTATGATTGCACTAATTGGTTTTATACTTCTTCCTGCAATAAATCTAGCAATAAGAAAAAGGATAATTAAGATTAATGGGTAAGCTATAACTAGTATTTCTGAAAGATTTTGAAGCACAATTGATGCTCCTTCAAGTGACATGGCGATTAATAAATAGCCCACTTTTTTATCATGTGAAATGATGGGAACTTGAATTTGACGAATTTTACTCCCTAATAACTTGGTGTCAAATAACTCGCTATCTTCAACTTGGTCATTAAGCAATAGGGTTTGCTTTTTTAGATTGGGAGATTTCTCTATTAATTTTCCGTTTTGATCTAAAAATTGAATAAAAACTGGATTTACATCAACAGTGTTGTGCTCTCTTTCTTTCCATTCATCTTCGTGTGTCAAATGAAAGGAATCACTCGAAATGTCAATTTCTTGCAAATGATGTCTTACTTCAATGGAAATATCGCTGTTTATATGGCTATAAACACTTAATCGAACAATGGAATAAATCACAGCAAATACTACAAAAATCAACAAAGCTGTTGTAATGATGTAATTAAAAGCGATCCTGTTTTTAAACGAAAATTGTTGCATTATTGATTAGTCATTTGCGATATATCCTACTCCTCGCACTGTTTTTATATAGTCTTCTTCAATTCTTAAGTTTAGCTTTTTACGAATGGCGTTAATAAAAACATCAATAACCCCAGTATCATATTCAAAGTGAATATCCCACACGTCTTCTATAATTTGGTTTCTGGTACAAACTTTACCTTTATTTTTAACTAAGTAGCAAAGCAATTCAAACTCACGTTGCGTTAATGAAACTTCATTTTCGTTTACAGAAACAGTGTGTTTAGCCAAATCTATAAATATTGTACCTAAGCTTAATGTTTCCTCCTCCTTTTGGATTCTAAAATGAATTTTAATGCGTTCTACTAATTCTTCAAAACTAAAAGGTTTTTTGATGTAATCATTGGCTCCTGCCTTCAATCCTTCTATCGTTTCCTGAATAGTATCTTTGGCAGTCAAAAAAATAATTGGAGTTGTATTGTCCTTTATTCTTATGGCTTTACATAAATCCAAACCGCTCATCTTAGGTAGCATCCAATCAAGTAAAATAAGATCAAAATTGTTTTTTTGAACTAATTCAAAACCTTGTAATCCGTCAAAAGCCGCTGTGATTTCGTACCCTTCTTCCTCTAAACCTTGCGTCAGGAATTGTACAATACCTGCTTCATCTTCCACTATTAAAATATGCATTTTATTATCTTTATTTATTCTATTTCGAATTTAAACCCTAATGAGCCAATATTTGCTGATAAGCCATCACTTCTTTCATAATGATTCAATCGTAAATCTATCGATTTCAATCCTAAAACAAAAATTTTAGCTTGGGCAAAAATATCAGTATAGCTTAAACCAAGTCCGTATTGATTGCTATCAAATTTAGATAAATCATAATCAGATGTATAATACTTTTCAGTCGAAATATGCTCTTCGTAGCCTGCAAAATAATCAGACGCTGTTTGAGTATAATAGCGATATAATGGAGACATAGTGAATTTTGAACTTAATTTAATTGGCAATTCAATGGAAGCTGTATGTGCCTGAATTCCCCAATTATCCTGATAATATCTATAATAGGTTCTGGCGACTACGTATTCATTAATATAAAAATTTAGTCGCGCTCCTATCGGAATTTTAAAATGGGTACTTGGTAGACGCTCTTTGTCATCGGCTAATTGATACACCCCTTTATTCGCTGAAGTAGTATATAATGGAATATATTGAGATTGTCCGATATAATAGTTTGCTTTATCAGCAAAATACACTCGTTGATATGGAGTTCCTAATAAGCCTTCCTGCTGTAAAACATCCATAAAAATAGACATTTGAATCTTTTTTGTCAGTATCTGGGAAAAAGAAAAAGACGCAGAATACGAATTTCTATTTGACTTGTCATAAGGATTAAATGCCGATGGTAAATAGCCATTTGATGTAGTACCATTTTGATCTAATACAGGAACACCAGAAAAGAATCCGTTATTTTGAAAATTAGCCCCATACTTAGCATATTCATGTAATTCAGTAGGATAAATTGGTCTCCACTGGTCTAAATAAGCATTGGCTTTTATACTTATTTCGGTGTTCTTTTCATTAAATAATTTGGTAAACCCTCCGCCAAAGCCAATTGAAGTATAATCATACTCATTCGAAAAAGAAACATCAGCATTCCAGATGTTATTTCTATTATCTGAATTATGGCTGTAATTTGCAGCAACAGATGCTAGCTGATCACTTCTTGATGCTCCAGATGATGCTTGCCAAGGAGTGCCATAAGGACTAGTTGCAGCGGCATTTTTTCCAATTGTTGTTTTATCATCATCATATCCTGATCCAGAAGCCCCCGTTGCATTAAACGGATTAATATTACTTGAAGAGGCAGAGGTATAAGCCGAAATTCCCACATCAAAAGTCAAGACATCATCGTCATTCAGAGGAAGAGCAACCACGATATTTGAAGCGATGTCAGACAATTTTTCTGAACCTATTCCACCGCTCACAGCAGAATGCGTTCCATCCTGATTGTAATAACTCAGTAAAAAGTCTACTTCGGTATTTTCTAAAACTCTCTTCTTAAAAGTAGTCGTTGAGTCTTTAACCTGGGCAATAGCAGCCATGTTCATTAACAAAGCCAGCACAAATATTATTTTTTTCATCTTACTATATTAATTACAACCACATCCACCACCTGTTTTTCCGCCATTGGCTCCTGCTGCAGCCTCGCGATATACCTGAAAAGTAGTTTCGTATTTCTCAGACGGTTTTGCCGCTAACTTCATGTCAGGATCGTTAATGTATAATTTATCATATTCTTTCACCGCAACACACGATTGCATAGTGACTAAAACGATTATAAAAAGAGCTAGTTTATTCATTTTTGAATTTTTTTAAATCTATATTTTTTGAAGCGAATATTTTTCCCTTATCATCGACATATATACAACCGATTCCTGGTAATTGATTGACTAAATCCAATCCTACATCTACTCCCATTACAAAAACACCAGTAGCTAATGCATCAGCAAATTCTGTTGATTTAGCAAAAACAGTAACACTAATCACTCCTGAGGCAGGATAGCCTGTTCTGGTATCAATAATATGAGAATATCTAATTCCGTTGAATGTCACATATTTTTCATAGCTTCCTGAAGTTTCCACAGCACTGTCTTCCAGCGGAAAAGTGGCGAAAATTTTGTCCTTATTTAATGGGTTTTTAATTCCAACTTTCCATTTTTCTCCATTGAGCTGTTTTCCCCAAGTATTAATATCACCGGATATGTTTACGATTCCGGCGACTACACCTTTTGAAACAAGTAATGCTTTTATTTTATCGGCAATGAAACCCTGTCCAATTCCTCCTAGTCCTAATTTCATTCCTGGATTCTTCAGGAAAATAGTAAAATTTTTAGCATCCAAAATTATATTTTTGTAGCCCACCTTCTCTACCGATTTTTTAATTTCCTCTGGAGATGGCATTTTCGTCATACTGCCGTCAAATTTCCAAATTTTATCCATCGAGGCATAACTGATATCAAAAGCGCCAGAAGTTAATTCAGATATTTTTATAGAGCGTTGCACTAAATCAAATACTTCTTGAGGTACTTTAACTGGCTTTACACCTGCATTTCTATTGACTTCAGAAATTGGTGTCGTCGGAATCCAATCTGAAATTAAGTTCTCAACGCGGGAGACTTCGGCTACAGCCATGTCAATGTAAATATCAGCTTGCGGAATGTCTTTTGCTTCAACAATCATCTCAAACGGACTGCCCAGCATGGACAACGTTCTTTTTTGAGTGACTTGCGCTGTAACTGCTACACTGGCAAATAAAAATAAAATTAAAGAGAGCTGTCGCATTATTATCCCTTTATAAATGAATTTAGTAATTCGATATATTCTTCAGGAGTCACGTTTTTATAACTTGTTTTACCTAATACTTTACCGTTAGAATCCAAAACAACAACTAAGGGAAAAATACCGTCTTGATTGTATTTTTCCGCTAAATTTTGATTTTGTTTCTTTAATTCTTCTGTCAATTGGTTTTGTTTCTTTTTAGGAAAATCTGCTCTTTCAAGAATATAATTTGTTGCCGAATAACTTTTAAATGCTTCGGATTGCCAAATAGCTTTATCCAATTTAATACATGGAGCGCACCAATCTGAGCCTGCAAAAACTAATATAACTGGCTTATTCTGAGCATTGGCCTCAGTTGTCGCTTTACTAAAATCAGTATTCCAGTTTTGAGAATATCCTATTGTTACCATGAACAATAATAAGAATGCCATTTTATTTTTCATTGTATATTATTTTAAATTCTATAAAGAACTATTTATTACTAATATTGTACTTCAATTGTCAACAAATTTAACTCAATTCTTAGCTACTTATTGTTAAAGTTAAATGTTCTTAAGCTAAATTTAAGAATAGATAGCACAGTAAACTAGTAGGTTGTCTTAACAAATTACCTAATTTTACCAAAAAAAATATCTATGTCTTTTTTAAAAAAACTATCCCCTTTCTACAACCTAATCTTTTTCTATGTTGTAGTCAGTTTTATTTTAAGAATTGTATTGCTCTTTCATCCCATTACTCAAGCATCATTTTCTTTTATTGATTCCTTAAAAATTTTTACTTTAGGAATCGTTTCTGATTTCTTTGTGTTTATTATCGCAAGTGGTTTTCTATGGCTGTACTTGATTTTCATATCAAATTCAAAATACCTAAAACCTTATGGATACCTCCTTTTTGGTCTTTTTGTGGCTTTATTTCTTTATATAGCCTCAGGAAAATCAATTCTTAATGAATATGGCGGTGCACTACCCAAAATTGGTTTAATCTTTGTTGGAATTAAAACGTTTCTATTTGGCTTACTCCTTTTTCTGCCAAAATACCGTAACAAAATTAGATTCTGGTTATTTAGCTTTGTGATGTTTTTGTTTGTCGTTTTGATCTTGCAAAACGCAATTAGTGAATATTTTTTCTGGAATGAATTTGGAGTAAAATATAACTTTATAGCAGTAAATTATTTGGTTTACACCAATGAGGTAATAGGAAACATAATGGAATCTTATCCTGTAGTTCCATTATTTACAGGCTTATTTATTATTGCGGGAATTGTTACCTATTTTATTGTTGGGAGATCAAAATCCTACATTGACAGTATTCCGACCTTTGTTGAAAAAGTCAAAATTTCTGGTTTGTATTTTGTATTGTTTGGATTTTCCCTTTTGGCCATTCCATCATTGGCAACCAATGAAAATTCCCAAAATATATTTTCAAATGAGTTGCAAGCAAATGGAGTTTATAAATTCTATTTGGCCTTTATGAATAGTGAGTTGGATTATTTCAAATTTTACAAAACACTTCCCGAAAAAGAAGTCTATGCCTTATTAGGAGAACAAATTCCTGGTCTAACTGGTGAATCTACCTTAAGAGACATTAAAACTGCTGCGACTGAAAACCATAAAAATGTCGTTTTAATTACTATTGAAAGTTATAGTGCTGATTTCATGAAAATATATGGTAGCGATAAGAATCTAACTCCATTTTTAGATAGTTTAGCTTCAGAAAGTTTATTGTTTACTAATTTTTATGCCTCAGGGAATAGAACTGTACGTGGTCTGGAAGCTGTAACTTTGTGTTTGCCTCCTACTGCCGGTGAAAGCGTAGTAAAAAGAAAAGATAACAAAGACAAATTCTCAACAGGAAATATATTCAAACAAAAAGGATACAATGTAAAATACCTTTACGGAGGTGATGCTTTCTTTGATAACATGGAAGATTTCTTTTCTGGGAATGGTTATGATATTGTAGACAAAAAAACATTCTCCCCTGACGAAATCACTTTTGACAATATTTGGGGTGTATGTGATGAAGATATGTATAATAAAGCTATCATGGTAATGAATAAAGAGGCTAAGGAAAACAAGCCATTTTTTAATCACATAATGACGGTTAGTAATCATAGGCCATTTACTTACCCTAATAATAAAATTGATATTCCTGGAGATGCAAAATCCAGAGATGGTGGTGTAAAATATACAGACTATGCCATGAAAAAATTCTTTGAAATGGCCAAAAAACAACCTTGGTTTGCAAATACTGTTTTTGTCATCTTGGCGGATCACTGTGCATCTAGCGCGGGTAAGACAGAACTTCCTGTTGACAAATACAGAATTCCAGCTATGATTTATAGCCCTGGTTTCATACAACCACAACGCTATACTAATCTTGTTTCCCAAATTGACATTATGCCAACTGTTTTTGGAATTTTGAATTTCAACTACCAAAGCAAATTTTTTGGGCAGGATGTACTAAAAGCAGATTATAAGCCTAGAGCTTTAATTGCTACTTATCAGGATTTAGGGATGATTAGAGATAATATCTTGACTATCATTAGCCCAAAACAACAAGTAAAACAATTTCAATTGACATTATTGCCTAAAGAAGGAATTGAAGATGATTTTCAATTGTATTATGATCAGAAACCTTTAGCCAAGGAAAGGGAAGATTTAGTAAACGAAACGATCTCTTTCTATCAAACGGCTTCTGATATGTTGAAGAAAAAGAAATACCAGAAAAATTAAGCAAATAAAAAAGCCTGTGAATATAAATTCACAGGCTTTTTCGATTTAAATCTAAGATAGATTATTCAGCGTCTTTATCGCTTTCTATTCCAAACAAATCTCCTTTTTTGAAAAGTTTTATGTCTTTTTTTAATGCTTTAGAATTACGTTTTGTTAAAGCAACAGCATCAAGATTATTTAGGTCAGGTTTTCCTGCATTTACCCAAGCAGTATACCAAAAACTAGCCGTTGCAGTAACTGCTTTCTTCATTTGGCTCTCCACCATTCCGTTTAGAGCTGTGTGAAATTGTCCAGCATATTCATCTGTATATCGTACACCATTGTATTTGTTTTTTACAATAGCACCACTAGCGTCAGTAACAAAAATCTGATTTGTAGCCAATGACGTTCTCAATCCTTTATCAGCTGCCAATAATGCAGGTACTAAACTATGTGTATCATTGATCATATCCCAAGTAGCCTTGTCAACATCCTCATAATACTCAGCTGGAGCTACAGTGAATTTATAGTTTTTCACGAATAACTCAGGCAATCTACTTTCCCATAAAGAATGGATTCCTTTTTGATCTGTAAGCTGACCATCATGATTGTCTGAAGTATGCAAAGGCATATGTGCATCAGCTATGTAATGACCTAATTCAGCAGCGATAAACAAGATCTCTGACTTGCGTTTTTCTTTAAATGCAGTAGTCAATTTAGCCATCATATCTTGAATATGCCAAGGCAAGGTTCCATTTTTAGACAAGAACTTATCATCATATTTCTTTTTGGCTTCAGCCATAGTCTTTGGAAAACTATCTACAGAACCAAAATTTTCCATGTCAAAATAATGTCTTGGGTTCTCTGCCCTATCTTGCAAGATGTACTTTCGTAAGTCTGGAACAGTAGACTCTTGCGTAATAAAATCGATATGGTTATAAAAGAAAGTTTGCAGTGGCTTTGGAAGTGCCATAACTGCCGCTTTGTTGATTCTTTCATGTCCCACAATTCCCCAAGATATCGTCAGGAAAGAAATGGCTACTGCAGTTAACAACAACATCGTAGGCTTAAACTTGATATTTTTCATTACATTTATTTTTATGTGGTACAAATGTATTTTTTTTTTGAACAATTCAAAAATAATGGGTTTAAGATTACAGTAATTTAAACAATATTTACAACTATGTTTCGGCATCAAGGAAAAAACAGAACTTTCATTCATAATTTGCGTTTAGCTACTTTACTTTCATTTGTCGCAGGAATAGTAAATATCACCGGAGTTTTAGCCGTAAACACTTTAACTACTAATGTCACGGGGCACTTTGCTTTTTTTGCAGAGGAAGTCATTAAACACAACTATTCCGCTGCAATTGCTTTTTTTGTTTTTACCCTTTTCTTTTTGATGGGCGCTTTTACATCTAACTTTTTGGCGGAATTCGTCGCCATTAGACAACCCGAATTGCTACATGTGATACCAATTTCACTAGAGATTGCGATTTTAAGTTCGGTTGGATTTTTTGGTATGCAAACCGACTTGTCTACAATTGAAGGGAAATCAATTGCTTTTTCTATGCTATTTGCTATGGGAATTCAGAATTCGCTGGTGACCCAAATATCAAATTCTGTTGTAAGAACAACCCATTTAACAGGACTATTTACAGACTTAGGAATAGAACTATCGCAATTATTTTTCTATAAAAAACAAAACGAAAGAAAAAGGTTAAAGACCAGTATATACTTGCGATTGTCTATCATTGTTTTCTTTTTTATAGGTTGCATTTCGGGAGGATTCTTATATACTTTTCTTGAAATAAAAACACTTTTCGTTGGTGCCTTTTTTCTATTGATCGCCCTTATGTATGATTACATTCGCCTGCAATTCTTTGTAATCAGAAGGAAAAAATTCACACGCCACATTAATTAAAATACATTACTGATCCCAAAGTGGCGACAGCAATAAATACCCAAAGTAAAACGCCTTGCAGTAATGGTTTTATACCTACAGACTGCAGCACACCTCTACTAAGTCCAGCACCAATTAAAAATAAAGTTACCGTAAGTCCAATTTTAGCCACAGCCACTAAATAAGGAGATACTAAAGCTGTTTGGGGAATATAGGTATTCATTATCATCGCTAAAATAAACAATCCTATAAAGTATGGGATTTTGATTTTACTAGATTTGTTTTTGAATAAAACCGAAGTTATCAAAGCTACTGGAATTATCCATAATGCTCTGGCTAGTTTTACAGTGGTCGCGATTTGCAAAGCTTCCGCCCCGTAATTATTGGCTGCTCCTACTACTGAACTTGTATCGTGAATAGCAATAGCGCACCATAGCCCAAAATCTTGCTGTGATAATTCTAACAAATGTCCGACTGCAGGAAATAGAAACAAGGCAATAGAATTAAGAATAAAAATTACTCCTAAGGCAACTGAGGTTTGCTTTTCATCTGCTTTTATTACGGGAGCGATAGCCGCAATGGCACTTCCACCACAAATAGCCGTTCCACAAGATATCAGATGTGAGGTTTTATTTTCGATATCAAACCATTTACCAAGTAAACTTCCTAAAACTAAAGTACTAACAATAGAAGCGATTGTAAATAAGAAACCTTCTTTACCTGCAGACAAAGCGCTGTTTACATTCATTCCAAAACCAAGCCCAACAACAGCCAATTGCAATAAGATGTTTATTGTTTTAGCATTCAGATGTAAAAAAGGATGTCCTGAAACATTAGCCACAATCAATCCTAGCAGCAAGGCGACTGGAGGAGAAACAAATCCGCTCAAACAAACTAAAACCAATAAACCAAAAATGACTTGCTGATAAAATTTGTTTACTTCCAAAAATGGCAATGATTTGTTTTCGACCGTTTGCACACTATTTTCCAAAATACAATATTTGAATGATTACTGTACAAAGGTGCGCTTATTCAATAGAATTAACCAATCGTAAATAACAATCTCCTATAACTTTAAGTTATGATGTTCTAGTATATTATTAATAAACAATTCAGATAATGCTTCAGTCTTACCTTGTAAACTAATAATATAAAAATACCGCTCAATGACCATATTATTCACGTCAAGTATAACCAATTCATTATTTTTTAATTCTTTTTCTATGGCATGAATCGATATAAAAGCCACACAGTCAGAATTCATAAGATACGATTTAATACTCTCAGTGCTACCTAACTGCATTTCAACACTTAGCTGCGAAAGTTTAATGCTAAAAGGTTTTAAGGCATGTTCAATAACTTCAAGTGTTCCTGAACCCTGCTCCCGCATTACAAATTGCATAACCTTTAGATCTTCCTTTGTAATATCTTCCTTGCTTACTAATGGATTCTTGCTGTTGCAAACCAATACTAGTTCGTCCTTCAAAAATGGACTATATTTAATTGATTTGTTTTTCGACTGTCCTTCTACAATTCCTATTTCGATTTCTTTGTTTAACAGTGCATTTTCAATTTGTTCTGTGTTTCCATTAAGTAAATTGACTTTTATTCCTTTCATTTTCTGATGGAAACGAGCCAAAAGCGGCGGAATGATATATTGTGAAATCGTGGTGCTGGCGCCTAATCGTAATGTTCCCTGTTGCTGATCAATTAGCATTCCCATATCAAAATGGATTTCACGGTAAATTTCGAATATATTTTTCACATGTTTAAGCAATAACTGACCACCTGCAGTAAGTGATATTTTGCTTCCATTTCGATCAAAAAGTTTAATCTTATATTCTTCCTCGAGTTCTTGTATGTGTTTAGAAACTGCCGGCTGGCTTATGAATAATTCGCTTGCGGCTTTTGTAAAGCTCAATCTGTTAGCCACCGTAAAGAATACCTTTAGTCTAAAATCCATAATTCCATTTTTTTGTTATTCCAAAAGGTTTCTATAGCAAGCCATTAAACTTTCTGACAAACCATTCTGCAGCCAATGTCATAGCGATTAAAAGACATAACCAATACCAATCAATCAAAGGAGTTCTTGTTGCATTATTTTTTTGTATTGCTTTGTAATCTTCATCTTCAAGAAGACTTTTAATCAACTTATCCGCTTGATTAGGAAAATAGGTCTTTCCTTGTGTTTCTGAAGCTAACTGATTTAATTTTTGAAGATCAGGATTTACAAATTGCTTTTCGATATCAAAATCTAAAATTTCGAAACGACCAGAATAACTACTTTTTGAATTGAGTTCTTTTACAGTAAAATTATAATTTCCTGCTGCTAGTCCATCAAGATTTACTTTATAAGAGTTGTCACTTTTCAACAAATCATAGTTCTTCGCTTGCTTAGTCTCTGAGTTAATTACAGAAATACTCAAGCGTGCCTTTTCGTCGACCTCGTAGTTTTTATTGAAATATTGTGCACTAATTTCAATTGCTTCTCCTGAATTATAAAAACTTTCGTGATTGACAACCAATGATTTTTTGGAATTGTTAGACGCCAAATACTGTATTGTTTTATCGATAAAAATATCAAATTTATCAAAGGATTGATTTTCTACATGACTTTGCAATCTCCATTTCCATATATTTTCACCTAAAAGAAAAGCAGTACGTCCGCCTTGGTTTTCAGCAAAAGCCATTAAAGGGGAATTAGTTTCTAGATTTCTTATTTTTGAATAAAGCAAAACAGAAACTGCTCCGTTAACTGTTGTTGTGCCGTAATTATTTTCTAAAGGAGGGAAATTTTCAAAGCCAATATTATCGAGTGCAAATAGATTAAACTGCGGGTTGAATCCAGCCAAATAATCTTCTTTCTGATTGCTCATTTTAAATCCTAAGCTATTTTGCTGCTGGTTTAAAAAGGCAAAATCAGTATTCGTTCCAGTAATTATAAAGCTGTTAATCCCTGCGGATTTGTTCTCTTCAAAAACCGATTTAAACTCAGCAGTTGGTTGATATAAAACCAAAACATTATAATCACTTAACTGTTTTATTTCTTGCGGTTTAACAATAGTTACTTTACGTTGTGCATTAGATTCAATCGATCGCTTTATAGCACCTATATCAGGATGGTTTATAGCCGATATAATAGCAATATTTGTCTTTTGATCCATCACCTCGACGGCAAAGTTCTTGGTGTTATTGTAGCTGTTTATCTCCTTTTCGTTGGAAGAGATACTAGCCTTAAAAACTTGTGAGCCCACTTTATTTGCAGGCAAAAGCACATTCACAACTGCTGTTTTCTTAGACGATGAAAATGAAATATTTTCCTTGGCTAAAACTGCATTTCCTTGAGATATGGTAAAATTGGCAGTAAGGCTTTTGTCTCCTGAATATTGTAAAAACACTTCAACAGGAAATTTATTCTTGTAAAACGCATACTTGTTGACATTCAGTTGGTTTATTTTCAAGTCCAATACCTTTGTGGTATCTCCCAGAACTATCGGGAAAACTTTATTGGAAGCATCAAAACTATACACATAATCATTTCCCGAAGTTTGGTTTCCGTCAGTAATGATAATGGTGGGAAATACTTTATTTCTATTGTTGTTTTTGAGATTTGTCGCAATCAGGTCTAAATTGGTTTGCGTACCTTTAAAATCAAACTTATCCGATTCCTGAAACTCACTGTCAAATTTATAGGATTGAACGTCAAATTTCTCGTTCAGTTTCTCATCACCAACTAGTGCTGTATAAACCTCCACAGCTGTTTTATCCCCATTCAAAGTCTTAATCGAGCTTGAATTATCAACTACAATAGACAAAGTAGGCTTAATTAATTCTTCTGAATTTGTACTGATTACGGGATTAATCAGCAATAACAACACTCCAAAAACAGATACAAATCGCAAAAAAGCCAAAAACAAAATCAGTTTTGATTTGTTTTTGGCTTTGTAATAATATTGAAAAAACGATAAAACTCCAGCTACTAACAAGGAAAGAACTATTAATAGAGTAGTGTTTAAAGTCATTCTTTTTTATTTAAATATAGTGCAAATTCAGAACTTTTATATCATTTAAAATTCATCATTTATAATTTAAAAATAATTCTAAGTAAGCATTCCTCCATCAACATTCATAACCTGACCAGTTACATACGCACTCATGTCAGATGCAAAGAATAGACAAGCATTAGCAACATCGTCAGTAGTTCCTCCACGTTTCAACGGAATTCCGTCTCTCCATCCTTGAACCACTTCAGGGCTTAATTTTGCAGTCATTTCAGTTTCAATGAATCCTGGCGCAATTGCATTACAACGAATGTTACGAGAACCTAACTCTAATGCCACTGATTTTGTAAAACCAATAACTCCTGCTTTTGAAGCCGCATAATTTGTTTGGCCAGCGTTTCCTTTCACACCCACAACACTACTCATATTGATGATAGATCCAGAACGTTGTTTCAAGAAAGTTCTTTGAATCGCTTTGGTCATATTGAAAACTGATTTCAAATTTACATCGATAACTTTGTCAAAATCCTCTTCAGACATGCGCATTAGCAAGTTGTCCTTAGTGATTCCAGCGTTATTGATCAAAATATCAACAGTTCCAAAATCAGCGATAACGGCATCAACCATTGCTTGTGCTTCATTAAAATCAGCTGCGTTTGACTGGTATCCTTTTGCTTTTATTCCCAAAGCATTCAATTCGTTTTCTAATGCTAAAGCCGACTCAACAGATGAACTGTATGTAAAAGCAACATTTGCTCCATGTTTTGCAAAAACTTCTGCAATTCCTTTTCCAATTCCGCGACTTGCGCCTGTTATGATGGCCACTTTTCCTTCTAGTAATTTCATATTCAAAAATTAGTTTAATTTTTATTTGAAGCTAATCCTGCTATCCGCTTCAATCTTTTATGACCGCTATCGCTTTCATAAAAGGATTTCCACTACTATCAGGGCTATCTTACAGTTGTCAAATATAGAATATTTCCTTTTTTAAAAAAAATTTCAAATTCATTTACATTCTAATTCAAACCGATTTTAAATATGCAAGAATCGTTTTACTAATTTATCCCAAAAAGAGCTGTAAATCGCAACCAATGTAAAAATAAACAAAAATAGATGATACCAAGCATTCGTAATTAAATCCATGAAATCGAGTTTGCCATTAGCAAAACTTAAAATCAATAATACTTGTGCTCCGTAAGGCAATATCCCTTGTACAACACAAGAAAATATATCAAGAATTGCTGCAGTTTTCTTGGGACTCAAATCGTATTCATCACTAATTTCCTTAGCAATTCCTCCAGTAATTACAATGGAAACTGTATTATTGGCAATAGCCACATTAGTAAAACCTACCAAAGCACCTATTCCAGCCTGCGCTGATCTTTTACTTTTAATACGCTTTTTAATTTGGTGCAATAAGTAGTCAATTCCTCCCGCTTTATCTACCATTGCTGCTAAACCACCTGTAAGCATAGAAAGTAAAAATATTTCAGTCATACTAGTGAAACCTTCGTATATCTTTTGAGCGAATTCCATCAAGGTAAAATGATTTCCAAAATACCCAATCAATCCAGCTAATAAAGTTCCAATAATCAGTGTCGAAAAAACGTTTACGCCAACTAATGCTAATACAATTACTAAAACGTAAGGAACAATAGTTATCCATTCAAAACTAGTCTTAGGAATCGCCACTGCAGTAATATCAGAGTTTAATCCCAAATAAAAGAAGACTAAAATGGTAATAATGGCTGCGGGAAAAGCAATGAATAAATTTATTTTAAACTTATCTTTTAACTCACACCCTAAAGATTGCGTTGCAGCGATTGTAGTATCTGAAATCATCGATAGATTATCTCCAAGCATAGAACCACCTAACAAAGCACCAGCAATCAATGGCAATGAAGCACCACTTGAATTAGCTAGACTAACAGCTATAGGCCCAATTGCTACAATAGCTCCCACAGAAGTTCCAGTAGCAGTTGATAAAAAGGCCGCTATTAAAAAGATTCCTAACGGAAAATAAGCGACATCAATTGTATTAATCCCAAGGCTTACAACGGCATCAACACCTCCCGTTGCTTTACTAACCACAGCAAATGCTCCCGCCAAAAGATAAATGAGACACATAGTCATAATCTTACTCTCTCCGCAACCAGCAATCAAAGTGGCTACTTTCTCATCTGACGAACTTTTGAATAATAAGAAAGCGGAAATTATTCCAATCACAACCGCAATTGGTGCAGGTAAGGCATAGAAATCATCAAGCCATAATCCCGCTCCTAAAAACATAAAAATAAAAATCAATAAGGGAATTAAAGCAAAGGCACTTCCTGTTTTTTTCAATAAATGAGTCATAAATCAGTTTTATAATGATATAAATATGACGAAAAACAATAGCTAAAAAAATGGGAATGTAAACAACATTTTTTCCAAAGGATTTGGCTTATCGTTTTAGCACCTTGCTCGTTGTTGCAGGTTGCTATCTCTTTATGAGATTCGTGATAACGGCTGCAAAAGTAATTATTATTTTTTGAAATTACCTTCTTCCGCCAGAAAAATTATTTTACAAAAAAAAGCTTTACGGAAGTAAAGCTTTCAATACAACTAATTTAGTTTTTTATAAATTTCATATTCGAACTTCCTTTATCTGTATTCATTTTCAAGAAATACTTTCCAGTAGCCAGCTTTGAAACATCAATCTTTGAAACTGCATTTGCATCAGGTACAGCAATGACCATTTGTCCTAGAATATCATAAATAGCTATTGATTGCACTTCTATCGAATTTTTATAATTAATATTTAGAATCTCCTTTACAGGATTTGGAAACACGCTAAAGTAATTTGAAAATTCAAAATCTGAAGTTGCTAAGGCTTTAAAAGTAGACGTCGCTTTGTTTGTCAGAATTGGAAAGTTATAATCAAAATAAATATTAGCTTCATTTTGGAATGTATCGCCAACTACTAACGTTGGTAATGTTTTAATTTTAAAAGCTATATAACCATCATTATTAGCATCATCAAAAGGCAAATTGATGTTTTCGAATATAAATTCTACTTTGTTCCCATCAGAAATTTTGGTTACAAATTCATGACTTCCTTTGGTTGGAGTTAAGCTTGAAATATCAAATTTGCCTAAATCGATTAGATCTTTTACTACGATATTTTGAGCGGGATAGGTTCCTGTGTTTTCAAAACGAATTAAATAGTGTACATATTCCCCAATCAAACTTGGAGTAATGACATCTCCTTCTAAGCAGGTTTTATCATTTGGATCATAGGAACCAACGACACTTTGGCGCAAAGCAAACGAATTATCAACGGGTTTTTCATCTCCTGTTACAGGATTAATTAGTGCATTAAAACTCAAACGGTCTCCATTATTTACGGCAGGAGTTTCCATTGGCGAATTGACATTCAAGGTAACTACAATCTCACGAGTTTCAAAAGGCTGTAAATTGATATAATCCCAACTAAGTTTATCTGTCGCTTGACTATTTACTGCTGGAACTGCCGAGATATAATCTAAAACTGCATCATTAAAACTTAGGCTTAATGAACCAGATTGTACATTAGTTCCTTTGTTTTTATATATGATTTTATAAGTAGCATCAAATCCTGGCCTTGCTGGAATTATTGGTAATAAAGTTACTTCTAGATCGGGATGAGCACCATTTGGAGTGATGCAAAAATTTTGAGTGAATGGACTATTTTGCGATGGAAAACTCGCATCGATTGAAGTAGGTGAAACACTAAAATAAATTGGATTTTCTAAAATTGGAGTAATAGTATGCGTTCCTTCTCCAACTGGAATATTATAGTCTCCAGACTTATTGGAGATTAAATTCCCTTTATTCAAACCATTAGTAATTGAAAAATTTAAATTAGAATAACTCAAATCTGATGAGTCACAACCATTATTATCACTGTCTAAAATCGTTTTCCCTTTAATAGTATAAAAAACTCCCCCAGGTTCAAATGTGCAATAGGAATTTAATGATATATTCGTATAATTATAGTATTTAAGATACCATTCTACTACTGAATCTTTGATGTCATCGTTACATATGTATTTTAATTTTGGACATCCTTCAAAAGCAATCCCTTCATTTCTACCATTTTTTGCGAAGATTGTAGTAAGCTCACTATTATTACTACATTCAGCATCGCTAATTTGAATGAAAGGAGATAAATCTATTGTTGTAAAATTATTATTTGATAATCTTATAAACTTGATATTGCTATAACCGTCTACTTTTACAGATGATAAATTATTGTTTCCAAAGCTAGCATTTCCAACATCTTTTGGCACCGTTAAGTCTATAGTTACTAATTTATTATCATCGGCCCACAAGTCCTTTAATTTAGAACATTTTGAAAAATCGATACTGCTTAATTCATTTTGTTGCACCCACATTCGAGTAATTTCAGGACAATCTGCCAAATTAGTAAAGCTTGTAATCTTATTATCATTACAAATTAAGTCTTCTAATTGGGTTATTCCAGACAAGTCTAATTTAGTAAGTCTATTATAACCACAATCAATATATTTTAAACTTGTTAATCCAGATAAATTTAAATCAACTAATGCATTACCATCTAAATGTAAATGATGAAGTTTATCCAGTCCTGTAAGATTTATTGAAGTAAGAGACCCTTGTGTGCAAACTATAGTTTCCAGGTTTTTAAGTGAACTGACATCTAAAGTTTTTATTGAATTCCAAGCACAGTCTAAATATTTCAACTCTTTTAATGTACTTATATTCAATGTAGATATTTGGGTATTCCAACAATTTAAACTTTTCAAATTTGTAAAAAATTCAATACCTGATATGTCATAAATAGGAGTAGATTTTAAATCAAGAGCACTAATTTTTAAGGCTTCCTCTAATTGTATCTCCTTATCATTATTTTCATCAATTTTAATAGAATTACCTAAAAGATCTTTCGCAATGTCATTATCAGTATTAGCAATTAATAATCTTTCCTTAAAAGTTGGACTTTTAAACTCTATAATTTGAGCATTAACTCCAGAAAAGATAAAAAAAGCAAGTAATAAAAAGTAGAATTTTTTCATGTATAATTTTTAAAGCAAGTAAATATAACAAATTTTGTACTACAAAAAATAATGTCCAAAAAATGAATAATTCAATACAAATTCCTTTAAAAAAAGAACATACTTACTTTAACATTTTGTAAAAAAGAGAAAAGGATTACAATCTTCTTAAGTATATTTGTCAGTAGTCAATTTATTATTATCCCTTTATTTAAAATAAGAAAGAGAAAAATCAATTTCCCGAATTTGTAAATGAAAAAAATATTTTTCTTATTTTATATTCTTTTTAGTATAACTACTACTGCGCAATTAGTGGTCGATAATACGTCGCAAACCCCTAAACAATTAGTGCAAAACGTAGTCGTAGGACAAGGAATTAACGTTTCAAATATTATATTTAATGGCACTGCTGCCAATGCAGATTTAATATGCGATCAAGTAGGTCTTTTCTCTAATGGACTCACAACCAACATCGGATTAAGCACCGGAATTATTTTAAGTACGGGAAATGCTATAATTGCAAAAGGTGCAAATGACACCAATTTAGGTACTTTACCCACTTCAAATCCATTTATAGGAGATAATGATTTATACATATTATCGAATAATCAAAGTATTCAAAATGTAGCTATCCTAGAATTTGATTTTATCCCTACAGGAAATAAATTGAGTTTTAATTTTGTTTTTGCTTCTGAGGAGTATCCTGAATTTGTGAATGATACCTATAACGATAATTTTGGTTTTTTCTTAAGCGGACCTGGAATTACAGGTCCTTTTTCAAGTAGTGCTAAAAACATTGCATTAATTCCTACTACAACTCTTCCTGTTTCTATTAATAATCTAAACGATGGAACTTCAAATTCGGGACCTTGTGAATATTGTCAATACTACGTTAATAATGAAGGAGGACCTACTATTCAATACGATGGATTTACTAAAGTTTTATCGGCAAACGCTGATGTTGTTTGCGGGCAAACCTATCATATTAAGTTAGCCATTGCAAATGTTGGGGATAATAATTACGATTCGGCTGTATTTATAGAAGGAGCCAGTTTTAGTTCTCCGTCAATTAATTTAGGACCTGACTTGAAGATATGCAGTGCCTCAAACCATATATTAAATTCGGGATTAAGTGCCAGTGAAATTCATGAATGGCGTTATAATGGAACCTTAATTCCGGGACAAAACGGACCACAAATCACTATAGATAAATCGGGCTTATACTCCGTTCAAGCCTTTCCTTTTGGGACGACTTGTCCAGTCAGTGATGAGATAGCCATTCAATTCGGTACCCTTGCAGCTCCTTATCTTTATTGTGGAACAAAAACTTCTAATTCTATCACTTTTGATTGGCTGGCTTTAGGAGAAGCAGAATTTTCTGTTGCTTATAAAATAGGAACAAATACAGTTGTTGACGTTGGATTCATTGGTAAAGTTTATTCCTATACTGTTCAAGATGTTCCTCCGGGTGAAACTGTCGTTATAACGGTAACTCCAATAGGAACGCCAAGTGAATGTTTTGGCCCCAATTCAATATCCTGCGTACTTGACAGTTGCTTAATTAGTCCAACATTAAGTCTCACTCAAGGTGCTAGCTCACAACAAACTTGTGAAAACGAAGCTATTTCGAATGTTGTTTATACAATTGGCGCTGGAGCAACCACTGCATCTATAACTTCTGGAAGTTTGCCTAATGGTGTAACGACAAGTTTAGTTGCAAATCAATTTAAAATTGAAGGTACCCCAAGCGTTTCGGGAACCTTTAATTATACGATAACTACATCAGGAGGATGTGCTCCAAATGCAACTTTAAATGGATCCATTACTGTAAATCTAGGAACGATTCCAACATTTACCGCCGTTGCTCCTGTTTGTGAAGGAGAAACCCTCGCATCTTTACCATTACAATCAATTAACAACATCAATGGAACTTGGTCGCCCGCTTTAAACAATAATACAACTACTGAATATACATTTACTCCAAATACAGGACAATGCGCTACTACGACCAAATTAACGATTGTTGTAAATCAAAAAACAACTCCAACATTTACAGCCGTTGCTCCTATCTGTTCTGGCGAAGCACTTGCTGCACTTCCATCACAATCAATTAACAGCATCAATGGAACTTGGTCGCCTACTTTAAACAATACTACAACTACTGAATATACGTTTACTCCAAATACGGGACAATGTGCTAATACGGCCAAATTAACGATTGTTGTAAACCAAAAAACAACTCCAACATTTACCGCTGCTGCTCCTATTTGCGCAGGAGGAACGATTGCTGCACTTCCATTACAATCAATAAACAACATCAATGGATCTTGGTCGCCTACTTTAAACAATACTGCAACTACTGAATATACGTTTACTCCAAATACGGGACAATGTGCTAATACGGCCAAATTAACGATTGTTGTAAACCAAAAAACAACTCCTACATTTACAGCAGTTGCTCCTATCTGTTCTGGCGAAGCACTTGCTGCACTTCCATTACAATCAATTAACAACATCAATGGATCTTGGTCGCCTGCTTTAAACAATACTGCTTCTACTGAATACACCTTTACTCCAAATGCGGGACAATGTGCTAATACGGCCAAATTAACGATTGTTGTAAATCAAAAAACAACTCCAACATTTACAGCTATTGCTGCTATTTGTGAAGGTGAAACACTTGCTGCACTTCCATTACAATCAAACAACAGTATCAATGGAACTTGGTCGCCTGCTCCAAACAATATCACAACTACTGAATATACATTTACTCCAAATGCGGGACAATGTGCGAATCAAACAAAATTGACGATTTCAGTAAAACCAAAACCAATACCGCTTTTGACAGATGGTAAAATATGCGTCGATAAAAACTCAAATGCCGTAATCCAGTCTTACCTTTTGGACAGCAAGCTAAATAATGCAACTCATAATTTTGAATGGTTTTTAGATGGGTTTACAATATTAAATGCCACACAAAGCACTTTTGAAGCAACCCAAAAAGGAACCTATTCTGTTAAGGCTACAAATAAATCTACTAATTGCAGTTCAACAGTCATTGAAGCAATAGTTACTGAAACCTTGTCTAACACTACAACATTTAAAATAACACAAACCAATGCCTTTAGTGACAATGCAACCCTAACTATTGCAGTTATTGAAGGAAGTGCAAACTATGAGTATCAGCTGGACCAAAACCCTTTTCAAGAATCAAACGTTTTCTCTGAAGTTACTCCAGGGACACATACTATACGAATTGTAGATACTGAAGGCTGTACTGATTTAAGTTACCAAGTCATCGTAATAGGCTATCCAAAATTCTTTACACCAAACGGGGATGGCCATAACGACACTTGGAAAATTATTGGTTTCAACAGTCAATACAATCCTTCGATTACCATTTTTGACCGTTACGGGAAATTATTAAAACAAATAAACTCTATTGATTTCGGTTGGGACGGAACCTACAACGGTCAAGTCATGCCTGCCACTGATTATTGGTTTAGGGTAATCTATCTTGAGGACGGAATCAATAAAGAATTCAAATCTCATTTCTCATTAAAGAGATAGCATCTGTTTTTTTAGCAGCACAACATTTTCGTTTAAATCTACTTCCCTCCTGCTTTCCACAGTATATTTTGTGTCGAAAACGCCACAAAAGGATACTTGCTTCAATCAGGGCTAGAGATGACTTTTTGATTTCAAAACACAAAAATACTGCTTGAATTAACCAAGCAGTTTAGCTATTAAAAAAAAAATCTTTTTTAGTTTTTTATAAACTTCATAATTGATGTTCCTTTATCAGTATTCATTTTCAAGAAATACTTTCCAGTCGTTAATTTAGAAACATCTATTTTAGAAATAGTTTGAGCATTTGGAACGGCTATAACTAACTGTCCTAAAATATCAAGAACCGCAATTGATTGTACTTCAATAGATCCATTATTATTAATATTCAAGATATCATTTACAGGATTTGGATACACACTGAAATAATTCGAAAACGCAAAATCCGTAATCCCTAAAGTTTTAAATGTTGAAGTCGCTTTATTAGTGAGAATTGGAAAATTATAATCGAAATAAATATTAGCTTCATTGGTAAAAGAATCACCAGTTACAAGCGTTGGCAATGTTTTAATTTTGAAAGCGATATACCCATCGTTTGTAGCATCATCATAAGGCAAATTGATATTTTCAAATATAAATTCGACTTTATTTCCTTGGGATAATTTTGTTACAAAATCATGACTCGCTTTTGTTGGTACTAAAGTTGAAATATCAAATTTCCTTAAATCAATTAAATCCTTTACCACAATGTTTTCAGCCGGATAGGTTCCTGTATTTTCAAATCGGATTAAATAATGTACATATTCACCAATCAGTTCTGGAGTGATTACATCGCCTTCTAAACAGGTTTTATCATTTGGATCAAACGAACCAACTACACTTTGGCGCAAAGCAAACGAATTATCAACTGGTTTTTCATCACCAGCAACTGGAGTAATCAAGGCATTAAAACTCAAACGGTCTCCAATGTTTACCGCAGGAGTTTCCATAGGAGAATTTACATTTAGGATTACTGTAATTTCACGAGTTTCAAAAGGTAAAAGACTACTATAATCCCAACTCAGCTTGTCTGTGATTTGACTATTCACATTTGGCACAGCCGAAACAAAATCTAAAACAGCATCATTAAAAGTCAAAGAAACGGAACCAGATTGTGTACTTGTTCCCTTATTTTTATAAATGATTTTATAGGTAGCATCAAAGCCTGGTCTTGCAGGAATAGTTGATAAAATAGTTACTTCAAGATCTTTATGAACACCGTTTGGGGCAATACAAAAATCCTGAGTATAAGGACTCGTTTGTGATGGAAAATTTACATTCAAAGATGCAGGCGAAATATTGAAATAGGATGGGTTTTCTAAAATTGGAGTAATTGTATAATTCCCTGCTTGTACTGGAATCGCATACAAACCCAATTTATTGGATATTATATTTCCTTTGGTTGCCCCGTTAAAAACGGAAAAGTTTAAATTGGGATATTTTTTATCTGTCTCATCACAACCGTCACCTAAGAGATCAAATTTACTATTGCCCTTAATAGTATAAAAAGTACCGCCGGGATTAAATGAACAATAAGAGTTTACCACGCAATGCTCGTATCCCATAGCAATGACACCTTTTTGTAACCACCCTAATTCTGATTCATCTGCACAAATAAATTTAAGATTTGGGTTTTCATTAAAGTTAACACTTCCTTGTTCTTTTCCATTTTTCAGAAACAATGACTCTAGTTGGTTTCCCCAACAATTTAATCCCCATAGATTTATTAAATCACTTGTATTTAGTGTAGTAATATTATTTTTACCGCAATTTAATTCGGTCATACTTGGTAAATTTTCCAAATTCAAGGCGCTGAGTTGATTGTAAGAACAATCAATATGTGCAAGATTAACCAATCCATTAATATTTAATGATCTTAGCTGATTGTTACTGCAAATTATATCTTTCATACCTATCAAGCCTCTGACGTCTAATGCTGTAATTTTATTATTATTACAATACAAAGTTTCAAGATTTTTAAAACTCAAAATACCTGTTAAATCAGTTATTGTAGAACCAACAACATTCAAATAACTGACTTGTAAAGCTTCCGAAGATACGATTTCACCGTCTTTATTTGCATCGACTTCAAAATAAACGCCACTTAGATTTTTAGCAACATATAAATATTGCCCTTTTCCAGACAACACTAATTTTTCTTTAAAAGTTGTATCTGGCAAGGCAACAATTTGTGCTTTTGCAGTAGTAAAAAACAAAAAACACAACAGTAGAAAGTATAGTTTTTTCATTTAAATATTTTTTTATTGTTTAATAAATTTAAAGCTAGAAGTTCCTTTATCCGTGTTCATTTTCAAGAAATAATTACCTTTAGATAATTTTGAAACATCCGCTTTTGAAATATTCTGAGCATTTGGAACAGCAATAACTAATTGTCCTAACATATCATAAATCGAAATTGATTTTAATTCAATAGTATTTTTAGTTCCAATATTCAAGATATCATTTACAGGATTTGGATACACACTAAAATAATCTAAAAATTGAAAATCTTGAGTTCCTAGCGTTTTAAAAGTAGATGTTGCCTTATTAGTCAGGATTGGAAAATTGTAATCAAAGTATATATTAGCCTCATTAGCAAATGAATCCCCAGTTACCAGCGTTGGTAATGTTTTAATCTTGAAAGCAATGTAGCCATCATTTGTAGCGTCGTCAAAAGGAAGATTGATGCTTTCGAATATGAATTCCACTTTATTTCCCTCGGATATTTTAGTCACAAATTCGTGACTGGCTTTTGTTGGTTCTAAAGTTGAAATATCAAACTTGGATAAGTCAATTAAATCTTTCACTACAATATTTTGAGCGGCATAATTTCCTGTATTCTCAAAACGGATTAAATAATGTACATACTCACCAATCAGTTCTGGAGTGATAACATCTCCCTCTAAACAAGTTTTGTCATTAGGATCAAAAGACCCCACCACACTTTGGCGTAAAGCAAATGAATTGTCTACTGGTTTTTCATCACCAGCAACAGGAGTAATCAAAGCATTAAAACTCAAACGATCTCCATTATTCACTGCAGGAGTTTCCATAGGAGAATTTACATTCAATGTAAAATTGATTTCTCTAGTTTCAAAAGATCGTAAGTCCGAATAATTCCAAGTTAGTTTGTTGGTAATTTGATTATCAAAAATTGGTGTTGCAGAAACATAATCTAAAACTTCGTCATTAAAAGTTAAAACCACCGAACCGGATTGCATCGTTGTTCCTTTATTTTTATATATGATTCTATAAGTTGCATCAAATCCTGGTCTTGCTGGAATAAGCGGTAAAATCGTTACTTCTAAATCATTATGAATACCATTTGGAGTAACACAAAAATCTTGATTGTAAGGACTTAACTCTGAGGGGAAAGTTACATTTACAGCATTTGGTGAAATGTTGAAATAATTGGAGTTTTCAATAATTGGAGTGACTGTATGAATTCCTGCTTGAATAGGAATCGAATAATTTCCAGAGGAATCTGAAATAAAATTTCCTGTAGTAGTCCCGTCAGTTATTTTAAACTTCAATTTTTTATACACAGCATCATTTGTAGTACAACCGTTATTATCTGTATCTAATTTAGATTTTCCTTTAATTGTATAAAAAGTTCCGCCAGGTGTAAAAGAACAGTACGAGTTAATTTGGCAGCTTGGAGAACTCCCTAAACTACTTCCAATTACCCGGTAATAATGGGATATAAGACCTTCGGAAGTACATATAAACTTGAGGCTAGGATTTGGAGCAAAACCCATATTGTATGTAAATACATTGTTTTTAATATAAACTGCCTCAAGTAAATTATTAAAACCACAATATATATTATTTAATTCCACACAAGTATTTAAATTCAATTCTGTTAAAAGGTTATATGTACAATCTAGGCTGTTCAATAAAATATTATTTGATAAGTCTAATTTTTTAATTGAATTTGAAGAACAATTTAGATTTGATAAATGAGATAATGTTTTTGTTTCAAGGTTTTCTAAAAGGTTCCCGTTACAAAACAAATATTCTAATTTGATCAGATTATTGACATTTAATGAAGTAAGTAAATTACCCGAACAATATAATGCTGTAATAGAATTAATCTTAGAAAAATCGATAGTTGTTAGTTTGTTTTCCCTACAATTTAAACTTTTAAGATTAATTAATTCTGATAGGTTTAAGGAACTTATTTGGTTCGTAGAAATGTCTATATTTTCTAATAAACTTAATCCGCTTGCTTGAAAACTGCTTATCTTGTTATTCAAACAAATGATTGATTTAAGATTAGTCAATCCGTAGATATCTAAACTAGTTAATTGATTGTTTGCAATTGATAAACTCTCAAGATTAGTAAGTCCTTGAAAACTGATATTTTTAATCTGATTTTGAGAAAGATCTAAGGTTTTTAATTTCTTTAAATCAGTAACAAATACACTAGATATTTTATTATAAATGCAGTTCAATTCGACTAAATTTATTAACTCAGAAACATCTAAATTTTCAATGTTGTTTTCTTGACAATTTAAATTCTTTAAATTTTTAAAAAATGAAATCCCATTTAAATTGATTATTTCCTTATTTCTAAGATCCAGCTCATAAACATTTAACGCTTCACTGGCTTCAATTTCATCATTACTATTTAAATCAATTTTAATATTATTCCCATTCACATCTTTTGCAATAGATGAATAGATATCAGCATACAGTAACCAAAATTTAAAATTGCCGTCCGGTATATTTATAATCTGAGCATTAACACTTCCAAAAAAACAAATTCCAACAAGTAAAAAATAAAGTTTTTTCATTACATCAATTAAAGTAATCAAATATATAGAAATCAATTAGTAATAAATTATTTTCCTACAAAAAAAGCCTTACCGAAGTAAAGCTTTTTTTATAAAATATATGATTTTTGAAATTGACTAAAAAGCCACATTCCATTTTGGCAATCTTCCATTTTCGTCCATGAAGTTCTGTAAAACTTGTCCTTCAACAGATGTAGGAATACCTTTAGTATCATCATTGAATGTTTCGTACCAAACTACTTCTAAAGTGCTGATATCTTCTTTTGTCATTTGTGCTGGCCAAGAATATTTTCTTCCTGTTTTTGCAAACTGGTGCCCTTCAACAATCTTTTCTTTCAAACCACCATTTTTGATTTTCAAAGATCCGTCATTTTGAACAGTTCCAGTAGAACCTACCATGATTAACTCTTTTTCATCTCCAACTGCATAAACCAAAAACACACCACTTCCTTCAGAAGCGTTGCAAACTTGCTCTAAGCTATCATCTGCTGTAAAAGTAAAGCTATCGCTTACCTTAAACTTTTCTAATTCTTTGTACATCTTACTTTTGTATTAATTTTAAATAAAATGCCTCACAAAAACAGTGAGGCATTTTTATAATGACTTGAAATCATTAATAATCTTTCAATTATCCGATAACTTCTTTTACTTTTTTACCAATCTCAGCTGGAGAATCCACAACGTGTATTCCACATTCTCTCATGATTTGTTTTTTAGCTTCAGCTGTATCGTCAGATCCACCTACAATAGCACCTGCATGACCCATTGTTCTTCCTGCTGGAGCGGTAACTCCTGCAATGAAACCTACAACTGGTTTACGGTTACCATCAGCTTTAATCCAATGTGCAGCATCAGCTTCTAATTGTCCACCAATCTCACCTATCATTACGATACATTCAGTTTCTGGATCATTCATCAACAATTCTACTGCTTCTTTTGTAGTAGTTCCAATGATTGGGTCTCCACCAATACCGATAGCAGTAGTGATTCCTAATCCTTGTTTTACAACTTGGTCAGCCGCTTCATAAGTTAAAGTTCCTGATTTAGATACAATTCCTACAGTTCCTTTTTTGAATACGAAACCTGGCATGATACCAACTTTAGCTTCACCTGGAGTGATGATACCTGGACAGTTAGGTCCAATCAATCTAGCATTTCTTTCTTTTACATAGCTGTTTGCTTTGATCATATCTGCAACAGGAATTCCTTCCGTAATTGCAATAATCACTTTTATTCCAGCATCAGCAGCTTCCATTATTGCATCAGCAGCAAAAGCTGGTGGTACAAAAATAATAGTTGTATCAGCACCCGCTTGTTCAACGGCGTCTTTTACAGTGTTGAAAACTGGACGATCTAGGTGAGTAGTTCCCCCTTTTCCTGGAGTTACACCACCAACAACGTTAGTTCCGTACTCAATCATTTGAGAAGCATGGAAAGTTCCTTCGCTTCCTGTAAATCCTTGAACAATAATTTTGGAATCTTTATTAACTAAAACACTCATGATATATATTTTATGTGATTTTTAAAAATTGTGATGCAAAAGTAAGGTTTTGAAAATTATTTGAGACCTTTCCTGACAAAATAAATTACGATATTTGACTCATTTGAAAACCTCTATGCAATTTATTGTCTTTTATTTGCCAAATTGATATAAAATGTGCCAACAACATCTCCTCTCTTGGATTCTCAATCGTTTTGACAAAATGAGAATAACGAACCGTTATCATATCATTTTCTGCGATAATATGGCTTATTCTTATTTTAGAACGAACATAAGCCTGAGATAGTTCATCAGATAATTCTACCAAAGAAGCAAAATTTAACTGCACGAATCCTTTACTGCTATTCCAATCTACAATAACATCAGGATGCATATAATCTTTCAGAATCGCACTGTCTATAAGTGCATCTGATTTATAGAATTCTTGAACGATTTCTTTTGCTGTCATACTTATTTCAATTTATTTAAAATCTCGGGGATTTTTTTAATATTGGCCAGTTGCTTTAACTTTTCTCTGGACTCTTCGATAGGGGTTCCAAAATAAGATTTCCCTCCTTCTACTGATTTCGTCACTCCTGTTTGACCAAGAATGATTGCTTTTTTTCCAATTGTTATTCCGCTTGTGGTACCCACTTGTCCCCAGATTGTAACTTCATCTTCTATAATTACACAACCTGCAATACCTGTTTGCGAAGCTATCAGACATTTCTTTCCAATCACAGTGTCATGTCCTACATGCACCTGATTATCCAGTTTTGTTCCTTCTCCAATGATTGTATCACCACTTACTCCTTTGTCAATAGTACAAAGTGCACCAATGCCGACATTGTCTTTAATTACCACTCTACCACCCGACAGTAACTGGTCAAATCCATCCTCACGCTTTTTGTAATAAAAAGCATCAGCCCCTAAAACAGAACCTGCATGAATGATAACATTATCACCAATTATCGTATGATCATAAATAGAAACATTAGAATGTATCATACAATTCTCCCCTATTACAACATGATTTCCTACGAAAGCATTTGGCTGTATTACAGTGTCTTGACCAATTTTTGCTGAAGCAGAAATTGAAGCACTAGCAGACTGGAACGGTTTGAAATGATTCGTCAATATATTAAAATCCCTGAATGGATCGTCAGATATCAAAAGTGCTTTTCCTTCAGGACAATCTACTTTCTTGTTTATAAGAATAATTGTTGCGGCTGATTTTAAAGCTTTATCATAATATTTAGGATGATCCACAAAAACGATATCACCTTCTTCTACAACATGAATTTCGTTCATGCCTAAAATTTCAAAATTTTTATCACCTACAGATTCACAGTTAAGTAAATTTGCAATTTCTTGTAAAGAATGTACTTTATTAAATTTCATAAATTTTGTATTCAATGATCAGTGGTCGGTATTCAGTTTTAATACAAACTGAATACCGACCACTGCAAACTATTCTTTAACGCGCTCCATGTAAGAACCTGTTGTAGTGTCTATTTTAATCTTATCTCCTTCATTGATAAACAAAGGTACGTTTACGGTCGCTCCAGTTTCAACAGTTGCTGATTTTGTTGCATTTGTAGCCGTATTTCCCTTAATTCCAGGTTCTGCGTAAGTAACTTCAAGAATTACTGAAGATGGCATATCTACTGATAAAGGCAAATCAGTCTCTGTATTGATACTTACCATAACACTTTCGCCTTCTTTCAATAAATCTGGTGAATCCAAAATATTTTTATTCAAAGATATTTGTTCGAAAGTCTCCGTGTTCATAAAATGAAAATCGTCCCCTTCTGGATATAAATACTGAAATTTGTGGTTTTCCACTCTTACTTCTTCAATTTTATGCCCAGCTGAAAATGTATTGTCCAATACTTTTCCATTACTTAAACTTCTTAGTTTAGTTCTAACAAAAGCAGGTCCTTTTCCTGGTTTAACGTGAAGAAATTCAATGATTTTGTAAATGTCATTGTTATATTTAATACACAATCCGTTTTTGATGTCTGATGTAGATGCCATGATATTATTTGTTTTTTTCCACCCAACTCCTCCCCGAAGGGTAAGAAAACAGAATTGAAGTGTGTTACTTATTATTTATAGTATTATTCTAATTTTTATCCAACTAATAAATTCATCTCAATCCTTTTAAAGGACTGACTTAATTTCTAATAGTTTCCTGTGTATCCTTTCATAACTCCCCTAGAAGAATTTCTGATAAAATCAAGAATTTCGTCGCGTTCCGGAGTTGCTTCCATCTCTGCTTCAATAATTCCTATTGCCTGTGTGGTGTTATAGTTTTTTTGGTACAAAATTCTATAAATGTCCTGAATCTCTTTGATTTTTTCAGTTGTAAAACCTCTTCTTCTTAAACCTACAGAGTTAATCCCAACATAAGACAAAGGTTCTTTTGCCGCTTTTGTAAAAGGAGGAACATCTTTTCTTACTAATGAACCACCAGAAATCATAGCATGATCCCCAATATGAATGAACTGATGTACTGCTGCTAAACCACCAATAACGGCAAATTTACCAACCGTTACATGTCCTGCTAATGCTACACCATTTACAATAATAGCATTGTCACCAATATGACAATCATGAGCAATATGTGCCGTTGCCATAATCAAACAATTGTTTCCAAGTGTTGTTTGACCAGACGCTATTGTACCGCGGTTGATTGTAACACATTCTCTAATGGTACAATTATCCCCAATAATAGCTAGTGATTCCTCTCCACCAAACTTTAAATCCTGTGGAACAGCAGAAATTACTGCACCAGGAAATATATTACAATTTTTTCCAATTCTTGCGCCTTCCATAATGGTTACATTAGAACCTATCCATGTTCCATCACCAATAACTACGTTATTATGAATGGTTGTGAAAGGCTCAATAACAACATTTTTGGCTATTTTTGCGCCAGGATGAACATATGCTAAGGGTTGATTCATCTACTTATTTTTATGTTTTTTATATTCATGATAAAAACTTTGAAAATCTAATTTCGAATTTTTACCCTTATCTTAAATTTATTGCTTTTTGGCAATTTGAGCCATTAATTCTGCTTCTGCAACTAGTTTTCCATTCGCATAAGCGTTGGCCTGCATATGACAGATTCCTCTTCTGATAGGCGTAATTAAATCGCATTTAAATATTAAAGTATCACCAGGTAACACCTTATGCTTGAATTTAACATTATCTATTTTCATAAAATAAGTCAAATAATTTTCAGGATCTGGAACAGTGCTTAACACTAAAATTCCACCAGTTTGTGCCATTGCCTCAACAATTAGTACACCCGGCATAACTGGAGCTTCTGGAAAATGTCCTACAAAGAAATTTTCATTCATTGTCACATTTTTCATACCAACCACATGACTCTCAGACATCTCAATAATTCTGTCAATCAATAAAAATGGAGGTCTATGAGGAAGAACTGCCATGATTTTATGGATATCCATCAAGGGCTCCAAATTTAAATCATAAACAGGGACATAATTTCTTTGTTCTATTTTGATGATTTTTGCCATCTTTTTTGCAAACTGAGTATTTACAAAATGCCCTGGTTTATTAGCAATAACTTTTCCTTGTATTTTAGTTCCAATCAAAGCTAAATCCCCAACCACATCAAGAAGTTTATGTCTGGCAGCTTCATTAGGGTAATGCAAAGTAAGATTGTCTAATATTCCATTAGGTTTTACATTTATAGTTTCTTTACCAAAAGCTACTTTCAAATTCTCCATTGTAGATTCAGATATTTCCTTATCAACATATACAATAGCATTATTCAAGTCACCTCCTTTAATTAGACCGTTGTCTAGCAACTCTTCTAATTCATGTAAAAAACTAAAAGTTCTTGATTCAGAAATTTCAGTTTTAAAATCGGCAATACTTTTCATATTGGCATTTTGAGTACCTAATATTTTAGTCCCAAAATCTACCATAGCAGTAACACAATAATGGTCACTTGGCATAATCAATATTTCACTTCCTGAAGCTTCATCAGTAAAAGAAATAACTTCTTTCACTACATATACTTTACGTTTGGCATTTTGTTCTTCAATTCCCGCTTTTTCAAGCGCTTCAACAAAATACTTAGACGAACCATCCATTATAGGTAGTTCAGAAGCGTTTAATTCAATAATGACATTGTCTAAATCGCAACCAACTAATGCCGCCAGAACATGTTCTGGGGTTTGGATTTTTACTCCAAGTTTCTCTAAATTGGTTCCTCTTTGTGTGTTTACGACATAATTTGCGTCAGCTTCAACAACAGGTTGTCCCTCTAGATCTACTCTGACAAAAGTGAATCCATTATTTATTGGAGCCGGCTTAAATGTCATTTGAACCTCTTTCCCGGTGTGTAATCCTACTCCGGTAAGCGAGATTTCTGTCTTGATAGTCTTCTGTTTAACCATTATTCCCGTTTTTTTGGTTTGTTATTTGTTTCTTTAATTCTTCTAATTCTGCAACAATCTTTGGCAAATTCTTGAAATAAACATAGGATTTGCTAAAATCATTGTATCCAAATGTTGGACTTCCCTGCAAGATTTCATCGTCTTTAATATTCCTTCCTACACCAGATTGTGCTTGAATACGAACATTATTCCCAATAGTTAAATGCCCTGCAATTCCTACCTGTCCTCCGATCATGCCGTTTTTACCAATTTTTGTAGAACCTGCAATACCCGTTTGTGCGGCAATCACTGTATTCTCACCTATTTCAACATTGTGGGCAATCTGAATTTGATTATCAAGCTTTACCCCTTTTCTAATAATAGTAGAACCCATAGTGGCTCTATCTATCGTAGTACAGGAACCTATATCAACATTGTCCTCTATAATAACGTTCCCTATTTGGGGTATTTTTTTAAAAGTTCCGTCAGGATTTGGCGCAAAGCCAAAACCATCTGCACCAATTATAGCTCCAGAATGGATAGCACAATTGCTACCAATCACGGTTTCTGAATATATTTTGGCGCCAGCAAAAATAGTCACATTATCTCCAATGACAACATTATCTCCAATAAAACAATTTGGATAAATTTTGACATTATCGCCAATCACCACCTTTGAACCTATATAACTAAAACTACCTAAATATAAGTTTTTACCATATTTAGTGTTTTCTGATATAACAGATGGCTGTTCTATTCCACTTTTATTTCCTTTGGCCTGATCATAAAACTCCAATAATTTAGAAAAAGCCAAATAAGCATCGTCTACTTTAACTAAAGTTGTTTTAATTTCTGATTCTGGGGTAAAGGTCTTATTTACAATTGTAATACTAGCTTTTGTAGTATAAATAAAGCTATTGTACTTAGGATTCGATAAAAAAGTCAGCGAGCCGTCTTTTCCTTCTTCAATTTTAGATAACTCGTGCACTTCAGCATTGGGATTCCCAACAACCTCACCTTCCAAAATCCCCGCTATTTGTTCTGCTGTAAATTTCATTCCGACAAAAATATAAAAAAATAGATTTTAAATGTTCATTTCCACAAGTTGTTTTGGGAAACAGATGTAATATTTGGTGACCGATTTCGATAATGATTTTAAATTCAGCTGGTCAGAAGATTCAATTACATCCTCGACAGTCTTGTCTTTTTTCAAAATTCGTATCGGTTCTTGTTCTTTACTGTATGCTTGATTTTTAATTTTACCTTTAAAAATAAAATAACTACTTTCTGCGATACTTATATTGTTCTCCAGTGCAAACCGTTCCTTCATAGGTTGCAAATCTTCCACTTGCAATTTTTCACTGGTCAATTTTATTTTCAATAAATCCCTATTGATAATCATCTTGCTTAACGAAGATAGAATAAAATCATCTTGTCGTTGCCACGATTTTAACGCACTTATAATATCAAAATCATCCAATTGGGAAAATAAGTCTAAAGTATCTGTATCAAATGTCTCCAGTGTAACCTTGTTCTGTAAAAAAAACTGCAATGGCTCGCTGCATGGCAACAGCATTCCTTTTAATGTGAGTTCTTTTGCACGCTTTAATATTCTGGTTAAAATTAACTCAGCCACCAAACTAGTTTTGTGCAAATAAGCCTGCCAGTACATCAAACGTCTGGACATCAGAAATTCTTCTACTGAATACACTCCCTTCTCTTCGATTACTAAAACATCGTCCACTACATTCATCATTTGGATCAATCGCTCCGAATTGACATTTCCTTCCGCAACACCTGAATAAAAGCTATCGCGTTTTAAATAATCCATTCGATCCATATCTAATTGGCTTGAGATAAGCTGCAACATGAACTTTCTATGATAATGTCCTTCAAATACCTGAATCGCCAAATCCAATTGCCCTTCAAATTCCACGTTCAATTGATGCATAAACAACAAAGAGATTTCTTCATGGTGCACATCTTCCACGATGCTTCTTTCCATCGCATGGGAAAATGGTCCGTGACCTATATCGTGCAATAAAATTGCTATATACAGGGCATTTTCTTCTTCTTTACTAATGGAAACCCCTTTAAAACGTAGCACATCAACTGCCTTTTGCATCAAATGCATGCAACCTAGAGCGTGATGAAAACGAGTATGATTAGCCCCTGGATATACTAAATAGGACAAACCCATTTGAGAAATCCTCCTTAATCTTTGAAAATAAGGGTGTTGTATTAGGTCGTAAATTTAGGCATTCGGAATGCTTATGAAACCATAAATGGGATCGTTGAATATTTTCAGTTTATTGATTTGACTCACTATAACTTTCTTTTTAGGTCAACAAATATAGTCAAATTAGATCTTATCAATCAAAGTGTTTTTAGAAACCCTAATTCTTGCTAAAATCATCTTTTTTTTGGTGATAAATAAGAATACAATAATTCGTAATAAAATTAACATAACATTAAGTTCGATTAGTTCGGTGTTTTGCGAACCAACCTTACATTTGCACAAAATTTTATACCATGGACATTCAAAATGAAAAAAATGAGTTAAGAGAAATGTTTGGTGATCATTTTGAGAAACTTTATAACATTCCTCCATTAGCTGCAAGAATATTAGGCGTTCTAATTATTGATGGTTGTAAATCAGGGCTTAGGTTTGAATCATTAGTTGAAACTATGAGCGCCAGTAAAAGTTCCATTTCGACCAATTTAAATTTACTTTTAAAAATGGAAAAGATCACCTACTTCACAATTTGTGGTGATCGCAAGAAATATTTTAAAGCTGCCGATTTAAGTAAAAGATTAGGTAGCTATATGCAATTACTTGCTTCTGAAATGGCAATTATTAACCGAATGATTGTTTACAGAGAACATACAGCTTCTTGTCCTGAGGAAAAATGTAATCTTGAAAACGTAAAAGCGTATAAAGAGCACGTTAATGAAGTTGAGAAAATATTCCTAAATACGATCCAAAAGTTTCAAGAAACAGAAATCAAAAATAAAAACAATCAATAAATAATTAATTTTAGTAAATACAATAATGAAAAAGAGATCCTTTATAGGTGCAGTATTATTATCAATAAGCTTCCTCTCCTGCAAAAAAGAAACAACTCAAACGGCTCCTCCTGTACAACCCTACAAAGTAGTACAAATTGCCACATCAAATACCACTTTATTAGCTGAGTATCCTGCTAGTTTAGAAGGAATTACAGATATTGATATTCGCGCAAAAGTGGACGGATATATCGAGAAAATATACGTTCAAGAAGGCCAAGAGGTTAAAAAAGGACAAATACTTTTTAAACTAGAAACTCAAACAGCTACTCAAGAAGCCGCTGCCGCAAAAGCTAAAATTACTGCTGCACAAGTAGAGGTAAATCGTCTAAAACCTTTAGTTGACCGTAATATCATTAGTGATGTCCAACTAGAAACTGCCAAAGCAAATCTTGCTGGAGTTAAAAGTACGTACCAAAGTATTATTGCTAGAATTAATTACGCCACTATAAAAAGTCCCGTTAACGGAATTGTAGGGAGTTTGCCTTTACGTTTGGGAAGTTATGTAAGCAGTCAAACAGTAGAGCCTTTAACGCGTATTTCTGATGTGAGTACTGTTTTTGCTTATTTTTCTGTAAATGAAAAACAACAACTAGACATCATGATGAACTCTGAAGGAAAATCTTTTCAAGATAAAATCAATAAAATGCCAGCTGTAAATTTAGTTTTAAGCAATGGTGTTGCGTATGAGCAAAAAGGTAAGATTGAAACTTTTAGTGGTCAAGCCAATATGCAAACTGGTTCATTTAATGTAAGAGCTAGTTTCCCTAATCCAAATAGATTATTACGTTCAGGTGGAAGCGGAACAATTCAAATTCCAACTGCCTTACAGGATGTGATTATTATTCCTCAAAGCGCAACTTTAGAAATGCAAGACAAGCGTATTGCTCTTGTTGTTGATAAAGATAATAAAGTAAAAGCTGTACCTATTGTAGTGCGTCCAGTGCCTGGAGGTCGCTATTTTGTAGTTGATAGCGGACTTACAACTTCAGACAAAATGCTTATCGAAGGTGTAGGTATTGTTACTGAAGGAACTCCTATCAAACCAGAAATCGTAGATTTTAATACTACGATTGAATCTGCAAAAAAATAATTGACAAACTAACTATTGAATAAATAACAAAATATGTTTTCAAAATTTATTGACAGGCCAGTATTGTCAACAGTGATATCCATTATCATCGTAATCTTAGGGGTTATAGGCTTACTTTCACTTCCAGTTTCACAGTATCCAGAAATAGCGCCACCAACAGTAACAGTTACAGCAAATTATCAAGGAGCAAGTGCTGAAATAGTAATGAACTCAGTAGTTATTCCTTTAGAAGAGCAAATTAACGGTGTTGAAGACATGTCATATATGACTTCAACATCAAATAATGATGGTTCAGCTTCGATAAGTATTTATTTTAAATTAGGTACAAATCCTGATTTAGCAGCCGTGAATGTGCAAAATCGTGTATCACGTGCCACACCTTTATTACCACAAGAGGTTACAAAAGCAGGAGTTACCACATCGAAAAGACAAAGTGATAATATTTTGATTTTCTCTTTATACAGTGAAAACCCTGATTATGACATGACTTTTCTTCAAAATTATGCTAATATCAACATTTTACCCAAAATAAAAAGGGTTGCAGGTGTTGGAGAAGCGGTGATTTTTGGTCAAAAGGACTACTCTATGCGTATTTGGCTTAAGCCTGATGTAATGGGTGCATATGGTCTAGTACCTTCTGATATTTCTGCATTATTAGCAGAACAAAATATAGAAGCTGCACCAGGACAATTGGGTGAAAATAGTGGACAATCTTTCCAATATACTTTAAAATACAAAGGGCGTCTTCAAGACACTAAAGAGTTTGAAGAAATTGTTGTTCGTTCAACAGAAAACGGTGAAATTCTTAAATTAGGTGATGTAGCCAGAATTGAATTAGGTGCTGTAAATTATGCTAGTAATACACTTACTAATGGTAATCAATCAGTCGCTATTGCAATTGCACAAACGGCAGGTTCGAATGCTCAAGAAGTAATTGAAGGCTCCTTAAAAGTTTTAGATGAATCAGAAGCTAATTTCCCTAAAGGAGTACATTATACGACCTTAATTAACGCTAATGATTTCTTAGATGAATCGATTACAAAAGTGATTCATACGTTAATAGAAGCCTTTATATTAGTGTTTATTGTGGTTTTTATCTTCTTACAAGATTGGAGATCAACACTTATTCCAGCAATTTCTGTTCCCGTTGCAATTTTAGGAACGTTCTTTTTCCTTAGCTTATTTGGCTTTACGATTAACTTGTTGACGTTATTTGCACTTGTACTTGCCGTTGGAATTGTGGTCGATGATGCCATTGTGGTTGTGGAAGCCGTACATGCAAAAATGGAAGCCGGCGAACACGATCCTAAAAAAGCTGCTCATAGTGCTATGGGTGATATTAGTAGCGCCATTATTTCGATTACTTTGGTAATGTCTGCCGTATTTATACCCGTGTCATTTATTAGCGGTTCAGCTGGAGTTTTCTACAAACAATTTGGTTTAACATTAGCGGTTTCTATTGTGTTGTCAGCAATTAATGCGCTGACACTTTCTCCAGCTTTATGTGCGATTTTCTTGAAACCTCATGAGAACGAAAAGAAAACAGGCTTTTTAGACCGTTTTTATACTGCATTTAATGTTGGATTTGATACAACAACTAAAAAATACAAAAGATCAGTAGAGTTTTTCATAAAACGCAAATGGTTAGCATTCTTAGGAATAGCCGTTTTTGCTGGAATATTTGTTTTGTTATTAAATATCACTCCTAAGGCTTTTGTACCTGGAGAAGATACTGGAGCAATACTTTCAGATGTTTCTCTTCCGCCAGGAACATCACTTGAAAATACTGAAAAAGTATTATTAGAAATTGAAAACAAGATTAAAGATATTCCTGAGATCAAAGAAGTCCTTCGTATATCTGGTCGAAGTTTGATTAGTGGTACGGGGAGCAACTACGGAATGGTAATTGTAAAATTGAAAACTTGGGCAGAACGTAAAGACGCCAATCAAGAAATATCCATGATAGTTAAAGACTTGTTTAAACGAACTGCTGCAGTAAAAAATGCTAGAGTTCTTTATTTTGCTCGTCCTACACTTGTTGGTTTTGGTTTTACCAATGGATTTGAATTCCAATTGCAAGATCAAAAAGGAGGAACAATTCAAGAATTAAGTGAGGTTAACAATAACTTTTTGGCAGCCTTAAACAATCGTCCAGAAATAAAATATGCAGCCACTTCATTCTCTCCAAATTATCCGCAATATAGAATTGACCTGAATGTAGCAGCCATAAAAAGATCAGGCTTAAGTGTTTCTGATGTTTTAGGAACGATGCAAGGTTATTATGGTGGTGTTTACGCATCTAACTTTAATAAGTTTGGAAAACAATTCCGAGTTGTATATCAATCAGAACCTCAATTCAGAGCTAATCCAGAATCTTTGAATAAAGTTTTAGTACGAAATGACAAAGGGCAAATGGCTCCTATTTCTCAATTTATTACTTTAGAAAAAGTATTTGGCCCACAAGCTATTGATCGTTTTAACTTGTTTACATCTGTTAAAGTTACCGGAGCACCTAATGAAGGGTTTAGTACTGGTGACGCTATTAAAGCCGTTGAAGAAGTAGCTAGTCAAAAACTACCTATTGGTTATGGTTACGAATTCTCAGGAATGACGCGTGAGGAAATTAGTGCAGGCGGACAAACATTGTATATTTTCTTATTGTGTTTAGTTTTTGTTTATTTCTTATTAGCAGCCCAATATGAAAGTTATATGTTGCCTTTTGCAGTATTAATTTCCTTACCAATTGGTTTAGCAGGAGCTTACATATTTGCTTATCTATTTAATGTGAGTAACAATATTTACTTACAAATTACGCTCATCATGCTGATCGGATTGCTCGCTAAGAATGCGATTTTGATAGTAGAGTTTTCTGTAGAAGCGAGAAAAAAAGGATTAAGTATTACTCAAGCTGCAGTCCAAGGTGCTGTTGCACGTTTGCGTCCTATTTTGATGACCTCATTTGCATTTATCTTCGGATTATTGCCTCTTATGTTGGCTCAAGGAGCAGGAGCTGTAGGAAACAAATCCATTGGAACTGGAGCAATTGGAGGAATGTTGATAGGTACGCTACTTGGTGTATTTGTAATTCCAGTACTGTTTATTGTTTTCCAATCATTACAAGAACGAGTTAGCACTAAACCACTTCCTGTATTAAATCAGGAATCAGATGTTCCACTTTTAGAAAAAGAAAATGAAAAATAAAATATACAAAGTCGCACTTTTGACTGTGACTGCAACAGTAATGCAATCGTGTTTTGTTGCCAAAGAATATGAACGTCCGGAATTAAAAACGGAGAATTTGTACCGAAATGAAGTAGTGTCAACAGACACTACTTCATTAGCAAATGTATCATGGGATAAAATTTTTACTGATCCGCTTTTGCAAGGTTATATTTCAAAAGGATTACAAAACAATTTAGATATCCGTATTGCCATGCAAAACATTGCTGCTGCACAAGCGACAATGAAACAGGGAAAAGCGGGCTACTTCCCTACTCTTTCAGCGAGCACGGATTGGACTCACAACAAAATTTCTAAAAATAGCCAGTCAGGTTCGTTTTTGACTGATTTGAATACAGATCAATATCAATTGTATGGTAGTCTTTCTTGGGAAGCTGATATTTGGGGTAAAATAAGAAGTAATAAACGCGCTACTAATGCGGCTTACCTACAAACAACAGCTGTGAATCAAGCTATAAAAACGCAATTGATTGCTAATATCGCTACCACTTATTACCAATTACTTTCTGTTGATGCACAAATTAAAGTAGCCGAAGAAACTTTAATCAATCGCGATAAAAGTGTCGAAACTATTTTAGCCTTGAAAAAAGCAGGTAATGTTACTGAAGTAGGTGTAAAACAAACTGAAGCACAAAAATACGCTACGGAGATAATTATTGCCGACTTGAAAAACAGCATTCTTATTTTAGAAAATACGATGAGTGCACTTTTGGGAGAAGCTTCAGCTAAAATTGAACGTTCTACTTTTGAATCTCAAAGTTTGCAACCCGCAATCACATTAGGTGTTTCTGCTAATTTATTACGAAACAGACCGGATGTAATTGCTGCCGAATACAACTTGATTACCAACTTTGAGATGACTAACGTTGCAAAAAGTGGTTTTTATCCAAGTTTAAAAATAACGGCTACTGGAGGACTTCAAAGTATAGATTTAAAAGAGTGGTTTAGTGCTAATTCGCTTTTCGCCAATGTAATTACAGGTTTGACACAACCTATTTTCAATCAAAGACAAGTGAAAACAAAGTATGAAATTGCGCAGGCGAATCAAGAAAAGGCCTATTTGCAATTTGAGCAATCATTGTTAACTGCAGCTAAAGAGGTTTCAGATGCTTTAGCACAATATAATAATGAAACTTATAAGATTTCTATTCGAAAAAAACAGGCTGACGCATTATCAAAAGCAAGTATGTTCTCTGACGAATTATTAACTTATGGTTTGGCAAATTATTTAGAAGTATTGACTGCTAAGGACGCCGCTTTAAATTCTGATTTAAGTTTAGTAGATAATAAGTTTCAACAATATAAAGCTGTAATCCAATTGTACAGAGCCCTTGGTGGTGGATGGCAATAAACGGACTTCGGTACAAAGAATAAAATAGGTTTGTTAATTCGAAAAAAGCCACTGAGTACGATACGCAGTGGCTTTTTTATGTTTAGTTGTGAAATTGAACAACTAGGAATTCCTGAAACTTTATACACCTCGGTTCGCTAAGTCATTTAATTATTAGCTCACTTCTACTGCTGATTTCTTATTAGCTATTTAGCATTCCTTTGAAGTCTGGATTTTTATTCCTTAGATCCACACCACCTTCATAAACTGATTTTAAATTTAAAAGGTAAAAGGACCAACCTGACTCGCATCCCAATCGGGTATTTAGTTTTGATTCATTATCTGTTGGAATGTTTTTTTGTGTTAATTCTACAATCACGTACTCCCCTTGTTTTTTGAGTTGAACATCGACTAAACATTCTCCCGCAAAAGTAAATTGCAAATGGTCAATTCCGTTCGCTTTTGTTACTTTTCCTTCTTCAATAACATCATACAAATACCAAGACCATTCGTATTTATCATTTTTCAAAATATTTTCCTGACTGTCAACAATACCCTTCTCCGCTCTACGAAAGATAGCTTTACTTAAAAACCAACTTTCTAATGCCGCTGGTTTTGTCCAAGCATTATAAATATCAAAAAGATTTCCTTCTACAGCAATTTTCTTTGTGAATTTAGTCCAGTCGAAAGTTTCCATCTTGTTTTATTTTTAATTATACGCACTTTTTAAAATTACATTTATCAGTTATTCAGTAATATGAACTATATAACTAAGGTAATAAATAAAAGATAAAAGCACCAACTAATCAACTAATAAACAGTTAATTGCATTTTAATATCAGCTGTTTCATACAATTAGTGCAACAATAGTACTTCGTTGAAAAGTATCCTTTTACAAAGCTTGAGGGCATTGATTATGGTGCACTAAAACGAAATAACCATTTTGGAATGGCATCTCCGAGAAGTTCTGTTGAAAGAATATTGTTATGCTCTAATGCATCCATCTCCCAAAAAAGTGTCTTATTGTGCATACTGCTTTCTTTATAAAACTGCATATCACTTTCAAAAGGATTTTCGGTATCCTGATTGCCGTGTATTAGCCAAATAGGTTTATTAGCCAAGGCTCCTATTTGATCAAATTGCGGAATACCAGCAATACTCACTACGGCAGCAAACAAATCGGGTTGAGAGGATAAAGTGTTGATTACGGTTGAAGCTCCCATTGAGAAACCCACGAGATAAATTCGCTTACTATCAATATTTAAATTCGCCTTTAAGGAATCAATAAGCTGCAGCGTAGTTTGCACAGGACCTTGAGCAACAGATACAATTACAGCCCTATTTTTATCCATCGAATAATTAGACGAACGAACCGAAAATTGTGGAGCAAGTACATAAGCGGGATACTTTTTTTGAATGTTATCCACGGCCCAAAGTTTTGCTAATAATCCCAATTGACTTTCATTATCAGTACCAATAGCAGCTGATCCATGAAATACGATGACTAGTGGGAATTTATCAATCTCTCGCTTCAATTTTGGTTTCAGTAAACGGTAGTGAATAGGAATATTTTGGCTCCCAGTGTAAGATCCAATTTCAAAAACTGTATTGGAAACACTTCTAATTTCTCCTTTTAATTTTTGTAAAGATATGGTGTCGCTATCCTTTGCGACAAATCGTTTTCCGAATTTTGGATTACTGCTGTTACAAGAAAAAAGGCCAAAGAGAAGCGAAACGATTGCAACTATTACATAGATTTTTTTTGAATTATTCATATAAGAAATAGCATAATTACTTTACAATGGAGATCACTTCTTTAGTCGAATTAATCCTAATATTAATTTTTTCGTATTGCCAGTTATTCCCTTTTTTGAAGGCCGAAATATCCATTTTTCCCTTTGCCTTACTTCCTTTAATTCGTACTGTGGTTTCTATTCGCTGTTTATCAGTTGAATATTTTGCACTTCCTTCTAAAATTGCTAATTGATCTAAAGGTTCCAAATTACCAAGAATCGAGATAGCCTCATCATTTGTATTCACTTTTGCTAAAGCGTTTTCATAAAGTGCATTTTCTGAATAGGCCTGAACCACATCAATACTATTAGTATTAGCTACAGAAATAAGAAATAGCCAAATACCTAGTGCTAAAACAATAACAGCTAAGAACCATTTCCAGTTTCTTTCCCACCAATTTCTTTTGTAGACTAAATCATTACTCATTCTCTTTTATTTTTAAGGCACACTATTTTAAGCATACCATAGCTTTCTAGAGTCGCTATTCCTTAGCTATCTTTTCAGCGTTTCTTATATCCATATACGATTTCATAAACAGTACTGCTATTGCCAATCTGAAAAAACGGTACACCCAAATATTCACTTCCCAAAATAAGAGTTCGTGTGTCGCTTCAGCATCGAATAAAGAATCGATGAATGATAATAAAAAGACGATAGCAAATACTAAGTATACGTTTTTGTGCATTTTCATAAATGGATATTTGGATGTTTATTGAGGTTGTGTTTATTATTTAATTTTAACTGTTCGTTTTGTTTTACTGCTTTGTATGGCAGCATCCATCACTTCTATAACAATCATATTGTTTTGTAAAGAGGAAAGCTCTAAACTACTACGAATTTATAAAAATAAAGGAAAAAGCATCTAATTCTTAGTAAATATGAATTTATTTTTTGACGATTATTCAACATTTTCATTAAACAAATACAATTTCACAAACAGAACTATTTCCAAATTAGAATAATCTATTTTTTGTTTTACATCTATTAGTATTGAATTAAATTGTTATAAATCAACTATTTTAATAAAGTTTTATTCTGAAACATTGCTTCTGCAAATCAATAAAATTATCTTTGATAGACTAATCAACACAATTGAAAATAAATATAATCAACAGCGTACTTAATATCTAAATAAACATGAGCACACCAAAATTTGCAACAAACGCATTACATGCAGGGCATGACGTAACAAAACATGGAGGAACAAGAGCAGTTCCTATTTACCAAACGTCTTCATACGTTTTTAATAACTCTGAGCATGCCGCCAATTTATTTGGACTTGCTGAAGCAGGTTATATTTACACTAGATTAAACAATCCAACGAATGATATTTTAGAACAACGTCTTGCTGCACTTGAAGGTGGTATTGCAGCGGTAGTTACGGCTTCAGGAACTGCGGCCATTGCAACATCCTTATTGGTTTTATTAAAAACTGGAGATCACATTGTGGCTTCCAGCAGTTTGTATGGCGGAACTTTCAACCTGTTAAAAACTACTTTGCCAAGATTAGGGATCACTACCACATTTGTAGATCCTTCAGATCCGACAAATTTCACAAAAGCAGCTCAAGATAATACAAAAGTATTTTTCGTAGAAAGTTTAGGAAATCCTAAATTAGATGTATTGGATATAAAAGCTATTGCGGCTGAAGCCAAAGCTTTCAAAGTTCCGTTCATAGTTGATAACACTGTGGCAACACCTTATTTATTAAACCCTATTGAACATGGAGCAAACATTGTAATTCACTCCTTAACTAAATATATCGCTGGAAATGGAACTTCATTGGGAGGAGCAGTTATAGATGCCGGTACATTTGATTGGAGCAGCGGAAAATTCCCAGAATTCACAGAGCCAAACGAAGGATATCACGGACTGATTTATCACGAGGCACTAGGTGCAGCGGCTTTCATTGCTAAAGTTAGAATCGAAGGATTACGCGACTTTGGTGCAGCTTTGAGTCCATTTAATGCTTTTCAAATTATTCAGGGATTAGAAACTTTACCTATTCGCGTTCAGAAACACAGCGAAAATGGTTTGGCTTTAGCGGAGTGGTTACAAACACAAGAGCAAGTAGCTTGGGTAAACTATCCAGGATTGAAATCAAGTAAATACTATGACTTGGCACAACAATATTTACCAAAAGGTCAAAATGGCTTAGTGACTTTTGGTTTAAAAGGCGGATTTGAAGCGGCTAAAAAAGTGGCTGATGAAACAAAATTATTCTCGCTTTTGGCAAATATTGGAGATACAAAATCATTAGTGATACACCCCGCAAGCACAACACATCAGCAGTTGTCTGATGAGCAACAAGTTACCTCAGGCGTAACTAAAGATTTGATTCGTTTGTCAGTAGGACTTGAGGATATCGATGATTTGAAAGCAGATCTAAAAGCTGTTTTCGATACATTATAGAACTTTTAAAGTACTACAGAAACTGAAATATATAGAATAGAGTTAACTTCCTGTTCTAATTAAGATTGCTACAGATCAAAAGCCTCCTGACTTCTCAGGAGGCTTTTTTGATTAAATATAAATATCTTAACTTTTTCTCAGAACGAAACAGTACTAAATTTAAATACTAATACCACTGTTTTAAACACAATTGCTGATCAACTATTGTAATATATTTTTTTTTTAGAAATTGTCCTCAATTCCCCTCCTTTGGAGGGGTGTCTGAAGGACGGGGTGGTTCTTCATTCGTTAACGAACTCATCATTTTTTACTCCATAATTCTCAATAATATAATTTTCTAAACTCACTAATACATCAGTCATCCTGTTCATAACATCTGATACTTTAATTCTATATACTCTTAATCCCAATGATATTAAATAAGCCTCTCTGGCAGAATCATATTCAACTTTAGAATCATGACTGGAACCATCAATTTCTATAACCAAACCCAATTTTTTGACATAAAAATCAACAATGAAATTCCCAATTAAGCGCTGTCTGTCAAAATCTATTTTATGAAATCTTCCTTTGGTCACCTGCATCCAAAAAAGTACTTCAGATAAGTTTTCTGCTTGACGTAATTCTCTTGCCCATTGTTTTAATTTTACATTATACGGAAGCTTTAAAATAGGATTTAAGTTGATTTGAGTTTTATTTATATAAAAGTCTTGTTGTGCTATGTTATCTACCACCCCATCCTGCGGACACCCCTCCAGCGGAGGGGAATTTTCAAAACGTAGTTTTCTAGACTTTCTATCCATTCTCATATTCTCTTTCAAATTAAATTCGCAATATGATAGTTTTTTACGCAAGCATCAAATAGCAATTGGCTAGAGTTTATTATTTCTTATCCGATATATATAATTTGGCAATTTCTTCAATAAAATCTTGAGGATGTGCACCTACTAAATTCGTCAATACCACAACGGTAACATTATCTTTAGGATAGATAAACAAAGCATTTCTGGCGCCACCGAAAGTACCGACTACAGGAGCGCTAGTTTTTGTGGCTAGAAAAAATCCAATCGAACTTTGATTAAAAAAACCATTCCCTTCATGTATCGCAGCATCATTTAAAGTTACTGGAGCCAATAGCGTTTTTAGGCTTTCTTTATTTATTAATTTATTCGTTTGTAAAGCAATTGCCCATTGTGCCATTTCGGTAGCAGTTGAATATGTTCCGCCTGCAGGATACAAGTTTTTGGGCATGGGTTGGAATATATTAGTTAAAGTACCATTAATATAATATGTATACGGTTTAGCGGAATGATCAATTATCGTGAAGAAATTGCCCATCCCCGCTTTAATCGAATTTTTCATCCCCGCTTTTTTAAACTGGTTTTCTATCACATATTTTTCAAAAGATTGACCGCTAACTTTTTCGATGATTTTTCCTAGCAGCAGGAAATTGGTTTGATTGTAGCTTTGTTCTTCTCCGGGTTGAAAGACGACAGCTTGCTCCTTTATTTTATTAAACAACGGAGCACTATCATCTGACCACATTTGCTCTGGTCTTTCCCAAATATCAGGGATTCCGGAGGTATGCGTTGCCAGTTGTTTCACGGTGATATTTTGCCATGTAATAGGCAAACTGTCCAAATATTTAGAAATAGGATCTTCCAGTTTCAACTGACCTTTTTCAACTAATTGCATAACGGCAGCTCCCGTTAAGGATTTAGTCATTGAGTTAATACTAAAAACAGTTTCATTATCAACAGCAATCGAATCCTCAATATTTGCCAGACCGTAATGCGCCGTTTTGACAATGCTATTGTTTTTAACCACCGCCAGTTGCAAACCCACAATCCTGTTTTTTAGCATCAGCTCTTTCATCGCACTGTCCACTTTGTCGACTTGCGAATGAGCAATAGTACTAACCGCAAAAACGGCAACTAAAATCATTGTTTTTCCTAAATATTTTTTCATGTTTACTTTTGGTTTACTTAGTTGGATTTTACTCGTATTGTAACCGTAATTTATTTTAAAATTGGGAGTACGAGCTACTGACAGGAATGCCTCACTATTATTTGATTAAACCATATTAAGCGGTTTAATTAATTCAATAATCTTTTACTTAAATAATTTTTACAATGATTTTCAATTTTCCAATTTGTCAGCTTAGCAATTGAATCTTTTGACGCCTTATCAAAAGCCAAATTAGACCAAGTCTGTTTTAATCCTTTTGCACGTGGTGGGGATGTTTTGTCCCAATTATTTTTAGCAAATTTTAAAAAATATAATCCATCTATATTTTTTTTATCTTTTAATAATAATTCCGAAATCCATAAACTAGCGTAACCCATGTTTAGAATTGAATTTGTATCATTTTCTTTAAATAATAATTTCAATGATAAGTAGTAACAATATAGTGCGTCGTCATACAAATTCATATATTCTAAACACTTACCAATATTTCCATAAAAGTGCCCATTAAAATCAAAATTAATTTTTTCTCTATTTAAAATATCTTCAATTTTTTCATTTTTTAAAAAATATTCCAAGGCCTTTTTTAAATTATTTTTTTTCCTAGAATCTCTCAAAGCTAGAGCTAAATTATGTCGTAAACTATAATTATCTGTTAAGCTGGATTCATCCAAAAGAAATACACCTTCCTCTGCAATTGAAATAGAATCATCAAACAATCCTTGGTACCATAATTTATATGATTTTTGACTACAGTATGATAAATAGTAAGAACTTTTTCCTGGGATTAAATTTTGATATTTTTCCAAATTCTCATCGCATAAGTCAAATTTCCCCATTTGCACTTGAGTGCTAGTCAAAGAAATAAATTGAGAATGAAAATATGGATATTCTTTGCTAATAGAATCATTCCAGTCGATCTTCTTATATAACATTTCGCATACTCTTAAATATTCTTCAGAAAATCCAGATGTTAAAATTGCAGAACTAACCTCCTCTAGTGCAATTAATGCTGATTTAAAATCATTGCTATTAATTTGTAATTCTATTTTTGAAGTCCAGTTTTGAAATTCATTTATTGTTAAATTTGAATTTAGCTTAGGCTTTAAAACATAAATAAATTTATCGTAATACTGAACAAATAGGGTAATGAATTTTGCACGTTCATTTCTCGGGTATTTTGTTAAAATAAATTCTTTCACCAAAGGGTGCAACTCTATCTCTCCATCACTCAAGGTTTCTATTAAATTTAAGTTTTTTAAAACTCGTAATGATTTATGAAATTGATTTGCGTTTAATTCGCTATCTAAAATAGTCTTTAAATTTTCTTCTTTTTCTGGTTTAACAGTTTCGGATATACCACGTATTAATATCTTTTGCTTATCATTTAAAGAATTCCAAACTTCATTCAATATTTTTTCAGATAGAATTGCTGAAAAATTATCTTCATCAAAATTTGACTTATTTTCAATAGAGTTAATAAAATTAGTTACTGTCTCAACACCTCTAATAGCCTGACCAGCAATTAAATTCAACCATAGTGGATGACCCTTTGCTAATTTATGAGCACGAATGCTCAATGATTTTAGTTGAATCTTAGAAATTGGTATTTTATAAAAACCAAAAAGTTCTTCACATTCATCTTCAGATATACCCGATAAAGAAATTTGATAAAAATTTATACTAGCTTCTCGTATAAATGGTCTACAAGTAAAAATAAATTTTGAGTTATGTTCCCTATAAAGGATTTGTTCGAAAAAATATCCTAAGCTACCTGTAGGTTTAAAAGTCTCTAGATCTATATAGCTATCAATATTATCAAAAACAAATATAATTTTTCTATTACCAAGATTATTAAAAAAGGTGTCTACTAAGTCATTATTACTAAAATTCTCTAAGTTAAGAATATTAAAATTTTCATTTAGTCTTTTAACTATAGATACTAACTTAGTTTGAAATCGATTTGTTTCTTCTTTAAAATCTCTCCAATCAGCAAATTCGTATTTTTTTGAATCAAAATGATTTCGTAAATAATTTGCAGCTAATGCTGATTTCCCTTGTCCACCAATACCTGTGATAAATATTATTTTAAAATTATCATTACTAATATTAACTAATTCTTTATTTCTACCAACCCAATATTTATTATTTGGAGGTGAATCAAATTCAGAACTCTGTTTAAATTCTATTATAGCGTTTTTCGAACTGTTTTTTAGTTCTTGTTGAATTTCTTCAATTTCTTCTTTTTGAGTGACTTTAATTTTAATTAATTCGTCAAGAAGACTACTTAATTTACTAAAATCATCTAAAATAATTGGAGTTATTTTATTTGGCCACTCTTTATTTTTTTGTGTTGTAATTATAAAATGTTCTGGGGTAAATCCGGAATACAAATTATTTACATAATTAAATATATAATCTATGTAAGGGTCATTCAAACTAAAACCAATAAATAGAACCGATTTATCAGAAATTATTTTTTTCAATTCAAAAACTGATGATTTTTCATCAATTGAGTATAAATTTTCATATTCTGAAGGAAATAAAATACATTTATCAGGTTCATTTATATCTCCATGAATTTTATAAATATATCTATCTATTTCTGATAATTTTGCTACTTTATAAGTATTTGTATATACTATTTTTTCAAATGATGAAAGTTCTTTTTCTAATAATTCATCATAATTGGTAGTTATAATTTTATTTGATAATTCTCCAATTTTTTTGTGAATTGTTGTAGGTTCACAGTTGTTATACTTGGAAAGTTCTTGATAAAATATTTCAATTGATTCTGATTTTAAATGTTTTATTTTATTTAAAATTTCTATTGGTGTAAATAATTCATCTTTTAAAGCCGCTTTAAATTTTTCGCTTTTTGGTTCCTTATTCCCGAGTCCTTCTAAGATTGTATCTATAAGATTATTCCAATTTGGAAGTCCCGCATTTATTGATATCCCAGCACCTGCAAAAATCACTAAATTATTTTGCTGTATTTTTTTTATTAATTGCTGGGGTATTTCCATTGTTTTATCCATTGATAATGTATTGTAAACTTTACTATTTTTTTTGTTTTTTATCCCCCCTTGAAATAACAAAAATCCAGAACAAAAGGAAAGGAAACTCTCTTTTATTCTGGATTAATATTGTTTTATTCGTGGTTTTCAAATATAGCATTTATTATATTAACTCACAGTAACTATTATAATATTCCAAATTTTAAATAACCCTCTAGAAATACTTTGCGACTTCCCTCATTACAATAAGAATAATTACAAACCTTCTTGAGAATAAGACATACAATCAAATCCCTAATCCCGCGTGAGGGAAGGAAACGGAAAGCCCACAGTACCACTTTTTTGGCGGGACGAGGACTTGCAGTGAACTGCCCGACCGGAGCTTTTGCGGAGGGCACGCCCCAAATAAAGGTATTATATAGTTTGCTAGATCAGTTTTAGTAGTAAATTTTATAATAATATTAATAACAAAGCGCTTGAAAATAATGTAATTTGGCACATTGATTAATGACTTTACTATTCTTTTTATACGATATATATGGACAAGATAAAAATACTTTGGGTTGATGATGAAATTGATTATCTAAAACCGCACATACTGTTCCTAGAGAAAAAAAATTACAGTGTCACCACCTGCAATAACGGCCGTGACGCGATTGATATTTTTGAGAGCGAGAACTTCGATATTGTTTTTCTAGACGAAAATATGCCCGGCATGAGTGGACTAGAAACGCTTTCTGAAATGAAAGAAAAAAAGTCGGCTATTCCCATGATTATGATTACTAAAAGTGAGGAGGAATACCTGATGGAAGAAGCCATTGGCTCTAAAATCGCTGATTATTTGATTAAGCCGGTCAACCCAAACCAAATCCTGTTGAGTTTGAAAAAGAACCTGGATCACTCCCGTTTGATTTCGCAAAAAACAACTTTGGATTACCAGAAGGAGTTTAGGAAAATTTCCATGGAAATGGCCATGGTGAACTCGTATGAAGACTGGGTTGAACTGTATAAAAAATTGATTTTTTGGGAACTTAATCTGGAAAGCATCAACGATCATGGGATGATTGAAATATTAGAATCCCAAAAAGCAGAAGCCAACTCCCAGTTTGGAAAATTTATTGAACGTAATTATGAGGATTGGTTTTTGCCAAAAGCAGACAAACCTGTTCAGTCCCATACCTTATTTAGGGAATTAGTAGTTCCTGAAATAGTAAAGAAAGACAAACCTATTCTTTTTGTAGTGATTGATAACCTGCGTTACGACCAATGGAAAACTTTTGAAAGTGTGGTGGCTGATTATTACAAACTAGAAAAAGAGGTACCCTACTACTCTATTTTACCTACAGCGACGCAGTATGCACGAAACGCCATTTTCTCTGGTTTAACGCCACTTGAAATGGAGAAACAGTTTCCACAATACTGGAAAAATGATCCCGAAGAAGGAGGTAAAAACCTTTATGAAGCGGAGTTTTTGTCGGCGCAATTAAAACGATTGGGACTGAATATCAAAGAGGATTATTTTAAAATCACCAATTTAGCATCAGGAAAAAAACTGGTTGAAAATTTCAAGGGATTAAAAGAAAACGACTTGGTGACCGTAGTATATAACTTTGTAGATATGCTATCGCATGCCAAAACCGAAATGGATGTGGTGAAAGAATTAGCATCAGATGACAAAGCCTATCGCTCACTTACCTTGAGTTGGTTTAAGAATTCTCCACTTTTGGAGATCATTCAACAGGCACAAAAACTGGGTTTCAAACTGATTTTGACGACAGATCATGGTACTATCAATGTCAAAAACCCTTCGAAAGTGGTGGGTGATAAAAATACCAGTCTGAATTTGAGATACAAAACAGGTCGAAGCCTTACTTATGAGTACAAAGATGTATATGCGGTAAAAGAACCTAAAAAAATTGGTTTGCCTACGATTAATATGAGTAGTTCTTATATTTTTGCAAAAAATGATTTGTTCTTGGCCTATGTCAATAATTACAACCATTATGTGAGTTATTATAAAAACACTTATCAGCATGGCGGTATATCACTGGAAGAAATGATAATTCCGTTTTTGGTTTTTAATCCGAAGTAATTTTGTACTGAGAAGTGAAAAGGGAGTCGTTTATTGGTTTTAACAACTGAATTGCCTTAATACATTTCACTTCTCACTATTCATTAATTCAAAATTTATAACTTATAATTCATAATAATTTTGCCCATGGAATTTATTTTTTCATTAGATGAAATCGAAAATATAGCACGTCAAGTAGTGGACGAAAACCCCAATAAAGTAATTCTTTTTCACGGAGAAATGGGCGCAGGTAAGACGACTTTCATAAAACAATTGGCTAAAGAACTGGGTGTTACAGAAGCCACAAGCAGCCCAACCTTTTCTTTAGTTAATGAATACGAAACTACTGATAACCAAGTTGTTTATCATTTTGATTTTTACAGATTAAAGCATGAAACCGAAGCTTTAGATATGGGAGTTGATGAGTATTTATATTCTGGCAATTGGTGCTTTATCGAATGGGCCGAACAAATTCCAAATCTTATTCCCGAAACGCATTCGGTTATCACCATCAAGGAACTTCCTGACGGCAAACGCGCTTTAGAATTAAGTTAAATTATAGCCTTTGATTTTATGAATTTAGAGAATATTGTTACAATTATCCCCTTCTCTCCAGATTTAGCGGAACCCATAAAAACCCTAAATATCGAATGGCTGAAAAGATATTTTAAAATTGAGCCAAAAGACGAAAGGGTACTATCAAATCCACAAGAAGAAATTATCGATAAAGGCGGATTGATTTTTTATGCTGAATACAACAGCAAAATTGTAGGCACCGTTTCCTTGATGAAAATAACTGATTCCGTATATGAACTTAGCAAAATGGCAGTTACAGATGGTGTTCAGGGACTAGGAATAGGAAAAAAACTGCTACAACATTGCTTCAAAATGGCCCAAGAAAATGCAATAGAGAAAATAATCCTATACTCGAACAGAGGCTTAGAGCCAGCCATTCATTTGTATAGAAAATTTGGTTTTGAGGAAGTTCCCTTAGAGGATGGCGTTTATGAAAGGGCGGATATTAAAATGGAAAAGGTTATTTCCTGATCTAAAACACAAAAATATCCCTATTTCTCTGCACCAAAAACATTTTTTTCTAATCTTTTTTGCGTATTTTTACTTCTAAATCATTCTATTAACAATGTCAATATCATTTACGCCTTTTACCAAACAACAGTTAATGCCTCAAGAAGAAAAGCTAGAGGTAGCGAGAAGAAGAAGCGATCTTTTTATCGGTATTCCCAATGAGACCAGTTACCAAGAACGTCGCATTTGTCTTACTCCGGACGCTGTCAACTCTCTGACTTTTAACGGACATAGAGTAATGATAGAAGCTGGAGCTGGAGAAAGTTCCAGTTATTCAGACAAAGAATATAGTGATGCAGGCGCAGAAGTAACCAATGATACCAAAAAAGTATTTGGCTGCCCAATGATTTTGAAAGTGGGACCTCCCACCATTGCCGAAATCGAAATGATGAACAGTCAGACGATCCTGATATCATCCATTCAACTAAAAACAACCAGAAAAGCTTATTTTGAAGCGCTAAGCAGAAAAAAAATTACTGCTTTAGCTTTTGAATATATAAAAGACGAAGACGGTACCTACCCAGCGGTACGTTCATCAAGTGAAATTGCAGGAACAGCTTCTGTATTAATTGCCGCAGAACTGATGATTACTAATGAATTTGGAAAAGGACTACTTTTCGGTAACATTACCGGCGTACCTCCTACTGATGTGGTCATTTTGGGTGCTGGAACAGTTGGTGAATTTGCCGCAAAAACAGCAATAGGTTTGGGCGCAACCGTGAAAGTTTTTGACAATTCCATCACTAAATTACGTCGTTTACAAAACAATTTAAACCAACGAATTTTCACTTCAACAATTCAATCTAAATCATTATTAAAAGCCTTAAGACGCTGTGACGTTGCTATTGGCGCGATGAGCGGCATTGAGCGTTGCCCTGTTGTGGTTACTGAAACAATGGTCGAGCACATGAAAAGAGGTGCGGTAATCGTAGACGTGAGTATTGACACTGGTGGTTGCTTTGAAACTTCAGAAGTAACATCACATGAAAAACCCACATTTATAAAAAGTAACGTGGTCCACTACTGCGTGCCTAATATCCCATCTCGTTATTCTAAAACAGCCTCTCTTGCCATCAGCAATATCATCAGCCCTTATCTGATGCAAATTGCCGAAGATGGCGGTATAGAAAGCGCCATTAGATGTGACATCGGATTAAAACACGGCGTTTACCTTTATCATGGAATATTGACGAGCAAAGTCATTGGGGATTGGTTCGATTTACCAAATAACGATATCAATTTAATTGTGTTTTAAGTAAACTTTCAATTACCTTTGCAAAAAAAAATTCATGAAGTTTTTCCAACGTTTTGCCTACTATTTAGTGGGATTAGTAATGGGTCTGTTTTTTGTAGCTATGATTTTTAGCGGAAAAGATACCCGATGTAATTATTTTCCGAATTCCAGAGTTTTAAATGATTTAAGAAACAAACCTTTCCATTATTCTGAAAAAGCTTCTAAAGTCTTAGCCGAAAAATGGATTGACACCATTGACATAAAAAACACCTTACAGTACGGTGACGTTGACTTTGACAAAAGCAACACCGAGTTTAAAAAAGCCAAAATGTATGTCATTGAAGGTAAAACAGTAAAAAACGTGGAAATCATCTTAAAGGTGAGCAACAAAGCGGATAAGGCAATCTTAGAAGAGATTATTAAAAAATAACATTCTCATCTTTTGGGCGTGCCAGCAATAAAAAAAGGGGGCTAATTATCAGTACGATAACTAGCCCCCTTTATCTATTGCCGTCGGGCTATTCGCTCCGCTGCGGCGGATGCTGCTATCCCTCACGCAAATCCCTATAAATTAGGACGTATTTTTAAAACCAAGAAATTTCTGTTTGCCCAACTTTTTTCAAATAGGCATTCGTTTTACTAAAATGCTTATTTCCAAACCATTTCCCTTGGTTAGCACTCATAGGCGAAGGATGTCCTGATTCTAAAACCAAATGTTTGCTTCGGTCAATCTTACTTCCTTTTTTATGAGCAAAAGCGCCCCAAAGTAAGAAAACAACTCCTTCTTTTTCATCAGAGATCTTTTGAATTACGGCATCGGTAAAAAGATTCCATTTCAAATGTTTGTGACTGTTAGCGCTGTCTTTTCTTACGGTAAGAGAAGCGTTCAAGAGCAAAATGCCTTGTTTTGCCCAATGCTCCAAGTTTCCTGAAGTAGGCAAAAATATACTGCCAAGATCTTCATTGATTTCCCTGAATATGTTTCGCAACGAAGGCGGAATTCGAACTCCGTCATTTACAGAAAAGCACAACCCATTCGCCTCTCCTTCCCCATGATAAGGGTCTTGGCCAATAATAACCACTTTTAAATTAGAGAAGCTACAATAGTCAAAAGCAGCAAAAATTAAATCCTTAGGAGGATAACAAGTGTATTCTTTGTATTCTTTCTCTACGTTCAACATTAATTCTGTAAAATAGGGCTTTTGGATTTCATCGGATAATATCGATTTCCATTCTGAATCGAGCTTAATTTGCATAGTAAAGAGTTATACAGCAAATATAAGCCAAGATTTTCAAGTGTTCCGCACGTGAATGAAACAAAGGATAAAAATTTAATGTCTTAGCGGTTTTCCTATATGATTTGATACGAAATAAAGCACATCCTAAAAGACACTGCAATATGCCAAATTTTAACACGGATTCTTTGTAACTTTGCTTCTTTACCATTTACAATAAAGAATGATATCCATCACCGAAAAAACATTACAAGACTTACAATTCCCAACCGTTCTAGAAACGATTTCTACAATCTGCAATACAGACATTGGAAAACAAAAAGCCTTAGAAATAACTCCTTTTAAAGACAAAGAAACTTTGATGCAAGCTTTAATGCAAACATCAGAATACGTTTCCTCTTTTCAAAATAATAATGCAATTCCTAATCATGGTTTTGATGCCATCACCCACGAAATTAAATTTTTAGCGATAGAAGACAGTTATCTTGAAGTAGGTAGTTTTAGAAAAATTGCAACTCTTTCGGCAACAGTTAATTTTTTGCTGAACTATTTTAAAAAATTTGATGACTATTACCCTCATTTAAACGCTAGAGCTAACGAAGTTGAATTAACTAAAGAAATTATCACAGCTGTTGACCAAATCGTTGATAAATACGGTGAGATAAAGGACAATGCATCACCAGTACTTCTGGATGTTCGTAGAAATATGAATTCAGTACGAGGCAAAGTAAACCAAAGCTTTGGATCAGCTTTAACGCAATATAACAGTCTAGGCTACCTTGATGACATCAAAGAAAGTTTCGTTCAAAACCGTCGTGTTTTAGCTGTTTTGGCGATGTATAGACGTAAAGTCAAAGGATCTATTATGGGAAGCTCTAAAACTGGAAGCATCGCTTATATTGAACCGGAAGCTACTTTACAATACTCTCGGGAATTAAGTAATTTAGAATACGAAGAGTCCGAAGAGATTATGCGTATTTTAAAACAATTATCGAATGACATCCGTCCTTTTTTACCTTTGCTTATACAATATCAAGACTTCCTGAGTGATATTGATGTGATTGCTGCCAAAGCAAAATATGCAGACCGAATCAACGGAATATTACCTCATATAACAGATAATCGTAGACTCTATTTTAGAGATGCCTATCACCCTATTTTATATCTGAATAACAAACAGAAAAAAGAAATTACGCATCCGCAGACTATTGAATTGCAACAGGAAAATAGAATTATTGTAATCTCTGGACCTAATGCTGGTGGTAAAACAATCTCTTTAAAAACAGTTGGTTTATTACAGCTAATGTTACAGTCTGGAATGCTCATTCCAGTGCATGAGCGTTCCGAAACTTTTTTATTCGATAGAATCCTTACAGATATTGGCGACAACCAATCCATTGAAAATCATTTAAGTACATACAGTTACCGACTGAAGAACATGAACTACTTTCTCAAGAAATGTAATCGCAAAACGATGTTCTTGATTGATGAATTTGGTACCGGTTCTGATCCAGAGTTGGGTGGCGCTCTAGCCGAAATTTTTCTCGAAGAGTTCTACCATAGGGAAGCATTCGGGATTATTACAACGCATTATTCCAACTTAAAAATATTGGCTAACGAGTTACCATTCGCAACCAACGCCAACATGATGTTTGACGAAAAGACATTAGAACCCATGTATAAATTGGCATTGGGTCAAGCAGGAAGTTCTTTTACTTTTGAGGTAGCTCTGAAAAACGGAATCCCTTTTAGTTTGATTAATCGTGCTAAAAAGAAAATTGAAGTTGGAAAAGTTCGTTTTGACAAGACCATAGCTACCCTTCAGAAAGAACGTTCCAAAATGGAAAAAACCTCCCAAACATTAAAGGAGGAAGAAACCAGAGCTCGCGAAGAAGGCAAGAAAATGGAAAACATCAATGTCAAAATCAAGCAGAAACTAGAGAGTTATCAGGAATTGTATGATAGCAACCAAAAGACGATTTATATAGGTCAGAAAATTGAGGACATAGCGGAGAAGTATTTCAATAATAAAAGTAAAAAAGACCTTATTGGTGAGTTTTTAAAAATTGTAGAAATTGAAAATTCAAAACGCAAGAAAGCCACTCCTAAAGAGGTGAAAGCTATTGTGGCAAAGAAAAAAGAAGTAATTGAAGAAGTTACTGTTCATGTAGAAGAAATCAGGAAAGAGAAAAAAGAAAAGAAACTAAAACCTGTAATCGAAAAACCTAAAGCGGTTATTCGATTAGGAGATCGCGTTCGAATGCTAGACGGAAAAGCTGTAGGAACAATTGACAATATTGAGAAAAATAAAGCAACAGTAAATTACGGAATGTTTACCTCCAAAGTGAGTATGGACGAACTGGAGTTGGTTGAAGCGGTTAAGAAGAAATAGATAGTCAGTGGTCAGGTTTAGATTGTTCAGTTATGCTGTAAACGACTTTAATCAAACTGATCTAGCCTCTCAACCTTTTCAATAAATTAATAACAAACACAAACTGCATAAATGCTAAATCTACCCAAAAATAAAAAAATAATTCTATTTGATGGAGTCTGCAATTTGTGTAATACTGCGGTACAATTTGTGATTAAACATGATAAAAAAGACCTGTTTAGATTTGTACCTTTACAATCTGATTTGGGTCAGAATATTATTAAACATATAGGTATTCAAAACACGGACAGTATTATTCTCTACGAAGCCGGTGTAGCCTATTATATAAAGTCTGAAGCAGCTTTAGAAATAGCAAAGCATCTTAGTGGAGGAATAGCTTTTCTAACAATATTTAAAATATTACCAACAGCCCTAAAGGATAGTTTATACGATTACATAGCCAAGAATAGGTATAAATGGTATGGAAGAAAAGAAGCTTGCATGATCCCTACCCCTGAATTGAAATCAAAGTTTTTAGAATAAAATGGGTTTCCTGACTTTTATCATATTAAGTCAAGTACAAAACTGTTAATTTTGATATCTAAAATCGGTAAACATGAAAAACATAACACTTATCACCTGGGATAGCGGTTCCATAATTATTGTTTTTGTCTTTGGTTTCGTTGTACTTGCTTTAGTAGCAACAGTATTCTTACTAATGAACAACGACAAGAAAAAGAAATAAAAAAAAGGATATCTACAATTAGATATCCTTTTTTAATAAATTGAAAATTCAGAATTAGCTTCTGATTAATTTTCTGTATTTCAATCGTTTTGGAGTTAAATCACCACCTAAACGTTTTTTCTTATTTTCTTCATATTCAGAGAAACCACCTTCAAAGTAATACACTTCAGAATTTCCTTCAAATGCTAGAATGTGCGTACAAATTCTATCTAAGAACCATCTGTCATGCGAAATTACCACTGCACAACCAGCAAAGTTATCCAATCCTTCCTCCAATGCACGTAGTGTATTGATATCCAAATCATTGGTTGGCTCATCTAGTAACAATACATTTCCTTCTTCTTTCAATGTCATCGCAAGGTGCAAACGGTTACGCTCTCCACCAGAAAGTGTAGACACTTTTTTGTTCTGATCACTTCCACCAAAATTAAATCGGCTTAAATAAGCACGTGAATTCACTTGGCGTCCGCCCATCATAATCAATTCTTGACCATCACAGAAGTTTTCCCAGATTGATTTATTAGGATCGATATTAGAGTGTGCTTGATCGACATAAGCAATCTTTACAGTATCTCCAATAACAAACTCTCCTGCATCTGGTTTTTCTTCGCCCATGATCATTCTGAAAATAGTCGATTTACCAGCACCATTGGGTCCGATGATTCCGACGATTCCAGCTTGTGGCAATGTAAAGTTTAAATTATCATATAGTAATTTATCACCATACGCTTTAGCAACACCTTTTGCCTCAATAACATTTGTTCCTAAACGGGGACCGTTCGGGATATAAATTTCTAGATTTTCATCTAAAGCTTTTTGATCTTCATTCAACAATTTGTCGTAGTTCTGCAAACGCGCTTTTTGTTTCGTTTGACGTCCTTTAGCTCCTTGACGAACCCAGTCCAACTCACGTTCTAAATTTTTTCTGCGTTTTGAAGCTACTTTTTCTTCTAAGGCCATACGGCTTGACTTTTGGTCTAACCAAGAAGAGTAATTTCCTTTCCATGGAATACCTTCTCCTCTATCTAACTCTAAAATCCAACCTGCTACATTATCTAAGAAATATCTATCGTGCGTTACAGCGATAACCGTTCCTGAATATTGTGCTAAATGTTGTTCTAACCAAAGTACACTTTCCGCATCCAAGTGATTCGTAGGCTCATCCAGAAGCAATACATCAGGTTGTTGCAACAACAAACGACATAAAGCAACACGACGACGCTCACCACCAGAAAGGTTCTTAATTGGAGTATCTGCATCTGGAGTACGTAATGCATCCATTGCTATTTCTAATTTGGTATCAATTTCCCAAGCACCTAATGCATCAATTTTATCTTGCAAAAGCGCCTGACGGTCCATCAATTTTTCCATTTTGTCCGCATCCTCATAAACTTCAGGAAGGCCAAAACTATCATTTATCTGGTTGAACTCTTCTAATACTGCCATCGTTTCAGCAACACCTTCACGAACAATTTCGATAACCGTTTTACTATCATCTAGAATTGGTTCTTGCTCTAAATAACCAACAGTGTAACCAGGTGAAAAAACCACATCACCTTGATAGTTTTTATCAACTCCAGCTATAATTTTTAAAAGAGATGATTTACCAGATCCATTAAGACCTAAAATACCAATTTTAGCTCCGTAGAAAAAACTTAAATAAATATTTTTCAGGACTGGCTTATCTGCTCCTTGATAAGTTTTACTCAATTTTGACATTGAGAAAATTACTTTTTTATCGTCTGACATACATTATTGTTTAATTGTTTGAATGAACTTATAGGTTTTGTTCAAAATGCTTTTAAATTCATTTCAAACCCAGTTATAACACACAAAATTAATAAAATTTTAAAGTGCAAAGGTATTATTTTTTTATCAACAAAGCCTCTTTTAACACTAATGAATAAATACCATGCTTAAAATATTATAGCATAAACTCCAAAGCATTTAAACTATATCATTCGTCACCTCAAGGTTAGAAATAATAAATTCACATCCAATATCATCATTATTTTTAACATCAATAGTCGCGTCATTCCTTTCCACGAGTTTCTTTACCAAATTTAAACCAATACCTGTACTACTTTCTCCATTGAAACTTTTTCCTAATGTTTGAAACATTTCAAAAATTTTAGTGTGGTATTTATTCTCAATTCCAGGACCATTATCCTTCACAGACAAAGAGAAGTTTTCTGGGTTAAAAGAGATTTTAATATTCGAAACCTCTTTATCGTTATACTTAATAGCATTCGACAATAAATTTGAAACAATCTGATTAAATGCAAAAGGTTGAAATACAATAGCATGATTCAGGTTTTCCTTGCTAATCTCAACATTTACAGATGGATTTATAAGTTTTAAAACTTCATCGAGTGCTGATTCAACATTGACTACTTCTTTTCCTTCATTATCTTGAACATTTTTACTGTAATAAAGTAAATCGTCAATTAGTACAGACATGTTTTTAGATGAAGTTTTTACCATCTCAAATAGTTCAGCCACATCACCGTCAAGCTTCAGAATATAATCTTCCTCAATTACATTTATTAAAGTTTGAATACTCCCCAATGGAGTTTTTAAATCATGCGCAATAATATGGGCAAACTGTTCCAGTTCTTCATTCTTCTGAGCCAGTGTTTCATTCAATTTTTTCAATTCTTGATCGTAATCCCAAATTTTTAAAAACGACTCCACTTTTTTCCGCGTAATCTCCGTATTTAAAGGCTTAGATAAAAAGTCTATGGCCCCCAAGTCATAGGCTTTAGTTAAATATTTATGTTCATTACTAATTGCTGTAACAAAAATAGTGGGAATAAAAACAGTATCAGGGTGACTCTTTATTATTTCGACAAACTCATACCCATCCATATCAGGCATTTGAACATCTACAAGAATTAGAGAAACCTTTTTCTTAAGTAAAACTTGTAAAGCTTCACTACCAGACAAGCAGCAAATTATTTCTCTTTCCGGTAGATCAAGAATACTCTTCAAGGCCATCAAATTTTCTGGCTTGTCATCAATTAACAAGAGAGTATGTTTTTTATTTTGCATAATTATTCATTTTTTTTACAATATCTTTCAGTTTGTACACTGTATGTTTTTTATATAATTCAATTGCAGCACGAGGCATTGTTGCAAATTCAGCTTCGTCGCCATCTTGAACGATTGTTTCCCCTCCATTTTCAGCAATCATTTTTAGACCGATTGCACCGTCTTGATTAGCTCCCGACAATAGAATTCCGCAACAGTTCTCTTTTAATACACAAGAAAAAGATTCAAAGCTAACATCGATAGATGGCCTACTATAATTCACCTCTTCTGAAGTATCTAATGAGAAGCTTAAATTCTCATTTAATAGCACATGATAATCAGATGGAGCAGTATAGATATACCCTGCCTTTGCAAACTCTTTATCTTCTACTTCCTTTACAATATAATGTGATTGTGTTTGCAAACAATCTTCCAGAATAGCTTTCGCTTTTTTTAGTCTATGTAAAACAATTACAATAGGCATGCTAATGTCTGCATCCAGTTCCTTTAGAATAGACAGTATTACATTAAAAGAACCAGCGGAGCCTCCAATAATAATCATTTTCATATTATTTTATTTTTTGATAAATTTTTTCTCTACTGTCAATAATTTTAAATTTATCCTGAACTTCACTAAATCGCAATGTCTCTTTATTTCCAAGTGCCAAAAATCCGTGTACTGGCAAACTATCATAAAACAGTTTTAACACTTTATTTTGCAATTCTTCATCGAAGTAAATTAATACATTCCGACATAAAACAAGCTGGCATTCTTTGAATACTCCATCTGTCACTAAGTTATGTCTAGAAAACAAAATATCTTTTTTAAATTCAGAATTTATAATTGATTTTTGCCCGTCAGAAACGAAATATTGATTCAAAGACTCTTTTCCTCCACATGAAAAGTAATTGTTTGAATATTCTTTGAAATCTTTATTCGAATAGATTCCTTTCTTTGATTTATCCAATGCATTTGTACTGATGTCTGTGGCATATATTCTTGATTTTTGTAATAAATCCATTTCTTTGAATAGAATGGCAAGAGAATATGTTTCTTCTCCATAGGAACATCCTGCACTCCACACATTAATTTTGGGGTAACTTGCTAGATAGGTAAAAACATTAGCTATCAATGATTTGAAAAAATCAGGATCTCTAAAAAATTCACTAACATTCACAACAATCTCATTTATAAATGCGTTGAAATTTTCAGGATTATTTATTAACTCATTCTTTAGATGAACAGTTGTAGCCAGCCCTGATAGTTCCATATATCGATTAATACGTCTCAAAAAAGAAGCTCTAGAGTATCCTTCAAAGTCGTATCCGTATTGTTTTTTTATTATAAAAACTATTTCTTCTAGCTCGTCAAATTCTATCATCTATTTATATACCCATATACTGATTAATGAAATAAGCTGTTGTATATCAATTGGTTTTGACTGATAATCAGATGCACCTGCATTTAATATTTCCTCCCGATCACCTTTCATTGCTTTTGCTGTGAGGGCAATAATAGGAAGGTTTTTCCATTTTGGATTTTCTCTTATTTTTTTTGTTGCCTCAAAGCCATCCATTTCCGGCATCATAATATCCATCAGTACAATATCAATGCTCGTATTCTTTTCTAAAGCTTCAAGCGCTTCGATTCCGTTAAAGGCAGTTAAAATTGACGCTCCTTTTGTCGTTAACGCACTCGAAAGTGCATATATATTTCGAATATCATCATCAACAATCAAAATATTTTTATCCTTAAGAACTTCTCCTCCTAATAAATTTTGTACTGTTTTAGTAACTTTTTTATTTGAAGTCTCTACTGTATCTAGAAATAATAGTAATTCGTCTTTTAATCTTTCAGTGACATTACTTGTTTTAATCACAATACCATCAGCACTATTTTGCAATTCAAGTTGCTCTAGATCAGTCAATGATTGTCCTGTATTTACAATTATATTAATCTCATTATTTTTAGAGATTTTTCTAAGCGAAGCTATGTTGGCAATTTTCTTAGAATCAGGTAAACCAATATCCATAATTGCACAATCTATATCATCATTCATTAAAATATTCTCAGCTTCTTTAAAGGTATGCGCCTGAATACAAATTACATTTCTATCGCAATTGTGAATTAGCTCTTTAATTGAATAATTAAGACTGACATCATCTTCTAAAATCAATACTTTTTTAAATACATTATTAATCTGAATATCAATCGATTCAAAAGCGCTTTTTAATTTATCTGTCGTTATTGGTTTAATTAAAAAATCAAAAGCCCCCATTTCTTTAGCTAATTTTTCTCTATTCATTCCTGACATTACATGTACAGGAATGTGCTGCAATTCTTTATCTTCTTTTAACCATTTTAGAACTGTCCAGCCATCTATTCCAGGTAATTTCATATCTAGGATGATTGCTTTTGGTTTGTACTTTTTAGCATATTGAAAACCTGTTTCCCCTTGATAAGCAACTATTGCTTTAAATCCATTGTCATGCGCTAGCTGCAATAATACATCTGCAAATGAAACATCATCTTCAATTATCAAAATTGTTTTATCATCAACTGAAACTAAATTCCGATCATCTTTAAGATTTTCAGATAAATCTAAAACGGCATCCGATGGTCTAACAGTTTCAACTCTATTTAAACCCATATTATTATCAGCTGTAGAACTTGATTCAGCACGATCTAAATTACCCTCTTGGAATTTCGCAGGAATATGAACACTAAAAATACTTCCTTTGCTCAGCTCACTTTCAAACTTAACTTCACCCCCTAATAACACAGCCAATTCTTTAGAAATAAACAAACCTAAGCCTGTACCTCCATATTTTCTGCTAGTAGAACTATCTGCTTGCTGAAAAGTTTGAAATAATTTCTTTTTATTCTCGTCAGAAATTCCAATTCCATTGTCTTCAATATAAACAGATAAAATCTCCTTTGATTTCAGTTTCGCTAAAGCTTCTGAAGCAAAATCATTCTTATCTAGACTAGATGAAAAACGCAGAGAAACTTTTCCGTTTTCTGGAGTGAACTTTAATGCATTAGACAAAAAGTTTTTAAGAATCTGTTCTAGCTTTCCTATATCTGTATATAGTATCCTTGGACAATCTTCAGAAATAGTGGTAATAAACTCAATATTTTTCTTTTCCATTTGGGCTCTAAATAAGCCATCCATATCAGAATAAATTCTTTCAACGATAGAATCTTCCGAATAAATTTCAACTTTACCAGCTTCAATTTTCGAAATATCTAAAATATCAGTAATTAGATTTAATAGGTCTTTACCAGAAGAGTTGATAACAGAGAGGTTGTCAATTTGAGGATCGGTTAAATTACCTAAATTATTTTCCTTTAAAAGTTCCGAAAGTATTAAAATACTATTCAAAGGGGTTCTTAATTCATGAGACATATTAGCTAAAAACTCCGACTTATATTTACTAGCTTGACCAATTTCATCTGCTTTTACATTTAATTCTTCTTGAGCAATAAGCAGTTCCTCATTTTTAATATTAACTTCATGGTTTTTATTCTCAAGCTCACGGCCTTTTTCTTCGAGATAGGCGTTCGTCTGTTCTAATTCAGAGGCTTGATTTCTAAGCTCTTCCTCTGATTGTTGTAACAGCATGGATTGCTTGTTTAATTCTTCATTACTTTGTCGAAGTTCTTCTTCCTGTACTTGAAGAATACTGTTTTTACGATTTATTTCATTAACCGAAGCTTTTAGCTCTTCGTTACGAATAAACACCTCAATAGCACTTCCTATGGATTCAGAAGTAGTGTTTAAAAGTATTTTATGATTTTCATTAAAATTTATAAGAGATCCAATCTCGATAACACCAATTACTGTGTTCTTATAAGAAATAGGTGTAATTAATACATTAAAATATGGAGACTCTCCCAGGGATGATGATAAATAAGAGTAACTATTAGGCAAATCATTCAAGCAATTTTGCTCTCCTGATTTAGCAACTTCTCCTACTAAACCTTCTCCCATCTTAATAACTTTAGGAGTGTTTTTATGATCAGCATATCCCCCAATTTTATTAAGTTGCTTTTTATTTTCAGATGAATTAATAATATAAAAATTGGACTGACAACCTTGAGTTTGTTCTACAAGTGTTTGACAAAGATTCTTTCCAAAATCTTCTAAATCTTTGGATTCTAAAACGGAATAATTTATTGCGCTAATACTTTCCTTCATTTTATTAATCTCCGAGGACTCTTTATCCATCCTTTTCAATTCCAGAGACATTGTATTCATTGACTTATTAAGCGTATCATTTTGACTTCGCAGATTAATTTTTGTTCCGTAATGACCTGAACTAATTTTTGAAGCTAAATCAAACTGTTCCTTCATTCCATCCAGCAACTGACTGAAGGAATTACTGATATCTACAAATTCTGAATTACCTGAAAAAGTAGGATTACGAATAATTTTTCCTTGTGATATCTTCTTTATGGTCGAAGACATTAACTTGAGGGAACCAGATAGCCTATTTACTAGTTTAAATAATAAAACAAAAGTCACTATTAAAAACAGTAATAATATAGAAATCAAAACTGTCACATTTATTAATGCAGATTGCTTTTCGCCATTAACATAATTTTGAATGTACTGTAAGTTTTCTTTCTCTAATTCCTTAATTTTATTAATTATTTCCCCCGATTCTTTCCACCATATTGTAGGTGCCAGTACATATCGATTTTCTACTACTTTATACGTATTAAGATTAAAGTCTGTTAATTCTTTAGAATCTTTAAATTGAATTAAGCCTTTATTGACATCGTCCAATTCAAAATTCATTAATCTAAAATTGACTTTGCTTTCAAATGTTTTTGCATCATAATAATATTCCAATAATAAATTATCCTTTTTTTTATCAATCAGCGTTTGTAAAACGACCCCTCTCTTTAATAAAGCAGCCCTTTTTATGAGTACAAAATTTAAATAATTATTTGCGAGTATGGCGACATTAGAGGATCTGCAATTAATTACTTCTCTTTCGATTAGATTAATTATCGACTCATTGATATTTGTGTATTTTATAAAAGAAGTTACTGGTGTTTCAATCTTATTATCTATATTTTCATGAAGATTGATTATGGAACTCTGTAGTTTTTTAAGATTCTTTGATATTACCGTATCTTTGATATGCGTTCTTAAAAACCAGTCCTCCGTTTTTTGTTTATTTTCCAGAAATACTTTTCTTTTTGAATTGTCAAAAAACGAGTAATTACTTAATGTTCTTTCATTACCAATCAATTCTATACCTTCTGAAAGGATAGCAATATTATTAATATTTTCAAGACTACCTTCAGTATTCTTATATTCTTCTAAAGAGAAATTTATATTTGATACAGTGATGTAAATTAGACCCGAAAACGGAATCAATAAAATTAATATTAACTGATACTTAATTGATGATTTATTCCACATTTAACTATTGATTTATTTTTTAAATATACTATTATAACCAAAAAAAACACTATTTACATAGTGTTTTTTATTAAACATATTTTTACATATTGATTGCTCTAAAGCCTTCCTTTTAGCGAACTAAAAACCCAAGCATTTGCAAGGAATCCAACCCCAACAGCAGCAAATCCCCATCCGGAAACATCGCTATACCTGAAAGCACCAAGTCCTATTAAAAGTAATCCCATTATAATCATTATAAAAGTTGCCCATCCAAGGACAGTATTCTTATTCATTCCCATGATTGTGCCATATTTTATGAACTGCAAATATCGATAATTTTAACCTCTAATTGAAAATATTATAGAGCATTTCTCGCAATAAATCGGAATTTGACATTGCATTTGCCCCAACTCCTTTGCTTTTTACATCTATATCCCTTAGTGAAGCCACTATTTGACTTACCTTTCTCATAGGATAATTCTTTAGTGCCACGTCATATTCTTTTATAAAAAAAGGATTAATTCCTATAACAGAGGCAACATTCTTTGGGTTCCTGTCTTTTAATCCATGGTACTTTAGCAATTGAATAAAGAATCCAAAAACCAAACTCGTGGTAACCACCATTGGGTTTTCTTTTGCATTATTCGCGAAATTCTCCGCAATGGTATAGGCTTTAAGTTGGTTGCGCTCCCCTATCGCCTTTCTAAGTTCAAACACATTAAAATCCTTACTGAAACCTATATTTTCCTCAATATCTTTTGCTGTAATTACACTTCCCTTGGGCAGTACAATTTGCAATTTTTCAAGTTCATTGTTTATTTTTCCCAAATTATTACCTAAAAACTCAACTAGCATCGCATTTGCTTTAGGTTCTATAGTATATTTTTTATTGGCTAATATCCTTTTTATCCAATCTCCAACCTGATTTTCGTACAGCTTTTTACTTTCGTATACTAATCCCGACTTCGCTAATAACTTGGTCGATTTTTTACGTTTATCAAGCGTTTTGTATTTATAACAAATTACCAAAACGGTTGTTAGCATAGGGTTTTCAGCATAACTCTCCAGTTTGTCTATAGTTCGACTCAGATCCTGCGCTTCTTTAACAATTACCACCTGACGTTCAGCCATCATTGGGTATCGTTTGGCTGTCGAAACTACATCTTCAATTGTTACGTCCCTACCATATAATACAGTTTGATTGAATCCTTTTTCTTCTTCAGACAATACATTTTTTTCTATATAATCAGAAATGATATCGATGTAATAGGCTTCCTCTCCCATCAGGAAATAAATCGGTTTGATGTTGCCGCCTTTTATGTCACTTAAAATCTTAATTACCTCGTCCATATTTTTGATTTAAAGCTTAAAGTTTAAAGTTGGTCTCAACTTGCTAAACTTTAAACTAAATAACTATTTTTGCTTCATGCAAAAACTGAATTTTTATTCTTATTCTTTTCGCTTCAAAAATAGCGAAAATAAAGTGTCTATTTTTGATGAAATCAGGAAAAAATTTATCATTCTAACACCAGAGGAATGGGTTCGACAGCATGTTGTAAAGTTCTTATTAGAAGAAAAAAACTACCCTAAGTCCCATATAAATGTAGAAAAAGTTCTAAAAGTCAACGGATTGCGCAAGAGATACGATGTGGTGGTTTATAATCCTGACGGTTCCATTTTTATCTTAGTCGAATGTAAAGCACCCGAAATAAAAATCGCACAAGCGACCTTTGACCAAATTGCACGCTACAATATGACCTTAGATGCACAATTTTTAATGGTCACCAACGGTTTAGATCATTACTTTTGCCAAATGGATTTTGAAAATGAAAAATATCAATTTCTTGCAAATCTTCCCAATTATACTACCTAAATCAACAAAATGAAAATAGCAGTCGTTATCCTCAATTGGAACGGAGTTACTTTACTAGAACAATTTTTACCATCAATACTACAGTTTTCGTCTGAAGCAATTGTCTATGTTGCTGACAATGCTTCCACAGACAATTCCATTTCATTTGTAACGGCTCATTTCCCGACGGTACAAATTGTAAAAAACGACAGTAACTTTGGCTTTGCGCAGGGATACAATGAGGCCCTAAAGCACATTGATGCTGATATCTTCGCCTTGGTCAATTCAGATATTGAAGTAACCGAAAACTGGCTTGTACCAATCATTGAAACTTTTGAAAAAGAATCACGGATAGCAATTATCCAACCTAAGATATTAGATTATAAGAATAAGGACTATTTTGAATATGCAGGAGCTGCAGGTGGATTCATTGATAAATATGGTTATCCCTATTGTCGCGGACGCATTTTTGAAACAGTAGAAAAAGACAAAGGACAGTATGATGATGATTGTGAGATCTTCTGGGCATCAGGAGCTTGTTTTTTCATAAGAAGTTCTGTTTATAAGGAATTAAAAGGTTTTGATGATGATTTTTTTGCCCATCAGGAAGAGATAGATTTATGCTGGCGTGCCGTAAATAAAGGATATGGAATAAAATACAATCATAAATCAGTGGTATACCATGTAGGCGGGGCTACATTGCAGCAAGGCAATCCTAAGAAAACGTTCTTGAATTTCAGAAACTCATTGTTAATGTTAACCAAAAATTTACCCAAGGAAAAGTTATATTTAGTTCTATTTTCCCGAATGCTACTAGACGGCCTAGCAGGAATTCAATTTATTTTTAAAGGAAAATTTTCTCATTTCACGGCTATTTTAAAAGCACATGCGTCTTTTTATAGTTTATTATCAAATACTTACAAGAAAAGAGGACTTTTTCAGTCAAAAAAATACTACAATACCAAAAGTATCGTTTATAACTATTACCTCAAGGCTGGCAAGGTATTTGTTAAGTAATTTTAACAGTAATTTATATCAAATATTTAATCATTAAAAACTAACTTTGCACTTGAACCTAACAAAAAAATCTATGAAAAAAATTGTAATTGCATTATCGGTTCTAGCACTTTTGAGCTCTTGTGTTTCTAAAAAGAAATACACTGATTTAGAAGCTAGAAACAAGGAAACACAAGATCTATTGAACAGTTGTACTGTAAAATTAAACTCATGCCTAGAAGAGAAAGCAGGGCTTACAGCAACAGTTGCAGGTTTAAAAGATCACAACCAAACTCTTATCAGCACATCTAAAGACATGACCATATTGACTGCGAAAGGTGCAGATAATATAGAAAAAGCATTAGAGTCTATCAAAGAGAAAGATTTAAAAATTACTAGAATGCAAGATGCATTAACTAAAAAAGACAGTGTTACACTTGCTTTAGTTACTAGCTTGAAAAGTTCAGTAGGATTAAATGATCCAGATATTGAAATTAATGTCGAAAAAGGAGTTGTGTTTATCTCAATTGCTGATAAATTATTATTTAAAACTGGAAGCTACGTTGTATCTGATAGAGCAAAAGCAGTTTTATCTAAAGTTGCAAAAGTAGTTAACGACAAACCAGATTTCGAATGTATGGTTGAAGGACATACTGATAGCGTTCCTTACATTGGAAACGGTGTTTTACTTGACAACTGGGATTTAAGTGTAAAACGTTCTACTTCTATCATTAGAGTGCTAACAGATGAATTGAAAGTAAATCCAGCGCAATTGATTGCTGCAGGAAGAAGCTCATACATTCCTTTGGTTGCTAACGATTCTGCAGAGAACAGAGCTCGTAACAGAAGAACTCGTATTGTTGTATTGCCTAAAATCGATCAATTCTACGATATGATTGAAAAAGAAATGAAAAAACAAAAACAATAGTTTTTAACTTCATTTTTGATATAAATAAAAACGTCTCGATATTCGAGACGTTTTTTTATATCCAGTATTTTCTTCTTTGAATATACTTCTGCTAAATTGTTTAAAAAGAAAAAGCAGGTCAATTGACCTGCTTTTATGCATCCTTAATTTTTTATTAATAACCAATTAAATATTTATTAAGAACGACATGCTATATGTAAATAAATTCTTATTCTATTTTAAGCGAAAATAATAATTATTTTAATGTAAACAACAATTAAGCCAAAAATTACGATATTACAATATATCTAGACTTCCTTTTCCTTCTCTGATAATTTCTGGCTCATCTCCTGACAAATCAATAATGGTAGAACCAACATTATCACCATAACCTCCATCGATAACCATATCAACAAGATTCTGCCATTTTTCGAAAATCAGCTCAGGATCTGTTGTATATTCTATTACATCATCATCATCACGTATCGATGTCGAAACAATTGGATTCCCCAATTGGTTTACAATTTCCAATGCAATGGAATTATCTGGCACACGAATCCCCACAGTTGTCTTTTTCTTGAATTCTTTAGGCAAACTATTGTTCCCCGGCAATATAAATGTGTAAGGTCCAGGTAATGCTCTTTTTAATATTTTAAAAGTAGCCGTGTCAATCTGCTTCACATAATCCGACAAATTACTTAAATCGTGACAAACAAACGAAAAATTGGCTTTGTCCAGTTTAATTCCTTTTATCCTTGCGATTCGTTCTAAAGCTTTGGTATTTGTAATATCACATCCCAAACCGTAAACAGTATCTGTTGGGTAAATAATTAATCCACCATCTTTAAGCACCTTTACTACCTTCGCAATAGCAGCCTCACTGGGTTTATCCGGGTAAATCTTAATAAATTCTGCCATTTTATTTTTAGTTTAAAGTTTTTTTATCCGATTATATCTAGTTTTGCAAAACGCAATAATAACTTTTTTATTCCGCCAACTTCAAATTTGATTTCTGCTTTTTTATCAGCTCCTCCTCCGTCAATGTTTAATACCTGTCCTCTACCAAAGCGTTCATGCATCACCACATTTCCAGAAACCAATTTATTATCAAACAAATTTGCCGTTCCTGATGGTCCTTTATCTAACAAAGGTTTTAATTTCCTAACACTAACATCAGGTCTAGATTCACCGTTAGCACTAGGCTTTGGTGGTGTCCCATTAGCTGGTTTTGCCAGACGTAATTTTGATTTATCTACATCTCCGAAGATATCACTGTCAATCATTGGCTTATAACGGTAATTATTCTCTGTAGGCGTAAGATACTCTAAATACTGCGCATCAATCTCCTCTATAAAACGAGAAGGTTCACTATCTGTCAATTTACCCCATCTATATCGGGATTGCGCATACGTCAAATAAGCTTGATGCTCCGCACGAGTCAAAGCCACATAAAACAACCTTCGCTCCTCTTCTAATTCACTTCTTGTACTCATACTCATGGCACTAGGAAATAAATCCTCTTCCATACCCACCACAAAAACATGAGGAAATTCAAGTCCTTTAGCCAAGTGAATTGTCATCAAAGCCACACGATCTTCATCACTGGTATCCTTGTCCAAATCTGTTGCCAAGGCCACATCTTCCATAAATTCTGATAAAGCACCTCGTGCTCCGTCAATTTCTTTTTGACCTTCGGTAAAATCCTTAATACCGTTTAATAACTCTTCAATATTTTGAACCTTAGCCATTCCTTCTGGAGTAGCATCTTTCTTTAATTCCTGTACCAATCCCGTCTTTTTAGAAACATGATCGGTTATAAAAAAAGCATCTTGATTTTCATTTATTACCTGAAAACTCTGAATCATAGTAACAAAATCAAGTAGTTTTTGCTTTGTTCCTGAATTCAATTTCAAGTCAATTTTGTCTATGTTTTGCATCACCTCAAAAATGGAGCGCTTGTAATGATTAGCGGCAACTAATAGTTTTTCGATTGTTGTATTACCAATTCCTCTCGCAGGATAATTAATTACCCTCATCAATGCTTCTTCATCTTTTGGATTGATTACCAAACGCAAATAACAGAGTACATCTTTGATTTCTTTCCTTTGATAAAAGGACAGACCTCCGTAAATTCGATACGGAATGTCACGCTTTCTCAACGCGTCTTCCATCGAACGCGATTGCGCATTAGTACGATACAAAATTGCAAATTGACCATTGGTCATTTGGTTTTGCATCTTTTGTTCGAATATTGTACTGGCAACAAAACGCCCTTCTTCGGCATCTGTCATGCTGCGGTGCACTTTTATCTTTGGACCAAAATCATTCGCAGTCCAAACAATTTTATCTAATTTGACTTTATTTTTATCAATAATAGTATTCGCCGCTTCAACAATATTTTTTGTCGAACGATAATTCTGTTCCAGTCTAAAGGTTTTTACGCCTTCATAATCTTTTTGGAAATTAAGAATGTTATTGATGTTCGCGCCACGAAAGGCATAGATACTTTGCGCATCATCCCCTACCACACATATATTTTGAAACTTATCAGATAAAGCACGAACAATCAAATATTGAGAGTGATTGGTATCTTGGTACTCATCAACCAATATATAACGAAAACGGTTTTGGTATTTGGCCAATACTTCAGGGAAACGGGTCAACAATTCATTGGTTTTTAGCAATAAATCATCAAAATCCATCGCGCCCGACTTGAAGCATTTTTCTACATATTTTTGGTACAACTCACCCATACGAGGTTTTTTGGACATAGCGTCCGCTTCCTGCAAATCGGGATCATTGAAATAGGCTTTTACGGTAATTAAACTGTTTTTAAAATTCGAAATTCTGCTCAAAACCTGTTTTGGTTTGTAGACGTCTCTATCCAACTGCATTTCTTTTATAATTCCAGAAATAGCACGAAGTGAATCCTGAGAATCATAAATCGTAAAATTAGAAGGATACCCCAATAGAGAGGCTTCGGAACGCAGAATTCTGGCAAAAACGGAGTGAAAAGTTCCCATCCAAAGGTTTTTAGCCTCACTAGAACCTACGATATCCGAAATACGTTTTTTCATTTCACGCGCTGCCTTATTGGTAAAAGTAAGCGACAAAATATTAAATGCATCTATTCCTTGGTGCATCAAATAGGCAATACGTATGGTTAACACACGTGTTTTTCCTGAACCAGCACCAGCTATAATAATCATTGGCCCGTCTTTCTGTAATACGGGTTCGCGTTGTGCTTCGTTAAGTTGGGCAATGTATTTTTGCATTGAAATTTTCTATTTATGCAAAAATAAGAATTTAAGAGTTAATAAAGTTGGAACTCCTAAAGTTTTAAAGACTTAAGCCATTAGAAAAACCTATAGATAATCATTGCTCACATTATTACTTTCAATCCAAGCAAATTTATATGTGCAAAATACTATTGTTATTACTTTTTTTAGTTTAATATTCTGACTTTCGGAGATAGCTTGAACTATATAAAAAAGACATCGTAGGCAAATCGAATCAAAGTCCCCACTACAACTACCAAGAAGAAAATTCGAATAAAACCATTCCCTTTGTTAATAGCTAATTTGGCACCCAGCCATCCTCCCATTGCATTACAGGCAGCCATAGGCAAAGCGATTGCCCAGATGATTTTTCCTTTAAAAGCAAAGAGACAAATCGAACCAAAATTAGTCGCAAGATTCACCATTTTAGCATTTGCAGAAGCATGCAAAAAGTCAAAACCCATCAAAGCAATAAAAGCAACTACAAAGAAACTTCCGGTTCCAGGGCCTATAAATCCGTCATAAAATCCAACAATAAAACTGATCATTATCGCATTTAAAATAAGCGTTCTATCTGAAATGTTTTTTTCTACATGTTGTCCAAAATTTTTCTTGGCGTAGGTATAAATCGCCAAAAGAGAAAGTATAAAAAGCAATAACGGCTTCATGAAATCATTGCTCATATAAGTTAACAATGTGGACCCCATAAAAGCGGAAGGCAAAGCCACAGCCATCATTATAAAAAGTAGTTTCCAATTCATATTTACCTTCTTCAAATATTGATACGCAGCAAAGGAAGTACCGCTGAAAGCGGGTATTTTTAAGGTTCCAATAACAGTGGAAACCGGTAAATTAGGTAGAAAAATAAGACCTGCTGGCGTTTGAATCAGTCCGCCTCCTCCTACTATGGCGTCAATAAATCCAGCTACAAAAGCTGCTATACAAAGAAAAATAATGATATACGACTCCATTGATGGTCTACAATAAAAGATTAAAACTGATGCGCCCAAAATCAGCGCCATTCCTACTTATGTTTTGCAAAAATACTATTCCCTATATTTATACAATACAATTGAAGCGGAATTCTCATCAAAAAGTATATTTTTGCTAATCAAATATTTAAATCGCAATGGATTCAACTACTATTACAGAAATAATCGCCTATACTTTGCCTTCTTTAATTACGGGAGGAGTTGCTTATTTATTATTCAATTCCCATTTCAAAGATCAACAAAACACGAGACGCTGGTTACTACAAAAAGACAATCAGACGGCAACCTTGCCTCTAAGATTACAAGCATATGAACGCATGACTTTGTTTATGGAACGAATCAATCCGTCACAATTATTAGTTAGAATTGCACCTCTTTCTGATGACAAAAACGATTATCGAAATTTTGTAATCGCACAAGTAGAGCAAGAGTTCGAGCATAATTTGGCACAACAGATCTATATATCTGATGAATGCTGGTCCATTATTGTAACCGCCAAAAATGCAACGATTCAAATGGTTCGTCTGGCTGCAAAAAATGAAAAAGTGACCGATGCAAATAGTCTACGCGAAACGATACTAAGTGATTTATTGGAAAAACCTTCTCCAAGTAGTGCCGCATTGGCATTTATTAAAGATGAAGTGGGTCAATTGTGGTAGACCACTTATTCTTTTAATAAGCGATTTAGTTGAAATTGCTCCTTGTCATTTAGCTCAGGTAAAATCCTTTCAAACGAAGTTCTCATTTCGGAATTTTTCAATAGAACCCGAATATTGTCTCTTCCAAATTTAGAAAACTGCCACATATGATGCGTTGTGGCATTGACCAAGTTATCCAAAACTGTATCGTCAATTAACTTAAAAGCGATTAGTTTCGTCAATGCATTTTGTCTTGTGATCGCCTCATAATTAATGGACGAATAATTGATTAATTCCCCTATTAAAGCAGTTTGATCAGCTGAATAATCCGGGGTTGACAAAGCCAATGACAACCATAAAGTTCTTAGATTATAATCATTGTAACCGATCCAATTACTCGATGCATCTAAATATTTACTACGGAATTCAGGAAAGTTATTCCATAAATTGTATAAAGCGATTTCTTGTGTTTGATATGATTTGTCATTCAGTAGCGTCTCATATTCTTCTCTAAAACTTTCAGGAATAGTACGCAATTCACTAGCTACAACCTGACGCACTTGAACCTCATCAGTTGCCAAAGCCAAATGTAACAACTGCCTCTTAGCTGCAAATTTCTCGTTTTTAAGTTGGCTTATAATGGCTTCTTTTACTGTGAAATAAGCATCTGATTTCATAGTTTTTTCTAGGAAATCTTCTTTTTCATTCAACGGTTTTCCTTTCAATTTCTCTACTTCAAACAACAACTGTATCATTTTATTTTTGATAAGTAACTCGTTGGTCAAATTAGTATTAAATACCGTAGACTCAAGCCATTTTTTACTAAATTTATCCAAGTCATAGTTCGACACTTTTCTCACCTCATCAAAGAAATTTTCTGTGATCACGTTTTGAAAGGCATACTTTTTCAAATAAGTTCGTACCGCTTTCTTAAACGCCGCATCTCCTATTTCATCGTGGAGCACAAATAGTGCCCAAGCCCCTTTTTGATAAAAGCTCAACGAACTGGCTTTGGCATTCAATACCGGAATCGAATCTGTTCTTGAAGCGTATTTTATCTGTTGTGCTGATTGGTATAATTTGGAATAAAAATAATCATCCCCATAAATATCGCGTTCTGCTAATAAGGCATAATAAGTAGCAAAACCTTCCTGTAACCAGTGATGCTTTCCACTTTCTGCAGTGATTAAATTCCCAAACCATTGATGCGCTAATTCATGTGCATTGACATTGGTATAATTGCGATCCTCAAAACCTATCGAATCCACTATATACCGACTCGCAAATAAGGTTGCTGAAGTGTTTTCCATTCCCGCATACAAGAAATCCCTAACCGGAATTTGTTTATAGATTTCCCAAGGATACTTCACTCCTATCTCGTCTTCTAGGAAATCAAACATTTGTGCTGAATAGCGGTATGTAGGTTCAAATTTAGCAGCATCTTTATTTTCTAAATATAATTCTAAGGGAGTACCACATTTCGAAATTTGACTGTGAATATCATATTTCCCAATGCCAACCATCAACAAATAAGAGCTCATTGGTTTTTGCATAACATAATTCCACTGAAGGCCTTCATTAGCTACGCGTTTTTCTTTCAAAATACCATTCGAAACAACCTGATAATCTCGGTTAAAAGAAACAGTCAAGTTAAAAACTAATTTTTCGTTGACATCATCAAAACTCGGAAACCAATTACTGGTGTATTTCCCCTGCCCCTGTGTCCAAATCTGCAAATTGTCTTTTTCCTCTGAACCTACAAAATACATCGTCTGCTTCGGATACGCGACATAATTGAAACTGATATTGCTTTTTCCTTTTTTGAAAGGATAAATTAACAATAGTTGCTTTCCATCATTACTAAATTGTACTGTTTTATCATTTAACACAACCTTAGAAAACTCCATGTTTTGGGCATCAATTTTAATGGTATCAATGGCTTGCAAAACCTCTACCGAATAGCTAACGGAGCCCGCAACCGATTTTTCAATAGGATCAATTGTAATTTGGCCATGAACTGATTTGAAATCTACAGATTTTGTCTGTTGTGCGAATGCAAATGAGGTAATAAATAAAAGTAGGTATTTCATTCTAATTTGGGTTTATGGAATCCTGATTCCAATTTTTAGGATTGTTTTTTATGTAAAAATAGATTTTATCAAAGGAATTGTAATTCCGTACAATATGATCGTGGTAATTAGATTGCCATATTTTATTTTGTTTGCCTGTAGAGACGCACTGCAGTGCGTCTCGTCGTGCGTCTATACCCTGTGCGTCTCTACGTTGTGAATTGATCTTGGTGGTTGTAACCGATTTAAAAATGGCTACAAATGATGAAATGGAATTGGGTTTGCGAAATAATTTGGGGGATTCCGATTCCGATTCCGCTTCCGATTCCGATTCCGATTCCGATTCCGATTGTAGAGACGCACTGCAGTGCGTCTCTACGTTGTGCGTCTCTACGTTGTGCGTCTCTACATTGTGCGTCTCTACATTGTGCGTCTCTACATTGTGCGTCTCTACGTTGTGCGTATCCAAAATTTCGACCAATAAATGAATGTGATTGGGCATAATAATCCAATTATGAAAAAGCCAACGTTCCCTAATCGCAATAGACCTCAGCAGTTCCGTTTCAACAATTTTTCCATTATCGTTTAATATCATTTTATCATTGTCAATTGCTCCAAAAACACAAGCTCTGTCAGTAGTAACCAAGGTAATGAAATAGATTGCTTCACTGGAATAATCCCAGTTTTTCAATCGATTCGATTCTACTTGGTACTTATTTTTGAATAAAGCCATAAAAAGCATTAATATGATTGCCAAAGTTACAAAGATTAACTATTACTATAGACATACAGCACTGCTTCTCTACTAATTTTGTAAGTTTACTTCCAAAATCACAATACAAATACATTGAAAAAGAAAGCCCTATTTAACTGGAGTAGCGGAAAAGATTCTGCTTTAGCCTTATATAAAATTTTACAAGATCCCGACTATGAAATCAGCTGTTTGCTGACAAGTGTTAACCAACAGTTTCAACGCGTCTCGATGCACGGCGTTCGGGTTGAATTGTTGCATCAGCAAGCTCAAAGCATTGGACTGCCGTTGGAGATTATGCAAATCCCCGAAATGCCAACTATGGAGGTTTACGAAGAAGTTATGAATAAAACTTTGGGAAAACTGAAAGATCAAGGCGTAACGCATTCTATATTCGGTGATATCTTTCTGGAAGATTTACGTAAATACCGTGAAGACAAACTTGCCGAAATAGGTTTTAAAGGCGTTTTTCCGCTATGGAAAGTCCCTACAAAGGATTTGATACAAGAATTCATCGATCTAGGCTTTAAAACGATTGTTGTTTGCGTCAATGAGCGCTTTCTTGACAAAAGCTTTGTGGGTCGCGCGATTGACCAGAATTTCATCAATGATTTACCCGAAAATGTAGATGTATGCGGAGAAAACGGAGAATTCCACACCTTTACTTTTGATGGGCCTATTTTCTCAAAACCCATTGCTTTTGAAATTGGCGAAGTAGTATACCGCAAGTATGAAAGACCTGAGAAAGAAGATTCCTCAGATACTGCTTGCGACAGCAGCACTTCTGATGCCTTTGATTATGGGTTCTGGTATTGTGATCTAATTGAAAAGTAGATAGCAGCAAAAAGCTCCGAATCCAGTAGAATTCGGAGCTTTATTTTAAAGTAACTATAAGCCTTAGTTTCGATTAAAAATTTAGTCCAACTTAGGCAAATGAAAATCGTCAAAAACACTTTTCTCTGCCATCAACGCTTCTATTTCATCTGACTTCCTAGGCGCTTCTGCTGATAGGTTAACAGGACCATTGGTCGATATTAGAATATCATCTTCAATTCGCACCGCAATTCCCCACCATTTTTTATCACAATCTGAGCCATTTGGAATATAAATTCCTGGTTCTACAGTTAGAACCATGTCTTCCTCAAATTTGTTGTATAAGCCTGGATCGTGAACATCTAAACCAATGTGATGTGAAGTACCATGAGGGAAATATTTTCTAGATTCCTCTTCGGTTCTGATGATTCCCAATTGCAGCAAACCTTCAGTGATTACTTTTCGTGCCGCCATATCTGGAGCAGCAAAGCTATTGCCTATTATTACTGTAGCGATTCCCGCTTCTTGCGCATCATACACTAAATCATAAATAATCTTTTGTTCTGGCGAGAATTTACCGTTTGCCGGAATAGTGCGCGTTACATCAGCAGTATAACCGTGGTATTCCGCACCCAAATCCATTAAAACCAAATCGTTTTCGATTTTTGTTTTAATGTTTTCAATATAATGCAATACGCAACCGTTGTTCCCAGCTCCTACGATAGAAGGATAACCTTCAAACTCACTTCCATATTTCTTATAAACGAACTCATGCACGCCTTGAATCTCGGTTTCTGACATTCCGGGATGCATTGCTTTCATGATTTCACGTTGTCCCATAGCAGATATACGAACTGCCTTTGTAAGCAACACCATTTCTTCCTTGGTTTTTTTCTCGCGCAAACTTGCCATATAGTTCGTAATGGACTTAGTATCCAGAACAGCCCTTGGAGTACTAATATTTTTTTTAAGATTCAATTCCTTTTGCATTTTTGAATCCATTTTAGGTAAGATCTTTTCATTATATCCAATTTGTGTTTTAAAAGCAGCTACCAGTTTAAACAAATCGGCATTATCCCGTTTTGAGTTTCTATAGTCATCTTGAAACTCCTTGAATTGTACAGTAGAAAAACTAGAAAAATCAATACCTGAGTTCAAAAACTCCTTGCCATTTAAGGCGACTTCAAAACCTAAATCCTTTTTGGCTCCTTCAGTACCCACACGAACCCCGGTCCATTGCTCCGCCTGTGCATTCTTTTCCTGAACATACAGCATTTCGTTATATATCTTTCCCTCTTTATTGGTTTGATCGTTCGAAAAAACAACTAAAACCGAATTAGGTTCTTTGTACCCCGTCAGGTAATAAAAGTCGGGATCTTGATGGTACACATAATCCACATCATTAGCACGGTTGCGAATTGGATTCCCAAAAAATACAGCCACGCTATTATTAGGCATTTTGTTACGAAGTGCCTCTCTTCGTTCCTTATGGAATTGGGAAGACAAATAATCGGTGGGAGTACCATTTTGAGCCATCGAAAAATAGGCACAAAAAACCGTGATGATGAAGCTTAATTTTAAAGACATATTTTTATTTTTAAATTGAGACAAAAGAAATGTTTCCCCAATTATTACTTACAAACTATTCATTCGTTTTCTTATATTCTAGTCCCGGACCGTCACAATTTTTCCAAGTACTAGACAACTTAGAGTTAGGAAGGATAAAGAGCTCTTCTTTATTGCTGCCATAGCAACTTCCTATAAGCTCGCTATTTGTTTTATAAGTTAATTCAAAAAAAGAATCTTCTTGTATTTTTGTAATGAGGTAGCTTCCGGATATTTCCTTTTTGATGCCATTCCTAGTTCTGGATTTGGTAAAACTTCCATCAGTATTGAATAAATAGTATTCTTGCCATTCCATTGCTGCTCCAGTGGTTTCACTGTTAGGAATATTGCCTGACATTTGGTACAATTCCCACTTTCCTTGATAATCGGTTGTAATTGCTTTTATATTATCATTGGAACAAGAACAAAAAACCATTAGCAAAGCACAAAAAATAATTGATCTTTTCATTTTTTTTAGAATTTAGATATACTAGATAGATTCTCTTTTATGCTAAAGGTTGCTTCAAAGAACACAATTTTAATTCACTTATCGCTCTTCATACATTTTCAGCAACTGCGTTACCGTATTCCAGTTCCTGATGCTTGCAGTAAGATTCAGTTTTTTCTCGATGTATTTTTGATCTAATCTTGTTTTTCCTGCCCCTACAGCATATTTAATAAAAATCCTGTTGCCGTCTATTTTAGCTTCATCGGGTTTGAATTGACTTATTTTTAAATCATTAATATTTTCAGAACGTAATTCTTTCGAAACAAAAGCCACATATATTTTTTTGATGTCCAGTTCTTTTTCTTTCAAAAAAGGATTGTTTGAAAAGCATTTTCTTAAATCTTCAATTCCAATTACAATTGTTGGAACGTCATGACCAAAGGCTTTAAAAATCTCTTGCTTGATTATAAAACCAACTTTGGCGGCATTCTCCTCCTCAGTATCTACAAAAACATTACCGGACTGAATATAGGTTTCTACATTGGTGAAACCAATTTTCTCCAAAGTCGTTTTCAATAAATCCATTTTCATCATATTATGTCCTGAAACATTGATACCACGAAGAAGTGCAAGATGCGTTGTCATTTTTTAGTTTTTTGTAATTGTTCCAAAGATATTGTGTTTAATGTAGAATTCACAATTTTATTAAAACAGAAAATACGCCTTTGCTTTTCAGCAAATAAAAATCCGAAAGCAATAACACTTTCGGACTCCGAGATACTTCTATCTTATCTAGTAATTAAATCTGAACTTTAACAACTACTTTTTTAACTCTTGAACTTTGCCCGTTCTGAACGCAAGGCCTGTGTAAGTCATCAGGGAAAAATACCGTAAACATTCCTGCTTTAAGTCTTATATAAGCTGTTTCACCTTCATAGAAAGTATAATCTTTGTCTAAATCACTAGTTACCACTTTTTGATTCTTTTTGGTAGTAACACCCATTAATTCCGCTCCTTCAATCACATATTGAATATCGATATACTTGGTATGTCCTTCTAAAACACAATCCTTAATTTCCTTTGTATCATACTCCTGAACAATGGCGAATACTTCTTTATTGTCTATTTCATAAGTCCCAGGCTCTATTTGAACCAAATCTGTATTTTTTATAAATTCAAATCCTTTGGCTAATCTTTCGGTTAGGTTTGCATAAAGACTGTAATTATCAATTTTATCAATTATCATGTTTTATTTTTAACTGTTTAATTCTGTTTTATTGCTTTTGCAAAAATGTAAAAAAATATAGCGTTGTTTTAAAAACAAACTCTTTTTATTTTGTGCTTTTTTCGAAAAATTGAAAAGAATATATACTTACTAAAATATGATATTGATTTAGTCAAAAAAAGCACTCATTGCTGAAAAGTTATAGAAATTGTGTTGCAATATTAATCAAATAGTGACGGTTGACTATTTTCATTAATTTTACCTTCAAGTTCTAAAACATTATCTTTAATTTCTCTACAAAATTTAAAATTTTTAAAAACAGAAAGAGGAATTTTATTTTGTGTAAACTTAGAATTATAAACATGGACTATTCTGTGGCAAATTCTAAAAATATCCTCTTTAAATTCACTTTTTATAAAATTATTAATATCAATATTAGGATTTTGCAATATTGATTTATGGTTGTTATAAATTAAGTTAGAAATTAAATAAATTCCATGACTACATATGTATCTATCTGAATCACCTAACGATTTGATATATTTATCAATCTCTCTATAAACTTTAATAATATTCACTAAGAAAGTAATATTTAATCTACTATTAAATAATACATTATAATATTCATCTTCCCATAATTTTCCAATTTCTCGTTTTGCGTAAGTCGAAAAATCAAGGTTATCTTGAAAACCCGCCAATGATATTGTTGCTTCTTCAAAATAGTAATTATTATCATCCTTGGTCTCGTTCAAATCATCCCTTTTAACATGATAATTTAAATTACCAAGGTAAAATTCATTAATTAATCGATTTTGCTGATCATCTAAACTAATGAAATCACGTTTTTCAATTCTATTTTGTGTATTACTAGTTATCGTAATATGTTTATCAAAGTCTTTAGGGGTGTTTTCTAATGATATTATTTTAACAAATACATTTGCATTATTAACTTTATCAGGTTGCTTCGAAAATGCATGTTTTATGGATCCAACAGTTTGCGCTCCATTAATAATGGAAACATCTATAAGTTGAAATTTACCGATATCTCTCTTTCCGCTATTATAAGGCGATTTCTTTATCTCTTTACATAGTAAAACTATTCCATTATTTAAATAAAAAAAATGTTCTGGAGTATTAATTATTGATTTTACTATTTCATAATTAATCGAATTCACACCTATAAAACTTCGTAAATTTTTAGAAAACAATCTTTTTGGATTGTTTTCGGCTAATTCGGCTATACTCCCACAATTTATCATTCCATAATATGCTTTAAATGGTTCCTCATTAATTCCCCAATTGAACAAATCAATATCAACATTGATGGGTTCGCCATTTACAGCTTCTTTAAGATTATTATAAGCCTTAACTAAATTATATTCCTCAAAAAAGATTACTTCGTCAGTATCATTTAAAGCTTCTATTTTATCTTTAATTAATTTTCCAATTTCATCTGAAAGTTTATTTCCTGAATGCACTAAAATAACCTCAATTTTAATATTAGGTGAATTTATTGCAAATTCAATATCCTTTTTAATTGAATTAATTTTTGAATTAATTTTTGAATTAAATTTAGAAAAATTAAGTGAAAGTAGATCATTAATACCTTCTAAGAATTTAAAGGTTTCTCCTTTATCAAAGCTACAATTCCCTTTTTTATTAAATTTAGATTGACAAATATATAATGTATTACTATTATGAGAATATAAAATAGCATCTAAACCATTGTCTTTGAAATTATCTACAATACAATTAGAAAGATCAGAAAAATCTAGTCCCGTTATGTTTTTTAAAGCGAATAACAAATACGATTGCGTCAGCTTTATATTTTCTAACTCTTCATCAGAAATTTTAGCTTTCTCGACTTTTATTTCTTCAATATCTATATATTGAAAAACTTGGTTTTCTAACAACGTTTTTAACCTTGAAATATGTAAAATACTCATAAAATGGAAGAGTTTATAAAAGAGTGTAAATATAATTGATAATGATTAGTACAAATTACAAAACTAATTATCTTTCATCAAAAACTAATTTGCAACGCTAATCGTGTTTATAAACCAAATATACTCTTTTTTCCTACATCACTTTCAATCAATCCCATTTCGAAATTCCCAAACAAAAAACTATCTTCGCTTTTTAAAAGAGAAAAGAAAATAGAGCACAGAAAAAAAGATCTGAAACATCTATACTCTTTGTTCCATATTCTATTTTTACTCTTTACTCTTTACTCTATTTTCCAAAACAGCAAAATGAACAACCTCCTACTTACTCCCATTGAATACTTAAAAGGCGTTGGTCCCAGTCGGGGCGAATTACTACGTAAGGAATTGGGGATTCATAAGTATAAGGACCTGATCAATTTTTACCCCAACCGATACATTGACCGTACCCGTTATTACAAAATCAACGAGTTGCAAAACAATGTTGCCGAGGTACAGATTATAGGTAAGATCATTAATGTTAAAACGGTAGAATTTGGTAAAGGAAGAAAACGCTTAGTTGCCACATTTGTGGATGATACAGGACAAATGGAACTAGTTTGGTTTCAAGGACACAAATGGGTACGCGAATCTTTGAAAATTAATGAAGTCAGCGTGATTTTTGGGAAATGTACTTCCTTCAATGGCATGTATAATATGTCTCATCCTGAAATTGAATTGCTGAGCGAACACGAACAAAGTTTGCGCTCTGCCATGCAACCCGTGTATCCTTCGACAGAAACTCTAACTAATCGCGGAATTTCAAATCGTACGATTAACAAAATAATGCAACAGCTGTTTCTGGAAACGCATACTTTGTTTTCTGAAACACTACCTGATTATTTGATTTCGGAACTGAAACTGATCTCAAAAAAAGACGCTTTAATCAACATTCATTTCCCAAAAAGCGCTGAAGCTTTGGCGAAAGCCAAATTCCGTTTGGTATTCGAAGAATTGTTCTTTATCCAGTTGCAACTCATTACTAAAAACCTTGTTCAGAAGCACAAAATAAAGGGTCATCCGTTTACAATTGTAGGTGAACATTTCAACGATTTCTACCAAAACCACCTGCCTTTTCAACTTACTGGAGCACAGAAAAGGGTGATCAAAGAAATACGAACAGACATGGGTACTAATGCCCAAATGAACCGTTTGTTACAGGGTGATGTAGGTTCTGGAAAAACGATCGTGGCTTTTATGAGTATGTTGCTTGCACTCGATAATGGATTTCAGGCCTGCTTGATGGCACCTACTGAAATCCTCGCAAATCAGCATTTAATAGGGTTATCAGAACTCGCTAATGAGTTGAATATAAACATAAAGATACTTACAGGTTCAAGTAAAACTGCAGCTAGAAGAATTATACACGAAGAACTGGAAAATGGAACTTTACAAATCCTTATTGGGACACATGCCTTGTTAGAAGACAAAGTAAAATTCCAAAATTTGGGACTGGCAGTCATAGATGAGCAACACCGTTTTGGGGTGGAGCAACGTTCTAAATTATGGAAGAAAAATACGATTCCGCCACACGTTTTAGTGATGACGGCAACTCCTATTCCAAGAACCTTGGCGATGAGCTTATATGGCGACTTAGACATCTCGGTAATTGACGAATTGCCACCAGGAAGAAAACCCATTCAAACCGTACATCGTTTTGACTCAAACCGCCTGAAAGTTTGGAAATTTATACGTGACGAGATTGCCATAGGACGCCAAATTTACATTGTCTATCCGTTGATCCAAGAATCGGCTAAAATGGATTTTAAAGACTTAATGGATGGTTACGAAAGTATATCACGTGATTTTCCGCTACCTCAATACTCTATTTCTATCTTACACGGAAAGATGAAGGCCGCGGATAAAGATGCGGAGATGAAGCGCTTTAGCGAAGGGAAAACTAATATAATGGTCGCAACGACTGTAATTGAAGTTGGTGTGAATGTTCCTAATGCTTCAGTGATGATTATTGAAAGTGCGGAACGTTTTGGACTATCGCAGCTACACCAATTGCGTGGGCGTGTGGGACGTGGTGCTGATCAGAGTTATTGCATCCTGATGACGAGCCACAAATTGAGTTCCGACAGTAAAACCAGAATGGAAACGATGGTAAGCACTAATGATGGTTTTGAAATTGCCGAAGTTGATCTCAAACTTCGAGGACCAGGAAATCTTATGGGAACCCAACAAAGCGGCGTACTAAACCTTCAAATCGCGGATATCGTACGCGACAGGGAAATTTTGGCATTAGCCAGAAACCATGCCGCAAAAATACTAAAAGAGGATGCTCCTTTACAAAAACCAGAACACGCTACCCTAAGAGCAGTGTATATCGAGTTGACCAAGAAGAAAAATATCTGGAATTATATTAGCTGAGTTTTCAATCACAAATGACATGTTTTTTTTTACCACACAGAGTGATAAAAGGAAACTCGCCCCTTTTTTTTTAAATAAATGAGCCCAATCATTTAACAATTTCTAGTTTCTTTTGGTTTTCCATTAATACTTAAAAATTATTAGCTTCACTTCTCTCATCAACTGCTGCTTTATCGATAAAACAAGACTTTCCTAAAACAAAACTCTTGTTTAGCTAACCACCATAATTTGAAACCACAAACTACTCTTTTTAAAAACTTCACTAAATTTTGTGTCTTTACTACATCATTAAGTTATAATTAGCATAAATTTCTATTGGTGAATGATAATTTTATCAATAAAAAAAAACATTTTATTTTCAGCTAAACTTCATTATACCTGTAGTTTAAAAACTATACTCTTTACAAGTCAAAAGAGCTGGGAACTACTGTAAACACTTGTTAAGTAAAAACTTAACTAAATTTAAAAGCAATACAATCTTCTTAAAAACAAGCGAATTTTATCATTTTGCGAATATACTTTTTTTTGTAAAAAACAATATTTAACGAACGTTCGCTTGTTTTATTGAATTAATTGTTCTAAAATTGTACTATAAATCTATAAGCACAATGGAAGATACATTTTTAAGACAATCGAAAATTAACTTTTCAAAAGAGGTTAATAATTACTACCCAGAAATTCTAACTGATGAGGCATTAGCATTTATCACGGCACTACATGAAAAATTTAATTCTCAAAGACTAGAACTGTTAGAAAGCAGAATTGCAAAGCAATCCTTTTTTGATAGCGGAAAGTTTCCAGAGTTTCCAAAAGAAACGGAAGACATTAGAAATTCAGATTGGACTGCTGGTACAATTCCACACGATTTACAAGACAGACGTGTTGAAATTACAGGACCAGTAGATCGAAAAATGATCATTAATGCGTTAAATTCTGGTGCCAAAACATTTATGGCTGATTTAGAAGATAGCACTGCTCCTTCTTGGAAAAATGCTATTACAGGTCAACAAAATTTAATAGATGCAAATAAAAAGACCATTTCCTTAATTGACGCAAAGCGCAATAAATCATATACATTAAACAAAGAAACGGCTGTTTTACTAGTAAGACCAAGAGGTCTACATTTAGACGAAAGACATCTTTTAATAAACAATAAAGAAACTTCTGGAAGTTTAGTTGATTTTGGTTTGTACGTATTTCATAATACTCAAACAATGCTAAAAAATGGTACAGCACCGTATTTTTATTTGCCAAAATTAGAGCATTATTTAGAAGCGCGCTGGTGGAACAACGTTTTTGAATTTGCACAAGAATATTTAGAAGTGCCAAAAGGAACTTTTAAAGCAACTGTTTTAATCGAAACAATTACCGCCAGTTTTCAGCTGGATGAAATAATTTTTGAACTGAAAGACCATATTGTTGGTTTAAATTGTGGTCGCTGGGATTATATTTTTTCTTATATCAAAAAATTTAGAAACCATCCCAATTTTGTAGTTCCAAATCGCGATCAAGTAACCATGACTACACCATTTATGGACGCCTATTCAAAGTTAGTTATTCAACGTTGCCACAAAAGAGGCATTCTTGCAATAGGTGGAATGGCGGCACAAATTCCGATTAAAAATGACGAAGAAGCAAATGCTGCTGCTTTAGAAAAAGTTAGAAAAGACAAAGAACGTGAAGTTTTAAACGGTCACGATGGTACCTGGGTTGCTCATCCTGCATTAGTAGCAGTTGCAATGGCTGAATTTAATAAACACATGCCTACAGCAAACCAATTACATGTTACACGTGATGATGTAATCATAACAGAAAAAGATTTAGTTGAGATCCCTAAAGGAACTGTCACAGAAGAAGGAATTCGAAAAAATATTAACGTGGGTATTTTATATATAGAATCCTGGTTAAGAGGTCATGGCGCAGTTGCTCTTTATAATTTAATGGAAGATGCCGCAACCGCCGAAATTTCAAGAACTCAAGTTTGGCAATGGTTAAAAAACAAAGTAACACTTGAAGATGGACGACAATTCAAAATGGAATTATATAAAGAATTATTAAACGATGAAGTAGCAAAAATCACTGCAGAATTTGGAGAAGAAAACATATCGAAAAGCAAGTTTAAATTAGCTATTTCACTTTTCGACGAACTAGTTATTTCTGAAGAATTCGAAGAATTTTTAACTCTACCCGCTTACAAATACATATAAAAAAAACAATCCTGCGATTGCGGTCACAATCAACAGGATCTAATTATTAACAAAAAATAACCTAACACAAAATTATGAAAAATTTAGCACAAAGTAATTATTGTTCTGCTCTGCAGACTGTAAAAGATTTAAAAGCGAAGTACGGATCTACTTGGAATGCAATAAATCCTGAAAGCGCCGCAAGAATGGTGACTCAAAATCGTTTTAAAACAGGCTTAGATATCGCTAAATATACAGCAGCGATAATGAGAAAAGACATGGCAGAATACGATGCAAACGCATCTAATTATACACAATCACTAGGTTCTTGGCATGGTTTTGTTGCGCAGCAAAATATTATCGCTGTAAAGAAGCATCATAAAACAACTAATAAAAGATACATATACCTATCAGGTTGGATGGTTGCTGCGTTGCGTTCAGAATTTGGTCCATTACCAGACCAATCTATGCACGAAAAAACAACTGTTCCAGCATTAATAAAAGAGATTTACGATTTCTTGCGTCAAGCTGATGCAATTGAGTTAAATGATTTATTCAGAAGACTTGAAAAAGGAGAAGATGTTCAAGACCAAATCGATAATTTTGAAACACATATCGTTCCCATTATTGCTGATATTGACGCAGGTTTTGGAAATGAAGAAGCTACTTATTTGTTGACTAAAAAAATGATTGAAGCTGGTGCTTGCGCCATTCAAATTGAAAATCAAGTTTCGGATGCAAAACAATGTGGCCATCAAGATGGAAAAGTGACTGTACCACATGAAGATTTTATTGCTAAGCTAAATGCTATTCGCTATGCGTTTTTAGAATTAGGTGTAGATGACGGAATTATCGTTGCAAGAACAGATTCAGAAGGTGCAAGTCTTACTCAAAAATTACCGGTAAGCACAGAACCAGGAGATTTAGCTTCTCAATATTTAGCTTTTGTAGAAGCAGAAGAAATAAGTATTAATGACGCTAAAGAAGATGATGTACTTCTTAAAAGAGACGGTAAATTAGTACGCCCTGTGAGATTATCAAACGGTTTATATCAATTTAAAGAGGGTTCTAATATTGACAGAGTTGTTTTAGATTGCATCACGAGTTTACAAAACGGAGCCGATCTTTTATGGATTGAAACTCCAACTCCAAATGTAAAACAAATTGCAAATATGGTGAACAGAATTAAAGAAGTGGTTCCAAATGCCAAATTGGTTTATAACAACTCCCCTTCTTTTAACTGGACATTAAATTTCCGTAATCAAGCATATGATGAAATGCTTGCTGAAGCTAATGATATGACCGAGTATGATAGAACGAATTTAATGGATGTACAATATGATAATTCAGATTTATGTCGTCGTGCAGATGACAAAATTAGAACGTTCCAAATGGATAGCTCAAAAGAAGCTGGAATTTTCCATCACTTAATTACCTTACCTACGTATCATACAACTGCACTTCATATGAATGATTTAACACAAGGTTATTTTGGTGAAGAAGGCATGTTGGCTTACGTTAAAGGAGTTCAGAGACAAGAAATACGTAAAGGAGTTGCCTGTGTAAAACATCAAAGAATGGCAGGGTCTAATCTTGGTGATGATCATAAAACATTCTTTGCTGGAGATAATGCTTTAAAAGCCGATGGAGCAAAAAACACTAGTGATCAATTTGAAAGTAAAAAAAATGAGCCAAAAAGAGAATTGGTTTTAGAAAAATAATACTGACTCAGATTAATCCAAAAGGCAACATGTACGCATGTTGCCTTTTCTAATTGAGTTAATTAAACAACCTCCTAAATGTCAAATATGAATAGCTTTACAACTGCAGATCTTTGGGACGAGCACGAAACACTTCTTAGTTGCGTTGCTCCAATTTTTAACCATTTTGGTAACAAAAAAGTATTTTCAGGAATAATCAGGACAATAAAATTATTTGAAGACAATTCATTCGTTAGGCAACAATTAGAAGCTGACGGTCAAGGTAAAGTTCTAGTAATTGATGGCGGTGGCTCTTTACGCTGTGCATTAATCGGTGATCAATTAGCTGCTTTAGCAATACAAAATAACTGGGAAGGCATTATTGTAAATGGTTGCGTTCGGGATAGTCAAATCATTAATTCCATGAATATTGGTATAAAAGCGTTGAACACCTGCCCTGCTAAAAGCGTGAAGCGTAATATAGGAGAGATAGATATACCAGTAAAATTTGGAGGAATTACATTTACTTCAGAGGACTATATTTATGCTGATGTGGACGGGATTCTGGTAAGCAAACTAAATTTATTAAAATAAAGAAATATGAAAGCTAGAAAATTACTGATGATTCCTGGTCCAATCGAATTTGAACCAGCTGTTTTACAAGCAATGGGAATGGCTACAACGAGTCATGTAGCGCCCAATTTCATTGAAATTTTTGGAAATAGCCTTGAGCTAATGAGAGAAGTTTGGAAATCTCCAAAAGGCCAACCATTTATTGTAGCGGGTACGGGTACATTAGGGATGGATATGGCTGCTGCCAATCTCATCGAAGCAGGAGATAACGTATTAGTCATTTCTTCGGGTTACTTTGGTAAAAGATTCAAGGATATTTTAGATCGCTATGGTGCAAATACAACACTTTTAGAAGCCCCTGTAGGAGAAGTTGTATCCCATGATACAATTGAAAACGAACTAAAAACAAAACAATATAAAGCATTAACAATTACGCATGTAGATACCTCTACAGGAATTATTGTTGATCCAAAACCCATAGCCCTTTTGGCAAAAAAATACAATACGTTAAGCATTGTAGATGGCGTATGTTCAGTAGCGGGAGAAGCATTACATCAAGACGAATGGGGACTTGATGTTGTCTTAACAGCATCTCAAAAAGCAATTGGTGTACCTCCGGGGCTTGCACTTTTAATGGTTTCTGAAAAAGCGATGCAGGTCTGGAAAAACAGAAAAACACCTATTCCGAATTACTATTCCGATTGGACAAATTGGTTACCAATCATGCGAGCGTACGAAGAAAGAAAACCTTCTTATTTTGGAACACCAGCCGTTAATTTAATTGTAGCCTTGCAAACTAGCTTAAAAATTATATGCACTGAAGGCATGGAACAAAGAGTAAAAAGACATCAAAGTTTTGCTACAGCTTTTAGAGCAGCCTTAGTCTCTATAAACTTAACTATTCTTCCAAAAACAGATACAATTGCTGCTAACACCTTAACAGCTGTCTATTACCCAGAGGGAATTGATGGCGCGGCCATGAATACTAAAATGTCAGTAAGCAATGTGATTATTGCAGGAGGTTTATTACCAGATATAAAAGCATCCTATTTTAGGATTGGTCACATGGGTTCTGTATCTGCAAATGATCTTTTGGCTGTATTAGGTGCTTTAGAACGTGCTTTGTCAGAGTTGGGACATTCTTTCGAAATTGGAAAAAGCTTGCAAACTTTTCAAATGGAAATTTTAAAGACTAATTATTACGCTATTCAAACCTAAATAAGAAATAGCCTATTTTTAATAACAACCAGCCGCATGAATCTTTTTTCATGCGGTTTTTGTTTGCTCTAGCTTTTTAATATTTATACCCTAATACACTGTTAATAATAGAATTTCTACTTGTAATAATCTCATTAATCAATGCTAGATTGTTGTCTTTTATTGATAATTTCACTTTTTTTTATACTCACATTAAACCTTTAGACTATTTTAACGTCTAATTATTAATTTTCATGCTTAGACATTAATAATTGGTTTGTTTTATTATTGTTTGTTTTTAAATACTCCTAATCGTCATTAACTGTACGATTAGGAGTATTTTATATTACTAATTAAAATATTTGTATACACAAACGTTAAATAAAAATTAACATATTCCGATTTCCGAAATGTAAAACCTAAATTTGTTTTTTAACATAAAATTATAATAACTTAATCCTACTTTACCCAATAGCTATGAAAATAAAATACTTAATCTACACTTTATTAATTATTGGTTTCGGTGCCTTTATAACGTATCGAATTATGGAAAACAAAGGAGATTCTGATTCAGGAAAAAACAAATCTGGAAATCAAAAAGCCATGCGTTTGTCGGGTATTGTGGTACAACCCCAATCATTTGATAACAACTTATCACTTTCAGGTTCTATTGAAGCTAACGAGCAAGTAGAAATTCGTTCTGAAGTTTCTGGAATTGTAGAAAGTATTAATTTTCAAGAAGGAAGTAATGTTAGTAAGGGACAATTGCTTTTTAAAGTAAATGATACCGAATTACGTGCACAATTAAGTCAAGCCAATACTAAACAAAGTTTAGCATCAGAAAACGAAAGAAGAGCCAAACTGCTATTACAAAAAGAAGCCATCAGTCAAGAAGAATATGATGTGGCAAGAGCCGAATATGCTTCTACAAAGGCACAAAGTCAGTTGATTAAAGCCCAAATTGCCAAAACAGCAGTAAGAGCTCCTTTTTCAGGAAGAATAGGTTTGCGTTCTATTTCAAAAGGAACTTATATAACTCCAACTATTTTAGTGGCCAATCTAGTGAACATTGGTAAACTAAAAATCACCTTTTCTATTCCTGAAAAATATGCCAATCAAGTAAAAAATAATAGTACTTTAAATTTCACAGTTGCGGGATCTACTGCGACTTATACTGCTAAAGTATATGCTATAGAGCCTACTGTAGAAATTGCAACCAGAACATTACAAGTTCGCGCGATTACGGATAATAAAGACGGAAAATTATTGCCTGGTACCTTTGCAAATGTCGAATTGCCATTAGATGTCATTAAAGATGCTATTGTCGTTCCTAGCCAAGCCGTAATTCCTGTTCAAAACGGTAAGAAAGTGTTCATCTCTGATATGGGAAAGGCCAAAGAAATCATGGTAGAAACTGCAACAAGAACTGATGCTTCGCTATTAATTTTATCTGGATTAAAAGCGGGTGATACCGTAATTACAACTGGTGTTATGGCGCTCAAAAATGATGCTCCGGTTAAGGTAACAGTTAAATAGATTTCGGATATCACATTGATACCATAATCATAAAGCTCAAGTCAGCAATAAAAAACCAAAAATCTAAATGAGTTTATCTACATTAAGTATAAAAAGACCAGTGATGACCATTGTTATGAATTTAACAATCGTCTTATTTGGTATTATAGGATACACCTACCTTGGCGTTCGAGAATTTCCTTCAATTGACCCAGCCCAAGTTTCCATTAGAACGAATTATACCGGTGCCAATAGTGATATTATTGAATCCCAAATCACAGAACCACTTGAAAAAGCAATCAACTCGATTGACGGAATTCGAAACATCACATCATCAAGTTCGCAAGGAAGTAGTTCGATTACAGTTGAATTTAACCTAGACAAAGACCTAGAAGAAGCGGCAAATGATGTCCGTGACAAGGTTTCACAAGCTATTCGTAGTTTACCGCAAGACATTGATGCACCTCCAGTTGTTTCTAAGGCTGACGCCAATAGTGATGCGATTATTTCCATGACCGTACAAAGTGATTCCCGTAGTCCTTTAGAACTAAGTGATTATGCCGAAAATGTTATTTCGCAGCGTCTGGAAACCATTCCAGGAGTGAGTGGAGTTCAAATTTGGGGTCAAAAACGCTATGCCATGCGACTGTGGATTGATCCTATAAAACTAGCTTCGTACGGTCTAACTGTTGCCGAAGTTCGCACTGCACTAAACGCACAAAATGTCGAATTGCCTTCCGGAAAATTAACGGGAGATAATACAGAATTAACCGTGAAAACCGTTGGAAACTTGGCTACAGCCGAAGAATTCAACAAAATCATCATTCGTTCTGACGGCGATAAGATTGTACGTTTAAGCGATGTAGGAAGAGCGGAATTGGGTCCTGAAAACATTGAAACTAAACTGAGTCAATCTGGATTGCCATTAGTGGGTCTTGCAATAGTTCCCCGTCCTGGAGCGAATTATTTAGATATTTCAAAAGCTTTTTATGAGCAATTTGAGGCATTAAAGAAAGACTTACCAAAGGACATCAAATTAAATATTGCCCTTGATAATACTATTTTCGTAAAGAAATCAGTCTTGGAAGTAGCGGAAACTTTAGGGATTTCGATCTTCTTAGTAATTTTAATTATCTACTTATTTTTTAGAGATTGGGCAATCGCTTTTAGACCACTGATCGATATTCCCGTTTCATTGATTGCCACTTTCTTTATTATGTGGTTGTTTGGTTTCTCAATCAATGTTTTGACTTTATTAGCAATTGTTCTAGCAACCGGATTGGTAGTTGATGACGGAATTGTAGTAACTGAAAATATTTTCAAAAAAGTTGAGGAAGGAATGACGCCTATCGAGGCTGCCATAAAAGGATCTAACGAAATATTTTTTGCGGTAATTTCTATCTCCATTACACTTGCTGCTGTATTCTTACCTGTAATATTCCTGGAAGGTTTCGTGGGCCGACTCTTCCGAGAGTTTGGTGTCGTCATAGGCGCTGCTGTATTGATTTCTGCCTTTGTATCGTTAACGCTTACACCAATGTTGAATGCGTATTTAATGAAAGGTGGCGAACAAAAAAAATCTAAGTTTTACATAGCAACAGAACCTTATTTCCAAAAATTAAACAGCACTTATGCAGATGCTTTAAGTAAATTCATGGCTAAAAAATGGTGGAGCTTCCCTATTCTATTTGCTTGTTTTGCTTTGATTTTTGTTTTTTATAATTTACTCCAAAAAGAAACAGCACCTTATGACGATAGAAGTTCGTTAATCTTAAGAATGACAGCGCCCGAAGGTTCCAGCTATGAATACACGGACCGCTTCATGCAAGAGATATCGCAATTGGTAGATGACTCTATTCCAGAAAAGAAAGTGAGTCTAGTAGTTACATCTCCTGGCTTTGGTTCTTCATCCGTAAATAGTGGTTTTGTACGTCTTTCATTAAAAGAACCTGGAGAAAGAAAACTATCTCAAGATGAAATAGCCGAAAAACTAACCAAGTGGACCAAACAATATCCAGATGCCAAAACATCGGTAACACAACAGCCTACTATTGCCGTAAACAGACGTGGTGGATTGCCTATACAATACATTATTCAAACACAAAGTTTTGCTAAACTAGAACAAAAAATTCCTGAATTTATGGAGGAAGCTGGTAACGACCCTACTTTTGCCATGACCGATGTGAATTTGAAATTTAACAAACCCGAGATCAATGTTACTATTGATCGTGAAAAAGCGGAGAGTTTAGGTATTTCTGTAATTGATATTGCACAAACCTTGCAATTATCATTGAGCGGCCAACGTTTTGGTTATTTCATGAAAAAGGGAAAGCAATACCAAGTCATTGGCCAATTTGATCAAAAAGACCGTTCAAAACCGCTGGATTTAACCTCTATGTATGTCAAAAATAATAAGGGAGAGTTGATTCAAATGGACAATATTGTGAGTACTGAAGAACAAAGTAAACCACCACAGCTATACCATAACAACCGATTCATGTCGGCTACTGTTTCTGCAGCACTTGCCCCAGGCAAAAGTATCAGTGACGGAATTGAGGCTATGGAAAGAATCAGAGCCAAAGTACTGGACGACACTTTTACCACAGATTTAGGTGGAGAATCCAGAGACTTTGTCGAAAGTAGCTCGAATACTTCTTTCGCTTTCGGACTGGCTTTGCTATTGATATTTTTAATATTAGCGGCGCAATTTGAAAGCTTTATTGATCCATTTATTATTATTTTAACCGTTCCTATGGCCGTTGCTGGAGCCCTATTCTCTTTATGGTTGTTTGACCAAACTTGGAATATTTTTAGCCAAATTGGAACCGTAATGCTGATTGGTTTAGTAACTAAAAACGGAATCTTAATTGTCGAGTTTGCAAACCAGCTTCGAGAACAAGGCAAACCAAAACTGCAAGCCATTCTAGAAGCTTCAGAAGCGCGTTTGAGACCTATTTTGATGACTAGTTTGGCCATTTCATTAGGAGCTTTGCCAATCGCCATGTCTCTTGGAGCGGCTTCAACAAGTAGAATCGGAATGGGAGTTGTAATTGTTGGAGGAACAATTTTCTCCTTGGTATTGACCTTATTTGTCATTCCAGCACTTTATTTAATGTGGTCAAAGGCCCGTAAACATTATCCAGAATTTGACCACATTGAGGAATATGAAAAAGAAAGTAAATAAAAAGATGAACATGAAACTACTATTCAAAAGTGTACTATTACTGTTCTTCTGTTTCGTTAAAGGAAATGCGCAGCAAGTACTATCGCTGGAAGAAGCTGTGAAAATAGCCTTAGAAAACAATTACGAAATCAAGATTGCAAAGAACGACTTGAAAATAAGTCAGACCAATGTAGCAGCTGGAAATGCGGGAATGTTGCCCAAGGCTACTGCGTCCGTATCTCAAAATAACAACCTTCAAAATTTGTCCCAAACACGATCTGATGGTTCTACAACCAGTTTGGACAATGCCAAGAGCAATAGTTTGAATTATGGCGTAGGACTCGATTGGACCATTTTTGATGGTTTTAAAATGTTTGCCAAAAAAGAGCAATTACAAGAAATACAAAAACTTGGGGAAACCCAACTTAAACTGACCATTATTACAAAAATCAGTGATGTACAAGCTGCGTATTATAATCTAGTTCAGCAACAGCAACAATTAGCTGCCTTAGATACTACAATCGTTATTTCGAACCAAAGAGTAAATCTGGCCAAAAACCGTTATACGATTGGTAAAGCATCAAAACTGGAGGTTTTAAATGCTCAGGTAGATATCAATACGGACAAAGTGGCCCTATTGAGACAGCAAGAATTGTATAAAAATTCGAAGATTATATTAAATGAACTTTTGGCTAGAGATACCCAAATTGATTTTAAGGTAGTATCTGATTTTACTATGGACAGCAAACTTGAATTTACCGATTTAAAGTCCTTAGCTGAAAAGCAAAACCCGCAAATTCAAGCTTTAATCATCAGTAAAAAGGTAGCTGAACTGGAATTAAAACAAGTGAAATCTGGCCGCTACCCTACTTTTGCATTAAATACAGGCTATAATTTTGCTGAGAACGAATCAAGTTTGGGTTTTACTACACAATCTTCGGCTCGTGGATTGAATTACGGCTTTAGTGCTTCCCTAAATTTGTTTGATGGTTTTGCCCAAAAGCGAAATGAAAAAATTGCTGGTATCCAAATTGAGAATGCTACTATCCAAATTGACCAACAAAACCAAGCCTTAAACAGCCAATTGGCCACATCCTACCAAACTTATTTAACCAATTTACAATTGATTGATTTGGAAGAGACTAATGAAGCTATTGCCAAACAAAATCTAGATATTACCTTAGATAAATTTCATATTGGAACGATTACCACATTAGAGTTTAGAACCGCTCAGCTGAATTATGTAAATGCCAAAGTGCGTTATAGTGACGCTCAATTTCAAGCAAAATTATCCGAAATTGCATTAAAAGAATTAGCTGGGGCTGTTAAATTTTAAATTAAATTTGTAGCATGTTCCAGAAAGAGCAAATAGACAGTAATAAAGTACTGATGAAATTAGACAAAGTAATTGTTTAGTTTTTACTACATAATTGTGATGCTCAATCCTAAGACTTTTTAACTTTTCAACTTTCGATATACTTACATGATTTCATACAACCCAAAAGACTGGATCACTTTTATTTTTCGCTTTCACAAAGCCGATACTTTTCGACAATTGATTCCCATGATGATTTTCATCGGTCTATACTCGGCAGGAATTGCCTATCTTGAAATAGAATATTGGGTTTTACCTGAAGACAGCCATGTCAAGAATATTTCCATCATGCATGGTATGCTGGGCTTTGTCATCTCTTTATTACTTGTTTTCAGGACTAATACTGCGTATGATCGTTGGTGGGAAGGACGCAAAATATGGGGTAGTTTAGTTAATAATTCTCGAAATCTAGCGCTTAAATTATCTGCTATTTTAACAGAAGAATCAGATCGTGCTTTTTTCAGGAAACTGATTCCTAGCTTCCTCGTCTTTTAAATAAGCATTTAAAAGACGAGGAAACTAGTAAACAGCTTTTTGAAGATGTTATAATAGAACACCACAAGCACAGACCCAATCAGGTTGCCAAAATATTATTTCACAAGATCAATGACCTCTATAATTCCAAGAAAATTACTGGCGACCAACTCATTATTTTAAATCATGAAATTCAATCTTTCACTGATATTTGTGGGGCTTGTGAACGAATAAAAAATACGCCTATACCCTATTCTTATAGTGCTTTTATCAAGAAATTCATTTTCTTTTATGTACTGACTTTGCCTTTTGGCTATGTTTTTAATCTCGGCTATTATGTGATTCCCGTAGTGGTTTTTATTTTTTATGTATTGGCAAGTTTAGAACTTATTGCCGAGGAAATTGAAGAGCCTTTTGGCAATGATCCTAATGATTTACCCACCAAAAAAATCGCTGAAAACATCAAAAGGCATATCGAGGAATTGCTTTAAAAGAACCAATTTAATTTTTTTTCCTAAAAGCGAAACCATTCACCCCTCTTTTCGAAATCTCAAGAGCTCGAAATAGGGCCTAAGTATTGGATCAAACTCCACAATCAAAGCCATAGTAATCAAAATGCGAATTGAAAAAGAGTAAGTGAAAAAGAATAAAAACTTTCTCCTAATAACAGTTATCACTATGCCCTACTCAATTATTTTGTTCTAAAATACTGAACGTAAATATACTTTCTAACATCATGAGTGCTCCAAATAATGGCTAATCAATAAGCTACATAAAAACAACTTCTTTTACCCTATTATATTTACAGCAAAAAAAAGACCCTCAAAATAGAGCAAACCATCTAAAAAGTTGCATATATTTGATCCCACACAATAGCTGATCGCAATTACGGGACCAAATCTTCGAAACAACCTTTTCGGAGTTAGAAAGTCTTCCCCTATCCACTCATAGGTATTGCCTACGATCAGTTTAAAAACCGCTTCAGACATACAATCTTATGAATAACGAACAAGAGAATTCTAATATTCTTAAAAAAAAATATGTACCAACTGTTAGATTTTATGGCCAAATAATTGACAGTTTGCTAGACTATTCTATTTTTACCTTAGATAAAGATTTTATCATCAATAGCTGGAGTTCTGGTTCAACGAAAATATTTGGTTACGAAACTGATGAAGTTATCGGACAACATTTCGATTTAATTTTTACAGAAAAAGATTTAAAAAACGGAGTTCCAAAAAAAGAAATCCACACGGCCTTAAAAGAAGGTAAAGCAACTGATAACAGATGGCACATTGCAAAAGATAAAACTGTATTTTACGCTTATGGGTTAGTTTTTCCACTTATCGATTTAGATGGTGTAATGCTAGGTTATGTTAAAATTTTGCAAGACTTAACAGATAAGAAACAGTCTGCAGACCTTATAAAAAAAACAGTAAAAGAATTAGAAGAACTAAACGCGCATAAAGAAAGTGTTCTCGCTATACTTTCGCACGATTTAAGAAGTCCCCTTTCATCCATTATATCAACGGCAAAATATTTGAAAACAAATTTTCAGAGAATGAAAACCGAGGATGTTCAGGAAATGCTTGACTTACTTTATCAATCATCAACAGATGAATTGGAGATGTTAGATTATTTAGTCGAGTGGGCAAGGATTAAATATGCAGCAGATGTATTTTCTCCCACTAAAATCCAACTTAACCAATACGTCGATAAAGTTTTTGAGACTTTAAATGATAACGCTTTAGCAAACTCGATAAATCTTGATAACGAAATTCAAGATAATGCATTCGTATTTGCAGACGGTAAAATGCTGATTTCGATCATTCAAAATATTGTCTCAAATGCCATAAAACATTCTGAAAAAGGCGGAACTATTACAGTTTCTGCAAAAAGAGCAAACGACAAAATCACTATCCATGTCAAGGATACTGGTCTTGGGATTCCTAAAGAAATGCTGGGAAAACTTTTCACTCCACAAATAAAAACACTCACAGAGGCAAGAAAAAAGAATAAAGGAGCTGGAATCGGATTATTACTGGTAAAAGGTTTTTTAGAGAAAAATGGCGGTGATATTTGGGTAGAAAGTATTGAAGGCGAAGGAACCTCTTTTTATTTTACATTACTCATTGACGAACCTGTAGTTAAAGAAAGCGGTTCTGACCCAATCATGTTTGATGAAACCGTCTAAAATATAAGCTTCTAGAACATGTTTATTAAGACTGAAGCACTCAAGATATTACTCAGATCAAACATTGCTGCACAAATGCGCACTGAAATGGTCTGAGAGTAGTATCAATTTAAATTGGAAAACATATTGCACCGTTTGCCATGCACCTAGAACGACTTCACTTTTTAAAATTTTAAGTTCTACGCCTTGGTCTTCTCAATCATATGATTAATCACTTGGCTGTGCGCATTCTGAGGACTAAACATAATAATCTCGGCATCTGAATTCACTTTTACATTATGCCCTGGTGGCCAGTAAAATAAATCATTTGCATCCACAACTTCTTCGATACCGTTAGCATCAGTGGTAGCGAGCTGACCTTTTATAACAAATCCCCAGTGAGGGCATTGGCACAAATCCCCTTCAAGACCCAGAAATAAAGGAGTTGTATCAACTCCCGCAGAAAGGCTAAAATACTCACCGCTAATTTTACCTAATCCAGTAGCGTCTCCAAAATCAGTTTTCTGACGGATAATTGCTCCTGGAATCTCCATTTTAACTTCAATGTTGTCTTTTGCAATTTTCATAATATTTATCTTTTTAGTAATTTGAATAAAATTATCCCTAAGAATTACTGTATTCCGATTCTTTCAGTAAAATCTAACCGAAAAAACCGAAAATATTCAATCCCATTTACTAAGTTAAGCAAAAACCACAGGTTATCAGTACTTTAAAGTAGAAAAAACAGTAAAACAGATTTTATAAACACCTCACTAATAACGGTTTATATACCAAATCAAATCTTTAATTTTATAAAATAGTGATTTTTCTGCAGGAAATTTTTGTTGAAAAGCCGCTAACTATACTATATAATGTCCTTCGCTACCGCCTAGAAAATGTACGCCTACTTTAGCAGTTTATATTTCAATAGCAGTTTCCCACAATTGTATCCAAGCTACACTTTGAAGTCAGTTTTGGATTTGCCATATTAGTTGATGATTCGCATAAATTACTTAATTTAGTCCCGAGCGAGTTCTCACAATAGCACCATTAACACAATATAAAAAGTGAATAGATTGAAATCATTAGAAACCGAAAGATTAATTCTAAAACCCACAACCACTGCAGATGCTGAATTTATAAGAAGTCTTTTTAACAGTCCAAAATGGATTGAATTTATAGGAGACCGTAAATTAAAAACTATCAAGGAGGTTGAGAACTATATCAAAACCAAATTCATCCCTCAATTCGAAAGATTGGGTTATGGCAATTACACTATAATCAGAAAATCAGATGGTGAAAAAATAGGTTCTTGCGGCCTTTACGATAGAGAGGGTGTAAATGGGATTGATATTGGTTTTGCATTCCTTCCGGATTTTGAGAAGAAAGGCTATGGCTTTGAAAGCGTTAATCATCTAAAAGAAATCGCTTTTAATGATTTTAAACTAAATCAGATTAGCGGAATAACTTCTATTAAAAATAAAGCTTCACAGGCTTTGTTAACGAAAATTGGTCTTCAGTTTGAGAAAAACATAATACTACCAAATGAAACCGAGGAAATACTTCTGTATACCTTGATTCAGGATAAATAGTACATTGATGTCAAAAAAGTAGTGATTTTTTACTCTCAGAATCCTAGGTTAAATTAAATAGCTCTTACTTTTTATAACTCACTTTTAAGCTATTCGAAGAAAGAAAAATTCGTCTAAGATTCTATATTTTTTTCTGTAAACTCTTGAAGAAAATGATTGACAACTTAATTATCAGAGAATACAAAACAACTAACAAGGACAGTGCTCTAGCGGTACTAAAACTCAACGTTCCTGATTTTTTTGCCAAAAGTTAAATTGAAGATTTTGAATACTATCTAGAGCACAAAATTGAAAAATACTACATTATAGCAATAGAGCAGCAGATCATCGGTGCTGGAGGAATAAACTTTGAAGCCAACGGCAAAACTGCAAAAATTAGCTGGGACTTTATAGACCCAAAATTTCAAGGACTTGGAATTGGACAATCGCTTTTAAAATATAGAATTGATCTTTTAAAATCGATGGATAATATTACAACCATTATGGTAAGAACTTCTCAACTGGCATACAAATTCTACGAGAAAAACGGATTCATCCTGAAGGAAATTGAAAAGGATTATTGGGCAAAGGGATTTGACTTGTACAGTATGACCTACAAGTAATCCAAATTCCAATAATTTGTTAGTTATAATCGATACCTTAGCACAACAGCTGAATAAGCCAATCATATAAACAGATATTTAAAATGCAAACAATATTAGGGGCAAACGGAATAATTGGTGAGGAACTAGCCAAAGAATTGCGCGATAAGTATACTCAGGAAATTAAACTGGTGGGTCGAAATCCACAAAAAGTACATCCTGATGATTTACTTTTTAAAGCGGATTTACTCAATGCTGAAAGTGTCAATAAAGCACTTGAAAATACCCAAATTGCTTACCTAACAGTTGGACTGCCATATGATTCTGAAATATGGCTTAGGGATTGGGTGATGATAATGGAAAACGTAATTGCAGCTTGCAAGCAAAACAACTGCAAATTGGTCTATTTTGACAATACCTATGCCTATCCACAAGACAGTCCTATTCAGACAGAAAAAACACCTTTAGAATCTGAAGGTAAAAAAGGAAGAGGAAAAAAAATGGCGGCTGAACTATTATTAAAAGCCATTGCCAACAAAGAAATTGAGGCAGTAATTTGTAGGGCTCCAGAATTTTATGGCCCCGGAAAAACCAAAGGACTTACTAATACTTTAGTGTTTGACAATTTAAAAAAAGGCAAAAACCCCAAGGTCTTCCTAAAAGACAACGTTTTACGCACACTGATTTTTACTCCTGATGCTAGTAAGGCGATGGCATTAATAGGAAACACTTCGAGTGCTTATGGACAAACCTGGCATCTGCCTTGTGATGACAACAGATTAACCTACAAACAATTTATTGACGAAATTGCTAACCAATTAGGTCGCAAAATAAAATATGATGTGTTAAGTTGGTGGGTCTTGAAAATAGGTTCGTTTTTTGACAAAAACCTTAAAGAAACACAGGAATTACTACCACGTTACGCTATTGATAATATTTTTGATTCCTCAAAATTCAAAGCTAATTTTCCTGATTTTAAGCTAACGAACTATCAAGACGGAATAAGAATAATCTTGAGCGATTATAAGATCAAATAAACTGAATATTATTTTAGCTAATATTAGCGATTTATCGAGTCTACCTCTGTCCTATTTTTATATTTGAAAAGACATTGTTAACATTTTAAAAAGGAAGTTATGAACTATCTTATGGGAATTATTATTTTGACTGTTTTTATGAACCGCCAAATCATTTTTGATTTTAATAAAAATGCCAATATCCAAGGCTGGAAAATTGTTGATGATGCAGTGATGGGAGGAGAATCATCGGGTACTTTTAAATTAAGTCCTGATGGACATGGCGTATTTGAAGGTTCTGTCTCTTTGGAAAATAATGGGGGTTTCTCTATGGTACGTTACCCATTTGACAAAATAAAAGTCAATAAAGACAACAAAATCATCCTTAAACTTAGGGGAGATGGCAAGAAGTACCAGCTACGAATAAAAGACAATTCAAGTAATTATTATTGGTACATCAGCGCCTTCGCTACTTCTGGAGCCTGGCAAGAAATAGAAATTCCGTTAAAGGATATGTATCCATCTTTCAGGGGCAAAAAAATGGATTTACCTGATTTTTCTCAGAATCATATTGAAGAAATAGCTTTTCTAATAGGCAATAAAAAGTCGGAAAAATTCAAGCTCATAATTGACAAAATAGAGCTAAAATAATTCGAAAATTATAGCTGAATTCTGTTATTGTTTATACAGCACTCCTAAAGCATTGTGACCCTTACAAGAAAACTTATGATTTTACACAACAAAAGACTTAGCATTATCCTGCTCGTTGTTGCAATTATATTACTGATACCATTAATAGCGATGCAGTTCACTAATGAAGTAAATTGGACTTTATTAGATTTTGTTGTCGCAGCAGTTCTTTTATTTAGTACTGGTTTAATGTGTGAACTGGCACTAAGGAAAATTAGAAAAAACAAGAACCGAATCGTAATTTGTATTATTCTATTCCTTACTCTTCTTCTAATTTGGGCTGAACTTGCTGTTGGTGTTTTTGAAACAGCATTAAGCGGAAAATAAACTGAGCGTCTAAAAAAGTTTAGCAATAACATTAAAAAAAATGGCATCCATCAGGATGCCAATATATAACTTACAGTTTACTAAAAATGGATGCGTCAAAATCTGATTTGACAATCACATTTTTAGGTCCTACATCCTCATTAACTCTATTAAAAGATAGCAATATAGTACCTGCTTTTTGATAGTTATCCCAAGGCTTAAGGAATTTTGGTTCTGCATCATCAAAATTTTTATAATACGCCCATTGTTTAATTAAATGGTCTTGTTGATCTACATAAAGCCAGTATTTATTATCTGGTGTTACTCCTACTTGATTAAAAGTTAACTGTAAAATATCTACTGTTTTTCCATTGGCTAATTTTTCGGTTTTCACATAAGTTAGATTGACTCCAGGATCTTGTAATTTCCATGGCATCACTAACCAATACGAATCATTAATCCACCAATTCTTAGCTTTTATCAGCAGTTCGTTAGCCTTTTTTACATCTACAACTAAAACCCCGTTCTCGTATACTTTTCCCTTTAGGGTATTGATATTTACTAGAATAGTTTGGTTTGCTTCTGGGTTTTCGACGCGAACATCGCCTGTCCATTTATCCCAATACAATTTTCGTTTTACAAATTCCCATTGAATAAAATGAGTGTTATTGTAATTTTTGATCCCTCCCATAGCATCAAGCATTTCATTTACAATCGCATTTGCTTTTTCTGCATCTGACTGTGCTGATAATGAATTACTATCAAATATTACTAAAAGGAGAATAAGGACTAATTTAGATATGCCGTTCATAACTATTTAATTTTATTGCTTATAAGAAAACAAATATAGTTACTTTTTCATTCCTTTTGAATTATAATCCAATTCCTAAAAAAACATTTTTTTTGAGCTTTTTAACACAAGCGTACCCAAAACTTTAAATTTTTAATATTTGAAACTATCTTTACTCTTTATTGCTGTTTTTGTTTCGAAAAGCCTTTCAGCTGCCTATTTTCGCCCTTTGAATAAATTTGCCATTAAGGACTTGTATGGCATAGGAATTCGCCTAAAGTTTTATAAATTTGGAACAGCTTCATAAAAAGCAAAAAACGAATTTAAACAAACAAAAACATAATGAAATCTTTCAGCAAACAGTTATCCTTTCGTTGGTCAGATCTTGACCCTAATTTTCATGTGCGTCATAGTGCTTATTACGACTTTGGAGCGCAACACCGTATAGAGATCTTGGAGAGCCTTGGCTTGACCATGAAAGCTTTACAAATGAATCATTTTGGACCGATACTTTTTAGAGAAGAATGTGTATTTAGAAAAGAAATAAAACTGTCAGATGCCATCTTCATGCATACCAAAGTCTCTAAATTAAAAGCTGATGGTTCGCGCTGGTCAATTGTACACGAATTTGTGAATGAAGCTAACGTACTACATTCTACTATCACCGTTGATGGAGCTTGGATGGATACTAAACTGCGTAAATTGTGTGATCCAGTTCCTGAAATTGCTTTGGAAGCTTTCGCTGCTATGCCAAAAAGTGAAGATTTCATCCAACTTTAAGCACTTTTATTACTAGAGTTTGTAAATAACATCAAGCATTCTAAAAAGGCTGGCTATCAATGATAGCCAGCCTTTTTTAAGTTTATATAGAAATTACCGTATATCAACAGATTTAATCCTTTTTCTACCTATTTTTTAGTTTGTTTAACATTTTAAACTTAGTTTTCTTTAAATTTTATGTGTAAATTTGAGTAGTTACCCCTATTTAAAAAGTTCTTTCAGGAATTAATAATGAATTCGTTTTAATACAATAATAAAACGAAAATGCATCAAAATTATACTAACCTTAAAAAACAGCAATTATGGAAATTACAACTCAATTTGTACAAGCGGAACCAAATGCTACAGCAGACAACTTAGTTTTTGAAAAATTAGAAAATTTAGCAAAGCATTATAATTGGCTTATTCGCGCAAAAGTGGTTTTTAAAGAAGAAAAAAAATCCAACGGAAAAGGGAAAATTTGTGATGTTATCCTGAGTTGTCCCGGTCCGCAAATATTTGCTTCTTCAAATGAGGAAACTTTCGAAATGGCCGTTGCTGAAACCATTCGGGATTTAGAGGTACAACTGAGAAAACGAAAAGCTGAAATGAAACCTTTTTAGAGGACTTTACGTTCTAGGCGGTAATCACAAGTATCAATTTTCATATAAGGAACGAAGACACATTTATTTACACGCTATTTCAGCTAAATTAAAATTCAGTTGAGCTTAACTATTTATTTGTTTTAGGAAAGAGTCTTGTTTCTCATTTGTCAATTATTTCTTTTGATTCACTACCGCTTTATAAATACAAACTGCAGCGCAAAAAGCTGCAGTTTTTTTTATACTTTTATAATCCGCTTTGATACTTTACAACAGTATAAAAGCCTTTAATTGCAGAAGCAACTATTGCATCATAAAAATAGGATAATCCAACAGAAATTACTTTGGCAAATAGAACCTCACAACACATTTTAAGTACATCAGCAAACCTATTGGGATTTTGCCTATTCATCATTACTTCATTGCACATAGGTGATAAATCTAATAATAGTTATATTGATGAGTTTACCGCTATAGTTGCACTATTACTAACCATTTCATCTGTCTTCTCGTTCTTTTCGATACGAACGCCAGATACTAAGAAAGAGCAGCAACTAGAACAAATTGCGGACAAATTCTTTATTGTGTCTTTATTAGGCATTTTCGCTATTATACTTTTTATAATTGTTACTTACTGGGGTAAATAAGTCTAAAAACCACTCTATTCCTATCATATACCCCGAAATATCGAGGCACAAAAACAAACGTTTTTTCATGACACATCATTTTATTGTTATCTTTAGTTATGGAAACATTTAATCATATTTTAAAACTTTTGGCAGGAATTGGCTTATTTCTTTTTGCCATATACCTATTGGAGGACTCTCTAAAAAATCTTTCTGGCAGAAGCTTCAAGCTCTTTTTGCAACGAATTACAAAAAACAAGGTTGGTGCCGCAGCAGGAGGAGCAATAGTTACCGGTATTCTGCAGAGCAGTTCTATGGTATCTTTTATGGTGTTGGCATTTGTGGGAGCTGGCGTTTTTACTATGAGGAACGCGATGGCTATAGTACTAGGTGCAAATTTAGGAACTACACTCGATAGCTGGCTAGTCGCCACACTTGGTTTTAACGTCGATATAGAAGTTATTGCTTATCCAGCAGTCTGTCTTGGAGGCCTGCTGCTAATCTTATTTGGTAGTCGAAAAACCACTAAATACATTGCATTTTTCCTGTTTGGATTTGGCCTCCTTTTTATCGGTCTTGGCTTTATGAAAACCGCGATGCAGGCTCAAGTCAAAATTTTTGATTTTTCCCAATATGCCCAAATGCCATTGGCTGTTTTCCTGCTTATCGGTTTTGTCATTACTTTGGTAGTGCAGTCCAGTTCCGTTACCATGGCCCTAACTCTGAGTGCGCTGCATGTAGATGCCATTAGTTTACCAATAGCCGCTGCAATTATTCTGGGATCTCAAACAGGAACCACAATTAAAATAATTTTTGCAGCCATAGGCGGAAATGTATCAAAAAAACGTATCGTTCTGGGAAATGTTCTTTTTAATGTATTTGTAACTGTTTTTGCCTTCCTTTTATTAAAACCTCTGCTCTTTCTTATAACAGATGTATTTAATATTAAAGACCATCTTATCGCTCTGGTGGCTTTTTCGACTTTAATAAACTTTTCAGCCATTTCTATCTTCTTGCCTTTACTAGATACTTTTACTAGTTTTCTAGAACGGTTCTTCAAAGATTCCGATGGTTCAACTACCGCTTTCATAGGGCACGCCTCCTACGCAGAACCAGTAACAGCCTTGGATTTATTTAGAAGAGAAACAAAATATTTTATTCATAACTCCATGATTTTCAATCTTGAATTGTTTAAAATCGATACTCGCCTACTTCGTGAAAACCCTGATTTTAAAAGCATAAATGAAAAGAATAGATATTATTTAAAGACCGTAGAAGAAAAGTATGATTTCCTAAAGCAGTTACAGGGCGAGTTACAAGCTTTCTATTTGGAATTAAGACCTAAATTACGAATAGAACAGCATTCTGAAATAAACCAACTAATCTCTGCCGTACGCAGTTCACTGCATTCCGTTAAAAGTGTCAAGGACATAGGAAGTAACATTTCTAACCTACGCCATTCCTCAAAAGAAATTAAATACAATTTTTTCGTCCATCATAGGAAAGAAACCAAAACCTTATATCTAGAATTAAATGCATTTATGATTCAAGACAAAAATGCAACTTTCGAAAATCTACAAACTGTGTATGACACTATTCAAACTAACTATACTTCAGCACTTAACAACTTTTATACTGAAGCACAAAACGCCACTATTGAAGACATAGACATCACTACGGTAATCAATTTTAACAGGGAACTATTTACCTCAAACAAGGCCATGCTGATGGCCGTTAAAGACTTTTTATTACAAGAAAAACAAGCCGAGTACTTTAATGAAATTCCAGTATACAGAACTTAAACTCAATAACATGAAATCCCTCCAGAATTAACGCTTTAGACTTGATAAAAAATAGCGAATCAGTAAAGAGTTAAATCCAATAATTTTAATAGATAAACTGCTGATTTTATAAAACATTTCCGATTTAAATTTTCATCTTTGTAGTTAGTTTAAATTAGAATTTGATTTTTTTCTATTAAAAAACACACATTTGAAAAAGGTAATAAAAAAGAGTCTAAAAGTTTTCCAATGGACATTAGGAATAGTCACTGCATTATTGCTATTACTGCTACTACTTATTCAAATCCCAGCTGTTCAAAATCTAGCCAAAAATCAAGCAGTTAGTTACCTTGAAGGAAAAATTCAAACGAAAGTAAGAGTCGATACTCTTTCAATTGAATTTCCTGAAAAAATAATTCTAAAAGGAGTTTATTTTGAAGACCAAAAAAAGCAAACCCTTTTATCTGGAAAAAAATTGGCTGTAGACATCAGTTTATTGCAGTTGATGAATAATACAATTGAAATAAACTCAGTAGACCTTGAGGGCGTAACCTTAAATTTAAGTCGGAATTCAGATGCTGTTTTTAATTTTGATTACATCTTAAAAGCCTTTTCTTCCCCAGTTGACACGACCAAAACACCAATGGTTATTTCCCTCGATAAAATTAATCTAGACCAAACCACAGTCAAACTTAAAGACGATTTTGCGAAAATTAATTTTTCTATGAATCTGAAGCATTTAGATACCCGAATCAGAACTTTTGATTTGCAAAAAATGGATTTTGAGGTTCCAAAAGTAACCGTCAAAGGCTTACAACTAAAATTAAAACAAGGAATAGCCAAGAACACAGTCACTACAGACACTGCTCCTGCCACAATTTATAAGTTTCAGTTAGGTGAAATTGATTTATCCAAAGTTGATATTGACTACGAGGATGAAAAGACAAAATTAACCACTTCCCTATTGCTTAAAAAACTAGGAGTGAAATTTGATAAAACAGATATTTACAATCGATTTATATTGATACACAACATTACGCTTTCTAATGCCGATGGAAAACTGGCTTTTGGTAAAGTAGAACAAGTTAAAAAAGAATTGGTTTCAAATGAAGCTACTGGTTGGGAAATAAAAATTAGAGAATCCAAAATTAAGGGAGTCGATTTTGCTTACGATGATCAAAATGCAAAAGCAGTACAAAAGGGAATTGATTATAACCATCTTAAGCTTTCGTCATTAGTCTTAGATGCCAAAAACATACGTTATAGTCCTGTAGGGATTTCTGGAAGCATCAATTCTTTTAAAGTAAAAGAACAAAGTGGTCTGAATATTCAGTCATTAAAAACTGAATTTTATTACGGTGAGAAAAATGCATTTCTAAAAAAATTATATTTAAAAACCCCAAAAACTGTAATAAAGGACGAAATTCTTGTGGGTTACCCTTCGATTGAAGCGCTGAGAAAAGATTATGGACAATTGAGTATTAATGCTTCATTGAAAAAAAGTGAAATAGGATTTGAGGACGTTCTTCTTTTTATGCCTGAACTATCAAACAAAAAACCTTTTAGTTCTAATCCTAATGCCGTTCTGCTGTTAAACAGTAAAGTTACTGGTAAGTTGAATGACTTAAAAATTCCGAAATTTGAAATCAGTGGCATCGGTCAAACAAAAATTGCCTCAAGTGGTAGCATAAAAGGATTGCCGGATGTCAACAAAGCCTATTTCGATTTGAATATCACCAACTTTGAAACTTCTGCGAAAGATATTGCCACATTTGTGCCAAAAGAAACCATTCCAAATACAATACAGCTACCCGCATTATTTAACGTGAAAGGAAACTTCAAAGGAACCATAAATAATTTTGCAACTGATTTAGTTATGGGCAGCAGTTTTGGTAAAGCAAAAATAAATGCGCAATACGACCAAAGCAGAAAAAACAACGAAAAATACAACGCTCAAACAGAACTAGAAAATTTTGATTTAGGTAAACTGATTAAAGATAATACTATTGGTAAGATCAGTTTAAAGGCATCGATAAAAGGAACTGGCTTAGATCTAAAAACAGCAAACAGTTCTATAAAAGGAACAATTTCTAAAATCAATTACAACAAATATACCTATCAAGACTTAGACCTTGATGGGACTATTAACAAAGGACTCTTTAAAGCAAATGCTAACAGCACCGATTCTAACTTAACTTTTGATTTAGTGAGCAGCGGAAGCTTTAGGGACAAGTACCCTGCTGGTAAAATAAAGTTAAACATAGACATTGCTGACCTGGAAAAATTGAATTTGCATGCTGGACCAATGAAAATTAGAGGTGTGGTTGATGCTGATATTCAATCAGCAAATATGGATTACTTAAATGGAAAGTTTAATATTTTAAATCTGACTGTTGCTGATGACAAGGAGCAATTTGTTACAGACTCCATTACATTAATTGCAACTTCTACAGCTGAGAAAAATACTTTGAATTTAAAATCTCCATTTATGACTGCTGCCGTAAATGGGAAATACAAGCTTTCTAAAATTGGCGCAGCCTTGTCTAATTCAATTTCAAAATATTACACTACAGCACCACATTCGACTATTAAAAATTCTGAGAAACAAGAGTTAGAATTTAAAATTGCCATTTCTGACAGTCCTCTTTTAGTAAAAGTGATACCTGAATTAAAAAGTTTAGAACCCATAGCTATTTCTGGAAGATACAATACTGTTAATGATTCCATTGTTTTGAATGCTGCTATTCCAAAACTAATTTATGGTGGAAACACATTAACCAATGCTGTTCTAAAAGTAGATACCAAAGACAAGGCTTTACTTTATAACTTAATGGTTGATGATTTACAAAACGATCAGTTTCAATTACCATATACTTCCCTAACTGGAAAAGTACAAAACAATACTGCCGATTATATCTTGCAATTAAAAGACTTAAACGACAAAGAAAAGTATTTGATTGCTGGTACGCTTGATGCAAAAAAAGGAAATAATGATATCCATTTTGATCCAAAGAATTTACTGCTCAATTATGAATCATGGAAAATAGATGCTGATAATGTAATCCGTTTTGGAGCAAAAGGCATCTACGCTAATAATGTTGAATTAAGTAAAGACGGTAGTAGTATAGCGCTTCAATCACAATCTGAACAAGCAAATGCTCCTCTAGCAATTAATTTGAAAGATTTTAAAATTGAAACCTTAAGTAGTATAGCTGAGAAAAGCGATTTCACTATTAGTGGGAATACAAATGGAACTGTTTTATTAAAAAATATAAGTAAAACTGCTGTTTTTACGTCTAATCTTACCATTGATAATTTTGCATTTAAGAAAGATACCGTTGGAACTATTAATATCCAAGTAGATAATAAGATTGCCAATAACTACAATGCAAAGATCGCTATAACAGGTCAGGACAACCAAGTCGATTTAGATGGAGTTTACAAAACAGGAAATGGAGTTATGGACTTCAACTTAGATATTGTAAAATTGAATCTGAAAAGTGTTCAAGGATTTACTTTGGGCAACCTAAAAGAAAGCACTGGTTTTTTTAACGGAAAATTCAAAATAACAGGAACGCTGGACCAGCCTAAAATGAACGGCGATTTGAAGTTGAATGAAATAGGATTTAAAGTAACACAACTCAATGCAACATTCAAATCCATGAATGATGTTGTTTCTTTTTCAAATGATGTTATTGTATTTGATCGTTTTACCATTAAAGATGAGAAAGACAATGACTTAGTAATTAATGGAAAAATCAACAGTTCTAATTTCAATAATTTTGGTTTTGACTTGACCTTGGATGCTGATAATTTTCAAGCCTTAAATTCTAAACAAAAAGACAATGATCTATTCTTTGGTGAAGTGTTTTTAGACAACCATTTACGAATAAAAGGAGACCTTAATAATCCTATTGTTGACGGAAACATCAAAGTAAATAAAGGCACAAAATTGACTATTGTTATGCCACAATCTGATCCTTCCATTGCAGATCGAGAAGGAATTGTAGAATTTATTGATCAGGATAATCCTTCGCTGGTTCAAACCGTTGCTGTAGATCCTAATTTAAGCAAAACTGAAATAAAGGGAATCAATGCATCTGTAAATATTGAAGTTGATAAAGAGGCTGAATTATCAATTGTAATTGATAAAGCCAATGGAGATTTTTTAAAATTAAAAGGAGAAGCCCAGTTAAATGGTGGAATTGATCCTTCTGGAAAAACAACTTTGACAGGAAGATATGAGTTGAAAGAAGGAGCTTATGAAATGAATTTTAATTTTATCAAACGAAAATTTGACATTAAAAGTGGTAGTTATATCCTCTGGACCGGAGAACCTACAGAAGCTGACATTAACATTACTGCTGTTTATAAAAATGAAGCTGCTCCTATTGACCTAGTTGATGATCAGTTAGGAAGTATGACAGCTGATGTAAGAAATACATACAAACAAAAAATTCCTTTTGAAACTGAATTGAAAATGAAAGGTGAATTAATGAAACCGTCTATTTCCTTTGACATCATTTTACCTGATGGGAATAATAGCGTTTCAACTGAAATCATCAATACAACTCAAGCGAAATTAACCCAACTGCGTCAGCAGCCAGACGAACTTAACAAGCAAGTATTTGCTTTGCTTTTACTGAATCGCTTTATAGGTGAAAATCCTTTTGCCAGTGAAGCAGGTGGTAGTTCGATCAATTCAATAGCGAGACAAAGTGCGAGTAAAATTCTATCGCAACAGCTGAACAATTTAGCTGGGAATTTAATTAGTGGTGTCGAACTTAATTTTGATTTAGATTCAACCGAAGATTATACCACGGGACAGTTAGAGAATAAAACTGATTTGAATGTGGGTATTTCTAAAAAACTACTCAATGACCGATTGAAAGTGACTGTAGGAAGTAGTTTTGGACTAGAAGGACCACAACAAACAAATGAAGAAACAAACACTATTGCAGGAGATGTTTCTGTAGAATACCAACTTTCTAAAGATGGTCGCTACAAGTTAAAAGCCTACCGTTTAAATAAATATCAGGTAGCACTTCAAGGACAGGTAGTAGAAACAGGAATTGCCTTTATTATTACTTTGGATTACAATCATTTTAAAGAATTATTTCAAAAAAGCAAAACTCCAAAAGAGAAAAACAAAAAGAAATAATGAATCGTACTTATAGCATTATGAAAAACAAAGCACCACTACTCTATTTCCTTTTCGCCATCCTCTTATTATCTGGATGCAGTGGTACGAATAAAATTCCCAAAGACGAATTACTATATACGGGGGCAAAAATTAAAATTGAGGGAAATGAACCATCAAAAAAAGAGCGTAAAGCACTAAAAACAGAATTGGAACTTCTGGTCCGACCAAAACCCAACTATTCTTTCTTAGGATTTAGACCCAAACTGTTTTTTTATAATTTGGCGGGACAGCCCAAAAAAGAAAAAGGTTTGAGATACTGGCTACGCACAAAAGTGGGTGAACCACCAGTATTGTACAGCAAAGTAGATCTAGAATACAACAAAAGTGTTTTACAAAACCATAGCGAAAACAATGGATATTTTAACACAAAATCCACTGCTGACTCCACTCGATCAGGTAAAAAAGCAAAAGTTAGTTATACTGTAACGCCTAACAAACGCTATTTTATTCGAGAAGTAAAATTCCCCCAAGATTCATCAGCTATCGCTTCTTTAGTACGGAAAACTGAAAGACGTAGTTTATTAAAAACAGGAGAACCGTACAGTCTTGAAGTAATAAAAACGGAAAGAGAGCGCATTGATGCACGACTAAAAGAAAAAGGGTTTTATTACTTCAATGCTGATTATTTGTTAGTACAAGTTGACAGTACTGTGGCTGATCATAAAGTAGATTTGATTGTCAAACTAAAAACAGATTCTCCGGAACTCTCAAAGTTGCAATACAAGATCAATAATGTAGTAGTGTATCCTAATTATTCAATTAATTCAGATGACGACTCTACTAGCTCTGATTCAATCGTAAAATACAAAGATTTCACGATTATAGATTCTGAAAATCTATTTAAACCAAGTATTTTTGATCGTACGCTTTATTTTAAAAAAGGAGATTATTACAACCGTACTAATCACAACTTATCTTTAAATAGGTTAGTAAACTTAGGTACTTTCAAGTTTGTAAAAAACCAATTTAAAGTAGCTGACACCATCGGGAATTACTTGGATGCATATTATTATCTGACTCCGCTACCCAAAAAATCAATCCGTGTAGAAGTTTTGGCTAAAACCAATTCAGCTAATTATACAGGGACCGAATTAAATCTAAACTGGAGCAATCGAAATGTATTTAAAGGAGCCGAACAGCTTACTATATCAGCTTTTGGCGGTGTTGAAGTACAGGTTTCAGGACAAAATAACGGTTTTAATGTGTACCGTGTGGGAACCGAAGCTAGTTTAATTTGGCCACGAATAATAGCACCTTTTAAATTTGAAACGTCTAGTGGTTTTGTGCCAAAGACAAAAGCGACGCTAGGATATGAGTTTCAAAACAGAACCAAATTATACTCCTTACAAACATTCAAAGGTTCTTTTGGTTATTTATGGAAAGAAAATGAACGCAAGGAACATTTGCTAAACCTAACCGAAATTACCTATGCCAGTCCGCAAAATGTGACTCCATTGTATCAAGAACAAATTGATGCCAATCCTTCATTAGAGAAAGTGATCGAAAAACAATTGATTTTTGGACCTACTTACTCCTACACTTTTACCAATACGATGCAAAAAAGGAAAAAACATACTTTTTACTACAAAGGCAGTATTGACTTAGCAGGAAATGTGGCAGGATTAGTCTCTGGTGCCAATATAAAATCAGGAGATACAGTCAAAGTATTTAGTGTCCCTTTCAGCCAATTTATAAAAATAGAAAATGAATTCAGGCATTACTTAAAATTAACTGAAGACTCACAAATCGCCAGTAGAGTTATCGTGGGCGCAGGATTTGCTTATGGAAATTCGAACGAAATGCCGTTTATCAAACAATTCTTTAATGGCGGAACTAATAGTATTAGAGCCTTTAGAGCACGATCAATAGGTCCGGGAAGTTTTGATGGCTCAACTACCGCCAATACTTTTTTACCGGATCAATCGGGTGATTTAAAACTAGAATTTAATACGGAATACAGAGCTAAAATTTACGGACTAGTTAAAGGCGCTTTGTTTCTGGATGCTGGAAATATTTGGCTACTAAAAGAGGATCTAGACAAACCTGGGGCTAAATTCTCTAAGGATTTCATGAGCGAAATTGCAGTGGGCGTTGGAGCCGGACTTCGATTTGACTTTTCATTTTTGGTACTTAGGACTGATCTTGCTTTTCCTATCAGGAAACCGTATTTGCCCGATGGAAATAGATGGGTACTTGACAAAGTAAGTTTTGGGAATAGTACTTGGCGAAATGAAAATTTGGTATTTAATCTAGCAATTGGCTATCCATTTTAATCATTTTGAGATAAATACCTATTTATTTTTATTTAAAACAGAAAAAACAACCAAGTCTTCAATTATCAAATAATCATTTAATGTTAATTATCTGTAATTAAAATTTCATATTTATAAGTTTTAGCTATTGTTCATTGCTAAATTCAATTATATTTGTCTAAAAAACAAGCTTACTATGGAAGAGTGCATTTCGGTATTTGACATGCTTAAAATAGGTATTGGACCATCAAGTTCTCATACTTTAGGACCTTGGCGTGCAGCCGAGCGATTCCTAGAAGAAATGAGAGATGAAAATGTAATTGCCAGCGTTACCCGAATCAAAACTGATTTATACGGCTCCTTGTCGTTGACAGGAATAGGTCATGCCACTGATTTAGCTGTTATGTTAGGTTTAAGCGGTCAAGATCCAGAGTACATTCCTGTTGATGATATTGATGGAATCATAAAATCCATCAAAGACAAAAACCAAATCATTTTAGGGAATGAATTTACAATTCCTTTTGATATTCAAAAAGACATCATTTTCAATAAAGAGTTTTTACCGTTTCATTCAAACGGGATGACCTTTACGGCCTATGCAGCTGATGCCGAAATTTATACTGCTACCTACTACTCCATCGGAGGTGGATTTGTAGTAAAAGAAGAGCGAATCAATGCCAAAAAGAAAATAGAAATAAAATGCGCTTTTCCGTTCCCTACTGATAAAGCGGTTGATCTTTTAAAATATTGCGAAACCGAAAATAAAAAGATATCAGAGATCGTTTATGAAAACGAGAAATCCATGCGCACGGAGGAAGTTATAGATCATGAATTAATGCGCATCTGGAATACCATGCTCGAATGTATGTATATTGGTTGTCACACTGAAGGAATACTTCCTGGTGGACTAAATGTACGCCGAAGAGCATTTGATATGCATCAAAATTTAATAGGATTATCTAATTATAGTGATCCACAAACTTGGCTAGAACAAATCAGATTGACCGAAGTAAAATTCCGTCAAATCCTGAAATGGGTTAGTTGTTTTGCCCTAGCGGTAAATGAAGTCAATGCAGCATTAGGTCGCATCGTAACCGCACCAACAAACGGTAGTGCCGGAGTGATTCCATCGGTTTTGATGTATTATTTAGTCATCGAAAACCACGACGCAGGTCAAAAAGAAATCAAACAATTCTTGCTAGTTGCAGGAGAAATAGGCAGTATATTTAAGAAAGGCTCTACCATTTCAGCAGCAATGGGAGGCTGTCAGGCCGAAATAGGCGTTTCATCTTCTATGGCCGCAGCAGCACTTTGTGAATTGATGGGAGGAACTCCTGCGCAGGTCTTAATGGCCGCCGAAATTGCTATGGAGCATCACCTGGGATTAACCTGTGACCCTATTGGCGGATTAGTGCAAATACCTTGTATCGAAAGAAATACAATGGGCGCAATCAAAGCAATAAATGCCGCCGAATTAGCTCTAGAAACCGACCCAAAAAACGCAAAAGTCCCTTTGGACAAAGTGGTAAACACCATGTGGGAAACCGCTAAGGACATGAACAATAAATACAAAGAAACCTCAGAAGGTGGTCTGGCTGTTGCAGTCAACATGGCTGATTGTTAATCTTTGACCGATGTTCGTTGTTCGTTATTCGTTTTTCGAAAATCAGGTCGAGAGACCAAAACTTAATTCAAAATTTATAATTTAAAATAAGCTTTTTCACTTTCTTAATGGCGTGCCCCAGCTTACACTCCGTTGCAGCTGCGTCAGGCTCTGTGTTACAATCTCCCGAATAAAAATCGGGAGGATTTCCACTTCGATCCTTCACGCAGTCAATACCATCACATTATCTTTTTACATTTAAGATGAAAGGAAAAACAATAAACTCCATAAAGAGTAGCTTCATTTTAAATTCAAAACTTTCCACTTTTCACTATTCACAAAACAGCATTCAAAGCAAAAAGCATAGTTCATTAAAAATCAATAAATTATACTGATATTATTTAAAATAAAGTGGTATTTTAGTTCTTTCATATACGCCTTATGCAAATAATTGTAAAAAAGATATGGCATCGTGATGCAGATAGAATCGGACTTTTTTTTAAGTACGATAGCGCTACTATTTCCCAATTAAGACAATTGGGAGGTGTATTCAGTAAATCACTCCGTTGTTGGTATTTTGATTATAATGCTGAGAATTACAAGCTCATCAGCCAAAACTTTGAAGATTTGGTTATTGACAATCCAAAAAAGTCTAAAACGCAACCGCTGGCCGGCCTTACCATAAGCCGTGACCTTCCAGCCATAGCCAAAAGCGAACTTCAGTTAGATTTGGCCCCAGTGCTGAATAACCCTGAACATATAACGAAAACAAATTCGTTAGCACCAAATATGCGTTTAGAATTATTACCTAATTTAGGTAAATATTGGGTTTTCAAGATGCAGTATTACCAGGTTATCAGTAGACAATTATTAGCTACAAAAGGAGTCTATTGGAATGCCAATTATAAAGTTTATATGGTATTAAGGAATTTAGCTGCAAAAGAGCAAGTAGAAAAAATACTTGGTGTATCAGCTTTTTTTCCTGAAAATGATTATCATAAAAATGAAACGGTCTTCACATCTGAATCAATAATAATAAAACCACATCCTGAAGACTCGAAGTGGATGGAAGTGTATATGCCCCCTTTTCTTGTATTGCGAGAAAAAATAAAACGTTTCTCTATGGCGCGTTATAGCACCATAAAAGACTGTTACTTACTTCCTGCAGCACCTACTGTATATGACGCCATGGCAATGCAATTTGAGCCACATAAAGTGCTGCTGAGTAATCGGCTACCAAAAGGCTATTTGATGAAACAAAACTTGCCTAACAGGAAACAACTCGATTTAAGCAAAACCAAATCACAACTATTCAATCAAGTTCCTGATGCAGCCCATGACTATATTTCGTTAATGGTAGACACTATATTGGCACTTAATTACAGTAGTTCAACAATGCGTACTTATACGAGTTCCTTTTTAAAATTCCTGCGTGATCATCAGTTTAGAGATCCAAAAACGATATCACAAAAAGAAATCATAAAATACTTAGCATCCCTTATGGAGCGCGGATTATCAGCATCATCTGGACATAGTATGGTCAATGCGTTATTGTTTTATTACCAACAAATCGAGCATCAAAAAGGCTTTGAACTCAAACTACCACGACCAAAAAGCGAAAAAAAATTACCCGCTGTATTAACGATGGAAGAATGTCTACAAATTTTTAGAGCGGTTGACAACCCAAAACATAAATTATTGTTATTAATAGGTTATGGAGCAGGCTTACGAGTAAGTGAGATTGTAACTCTCGAATGGCGAGACATCTTATTCTCAGAACATAAAATTCATATTAAAAATGCCAAGGGAAAGAAAGACCGCATGGTGATGTTGCCCTACTCTATTGTGAGTTCACTGGAAATCTACAAGAAATTATACGAACCCAATAAATACGTTTTTGAAGGGCAATATGCAGGAGAGCCTTACAGTGCTGGAAGCGCACAATCAGTGATGCGACAAGCCTTAAAAAAATCTGGATTATCTAAAAAAGCTACAGTACATACCTTACGCCATAGTTTTGCAACCCATTTATTAGAAAATGGAACAGATATTAGATACATTCAAAAATTCCTAGGTCACGCTAGTATTAAAACCACCACGATCTACACGCATGTTTCAAAAATGGCAACTGATAAGATTGTAAGTCCACTTGATCGTTTAGTAGATGAAAATAACAAGAAAAAACTGAATGAATAATAAAAAACATTCAAAAAGATGTATATATTTGATGTTATATACAAGTTGTGCGACAGTTTACTGCAACCGCATAAAATAAAGAAAAGATAATAGAAAATAATTTTTAAAACTAAAAAAACTAAAAATGAAAAAAACGATATTTGAATTTTTCCAAGTTGACTTAAATGCAATTCCTGATGAAACTTTTGTAAAAGCAGAAACAATTGAAAATGAAAGTGGAAATACTATAGAAGTATTTAGAAAAAATATTTCTTACAAAGAATGTGGATTATTTGATACAATTGAAATTAGATTAATTGATAAAAAATGTAAAAACTTTAGTTTTAAAAACTACGACTTAAATACTGTACAAATTGATAAAATCAAAACTTTAATTGATGAACTATATTTAATTTACGGAAATGATAGTTCAAATAAAGGAAAATTTAATAATAAAGATATTGAAGAATATAATGACAAGGAATTTTATATGCTATTTGGAAGAAGTTGGAGTGATTACGAAATAAATAAATTTCCTGTAGCAATTAACAGAGATGAAAATGAATTTGAAATCGCAATTTGGGGAATTGGTTTATAAAAATTTCAAAAAATAAAGAGTTAAAAAATAAAAGATAAAAATGACTATAATAATTGTAATCATATTAATAATTGGACTTTTTATATTTATTATTGCTAATAGTGGTGAAAAAAAAGTAACCGTAAAAGAACCTTATGCAAACCACAAATATGATTTGCAATTACAAAAAGAAGCGGAACAAAAAAAATCGCAAAATATAGCCAACCCAATTGTAAATAATACTTTTCAGAATAATAGCGAATATGAAATTGTTGGAATACACGTTGAAAATAGAAAAAAATATATTACCGCAAATTGTTCAGAATATGATGAAGTATTTTTAAAACACGAAAAGAATAATCAATATTCAAACAGAGCAATTCAAATAAAACATTTAAATAAAATTATTGGATATATTCCAGAATATGAAGTTGAAGAAGTCCACGAAATTTTAAAAAACGAATATGAAGCAAAAATATCTGAAATAGATTTTTTTAATGGTTTTTTAACTGTAAAAATAAATATTGAATATTGAAGAAAAAAACCGATCGCACAACAGCGGTTTGCATAAATGGCGAAATATGTAGTAAATTCACGTTTATCTTTCGCAAGAAATTTTATCTTAGCCGAAAATAATCGGTCACGAAGTTCGCCACTTCTGCAAGCCGCGAAACGTTATAAGCAAGCCTATTGACGACCGCACTCCGACAATCGAGCAGACAAAAACTAACCAATAAACAATTGATTTGTGAAAAGTGAATGTGGAGCAGACACTAAATTAATATCAAACTTTAGGGACGGTTCAATTCGTGAACTTGCATTGTGAATACGAAATGAAATTTGCCAACCTTCATTCAGCGTAACCAACAAAGTTGTTTTTGAATTTTCTTGGTAGACAACTTCAATTAAACGACTTGGTAATTTCAGTTTTGGAACTTTCGCTTTTGGCTTGACACCTTCAAAAGGTAAATTTAATGTTCCGTGTAAATTGTACGCTTGTATTTCGACTTTATTGCTGCCTTTAATTACTTTATAAAAATCTTGGTTGCCAATTAAATATTCAATTAATTTTTCTGCTACAACACCAGTATTTTCTGCATCAAGACGCAACAACTCGTTTTTAAACGCATCTAAAATTGGGACATAAACAGACGTATGATAATCACCAAGAGTGTCCCATTTTTGAGTTGCTTTACTTGCAGTTCTTAACTTAGCCAAGTTGTCAAATATTGGCTTAACTTTTTCAAAATAATCAACTGAACAAGGAAAGCCTAACCACTTTTTACCAAAGTCAATATCGTTTGACAATCGAGAATGTTTAACAGCTCTATGATTATTTTTAGCAGAAATTCCTATCTCCCATTTCTGCAAAGACCTAATCGCTAAAACATCACGAACATCGCCAGTTTGACCTTCTTTATCTGACACGATTTCAAGTTGCAAAATATCTTTATCACTAATTCCATTTGACAACCTTGGCTCAATATCAAGTAAAAAATTGACAGCAAAACTTGCTACCAAACTGTAATGACTTCTATCTTTTTCGCTAAAACTTAAATAACATTTCAATGCTGTTTTGTAAGGGTCATTTTCAACAACCGAAACGGTTGTAACCGCTTTCAGCCGTTCTAAAAACTCTTTCAATAACGCATACTCAAATGCTTTTCCATTTATTGTTTGACTTGCAACTTTTGCCATTATACTGCTATGCTATTAATTATTTCATTCATTTTTTCACGGACAATACTTCCATTAACTGCTTGGTTAAAATCTTGAACGACTTCTTTTTTATTGCTTTTTAAAGAGCTTAAATCTTTAAATATTTTTTGCCCTAAAACTTTCGCCATTCTGACAGGCACAGCATTACCAATCATTTTATAACCAGCGACAACACTACTGTAATAAAAAATAAAATTATCTGGAAAAGTCTGTATTCTTGCACATTCACGGACGCTTAACCTACGATATAAACTTTCCTTTCCTTTTACAAACTCTCTTAAATTTTGCTCAATAAATTTCATTGTTGGTGCTTGTGGGTGCAATGGAGCGTGACGACCACCGGCTTGAATTGTAAAAGAAACTTCGTCCCAAGACCTAACTCTATTCCTTGACATAAACATTGACGAAAACCCTCCAATCATATATTCGTGATTTACGACCTTACATTTATCGCCATTCGTGTAATTGCCTTCCTTTGCTGGCAATACAGAGTTTTTCAAATCGCCAATTGCTTTTTCAAGAGTAATCTTTATTTCAGGTGTTGTGGGTTTCGGAAACTGAAATTTAAGACCTAAATCTTTTCTATAACCAATAAAGAAAACTCGCTTTCTATCTTGTGGCACACCATAATCCGACACATTCAACAACTCAAAAGACAAATCATAACCAATATCCGTAAACATTTGCTTTATGTTTGCAAGCGCATCTTTATGTGCAGGCAACAACATTCCCGACACATTTTCTGCAAGAAAAAACTTTGGCTTTTTATCTGCTAATATTCTCATAAACTCATAAAAAAGTTGCCCTCTTTTATCAGCTATACCACGTTTAGAACCAGCTTCAGACCAACTTTGACAAGGAGGGCCGCCAATTATTCCATCGCAATCAGGAACTTCATTTGACGGAATATCAACAATACTTCTTCTATCTAAGACAGTATTTTTATGATTTTTCTCAAAAGTTTCCCAAATATCTTTATCATATTCATTTGCCCAAACGACATCAAAACCAGCTTTTTCAAAACCTAAATCAAGGCCGCCAGCACCTGCAAAAAATGAGACTATTTTCATATACAATTAACCTTAAAATTATGTGGACAAATTTACTTTATTTTGGCTAACTTTCGACCAGTAAAAATGAATAATTATCAACGAACGACAGAAAGAAGGCCAGCTTATAACAGCACCTACAAGAAATTGGCGGTTCAGTGGTTAAATGAAGCTTTGTGCTTCGTATCAAGTTTTGTGGAGGCAGATAGTATTGTGCTTCGAAATCGCCAACTTCTTGTAGCTGCGAAACGTTACAGGCAAGCGTAAGACGACCGACACACCACAAAAAGACGAATTGACATTATGGAAGAAAATCAAATAAAGACATTAACTGTAACAGAACTTTTAGGAATGAACTTTTTCATTCCAGAATACCAACGGGGTTACAGGTGGACAAAAACGAACGTTTTACAATTACTAAATGATATTTGGGAATATCGTCAAGAATCAAACAACAGAAATACTTTTTATTGTTTACAGCCCGTAGTTGTTAGACAAGCGGAATGGCAAGACATCAACGGAATTACTATAAAGGGTTACGAACTAATTGACGGACAACAACGACTAACAACGCTTCACCGTATTCTTACTTATCTAACATTAGAATACCTACAAAATAATTTGAAGTCTGAAGGCTATTCAGACGACCTATATTCTATTTATTACAAGACAAGATTAGAATCTAAAACTTTCCTAGAAACTAATAATTCCGACAACACAAAGCCCGATTTGTATTATATGAGTGAGGCTTACAATACTATTAAAGATTGGTTTGAAGATGGGAAAAGAGGAATCCCAAGGCAAGTAAAAGACGAAATGTTGAAAATTATTTTGCCAAGCATAATTAGAAACGACAAAGGAGAAAAACAACTTCCCGAATGGAGTGTTCAGGTAATTTGGTATGAAATAAAAGACATTACACAGAAAAGTGAAGAACTTTTTACACGCTTAAACAGAGGTAAAATTCCGCTTACAAGTGCAGAACTGATAAAAGCGAAATTTGTAAACTCTGACAGTTTCAAAGGAATGTCTGATGACGATAAAATCAAGCGAAGAACACAATTAGTCCAAATTTGGGACGAAATAGAAAACCAACTTAATAATCCGAAATTTTGGGCATTTATTTCAAATGAAAGTTTGACTAAATACAGCAACAAAATTGAGCATCTATTTGACATTGTTGCTAACAAGAAACCAAGCGAAAAAGACCCTTTGTATAGTTTTATACACTTCTTTGACGACAGAGAAACAGCAAAATCACTTTGGGAAAAATGGATAAAAGTTGAAGAAATATATCGTTCATTGGCTTATTGGTATTCTAATAAAAATCTTTATCACAAAATTGGTTTTCTTATTGCCACAGGAACACAAATTGGAGCTTTGATAAGTATTAAAAACAAAAACACAAAAGAAAATTTTGAAAATCAAATTAATGACCTAATAGCAAATACCATTGATGAAGATTGGGAAGACTTGAGTTACGACAAACCAAATGAACACAGTAAAATCATAAACGTGTTGCTATTAACCAATATAGAAATTACACGAACCAACAATAATAGCAACGAGTTTTTCCCTTTTGAAATGTATAAAAGCATTACAAAGAGTTTAGAACATATTCACGCCCAAAACATAGAGGGACTAAACGAAAACAGAAGAGATGAATGGTTTAAGTGGTTGCATTCTCATACAAACATATTGCTGAACGTAACTAACGAAAAAGAAAAAGCACAAAAATTAATTGATGAAGTGAATTCTATTGACGAGAAAACATACAAATACGAAGATTTTAAAGGACTGAGCGAAAAAATATTAGCTCTTATTCCTAATGACAACACAAACGAAAACGAGTATTTGCACAAAATTCAGAATATGGCATTGCTTGGACTTGAAGAAAATATTTCATTAGGCAACTCTGTATTTGAGGTTAAACGAAGAAAAATAATTGAAATGGATAAAACAGGAGCGTTTATTCCATTAGCAACAAAACGAGTTTTCTTAAAATATTATTCACCTGAAAATAATCAACGTTATTCTGTTTGGACAGAAGAAGAACGAGATGCTTATTTGAAAGAAATACGTAATCGTGTTGAATTGTATAAACCATTAATCATTGACACAAATGCGTAGTAATTATATTGAAGTTTTAAGCAACAAAGTTGAAATCCCAATCATTCAACGAGATTATGTTCAAGGAAGAACAGACAGCAAAACTAACAAAATCAGAAAAGATTTTTTGGACGCATTGTTTGATTTTGTTTCTCACAAACTTACCGACAAAAACGCACAAATAGAACTTGATTTTATTTACGGTTTTAGCGAAGTAGAATCTGATAACAAAACTACGTTTGTTCCAATTGACGGACAGCAAAGATTGACAACTCTTTGGCTTTTGTATTGGTTTGTTTCCGTAAAAGAAAATGTTCTAGAAAACGAAATAAATTTCCTTTCTAATTTTTTATACGAAACACGACATAGCACAACTGAATTTTTCAGAAATCTAATTCAATTCAAACCTAAATTTTCTCACGAAAAAATTAGCCAAGAAATAAAAAACCAATCTTGGTATTTTGAAACTTGGGACTTCGACCCAAGCATTCAAGCAATGCTAATCGTTCTTGACGACATAGAGTTGCGATATGAAAACTTCAACACAAAAGATATTTGGAGTGCTATTGGCAATTCATCTTGTCCTTTTTATTTCTATAAATTGGATATGGACAAAGTTGGTCTAACAGACGACTTGTATATAAAAATGAACTCACGTGGTAAGCCACTCACCGAATTTGAATATTTTAAAGCAGGTTTTGCTGAAATAATTTCAGATTCCAAGCAAAGAAAAAGATTTGAGGAATCTATTGATGGAAAATGGATTGATGCTGTTTGGCACATTATTCTTCATTCAGGTTCATTAACTGACGAAGACGACATCGCTTTAACAGTTGACAATTCTTTTCTTAATCTATTCAATTTTATCACTTCGGTTATTTCTTTCAAAAATGAATTGAAAGACAAAAACGATAATCGTTATAAGAATACAGTTATTTCAGCCGAATTATTAAAAACGATATATAGCGACAAAGAAAACCAAAACTTTTTATTTGACACATTAGATGCTATTTGTAAGCAAGAACAAGAATATCCACAATTTTGGAGCGACTTGTTTTATTATAATAAAGATGAATTCGCAACAAGCAAAACAAGATTATTTTTCAATCATAAAGACACTAATCTTTTAAAACGTTGCTTGTTTTCCTTTGCTGATTTCAGAGGTTTTACTTTACCAGAGCAAATTTTACTCTTAGCTTGCTTAACAAATCTAAAAATGCCAAGCAATATATTTAATGACCAAATCAGAGTAGTGAGAAACTTGGTTGTAAATTCTGAAAACGAATTGCGTGAAACTACTTTAGGAAACAGCTTTTCAGAAGTTGAAGAATTTGTTTTAAGTGGCAATTTACAAGTTCTCAAAACATTTAAAACTGACCAAATAGAGGAAGAAAAAGAAAAAGATGCTTACTTTAAACAAGCCCTTGCAGATAAAGAAATACTTCAAAAACTTGAAGACAGCGACATATTGCGAGGAAGTATTTCATTGTTGCCTTTGGACAACAAAGTAAAAAATCGTGCAAACAAGTTTTTAGAAATATTTGATGAAACTGATTTTATTCAAGATTTTCAGACAAAAATTAATCTATTGTTGAGTTTTGGCGATTATACACAAGATGACGGTTCATTAACCAACTTAATGACATCTAAACATCGTAATATAAGAAGCTTTCTTACAACACCAGGCTACAACAAATCTCAGTTTAAAACTAAAACACAAACGATAGTATTAGCTTGCTTGGATTATTTTATCACGAACAACGGTGTTGCAATTTCACAACAAATTGAAGATAATTTTTTAGAATATACAACCAACCCGAAAGATTGGAAGTATTATTTTCTAAAGTATTCGTCTTTTCGAGAAAATTGTAATCAAGGTAATTTCAATTGGTATAGCGACAGCGATTATTGCATTTGGAAAATGAAAGAAAGACAATTTAACGGCTACCATTGGGACCCGTTTTTATACGAACTTTCTAAATCAAATACGAAATTAGAATTTGAAAATAATTATGGTTCTAAACTTGTTTTTTTACTCAACAGGAAAAAAATATTAATTTCTTCTATTCCAAACGGCTTTTTGTTTGAAAACGGAATGACAGACCGAAGTTTAAATACTTTGTTGGACGAATTAGTAAGTATTGGAAAAATTGATAATGACTGTAAATTCATAATTTCTCAAAACTCAAACAAATTAGACACGGAAGATAGAATTGAAAAACTTCAACAAACATTGAACGGAATAATCAATGGACAAAACGACTGAAATAACGCCAGCCTGTAACAGGCGTTTGGCAAAAGTGGCGGTTCGGTGCTCCGCAGACACATTTGTGGTTAATCAAAGTTTGGTTCTCCGCATCAACATTTGTGGTAAAAATCGCCACCTTCGCCAAGCGCCAAACCGTTGTAAGTAATACTATCGCGGAACGTAAACGTTCAAAATCAATAGTTTGTGATTTATCTTTTTAAAAATAATATTACATTTAGTGTAATTCAAATTTGAAAAAAACTTACGTTACTTCTACTGTTTTCAAAAATCTTATTTATAATTTTTTGGTAATAATTTAGTGGAAAATTTTCTGTTTTATTTTTCCTTGCATTTTTGGTTTACAGAAAAAATACTGTAAATATTACTCCAAGTTGGTAGCCGAATTTTGTCGCAAGTTTTTGCAGTAAAAATTAATTAAATTTCTAAAAGTTTGTAGCAGAATATTATGGCAAAGATTGCCTTATTTTAACTGTAATTTTACTCAAAGTTTGTAGCAGAAAGTTGTGGCATAGTTTGTATTTCAAATTTGCAGTAAATTATTATTAAATTTAATCTGTTCTAAAACTTTCTAAGTAGAAAGTTATACAAAATCGCTTTCCAAGTCATAAATTTCTTAATAAACAGTACTACTTACAACAGCGGTTTGCAGCAATTGCGAAAAATCTGCATGCATGATAAATTTCTTTCGCAATTATATTATATATTAGCGGAAAGAAATCGGTTACGAAGTCCGCAACTTCTGCAAGCCGCAATCCGTTAGCCACAAGTTGAACACACTGCAATGAAAGAGTCATTTATAGGAAATAAATTTAAATTGTTGAATTCCGAAAAGACAGGAATTACTCTTGGTCTGAGTAGTTGTAGTTCCGAAAAAATGGTTGAAAAATATTCTGTCAGCTACGATGATGAAAATAAAATTGAGCGAATAACAAAAGAGCTAATTTCTTTCGGAAAAAAAATTTCTAAAACTGATTTTTTTAAGCGGTTGATTAGAGATATTCAATCTACAGAGGAAAAAACAAGAGAATTGGCATCTGCAATTCTTTGCGATTTTCTTGAATTTGACATTGCGGATTTTGAGTTTAAAAACCTGAAATTCGGAATTGAAATAATAATTGAGCAACTAAAAACTGAAAAAAATATTAATGCTGAACAGAAATTAACAGAAGGTCTTTTTGAGTTTATTTTGCACGAAAAGATGTCAACTGATCAAAAAACTGAATTGCTTGAAAAATTAACAGAAATTAGTTCATACGTTGTTTGGAGTTATTTAGGTGACGAATTACAAGAAAATAGTGAGGAATTAAATTCAGAAAAATTACAAAAATATTATATCGAAAACATACCGAAATGGAAAGAAAAGGATGAACAAATATATGAAAAGGAAAAAATAGATCAATATTATAAAAAGGTTAAATAAATAAAAACCTGTGGCTAACAGCGGTTTCATGAAATGGCGAGAAATGTGCTTGCATGACAAATTTCTATCGCAATAATATTCTATCTTAGCGGAAAGAAATCGGTTACGAAGTTCGCCACTTCATGAAGCCGCAATCCGTTGGCTGCAATGTTAAAAAAAAACCTATAAATGATGAAGATAACTTATTGATTAAAGATCATTTAAATTTTAATACTTAAAAAATAATCAAATGTGTGTGGTTATTTTAAACGTCTAAATATGCCGAAAAAAGACGAAAAAGAGAAGTAGGCTATTATATAAAAACTAAAAAATGAAGTTAAAATTAAATCTAGTAGCAGTATTATCAATTATTCTTTTAAGTAGTTGTGCAAGTATTGTCAGCAAAAGTAGTTGGCCAATAACAATAAATAGCACACCCTCAGAGGCCAAAATTTCTATAAAAGATAAAAAAGGTATAGAAATCTATACAGGAAATACTCCAGCAACATTAAAATTAAAGTCAGGTGCGGGATTTTTCTCAAAAGCACAATATCAGGTTACTTTTGAAAAAGTGGGATTTGATAAGAAAGTAGTTCCAGTAGAATTTAAATTAAACGGATGGTATTTTGGAAATATATTATTTGGAGGACCATTAGGTTTATTAATAATTGACCCAGCAACAGGGGCAATGTTTAAACTTGAAACAGAATTTCTAAATGAAACTCTTACAAAATCTGTCACTAGTGTTGAAACAAGAGAATTAAAATTGTTAGATATTAACAAAATACCAACTGAATGGAGAAATCATCTGATTTTAGTTAGTAAATAAATAGAAAACCACACACATTTAAATAAAAAACACTGACAGCCAACAGCGGTTTCAAGAAATGGCGAGAAATCTGCTAAATTCACGTTTTTCTTTCGCAATAATATTCTATCTTAGTGGAAAAAAAACGGCTACGAAGTTCGCCACTTCATGAAGCCGCGAAACGTTATAGGATATTTTAAAAAAAAGCGAAAGTGAATGACAAATATAAAAACTGAATATATAGAAAAACTTCTCAATCTAATTAAAATTGAAAATAGACTTGTCAACGATTCTAAACATTTTGATGATAAGCATAAAGAAGCATTTGTGTATTTTGAAAATTATTATATTGAAATAATTAATAAAGAACCAATTACATTAACTCAGTTAAAATCTATCACGAGTAACATTCTTACTTTTTGGAAAGAAAGTATTGGTATTGACACTGAGTTATTTTGGATTGAGTTAAAGAAAAACAATATTGACTTTGAAAGAAAAGACGAAATAAATTTTGCCTTAGAAAAAAATAGATTCAGAAGAGTTGATGTTGGAATTGGAGCACGAAAATATTGGACTGTAATTAAAGACTTTGATTCAATACAAAAAAGATTTTCAAAAGAAGAAATAGAAAAAATATCATTAATCATTGAAAATGATGAAAAAACACGACTTGAGATTTTAAAAAAGTGTTTAAGAAAAAAAGAAATTCCACAGACACAACGCTTAAAATATGGAGAATGCTGGGCTTATATGAGCCAATGCGGACTTTTGAAAAAATATTTTAGTAAAGAAGAAATCGAAGAATTACACAATCTTTGAAAACAAATAATAAAAAAAACATCCTATAACCGTCGTTTGGCAATATGGCGGGATTTGGCTTAATTTGAAGATGGTTTTGTACTTGTAAAATTAGTCATAAACCGAAAGATTAGGCTTCCTTAATCCGCCACATCGCCAAGCGACCAAACGTTGCAATACATATTGTTGCCGAATTTTGCGCTGAAAAATTTACTATAAAATCGTTAAGCAGAAAGTAATTTACTTCCATGAAAGCGATGCAGTTTGTAGCGAAATGGATTAGAGCGAAATCGTTAAGAAGAAAGTATTTTGCTTCTATGAAAGCGATGCAGTTTGTAGCGAAATGGATTAGAACGAACTTGTTAAGCAGAAAGTAATTTGCTTCAATGAAAGCGATGCAGTTTGCGGCGAAATGTATTGCGGCGAAAAACAGAATTGCTAGAAGTATTGTGCTGATAAATACATATTGCAACACCGGTTTTGCAAGATTGCGAAATATGTGGGAAATTCACGTCTATTTTTCGCAAGAACATTTATATTAGCGGAAAATAATCGGTTACGAAGTTCGCAACCTAGCAAAGCCGTGACCGTTATGCCTCATTATACCTCGATTGCCTCCAAAAGGTGACGGCTTGGGTATTTTTTAGCAAAAACAGTCTTAATATCTTCTTCGTTTTTAGCCTCTAATATTTTTGAATGTAGTATTTGTCCTTTGAAAAATCTGCACTTAAAATAACGAGGCATAACAGCGTTTTTGTCGCATTGTGGCATCGGTGTATTTTTGTCAGTATTCGGCATAATTTAAAGTTTAGGTATTGTTAGTAATTATTAGTTTTTAATCGTCAACAACGACGACAAAGACGCAAAACGTTACCTGCAAGCGTAGCGCAGCGGAAATAAAAAAGAACAAACATTTATGAATCGACTTTTTTTAATAATTTTGACTTTTTCACTTTTTGCTATTAATTGTAATGGACAGAAAGCAACTAACCCAAAAATTGAGAAAGTTTTTCTTGAGAAAGCGGACACTACAAAAAACTATTACACAATAATATATCCGTCAAAACTTCCTTGGACAGGATATATTTTTCTAATTCCAGGTTTTGGTGAAACAGCAGAAAACGTTTTACAACAAACTGACTTACCTAACAAGTTAGCTTTAAACGGCATTTTGACAATTATTCCAACTTTTCAAGACGGAGTTTTATCTTTTGGTGTGGATAGTTTAAGCCAACAATCTTTTGACAGAATTTTAAAAGATGTAACTTCAAAACACAAACTTATTGACCAAAAATTTTATGTTGGCGGATTTTCAATTGGTGGTAGTTGTGCGATTAAATATGCCGAAAACTCAGCGATAAAACCAACAGCGGTTTTTGCGATTGACCCACCACTCGACTTTGAAAGATTTTATAATTCCGCAAAAAGAGATATTCGACTTTCGAAAGAGAACGAAGCAAATGAGGAGAATGTTTATATGGTTGACAGACTTGAAAAAGAAACTGGTGGAAGTCCCAAAACAAACCTTACTGGATATTACGCTATTTCGCCTTATTCATTTTCAGATACAACTCAAACAGCAATTAAAAAACTGACAAAAATGCCTTTAAGAATTTACACAGAACCTGACATAAATTGGTGGTTAAAAGAACGTGGTTCAGACTTTACGAGTATGAATGCGACAGAATGTTCAGCAATGATTAATGAACTGAATAGACTTGGAAATCAAAATGCAGAATTAATAACAACACAATATAAAGGTTATAGACAACCTGAGAATAGAAGACATCCGCATTCTTGGAGTATTGTGGATAATGACGAATTAATAAAATGGTTACTAAAATAGAAATAACGCCAGCAGGTAACAGCCATTTTGAGCTAGCTGGAGTTTAGTGGAATTATCGTTTCTCATCAAGTTTTCGTTAATCCGAAAATTGAGCGGTTACGAACATCCAGCCATCTCAAAGTGGCATAACGTTGGCAAACAGTTTAGAAAAACCGAAATACCGAAAAAAATATGAGTGAAGAAAAAAACAAGAATAGTAGCAGCTCACAAGCACCAAAGCCACCTACTACTCAAAGACCAAATACAACATCAAAGTTGCAAACATTCAGCAGAGAACAAAAAAGCGGAAATCAAACCAAAAAGAGAGAATGAAAATAGAACTATGTAAATTGATTTTTTAAATCTTTTTACCATTTTCTCTATTGTTTCTTTATTTTCAATCATTGCACAATTGTAAGATTCAATTTGCGTTGCTAAATATTCTTTATCTAAAGATTCTTCAGAAAATGAAGAAAAGTATTCTTGTATCATATTCTCTGGCAACGCACCTTTAAAACATATTGTGTTTGGAAAAATATTTTTTCTTAAAAATAAAGAACCTGCAATCGTTCCGATTATCAATATAAAATATAAAAAGCTATGATTTTCTATAACTTTAAAAAAAGAATAAGACAATATAGAAAAATAAATAGCTATTAAAATAAATGATTTATTTGTGTTTTCTGCTATAGAACCGAGTAATTCTGTAGCCATTTTATCAGCTTCGCTAAAAATTAGTTCTAAAGAATATTTTGTGTGTTTCTCTGTTTCAATTGCATTCATAATTATTAGTTTTTGTAAAATTAAATATTTTTCACTTACTTCGGTGGAAAAATAAAACCGATTTGCCAACACACGTTTGTACTTACTGTGGTTTTAGTGGAATTACCGTTTCGTAATCGTAAATCTGCAAAGCAGAAATTTGAAAGGTTACGAAGTCCACAGCAAGTACAAGCGTGGGGGACGTTAGCTATAATTTAAAAAAAATGAAAAAACAAACAATAATTCTATTTACATTAATGACTTTATCCAATTTAATATTTGGACAAAATAGCGAAGAAGAACTAAAACATTATAAACAGTTTTTGCCTTATATGATTAAAGGTCTTCAAGAAAGTAAAAATGATTCATCAATTAAAAAATTAGATAACAGAGTAGTTGGAATATTTAATAAACCCTGGGAAGTAAAAAAAATAAACGAAAAAACCATAATAGAAACAATTACTGCCATAACTGCAAACAATTCCCTGAATATTGAACAAGATTATAGACAAAAATGGAATCTTAATTTTACTTCTGCAATAAACAAAAACAATGCAATAGAAGATACTTCAAACATTGACTATATTTTATCTAATACATTTGTTTCTGTTTCTGAAATTAAATTATTTGATGAAAACAATAATTCAGCTATTGAAAAAGAAGAAAGAAAAATTAAAATTAATCAGTCAACTGATTTAGAATTCTACAACTCAGTAATAAACATTGACATCCCTCTTAAAAAAGAATACAGAAATCTAAATGGTAGTATTAAATTAACTTTAAAGCAATTTGAAACTATTGAATACAAGGAGTTAAAAAACACAGATGAGAATATCTTATTCAATTTAGGGAATATTGAAGGAATTAAGCTTTTAAAAATAGAAAAGAACAAGGCTTATTTTTATTTACCACGTTCTATTGAAAATATTAAAATAGTTTCTACAAATAAAGAAGATAAAAAATATGGAGAAAATACTTTAATGCCAATTCCAAAAAGTGTTTATGATTTTGGAATGAAAGACCATTTAAATGAAGATTTGATTAAACCGTTTATAGAAAAAGTAACGTTACATGATATAAATGAAAAACCTCAAATATTGATATATGAAACAAACGGAAATATTGAAAATTTATATATCTATTTAAAGTTGAGCCCAGTAGATTTAACATCAAGAACAATCGAAATAAAACTATAGCTAATCGAGTAGACGGCTCCGCCAGAAACTGACGGAGTGCGCCTCTCACACCACCGTACGTACGGGTCTCGTATACGGCGGTTCGCAAAGTGATGGGTTGAGTTCAATGTGAGTTTCCAACATAGACCGATAGCCTTTCTTCTTAAGCCGTAGTAGGGTAATTGTAGAAGTTAGAATCGGACTTTGAGCAATGCGCCATCCTCCTTTTCTCGTTCTGCTCCAAGCATAAGCATGGTCTTTATCAACCCCTAATCGCATTAGGTTTTTCCTTTTGCGTTCAGGTTTCTTCCAGTCCGTCCAAATGCAATAACGCAGGCGATTGCGCAACCAACCGTCAATTTCTCGTAGTTTTCCTTGAATACTTGTCCCCCGAAAATAGTTTAACCATCCTCGTTGGATTTCGTTGATTTTTCGGATACGTTCCTCGAAACTTCTAGGTGCGGTTTTGCGGGTCGCTTCCTTTAAACTTTGCTTGAGTTTTGCCCAAGCTTTCTTTCCTACCGTTAATTGATACCTGCCTTTTACGCCTTTTTGATAAGTAGATGCAAACGAAAATCCCAATATCGTGAACTGAATCGGTTTTCTAATACCGCTCTTTTCCAGATTGATGGTCAGTTTTAGCTTGTCTCTCAAAAATAGAAAGATAGCATTTTCGACCGTTTTGGCTTGGGTTTTCGATTTGGTATAAATACTGAAATCATCAGCATAACGAACAAACTTTACCCCTTTTCGTGTCAGTTCTTTGTCCAATTCGTGGAGTAGAATGTTTGACAGTAAGGGACTTATTGGGCTTCCTTGCGGAACTCCTTTTCTGCGTTTAATCAGTTTGCCTTTAATGAGTATCGGTACTCGTAACCATTTGCGGATTAACCGCAAAGTCGTTGGGCATTTTACCTTTTGGTAAATTAGGTTCATCAGCAAGCAATGATCCACTTCGTCAAAGAAGGTTTTTAGGTCAATATCTACAATATAATTGTAGCCTTCGTGTATGTTTCCCAAGGCTTTGCCTACCGCTTGGCGGGCGTTTTTATTGGGTCGAAACCCGAAGCTATTCACACTAAAATCCTTTTCGAATCGCGGCATCATCGCTTGCGAGACGGCTTGTTGAAGTAGTCGATCGACTACTGTTGGAACTCCCAAAAGACGGAACTTTCCGCCTCCTTTGGGAATCTCTACTCCAAGAATGGGATGCGGTAGATAACGCTCATTCTTAATATCTTCTAGTAATGCAGATTTATGTTCACGGAAATAATCCGCCAGTTGAGTGGTTTGTAAGCCATCAACGCCTGCACTGCCTTTGTTGACCACTACTTGACGTAGCGCCTTTTGAAGATTGTAAGGATGTGTTACTTGTGCAATCATACTTGTTTGTTTTAATCTGTCCCGAAACTTCGGGATTATTTCAGATTCTCTTTTAACCTGTTCCGCTTCTCTATGGCTATAACTTGCGTTATTCCGTTAGAAATTAAGAACCACTTGCGTTCAGTCCTTCCTTGTTTGTGAGCCCTATGCGGTATCTATTCGCAACTCGTTTCCCACAAGTACTATGACTTCTGCTGACTTCTCTTCGAGATTAACTCGTAATCTAAGAGACCTCCCTCGGTAAGCACTTCCTCTTTCAATCTATCCCCGACGCATCTACTAACTAAACCTGTTGTTTTAAGGCTTTGCATTGCTGTGCATGCTTACCCAATTTAGCTAGCCTCTTATGCGCTTTGTGTTCCTCGGTACAGACTTTTGCCGTTTGGCTTCCTTCACTCAAAGAATCACTTCTCCCGAGCTTGCCACGTGCTAATCGGCTCAATATAATACAACAACTTGCCGATAAGGGACTTGCACCCTATAGATAAAATTCCTACTTTTGAAGGAATTGGAAGTGCATGCAAGGCACACACAGCTAGTAAGCGATAGTCGGGAATTAGGCTGAATTTAAATGTTGTTTTGTATTTGGAGATATACCGATTAACCGAAATATTAGGATAACTTAGCCCGACCATCGCCTACTAGCGAAACGTTAGCTGTAATACAAAACGACCTATAAAAACAAAAGAATGTACTTATCATATATCAAAGTAGAGAATTATAAAGGAATTGAAGTTGTAGAAACAGAATTTGACTCTAATATTAATATTATTATTGGCGAAAATGGGAGTTGTAAATCTGCTATAATTGATGCAATTAGACTTCTATACAACATTGGTGAACCGATTAGAGAAATATCAGTATCATCTGATGATTTTCATCAAAAAAGAATTACTACTGCCGATGGAATCGATATTGAAAAAGCTACATTGATTACAATTACATATATTTTCAAAGGACTTTCTAATGCTCAAAAAGGTGCTTTTTATGAATATATGGTAATCGATCCAAGTGACACTGCAGAGGATTTTGCTAAAATAACAATTAGTTACGAAGAAAAAGACGGCAAATACCCCCATTTTTCTTATAATACGGGAGATATTGATGGACAAAAAGCAGACTATAAAACCTTTGAATTATTTCAACATTACTATTTAGGAGCATTAAGAGATAGTACTCGAGATTTATTAAGCAGTCGTGGAAATGTATTAGGAAGAGTAATTAAAAGATTCGTAAAACGTAATGAAACAGAATCTGAGATTGAACAGATAATGAAAGATGCAAATTCACAGCTACTTGAAAGAGAAGAAGTGAAAAGCACAAGAAATGGTGTCAATGATAATTTAGAAGTGATTTTTAAAAAATTTCTTGATAACAAAATTGGACTCAGAATAGAAGAATCGAAAACAGAATACATTGTCAATGCAATAAAACCCTTTCTACCACATAATAGGGAAAGTTTAAATGAAGAAGGGTTTCATTTATGGCAAAATAGCTTGGGTTTAAATAACCTCATTTACATCGCAATTGTATTGGGTGATGTTAAACAACAAATAGTAGATAACGTAATTCCACATTACGCACTATTAATTGAAGAACCAGAGGCTCATTTACATCCACAACTTCAATTAAGCTTGTACAATTTTCTTACGAGTGCTAACACTTCAGATAATAGTCAGTTATTCATAACTACCCATTCTCCTACTCTGACTTCAAAGGTCCCCTTAAAAAATCTAATTTTATTAGATAATAAGAAAGCTCATAAACTTGAAAATAAATTTAAAAATAGGCTAGGTGAAAATATAATACAAGATACTAGTAAAAACAATCCATTAAGAGAAGTTGATTTTAAATTAAGTCAAAAAAAACTTGAGCGTTATATTGACGTGACAAAATCACAACTTTTTTACGCAAAGTCAGTATTGTTTGTGGAAGGGATTTCAGAAGAACTTTTACTTTCTTCATTTACAAGATTAGACGATTATCAACTCGAGGATTATAGAGTTGAAGTAGTAAATGTAAAAGGAACATCTTTTTATCCTTTCTTATATTTATTCAACAATCAAGAAGAAAATATAAGAATAAATAAACCAATTACAGTGCTAACTGATGATGACCGTTTTACGTCTTCTAAAAATACGGAGTATAGTTTTGAGAGATTGATTGAAACAGATTATACTGTTCTGAACGAATTAGACAATAACATTCAGAATGGTGTTGCAGGAACAAGAATCGCAAATCTACATTCTGTTGCAAATAATGCTGACAATATAAAAATCTCACATTCTTTTAAGACGTTAGAATATGAATTAGCCATTCATAACATCACTGAGAATCGCACTCAATTACTTGACAGTTTTCTTTTTGACTTTGTCAACCAAAATATTACAGATAAAATTGATAAAATTATTGAATACACTAAAACGTTCGAAAATGATATTATGTCAGAAACTGAAAAACGAAAAGTAGGTATTCTATTATGGAAAGCTCTACCATCAAAAGCTGACTTCGCTCAAGATTTTTCGATATATATCCTTGAAAATTTGGAAAGAGCAAAAATCTCTTTCAATATTCCTCCATATATAAAAGAAGGTTTAAATCATTTAACACAAGAAGTATGATTTATGACCTAAATGAAGAAAGAAAAGCTTATCTCCAAGCAAGAGGGAAAGTCATTTTAAATGCTTGTCCTGGAAGTGGAAAAACGACTACTATAGCTAAAAAAATAATAGCGTTGGAACTGTCAAAAGAGATTGATTCCTATTCAGGCATTGCTTGTCTCTCATTTACAAACTCTGCAAAAGACGAAATAAATGAATCCTATTCAAGACTAAGTGGGAAAATTTTGAGGTTTCCTAATCACGTTTCTACTATTGATAGTTTTATAAATAAATTTATCACACTTCCTTTTTATAATATTTTAAATAGGGATTTTAGTAGGCCTAAAATTCTTGACCATACCAATATATTAAATGATATGTGGATGACTGAGTATAGAGGGAGTGATGGAAAATTAAGAGAAGGTTTAAAAAGACCATTAAATAATCCTGAGTATAAGGCAAAAAACAATAGAAGTATATTCTATACATATCCACCAAGTTCAATTAGAATAGAACCAAATGGTTCATTTACGGTTGAAGGAAAAACACCTTCCAATAGTACTGTGGATATTGATAAATTCAATAATTATTGCAAATTAATTAAACAAACGCAATTTAAAAAAGGGTTAATATCAACAGGTGATTCAGCATTTATTGCTCTTCACATTTTAAGAACAAATCCAAAAATTTGTCAATGGTTAGCCATAAGATTTCCTTTTATCATAATTGATGAAGCTCAAGATAACTCTTTAATTCAGCACGCTATTTTTGAAGAACTGTCTAAACAAGGGTTAAAAAACATAGAATTAATAGGAGACCCTTATCAAAGTCTTTATGAATGGAGAGATGCAAACCCAAATGAATTTTTAAAAAAATACAATGAAGACGATAGTTGGAATTCGTTTGACTTAACAGACAACAGGAGATCACCTCAAAATATTATTGACGTTTTTTCTATTCTAAGAAAAGCAGATGACCCGAAAATAAATTGTGTAGATAGTCCTACTCAAAACGATACAATTATTATTTATAAATATTCTGAAAACAATTTACAATCAATTATTAAACATTATGAAGAAATTTGCTCTAAGAACAATTTTAAAAAAAACAACATTGTAGTTAGAGGCAATTCATTAAAGAATAAGTTATTAGGAAATACAACAGAAGAAAAGCCTTGGGGTATTGAGCTACCCAAAGAAATTATTATTGCAAAAAATCGTTTTTCAGGAAATGACATCAAAAATTCCATAAACGAAATGCGCACTATTTCTATAAAATTATTAAATCCAGAAAGTGACTATCATCAGTTAAAAGAAATTGAAAGAAATTCAAAAGAGGACCATCTTTTTAATTCACTTTTATTTCAAATTCTAAACGAATTACCAAGTTTTGAATTAACAGTCGCAGATTGGACAAGTCAAACTCAAATTTTTATGAAAGAAAAATTGGGTTTAAATTATGACGTGGATTTTAATCTTCGAAATAGAAAATCTAAATTCTTCAATAAGGAAATAACATTAAACGAATCTATTAACATTCATTTTAAAAAATCGTATACAGAATCCAATATTCCGATTACCACAATCCATCAAGTAAAGGGAAAAACTTTAGATTCAGTATTAATATTCTTTAACGAAAGAAGTCACGTTAATAACATTCTCTTTGAGGATATTTCGAATCTTGATAACAGCTTTCCTAATGAGAAGAAAAGATTAATCTATGTTGCCATGTCTAGGCCTAAAAAAGTATTGGCAATGGCTTTTCCAAATACAGTAACAGATGAAAATATTATAGGGAAATTTGGAAAAAATATTAGACTTGTCACTGAAGATGAACTGAATGAATAAAAAAGTACTACAGCTAACCGCCATTTTGAGCTAGCTGTAATTTAGTGGAATTATCGTTTCGCATCAAGTTTTCGTTTAGCCGAAAATTGAGCGGTTACGAACTTCCAGCCATCTCAAAGTGGCAAAACGTTAGCGGTAATTATACCCCAAATTCCACTTATCTCTTATTTTACCAAGTCTTTCTTGCATATCCCAACGCTGTTCACCTACTAAGCCAGATACTGCTTCATTTCGCATTTCAAGAACAATATTTCTAACTTCATCCAATGAATAACTACCGCTAACAGCTAGAGTTTCGTTGCGTGCGTAGCACGAACAATGAAACTCCGGTTGAACGGAACCGTTTCCACTTCCGCAACCCTATGCACTTATCGTAAAAAAATTAGAGAGAATATCAAGAGGATTTATGGTCCTCTTTTTTTTGGAGTAGTTTCTGCTTCGTTTTTGAGTGTTTTCGGTAACTTTTGGGCATAAAATCCCTTACCCATAAATTAGTTAATAGAGGAACTTAAACTTTGGCTACCGCCAAGATACCAAGCAGGCGGACCACGCTGATCAAATACTGCTATTCGATGTAAATTCCCTGTTTTGCAACAAGGACATTTGGGTAAAAAAGGTTTCTTTTCTACTTTTTCCAAGACTTTCACTCGAAGTTTCTCCTGTAAAAGCTTTAGCTTTTTACGCTTCCAAGTGCTACTCAAAAAACCATAATGACGAATTTTTACAAAGCGTTTGGGTAATATATGCAAGGAAAACCGTCTGATAAACTCTTCGTGTGTGAGTGTCATTTGCTTCTTTGCTCCTGCCACCCGATAATCCTTATAATCAAAAGTCACATTTTGATTATCGATGCTTTTTATTCTATGGTTACTTATGGCTATTTTATGGGTGTATCTGCCCAAATATTCCACCACAGACTTTGTGTTTCCAAATGGTTTCTTGGCAAAAACCACCCAAGGTTTCTTCCATAAATCTTGTCTTATTTGCTCGTATTTTATAGGCTCTTTTGCTTTGAGTTTTTCGCAAAACTTCGCTCGAAAAACTTTCGATAAAGCCTTTACTGGAAATAGAAATTTACCATCACTTCTACTATTTTTCCATTGCTCCTCTTTGTCCACTCCTCCGCCCGGGACAATGCAGTGCAAGTGCGGATGCAAGCTCAGTTGCTGCCCCCAAGTGTGCAAAACGGCTATCATTCCCATTTGTACTTCCTTATTTTTGCCAAATTGTTGTAGCGTTTCCCAAGTCGCCTCAAACAAAGTATCGTACACTATTTTTGGCTGATGTATAGCCAAAGAATTAATACTAGCTGGCAAGGTAAAAACTACATGGAAGTATGGCACAGGCAAAAGTTCAGTCATTCGAGCCTGAATCCAATCTTCTCGTTTATTCCCCTGACATTTGGGACAGTGTCTATTGCGACAGGAGTTATAGCTAATGCTGATGTTCCCACATGTATCACAACCATCAATATGCCCACCCAAAGCGGATGTCCGACATCTTCGAACTGCCGATAAGGTGCGTAATTGCCAAGTATTGAATCCTAAATTTTCAATGTTTTGCCCTAGTTTATCCAGTACATGAGCTACTTCGTGCTGCACTTGGCAAACAAGGTATCAAGTGGACTAAAGGCTTTTATGGTGTCGAGTTGCGCAATGTGCAAATAGTCCATCGTCGTCTCTATATTTTCATGTCCTAAGAGATTTTTAAGTGTGATAATATCGAGTCCGTCTTCGAGTAAATGCGTAGCAAAAGTGTGCCGAAGTGTATGCACACAAACCTCCTTGGTAATCCCAGCGGCTTTACTGGCTTGTTTGACTGCCCATTGCACTCCACGTTGGGAATAACGACTATCAAAATCACCACCTGCTATGCCTTGGGGTTGTCCGTTGAAGAGATACGTTTTTGGCTTTTCGGCTTCAATGTAGGTTTTGAGTCCTCGAATTAAATGTTTTGATAAGGGAACGTAGCGGTCTTTTTTACCTTTTCCTTGTACTACTTTGAGTTGTTCACGGTCAAAATCAAGATCTTGCAAGCGTACACTTCGCACTTCCATACAACGCAAACCACAACCGTACATCAAACCAATGAGTATTTTGTGTTTAAGCAGTTGACAATGTTGAAGTAATCGCCAAACTTCTTCTTTACTGAGTACTGTAGGTAGTTTTTTGTCGTGTTTTATCGAAGGTAAATGTAGGTACTCATAGGGCAACCCTTCGGATTTAAGTAAGAATCTAAGTCCATAAACACAGTGCTTAAAGTAGGTTTGAGAAGGTGTTTTAGAGCGTTTTTGAAGTAGAAATAAGTATTCTTGCACTTGTTCTACATCTAGCTCAGTAGGGAGTTTTCCAAAATGAAGCGCCATAGAGGCAACATGCTGACCGTAGTTTCTACAGGTACTCTCACTTCTACCTAGAACTGACATTGTTCGCTTAAAGCGATGAAATAAATTACCGAAATCGGGAACTTCTGCGATAGCTCGATTGATGATAGTAACGTATTTTACTACTTCATCCTCTTTTTTTTATCATTGTAAAGGTTTTTAATTATTTTTACAAAGAACTGTATTTTACACAATACACTACCGAAGGTTTAGTTCAACAGCGGTTTGCAAAAATGGCGAAAAATGTGGTAAATTCACGTTTATCTTTCGCAAGAAATTTTACCTTAGCCGAAAGATTTCGGTTACGAAGTTCGCCACTTCTGCAAGCCGCGACACGTTGTGCTTAATTTTAAAAAACCTAGCAAACCGAAAAATAGATTACTGAAAAATGACTAAAAAGATTCTAAGACCAATATTGATTTCAATAATTCAAATTGTCGGAATAGCAGTAATGCACGATAGTTTGTATCATTTTTATCCCATATATCATAAGTCGGTTGGATTTGGAGTGCCTATTTTTTACACAGGAATTATTTTTATTATTTCAATTTTTGCGTTTAATTTTTATCTGGAATTTTTTAAAAGAAATGTTTATCTGATTGCATTTGCTCTTTTGACAGCTACTAGTATTTTTCCATTATTAGCATTTGATAATAGACCACTCAGAAGTTTGCTTTTAATTATCCTAGCTCTTTTTGGATTCATATCTTCATTAGTTTTGAGTAAGTGGAAAACTGAAAACAAACTTGAACCGAAAAAGAAATTTTACAGAGAAATTGAAAAATATTTTAACGCATTATCAGAAAATAAAATTCCAGTTGATTTAATGACGGAATTAGTTCATAAAATTACCGATTCACAATATGATACCTATAAACGATTCTGGAATCAATATCCAAAATCAAAAAAACGATATTCAAAACTTAAACTTGAGGATTTAGAACATCCTTTTACTCATTACTTGACAACAGACTTTTTTAAGGATAAAGAATCTGAAAGCTATAAAAAATACTCTATGATACTTTTGAAATTGACTGAGAAAGAATTTATTGATTACGAAATAAAAAAACATCAATACGAAACGAAATAAAAAACTAAGCACAACCACCATTTTGAGCTAGCTGGAGTTTAGTGGAATTACCGTTTCGCATCAAGTTTTCGTTAATCCGAAAATTGAGCGGTTACGAATTTCCAGCCATCTCAAAGTGGCATAACGTTGCGCGTCATACTAAAAAACAGACCTGAATGGACAAATTATTTAGAATGATATATCTTATTTTTTTATTATTTCTGAACTTTTCTTGTGTTGAAAAGAAAGCAACCGAAAAAGAAATTAATAAATCTGAAATTGTAAGTGATTCAAAAAGAGACACCTTAAAATTCACTTCTGGAATCCGTGCTATCTTTCAAGACAGTAAAGGCAATTATTGGCTTGGAAGTCATAATGAAGGAGTAAGCTATTATGATGGAAAAATATTTCAATATTTCAACAATACTAATGGTTTATTAGACAATCAAATACGTTCAATAGAAGAAGATAAAAACGGAACTATCTGGCTTGGAACTGCAAACGGGGTGAATAGTTATGATGGAAAAAAGTTTACTACTTATACAACTCAAACAAATAACCCAACATTGGAATGGAACAAAACCAGTGGTGATTTATGGTTCAATGCAGGCGAAAAAGACGGAGTAAATCGTTTTGATGGAAAAAAGATGAACTACTTAATTTTTCCAAAACCCAAAAATAAAAATGTTGATAATTCATTCGGGGTAACCGATTTATCAAAAGATAAAAACGGTAACCTTTGGATATCCACATATGCTGCATTATTTAGTTATGATGGCAAAATGACAACTATTTTTGAACATGAAAAATTAAAACTTAAAGCTAATGAGAATTTGCACATAAGAAGTGTATTAGCAGATTCCAAAGGACGAATTTGGATAGGGAATAATGGTATTGGAGTTTTACTAATGGAGCATGATAAAACAATACATTTTTCAGAGATAAACGGACTCATTCAAAAGAATAGTAGTAAAAATGGAAATCTATCACTAACTGGGACAATGGAACACGTTTTTGCAATTGAAGAAGATTCAGAAGGTAATATTTGGTTTGGTGATAGAGATACAGGAGCTTGGAAATATGATGGCAAAAATGTAATTAACTACACTATCAATAACAAACTTTCGACCCCAATGATTTGGTCAATATATAAAGACAACAGCAACAATTTACTTTTTGGAATGGCAGAAGGTGGAGTTTATAAATTTAACGGAAAATCTTTTGACAAAACGTTTTGATAAGAAATACGAACCGCCAACAGCCTTTTTGAGCTAGCTGGAATTTAGTGGGATTATCGTTTCGCATCAAGTTTTCGTTAAGCCGAAAATTGAGCGTTTATGAAACAAACACCACGTTAAGCCAAGAACCGTGAGTTGTACTATTCACCAATCCTGTGTGAATTCTAAATAGCTATATATCAAAACGACAAAGTAATTAAACGTTACAGCAAACTCTTAAAATTAAAAATTTCAGCCGAGTGTAATACTGATAAATACGCCACTAACTTTAGGTTTAAGTACTGACTTCAATTTTAGTAGCGACATTGGTACAGATAATGTAACCACAAAAGATGAAAACACTTAACTCGTTTTAAAAATGGGATTATATATACCTCTAAATTTGAAATTTTAACACCCGAAAACGCTGTCTTTTATAAACTTTGTGATTCCCATAAGCATAACATGCAAAGACGACCATAAACTCAGCCAAAACCTTAATAAAAAAAGAATTTACCTAGGAGAGGTATTTATAACGACAAGATTAATGTTTTAGGTATCTATTTTGCCATCTTTAATCCCTTTGATGTAGCGGTTTTTTTTAAGAAAAACCTTAACAAGGCATGCAAGTGTTAAAGTTAATCTCTTGACTTTAAGACAGTATTAATAAAGTCCCCTTATTTAAATTGTAAACTGCAGATTAATAATTAAAACACTTACATATGAGTACAACATATTTGAATACCAAGTCAAGAGGATTAACAAAAACAGTAGCTGAATTCTCCAAACAGGATGGTCAGAGCAACAGTGAGTTCCGTGAATTTATCAAAGAACAAGTGGTGGAGCATAGAAGAGAAGGAATGGACGTATTCAAATCCCCAAGACCAGGAGATGACCGAAATAACGAATAACTTCCTATCCACAATGGAAAAAGGAGTAAATAAAAAAGAAGTAAAAGGCTATTTAGGAAATCTAAATAGCCTTTTATCAATTTATCTAAACAAGCAATAAAAACCATAAAGTATGACAATTAAATACCTGTGAAACTAAAGCTAACACAGTATATAATTCATTGCCAGTCCTCACCTACTTGCAAATACTGAAGCGTCGCGGCGCTTGAATTTACTATCTGTGATTTATTTACTAAATTAGTTGCTTAAATACGTAACAAAAAATATATCTAACGTTGTACTTCATTATAAAAACACTTAAAAATTAATAAATTATGAAACATATTATTACAGTATTTGTTTTTGCAGGAATTTTGATTTCTTGTAATTCATCAGACAAAACAAAAAAGCCAACACAGGAATCCCCTGCAATGGAATCTGAAATAAAAAGTACATCAAATGACAATAATAAACAATTAAAGAATATTGATACTGATGAAGCTTTAATTGCAACAGCATTAATGGCTGCTCCCAAAGAAAGCAGATCGAAATGTAAAGTTATTGGATATAATATGGCAGGTGAATTTGTGACCCTTAAAGAAGGAGATAATGAATTTATTATTCTTGCAGATAATCCGACTCAGGCCGGATTTAGTGCCGCATGTTATCATAAAGACCTCGAACCCTTTATGGCAAGAGGAAGAGCCTTAAGAGCAGAAGGAAAGAATGAACAAGAAGTCTTTGCTATCCGTGAAGAAGAGATGAAATTAGGTCAACTAAAAATAACTCCTGGGTTGACTTTACAAATCTACTACGGGGCAAAGACCGTATATGACTCTGCAGCCTCAAAAGTGGAAGGTGCGCAACTTCGCTATGTGATATATCTGCCTTGGGCCACATCAGAATCTACTGGTTTGCCAGAAGTCCCAATGGCTTCAAATCATCCTTGGATTATGAATCCCGGAACACATAAAGCGCATATTATGATTTCACCTTTACCAGAAGATAGAGAATAGCATTGATGAGGAACTATAAGTAGTATTAAAGAAAAACAAGCCCCATTATGTTGGCAAAAATATAAAGATTCCTATTTAGCTTTTTTTTATTGTTTGGTGGTAGGTTTAATTAAAGTGCTTACAAATAATTACAACGAGACAACTGAACTCCCTCAAAAAAGACGACCAAGCCGAGCCGGATATTGGCAATAATGTCAGAAATCAATCTACAAACAAAAGGCTTTATACAACTATTTCACATCATGCGATTCTTTTAAATGTACCAACTAAAATAAGCTAACGAGACAATACTTCATCTCAATTATTCTACCTTTAGAATCAAATTATAAACCCGCTTGAAAGAAAAACTCAAACAATTAGAATTATTTTTAAAGAGCTCCAGCTTTGACCGGGGAATTCGTATTGGATTTGGGATTGTTGTACCCCTTTCATTGTTGTATCTTTTAGGGTATTTTGAATATGCTCCAGCTGTTGTTATCGGTGCTTTTTTAAATGCGCCAGGCGACATCCCGGGCAGCAGCAAACGCAAAGTCAATGCCATTTTAGTCAGTATTGGATTAACAATGGTTATTACAGCTATAATCCTATTTTCAAAACCTCTCTTACCCCTTTTATTGGTGGCAATTGCAATTATTACGTTTGCTGTGTCGCTGCTTTCTGTTTATGGTTTTAGAGCGTCTTTAGTGTCCTTTTCTGGCTTGTTGGCAATGGTAATAGCAATTGCCATTCAAAAAGAAACAGCGTATGATATTTTAGTTCAGGTTGCCTTAATGGGAGTTGGAGGTCTTTGGTATTTAATCGTATCCTTTATTTTTCAAAAACTTGCGCCTGTAAAAGATCAGAATCAACTATTGTCAGATACGCTTCTCCTTATTGGTGAATACCTAAAAATACGAGCCAAATTATTAACAAAGAAAACCAAGCGTGACGAACACCTTAAACAAAGCTTCGTCCTGCAACATCAAATCAACGAAAAGCAGGAAACACTCCGAGAAACACTGCTTACCGCACGTAAACGTTCCGGACGTTCGCATTATGAAGAAAAGCAACTATTAATCTTAATTTCCTCCATCAATATCTTCGAATTGATAGAAGCAAAACATTTGGATTATAAAATGATCGATGCCATTTTTGGCGAGCATAAAGAATTTCTAAAAGCTTCCAAAAATCTGAGCAAAATCATGGGTAACCACCTCATCCGTTTGTCTGAATTATTGATTCAAAATGATAAAATACCAAATAAAGATAGTCTATTAAGTGCATTAGCAGAAGCCAACGAATCTATCCAGAATTACCTGGATACCGTCAAATTACCTGAAGCGCGTGAAGGTGCTTTAGTATTGAAAAACCTATACGATTACCAAGAGCAACTGCTACAAGAAATCAGAGTTATTAGACGTGTAATGGCCAATGTCAAAGAGGCTTCAAAAGTATCCTTAAAAAGACAAGATTCGAGTCAGTTTTTAACGCTACAGGAATACAGACTGAATGTCATTGTTCAAAATTTCAGTTTGGATTCCACCATGTTCAGACATTCATTGCGCCTTACCATTGCGATAGTATTTGCCTATCTATTAGGCTTTCTTTTTGACATCCAAAACACCTATTGGATTTTGCTGACCGTCATTGTTATTATGCGACCTAGCTATGGTCTAACCAAAGAGCGGTCGAAAGATCGTATCATCGGCACACTCATTGGTGCGGCTATTGCTGTTGGTATTGTGCTGCTTACTCAAAATGTAGTGGTTTATGCAGTATTGGCATTTGTTTCGTTTGTATTCGCATTTGCATTGATTCAGCAGAATTATAAGTTTGCTGCCGCATTGATCACCATTAGTATCATCTTTGTGTATTCCTTAATCAATCCTGATGCCTTTGAAGTGATTCAATACCGCGTCATCGACACTGTCATTGGAGCCACTATCGCTGTCGTTGCTAATTATATACTCTTGCCAAGTTGGCAAGCCAATAATCTAAAACAGGTACTTCTGACGGCTTTAAAAATGAACAAAGAATATCTTTTAGCAACACAAGAGTTGTATCAAGATCCTTTTAAACATAAACTCTCCTATAGTTTGGCAAGGAAAGAAGCCTTTCTTGCTATCAGTAATTTAAATGCTGCCTTCCAGCGATTGACCCAAGATCCAAAATCGAAACAGAAAGAATTTCAACTGATTTATGAAATTGTGACGCTTAACCAGACAATGGTTTCTGCCATCGCATCCATCGGTAGTTTTATCAGTAATCATCAAACCACTCCTGCTTCTATAGAATTTAATATACTCATCAAAAAAATCTCCAATACCCTACAGATGTCAATAGATAGTTTTGGCGATACTCAAATAAAGAAAAAAGTCGATAAAGAAACTGCTGAAGATGCAGAGGAAAAGTTGTTGGGTAAATACCAGCAATTATCAAATTTGCGAGATGAAAATATCAGATTAGGTCACACCGAATTAGATACCGAAACGCTTCATGGTCTTCAGGAGGCTTATTTGATTGCCAATCACATGACGTGGTTAAAATCCCTTTCAGAAAACCTACAAAAGGCAACGGAACGTTATCGTTCAGCTATTGTAGAGGAGCAATAGCAATTTTATTGGGTTTAAGTCAATAACTCCCAACGTAATTTTTCAGTACTACTACATCACTTCCTCACGAACTGAATTTGGCACCTGTCAATATTATCTTTTATCTACTTTATTATATATTCAGTCCTCACCCTATTTGATCACTTGAATTGCCTAAAGACAAAAAAAAAATAACTCATGAATTATTAAGTAGTTATTTCTTAGAACTGCCGCTTTCTACTATTTGGTTTATCCTACTCCGGAATTCGAACTTCCTTTTAATCGAATATCAATTGTTTTTTCTTTACAGTTAGCCTCTTCATTGCCTCCATTAAGGTTGCCTCTTTTGTTTTCTGACAAACCCAATTCATTTTAGACTCAATTCGACGCAACCGCCAATAAAATGGCTACGTAATGACAAACAGCAGCTGCGAGCACAAAAATTACTCAAATCTAATCCTAACATGGTTCTATTGGCTATATAATTTACCGTTTTCTTACTATCTATTCTACTTCCAAGAGGTCTGCTCCACCGCTCTCGGATGAATCCTTTCGTGTGGCTCTCGTAAAAACTAATTTTCTGTTTTTTAAGTAATGAGTAGCACTTATAAATTCGACAATACAGCGTGTTTGTAAAGTAAGAGCTCCACAATTGTAGCATTATGATAAGATATGTTTACCCGCAACGATTACCAAAATTTATTAATTGACTAAATGATCAAAAAAATAAAGGATTAGAAATTCATACTTGTGTATTTGCGTTTTTAGTGAAATTAAAAAAAATATCGTATTTTAGTCAATCGAAAATACACTGCTTTAAATTCCCCAACCTATCAAATTTCCAGACCGTTAGCAGTAATGCGCTACCACAATGAATTATAAACATATTTAAATGTGTGTACGATAAGATTATTTAAAAAATTTATGGAATAAACAATCGTTTTTCAATATTTACTGACTAAAAACTAAGCTTATGTCATCGAAAATAGTAGATTTCAGCAATTTAAAAGGAGATTTTATTGGAGGTCTGGTCGCTGGAGTGGTCGCCTTACCCCTCGCCCTTGCTTTTGGTGTGCAATCAGGAATGGGGGCGACGGCAGGTCTATATGGTGCAATCATGGTAGGGATATTTGCAGCAATATTTGGTGGAACACCCACTCAAGCTAGTGGCCCTACTGGACCAATGACAGTTGTTGCTGCTGCCTTAGTTGCTGCATCAATTCAATTAACGGGAAGTCTAGAAACAGCGATGGGGATTATACTTTTAAGTTTTCTGTTAGGTGGCCTTTTGCAGATCGTTTTTGGACTGATAAACATTGCTGGCTATGTGAAATATTTTCCCTACCCCGTAGTTTCTGGTTTTATGAGTGGAGTAGGTCTAATCATTATACTTCTTCAATTATTCCCCTTTGTAGGACTCATTTCGGCAAAATCAACCTTCGCAATATTGGAGGATTTGCCCCGACTTTTTTCGGAATTTAATATTCATGCTCTTGCTTTAGGCATTTTGACGGTGTTAATTTATTATTTATTTCCACTACTCACTAAAGCGATTCCAAGTGCGCTGGCAGCCTTGATTATTGGTGCGCTTACGGGCTATTTTCTGGGATGGGACGTACCCGTTATTGGAGAAATCCCATCTGGAATTCCAAATTTACAGATTGGGACCATGTTCAGTACTATACCACCGGAAGCGTACAGCTTAATAGTAGAGTATGCAGCCGTACTGGCCGTACTGGGTAGTATTGACTCCTTATTGACTTCGGTAATTGCAGACAATATGACGAAAACACGGCACAATAGCAACCGAGAATTGATTGGACAAGGAATAGGCAATATGCTGGCTGCTGCTTTTGGGGGAATCCCAGGTGCAGGAGCAACAAAAGGCACCGTAGTCAATATTAATGCTGGAGGTAAAACTCGGATCTCAGGAGCAATTCATGGCTTATTTTTACTGGCAGTACTTTTAGGTTTAGGTTCATTAGCAGCGTATATCCCACTATCAGTTTTGGCAGGGTTACTAATTCCTATTGGCTTCAAAATTATTGATATCAAAGGCTTGAAGCATTTACTACGAGTACCACGAGCCGATGCAGCGGTTTTAATTTTAGTGCTAGTTATTACTACTTTTGGGAGCCTGATCCAAGCAGTTGGTCTTGGTGTTGCACTAGCATCTATCTTATTTATGAAAAAGGCAAGTGACCTTGGTGAAAAGGGCATTGTCATAGAATCTGTAGAAAACTTGAAAGACGAAAAACCATGGCAAGATGAATTGCCTTTCTATGATGAGTATAAAGATAAAGTGTTAATCAAGCACTTGAAAGGACCGCTATTTTTTGGATTTACAACGTATCTCAAAAATCAAGTTGCCACTACAGACAAAAAGATAAAAGTCTTAATCATTCGAATGGATCAAGTGCCGGTAATAGATCAATCTGGACTTTATACTCTAGAAGACATCGTGTTTGATTTAGAACAGCTGGGAACACAAGTATTATTGGTCAACCTACAAAAGCAACCCATGGACAAATTAAGATCTATTGATATTATCCCTGACCTAGTGGCAGAAGAACATCTTTTTGCAAGCATCGAAGAAGCCTTTGCTTATATAAAGAAGACAAATACATTAGAATAAAGTATGTTTAGTATTAAAATTTTGACTTTAGAGTCAAATATGTTTCTTAAAGTGATAATAGTAGGAACTATAAAAACACGAAAATGGCACTAAGCTCAATGCGAATCTCCAGTGTTTATAAAAACCGTGCTAGCTAATTAAAACAAAAACAGATATGGACATTAGAGTAATAGAAACAATACTGGCAGTCGCCTCCTTTTTTATTTTAAGATTTGCCACTATAAAATTTCTTTCAAAGATTCAAACTAAATATGATTATTCAAAATATAGAATGAGACCTATTCTGAAGTTCATTAATTTAGCCGTTTTTATAATACTCGTAACTATAATAATAGCGATTTGGGGAGTTGAACAGACAAAACTTTTGACTTTTATTACTTCAGTTCTCGCAGTTATTGGCATAGCATTATTTGCCCAGTGGTCTATTCTTTCAAACATATCTTCAGCACTAATCATTTTTATAAGCCATCCCGTTAAATTAGGAGAATCAATTACAATTATCGACAAAGAATTTGATATTACTGGACGAGTGTCTGACATAGGGCTATTCTATGTAATTATGAAGACAGAAACCGATGAAAAAATCATGATTCCCAACAACCTTTTTTTACAAAAAGCAACAAAAATAAATTCAGGAAAGTAATAGGTGAAGTTCTATTAATAAGCTTCTTACTCCCTGCTCCCGGATGAATCCTTCCGTGTGGTTTATTGATCCTACTGAATTAAGCTTCTACATCAAACCCTTTAATTGTGATCACCTTAGTGTTTCTCATTTGTCATAGGCAATAGTCTCCGATTTGCGCCTGCTCCCCGCTTCCCGAAGTGTTCGTCTCTATATGGTACACAAATGTCTCATGACTTTGTGCTTTTTCAGAAGCTCTTCAAGAGAAAAAACAGCTCAAAAGTCTCCGATTTTTTCCGTAAATGTTTTTAGAACCAAATGGATTTCATAAGATAGTCAGGGAAAAACTGGGGAGACTTTTATTAGATTTACGTTGTACAAGAACATTTAAAAAAGTTCGACGTCGGGAGACTTCGCAGAGCGGGGCGGTTTTAGTATTCAAAGGCTAATCGAAATAATATCATTTTTAAAAATGGAAGTTAATTAAAGCATCCAAATTGCCGTTGACAAAGCACAGCATTCCACCCTATCCAATCAGGAGATGAATAAAGTTCAAAAATCAGAAATTCACAATTTTCATCAATTTGCCTTTTCGTATATAACTTTGAATAATATTTCGCGCATCGCGATTGTTCTGCATGGGAATAAGTATGTTTTTTAGGTTTTCGATCGGCAAAATTGGGCAATTCAAATCATAAAAAGCATAGCCCTTGTAAATTCCGTTCTCAATCAAAACTGCGCTAAGTTCACTGCTATTCCTCCCTCTGTCATGGAGTATCATACTATCCGCTTCGAAACTGCTTTTATCAATAAATTTTTGAACCCTTTCATTGTACTCTTTAGGTAAAACAGAGCCAATGCAGGCACCATCACATTCTTTTATTTGATATTGAAAACATTCCTTTTTTGTTTGGTATAAACCCGTGAATTTTTGGCATAAACGGTAGTGTGATGTAATGCTGAACAGCGCATTTTTTGCTTCTTGCAGGGAAGCAAAGGAGGTAATTTCTTTTTTTTGACCATCCGCTTTTTGCAATTTTAAATTCAAATAGCCATTTTCATCTTTCTCAGCGTACAGTACAAACTGAAAAATACTCTTTCTTTGCGCACGATTATAGATGGGTTTGTTAATTTTTATCTCTTCGCTTTCTTTCAATAAAGCAATGAGTTCACTTCCGGTTTCATAATAAGTTAGCGCAAAAACGTCAGTTTGAATTTTCTTGGATTTGGTGGAATTTCCTGTAAAATGCTGCTTGATTCGTTTATTAATATTGTTGCTTTTTCCAACATAAATCAACTTTCCTTTTTGGTTGTGCATGTAATAAACGCCCGTAGTGCAAGGCGCACTTTCTAAAAGGTTCTTCAATTTGGGAGCTATTCCTTTTTGGACTTCAAATTTGATGTGCGCTTCTACTATTTCAGTATTGAGATCCGTATCCAAAAATAGTTTAAACAACTTCAGGGTGGCCAACGCATCCCCACTTGCACGGTGGCGGTCTACGATAGGAATTCCCAAAGCACGAACTAATTTACCCAAACTGTAGGAAGCTTGTTTAGGCAATAATTTTTTGGATAATTCTACCGTGCAAAGTGTTTTTTGATTAAAATCATATCCCAAACGGAGAAATTCAGTGCGAAGAATTCGATAATCAAAACTGGCATTGTGTGCTACCAAAACACAATCCTTGGTCATTTCAATAATACGTTTGGCCACTTCAAAAAATTTTGGAGCGCTCTGTAACATCTCATTATTTATACCGGTTAATTGTACCACAAAAGGCTGAATCGGGATTTCAGGATTGATCAAACTAATAAATTGATCCACAATGTGGTGACCATCATATTTATAAATGGCAATTTCGGTAATCCCTTCTTTATTGAATTCTCCTCCGGTAGTTTCGATGTCAAGTATTGCGTACAAAATTCAGTGTTCAATTTACGGTGTTCACTTTACAGTATTTCTGCAAGCAGTTTTCTTGCATCAAAGATACCACTTCCTGCCTGAAAAGCCAGGTGTCTCCTATTCAATTAAGAGCGAATTATCACTTGACATTAGCCGTTCGCGCGCAATTGCATTCCGTGCCCCAGCCCTTCGAAGTGTCCTCATTTCGGAGTTTTTATTGGTATTCAACTGTCATCTTCCAGAAAACAGATCGAAAGCTATTCACAATCAGCATCACATAGCTAAATATCACTAAAATTGGGTATTGCGAAACTCCGCTAATCGGTGTTAATTTACGGATGGACTTTTAACCAACAGATATATTGTGCTAGACTTTTGATTTCTTAAGTTGGGGTTTATTAAAAAAAATACAATCAATAGGAGTCTATCATCTATTAGCACTAAGTCAAAAAATCAATTAAATACATTTTGATAATGAACCAAGCCAGCTTCAAAATAAGAAAATCCAAATTGCTAAATGAGCTTACAAAAATCACTAAAGCATTAGGCCCCGTTTCTAAATGGAACAGATACACTACAATCGAATTAACCATCACTGACGGCTTGTTAACATTAGTAATTACAGGAATACGGTTAGAGGTAAAATGAGTCACGAAATTAGAACGCCGTTAAATTCAATTTTTAATGTCTTTGAACAAACTGAAATTAGCACTTCAAATTCGTATGGCGGGACAGGAATGGGTCTTACCATCATCAAACAGTTAATAGAAGCTCAAGGCGGAAGTATTAACGTGAAAAGTAAGATAGGAGAAGGTTCTACATTTAGATTTACCCTGCTATTTGGAAAAACGAATATAGAAGTAGAACAAAGTATAGAAATACCAAAACTAGATTCAAAGATTAAAAACCGAAGCGTATTAGTTGCCGGAGATATTCCACTGAATCAATTACTAATCAAAATTATTTTAAATGATTTTGGATTTGAACATGAAGTAGTAGAAAACGGGAAAATTGCAATTGAAAAATTACAAACTAATACCCACGATATCATTTTGATGGATTTACAGATGCCTGAAATGAACGGATTTGAAGCCGCGGAATACATCCGAAAAACGTTGAAATCAAAAATTCAATTCAGCGCTTTAACCGCTGATGTTACCACAGTAGATATTTCGAAATGCAAAGAATTTGCAATGGACGATTATATTTCAAAACCTATTGATGAAAACTTAATATACATTAAAATAATGGAGTTGGTAAAAAAATGAGGCTCTAATTATTGATTGACAGTTAAAGTATCTACAAAAACATGTATTGCAGTGGCCATGCAATTTGCTAATACAGATTGTTTTTTGTTAACACATAAGTTAAACATAAAAAACCAAAAAGAGTTTAAAAGAAAATGCCTAAGGCAAAATGGACCGATGAGTATGGCTTTATTTTCATTAGCAGCCATTTGCGAAATGATTGCCGATTCTTCTTCTCATAACATATTCCCATTTGAATTCATCATGTACGGCTTTCTAACAATTCCAGCTATAATAGGCACAATTAGCTCACAATTTATTAGAGGTTTAGTCTTAAAAAAGAAGTGTAAACTGACCTTAACAAGACTTTATAGTAATGTAAAATAAACTGAAATAAAAACCTTAACTTAGTCTCGCAACCTCATTAATAGAAGCGGACTATAGTATTCCTGAAAATAAAGCCGCCATTAAAAAAATCAATCATTAAAACATTTTAATATGAAAGGATTAATAATGGATTACCCACTCACAACAAATACTATTCTTGAGTATGGAAATAGTGTCTATCATCACAAGAAAATAATAACCCATTTACCAGATGGAACAAGACATGAATATAGTTTTGGTGATATGTACAAACGCTGTAAAAAGTTAGCCAATGCATTAACACAGAAATTAGGAATCAAAAATGGTGATATGGTGGGTACTTTTGCATGGAATCATGGCCCTCATGTAGAATTATACTATGGAATATCTGGTATAGGAGCTGTTTGTCACACCATAAATATTAGATTATCTAGTCATCAAATAGAATATATAATCAACAATTCAGAAGACAAAGTGATTTTTGTTGATGCAACATTAGTTCCGCTCTTAGAAAAAATTGCTCCGCTACTGGAAACTGTAGAACATTTCGTTTTGATAAATGCAGCTCAAGATTTCACCACCACTTTACCAAATACATTACATTATGAAGATTTGATCGCGGATCAATCAGACCATTTTGAATGGCCTGCGATAAATGAAAATGATGCCAGTGGTTTGTGTTATACAAGTGGAACAACGGGATTACCAAAAGGAGTTTTATATTCTCATAGATCAACATTTTTACATGCGACAACAATTATGTCGCCAAATGCTGGAAACTTTAGCAATAGAGATACTGTATTGCTGATTGTACCACAATTTCATGTCATGGCATGGGGTTTTCCGTACTTGTGTCTCTTATCAGGATCAAACATGGTACTGCCCTCTTCTAACTTACAGCCTGAGGCTATCATTAAAATTCTTATAGAAGAAAAAGTAAATAAAGCTAATGGTGTCCCAACGATATGGTTAGGCGTCTATCATGCGCTGAAAATGAACCCTCCAAAAGAAAAATTAGCCCTCGAAGAATATCTTGTAGGTGGTTCTGCTCTAACAAAAAGTCTTATTCAGGGCTTTGAAAAAGATTTTGGAATAAAAGGGGTGCAAGCTTGGGGAATGACTGAAACTTCTCCTCTAGGTACAGTAAGCCGCCTTCAACCCTTGCATGACAGTCTATCAGAAGACGAAAAGATAACTATTCGTGCCAAGCAAGGCACCGCATTTCCGGGTGTAGAATTAAGGATCGTAACAGATGATGGAAAAGTAGCTCCAACAGATGGGAAGACTATGGGAGAATTACAAATAAAAGGGGCATGGACCATAAGCTCCTATTTTAAAACGAATAATCATGAAAGTTTTACAGAAGACGGTTGGTTTAAAACAGGTGATGTGAGTACGATTGATCAGGATGGTTATATGGAAATCAAGGACAGAACCAAAGACCTTATAAAAAGCGGCGGTGAATGGATTTCAAGTGTAGCATTAGAATCCGCATTAATGGCGCATCCCAAAATTAAAGAAGCTGCCGTAATTGCAATTCCTGACGAAAAATGGGTAGAAAAACCTTTGGCTTCAATAGTCTTGCTAAATAGTGATGATACAGTTTCTGATGAAGAACTAATCGATTTTTTATCTAGAGAGTTTGTAAAATATCAGATTCCAAAAGATTATGTTTATATAAATGAAGTGCCCAAAACCAGCGTTGGTAAATTTGACAAAAAAGAGATCCGAAGACTTTTTGCTGAAGGAAAACTAACTTAAATTGAACAGGTTGCGATTATGATATATGAAAAACAAAAATGCAATCAAAACAACAAATGATTGCTTTACCTCTACTCTACTAAAATTATTCTGGTCCCGATAACTTTCGGGATCTGTTTTTTACACTACTAAAGTTAAGGGCAAAACACAAAACTGGCTATTGAACTACTATAAAATTATTTTCTTCTAGTATCAATAATATAAATAATTTTCCAAGAGTCATCCTTTTTGAACAGTGTAAAAACATTGACACCAGTATGGCTGAGTATTCCGTTCTTATAGAATTCATAAGGAGTCCAAGCTACAGCCATTGTGCCGTCAACTTGAATAGTATAGCTTATTATTTTTTCTGAAAATTTAATTTCATTTGGTATCGTTGCTATCGAATGGTAAAATGCTGCTGATGACTCTTCTGATAAAGAATTGCCATTCGCAGTTTCAGCAATAGATTGCAAAACCATATTTTCAGAACAAACCGACTTTATTTTCGCCGAGTCTCTCGCATGAAAACCTTCGAAAAAAGTAGCAATAGTACTTTTAATTTCTTGCTTTTGCGCCTGACTATTCCATGAAATTAGAATAAAACCCAGTAAAATAATTCTTTTCATAATTAACAATTTAATTTGATATCCTACATTCACTACCAACCCTCATTAAATCCATTCGTAAGTGCCAGCTGGTATTTCTCTACATCAAACTTATACAAGTCTGGTGCCTTATGAGCGCCGCCTTTTCTACTTTCATCCAGTTTTTCAAGAATATCATAACGCAACATCTTTCGATAGAAATTACCACGATTCAGTTTCTTGCCCAGAATAATTTCATATAGTTTTTGAAGCTCTGGCATCGTGAATTTTTCAGGTAGTAAATTATAACCTATCGGTTTATCATTTAATTGCTTTCGCAAAGTGGATAATGCCTTGTCAAAAATCATTTGATGATCCATCATAAATTCCGTTAATTCCTCAATTGGCATCCATTCGCAAGGATCAAAAACTTCATCTATAACTAAATTCACTTTAGAATAATCAACTAAAGCATAAAATCCTACAGAGACAAAGCGCTGCTTATTCCATAACGTATCAGAATACTCCTCAAAAAAACTTTCGGAACGATCTAAATCACCAAAAGTGCTAAATTGGCTCAGATAAATATTTTCGGCCCCAGTTCGTCTTTGAAGTATTCTACTAGCAGCCTCATTTAAGTTTTCACGTTTTTTAATATAGCCCCCAGGAAGTCCTAATAAATTTTTTCCTTTCATTTTCAAAACCAATACTTTCAGTGCACCATCATGAAAACCAAAAACAACACAATCGATAGAAATACTGGGCAAATAGATTTCCCATGACTCCTTCGACTTCTCTTCAATAATTTTTTTGAGTTCCATATTTTTTAATTGGCCGTAAAAATACGAAACTGATTATAAATCTATCTTTTAAAAACTGATAATCAGAAAAATAATCCTTTTTTATACAAATATCAAATAAAAATTATTAATATTGCTTCATATTGAAGCAATAAAAAGCTATTAACAAAAAATAACCTCATGAGAAACAAATCAATTTCAACAATCGCAAAAACATCATTGCTTTCGGCATTAGTGTTTTCAGGAATTTCTTGGGCAAACACCACAGAGACAAAAGATCCAACAAACAGTCCTCTTATAACTATAAATGGGTTTACTTTTTCTGATTTAAATAGAAATGGAAAATTAGATAAGTATGAAGATTATCGACTTTCAACTCAAGATCGAATACAAGATCTTATAAATAAAATGACCAACGATGAAAAGGCAAGTATGCTGATTGGAATTGGTATGCCTGGTTTTGACTGGGCAAAAATGCAGTTTACTTCTGGAAAAGATACTGCAAAAGTACCTGGCTCTGCTGGAGGAATAACTGCTATTTCTCGTTTAGGAATTCCTTCTATAATTGTATCAGATGGCCCCGCTGGTTTACGTATCAAACCAATTAGAGAAGACGATTCGAATACCTATTATGCTACAGCATTTCCAGTAGGAACCGCATTAGCATCTACCTGGAATGAAGCGCTTATCAACACTGTTGGTAAAGCGATGGGGAACGAAGTAAAAGAATATGGAGTAGATGTTTTATTAGGTCCAGGTATGAATATACACAGAAACCCATTGTGTGGAAGAAACTTTGAATATTACTCTGAAGATCCGCTTTTGACAGGTAAAATTGCTGCTGCGATGGTAAATGGTTTACAATCTAATGGTGTAGGAACATCGGTAAAACACTTTGCAGCTAATAATCAGGAAAGAAATAGAATGGGCGTTAATGCGCATGTGAGCGAAAGAGCATTACGCGAAATATACTTGAGAGGATTTGAAATCACAGTTAAAGAAGCGCAACCGTGGACAGTGATGTCTTCTTATAATTTTTTGAATGGTACTTACACATCGGCACGTAAAGACCTTTTAACAACTGTACTTCGTGATGAATGGGGTTTTAAAGGGTTAGTAATGACAGACTGGTTTGGCGGCTACAACGGATTTGGGGCCATTAGGGACAAGGACGCTGTTAGTGATGTTGTCAAACAACTCAAAGCTGGAAATGACTTATTGATGCCAGGTTTACCTGCACAACACCATGCAATTGTCGCAAACATAAAAAATGGCAAACTCTCTAAAGAAGATCTCAACATCAATTTAACAAGAGTTTTAGAATTAGTGATGAGATCACCTGCTATGAGCAACTACAACTATTCAAATAAACCAAACTTAAAAGAAAACGCACAGGTCACAAGAGACGCTGCAGCTGAAGGTATTATTCTATTAAAAAACGACGGTAATGTATTGCCATTCACTTCAAAATCAAAACCATTAGCCGTTTTTGGTATAACATCTTATGATTTTATTTCTGGTGGTACTGGAAGTGGTGATGTAAATGAAGCTTATTCTATTTCTTTAATTGATGGCTTGACTAATTCGGGGTTTTCTATTGATACCGAATTAGAAGGATTATACACCCCATTTATGAAGGCTCAAAAAGAAATTGAGACTAAAAGACGTGAAAAAGAGGGTTTATTGGCAACTCCAAAAAGACTTCACGAATTAGAATTAAATTCAGAAATCGTTCAACAAAAAGCCAAAAGTTCTGAATTAGCTTTAATCACAATCGGCAGAAATGCTGGTGAAGGTGACGACCGTAAACTAGATGAAGATTTTAACTTGGCACAAGATGAAATCAATTTAATCAATACCGTTTCGGCAGCCTTTCATGCTGAAGGCAAAAAGGTAGTTGTTGTTTTAAACATCGGTGGCGTAATAGAGACAGCAAGTTGGAAAGATAAAGTAGATGCAATTCTTTTGCCATGGCAACCTGGTCAGGAAGGTGGAAACTCTGTTGCAGATATTTTTTCTGGAAAAGTAACTCCATCAGGAAAATTAACCATGACTTTCCCCGTAAAATATGAAGATGCTGCTGCAACTAAAAACTGGATTGGTACACCTGCAGAAAACCCTACTAGTGTAACCTACGAAGAAGGTGTTTACGTTGGATACCGTTATTTCAATACATTTAAGGTAAAACCATCCTATGAATTTGGTTACGGACTATCGTATACCTCATTTGACATTTCAGATATAAAACTAAGTTCAACTACATTTTCGAACAAAATGGAAGTTACTCTAACTGTAAAAAACGTAGGAAAAACGCCTGGAAAAGAAGTAGTTCAATTGTACCTTTCTGCGCCTTCAAAAAACACAGACAAACCAACTTCAGAATTAAAAGCCTTTGCTAAAACAAACGAATTAAAAGCAGGAGAAAGTCAAACGATTACTTTGACATTGAACCCAAAGGATTTAACTTCATTTGTTACGGACAAAAATGCTTGGATTGCTGAAGCTGGTTCCTACAAAGTGGCTATTGGAACTTCATCATTAGACATTAAGAAAACAGCAAATTTCAATTTAGAAAAAGAAACTATTGTTGAAAAAACAAACTCTTCGTTTGCTTTGGATACAAAATTTACTGATTTGAAACAGTAGTTCAACGACTGTACATCATATAAAAATGGGTTCGATTTTATTCGGACCCATTTTTTTGTTTCTAAAGAATATGTTTCACTACTTTTACAGCGTATAATCCGACACCTATAGTTGTGCCGAAAATAGCAATCCTATGTCATCAGCAAAAAAAGACTACAAAAGAGTTACGACCAAGTCATTAATTGAAATGAAAAATAATGGAGAAAAAATCTCCATGCTTACCGCCTACGATTTTACAATGGCGAAAATTGTTGATTCGGCCGGTATTGATGTTATCCTTGTAGGAGACTCAGCTTCAAATGTAATGGCTGGACACGAAACGACCTTACCAATCACTTTGGACCAAATGATCTATCATGCTTCCTCAGTTGTTAGAGCCATAGAAAGAGCTTTGGTTGTGGTGGATTTACCTTTTGGAAGTTACCAATCAGACCCTAAAGAAGCGTTGCGCTCTTCGATCAGAATCATGAAGGAAAGTGGTGGACATGCTGTAAAACTAGAAGGTGGAAAAGAAATTAAAGAATCAATCAAAAAAATATTAAATGCCGGAATTCCTGTAATGGGACATTTGGGTCTTACGCCTCAATCTATCTATAAATTTGGAACTTATACGGTACGCGCCAAAGAAGATGAGGAAGCGGATAAATTGATGGAAGACGCAAAATTATTAGAAAAACTAGGTTGTTTTGCTTTAGTTTTAGAAAAAATACCTGCACACTTGGCTGAAAAAGTAGCCAAAAGTATTTCGATCCCCGTAATAGGAATTGGAGCTGGTGGTGGTGTTGACGGACAGGTTCTTGTAATCCACGATATGTTAGGAATGAACAATGAGTTTAGTCCAAGATTTTTACGTCGCTATATGGATTTATATGAAGGAATGACAAAAGCAATTAGTCAATATGTTGCCGATGTAAAATCGAGCGACTTCCCTAACGAGAAAGAACAGTACTAATCAAAAAAAAATAAAAGGGTACTTTCTATGAAAATAGTTTCAGATAAGACCAATCTTCAAGTATTACACGAAGACAACCATATCATAGTGGTAAACAAACGTGTGGGTGATATTGTACAAGGAGACAAAACTGGAGACAAGCCATTGTCTGAGGTTGTGAAAGAATACATCAAAGACAAATACAACAAGCCAGGGGAAGTTTTCCTTGGCGTTGTTCATCGCTTAGACAGACCCACAACTGGAATTGTAGTTTTTGCCAGAACCAGTAAGGCACTGACACGATTGAATGAGCTATTTAAGAACAGAGAAACTCAAAAAACATATTGGGCAATCGTTAAGAACAAACCGGCAAAATCTCAGGATAAATTAGTTCATTTTATCAAAAGGAATGAGAAAAACAATACTTCTAAAGCACATATCAATGAAGTGCCAGACAGCAAATTAGCTAGTTTGGACTATACTGTTTTCAAAGAATTGAACAACTATTTTGCACTGGAAATCAATTTACACACAGGAAGACACCACCAAATCAGAGCGCAACTTTCAGCCATAGGCTCCCCAATAAAAGGAGATTTAAAATATGGTTTTGACAGAAGCAATCCTGACGGAGGTATTCATTTGCATGCCAGGAAATTAGTGTTTATTCACCCCGTCACTAAAGAAACACTATCCGTTACTGCTCCAGTCCCAAATGAAGTTATTTGGAATGCACTATGATTTTATTTAAAGAAAAAAACATAATTGAAATTTAAAAATTAACTTGCAATATAATTAAAGAGCTAATTTTAAAATGAATTACAAAACAAATATAGACTACCGAAAAGAAACTTTAATAAAGCTTCTAAACAACGTAATTATTCACGAAAAGGAAATAATTCAGGCATTATATGATGATTTCAAAAAGCCTGAATTTGAAGCCGTTTTAACTGAAACCAGTTATGTTATTTCGGAATTAAAAGATACCATTAAAAATATACACAGTTGGGCAAAGCCAAGAAAAGTCTTTCCATCGATTCTTAATTTCCCTTCGACAGATTATATTTACAAAGAACCTTACGGCAAAGTATTAGTAATTGCGCCCTGGAACTATCCGTACCAATTAGCTCTTTGTCCTTTAGTATCTGCAGTGGCAGCGGGAAATCAAGTGGTTCTTAAACCCTCTGAATTAACGCCTAAAACGTCAGCAGTACTTGCTAAAATCATTTCAAAAACCTTTCATGTCAATCATGTACAAGTTGTTGAGGGTGGCGTAGAAGTTTCCCAAGATTTACTTTCGCAACGCTGGGACTATATTTTCTTTACAGGAAGTGTGCCTGTTGGCAAAATTGTTGCAAAAGCCGCAGCTGTAAGCCTGACTCCAATTACACTGGAACTTGGTGGAAAAAACCCTTGTATAGTTGATGAAACTGCCAATTTAAAGATTGCAGCTAAAAGAATTGTTTGGGGGAAATTTATTAATGCAGGACAAACCTGTATAGCTCCTGATTATATCTTGGTACAAAAAGATATAAAAAACAAATTTGTGGGATACTTAAAAGACGAAATAACGGCCGCTTATGGATCTAATCCAAAAGAATCTGGTGATTTTGCAAGAATTGTAAATAGCAAAAACTGGAGTCGCCTAGCGAGCATGATAGAACCTGAAAAAGTTGTTTTTGGGGGACAGACTGATGCCGAAACTTGTTACATAGCGCCCACATTGATTGAGGAAACGAACCTTGATAGTCTCATCATGAAGGATGAAATATTTGGACCATTATTACCTATACTTTCTTACGAAAGCGAAGCTGATATCCATGTTATTATTTCCAAATATGAAAAGCCGCTTTCACTTTACGTTTTCACTACTAATAATTCATTTGCTAAAAAAATAATCCAGACCTATTCCTTTGGCGGTGGATGTATTAATGACACTGTAGTTCATTTCTCTAACAAAAGATTGCCTTTTGGTGGCGTAGGTCATAGCGGAATTGGAGCTTATCACGGTAGTTTGAGTTTTGACATTTTTTCTCATAAAAAAGGAATCGTTAAAAAAGCAAATTGGCTAGATTTGACAATGCGATATGCACCCTATAATAATAAATTAGCAACTATAAAAAAATTGTTGAAATGGATGTAACCCCTGAAAAATCAGTTAGCGCTGCCATTCATTACCGACGCTCTGTACGTGTTTTTAAAAAAGAACCACTTGATGACGAAAAGGTAAAGGAATGTATTCATTTAGCTTCCCTTGCTCCTACTAGCAGTAATATGCAACTTTGGGAGTTTTATCATGTTACTTCAACGGATGTATTGTCGCAACTTAGCGAAGCTAGCTTTAGCCAAAGTGCCGCAAAAACAGCACAGCAAATGGTCGTTGTAGTGGCCAGAAAAGATTTATGGAAGAAAAGAGTACAGTCTAATATTGATTTTTTAAAATCACAATATGGAGACAAACCCCATTCTGAATATTCCAAAAGAGAAAAATTTGCACTGAATTATTATCAAAAAATAGTTCCAACCCTATACTTTGATTTTATAGGAATACTGGGAGCATTAAAATACATTACTTTTCAAGCGATTGGGATATTCAAACCCATTTACCGTGAAGCAAGACGAAGTGACATGCGTATTGTGGCACAAAAAAGTGCGGCACTTGCTGCACAAAATTTCATGATCAGTATGGCTGCAATCAATTATGATACTTGCCCAATGGAAGGTTTTGACTCTTTGAGAGTGAAAAAGATAATAGGGATTCCTAATTCTGCCGAAATAAACATGATCATAGCTTGCGGAGTCAGAGAGGAAACAGGAATTTATGGAGAACGTTTTAGAGTACCATTAGAAGAAGTTTATTTTAAGCTTTAAACCCTAATCAACCAATTATAACCAAGAAAAAATGAATTTACAAAAAAACAGAATTGAAGAAATTAAAGCCAATGGGTATCAATTGGATTTCGCCAGTGTCTTCAATCTTGCATTCGAAAATTACAAAAAAATAGCCCTTTATGCAGGTTCCATGATATTGGTATTCTTCTTTATCATTTTCGCTCTTATTGCCACATTTACTATTGCATTCATTGGAATAGCCGCATTGAAAACAATGGCCAATCCGGAAAGTTTAGAAACTCAAATGGCTACTGAAAGTTTTAAATTAATCTATACGGGATTTGAAATTTTATTTTCCTGCTTAATAAGTCCTTTACTAGCAGGCTTGATAAAAATGGCTTATTGCGCAGAAAGGGATGAGGAATTCCATGTTTCGAGCATTTTTGAATATTACAAAGCACCTTATTTTAAGGAACTTTTTATTGCCGTACTACTTATTTCTAGTGTTACGTCTGGTTTAATGCTAGCCTTAGATTACGCTGGAGTAGTACTACTTGGTTCATTAATTAATCTTGCAGTATCATTTTTTACCTTATTGACAATTCCCCTAATTATTTTTGCTGACCTAAAAGCTGTCGATGCTATCAGTTCAAGCTTTACTATTATTTTAAAACAGCCATTGGTTATTTTGGGACTTGTATTTGTTGCTGGGATGGCATCTATGGTAGGATTCATAGGTTGCTGTATTGGAATCTTCTTTACGATTCCTTTTATGTATTCTATGTATTATGCTTTATACAGTGAAATTGTTGGCTTTGACAAAGAAAATGAATTTCAAAAAGTCGAAAATTCACAATACTAATTTCATATATATAAAAGAAGTAATTCCAAGAGTCCACAAACTCTAGTTGAAACTTGTTTGTCACAATATTAATTCCCAATCTAATAATTATTAAATTGGGTTTTTTTATAGATTTTTTTCTTTATATTTCTAAAAATTACATTAAAAACAGTTTTATGGTTTTTTGTTATTCCCCTATTTTTTCATTCATTACAAATTTATTTTCCGTTTTCTGGAGATCTTTTCCATTTAAAACGAATTTTTTATTTGCAATAGACTTGGCGATAATACAGGAAAATAACCTAAAGTGGTTGCTAATACCTATTTTAATAATTTGCTACGGTTTGTTAGTTTTCAATTTTTTCAAAATTAAATCCAGATTATCAAATAAATTTATAGAAGCTAACAATGAAGAGTACATAAGAAAAAAGGAATACCAAACTTATTTATTGTTTTTAGGAATATTAAACCCAATAACAGAAATTAACCTCGAGCTTTTTTTTGTAAGACCTAAAAGTCTTTTATCCTCAAACCTAACCATTGGAGTAATATTATTAATAATCTATTTCATTAGTACAAAAAAGGCAATTGTTTTTAAATATATAAAACAAATTTTCATCACTATCTACATCCTATATTTTCTATTAATTTGTAAGAGTATTCTTCTTCACTCCTTAGACCTTATCCCTGTCATATCTTTTGTAGTCGCTTTTTTCTTTGCATTTACAATACTAAAACCCATAAAACTGTATTGGTATTTTACCACATTTGTATTTTTATTTATTGCAACCATTTACTTTTTTGAGATGCTACCCATCAAAACTGTAATCATCTTATTAAATTTTTCCATTTTAGTGTTTATGATAAACTATGTTAATCATGTAACATCTTTAAATATTAAAGACAAATTCAAGTTCTCTAATCAGATTGTCAATAACGGAAACTCTCTTGTTATGGCTACTAATAGAAAAGGAGAAGTTCAATTTTGCAGTGAAACAATAGAAACCATATTAGGATACACTGTAGAAGAGGTTATGGGTCTTGGTTTTTGGAAAGTAACAGAAGATCCAGAATTTATAGGTGAAGAATTTCATAATAATACCATTGCCGAAAGAACATTTACACGAAAACTAAAATGTAAGAACGGAGAGTTTAAGCACATACAATGGAATGATAAACGATTTTCAGATGATTTAATAATTGGTATTGGTCAAGATGTCACGAACGAAATTAAGACTCAAAAAAGATATGAGAATCTTGTAGAGTCTGCGACAGATATTATTTTTGAATTAGACAAATACGGTCAATTTATACTAATAAACAAGAACTCTGAAAAGCTGATGGGCTACAACTTAGAAGAGTTTAAAGAAATAAAATTTCGTGATTTAATAAGTGACATTTATTCTGAAAACGTATTTAATTTTTATTCAAACCCTACCGTAGAGATAAATAGTTACCCCATGCTGGAGTTTCCAATTATCAAGAAAAATGGTGAGGAGATGTGGATCTCACAAAAAGTATCTGTCAACAGAGATGAGGAAGGAGAGATATCTGGTTATTCCGTTATTGCAAGAGACATTACTTTTGTAAAAAATATTGAAAAAGAAAGAACAGAACGACAAGAAAAAATCATCAAATACAACGAAGCATTAAGAGTTTTAACTGTGAAAAGCTACTCTAAAAATGCAGATTTTGAAACTATTTTAAAAAATATATTAGAAATTACAGCCATAACAATAGGTGCCAGTCGAGCCAGTTATTGGCAGAATTTTCCTGAAGAACTAAAATGTATTAATTTATACCAATTAAATAGTGACAACTATGAAAGCGGACTTGTATTGACCAAAGAGCAATACCCGCACTATTTTGCAAATGTTCAAGAAAAAAATCAAATTGTAGCTTCAGACATATATGCCGCAGCGGCAACAAAAGAGCTGTGTATTGATTATGCACCACTAAATAAAATTTATTCCCTATTAGACACCCCTGTAATCATAAATGGAAAACTTAAAGGATTAATTTGTATTGAAACAACCGATAAGATTAAACCTTGGAATCACGAAGATATCAATTTTGCCCGCTCGGTATCAGACTTGCTTGCTATGGCAATTGAGTCTAAAATGAGATTAAAAACTGAAAAAACGTTAGCTTATAAGAGTGAATTATTGTCAGCAATGGCTTTATGCACTGAAAAATTCTTAAATAGTAAAGATATTGATGCCATTTTTACTGAAGTTCTGGTTATCATGGGAAATGCGACAAAATCACATCGCGCCTACTATTACAAAAATAATCCAGATGAGAAATCAATCAGTCAAAAGTACCGTTGGATTTTTGACAATACCACTTTAACTGAAAATAATCCAAAGCTTCAAAACTTACCATATGAATATTTTGAGGAACTCATATTACCGTTATTAGACAATAAAATTTATCAAGCTTCGGTCCCGAAAATTAAGAATATTTCCTTAAAAAACAAATTACTGAATGTAGATGTAATTTCACTCATCCTTTTCCCTGTTTTTATAAAAAATAAATTTCATGGTTTCCTAGGTTTTGACAATACAGATAAAGAAAGAATTTGGTCAGAAGATGAAATTAAAATTCTACAAACTTTAGCACGAAATATTGCTTCATCTATTGAAAGTATCTCTAATGAAACAGCCATTTTTGAAAGCGAAGAAAAATTTAGATTATTAGCCAACAATATACCTGGGACAGTCTACTTATCAGAAAATGATAAAGACCATACAAAACTATATCTCAATGACGAAATTGAAAAACTAACGGGATATAAGAAAGCTGATTTTCTAGAAAAGAGGATGATTTATACGGATTTAATTCATCCTGAGGATGTTGAAATGACTATTCGTGAATCTACGGAAAGCTTATCAAAGTTTGAACCTTTCCATTTAACGTACCGCATCATTAATCGAAATGATGAAATTGTATGGGTTGAAGAATTTGGTGATGCCGTCATTAAAAACGGTAAAATAATTTATATTGAAGGTATCATGCTAGATATCACCAAAAGAAAGGAGGCCGAAAAAGCAATTCAAGGACGCGATTATGCTGAGGCCGCAAATAAAGCAAAGTCTGAATTTTTAGCTAATATGAGCCATGAAATCAGAACACCGCTTAATGGTATTATTGGTTTTACTGATCTATTGATGAAAACGGAGCTGGGTGAAATTCAGCAAAAGCATATGATTACCGTCAATCAATCTGCCAATTCATTATTAGGAATTGTAAATGACATCCTTGATTTCTCGAAAATTGAAGCCGGAAAACTTGATTTATATATAGAAAAATACAATGTCAAAGAATTATTAGATCAGATTATAGATTTAATTTTTTATGAATCCAATCAAAAAAAATTAGCTCTAGAGCTTAACATAGCATCAGATATTCCAAAGTATTTTTGGGTAGATATTGTACGATTAAAGCAAATTTTAATTAATCTTTTAGCAAATGCCGTAAAGTTTACTGAAAAGGGATTTGTGCGATTAGAGGTTACACTTATAGAAGAAATTGATAATTCTACTAATAGAATCCGCTTTGCTGTAGTTGATTCGGGTATTGGTATTATGGAAAAAAATAAGGAGAAAATCTTTAAAGCTTTTTCACAAGAAGATAGCTCAACTACCAAGAAGTTTGGAGGTACAGGTCTCGGTCTGACAATCTCGAACAAACTGTTGGGGCTTATGGGAAGCCATTTAAATCTTAAAAGCGAAATTGGTGTTGGAAGTTCATTTTATTTCGACGTAGATTTAAAAAGTACAAATACCCCTTCAGAAGTACAGCCATTGCTATCTAGTCCTGATTATGTGAGTAATGATATATTTCTAAAGACTGATGCCAAATTTAAAAATTTAAAAGTAATGCTTGCTGAAGACAACAAAATCAACATGTTATTACTAAAGACTATAATAAAAAACATACTTCCACAGGCAATCATTTTTGAAATCCATAATGGCCAGGAAGCTATATTGAATTTTGAAACTTTGAATCCTGATATTATTTTTATGGATATTCAAATGCCCGTGATGAATGGATATGAGGCTGTGACTGCAATACGGAAACTTAAACTAGGGAAAGACATTCCCATAATAGCGGTAACTGCCGGAACAGAAAAGGAAGAAAAAGAAAAATGCATCAAAGTAGGAATGAATGATTATATTTCAAAACCTATTGCAAAGGGAATTATCGAAGAGACTCTAATTAAATGGATCACTTAATTTATTAAAGAAAACCGAGTGTCTTAATTATTTAATTAAATTTGGAAATCCATTATAACTTAACAATCAATTAAACAATACTATTATGAAATGGCAAGGCAGACGGAAAAGCGATAATTTAGAAGACAGAAGAGGAATGTCCTCTGGTGGGAAAACAATAGTAGGTGGTGGAATCATCGGGATTGTGATCTTATTATTAAATGTTTTTGGAGGTGAAAATGGTCAAATGGTGGGTAATATCTTAGAACAAACTCAAGGAAAACAGTCTGCACCAACAGAACAGAGAGACCTAACATCAAAAGAACTAGAAGAACAAGATTTCATAAATGCTATATTAGTTGATAATGAGGATGTGTGGACTAAAATTTTCAATGAAAATAACCTCAATTATAAAAAACCAAATTTAGTCTTATTTACTGGTGGAGTTGAAACTGAATGTGGTAACGCAACCTCAGATTCCGGACCTTTCTATTGTCCAGCTGATCAAAAGGTATATATGGATTTAGCCTTTTTTGAAGAATTAAAAACTCGTTTCGGAGCTCAAGGTGGTGATTTTGCCACTGCTTACGTAATTGCGCACGAAATAGGACATCATGTTCAAACCTTACTAGGAACATCTAATAAAATGCGCCAAATGCAACAAGGTAAAAGTAAGGCTGAAGCCAATAAATTATCGGTAGCATTAGAGTTGCAGGCTGATTTTTATGCTGGTGTTTGGACCCATTACAATCAAAAAATGAATAATATATTAGAGGATGGTGACATTGATGAAGCTTTGAGTGCTGCACATGCTGTAGGGGATGATGCCATACAGTCAAAAATGCAGGGGCATATCGTTCCTGAATCCTTTACTCATGGAACATCTGAGCAAAGAAAATACTGGTTTATGAAAGGCTATAAAACTGGAGACATCGAACAAGGAAACACTTTTGACGAAATATAATAAATTGTAATTCAATTCAAACAAAAAAAATCGGGACTCACTCCCGATTTTTTTTGTTTATACACCTCTCCTACAATGCTATAAAATCATATTTAAAGGGACATACAAGATTATTTAAAAACCATTCCTCGACACTTTTGGGACAACCGACGATATCAATATACCACTAGACTTATAAAAATAATGACACTTCTTTATATCGATAACTTTACACGAAATAAATTAGTAAACAAAATGAAAAAGCCAAATCAAATAGGTATATGGATGGATGATTCAATTGCCTTCCTAATAGAATTTACTACAAAACCTTTTGAAATTCAAACGATTGTATCTGAGTTCGTAGCAGGAGGAAAAAAATCAAGTCATTTAAACGAAAACGAATCACTAAGTAGTTCTAAAGCAACTATCTTAAATAAACATTTCAGTAAAATTGGAAAGGCTATACTCAAATATAACGAAATAGTACTTTTTGGCCCTACTGAAGCAAAATTAGATTTTTTTGACTTCTTAAGTGAAGATGAGCGCTTTTTGAAATTAAAAGTAGAAATAAAAGATGCAGATAAAATGAATGTTAACCAACAACATGATTTTATAAAAGAGTACTTCGGAAAAGATTTATAACACTTTAAATTAACATCTAATTCAACCAACTCAAATCAAACTTCGATTGGAGCTATATTTAACGATTTGACAAAGAGATACTGTAACAGTGGATTACTAAATATCATATTATAAACCTACTAACATACAGATTCCAAAAGTACCAGCTATTACAACTCTAATAAAATCCAAAAAAAAATATAAGATACTATTCTTGAAATTTTCATTTAGCTAATATGAAGTGTCCTTTTATTTTTAGTTTTAAATTTTCCTTACCACCATCTCCCCTACTTCTTTTGTCTAGGATTAAAACGAAATACTACTTTATACTAAAACAAAGTCAAACAATCAAAAGCAGATCGGAAAAATTAGCAGTATCTTTGCCAGCTTAAGGAAGTAAGCTAAATAATAGCGTTTACTTCATAAATATAATTTATGTCATTTAACTCATTAGGCTTATCTGATGCTTTATTAAAAGCCATCAGCAAAAAAGGATATACAACTCCTTCACCTATACAACAAAAAGCAATTCCACCAATTTTAGAAGGTAAAGATGTATTGGCATCTGCACAAACAGGAACAGGAAAAACAGCAGGTTTCACACTACCAATATTACAAATATTATCGCAAGGAAAGGACTTAAGTCACAGACCTATTCGTGCCTTAATACTAACACCTACAAGAGAGTTAGCAGCTCAAATATTGGCTAACATAAAAGAATACAGTGAATTTTTAGATTTACGCTCTGCCGTTATTTTTGGAGGTGTAAACCAAAAACCACAGGTGGCACAACTACGACAAGGTGTCGATATTTTAGTAGCCACTCCTGGTCGATTAATCGATTTACAAAATCAAGGTTTAATCACACTTTCTAAAGTTGAAATCCTAGTCTTGGATGAAGCAGACCGTATGTTAGACATGGGTTTTTTGAGAGATATTGAACGTATAATGAAAGTATTACCTGTAAAAAGGCAAAACTTGATGTTTTCAGCAACCTTTTCAAAAGATATAAAGAAATTGGCAATGGGAATTTTGCATAAACCAGTTCAGGTTGAAGCTACACCCGAAAATACTACAGTAGACGCCATTACTCAAAAAGTGTATCCTGTTGCAAAAGAGAAAAAAACAGAATTAATTATCAAATTGATTACTGAGGGAAACTGGAAACAGATTTTAGTCTTTACACGTACCAAACAAGGTGCAAATAAACTGACTGAAGCGATGATTAGTTCTGGTATTCAAGCAGCAGCGATTCACGGTAACAAAGGACAGGGCGCACGTACCAAAGCTTTAGCTGGCTTTAAAAACGGAAGCCTAACTGCTTTAGTTGCTACAGATATTGCGGCTCGTGGTTTAGATATTCCATTATTACCACATGTTGTGAACTTTGAATTACCTAATATTCCTGAAGATTATGTACACCGTATAGGTAGAACGGGAAGAGCTGGGGCAAATGGAGAAGCGATTTCTTTATTCAGTCCAGACGAAACCGTTTTCTTACGTGATATCGAGAAATTGATTGGTATGAAATTACCAAAAGAAAACATACAAGGTTTTGAACCAGACCCGAAAGCTTCAACCGAACCAATTAAACAAGGTCAAGGTAGACAACAACGCAATTCAACTCCTAGAAAACCAAAAGCGGAAAACACAAGCCGAAGTAGCAGTAATAGCTTTGGTCCAAGACGTCCTAGTCAAAATACTGATAGACGTTCCAACTAAGAAATTAAATTTCCTTTTTTTTAGGAGCAGAATGACTTCGTTTTTTTAGACGTCTTCTCCCGCTATACACTACAATCCTTGTGAGGGCTAAACACTAGCCCACACAGGGATTTTCGTTTCTATCGGGGCTATTTAGAGCGCTTAATTTTCAATAATAACATTTTATAGATAGATCTCACAATTCTAAAACACTAAGTTAATTTGTAATAAAAATATTATTTATATATTTGATACTAATTCGCTACGCTATAGTGGCTATAGAATATTGATTATATGTAAGTTAGGTGCAAGCACCGTGAGACCGAGCAGAACTCAAAAAATAATGCAACATTGGTAAATTTGAATATCATATGAAAAGTACAATTGACAATGTAGAAATAGACGAAATTGAAAATTATCTATCCTACATTCGTCCGCCAGAAGAAATTAGGGAAAAACTTGATATTTCTTATCGAATAGAAAAACAAAGTGTAATTATTTTTGAAATTCGACCAAATTGGCAAGACGAAAATATTAAAATGCATATCGACATGGTTAAATCTACTTTCGTAAAAAAAGATAATAACTGGAAAGTTTATTGGAAACGAGCGGATTTGAAATGGCACTTATATAAACCAAATCCAATTGTTCCAAACTTACTCGATTTTATAAGACTAATTGAGAAAGATGAGTATGGTTGTTTTTGGGGATAATAAGCCAACACCTAACATCGCATTTCCGTGCCCATTCCAATAATAAATCCCATTACGTGAGCAAATAATGTGATTCCTCATTTTCAGGAATGATAAAATAGTGTGTATTTATACTTAACTCTAAATCACCCCAACCAACCATCACGATCTAAACTACGATACTGAATTGCTTCGGCAATATGGGACGAAACTACTGTAGGAGCAGCATCAAGGTCAGCGATAGTTCTAGCTACCTTCAATATCCTGTCGTAGGCCCTAGCCGAAAGATTCAGTCGTTCCATTGCAGTCTTTAACAATTGTTTAGAAACATCATCAAGAGCACAATATTCTCTAATGTGTTTGGTATTCATTTGGGCATTATAATGTATGTTTTCCATATGCTCAAAACGTGCGGATTGTAATTCTCTTGCTGCAGTCACTCTTTTTCTTATATCGACGCTGCTCTCCGCCTTTTGATCATCTGATAATTTTTCGAAAGGAACTGGAGTCACTTCGATATGAATATCGATTCGATCCAATAAAGGTCCAGAAATTTTGCTCAAATAACGTTGCATTTCGTGTGGTGAAGATGTTTGTGGAGAATCTGGATCATTAAAAAAACCACTCGGACTGGGATTCATACTCGCAACTAACATAAAGGACGATGGATAAGTCACGGTAAACTTCGCTCTCGATATTGTCACTTCCCTATCTTCTAATGGTTGACGCATCACTTCGAGAACATCCCTTTTAAATTCTGGTAATTCATCAAGAAATAAAACTCCGTTATGAGCCATAGAAATTTCTCCTGGTTGCGGGTAACTTCCACCGCCAACAAGTGCAACATTCGAAATAGTATGATGTGGACTCCTAAAAGGCCTTTGATTCATTAAACCAACTTCCTTCAGCTTACCGGCAACGCTATGGATTTTTGTTGTTTCTAAAGCTTCTCGCAAAGTCATAGGAGGTAAAATACTTGGTAAACGTTTGGCCAACATCGTTTTTCCAGCACCGGGAGGACCTATGAGAATAATATTGTGTCCCCCTGCTGCTGCAATTTCCATACATCTCTTTATAGACTCTTGGCCTTTTACGTCACTGAAATCAAACTCAGGAAAATCAAGATCTTTATAAAATTCGGCTCTAGTATCTATTGTTGTTGGTTCTAAATTTCCTTTTCCTTCCAGAAAATCAATCACTTCCTGAACATTCTCAACACCATATACGTCTAACCCAGCCACGATAGCTGCTTCTTTCACATTCTGTTTTGGCAGGAAAAAACCTTTAAAACCTTCCTCTTTTGCTTTTATTGCAATAGGCAAAGCGCCGCGGATGGGTTGTAAACTTCCATCAAGGGAAAGCTCACCCATTATAACATATTTATCTATGTCTTTAGCCTCAATTTGTTGGGAAGCCACTAGTATTCCTATTGTTAAAGTCAAATCATAGGCTGAACCTTCTTTCCTTAAATCGGCAGGAGCCATATTAATAGTTATCTTTTTTCCAGGCATAGAATAACCATTATTTTTTAGAGCAGCAGCAATTCGATAGCTACTTTCCTTTATGGCATTATCTGGCAAACCCACTAAGTGATAGCCAATTCCCTTATCGATATTCACTTCTACCGTGATTGTTGTGGCTTCTACTCCAAAGACTGCGCTTCCAAAAACTTTAACTAGCATCTGCGATTATTTTTATTAAAAATAATGAATTTTCACATACCAAAATAAAAATTAATCCAACTGATTTGATAAAAATTTCTGCGCCATAATTAACGTACTCAGCTGATAATCTTGTAATAAAAAAAGATTATTATTAAAGTCAATCTTATCATTTTAAATTAATTTTAGTGTTGTTAATTTTTAATATAAAAGCTATGGATTTAAAATCTGGATTGCCATTCTGGCTAATAAAAAATGGACTGACTGATGATTACTTGACATTAGACACAAATATTGAAACTGAAATTTTGATAATCGGCTCAGGTATTACAGGTGCCCTAACAGCGCACTTTTTATGTGATGCAGGAGTCAAATGTGTAATTGTTGATAAAAGAATGTCATCTACAGGAAGTACAACTGCAAGCACTGCCCAATTACAATACGAAATTGACACCTATCTATTTGATTTAATAGATAAAGTAGGTGAAGTGAATGCGGTTAAAGCGTATAAAAAATGTTTAGAGTCCATTTATACTTTAGAAAAAATTATAAAAAAACTTAAAATTGACGGCCACTTTAATTGGAGATCCAGTTTGTATATTGCTTCAAATGCCGCGGGATTCAAAGATTTAGAAAAGGAATATGAAATCAGGAAGAAACATAAGCTTCCTGTTACTTTGTTGAACCAAAAGCAACTCAAAAGCAAATTTAACATTGACAAAAAAGGAGCTTTATACAATGATTGCTCAGCACAAATCGACACCTTTAAACTTTGCAATGAGATTCTGGATTATCATAAAAAGCACTCTGGACTATTAGTTTACAGTCATACTGAAATTGTGAAAATCGAAAATAAAAAAGGCTATATCCTTGCACATACAGAGAAAAAGAACACTATTAAAGCAAAAAAAATTGTGGCAGCACCCGGTTTTGAGTCGGAGAAATTATTGAAAGAGAAAGTAATGCAACTAAACTCGACTTATGTGATTGTTAGTAAACCAATGAAAGAGGATGAATTTTGGCAAGAAAAATGTTTGATTTGGGAAACAGCACGGCCTTACATTTATATAAGAACTACTGAGGACAATAGAATTATGGTAGGCGGTTTTGATGAACCTTTTCAGGATCCTAAACGAAGAGACAAACTGATGGAGAAAAAAAATGAAGCCATTATAAAACGTTTCAAAAAGTTCTTTCCTGACAGTAAAATTGAGATCGATTTTTATTGGTGCGGAACCTTTGGAGAAACTAAAGATGGTTTGCCGTTCATAGGCGAACATAAAGACCATCCCAATATGTACTTTGCACTAGGTTATGGAGGAAACGGAATTACATTTAGTGTCATTGCTGCTGAGATGATTAAAGATCTATATGTAGGTAATCCAACAGATGCTGATTTATTCGCTTTTGACAGATAACAATTGCATAAATATGGTTAAAAAACAAAAGGATTTTTTTAATTATAAATTCTATTATGGGCTTTCAATTTTTAGTTTTTAAGGCCCCAAAAACCAATTTAAATACGCAATTTAAAACTCAAAAATGATTTTATTAAAAAGTAAGCACTTTCCAGTTATTTGCATTTTCAGCCCTTTTTGGATATATTTTCTTATATTTGCCGAGATTTAATTGATTTTTTGGACCAAAACATGAATTATCGCTAACATTTAGCAAGCGTCCTTTCAACGATTTCATAGCCATGAAATCTACTTTAAAATCACCATTTAATTGCAGCATGCTGCACCTTTTGCCATTTGGAAAAATTCCATTCGCAGGCTTCAAAATAATCCGATTACAATATGCACACAATAGATTATATTATCTTCGTTGTTTACATGGCTGCCATGTTAGGCGTTGGTCTTTATTTCTTTAATAAAAATAAAACAGCCGAGGATTTTTACGTAAGCGGACGGAATATGAGCAGTTGGCATATTGGTTTATCAGTTGTCGCTACTGATGTTGGTGGTGGATTTTCGATTGGTTTAGGTGGTCTTGGTTTTACAATGGGAATCTCTGGTTCATGGATGTTATTCACGGGACTACTTGGTGCTTGGCTAAGTGCAGTCTACCTGATTCCAAAGGTGAGCCACTTAGGTCACAAACATAAATTCTTCACTTTTCCTCAAATATTTGATCATTTTTACAATAGTAAAGTAGCATTGTTAGCCGGAATTATTTCTGCTATTGGATATATTGGATTTACAAGTTCGCAGGTTTTGGCTGGAGCCAAATTAGCTTCGGCAACTATTGATGGATTAAATATTCAGACAGCATTGATTGTTATGGGCGCCATAGCAGTAATCTATACAGCAATTGGAGGGTTAAAAGCCGTTATATATACTGATACTATTCAATGGTTGATCTTGATTGGAGGATTAGTTTTTATCGGTATTCCTATTGCTTATAATGCCGTAGATGGTTATGATGTCATCAAAGCAACATTAGCACCTGAATATTTATCATTAACCAATGTAAAATGGTACCAAATATTAAATTGGTCGATAACCATCATTCCTATTTGGTTTGTGGGAATGACTTTATACCAAAGAATTTATGCCAGTAAAGGCGAAAAAGAAGCGAAAAAAGCATGGCTAATTGCTGGAGTTTTCGAATGGCCTATAATGGCTTTCATGGGAGTAATACTGGGAATGCTTGCCAAAGTAGCCGCCACAAATGGTATGTTTGAAGGAATTACTGATGCCGCGTCTATGGATAGTGAAATGGGATTACCTATTTTATTAGCGACTATACTTCCCATTGGATTAATGGGCTTGATGCTTTCCTCCTATTTTTCGGCTATCCTTTCCACAGCTGACTCTTGTTTAATGGCAGCCTCAGGAAATATTGTTACCGATATTCTTGCCAAGTTTTCTAAAAAAGAATTAACGCATAAAAAAGAACTTCGCCTTTCTCAAATAGTCACACTATTGATTGGTGTTTTTGCCATATTACTGGCGTCACAAATGCAAAATGTGCTGGAGCTCATGCTCTACTCCTACGCATTCATGGTATCAGGATTATTCATTCCTGTACTTGGTGCTTTATTTTGGAAGAAAAGCCATCCCACTGCTGCTTTTTGGAGTATGCTTTTTGGAGGAGGAACAACAATTTTCCTAATTATTAGCGAAAATAAATTACCTTTAGGAATAAAATTACCCGAACATTTGGATGCAAATATTTACGGAATAACTATTTCGTTTATTTTATTCGTTACCATATCGATTTATCACTATAACAAAAAAGAAAAACAAAATGGAATTCAAAATAATTAATGCAGCTTCAGGAGAAGATAAAACATATACAAATCAAATAATAGCTCAGTTTCTATATACTCATTTAGAAGAATATGGCGATAAAATCGAAGACATTCTAAAATGTATCGATTATGTAATGACTCCAGAAAAAGGAGGAAATATAGTAGTTGGTTTAGACGAAAATAAAATTGTAGGTGTTACCATTTTAAACAATACCAACATGAAAGATTTCATACCAGAAAACATTTTGGTATATATTGCTGTTGACAATAGCCAACGTGGTAAAGGATTTGGAAAACAATTAATGCAAAAAGCCATCTCAATTGCAGAGGGAAATATTGCACTTCATGTTGAACCGGATAATCCAGCCAAAAAACTATATGAAAAGCTAGGTTTCACTAACAAATACCTGGAAATGCGTCTCATCAAATAGTCCAAAATGGAAAATTTACAACAGCGCATTGAATCTTTAATTCAGTTGCGTAAGGAATTGCATCAACATCCTGAGGTTTCTGGAAAAGAGTTAGAAACCTCAAAAAAAATCATTGCTTTTCTCGAAAAGTACGCTCCAGATGAAATCATTACAGAAATAGGAGAAACTGGAATAGTGGCAATTTATAAAGGTAAACAAACGGGGAAAACCGTATTGTTTAGATGCGAACTAGATGCTTTACCAATTGAAGAAATAAATACATTTGACCATCGCTCGCTAACAAATGGGGTTTCCCATAAATGCGGACATGACGGTCATATGGCTATCTTATGTGGTCTAGCTATGGAACTATCACAAAACAGACCTGAGACAGGATCAGTAATTTTATTGTTTCAACCGGCTGAGGAAGATGGTAGCGGAGCACAAAAAGTATTTTCGGATCCAAAATTTGCCTTGCTACAACCTGATTATGTTTTTGCTTTGCATAACATTCCCGGCTATAAAAAAAATCAAATTGTCATTAAAAATGACACATTCAGTTGTGCTGTAAACAGCATGATTATTAAATTAAAAGGAATTACAGCTCATGCGGGTGAACCCGAAATGGGAATTAATCCTACTTTGGCGATAGCCAAAATAGCTACTCAGTTCAACCAACTCATACAAGCTGATATTGCAAAGAAAAATTACTGCCTGATTACTCCTATTTATATTAAAATGGGGAAAAAAGCCTATGGAGTTTCAGCTGGAGCAGGAGAAATTCATTTCACTGTAAGAAGTGACAGTAATTCGCAAATGAAGCAAGTAGAAAATACTTTAGAGAAACGAGCAAAAACAATCGCTGAAGAATTTAATTTGAAATGTAAAATCTCTTGGACACAAGGTTTTCAAGCAAATGAAAATAATAAGGAAGCAACAAATTATATTAGAAATTCAGCAAAAACCAATAATTTTGAATTATTGGAAAAAGAAACTCCTTTTACATGGGGTGAAGATTTTGGTTTGTTTACCCAGCACTATCCGGGCGCTATGTTTGGCCTAGGTTCTGGAATAAACACCCCTGCCCTTCACAATCCAGATTACGATTTTCCTGATGAGATTATCAGCACGGGAATTTCCGTTTTTCACCAAATCAGCAAACAAATTACGGATGCACACTAATTCAATAATTGAACTTAATACCAGCGCTTATCAAAAGAATCTTTCTTTTCTTCGAACTACTTTTGGAAAAAAAGTACAAATTTCATGTGTTGTAAAAGGAAACGCTTATGGACATGGCGTTAAGGAAATTGTTTCGATGGCCTATGCGAATGGAATAACACATTTTTCTGTTTTTGATGTAGAGGAAGCGAAAACCGTGAAAGAAGAATTAGAGAATAAAGCCACTGTTATGGTAATGGGACTCGTTCAAGACGAAGACATGGAATGGGTGGTCGATAATAACGTAGAGTTTTTTGTTTTTGAGAAAGCCAGATTAACAAAAGCGGCTAAAACAGCAAAAAAACTCAATAAAAAAGCAATTGTACATATTGAGGTAGAGACAGGAATGCATCGTACCGGCTTTGAAAAAAACGAACTCAATGCAGTAATTGCTTTTCTAAAAAAAGAAAAAGAACACATTTATTTTAAGGGACTATGTACACATTATGCGGGTGCCGAAAGTATTGCAAACTATTATAGGGTCGATAAGCAAATTAAACGATTTGATGATATTTATCAATATCTTTGTAAGATTGACTTAAAGCCAGAAATTAAACATTCAGCTTGTTCAGCGGCATCGATTATGTTTCCCGAAACCAGAATGGATATGGTTCGAATAGGAATCATTCAATACGGATTATGGCCAAGTCCTGAAGTATTTGTCAATTTTTTAAGTACAAAAAAGAATAAAATTGATCCTCTTCAAAGAGTTATTACTTGGAAAAGTAAAATAATGAGTGTGAAAAAGGTGAAAATTGGAGAATTTATAGGATATGGTACTAGCTTCCTTGCAGAAAGGAATATGACTGTTGCAGTAATTCCCATTGGTTATTCTCATGGTTATAGCCGTTCTCTAAGCAACCAAGGAAGAGTTCTTATCAATGGACAACGCTGTATTGTAGTTGGGTCAGTAAACATGAATATGATGACTGTCGATGTAACAAATATTGAGTCAGTGAAGAAAGACGATGAAGTAGTTTTAATTGGCTCTCAAAGTGACCTTTCAGTATCTGTAGCTTCTTTTAGTGATTTTAGCAATCAATTGAACTATGAATTATTAACCCGAATTTCAAAAACGATTCCACGTAAAATTATAGAATAATGGCCTTTATAAAACTATACCGAAAAAAATTAGAGGAAAATTACACTTTCTTGAATAACATTTTTGAGTCCAGACATATAGAATGGGGTGTTGTTACAAAGCTTCTTTGCGGTAATACAATTTACTTAAAAGAAATTATTGCATTAGGTGTAAGAGAAATGCATGATTCTAGAATTAGTAACTTAAAAAAAATAAAGGCGTTGGACCCTACAATCCAAACCGTCTATATTAAACCACCTGCAAAACGAAGTATTGAAAAAATTGTAAAATATGCTGACGTCAGTTTTAACACTGAAATTTATACTATCCAACAGCTCTCCAAAGAGGCTCAAAAGCAAAATAAAATCCACAAAGTCATTATTATGATTGAAATGGGTGATTTGCGAGAAGGTGTTATGGGTGAAGAGTTAGTTGAATTTTATGGTGATATATTAAAGTTACCCAATATAGAAATCCGCGGAATTGGTACCAATCTTAATTGCCTGAGTGGCATTATGCCTACTCAAGACAAATTGATTCAATTAAGTTTATACAAGCAACTGATAGAAGCAAAATTCAACATCACAATTCCGTGGGTTTCAGGAGGAACTTCTGTTGCCATTCCTTTAATATTGAAAAATGCACGCCCAATGGCAGTTAACCATTTTAGAATTGGCGAAGCTTTATTTTTTGGTAAAGATCTCTTTACAGGCGAAACTATTGAGGGCATGCATAATGATGTATTCAAATTGTATTCAGAAATTATAGAAATCACTGAAAAACCGGATACACCAGTTGGTGAGTTGGGAGAAAGTGGGGTTGGAACATCTTATGTACCAAGTGACACAGACGATTTAGGAGAGACTTCGTTAAGAGCAATATTGGATATTGGTTTGTTAGATATGCAACCGCAATATATAGAAGCTGAGGATCCTGATATCACTATCATTGATGCAAGTTCAGATATGCTTGTCATTGACATTTCAAGTTCGAAAAAGAAATATAAAATAGGTGATTTAGTCTCATTCAAAATACAATATATGGGAGCGCTTTATCTTTTGAATTCCGATTATATTGAAAAAACGATTGGATAACCTATATTTAATCTACAATGTAAAAAGGGAAAATGAAATCAAAATTCATTTTCCCTTTCTTTTTTATGTTTTACAATTACAAACCATTACACAAATGTTAAATAACCATCTTTTTAACATTTAATTATAATGATTTTCTACATTTAGCAAAAATTAACAAACCTATATGAAAAGAATCAATACCCTCCTATTTCTATTAATTTTCATTCTCAAAATAGATGCCCAAGAATATTTTCCAAACAATGAAAGTATCCACAATAGAAACAATAACTATACGGCTTTTATAAATGCCAAAATAATAGTAACGTCCAAACAAATCATTGAGAAAGGTAGCTTACTGGTTCAAAATGGAAGAATAATCGCTGTTGGAAAAACAGTGACAATCCCAAAAAACGCTGTAACAATTGATTTGGACGGTAAGTCTATTTACCCTTCATTTATTGATATGTACAGTAGTTTTGGAATCGAAAAAACCAAAAAAAGCGAAAGTAGCCGTCAATCACAGGTATATGACACGAAAAAGGCAGGTTATTACTGGAACGAGCACATCAAACCAGAAGCAGATGCTTACCAAATCTTTAAATATGATAATTCAAAAGCCGAAGAGCTATTAAAGGCTGGATTTGGAGTTGTAAATACGCATATCGAAGATGGTATAGCTCAAGGTACCGGTGCTTTAATCGCCCTAAACAATGAAGAGCAAGGAGTTCGTTTAATAACTGATAAAATCAGTAATCATTTTAGTTTTTCAAGAAGTGCTTCTTCAATTCAAGCCTACCCTAGTTCACTAATGGGAATGATGGCCTTGCTTCGCCAAATGTATCTCGACCTAGATTGGTACAAAAAAGGGAATTCAAAAACTCAAGATTTATCATTGGAAGCCTTGAATAAAAATGAAAAATTAGTTCAAATATTTGCATCTGAGGATAAACTGAATAGTTTAAGAGCCGCAAAAATTGCCAAAGAATTTGGTTTGAACTATATCTTAAAAGGTGCCGGAAATGAGTATGAAAGGATTGAAGAAATTAAAAAAACTGATGCAAAATTTATTATTCCAATAAACTTCCCAGAAGCGTATGATGTTTCAAACCCATATCAAGCAAGTCAATTGGATTATTCTGATTTATTGCAATGGAACCAAGCTCCCACAAATTTAAAGGTATTATCAGATAACGGAATCACATTTGCATTAACCACAGATAAATTAAAAAAGACCGAAGATTTTCGAACCAATCTTTTAAAAGCGATTCAATATGGATTTGACAAAACCAAAGCATTGGAATCCCTAACTACAATTCCTGCTTCATTATTAGGAAAGAGCAATGAAATAGGTAGTTTAAAAGAAGGTAGCTTTGCCAATTTCCTTATTACTTCAGGAGAAATCTTCGATAAAGAAACTACCGTTTATGAAAATTGGGTTCAAGGAACAAAGTATGTGATTAATGATCGTCTTGCAAAAGACATTCGTGGAGAATATGAACTAACATATGATTCTAAAACTTACAAATGGATAATAAAAGGTGAAATAAACGCCCCAAAATCAGAGATTAAAACAACTGATGCAAAAAAAATTGATTCAAAAATTTCCATTTCAAATAATTGGATTTCTTTAATCATACAAACAAAAGATACGACAAAGACTAATTACAATCGTCTTAGCGCTTATGTAGATAACAGTCAAAATATAACAGGAAAAGCAATTTCATTTGACGGAAGAGAATCAACATGGTCAGCAGTAAAAATTGCCCCATTCTTGAAAGAAATTGATTCATCTAAAATAGAGAAGAATATTAAAATTATACCAACTAGCTATCCTAATATTGCTTTTGGTGATTTAGAAAAACCAAAGCAAGAAACCATATTATTTAAAAATGCTACGGTCTGGACCAATGAAAAAGAAGGTGTTTTAAAACAGACGGATGTATTAATAAAAAACGGTAAAATTGCAGCAATTGGAAATGGCATCACTGATGCGACAGCGACTGTTATAGATGCAAAAGGAAAACACTTAACTAGTGGAATCATTGATGAACATTCTCATATTGCCATTACAAAAGGAGTGAATGAAAGTGGTCACAATTCAAGTGCTGAAGTTACAGTAGAAGATGTAGTTAACTCAGATGACATAAATATTTACCGAGAGCTGGCGGGAGGAGTTACAATCTCACAGTTGCTACATGGGTCGGCAAACCCAATAGGGGGACGTTCCGCAATTGTAAAATGGAAATGGGGTGCTAGTCCTGAGGAAATGCTTTACAAAGACCAACCTAAATTCATCAAGTTTGCTTTAGGAGAAAATGTTAAACAAGCGAATTGGGGGAATATAAACCCTACACGTTTCCCACAAACAAGAATGGGTGTAGAACAAGTTTATATTGATTATTTTCAGCGTGCCAAAGAATATGATGCCGCATGGAAAACATACAATTCAAGTTCTAAAAAGGATAAAACAAAAGCACCAAGAATTGACTTGGAACTACAAACTCTAGCTGAAATACTAAATAAGGAACGCTTTATTAGCTGTCACTCCTATGTACAATCAGAAATTTTGATGCTAATGAACGTGGCTGAAAAATTTAATTTTAGAGTCAATACTTTTACACACATTCTGGAGGGATACAAAGTAGCGGACAAAATGAAAGAACACGGTGCTGGCGCATCGACATTTTCGGATTGGTGGGCATACAAGTTTGAAGTAAACGATGCTATTCCATACAACGGAGCAATTATGCATAATGCAGGAGTTGTGGTTGCCTACAATTCTGATGACGCAGAAATGTCAAGGAGATTGAATCAGGAAGCTGCAAAGGCTGTCAAATACGGTGATGTCACTGAGGAGGAAGCTTGGAAGTTTGTCACTTTAAATCCTGCAAAACTATTGCATATTGACGATAAAGTAGGAAGTATTAAAATAGGTAAAGATGCTGATATTGTTCTTTGGAATGATAATCCATTGTCAATTTATGCCAAAGTCGAGAAAACAATAATCGAAGGCATTGTATATTATGACATTAAAAAAGATGAAGCTAAAAGAGTAAAGATTGTCAATGACCGAAATCAGTTAATTGGTCAAATGCTGGACGAGAAAAACAAAGGCATGAAAACTCAAGAGCCAAAGAAAAAAGAGAAAGTAGAATATCATTGTGATACTTTAGAACAATAGTAAATCAAAAATAACCAATCACAATCATAAAAACATAATTCTAAATACAATGAGCAAAAATACATATATCCTATCATTGCTGTTCAGCATATCATTAATAGCCCAGCACGCTCCTGCCAATAAGCAATCTAAATCTATTTTGATTCTTAACGGTACAGCTCATCTGGGAAATGGGCAAGTAATCGACAACAGCGCAATTGGTTTTAAAGACGGAAAGCTAACATTAGTGGCCGATGCTACATTGATCAGGTTGCCAAAAGATGCCTACGAGGAAACAATCGATGCAAGCGGAAAACAAATATATCCCGGCTTTATTGCGCCAAACTCAACATTGGGTCTTGTTGAAATTGATGCCATTAAATCATCTGATGATGAAAGTGAACTTGGAAATATGAATCCAAATGTGCGCAGTATAATCGCGTACAACGCCGAATCTAAAGTTATTGAAACTGTTATCCCTAACGGAATCCTAATGGCACAAATTACTCCTCGTGGAGGTAGAATATCAGGTACATCCTCCATTGTCCAGTTGGATGCATGGAGTTGGCAAGAGGCGGTAGTGAAAGAAAATGACGGAATTCATTTGAATTTCCCTTCCCCTTTTAAGCAAACAGGCAGATGGACTGAACCTGGAGAAATGACTTTAAATAAAGATTACGCAAAACAGTTAAGTGAAATAACTTCTTTTTTATCGAATGCAAAAGCCTATCAACAGGCTAACTCGAAAGAAAGAAATGTTGTCTTTGAATCAACCAAAGGATTGTTTGATGGCTCACAAACTTTGTTTATCCTCGCTAATGATGAGTTACAAATTATCGATGCTATTAAATTAGCAAAGGAAAGCGGAATCACAAAAATTGTAATTGTAGGTGGATTCGAGGCTTATAAAACAGCCGATTTATTGAGGTCGAACAATATAGGAGTTCTATTAAAACGTGTTCATGACATGCCTCAATACGATGATCAAGATGTACACCTTCCATACAAAATGGCCAAGATATTAGTTGATAAAGGGATTGTCGTAGCACTTGAGAATAGTGGTGACAAGGAACGAATGAATACACGTAACCTTCCTTTTCTTGCAGGTACCTGCGCTGCTTACGGATTAGATAAAGAACAAGCCCTACAATTAATCACCTCAAATACAGCTCAATTATTAGGAATTGATAGTTTCTGCGGAACACTTGAGGAAGGAAAGGATGCCACTCTTTTTATATCGGATGGAGATGCTTTAGATATGAGAACAAATAAACTCTCAAAAGCATACATACAGGGAAGGTTACTAAAATTAGAAAATCATCAGTCAAATCTGAACCGTATTTATAAGGAAAAATACAATCAAAAGTAGTACTTGAACAACTAATTATAATAATAAAAAAAAATAGACAATCTACCTTCTGGTATTTTGTCTATTTTTTTGTGGAATCTATTTACTAGCTTCTATTTGGAATGTATTTGCTAATGCCAATATTAACAAATTCTAATTTAATTAAAACATTTAAAGACACCCGTAAATAAAAGGAGTTAAATTATAAAATATGAAAAATTAAGCAAATTAGCTCATTTTAATCGGGGGGTGTTGAATTATTTTATATTTTTACGCGAAATTAAACCTAAAAACAATGAGAAAAATTATTTTAAGCGTGATACTAATCACACTTTTGGTCTTAACAATCTGTACTAATTTCATGTTTCCAGAAACTCCAATTCCTTTAGAAGAGGTTAAGTTTGACACAGGAGATACCGCATGGATGATTGTAGCTACAGCACTAGTTTTAATAATGACTCCTGGATTGGGTTTCTTTTATGGAGGAATGGTAGGTAAAAAAAATGTTATTAGCACCATGTTACAAAGTTTCATGGCAATGATTATTGTTACTATACTTTGGGTAATTGTTGGATTTAGTTTATCATTTGGAACTTCAATTGGAGGTATTATTGGTGATCCAAGTGATTATTTTATGTTTAATACTGTTGGAATAACAAGTGCTTGGGGAACAATTCCATTTATGTTATTTGCTTTATTTCAAGCAAAATTTGCGGTAATTACTCCTGCCTTAATTACAGGAGCTTTTGCCGAAAGAATTCGTTTTTGGGCTTATATGTTATTTATGGTTTTATTTATCCTTTTCATTTATACTCCTTTATGTCATATGACTTGGCACGAAGACGGCTTATTATATAAAATGGGGGTATTGGATTTCGCAGGAGGAACAGTAGTTCATATGTCTGCTGGATGGGCAGCATTAGCTGGGGCCATGTTTCTAGGAAAAAGAAAAGGTCAAAAATCAAATCCCGCTCGTATCACATACGTATTGTTAGGAACTGGATTATTATGGTTCGGTTGGTTCGGATTTAATGCAGGTTCTGCGCTTGCCGCAAATGGTTTAGCTGCACAAGCTTTAGGAACAACCACTGTAGCTGCGGCAGCTGCTGGAATGGCATGGGTTTTCTTCGATAAAATTCTAGGACATAAAATTTCTGCGATGGGAACATGTATTGGTACAGTTGTAGGTCTGGTTGCTATAACTCCAGCAGCAGGATTTGTAAGTATTCCAAACGCCCTTTTCATAGGTGTATTCAGTAGTATTGTAAGTAATATTATGGTGACTAAATTCCATAAAGGTAAAATTGATGATGCTTTAGATGTATTTGCTTGTCACGGTGTAGGTGGTATGACTGGAATGCTTTTAACTGGTGTTTTTGCATCGAAAGCAATAAATCCAGCAGTTACAGATCAAGGACTTATCTTTGGTGAAACCACTTTATTTATTAACCAATTGACAGCATTAGTAATCGTATCTGTTTTTGCATTTACTGCATCCTATTTTCTTTTCTTTATCGTGAATAAAATCACTCCTCTTAGAGTTAGTGAAGACAGAGAAGAGTTAGGTTTAGATATCTCCCAACATGGTGAGTACTTGTAAACTTACTTAATAATTAAAACCAGAAGAGGCTGTCAATGACAGCCTCTTCCTTTTTATATAAATCTAAATATTTTTTTATTTCTTATAGTTTGAAATCCCTGTTTTTAGCCAAGTCTCATATTCTTCTAATGAAACATAACTTATCGTTGGAGCATCTATATTTAGATTATTCCCCTCTAGATCTGTTAAAACATATAAAGGCTGCGTATTCGTTTTATATTTAGATATCATAAAGTCCGTCCACTTATCCCCTATTGTTTCAATCTCTGAACCAGTTGTTTTAGATACAAATTGTTCGCTTTCAGGCAAATCTCGTTTATCATCTACATACAAAGAAATAAGTACTACTTCATTGTTTAGAATGGGTAATATCTTTGGATCAGACCAAACATTATTTTCCATTTTTCTGCAATTCACACAGGCATAACCTGTAAAGTCAAGCATGATGGGCTTATTGACTGATTTGGCGTAAGCCAAGCCCTTATCATAATCATCAAAAACAATAATTCCATGCGGGCCACTTTTAGCGCCGTCGGGCAAAATAGCTGCTGGAGCATTCCCTCCAGAACCACCTACTCCAAAAGGACTTTCGCTATATTCTATTGAAGGAGGAAATGCATTGATTAATTTCAAAGGCGCTCCCCAAAGTCCTGGGATTAGATAAATGGTAAAACTTAATACAAGCAGTCCTGTAAGCAATCTTCCTACCGAAAGATGAGTTAATGGACTATCGTGCGGCAAAGTGATTTTTCCAAATAAATAAAAGGCCAACGTTCCAAAAATAGCAATCCAAATAGCTAAGAAAACTTCTCTTTCTAATAAATGTAATTGTAATACTAAATCAGCATTCGATAAGAATTTGAACGCTAAGGCTAGTTCAAGGAATCCTAATACCACTTTAACGGTGTTCAACCATCCACCAGATTTTGGTAGAGAATGTAACCATCCTGGGAACATGGCAAAAAGCATAAATGGTAAGGCTAAAGCCAATGAAAAACCAAACATACCTACAATAGGTGCAATTCCACCTTTAGAAGCTGCTTCAACCAATAATGTTCCTACAATAGGACCTGTACAAGAAAAGGATACAATTGCCAAAGCCAAAGCCATAAACAATATTCCAATCATACCTCCTCTATCAGCTTGATTATCTACTTTGTTTGCCCATGAATTAGGAAGCATAATTTCGAAAGCTCCTAAGAATGAAGCTGCAAAAACAACTAACAAAACAAAAAACAGTAAATTAAACCAAACATTGGTAGACAATGCATTCAGTGCATCAGCACCAAAAACCCAGGTTACCACAAATCCTAACATTACATAAATAACAATAATCGCTATACCGTAAATAACAGCATTTCTTATCCCCTTAGCCCTGCTTTTACTTTGCTTCGTAAAAAAACTTACGGTCATAGGAATCATAGGAAAAACGCAAGGTGTCAACAAAGCCGCAAAACCTGAAAGGAAAGCGATAAAAAAGATAGACCATAATCCTCTTTTAGTATCCATATTTTTGGCTTCAACTACTATTTGTTCAGGAGCAGCTACCATAACGTTACTAGCACCAAGACTTGGAACAAGTGAATCTACATTTGTCGAATCTACCATTTCTACGGTTTCCACAATTGGTTTTTCTACCGTTGGTGCACTGCTTACAATTGCATCTGCTGGAATGGAAAAAGTAAACTTTTTCTCTAAATTGATACAAACTTCTTTACAAACCTGATAATTTAATTCGGCTTCAATTTTTGCCGTCTTCGTATTGGTTACATGAATTATCTGCTGAATTTGAGCCTTGTTCTGAAAATAAGTTTCGTCAACTTCAAAAATATCATTGTAGGCCGTTTTTGTTTTACTCTCTTTGGCTTTGCCAACAAGACTAAAATTACCTTTTTGATTTTTAAAAATTACTTCCAATGCTAATGGTCCGCCATCAGGAGTAAATTGGGAATACATATGCCAATCTTTTTCGATAACTCCGTTAAATGTCAGAATGTAAGTATTGTCAGATTTCTTTTCAATTTTAGTGGTCCATTTTACGGGATCTAATATTTGAGAATTTACATTGGCAAAAGCCAAAACTGCAAGCAGTAAAAAAATAATTTTCTTCATTATTCTAGTTGTATTTTTAATATGTTTTGAGTGGCATCGCCTACTCTAAATCGCTCATCTTGTCGGATTCCTACAATCCAGACAATTGTTTCGCCTGAACATAAAATCCAAACGTTTTCTTTTTCGATCAGTGATAATTTCTCATCTTTAAAAAGCTTGCTCACTTTTTTAGATTTTCCTTCCATTCCAAAAGGTTGAAAATAATCACCTTGCCTCCAACGGCGCAAAACCAAAGGAAACTGTAACTGATCCCGATCAACAAATATAGCGGTATTTAAAGCAACTGAAATGTTAGATACCTTACAAAATGTAAGATTTAAGGGAATATTAACTTCCCTGGTATCCTTGGCAATAAAATACTCCTTTTCCTCGATTTCAGTATTTATCGGACATAAGATTAAGAAATCCCTGTCTTTCAGTAAACGAAAGTTGGGCGCAAAAACCTGCTTTCCAGACTGACTATCAACTAAGTCATATACATCATCCCAAGCTAAAAATCCAAATTCATGCAGCCATTGGTATAAATAAGACTGATAATTAGGCAGTTTTCTTAATTGATTTAAATCGAAACGTATTTCCTCTTCTTCTTGCTTTGCCACCTGCTGATACACCATAATCGAAGCATCTTCGACCATTTGCTGTGATTCCTGCAGGAAAGACTGTGTTTTTTGAAATGAAGAAATAAATTGTGGGTTAAGTTCTTTTAATAGTGGAACTAAATCGTGACGGATTTTGTTTCGCAAATATTTATCTGAGGCATTACTGCTGTCTTCTCTCCACTTAATTTCATTATCATTAGCATATTTTGCAATTTCCTCGCGAGAAAAAAGCAATAAGGGTCGGATAATTTTATCATTTTGCTCTGGAATTCCGACTAAGCCTTCTAAGCCTGTGCCTCTACTTAAATTAATTAAAAACGTTTCTATATTATCATCAGCATGATGGCCAGTGAGAATATAGTCATAGTTTTCAGTTTCTAAAAGTTCGTAAAACCAATTGTAACGCAAATCACGAGCCGCCACTTGTGTGGAGAGTTTATAATCTTTGGCGAAAGCCTCCGTATCAAATTGTGTCACAAAAATCGGGATTTCATTCTCTTCTGCATACTCCTGGACAAAATTCTGATCCCCAAAACTTTCCATGCCTCTCAACTGAAAATTACAATGAACAAGGGCAACATCATATTCTAATTTATGAAATAAATGAGCCATAATCATACTATCCAAGCCTCCGCTGGTAGCCAGTAAAAGCTTTTTGTTCTCTAAAAAAGGGAAGTTATGAGCAATATGATTTTTGAGTTTATCTAACATTCTTCAAAAATAAAGATTAAAATCTGAAATAGATTTATGAATTTCACTTATTCTAAGACTTCTCGCATTGCTTTTGCTTTAAGCAAACATTCTTCATATTCCTTTTCAGGAGATGATAGAGATGTTATGGCGCTTCCTACAGAAAACGAGACATATTTCTTTTCTTGATTGTACAAAATACTGCGTATTACTACATTAAAATCAAAGTCGCCATCTGGAGTAAAGTAACCAACTGCACCGCTGTATAAACCCCGCTTTGTTTCCTCGAGTTCTTCAATTATCTTCATCGCAGAGATCTTAGGTGCACCTGTCATACTTCCCATGGGGAAAGTAGTCTTTATGGTATCAACAGCAGCGTATTGCGGGTCTATTTTTGAAGTAACCGTCGAGATCATCTGATGTACCTGCATAAAGGAGTAAATGCCGCATAACTCTTGTACTTCAACAGAACCTTTTTGTGCGGTATGCGATAAGTCATTTCGAACCAAGTCAGTAATCATAATATTCTCTGCACGTTCTTTTGGGTCTGATGCTAATTGGATTTTCGCCTTTTCATCGTCTATCGCATCTGAAAATCGTTTTGCAGTCCCTTTTATTGGTTGTGATAGTAACGAGTCAGCTTGCTTTTTTAAATAGCGTTCTGGTGATGCTGACAATAGGAAATGCGTATTATTTTTAAAAAAAACGGCAAATGGAGCTTGTGAAATTTCATTCAGTTTCTCATATTTTTCTAAAGGATTTATAGTCGCATTTTCGGCATAAAATTCCATGCAAAAATTAGCCTCATACAAATCACCATGATGGATACGGTCCAACATTTTGTCTACTTTTTTAAGGTAATTTTCCTTGCTAATTCTTTGAATAATATTTACTACAGGTTCTTTTTCTTCATTAAAGGGAAGAATTTTAAGAATTTCAGCAAAGTCTTCTTCAACTTCATCATCACACATATTGAGATATTGAATTTCCAGTTGGTTCCCTTTTAACAAAAATATTTTTTTAGGTTGAAAGAAAAACAAGTCGGGAAAATCTAAACCATCAAAATTGCTGGATTGCAACGGCTCAACGTCATTTTTTAAATCATATGATAAATAACCAAAAACCCAGTCTTTGGTGGTTTGTTGGTATTGTTTTAAATCTTCAAAAGCATTGTGAGTATCTGTTTTTATTGAAGTAAATGCATCTACAGCTAGCAGACAATTATAATTTGAATACTGTTGGGGATAATCATTACTGTCCAGAAAAATAATTTCACGGAATTGTTGCGACCAAATTAAAAGTTGTTTTTTGAACAATATTGGGTCTAAAATGTGCTTGTGAATTGAAGTTCTCAAAAATTATTTATTTTTAAAATCCAAAATTACGATAAAAAAAAACCTTTAATATCTCATTATAAGAAAAATCAGCCGATATTTTTCGTAAATTTACAATAACGTGCTGTCTCTAAAGCATTTCAACATACCAAATCGAATACATAGTTTTTCTAATAAAGGGGTAGCATTGGGAACTATTTAATAGGAATGAAAGTGAATTTCCAGAATATCACATTTTAGTCGTTTAACCAATAAAACCTAAATACTATGAAAATCGCAACCATTATTGTTCGAACCCTTCTCGGTCTTTTGTTTCTTTATACCTCTGTCAGTTACTTTTTTCATCTTAATCCAGAACCGGCTTCTACAGGGGAATTTAAAGCCTTCCAACTTGGATTAGTCGCCTCTACTTATTTATTTCCTTTGGCAAAATCAATAGAGTTTTTATGCGGATTATCATTTGTTACAGGAAAATTCACAACGTTAGCAAACCTTGTTATTTTTCCTGTAACTCTAAATATTCTATTAATCAACTATTTCTTAACGCCAGACAATCTACCATTAGCCATATTTGTATTTGTAGGGAATTTATTGTTAATATTTGCCCACTGGGAAAACTATAAAGGACTGTTTAAAATGGATTAAGTCCTTTTAAAAGAACATATCAAAAAAAGAAACCCGCTACATGAGCGGGTTTCTTTTTTGGCGTAAAAAATCGAATTTTAATTTAAATTATTTATCATGTTCTACCCAGATTAAGTCGGCTGTATTATACCCAATATCTTGTGCTTTTTTCAAATAAACATCCTTAATTTCTTCTGGAATTGATGTTTCTCGAGATAAAATCCATAAATATTCAAGGCTTCCTCCTGCAATCAAAGCGTATTTATAGTCTTTATCAATAGCAATAACATTATAACCCCCATAAAAAGGGCCAAAGAAAGACACTTTTAACATTGCTATCTTTTCGTCACCTACAAACTTGGCTTTACCAATACTTTGCTTCCATTCCTGCTTTTTATAATCATAACCTTTGTTATCTACTTTAATCATTCCATTCTCTTTGATGGAATATTCTGCAGTAGTATTATTTAAACCTCTTTCATATTTAAAATCTAACCTAGCAATTTCATACCATTTACCTAAATATTTTTCTTTATCGAAATGATCAACTGCTTTTGCTTTTTCTGGAATGGTTTTGCTTGAGCAGGAATTAAGAAGAACAACACCTACTAAAATTAACCCACCTAATAAGTATCTCTTTTTCATCCTTTTTGTTTTTAACAAAGATAATAACGAATCGCTACTAATTATTTATATAATTCAAGCTGAACCTTATAAAATTATTTTTTTGTCCCAAAAAAAAACCGTCAAATAAAATTTGACGGTTTTCTTAGTATAAATTATGTAACACTAAACGTGTATTGCTCTATTTTCAGTAGCTGCTAATGCGGCTTCTTTTATTGCTTCTGCAAATGTAGGATGCGCATGCGACATTCTTGCAATATCTTCGGCAGATGCTTTGAATTCCATTGCAACAACTGCTTCAGCAATTAAATCGGCAGTTCTTGCACCAATCATGTGAACTCCAAGAACCTCATCCGTTTTTGCGTCAGCAAGGATTTTCACAAAACCATCTAAATCTCCGCTTGCTCTAGCACGTCCTAATGCTTTGAAAGGAAAACTTCCTACTTTATACTCTACTCCAGAAGCTTTTAACTGCTCTTCCGTTTGTCCTACTGCAGCCACTTCTGGCCAAGTATAAACAACACCTGGAATCAAGTTATAATCAATATGTGGTTTTTGTCCAGCTAAGATTTCAGCAACCATAGTTCCTTCTTCTTCCGCTTTGTGAGCTAACATCGCTCCACGAACTACATCACCAATTGCATAGATATTTGGAACATTAGTTTGTAAATGATCATTTACTTCTACTTGTCCTCTATCTGAGATTTTCACACCTGCTTTATCTGCATTTAATCCATCAGTATAAGGACGACGCCCTACAGAAACTAATGAATAGTCTCCTTCTAACGTAATAGTTTCTCCTTTTGCATTATCTGCCTGAACTACTACACCATCACCATTTCTTTCAACAGATTTTACTTTATGAGAAACGTAGAACTTCATTCCTTGTTTCTTTAAAACTTTTGTCAATTCTTTAGACAAAGAAGCATCCATTCCTGGAATAATTCGGTCCATATATTCCACTACTGAAACCTGAGCTCCAAGACGTAAATACACTTGACCTAATTCGATTCCAATTACACCACCACCAATAATAACAAGGTGTTTAGGCACTTCTTTTAATTTTAATGCTTCGGTAGAAGTAATAATTCTTTCTTTATCAATTTTGATAAAAGGCAAAGAAGATGGTTTTGAACCAGTTGCAATAATGATGTTTTTTGCTTCTACAGTTTCAGATGTCCCGTCTGCTTTTGCAACAGCAACATGAGTTGCATCAACAAAAGAACCCAAACCTTCTAGAACGGTAATTTTATTTTTGTCCATCAAATACTTAACTCCACCTGAAGTTTGGTCAACAACTGCTTGTTTACGAGCAACCATTTTCTCCAAATTTACTTTCACTTCACCAGAAACTTCAATTCCATGATCTGCAAAATGCGCTATTTCAGCATAATGGTGGGAAGACGCCAACATTGCTTTTGAAGGAATACAACCTACATTTAGGCAAGTTCCACCAAGAGTTGAATATTTTTCGATAATTGCTGTTTTGAGACCTAGTTGCGCACAACGAATTGCTGCTACATATCCTCCTGGACCAGAACCAATAATGACTACGTCAAATGAACTCATAGTATATTTTATTTTGTGTTTATAGTTTGTTGTTTCTGATTTGTTGAAAACCAAGAACAAAAATTTTCTGATGCAAAAATAATAATTTAAAATGCGAATCCGATGAATATTCGTTAATTAATACATATTATTTAGGCTTTTTTGTGTGATTTCTCGAAGAATGAAAAACAGAATGGACATTTACCTCATCTTGAAAAATTTCGAAGATAAAGACAAATGGAAATTTAATTAGTGATAATTCTCGGAAGTATGGTTCTTGCTTTATTGCAAATAATTCCGAGCTTGTTATACCTCTTCAACTAATTTACTAGACAGGAACAACTGTTGTATTTTTAACTTCGCTAATCATAAAGGTACTTTGAGTACTGCCTATGTGTTGCAACGTAGTCAGCTTACTTACTAAAAACTCTCTATAGGCTTCCATGTCCTTTACTACTATTTTGAGAATATAATCATAATCACCACTTACGTGAAAGCATTCTAACACCTCCGAAAGTTTAACTACTTCGCTTTCAAACTTAGTCAGAAATTCCTGAGAGTGCTGAATAAGCTTTAAATGACAAAAAACGACAAAACCCTTATCTACTTTCGATTTGTTGAGTAAGGCAACATATTGACCAATAACTCCTTCTCGCTCCAGTTTCTTTATGCGTTCATAGACCGCAGTGACCGAAAGATTTAGTTTCAAAGAAAGTTCCTTGGTCGTTTTTTTACTATCGGTTTGCAATAACAGCAGTAATTTTTTATCTATTGAGTCCAATGTCATATTGTTGTTTTTTTGGTGAAATCCGTAAACTTTGAATAAAAATAGATAAAAAATCTACAACATCACATTTTTTAAGATTAAAAATCTAAGTTTAGACTGCATCATTGACAATAAAAACTATATAATAGAACTTTACTCTATTAAATCACGCTTTGTCAATGGATGAATTAATCACTTTTGGACTTTTATGTCTGACCTCTTTCTTTACCCTAATTAATCCATTAGGGACCATGCCTATTTTTTTGACCATGACCAATGACTTATCTGATCAGGAAAGAAAACATACTGCTAAAAAGGCTTCTTTAGTTTCCTTTATTATCATAATTGGTTTTGCATTATCTGGTCAGTTGCTTTTTAAATTTTTTGGAATTTCTGTCAATAGTTTTAAAGTAGTGGGTGGTGTTATCTTTTTTATGATGGGTATGGATATGCTTCAAGCTCGTTTAAGCGCTGTGAAAATCAAAAAAAACGAGGTTAAAACCTATGTCAATGACATTTCGATTACCCCATTAGCTATTCCTATGATTTGTGGACCAGGTGCAATCACTAATGCTATTGTTTTAATGGAAGATGCCAATTCCTATACCAAAATTATAATTCTACTAGTTACTATCGCCGTCATTGTTTTCATAACCTATCTCATTTTGTTAAGCTCTACAAAAATCATTAAACTCATAGGCCAAACCGGCATCAATGTGATGATGCGATTGATGGGGCTAATAGTAATGGTTATTGCTGTAGAGTTTTTCTTTAGTGGCTTAAAGCCAATTATACTCGATATCATAAAATAATTATCAAAAAACTCAAACCAATATGAAATTTAATCCCGCAGACAACATTCAAGACTTACAGTATTTTGGTGAATTTGGTGGTGTAAACCCATCAATTTCCGACTCTTCTACTTATACCTTTTTATCGGCGAAAACCATGTTCGATACTTTTGAAGGAAACATGGAAGGTTGTTACTTATACTCTCGCCACTCTTCTCCCAGCAATTTGTATCTAGACAAAGCGCTAGCAGCGATGGAAGGAACAGAAACGGCAAACGTATCCGCTTCTGGAATGGGAGCTATTACACCTACATTATTACAATTGTGCGGTGCAGGTGATCATATCGTCTCTAGTAGAACAATCTATGGTGGGACTTATGCGTTCCTAAAAAACTTTGCCCCACGATTTGGGATAAAAACGGCCTTTGTAGACATTACAAAATTAGATATCGTAGAAGCTGCCATTACCGCTGACACCAAAGTTTTGTATTGTGAAACAGTGAGCAATCCTTTATTGGAAGTGGCTGATATTGCTGGTTTATCTAAAATTGCCAAAAAACACAATTTGACATTGATTGTTGACAATACCTTCTCACCATTATCTGTTTCTCCGGTAAAATTTGGTGCCGACATTGTGATTCACAGTCTAACCAAATACATCAACGGAAGCAGCGATACAGTTGGTGGAGTTACTTGTGCTTCACAAGAGTTCATCAATCAACTGAAAGACGTTAACAGTGGCGCTAGTATGTTACTAGGACCTACAATGGATAGTATGCGTTCAGCCAGTGTGATGAAAAACCTTCGCACATTACATCTCAGAATAAAACAACACAGCCATAACGCCGCTTACCTTGCGGAACATTTTGAAAAAGACGGTCTAAAGACTGTTTATCCAGGATTAGCAAGTCACCCAAGCCACAAATTATACGCTTCAATGATTAACCCAGAATATGGTTTTGGAGGAATGATGACAGTAGATGTGGGTTCTTTGGCGAAAGCCAATGCGCTAATGGAACTGATGCAATCCCGAAATTTAGGATACTTAGCAGTAAGTCTAGGATTTTATAAAACATTGTTTAGCGCTCCGGGCTCTTCAACATCAAGTGAAATTCCAATGGAGGAACAAGCAGAAATGGGACTGACAGACGGTTTAATTCGTTTTTCAATAGGACTGGACAATGACATCAAGAGAACGTATGAAATGATGAAAGCCTGCATGAAAGAGCTTTCTATTCTATAATTTTTTTTTTTAGTTTTTAATGTGGTTAAAATCCGTTTGAGAGCAATCTTGAACGGATTTTTATTTTTATAAAAGATTACTGGCGGTTTATTAATTTCTTTTTTTCAATGTAGAAAGATTTAACGGCTACATATATTGTTTTCCTAACTTCACAATAAATTACAGTACGGTCTATATTTGTGAGTGTCGTAATTTTAGTGATTTCAATTTCGTTTTCAGTTTGCACTCTACTCTTGATTTCCTCTACCTCTATGGCTGTATAATTGAATTCAGCATACAAATTTTCTTTAGCAGGCTTTTTAAAATATATTTCTGCCGACTTGTCCCAAACCACAAAGTCATCGCCTAAAAGATTCATTAATTGAACCATCGGAATTGGATCAACTGCCGAAAACATACTACCGCCAAAAATGGAGTTTACATAGTTCTTGTTTTTATAACTGATAGGAAGTTTAACACTTACATTCAATAAATCCTCTGATATATCAATTATCTTAGCTGTACTCCTTCGATACATAGGAGAATAGTTAAAACCATGTTTAAAGAGTTTGCTTTTCCCTACAAACTTAGATCCTATATCTGCTAACTTTTTATATACTGACATTGATTATTTATTTTTATAAACCTTTATTTATTCTGATGCGCCTACTGTAGACAGTAATGAATTGTCCTGTTCTAAAAATGAATGGCAATCTAAGCGATACTTACCATCAAATATAAACAACTTAGATTATTATCCTATTTTACTTAAAACAAATGAAAAACAAAAAACGCCTTGTAATTGACAAGACGTTTTTATAATTTAATTAAAGGCTGTGGTTTAAACTTCTATCATATTCAACTTACTGTTTTTTCGGCTGAAGCCAAAGTAAATCGTAAGTCCTATAAGTAACCAAGCTGTAAAATAAATCCAGTTCCATACGCTCAATTCCGCCATCATATACAAGCAACTTACTAACCCCAATAATGGAATTAAAGATAAATTTTCCTTGAACGACCAAATAGTCAATCCTATCAATGATATTAGAAAGATCCACATAGGTATTTTATGTTTAAAAAGACTAAAACCGCTTTCGTATTTCAACTCATTGTTTATTGGTAAACCGGTAACAACTGAAGCATATTTGGCGTCATCCTTTTGGTACTGGCTCAATAGATTCTCCAAATCAGGAGTCTCAGTTGTTTTATTTTCAGTATCAATACTTACTAAATAATCGTATACTTTTTTTGATTCTTCCTTATTCAATGCCGTAATAATGTCCGTAGCATTATTTATTTGTGTGGCGTTAGTGATAAAATCCATAGATGCTTTATTATTATAATTAAAAGCATAAAACAAACCTGCGGCCAGCATGAACGGAACAATATATTTTGAATTTACATAAGGCGTCTTGAATTTTCCTCTTGGAATATCCTTCTTGTTTTGTAATACCAAGACTCCGGCGCAAACCAATACGAAGGCAAATAAAGTACCTATACTACACAAATCAGTCACCATCGTCAGGTTTAAAAACAATGCAGGAATCGCTACCACAAAGCCGGTAACAACTGTTGCGTATGAAGGTGTTTTATATTTTGGGTGCACTCTAGAGAATTTTTTGGGTAACAAACCATCGCGACTCATACTCATCCAGATACGCGGTTGTCCCATTTGGAAAACTAACAATACACTTGCCATAGCTATCACGGCACTTACTCCAATAATAGCTGACATGATTTTTAAATCTAACTTTTCGAAAACAAACAACAAAGGATCACCAACATTCAAATCAGCATAACTAACCATTCCTGTTAATACTAAAGCGATTATTATGTACAAAACAGTACAAATAATAATAGCCCACATCATTCCTTTTGGTAAATCCCGTTGTGGGTTTTCACATTCCTCAGCTGTGGTAGATATGGCATCAAAACCAATATAAGCAAAGAAAACAGCCGAAACTCCTTTTAATACACCACTCACTCCATTTGGAGCAAAAGGAGTCCAATTATCAATATCAATATAGAAAGCACCTACTGCAATCACCAATAAAATAATACAGAGTTTCACGATTACCATCATATTACTAGCATTACGAGATTCTTTCATTCCACGATATACTAAGGCGGTAATCAAAATGATGATGAATAAAGCCGGTAAATCAGCGACGAAATGAAATGAACCTATTGTTGGCGCAGTTGTCCATGCTCTATAAGCTGCTTGTAGTCCTAAATTTAAATTCTCAAAAGACTTTCCTCCCTGCATTAAAGCTGTCGCATCTCTAAAGCCGTTTGAAGCCGTTAAATAGTCCATTTGAACCCAATCAGCCAGTATTTCCAAATGCCAATGATAGGTGTGATTGAGGCTATTAATGATATTGTCCATCAGACTCGTAAAGTAATCACTCCAGGATATGGCAACCGTAATATTCCCGATTGCGTATTCCATTATTAATGCCCAACCAATTATCCAAGCTATCAATTCCCCGAAGGCGACATAAGAATAGGTATACGCACTCCCAGAAACGGGAACCATAGAAGCAAATTCAGCATAAGCAAAAGCGGCAAAACTACAGGCAATGGCAGTGAACAAGAAAAGGAATATAACTGCCGGACCTCCGTCAAAACTTGCTTTTCCAATAGTACTAAAAATACCAGCACCAATTATGGCGGCAATACCAAAAGCGGCCAAATCTCTTGCTTTAAGATGTTTTCCTAATGAATTGTGCCCGTCGGTATTATTCTTTTCGACCTGTGCCAAGATATCTTGCACCGTTTTTTTTCTAAACAAACTTGAAAATGCCATACTTTATAATTTCGTATTAAAAATTAATATACCGTAAATAATATGCCATTATCTTAGAAATAACGCAAGCTTTATTTAAAAATCAAATGTATAAAACAAATTCAATTTATCGATATTTGGTACTAAATTTTTATTATTTTAAATATAAAAGTCAAATTGTTAATTACACGATATTTTAAAAGTTAATATTGAAATTAAAAAAGACATCCAAAACTAAAAAATCACAATTAAAGCCAAGCGGTTAAAATAGGCCCTAATTAATTCTCAATTTGGAGTTACAAACAGCCCTCAAAATCCTCTTATTTCAAACAATTTTTCAAAATAGTTACTGGGTGTAGTGCTTTTCTGCTGGTACCGTCAAAAATTTGATGGCGACAACTAGTTCCGGCAGCAGCAATAGCAATATTTGCCTCTGTCGATCTAATTTTCGGGAATAAAGTATCTTCCCCCATTTGCATACTAATGTCATAATGTTCCGCTTCGTAACCAAAAGAACCTGCCATACCGCAACAACCTGAATTGTAAATGGTCACTTTGTTGTTTTCAGGAACATTCAACATGGCAAAAGTTGCTTCAATAGTACTCAATGATTTCTGATGGCAATGACCATGAATTTTTATTTGTTTTCCTTCATTCGAAAACTGATCTGCATTTATTTTTGCACTTTCAATTTCTCTTTTGAAAAATTCTTCAATAGTCAGACAGTTTTTAGACAATTTTTCGGCTGCTATTTTATCATCAGCGAGACGCAGGTATTCGTCTCTAAAAGTCAAAATTGCCGAAGGTTCAATTCCAATTAATGGTATTTCAGCAGATACAATAGTGGCGAAAATCGAAACGTTTTTATTAGCTATTACTTTCGCTTCTTCCAGAAAACCTTTAGAAATATAAGCTCTGCTACTTTCTTCATGATCAACTACAAGAACTTCGTAACCTAATTGTGTCAATAATTCATAAGCATCAATTCCTACCTGAACATCGTAGTAATTAGTAAACTCATCACAAAACAAATACAATTTTCCGTTAGGAAATAAAGCAGTTGTTTTTTTTGACTTATTGTTTTCTAACCATTTTCTAAAAGATTTCGGAGCCAGTAAAGGCACTTCTCTTTTAGGTGCTACACCCATTCCTTTTTTGACCAAAGGCTGATTGACCATAAAATTAGTCAGTGACGGAAAAACACTTCCCAACTTATTCAGTTTGGCATTATTAGCAAAAATCTTATTTCGAAGCGAATAACCGTTTGTTTTTTGGTATTGGTATAAAAACTCTGATTTTAATGCCGCCACATCTACATTACTGGGGCATTCACTGGCACAAGCTTTACAACTAACACAAAGCTCAAATACTTCGTATAATTCTTTATGATTGAATTTATTGTCTTTCTCAGAATTCGTTAGATATTCTCGTAATGCGTTAGCACGCGCACGAGTGGTATCTTTTTCATTTTTCGTAGCACGATAACTCGGACATAAGGTTCCTCCTGCTGATGCTGGTTTTCTACAATCACCAGAACCGTTGCATTTTTCAGCCAATCTTAAAATACCCATGCTATCAGAGAAATCCTGAATCGTTTGAATTTCTGGCTCTTCTCTTCCTGGTTCAAAACGAAGATTTTCATCCATTTTTAAGGCATTGACAATTTTCCCCATATTCAAAACCGAATACGGGTCGAAAGCCAATTTGATGCGCTTTAGCAATTCATAGTTTTTATCTCCAATCATAAACGGAAGAAACTCTCCTCGCACTATTCCGTCACCATGTTCCCCACTTAACGAACCTCTATACTTTTTTACCAAAACAGCCACTTCGGTAGCAATATTTCTAAATTGGTAAACACCTTCTTTTGTCTTTAAATTCAACACTGGGCGCAAATGAATTTCACCTGCTCCTGCGTGCGCATAATAAATAGCATCTTGGCCATGCTTTTTCATCATTGCTGAAAAGTCGGCAATATAATTAGGTAAATCACTCAGCTCAACCGCCGTATCTTCAATAGAATCGGCTGCTTTGTCATCGCCTACAATACTTCCTAAAAGTCCCAAACCTGCTTTACGTAACTCGTTTATTTTATCAATATCGCTTCCATAAATTTTAGGCAATGCATAGCCAAAATTATGCAGCTCAAGATCAGCAATTAAAGCATTAGCCTGCTCCTCAGCATCTTCCATGCTTACATAAGACCCCACTTCCATCATGATGACAGCTTTTGGATCTCCTTGAATAAAAAATCGATTTTTGGCTTGTTCCCTATTAGTTTTGGTACAGTTTAAAATGGTGTCATCCATCATTTCACAGGTGTACAAATGATGTTTCATTGCGGTAACTACTGCTTCTAAACTTTCTTGAATAGTATGAAAATGAGCTACCACCATTACATTATTTGTTGGAGGTAAAACATCTACCTTCAGAGTAACTTCGGTTGTAAAAGCAAGCGTTCCTTCGCTTCCACAAAGTAATTTCCCCACATTTATTATAGGTTCAGTTCCAGAAAACAAATCTGATTTCAATAATATATCTACAGCATAGCCTGTATTTCTGCGGTGGATTTCAGGTTTTGGAAACTCGTTTTTAATCTCTTCTTGTGTTGCCACTACAGATAACTCTTCGTATAATTTTCTATAAATAGCACTTTCTAAAGAATCTCCTTTTGTCTTCTCAACAAACTCCGCCGAAGTTAATTCGCCAAAAACGACTTGGGAACCATCACTTAAAACAGCTTTTATCTCCACAATTTTATCCCGTGTCACACCATAACGAATCGATGTGGTCCCTGATGAATTATTCCCAACCATCCCACCTATCATACAACGGCTCGAAGTAGAAGTATTTGGGCCGAAAAATAATCCGTAAGGTTTTAAATATAAGTTCAATTCATCACGGATTACTCCAGGTTGTACTGTTATTGTTTTTTTCTCATTATCAAAAGAGACTATCTTAGTAAAGTGCTTGGAAACATCCACAATAATCCCACTACCTACAGTTTGTCCAGCTAATGAAGTTCCAGCCGTCCTTGGTGTTAAAGAAATTTTATGCTCGCGCGCAAAACGCACCAATTTTACAATATCTTCGGTAGTTTTAGGTAAAGCCACAGCCTCTGGCATTATTCGGTATGCCGAAGCGTCAGTAGCATATAAAATTTTATTAAGTGTATCGTGTAAAAGGGTTCCCTCTAACGATTCTGATAATTGCTTTAGTGGAAGTGGGGTTGACATGGGGTAAAGTATATTGCTTTTGTTTTCACAAATATAAAAGATAGTACATTATAATTAATAGAACGGCTTCACTAAAATGTAATAAGTAGCGTGCTTTTACATTTTAGCGAGCTCCATTCTGTTTTTAATCTGTTTTTAATAATCAAAACGTTTAAAAGCTTCAATTGCTTCATATTCAGCAAGACCTAAATCATCGTAGATCTTAGCGGTATTCTTATTGCGGTCTTCAGCTCTAACCCAGAATTCTCTAGAGTCACTTCCTTGAAACATTACTCTATCTTTTTGAGATTGATGGAATAAGATAGCATGCCTTTTTAGCAATACTTCGTCTGGACTTAGGGGTACTGCCATATCAATTTCGTCAATATCCCATTCATGCCAAGCTCCTCTATATAACCACAACCAGCAATCAGATAAAAATAGTTTTCCTTTCAAGACTGACATAGCAGCAAAAATAGCATTTAAACAAACCTCATGCGTTCCGTGAGGATCAGCTAAATCTCCAGCAGCAAATACTTGGTGTGGCTTTATTTTTTCGATAATATCCATTACAATTGTAATATCGTCAGGTCCCAATGGATTTTTCTTGATTTGTCCTGTTTCATAAAAAGGAAGATCTAAAAAATGAATGTTCTCATCTTTTAATCCAATATATCGTGTTGCTGCATAGGATTCTCTTCTTCTGATCAGTCCTTTTAATTTTCGAACTTCAACAGAGTCAATTTGGTTCTCTTTTTTGTTATTCAAAAAATGAATCACTTCTTTAAAATCTATTTTAGATGTTTCTTCGCCAATGAAGTCATTACAAACCTCGGCAAATTTTAAAGCCTCATCATCAGTAACCGCAATATTACCTGAAGTTTGATACACCACATGAACATTATGTCCTTGTTTAATCAATTTAGAAAAAGTTCCTCCCATTGAAATCACATCATCATCAGGGTGAGGACTAAATAAAATCACATTCTTCCTTGCAGGCTCAGCTCTCTCAGGTCTATTACTATCATCTGTATTTGGTTTTCCACCTGGCCATCCTGTAATGGTATGTTGTAATTTATTGAACATATTAATATTCATATCATAGGCAGAACCTTCCTGTGCTAACAAATCTGACATTCCATTATTGTTATAATCTCTATCAGTAAGTTTTAATATAGACTGTTTTGTTTTTTTGCACAGCCACACAATTGCTTTACTCTTTAATTCTTCTGTCCACACACATTCCTCAACCAGCCAAGGAGTTTTAAGGCGGGTTAACTCAGAAGCAGCAGATTGATCTAAAACAAAAGTAGTATTGTCATGATTTTGTAAAAAAGTAGCAGGGATTTCGGCACTGATATCACCTTGGATTGTTCTTTTGATAATATCCGCTTTATTTTGGCCCCAAGCCAATAAAACAATTCGCTTGGATCTCAAAATAGTAGAAACTCCCATTGTAATGGCTCTTTTAGGAACATTACTAATTCCGTTAAAGTCTGATGAAGCATCTACTTTTGTAATATGGTCCAGTGTAATTAAACGAGTTCCTGAATTAACATGAGAACCTGGTTCGTTAAAACCAACATGTCCTGTACGTCCAATCCCCAATAGTTGAAAATCAAGACCACCAGCATTTTTTATTTTCAATTCATAATCAACACAATATTGATTTAAATCTTCAATTGCGACAGTACCATCAGGAATATTAATATTTTCTGGTTTTATATCGATGTGATTAAACAGATGCTCGTGCATAAAATAATGATAGCTCTGATTATTTTCTTTTGTCATTGGATAGTACTCATCCAAATTAAAAGTAATCACATTGCTAAAGCTCAAGCCTTCTTCTTTATGAAGACGTACTAATTCAGCATATACACGAATGGGAGAAGAACCCGTCGCCAAACCTAAAATACATTTTTGGTTTTCTGCTTGTTTAGATTGTATGAGCGTTGCTATTTCCTGAGCAACTATTTTTGAAGCTTCTACCGAGTTTTTAAAAATCACACTATGGATTTTCTCAAATCGTGTTGTTTCGTACTTTCCAGGTGCTACATAGCTTAGGTTGCGAGTTACATTCATAATTATTATGTAATTTAAGGTAGTTAATACAACAAACTTAAAAAATTAGAACACAACATCGCAGTTAAATGCGTTATTTAACATAAAAATAATCAAATAACGCAACATAATGCAGTTAAAGTACAGTAACTCCGGCCGCGTGATACTCTTCTAAAATCTTATCCTTTGGATTTAAATCAGTTATAATAGTGCTTAACCGATCAATACTGCAAACTACATGAGGTGTTTTACTATTTAGTTTATCAGCTGTAAACATGGAAACCACTTTATCCGATGCTTCCAGCATTGCTTTCTTCACAATAGAAACTTCGTAACCCACTTCTGTCAGTCCTTGTTTAACATTAACGCTACTAGCTCCCATAAAACAGATGTCGGCCTTAATTTTTGACAAAACCTGTAACACATCCATACCAATAGTAACCATTGCATTCTTTTGCATTTTTCCTCCAATAAATATCAAATCAATATTTTGATATTGAGACAATTGCATTGCAATAGGCAAACTATAAGTATATATAGTTGCTTTCAACAAAGGCGGAATTAACTTAGAAAAAACCAAATTTGTCGTTCCTCCACTCATAATAATCACCTGACCATCATGCAGCAAAGAAAGAGCCTTAAGACCAATTTCTCTTTTCTTTTTTTCGTTAGAAATAACGATGTCAAAAACATTTTTATCATTATCCTTAACGGGAATAGCACCTCCATATACTTTTTCAAGAAGTCCTTTTTCATGCAACTTATTCAAATCCCTACGAATAGTATCTTCGGAAAGACCTAAAACCTCGGCTAATTCAATAGTGTTAACACGTTGTTCCTTAACCAGCTTGGTTAATATAAAATTGCGCCTTTCTGCTTTTAACATATTGATAAAATAAATTGATAGATGACAAATGTATTAAATAAAATCGTTTAAAAAGTAGCTATATAATCAATACCCTATTTTAAATTAGTATTAAAAATTGCATTATGTTGCGGTTTTCAACTAAAAAACGAAAAAAATTCGAAAAAAATTGCAATTATTTGCAGTAAATAAATATATTTGTGTACTAACCTTAAAATAAACCAAATAATTATGAAAAAATTATTCCTGATTTCATTATTGTTTTTGTTGGTTCAAAGTGCTTTTGCACAGACAAAAACAATTACTGGAACTGTAAAAAACAAAGCGGATGGTATTCCTATTCCCGGAGTTACAGTTCTTATTAAAGGTACTACTAAAAGTAGTGTTACTGATTTTGATGGTAAATACTCCATCGTAGCAGAACCAACAGATTTACTTGTTTTTAGTTACATTGGTTTTTTAAGTTCTGAAATTAAAACCTCAGAAAAATCCAATATCATTAACGCTAATTTATCTGAAGAATTAAATTCTTTAGATGAAGTAGTTGTACTTGGTTCAACAGTCCGTGTTACTAGAAAGGAACTAGGTAATTCTGTAACTAGTATAAAAGCAGAAGGTTTGAACCGTGCTAAACCTGTTGACATTTCTTCAGCTTTACAAGGTAAAATTGCTGGTGCTCAGGTCTCCCAAAACTCAGGTGATCCTGCCGGAGGTTTTAGTATAAAGCTTAGAGGAACTTCATCGATACTAGGTTCATCTGACCCTTTATACGTTATTGATGGTGTGGTTTTAAATAATGCATCCACCAACCTTACAAATCTAAACGTAAGTAAAGGAAACTCTAATCTACAAATTGGACAAAATAGATCTTCAGATATCAACCCAAATGACATTGAGACAATTGAAGTATTAAATGGTGGTGCTGCAGCTGCAATATATGGTTCTCGTGCAGCAAATGGAGTGATATTAATCACTACTAAAAAAGGTAGATCAGGTGATACAAAATATACTTTCTCTACAAGCTTAACCACAAACTCTTTACGCAAAAAAGTCTACGTTAATCAGTCAGACAAACAATTCGTCAACTCATCTCCAGCTTTATTCCCAATACAAGGACAGCCTGCAAGTCCTACAACTGTATTAGTAGCGGGTAGAAATTTAGAAACACAAACCATTTCTGGAATTGAAAGATATGACTACCAAGATGATGTATTTGTAACTGGAATAGGACACGACACCTACTTTTCATTACGAGGCGGCGACGATAAGACAAAATATTTTTCTTCTATCGGTTATTTGAAAAATGAAGGTATTATTAAGAATACTGATTACAACCGATTGGGGGCAAAATTAAAAATACAACATGAGTTTAATAGTAAATTAACTGCTTCTGTAGGTTTAAATTATATCACTTCTAACTCTAATGAAAAACCGGATGGTAACGTATTTTGGAGTCCTATCAACTCTATTACAATAACAAACAATATTTACGATATTAATCAAAGAAATTCTAATGGAGATTTATTAGCTGTAGATCCCAATCGAGTTAATCCTTTGTCTGTAATTGAAACTTTCAAAATCACACAGAAAACTGATCGTATGATTTCTGATATTCAGTTAAATTTTAAGCCATTTGAAAATTTTAACGCTGATTTTATTTTTGGTCTAGACAACTATAATCAAAAAGGTACCGTTTTTATACCTAGATACCCGTATTCCCCAGTTAATGGAACTTATTTCAATGATGGTTATGTTTCTGAAGCAACTAACAGAGTTGTACAATTTAACAACGATTTGAACTTAAGATACCTTTGGAATATCAATAAAAAAGTAAAGTTAACTTCGTTTGCCGGTTATAACGTTCAGTCTTACCGAGACGAACTCTTTGCAATTGAAGGACGAGACTTAAAACCATTTGTACAAACAATCAATGCTTTTAACACTTTACTTCCAGGATCTCCAAGTGCTGGTCAATCGAAATACAACCTATGGGGATTCTATTTACAAGAAACAATTGGATTTAACAACAAGTTTTTCGTGACAATTGCTGGAAGACAAGATGCCTCAACTGTTTTTTCAAAGGAAAATCGTTCTCAATTTTATCCAAAAGTTAGCGCTAGTTATGTATTATCTGATGAGAAATTCATGGACAATTCTCCAATAAGCTCCGCACGTTTACGTGGTTCATGGGGAGAGTCAGGAAGCTTAACAGCAATAACTCCTTATGCAAGGTTTACAAATTATTCTACAGGAAACCTTGTGGGAAACACTTCATTCACTCTTGAAGGCTTCAAAAAAGGAAATTTAGATCTAAGACCTGAAAAAAGTTCAACATATGAAGTTGGAGCAGATCTAGGAATCTTAAAAGATCGTGTTAACTTATCTTTTAGTTACTACAATGCTGATATAAAAGATTTATTGTTACCAGTAGAACTTGCGAGTTCAACAGGATCAACTAATACAATCCAAAATATTGGTCAAATGAATAACAAAGGTGTGGAAATTGGATTGCGCTACGATGTAATTAAAAAAGAAGATTTTAATCTAGATTTTTACGTGAATTATAGTAGTAATAGAAACAAAGTCACTGGTTTGCCACAGCAAAGATTTAAGCTAGACAGTAATCCTTCTGGAGCTCCAGTTTTTGTGGAAAAAGGACAGCCTATCGGTATTTATTACGGAACTTACTATGCAAGAAACACAGATGGCACTTTGTTATTAACAGCAAATGGCTATCCACAAGTTGAAAAAGGAGATTCAGCAACTGGAACCGCATTAAGAGACGCCTCTGGTCAACCTACAGGAACTATTTTAAACAAACAAATCGGGAATCCTAACCCTGATTACATCATCTCTTTTGGAGCAAATTTAAATTACAAAAAATTTGGTATGTCAATTTTATTTGATGGAGTACAAGGTGTTGATGTTTTTGATGCAGATTACAGAACAAGACAGGGAGTTGGAAATGGTGAGTTAGTTGAAAAAGAACTTAACGGTGAACTACCTAGAGGATATATATGGTCAATATATGGTATTGAAGAGTTTAGAGTTGTTGACGGTAATTATATAAAGCTAAGAGAAGTGTCTTTAAGTTATTCCTTTGGAAAGTTAAATAGCTTTTTTGATGACTTAACTATCAATGCAAGCGGTAGAAATTTATTTTCATGGGATAAATTTACAAGCTTTGATCCTGAAACAAATTCTGGTGGTCAATCATCAGTAGCAAAATATAATTTTGGGACAGTCCCTATTCCTAGATCATTCTCTTTAGCATTAAAATTCCAATTTTAATATAAAAAAACATGAAAAAAATATTTATATCCATACTAGTTGCAAGTTTTTTATTTACGTCTTGCAACGAAGAATTTTTAGATCCTACAAAACCATCTGAGGAAGGTGTATTAACCAGTAGAGATGGCCTTATTGGTGCTGCAAATGGTTTGCAACAATTATGGAGTACTAGTAGGTTAAGTCCAATGTACACTGTAATAACTGCAAATGGTTTCACTACAAATGAATTGCGTTTAATTAATGCTGGTAATGCCGATGAAGGAGAATTATCTATCGGCGGTGTCTCTTTAACATCCAAAAATGGGCTTACAAACAATCTTTGGTCACAATGTTTAGTAATTAAGTCCGAGTCACAAAAAATAATCGATAACATCAACGTGATGACTGTTGAAAATGAAAAAGGAAGCGTTTTTACTCATGCTTCTATTTTTAAAGCAATGGCCTTGGGAACCCTTATCCAATTTTACGAAAGTATCCCTTTAAAAACAATGAAAAATGCTCCATTCAATTCAAGAGCTGAAGTTTTGACTGAAGTAATCGCGACGCTAAAAGCTACTGAACCTTACCTAGCTACTAATGCAAATGGTTTTACTGGCTTAGCATCAAGCATAAAATATAAAAATACAGTTAACGCTCTACTATCCAGATTTTACCTAATGTTAGGTGATTATAATAAAGCTCTGGAACATGCTAACTTAGTTGATTTAGCTTCTAAATCAACCTTTTATTATGATGCTGTAAGTAACAATCCTATCGCTTTTAATTCAATATTGACCAACAATGTTTTTCAGCCAATAAGCAGAACTTTTGGCCTTCCTTCTGCCCTAGCGCCTGTTCCTACTGATGGTCGAATTGACTTTTATATTACGTCAGGATCTAATCCTACCACTGCTGCTGGTTTCTATAATTCAAATACAAAAGCAATTCCAGTGTTCTTACCTGGCGAAATTATACTAATTAAAGCGGAAGCCTATGCTAGAAAAACTCCTAACATGCTTGCAGAATCAAAAATAGAACTGGACAAAGTTCTGACGAAAACAACAGCAAATGACGTGTATGGTATTGCTGCAAATTTACCTGCATATTCAGGATCATTAGATCAAGCAAGCCTTCTAACTGAAATCTACAGAAACCGTTGTATTGAGTTATACATGACGGGTTTAAAGTTAGAAGATAGTAGACGTTTTGGTCGTTCAGCAACTGAAAGAAATAGAAATTGGTATCCTTATCCTGATTCAGAAAGGTTCAATAACCCAAATACACCTACAGACCCAGTTAATTAAAACTGTTCTATTTAAAACGAGGCTATTAATTTTTTGGCCTCGTTTTTTTACAATTCTATTACTACAAAATTCCATAATGCAAAAGTTATAATTAACTTACTGTAAAGTCTTTGTATTGCTTAAATACAACTTTTTGCAAAAGTAAAAGAATCTTAATTCTCACTAAATAACTTCCTCAATTTAAGAAAATGAAAAGAAACAATCCAGATACAGAACAAGAGTCTTTGTATTCTAATTTAGATAAAATGAGTACTCAAGAATTACTCATAAACATCAATAAAGAAGACGCAAAAGTAGCAGATATTATTAAAAAGCAAATTCCGAAAATTGAAAAATTAGTTGATATTATTGCCTCCAAAATGAAACTAGGAGGTCGTTTATTTTACATTGGAGCAGGAACATCCGGAAGAATTGGTATCCTTGATGCTTCTGAATGCCCTCCAACTTTTGGAGTTCCTGATAATTGGATAATTGGTATTATAGCCGGAGGTGATTCTGCCATTAGAAAAGCCGTAGAAAATGCCGAAGATGACAATAATCAAGCCTGGAGAGATTTATCCGCTTATGCCGTTTCAAGTTTAGATGTAGTAATTGGAATTGCTGCTTCTGGAAATACGCCCTATGTTATTGGGGGCCTAAAAAAAGCACGGGAAAATAATATTATTACAGCTAGCATTTCTTGCAATAGTGATAGTCTAATTTCTAAAGAAGCTGATTATCCTATTGAATTAATTGTAGGGCCAGAATTCCTTACTGGAAGTACACGAATGAAAGCTGGAACCTCTCAAAAATTAGTATTAAACATGATTTCAACCTCAGTTATGATTAAACTGGGACGAATTTATGGGAATAAAATGATCGACATGCAATTGTCTAATAATAAATTGGTACAAAGAGGTGTTGAAATGATTGTTGAAGAACTGCAAATAGATGAAAAAACAGCTTCCAAATTGTTAGAAAAACATAAAAGCGTAAGAGCAGTATTACTAAATCAAAATAAAAATCTTGATATTTAACATTCCCTTATTCAAAAAAACAACCCCCTAAAGATTATACAATGACACCAAATGCCATCCTTATCCTTATAATTGTTTATTTTGGAATATTGTTCTACATATCACATAGAGTCAGTAAGAAAGACGACAGTAATGAAGCATTCTTCAAAGCTAATAAAAATTCAAAATGGTATTTAGTAGCTTTTGGAATGATAGGTACTGCTCTATCAGGAGTCACATTTATTTCGGTTCCAGGAGAAGTTGGTGCTCCAAGTGGGGAACAGTTTAAATACTTTCAGTTTATATTGGGAAATGCAATAGGATTTATTATTATTACTAAATTACTGCTACCCATATATTACAGGATGAATTTGACATCTATTTATGGCTATATTGAAAAGAGAATGGGTACTTATAGCTACAAGACTGCTGCTACTATTTTTTTAGTAAGTAGAACTATCAGCTCCGCATTTAGACTTTATCTAGTAGTTATAGTACTGCAGCGTTATGTTTTTGATTTCTATAAAATCCCTTTCTTCTTGACGGTACTAATATCATTGCTTTTAATATTTTCATATACCTACAGAGGCGGTCTTAAAACAATAATCATTACTGATACTTTACAAACTTTTTTTCTGGTAACTTCTGTTTTTCTGACAATTTATTTCATTTGCGACAGTCTAGATTTAAATGCAATTGGAGCTTTCAATGAAGTAAAAAACAGTAACTATTCAAAAGTGTTTTTCTTTGATGATTTTATGACTAGTAAATTTCACTTTGTGAAACAAATTATAGGAGGTATGTTTGTTACAATTGCAATGGTTGGTCTTGACCAAGATTTGATGCAAAAAAACCTGAGCTGCAAAAATATTGGCGAAGCCCAAAAAAACATGTTTACATTTACGGGAATCTTTGTTATTATCAATATATTCTTTCTTAGTGTTGGTGCACTTCTATATATATATGCTGATAAAAATGGAATTACCGCTCCTCTTGATCTTATTACAAACAAACCAAGAACAGATTTATTGTTTCCTGAAATTGCATTGAATCACCTATCAACAATACCTGCTATTGTATTTTTATTAGGAATTATTGCAGCTACATTTGCAACAACTGACTCTGCATTGACAGCACTTACAACCTCTTTTTGCGTCGATTTCCTAGATATGGACAAAACGGAAAATCTTAATAAAAAAAACTTGGTCAAAACTAGATATTTTGTCCATATTAGCTTTTCTGCCTTAGTGTTTTTTGTAATTCTAATTTTCAATTCTATTAATGACAGTTCTGTAGTCGGAATGATATTCAAGGTTGCTTCATATACTTATGGACCTTTATTAGGGTTATATTCTTTTGGTATTTTTAAAAAATCGAGAAAAGTAAATGACAAACTAGTGCCTTTAATCTGTCTATTATCACCCGCTTTGACTTATGTTATTAGTGAAAATTCTAAAGCACTATTGTTTGGGTACGTATTTGATAATGAATTGATCCTACTTAATGGACTAATTACATTTCTAGGACTCTATCTAGTAAGTAAAACTTCTAATGTAGCATTACAGTTTTAAAATGATCTCGAAAATAAAAATAGTTCTTTAAAATTTATGTATGAATATAAATATAGAATCACTTTATAAGATAGCTCAAAAACCTGCTCGCCGGATAATCGGACTTATGTCAGGTACATCTTTGGATGGCCTAGATGTAGCTTTATGCGAAATTTCAGATTCAGGTAAAAACACACAGGTTAAATTAATAGAATTTGATACTGTTGAATATACACAAGAAATAAAAACAGAAATTCAGAAAGTTTTTGCAAAACAAACTATTGATTTCCACAGCCTCATTTTATTAAACGAGTGGCTTGGAATATTACATGGTAACATGGTATTAAAATGCCTTAAAAAATGGGGAATTGCAAGCAATGAAGTTGATATAATTGCTTCACATGGACAAACAGTATTACATCTACCCAAAATTTTACATCAACAAGAAAAATTCCCAAATACTACTTTACAAATTGGTGATGGCGATCAAATCGCTGTAAAGACAGGAATAATAACCCTGTCCGACTTCAGACAAAAGCATATCGCCGCCGGTGGTGAAGGAGCGCCGTTAGCTGTTTATGGCGATTATTATATTTTTGGAAAAAAGGGAGAAAATCGTATTATGCTTAACATGGGCGGCATTGCAAATTTCACATACTTGCCCTCAAACATGAACTCTGAAGAAGTTTTTGTTACGGATACAGGAACTGGAAATACTTTAATAGATGCATCTGTCAGACTATTTTATCCAGAAAAATCATATGATAAAGATGCAGAAATTGCAAAACTTGGGACCGTAAACCAAGCGCTCTTAGAGGCATTAAAAGAAGATGATTTTTTTAAAGATCCTTTTCCAAAAACGACAGGTCCAGAACTTTTTAACATCAAGTTTATCAGGACCGCTCAAACCGCAAGTAAGACCGAAAACATTTCCGTTTCTGATCTACTGGCAACATTAACTAGATTTAGTGCGGAAACTATAGCCGAAGGAATTAAGCAAGCAATAGAAAAGACAAAATACGACTTAGCAAGTTTTAACATCTATATGTCAGGAGGAGGTACTCATAACCCATTATTAGTAAAATGGTTAAAAGAACTATTACCTTGCTATTTTTTCACTACTAATGAATTAGGTATTAGTGGTGATGCAAAAGAAGCAGTGCTATTTGCTGTTTTAGCCAATGAAACGATTTCTGGTAAAGCCACTGATTTTGGAACCCGTAAAGGAATCCCTTCAGTTTCTATGGGAAAAATATCGTTCCCCAGTTAAGGAGTACATTTGAAATATTAACTTTTATTAAATAACTTAAAAAATGAAAGAAGAACGATTAATCTCGCTAGATGTATAACGAAAACTTACTATTTAAATGATGATAATTATCAATAAAACAGTAAGTTGGAAATTTATTAACCCACATTTAAAACACCTAGAATAATATGTCTGTACTAAAGAATTATTTTTCTTATTTTATATTGCCCCTAATTTGGTTTTGAATGTCTTCTAGATATTTTGACCTACTAGCAGTTAATAAAACTATGCTCATTTCTTTCGAATTTCTATCTAGGTCTACTTCTAAATTATATTAGTATAAATCACTAGACAGCAATTATTTGATAAATGAATGATGAAAACACTTCAAATGGATTGTTTTTTTCTATCGTCTTTGAATACTATTAACTGCTTTTCCTAAAAATATTTGGCAAAGAAATTGCTGCCATTAAATAAGCGGAATTTTAATACTCATTTATCTATTAAACTTCACTAAAAAAACTATTTTTGAACTCTATAAAAACATACTTATAATGAACCGGAACAACTCCATACTACTACTGATTTCAATTTTCCTACTATCGTTTTGGAATGCAGGGGCGCAAGAAAACTCAGCAAACCCTAAAAATGAGTTTAGAGCGGTATGGATTGCCACTGTTGTGAATATCGACTGGCCAAAAGCGGGTACTGATCCTATTGAAAAGCAAAAAGCCGACTTCATTGAAATTTTAGATACCTATAAAAAGCTAAACTATAACGCGGTGATTGTCCAAATTAGAAGTGTTGGCGATGCTTTCTATCCTTCTAAATTGGCCCCATGGTCTAAATATTTAACAGGAAAAGAAGGAAAAGCTCCTGCTGATAATTTTGACCCGCTTGAATGGATGATAACTGAAACTCACAATAGAGGCTTTGAATTTCATGCCTGGTTAAACCCATATCGTGCAACTATGAACTTAAATACAGAAGTATTGAGTCCAACGCATGATTTCTTTAAACATCCCGAATGGATGATTAAATATGGTGGGAAATATTACTATAATCCTGCTTTGCCTGATGTTCAAACTCATTTAATTGCAGTTGTTGACGAGGTGGTAAAAAACTATGATATTGATGCCATTCATTTTGATGATTATTTCTATCCATACAAAATAGCAGGAGAAGAGTTCGATGATTCTGCATCCTTCAAGAAATTCGGTGCTGGAATGAGCTTGGCTGATTGGAGACGTTACAATGTGAATAATTTCGTGAAATACTGTTCCTATTCCATAAAAAGTATCAAGCCATGGGTACAATTTGGTATTAGTCCGTTTGGAGTTTGGCGCAACAAATCAGTAGATCCAAAAGGTTCTGACACCCAGTCTGGACAAACGAACTACGATGATTTATTTGCTGATCCAATGGCGTGGATGGAACACAGCTGGGTTGATTATATTCTGCCACAATTGTATTGGAGTATGGACCACCGCACCGCTTCGTATACCAAACTATTAAAATGGTGGGCTGAAAACTCAAAAAACACTGCAGTCTACATCGGAAATGGGAGTTACAAAATCAACACTGATTCAGACAAAAGATGGAACGTTCCTTCTGAAATACCAAATCAGATTGACGTAACCAGATCTTATAAAAACATTAATGGAAATGCTTTCTTTAGTGCCAAATCATTTATCAACAGAAACAAATCTGTTACTGATTTGTTGATGAATAACCAATATAAATATCCGGCCCTACCGTATGTTGTGCCAAATTCCAGACATATAGTTATTGACAATCCTACCGTTTGTAATTCAATTAGCGACAATAACTGTTCTACTTATACCCTCAATTATCCTTTGAATAGTAAGATTCGCTATGTTATGGTTTACGAGGCGAAAAATGGAGCTAAATTAGACATTAGTGATACAAGTCAGATTGTTGATAAAATTGCTTTCAAAGAAAAAAAAGACAGCATTTCTATAGTTATTAAAAAGAATAAATTAGATAAAAATAATACGTATGCTTTATCCTTTATTGACTTTTATGGTAATGAAAGTAAAGCTACTCAACTAAGTACAACATCCGAAAAAAAACCAACTCAAAGCGCATCAAATAATGGAAGTAGATAACAGACCTTGGTATTGGATACCTATTTTAAACTTTGCCTCGGGCCTTCCTTACGCTATTATTATTTCGGTTTCGGTGATCATGTACAAAAACCTAGGAATCAGCAATGAAGACATCGGTATTTATACTAGTCTTTTATATCTTCCTTGGGTAATAAAGCCATTATGGAGTCCTTTTATTGACTTGTATTCCACTAAAAGAAAATGGTTTTTGGCTATGCAATTAGTCATATCTATCGCCTTTTTAATAGTAGGATTGTCCATTCCTATGAATCATTTTTTTGTCATTAGTTTGGCTGTTTTTTGGGTAGCTGCTTTTGCCTCGGCTTCTAATGATGTGGCCAGTGATGGCTTTTACATGTTGGCTTTAGAGAAGGACCAACAATCCTTTTTCTTAGGAATCCGAAGTACTTTTTACAGACTTTCCATGCTTACCGGAAATGGTTTGATTGTAATTATTGGAGGATATTTAGAGCAAGAATATGGCGACAAACAAAAAGCTTGGTCTTACACGATGATTATTGTTGGATTATTAATGACTTTAATCACAATCTACAATTATTTTGCTACCCCAAGAACTGAAAAAGCAATTGTAAAAAATTCGGTAGAGGCCGAAAAAGCTAGTTTTTCTAGTGTATTTTCTAGTTTTTTTCAAAAGAAACAAATTGGAATTGCTTTGGCTTTCATCTTATTATTCCGTTTGGGAGAATCTCAATTATTAAAAATGTTAACCCCGTTTTTAATAGATGATATTAGTGTTGGCGGAATTGGATTAACAACACAAGATGTAGGAATTATCTACGGTACCTTTGGTGTGATTTCACTAACCGTTGGAGGTATCATAGGAGGTATTGTTATCTCTAGAGATGGTCTTGGTAAATGGATGTTGCCCATGATTCTAGCGATGCACTTACCTATTATCGGTTTTATTTTATTAGCTCATTTTCACCCTACTTCTGTCTATTATATTTATGCTACAGTTATAGCGGAGCAATTTGGTTATGGGTTTGGTTTTGCCGCCTTTATGATGTACTTGATTTATGTTGCTGATGGTGAATCAAAAACCTCCCACTACTCCATCGCTACTGGGTTTATGGCACTAGGAATGATGCTTCCGGGAATGTTAAGTGGTTTTATCCAAGAGTACTTAGGCTATGGAAATTTCTTTATTTGGGTTTTCCTCGCCACAATCCCTGGATTAATTCTGTCACGATTCTTAATATATCCGAAAGAATTTGGAAAGAAGGTAGGCCAAGAAAATTCATAAACATATAAGTCATTTAAGTTTATGAAAATAGAATAAATGAAGAACAAAGAAGCAAAAACAATCCTTGCAAACTTAGTGCCTCCTTTGTGTACTTTGTGTTTAAATAAAGAGATATGACATTAGAACAAAAAATAGGACAATTCTTTTTTCCAGCGGTTTTTATAAACGATTCTGAAGAAAATATTCAGGCAACCGAACAATTAATTAAAGAACATAATATAGGTGGATTAACTTTTTTTCATAGTAGAGCCAGTGCAGCTACAAATTATGAAACCAAGAAAAAGATAGTCTATAATGACGATAGTTACCAGCGTTTAAAAGATCTTATTGTTCGTTACCAAAAATGTGCCTCTACTCCACTTTTGATGAGTATTGATGCTGAATGGGGATTAGCTATGCGCGTCGAAAAAACACCTCAATATCCTTATGCTATTACTCTTGGTGCTTTGCCAGACAGTGAATCCCATTTAGTTTACGAACTGGGGAAACAAATAGGCTTGGATTTGAAATCGGCAGGAATTCAATACAATTTAGCACCTCTTGCTGATATTAATAATAACCCAAATAATCCCGTAATTGGCTACCGTTCTTTTGGTGAAAACAAGGAAAAAGTAGCTGATTTTGCTTTAGAATATTTAAGAGGAATGAGTGACGTAGGGGTTTTAGGCTGTCTAAAGCATTTTCCTGGTCACGGAAATACCAATGTTGATTCGCACTTAGGACTGCCAATTTTAGAAGAAAACCTGGAACAACTACTCGAAAACGAATTGTATCCATTCATAAAAGGAATTGAAAATAATGTCGACTCCATCATGATTGGACACCTTGCAGTTCCAGCTTTAAATGAAGGTAAAGACACCTCGGCCACTTTATCAAAATCCGTGATTGAAGATCTTTTGCGAAAGCAATTAGGATATGATGGATTAGTGATTTCAGATGCCTTGAATATGCATAGCGTTTCCAAACTGTACGATAAAAAAGGGCAATTAGAATGGGAAGCTTTCAACGCTGGAAATGATGTGTTGTGCTTTGCCGAGAATGTTCCAGAAGGTATTCAGGAGATTCTTAAAAACGCAACAGCAGAACGTATTGAAGAAAGCTATGCTCGCTTAATGAAATGCAAACAGAAAGCTGGAATTCTAGACAATCATCAAACTGTAGCTGCTAATTTAGACTTTGAAACGGCTTCATTATTGAATCGTAAAATTGCGCAAAGCAGCATCACTATAATCAAAGGTAATAACAACACTGCTCTAGTTTTGAAAGCATCCAAAAAAGGAAAATTAGCATTACTAAGCCTCCATAAAGGAAATGACAATCCCTTTTTTAATTCATTGAATCCTACTTTAAAAGCACCATTATTTTCTGTAGAAGAAATAGAAGAACATACTATAGCTTCTTTGGAAAAAGATCTTGCGCCATTTGATACTCTTGTCATTGGATTATACATTCCGAAAGCAAAACCAATGAATAATTTTGATTTGGCTCCTGAGGTATTATCAATAATAAAGCAATTACTACAATCAAAAAAGTGCGTGCTCTATGTATTTGGAAACCCTTATGCGTTGCAAGTTATTCCCGATTTGGAATTTGCTACTGGAATTGTTCAGGTATATCAAGATTTTATCGAATTCCAAGAAAATGCTGCCATACAATTGCTTAATAATAGTTTATGTAAAGGAATTTTACCCGTCCATATTAATGGCATTTAGCAGTATTTTAAAAAAAAAATTTCATAATTCTTTTAGTGCAATTGTTTTATCAGACGATCTAGAATTGGAATTCAAATCACATTCTACTAAAAATCAACACCTAAGCCTAAAAAAAAAGAGCACTAAACAAACTATTTTTCGTTCTAAAAAAACGGTTTAGAAACAAGTTGTTTATTCAATATCAGTTTAGGCTTTTACGTAGTTTTTTATCTATATTGCAATCTCAAACGCAATAGTATGGATACCAAAATTAACAGAAATAAAGAATTATCAATAACCGAAGCCTTAATTCCAGTTGTGGCACTTATAGTTATGTTAGGCTATAATGTCGCGGTTTATGGAGATAACGCTTTGAGTGGAAGTAACCAATTTGTTCTATTATTAGGCGCTGCTGTCGCCGCCATCGTTGGATTTTTGAATAAAGTCACTTTCGAAAAAATGATGGAAGAGGTTGCTGAAAATATAAAATCAACCGTGGGTGCTATCCTTATATTACTTATGGTTGGCGCATTAGCTGGAACTTGGCTAATTAGCGGAATAATCCCATCAATGATTTATTACGGTTTACAAATTTTAAGCCCTGCCATATTTCTACCTGCTACTTTAATCATCTGTTCGATAATCTCAATCGCCACAGGGAGTTCTTGGACCACAAGTGCAACTGTTGGTATTGCCTTGATAGGCGTTGGAGGTGCATTAGGTTTCGATTTGGGAATGGTCGCTGGAGCAGTAATTTCAGGAGCTTATTTTGGAGACAAATTATCTCCAATGTCAGATACAACCAACCTTGCTCCTGCTATGGCTGGTACTGATTTATTTACTCATATCAGGTACATGACCTTAACAACGATTCCAACTTATGTAATCACCCTTATTATTTTTATTATTTTGGGCTTATCCGTTGAGATCAATGGAAATGTGGATATTGCAAGCCTTCTAGCCGACATAGAAAAATCCTTTACTATTTCGCCATGGTTATTCTTGGTACCTACGATTGTAATAGGATTAATTATCAAAAAAACCGAACCCTTAGTTGCTCTTTTAGTAGGAACTCTTTTAGCTGCTATTTTCGCTTTAATATTTCAGCCGCATATCATTAACCAAATTGCAGGTGTAGATCACATGACTTTTGAGTCAGGTTATAAAGGGGTAATGGATGCCATTACCGGCAAAGTAGTAGTACCGACAGAAAACAAAACTCTTGCCGATTTATTTACTTCTGGTGGAATGGAAAAAATGTTAGGTACTATCTGGCTAATTCTTTGTGCGATGGTTTTTGGTGGAATAATGGATGCTATTGGCGCTTTATCCAGAATAAGTCAGACTCTTTTAAAAATGGCACACACTACTTTTGGACTGTTTGCTTCAACAGTAGGAAGTTGTATGGCATTAAACATTACCGCTTCAGATCAATATTTAGCTATTGTGGTTCCTGGTAAAATGTTTGCCAAAGCATACAAAGAGAAAGGCCTAGCTCCTGAAAATTTAAGTAGAACATTAGAAGATTCTGGAACAGTAACTTCAGTTTTAATTCCGTGGAATACCTGTGGTGCCTATCAATCAGGAACTTTGGGTGTTTCAACACTTGATTATCTACCCTATGCCTTTTTTAATATCTTGAGCCCGTTTATGACATTAATCTTTGCAGCATTCAATATTAAAATTAGACAATTGGTCGATAAAAAATAACAAAAAAAAGACACTTTTAATTCGAGACAAAATATAAAGCCATGACTTACCGTAAGTTATGGCTTTGTGTTTTTTACCAATAAGCAAAAGCTATAATTCGATAAAAATATATAATTGAAATTGATAATGAACAGCCTTTCTTATTCCCTATTTTTGCAGAATATTAAATAAAAATTAAACAATATAATTATGTCATTAGTAGGAAAAAAATTCCCAAGTATTGCAGTTGATGCTATCTCAGAAATGGGAGACAACATGAAAATCAACATTTTTGAAGAAGCTACAAATAACAACAAAAAAGTACTTTTGTTTTGGTACCCAAAAGATTTTACTTTTGTATGTCCTACAGAATTACATGCTTTTCAAGCTGCATTACCTGAATTTGAAAAAAGAAATACAATCGTAATTGGTGCTTCTTGTGATACAAATGAAGTTCACTTTGCATGGTTAAACACTGCAAAAAACAATGGTGGAATCGAAGGTGTTACTTACCCAATCCTTGCTGACACTAACAGAAACTTATCTAACATTTTAGGGATTCTAGATATTGATTCAACTGAATATAGTGAAGAAACTGATTCAGTTATGATCGAAGGATCTAATGTAACTTTTAGAGCTACTTATTTAATTGATGAAACTGGAAAAATTTTCCACGAAAGTGTTAACGATATGCCATTAGGTCGTAACGTAAACGAATACTTGCGTATGGTTGATGCATATACTCATATCCAAGAAAAAGGGGAAGTTTGTCCTGCAAACTGGGAAGCTGGTAAAGAAGCAATGAGTGCTGACAGAAAAAGTACTGCTGAATACTTAAGCTTAAACTAATTTATTAAGAGTTACAAAGTTGCAAAGGCATATAGTTTCAAAGTTTATACTTTGAATTAATTGTCAATTCAAGCCTTTTGCAACTTTGTCGCTTTTAAATCTTTTTAAAAACCTTTGCAACTTAGTTCCTCTGAACCTTTGCATCTAAAAACAAAACTATGTTAATCGATTTAAACGAAGATACTTTAGCTGATTTAGTCAACCAAAACAATAAGGTTGTCGTACAATTTTCGGCTTCGTGGTGTGGTAATTGCCGAATCATGAAACCAAAATTCAAAAAGCTAGCTACTGAAAATGAAGCAATCACTTTTGTACTTGTGGATGCTGAAAATTCACCAGAATCAAGAAAACTGGCTAATGTAAGTAACCTACCTACTTTTGCCACTTTCGTGAATGGTAAACTGGTAAACGAAACGCAAACTAATAAACAAGAAGTGCTAATTGAATTAGTGAACGAAATTGTTTAATTTTTCATTGGTTTAAAGTTTAATGTTACCTCTCTTTAAAACTAAGTTTAATGTTAAACTTTAGGTATAAAAAATAGTAGCTAAAAACCTTGACCTTTTTAAACTTTAAACTTTAAACTAAAGAAATATGAAATTACCTGTAATAAAGTATTTAACGCAGTTCATAGAAGATAACGACCAAGATTATATCATTGAAACGATAGAGGTTTTAGAAGCAATGACTGAAATCCCTTCGTTAAAAGATGAAGAATTGGATGTTATTGGAGAATTAATCTCTAATATGTATGGTGCCATTGAAGTGCATAAAATGGTTAAAAGCGGAACCGATAAAAAGGAAGCGCTAAATACTTTTATGAAACGGGTTTTGGGCTCTATCGACAAATAAACAACTATTTTATAATAGTTCTAGAACAAACGCACTTAGAAATAGCTGCGTTTTTTTTATGTTTAAACTAGATTGATTAAAAACGAATTGGTTTACAATAGTTTGAAGATACTTCTATAATGTCATACTTTATCCCAAATTTTCGGGACTGAATCTTAAATAATTTTCATACTTTTGAACCTTAACAAAAAACAAAAAAAATGGCTTCAATAACATTAGGAGGAAATCCAATACATACATCAGGTGAATTACCAAAAGTAGGTTCTAAACTAGCTGATTTTAAATTGATACAAAACGACCTTTCAGTTGCTTCACTAAGTGATTTTGCAGGTAAAAAATTGATTCTAAATATCTTTCCAAGTATTGATACAGGAACATGTGCTGCATCCGTTAGAAAATTTAACGAAACTGCTGGAAATTTAGAAAACACTACTGTATTATGTATTTCAAGAGATTTACCTTTTGCACAAAAACGTTTTTGTGGTGCTGAAGGACTTGAAAATGTAGTTAACTTATCTGATTTTCAAGAAGGAACATTCGGTAAAGTAAATGGTTTAGAAATTGTTGATGGTCCATTAGCCGGATTACATTCAAGAGTGCTTATCGTAGCAGATGCCAATGGAACAATCACCCATGCAGAGCAGGTTCCAGAAATTGCAGATGAACCAAATTACGAAGCTGCATTAGCTGCCTTATAACAGCTAACTGATGGAATTTCAAAAAGACAATACTTTCGTTACAGGAAGATTAAAAAGTGTTTCTTACGCTTTTAAAGGAGCTTTAAAATTAATCACGACAGAACACAGTGTGATGGTGCAATTTTCAATTGGAATATTGCTGACCATCGCTGGGTTCTATTTTGGTATTACTCCCACTGAGTGGCTTTTTCAGACTATGGCTATAGGCTTAGTGATGAGCATTGAAGGCCTGAACACCGCTGTTGAAAAAGTAGCCGATTTTATTCATCCTAATTACGATGAAAGAATTGGTTTTATAAAAGACATTGCGGCTGGAGCGGTATTTTTTGCAGCTATAACAGCTATAATTATCGGTTTAATCATTTACATTCCACGAATTTCATAGGTATTAAGTACAATTAAGAATGGCGAAAACAACAAAAAAAGAACCTTTAGACAAGAAAGCAAATTCTAAAACTAAAGCAGATAAACCTTGGGAAATAACAAAACAGCACAAAATCGTTTTGGGAAGTCTTCTTATATTGTTTTCTGTCGCTTTATTGGTTGCCTTTATATCCTTTTACATCCACGGACAAGAAGACCAAAGTGCTGTTTCTGAATTGACTGACAGATCTGAAACTGTTCAAAACTGGCTAGGTAAGTTTGGAGCCTTTCTGGCTGACATCATTGTTTACAAAGGTTTTGGACTTGCTTCGTTCCTATTTGTTCGATTGTTTTTCCTGACTGGACTTTTTATGATTCTAGGCATGTCAACAAAAAAACTCAAAGGAATCTGGTTCTGGGATTTATTTGCCTTAATTATAATATCCGTTTTATTAGGTTTTTTCGCAACCTCATTACCTGAATTAGGCGGTACGGTAGGTTATGAATTAAATTTGTTCCTGCAGGATTATATTGGAAAAACAGGAACTTTACTGACACTGATTTTTGGACTTATCATTTATGTGATATTCAAAATCAAATTATCTCCAGAAAAGATTCAGTCTTTTTTCGAGAATACTAAAAAAGAAATCAAATCTGATTTAGGTACAGTAGCCGCTACAAAAGGCGACGGTGTCTACAATCTAGAAGAATTTGCAATAACTGAGGAAAAAGAACTAGAAGATATTCCAGTTAAGCCAAAACCTGCTCAATTTGAAGTAGATAAGGAAGCCTTGAAGCCTACAATTTCACATTCCTCAGAAATCAAACTCACTCCTAGTCCTAAACCAACAGCTGCTGAAGTTGCTGCAGCGGATACCAGCTCCACTCTTGACGATACTTTTGTTGTAGAAACTGCTCCAGAAGAAGAGATTATTGAGGAGAATCTGGCGTCTAGACTCGTTTCTGATTTTGGTCTATTCGATCCGACTTTGGATTTATCCAATTACAAATACCCAACAATTGATTTGCTAAAAGAATATTCTACTGGTGGGATTACGATCAACCAAGAAGAATTAGAAGAAAATAAAAACAGGATTGTAGATACCCTTCGCAATTATAAAATTGAAATTGCTCAAATAAAAGCGACAGTTGGTCCATCGGTAACCTTATATGAAATTGTTCCTGAAGCAGGAATTCGTATTTCTAAAATCAAGAATCTTGAGGATGATATCGCATTATCACTTTCGGCATTAGGAATTCGTATCATTGCCCCTATTCCTGGGAAAGGAACGATTGGAATCGAGGTTCCAAACAAGAATCCTACCATGGTTTCAATGAAAAGCGTTATAGGCTCAGCTAAGTTTCAGGAAGCCGAAATGGAATTGCCAATTGCCCTTGGAAAAACAATTTCAAATGAAACCTTTGTTGTCGATTTAGCTAAGATGCCCCATTTATTGATGGCTGGAGCTACTGGACAAGGAAAATCTGTTGGTTTAAATGCAGTTCTTACTTCTTTACTATACAAGAAACACCCTGCCGAAGTGAAGTTTGTTTTGGTTGACCCAAAAAAGGTAGAATTAACGCTTTTCAACAAAATTGAAAGACATTATTTAGCTAAACTTCCTGATTCAGAAGATGCCATTCTTACTGACAATGCCAAAGTGGTAAATACTTTGAACTCGTTGTGCGTAGAAATGGACAATCGTTACTCGTTGTTGAAAGACGCGATGGTGCGAAATATTAAAGAATATAATGAAAAATTTAAAGGAAGAAAATTAAATCCAGATAACGGACACCGATTTTTACCTTATATAATATTAGTTGTCGATGAGTTTGCCGATTTGATTATGACTGCCGGTAAAGAGGTAGAAGTTCCCATTGCGCGTTTGGCTCAATTAGCTCGTGCAATTGGAATTCACTTAATCATTGCGACCCAAAGACCATCTGTAAACGTAATTACAGGTTTGATTAAAGCCAACTTCCCAGCGAGAATAGCGTTTAGAGTAACCTCTAAAATTGATTCCCGAACTATTTTGGATACTGCAGGAGCTGACCAATTAATAGGACGTGGAGATATGCTTTATACTAATGGTAATGATATCGTGCGTGTACAATGTGCTTTTATCGATACTCCAGAGGTAGAAAAAATCACTGATTTCATTGGTTCACAAAAGGCATATGCTACTGCTTATTTGCTTCCTGAGTTTGTAGGAGAAGATAGTGGCATTAATCTTGATGTGGATATATCCGAGAGAGATACTTTGTTTAGAGAAGCTGCCGAGATTATTGTTAATGCACAACAAGGTTCGGCATCATTGTTGCAAAGGAAACTGAAACTGGGTTACAACAGAGCTGGTCGATTGATAGACCAACTTGAAGCAGCCGGAATTGTGGGACCGTTTGAAGGAAGCAAAGCACGTGGTGTAAATATCCTGGACATGAGTTCTCTTGATCAATTTTTTAACAATGAACAAAACAATTAATACTATGAAAAAATTTATTCTAATTACCTTTATTCTGCTTTTTAGCCTTTCGACACAAGCCCAAGACAAAAAGGCAAAAGCCCTTTTAGATCAGGTAACATCAAAAGTAAGAAGCTACAATAATATCGTAATTGATTTTAAATACTCTTTAAATAATGCTAAAGAAAACATAAACCAAGACAGCAAAGGAAACGTTACAATGAAAAACGACCAATATGTTTTGAACTTTATGGGCATCACTAAAATTTTTGACGGAAAGAAAACTTACACTATTGTTCCAGAAGATGAAGAAATCACAATATCAAATCTAAACGAAAAAGACGATAGTGCTATTACGCCATCAAAAATGTTGACATTTTTCAATAGTGGCTACCGATATTCAATGGATATCCTACAAGATGTTAGAGGAAGAAAAATTCAATATATCAAACTAGTACCTACAAATGCAAAAGATCAAAGAAAAGAGATCCTATTGGGTATAGATGTACAAACAAAACACATCTATAATTTGATTGAAGTGGGTAAAAAAGGAACAAAAACGACTTTAACCGTTAATTCTTTTAAAACCAATCAACCTTTGTCAAAAAATCAATTTACCTTTGCCGAAAGTAAATATCCAAATTACTACATCAATAAATTAGATTAAATTATTAGGTGAAAATTCTCGACAAATACTTATTAAAAACATTCCTGATTACATTTACTACGGTATTTGTAATCTTGTTTTTTATATTCATACTTCAAACGGTTTGGTTATTTATAGCTGAGTTAGCTGGTAAAGACTTGGATATAGCATTAATTATAAAGTTTTTACTATTTTCGATGCCTCGAATAATCCCCTTGGTATTACCCCTATCCATTTTATTGGCTTCCATAATGACTTTTGGAAACCTAGCCGAGAATTATGAATTTGCAGCTATGAAATCTTCTGGTATCTCTTTGCAAAGAGCAATGAGAAGCTTAACTGTATTTATTCTCTTAATGAGTGTTGTGGCTTTCTTTTTTGCCAATAATGTCATTCCTTTTGCCGAATATAAGTTTATCAATTTCAGAAAAAACATTGCACAGGTTAAACCTGCCATGGCTATAACAGAAGGTCAGTTTAGTGATGTGGGCTTGTACAACATCAAAGTCAACAAAAAATCAGGAGAAAATGGCAACGTATTGACTGGTATCACCATTCATAAAAAATCCAACATTGGCGACGGAAGCAAAACCGTAATAAAAGCCAAAGACGGAATCCTGATAAGCAGTGAAGAATCAAGTATCCTGCAATTAGTGCTGAATAATGGTAATTACTACGAAGACATTGTACCCAAAAAATATGAAGATCGCAATAAATTACCTTTTGCGAAAAGCTCCTTCAAGAAATACACTATCAATATCGATTTGTCACAATTGAACAAAGTAGATGTTGACGACGAGAATATTGCCAACACTAATACTATGTTGACAGTAAACGAGTTAAAATACACCTTAGATTCATTAGATAAAAATTTCAAGAATGAAATCATTTCCTTTTCGGAAAATATCAATCTAAGAACTGGGATACCTCAAAACAATAACAACAACATTATCGTTGATGCAGAAAAGCCAGTTAAGAAAGTAAACAAAAAACTTCCAGATAACATCTTGTCATTATATACTAATGAGCAAAAATCGGAAATCTTAAAAATGGCGAGCAGTAACGTTAATAGCACAGGATATTCTATTGACGCAACTAAAGTCAATTTAGCAAACAAACAAAAAAACATCAACAACCACTTACTGGCTTTTTACGATAAATTCGTGATTGCATATGCCTGCTTAATGATGTTTTTTATAGGTGCTCCTCTGGGTGCCATCATCCGAAAAGGTGGACTTGGACTGCCCATTATTTTTGCAGTTTTGATATTCATCTCATTTCATTTCATAAACACTTTTGGAAAAAGAATTGCGCAAGAAAACGGCATGTCCCCTTTTATGGGCGCCTGGATGTCTTCGTTTATTTTGACCCCATTGGCCATACTGTTGACCTACAGAGCAACAAATGACATTGGTTTAATAAATATGGACGTTATCTTAGCTCCTATCCAAAAATTATTTCAAAAATTATTTCCATCCAAAAAAAAATAAATTCTTATCATGGTTACAAGTAAAATTAAGCTTAATACAATTGAAGAAGCAATAGAAGATATACGACAAGGAAAAATCATCATCGTTGTTGATGATGAGGATCGTGAAAACGAAGGTGATTTCTTGGCAGCAGCTGAAATGGTAACGCCAGAAATGATTAACTTCATGGCTACTCACGGACGCGGATTAATATGTGCTCCATTAACTGAAAGCCGTTGTAAAGAATTAGGTTTACATGTTATGGTTACTAACAATACTGACCCAATGGAAACGGCCTTTACTGTTTCAGTTGATTTAAGAGGAAACGGAGTAACTACGGGAATATCTGCTGGCGATAGAGCTAAAACTGTTTTAGCCTTGACATCTGCTGATACCAAACCGCATGATTTAGCAAGACCTGGACATGTTTTCCCATTGATTGCAAAACAAGGTGGTGTTCTTAGAAGAACTGGACATACAGAAGCAGCTATTGATTTTGCAAGACTTGCCGGATTTAAATCGGCTGGGGTTATTGTAGAAGTAATGAATGAGGATGGTAGCATGGCTCGTTTACCGCAATTAGTAAAAGTGGCGAAAAAATTTGATTTGAAGTTAGTTTCTATCGAAGACCTTGTAGCATACAGAATGCAACACGACAGCCTAATCATCAAAAAAGAAGATTTTGATATCCAAACCCGTTTTGGAACTTTCCGTCTAAGAGCTTACGAACAAACGACCAACAAACAAATTCATATTGCTTTAACAAAAGGGACATGGAATTTAGGCGATGCCGTATTAACAAGAATCCACTCTTCACAAGTAAATAATGATTTATTAGGCACATTGACTAATAATGAAGACCAACAATTAGACGACATGTTTAAGGTGATTAACGAACAAGGAAAGGGAGCTGTGATCTTTATAAATCAAGACATGCAATCGGTAAATTTATTGAACCGTCTAGCTGAGTTAAAAGTAATACAAGCAGCAGGAGAAATCAAAGCGCCAAAAATTAAAATTGACAGCAAAGATTTTGGAATTGGAGCACAAATTTTGCACGATATAGACATTTCAAAAATCCGATTGGTATCTAATACTCAACAAGAAAAACGTGTTGGAATGATAGGTTACGGCCTTGAAATCACAGAATACGTAAGTTATTAGAACTATTTCTAATTGTTTTTAATTTCATTTCAATTGCTAATAGAAAGAGAATGAATCAATTAAAAAGTAAATTAAAAAATAGTCTTTTTTTTTATCCAAATAGGCTTTGAAAACCAAAAAAGCACCCTATATTTGCACTCGCAATCAGTAAATGATCGCGAGTTACTGGAGAAATGGCAGAGCGGTCGAATGCGGCAGTCTTGAAAACTGTTGACTGTAACAGGTCCGGGGGTTCGAATCCCTCTTTCTCCGCAGAATTAAAGCCCTAACAACTGATTATCAGTGAGTTAGGGTTTTTTTGCTTTTTAAGCAAGTGACAAAGGCTTGCTTTTAGAAGCAAGCGGATCAAGTCTAAATGTTGTGGGGAAATATATAAATAACGACTTTTGCATTTATAAAATATATCTCAATGCAAGATTCCTACAGCGAACTGATCAAGTTATTATTGCCAGAAATTATTGTTGAATATTTCGAACTTACTTCC
>NZ_FNMV01000018.1 GCF_900106645.1 Flavobacterium degerlachei
GGTGACAACGGGAACTGTTCTAGCTTGACACGTACAGCTGTAACTTTAACTATTAACGCTGCTCCGGTTGCTCCTACTTCTGGTGGTGATCAAACGGTGTGTACTGATGGAACTAATACACAAACACTTACCGCAACTGCAACTGGTGGAACTATTACTTGGTATGACGCTGCAACTGCTGGAAATGTAGTGCAAACTCCTACTCAAATGGGTGTAGGAACTAGCACCTATTATGCTCAAGCTTCTAATGGAACTTGTTCTAGCTTAACTCGTACTGCTGTAGTATTAACAATAAATACTGCACCTGATGGACCTACTTCTGGTGGTAATCAAACAGTGTGTACTGATGGAACTATTACGCAAACACTTACTGCAACTGCAACTGGTGGAACGATTACTTGGTACGACGCTGCTGTTGATGGTACGGAAGTTACAAGTCCTACTCAAGTTGGTGTGGGAACTAAAACTTATTATGCGGAAGCTTATAATGGAATTTGTTCTAGCTTGACACGTACTGCTGTAACTTTAACTATCAATGCTGCCCCTGACGCACCTACTTCCAGTGGCAATCAAACCGTGTGTACTGATGGAACTACTAGACAAACACTTACTGCAACTGCAACTGGTGGAACTATTACTTGGTATGACGCTGCTGTTGATGGTGAGGTAGTAACAACTCCTTCTCAAATAGGTGTAGGAACTAAAACTTATTATGCGCAAGCTTCGAATGAAACTTGTTCTAGCTTGACACGTACAGCCGTGGTATTAACTATTAATCCTGCGCCGGTTGCCCCTACTTCTGGTGGTGATCAAACAGAGTGTCAGTCTACAACTATTCAAACTCTAACTGCAACTGCTATAGGTGGAACTATTACTTGGTATACTGAGGCTACAGGGGGTAATATAGTGGAGAGTCCAACTCTTAGTAGTGTAGGAACTATAACTTATTATGCTCAAGCTGATAACGGTAACTGTTCTAGCTTGACACGTACAGCTGTAACTTTAACTATAAATCCTACTTTAGTTTTGACCGCTTCTACTAAAATAGATGCCGCGTGTAATGGAACAAATACGGGTTCTATAACTGCTGGAACCGTTACAAATGCTGTCGGCACTGTAACTTATTCTTGGAAAAATAGTGAAAACGCTATTATAGGTACATCAGCAACTGTGAATAACGTGCCTGCTGGAATCTATACTCTTACTGTAAGTGATCAATGTACTTCAAAATCTAATTCGGTTACTGTTGGACAACCAATTATGGTAACTGTTAGCGGAATCGCAACAAATGTTGCTTGTTACGGAGAAGCGAACGGTTCAATTACTATTACCAATAGTATTGGCTCTACAGTCGTAATTACAAATGCTGCTAACGAGATTGTATCTAATTCTAACTTAGTTGCTGGAACTTATACTCTTACCGCTTCCGCAAGCAATAGTAGCCAGATCGGTACTTGTACTGCTGTTGCACAAGTCGTTATTTCACAACCAGTGAAAATTGAACCAATAGAAACGGAGTCAATATGTAATACGGACAGAACATTAATTATTGATTTAAATTCATACTTACCAGTAGGTACTCCTTTAACAGGAAATTGGATTGATGACGGAAGTAATGCTTTAAACAAAAATATATTAACTCCATATAATTTATCTATACGTCAGTATGATTTTCAATACCAAGTGACAGTGGATGGTTGTCCTCTAACATATATCATAAAAATGAACATAACAGATTTCGATTGTGGAATTGTATTAGGTTGTGGTGTTGTTGAAGTACACAATGCTTTCTCTCCTAACGGTGATGGAATAAATGAAATGTTTGTTATCGACAATATTGAAGATACTGTCTGTTACCCAGAAAATACTGTTGAGATATATAACCGTTGGGGGGTATTAGTTTTTGAAACTAAAAATTACAATAACGAAACTAATTCATTTAAGGGATATTCACAAGGTAGAACTACTGTAAGCCAATCTTCAGGATTACCAACTGGAACTTACTTTTATATTTTGAACTATTTATCTGTTGACGGAACAGGAAATATTCAAACTAATAAGAAAGATGGTTTTTTATACCTTACACGATAAATCTAACTCAAATCTAATACCTGAGGCGTAAAATCCTCAGGTTTAAAAACGAAATCAAATGAAGACAAGAATACTATTATTCGCCTTGATGTTTACTGGAATTGTTAGTTACTCGCAACAGGATGCACAGTTTACACAATACATGTATAACACAATCAACATCAATCCAGCTTATGCCGGTTCTAGAGGAGCTATGAGTATATTCGCCTTACATCGCACACAGTGGGTTGGACTAGATGGAGCACCAACAACTAGTACGGTGTCTATAAATACACCTTTAAACAATAGTCATTTGGGTTTGGGAGTATCTCTTATCAATGATAAAATTGGCCCAACAAGAGAAAACACCTTGTCAGCTGACTTATCATATACGATTCCAACATCTGAAAAGCTTAAGCTATCTTTTGGTCTTAAAGCAACGGCAAATTTATTTGATTTGGATATTTCCAAATTAAACCCTAAAGATAGTGACCCAAGTATACAAAATTATAATAATAAATTCACACCAAATATTGGAGCAGGTGTCTATTTACATTCTGACAAAGCCTATGTGGGTTTATCGGTTCCAAATTTCATAGAGACCAATCGTTATGACGACAATGAGGTTAAGATTTTCAAGGAAAAAATAAATTACTATTTAATTGCAGGTTATGCATTTGATTTGAATAGTGATTTTAAATTTAAACCTGCTTTACTTACCAAAATGGTAGAAGGAGCGCCTCTTCAAGTTGACATTTCGGGAAACTTTATGTTCAATAATAAATTTGTAATTGGAGCAGCATACCGATGGAGTGCTGCCATGAGTGCAATGCTTGGATTTCAAATTTCTGACTCAATGTATATCGGATATGGATATGATCTTGAAACAACAAAATTAGAAAATTATAATTCTGGATCACACGAAATCTTCTTTCGATATGAATTATTCAAAAACAATAAAAAAATTACAACTCCCCGATTCTTCTAAAAGTAATTATCATGAAAAATTATATCACCCTTTACCTAACGATAGTAAGTGTTTTTTCATTTAACTGTTATTCGCAAAAAGCCCAACTTGCTTCGGCTGATAAAAAATACGAGAATTATTCCTATATAAATGCCATTAAAACCTATGAAAGAGTAGCTGAAAAAGGATACAAATCGGCAGATATGTTTCAAAAATTGGGAAACGCATATTATTTCAATGCAGACCTTGAGCAGTCGGCTAAGTGGTATGGCGAATTATTTGCTATGACTTCGGATGTAGAACCAGTATATTTCTACCGTTATGCCCAATCTTTGAGAGCTATTGGTGAGAATGACAAAGCAAATGAAATGCTGAAAAAATTCACCAAACTTTCCGATGATGATTCCAGAGGAGACCTTTTTATTAAGAATGTAAATTATTTAGATGCCATAAAAAATAATTCTGGAAGATATACTGTTGAAAATGCTGGTATAAATTCTCAGTATTCAGATTATGGAGCGGCAATAACTTTAAATAAAATCGTGTTTGCTTCGGCCAGAGATACTGGTAGTCTAGGACAAAGAAAACATACTTGGACTAATCAACATTTCACAGATTTATATGTTGCTGATTTAGACGGAGAAATGAATCCTGGTACTGTTGATAAATTCGATAGAACAGTAAAATCTAAATTTCATGAGGCCACTCCTACTTTCACTAAAGACGGTAAAACCATGTATTTCACCCGAAATAATTATTTCGAGGCAGAAAAAGGAAAAAATGAAAAAAACATTACTTTAATAAAAATATATAAAGCAACTTTAGAAAACGACCAATGGGTTAACATAATGGAACTTCCTTTTGATAGTGACAATTATAGCACAGCTCATCCGGCCTTAAGTTCAGATGACAAAACCTTGTATTTTGCTTCAGATATGCCTGGAACTTTGGGTCAATCAGATTTGTTTAAAGTAGAAATAAATGAAGATGGTACTTATGGAACTCCAATCAATTTAGGAGAAACAATCAATACCGAAGGAAGAGAGACTTTTCCGTTTATAAATGATGAAAATGAAGTTTACTTTGCTTCTGATGGACATCCTGGTTTAGGAGGTTTAGACATTTTTGTTTCAAAAATAAATGAAGATGGCACTTTTAATAAAGTTCAAAATGTGGGAAGCGACGTAAATTCCCCTAAAGATGATTTCGCATATTGGATAGACACAAAATCAAGAAAAGGTTTCTTTTCTTCTAATAGAGACGGTGGTCAAGGATATGATGACATCTACAAATTTTTAGAACTTAAAAAGCTAACTTGTGAACAGCTGCTGTTTGGTAAAGTAACGGATCAAAGTACAAATGAAGTACTTCCAGGAGCTAAAATTAGTTTGTTTGACAGTCGTTTCAATGCGATGGGAGAAGTTCTGGCAGATTCAAAAGGTGATTACTCATTCGCTGTAGAGTGTGGAAAAACCTATAATGTCAGAGCAGAAAAAACAGATTATACAAAAAAAGAAGAAAAAATCACCATTGATAAAGAAAATGGAAAAACTAACTTGAATATAGCCTTGGAAAAAGAACAATGTAAAGTGGCTGTAGGCGATGATTTAGGAAAATGCTTCGGTATTAAAATGATTTACTTTGACTTAGACAAGTCTAATATCAGAAAAGAAGCTGCTTTAGATTTAGAAAAAATATTAGATGTACTTAGTCAAAACCCAACTATGAAACTTGATATCCGCTCTCACACCGATAGCCGTGCATCACATAAATACAATGAAGACCTATCTGATAGAAGAGCAAAATCTACCATCAATTGGTTAATCAAAAATGGGGTAAGTCCAGATAGATTAATAGGAAAAGGATATGGTGAGACAGAATTAGTAAACAAATGTTCAGATGGTGTGGATTGTACCGAAGATGAACATCAAATGAACAGACGTAGTGAATTTATTATTACAGCCTTATAGTTATTTAAACATTAGAACTACTCTATTTTGTAATTCTAAAAATTATTCAAAAACCTCGAAAGTAAATCTTTCGAGGTTTTTTTTTTGTTATATCCCCAAAGAAGTGGATATTCAAATAAAACCTGCAGTATAAGTTAAGCTACATTTTTGTAATTAATCTGATTATCAAATTCTTCAATAGTTGCATAATTCAAAGCAGAATGTCTCCTTTTTCTGTTGTACCAAATTTCAATATATTCAAAGATTTCCAGTTTCATTTGTTCTTTAGAAATCAGTTTGCTCCCATAAATCAATTCCGTTTTCAAAGATTTGAAGAAACTTTCCACTACAGCGTTATCCCAGCAATTTCCTTTACGACTCATACTGCGGGTTATTTTTTTATAGGAATCAAGAACATTTACAAACTTTTTACTGGCATGTTGGACACCTCTGTCAGAATGAAAAATCAAACCTTCATCAATATCGCGGTTTTTAACCGCCATTATCCAAGCTCCAAGCGTAGTTTCTTCTGTACTCATTCCGTTACTCAAACTCCAACCAATAATTTTTCTGTCCTATAAATCCATGATAGTGGTCAGGTATACAAACCCCTCTTTAGTTTGGATATATGTAATATCCGAAACCCAAACTTTTGAAGGCGTTTTTACAATAAACTCTCTGTTTAATACATTTTCGGCAACTAAATAATTATGATTTGAGTTGGTTGTAACTTTGAACTTCTTGCTTAATTTGCTTCGTAAGCCAAGTTCCTTCATATATTTTGCAACTGTGATTCGTGAAACTTTATAGCCTAAATACTGTAATTCCAATGTTATTCTAGGACTTCCATATCTTTGTTGGGCTGCAAAATAACTCAATGTTATCTGTTCTTTAATGGTGATTTTTAGTTGTTGTCTTGCTGTGATTGCTTGTTTTTTCCATCGGTAATAACTTCCGCTACTCACTTGTAGAACTTTGCACATTTTTTCAATCGGGAATAGTTGTTCATTGCTTTTTATGAAACTATAAATCATCGACCACTCTTGGAAAAAATGCCGATTGCTTTTTTTAATATATCACGTTCTAACTCGGCGTCTTTGAGTCTTTTCTCCAGTTCGTAGATTTTTTCTTGCTCGGGAGTTAGTTTTAAATTTCCTTTCCCAGGAAAACTTCCTTCTCCAAATTCCTCGAACTCTTTACGCCATTTATACAACTGTGGTGCTGTGACTCCCAACTCTCTGGCGAGTTCTGATACATTTGTTCTATCTTAACTCAATTGAACGGCTTTTTCTTTAAAAGCTTTGTCATAAATTTTGCGGACTTCTTTCATACCCTAAAATTAAGATTATTTCTTAACTTTCTGTGATGGCTAAGTTAGCATGTCCAAGAATTATTTGCAATGACTTCTGATTTAGAGGCTGAATATTATTATCGTTACTCAGCATCTTTAATGGCGATTGGCGAAAATGACAAAGCCAACGAAATGTTGGCTAGGTTCAATCAATTCTCTAGAAATAATAAATAGCTTTTTTTGAATTTATTATAAAAAAAGAGGCTGCAATTTGGGGAAAACAACCTCTAATTTTAAAAAAAATAAATTATATTTTTGCAAAGATATTAGTGTAATATTTTTTACCTGTTGTAGGATTCTCTCTTATCGCAATTCCAAAATGAGTAAAATTACCTTCTATATTTTGTTTGTGTCCTGGGCTATTTAACCAAGCATTTAGAGCTCCTTGTGGCGTACTGTAGTTATAGGCTATGTTCTCTCCTACTGTTTTAGCACCCAAAACTTTTATTATATTTTCAGAACGAGCTACAAAATCGTCATGGTTAACTACATTATTAGTTATCATATAGTTGTCATGTTCTTCTGACTTGTATGAAATATGGTTTATCTTTTCTAAAGTATTTAATCCAACACTTACTCTGTAATCATTTATCAATTTCATTGCTTCCAATTCATTTGCACTATAAGTGTAGCTTACTACAGCTTGTGATTTAGCTTCTACTGGTGAAGATGCTTCAGAAGAATCAGAAGAGCAAGAATTCATTGAAAATATAACTGCTAATAATAGTACGCTGCGAAGTAAAGATATTTTCATAATTATGTAGTTTAAGTTTAAAGTAGATTGTGGGGCAAACTCCTTTAGGATAATATTGTTTGTGTTTTAATTCTTTTCAAACATACCCAATATTTCGTTAAACTACCAAATAAAATCGACGAACTACATCTTTTGTTTTTAATATTAATATTTTTCTTACATTAGAATAATAATGTCAAGATTTTTTTTAAGTTTTTATTTCACTTATATATACCATTCGCTCACACAGTATCTTGGATTTACATTTCCAAGATATCTAGCCTAACTAATTGAGAACCCTTTTTTTATTTATCATAGAATCTATATTTCGTAAAAAAAAAGCTGCATCTTTAAGTTACAGCCTATATTAAACCGAAAAAATTACATGATTGCTAGTACATTTATTTAATAGCTTTTTCTAATAGCAAAATTAAACTCCTTCAGAAACCTACAGTTCCTAATGATCTTATCTTACTATCTAATTATGGGATTAATGTGCACACTACTTAATAATAAATTTAAAATTTACCACTCTATCTTTATGATTTACAAATTATTACAAACATTACCTGCCTTGAAAACAAAAAAATAGTAAAAAGCTAAACCACATATAGTTGGTATTTTCATGTAGTATGTATAAAATATGATTTAAAATAATAATAATAATACATTTAAACCAGCGATTTCTGTATGCTAATATGCCAATTTCATCGACTATCTCTTTCAGCCTAAAAATAAATTACTTACAACTTATAATTTTACTTCTCTTGTAAATATATAGCAAGCTTGAAAGTAATAAAAACATATTATCACTACTACTTCACGACCTTAACGTGATCGTAGCAGACTAGTAGCCAAAGTTCCTTAGGGTTATATGGTAAGTGTTCAGCTTCAATTCTAATTTAGCTGTATTTCCGCTAAACCTCTTACGATAATCGACGAACTACATGTTTTGATCGTAACATTAGTACTTTTCTTACTTTAAGGTGACAAACGCTCTATTTTCCAAGAAAAGTCTTCTTGACTTGTATACCTAATCCTATCGTGTAAACGATTAGGTCTTCCTTGCCAAAATTCAACTTCCATTGGAACTACTAAATAACCACCCCAATGCTTTGGTCTAGGAATAACCATACTATCGAAATCTTTTTCCAATTGTTTTAAACTTTCTTCTAAGTATGTACGCGAAGGAACAACTTCACTTTGGTTGGATACTATAGCTCCTAATTTACTTCCTTCGGGCCTTGAGTCAAAATAATTATCTGAATTGATTTCAGTTGTCTTTTTAGCAATTCCTTTTATAATAACCTGTCGTTCCATTGAATGCCAAAAAAAAGAAAGACATATTTTTGGGTTTGCGTCAATCGCCTTGCCTTTTTCTGAATTATAATTGGTATAAAAAATAAATCCTTCCTCCGTAAATTTTTTTAACAAAACAACTCTAGACTTTGGGAATCCATCTAAACCAATTGTAGCCACTGTCATTGCATTAACTTCTTCGCTTCCACCAAATTCTTCTGTTTCATGGAACCATCTATTAAATAAGTTGATAGGGTCATCAGGAATGTTAGATTCTAACAACTCACTTTTTTCATAGGATTTTCTATAGTTACTCAGATCATTCATTTTTATTCTTTTTTAAATTTATGGAATTCTAAAACATCAAAAATCAAAACTTTTTCCATCATCAGCTAGTAGCACTTGAGAAAAAATCGTTTGAGCTTCTTCTTTAAATAATTTTATATTTTCATATCGAGTAGAATAATGTCCTAGAACTAATTGTTTAACATTAGCTTTTAAAGCAATAGTTGCCGCTTCTTTAGCCGTTGAATGTAATGTTCTCTTTGCTAGATTCTCTTCAGATTGTAAAAAAGTGGATTCATGATATAAGACATCCACATCATTTAGTAACGGAATGATCCTTTCATCATAAGCCGTATCTGAACAAAAGGCATAATTCTTAGGAGGTATTGGGTCAAATGTCAATTTATGATTTTCTATAAGCCTTCCATCTTCTAATACTATATCTTTTCCATTTTTTATATTTTGATAATAACAGCTATCAATTTCAAAACTTTCAACAGCGGCCACATTAAGCTTCCTTTTATCTATCTTCTCCTGAAACAAAAAACCGTTGGTATATACACGATGCTTTAAAGGTATCGTTTTCACTATAACTTTCTCGTCTTCATAAATAACTTGGGTTTCGCTTGATTCCAGTTCATGGAAATGCAAACCATAATTGGTCCAGGAATTTGACAAGCGTAATTGTAACATTATGATTTCCTTTATGCCTTTGGGGCCATAAATATGCAAATCAGTTGCTCTATTTAGTAAGGTGAAAGTTGAGACTAAACCTACAAGCCCAAAAAAATGATCCCCATGTAAATGAGAAATGAAAATATGATTGATTTTAGAAAACCTGATTTTATTTTTGCGAAGTTGAACTTGAGTTCCCTCTCCACAATCAATAAGAAAAAGTCTGTTTTTAATTTCTAAAATTTGAGAAGTCGGATTGGTAAATGTTCTTGGAGTTGCTGCATAGCAACCTAATATTGTTAGTTTCAAATTTATGAGTTTCGATTATAGGCTTAACGCCAAATTCTCGTATAAAGATTTGTGCTTTTATTTTTAAAAACCCAAATCCCTTTCAATCTCTTCCATTTCAATAATGTCGTTTGCTTCCAGTAAAGAAGGAACAACAGTAAGCGCATCAGGAATAGCATTATAATCAAAGTCAGAGATTACAATAGCAAAAGATTTTTTCGATTTTTTGTGCTGTTTAGATAAGGGTAAAAACAATTTGATGTCATTTACAGTCAAATCTTTATGATACGAAAGATCTATTATTATATTGTGTTTTTCGTATGTTTTATACTGGTGAGTCACTTTCATCAAAAAAGAAGTAAAATCGCCTTGAGTGTCTTTAATTGTAACTGTGTGTCCTTTTTGATCTACTTTCATCGAATTTTATTTTCAAAATTACTATAAAACTAAGTTAGTGAAGATTTTTGAAATTACTGAATTTTTGAGGCCAAAAGATAGATGACCGCCATCCTAATTGCAACTCCATTTTCCACTTGATTTAGAATCATCGATTGAGATGAGTCGGCAACTTCAGAAGTTATCTCTACTCCCCTATTTATAGGGCCAGGATGCATAATAACAATTTCTTTACTAAGTGAGTCCAACAAGGTTTTATCTAAGCCATATTGTTGTGCGTATTCTCTAGTCGATGGAAAAAAATTAACGTCCATACGTTCATTTTGAACACGTAGCATATTGGCTACATCGCACCATTCTAATGCTTTTCTAAGGTTGGGTTCAACGGTAACTCCAAGTGATTCGATATGTTTTGGAATTAAAGTTTTTGGTCCGCATACTTTAACTTCAGCTCCTTGCATTTGCAAAGCATATATATTAGATAATGCCACTCTTGAGTGTAAAATATCCCCCACTATAACTACTTTTTTACCGCCCACATCTCCTAGCTTCTCTCTAATCGAGTAACTATCCAGTAAAGCTTGAGTAGGATGCTCGTGCGCGCCATCTCCTGCATTAATAATGCTTGCCTTTACGTTTTTAGACAAAAAATAAGCTGCACCAGGAGTCGCATGACGCATTACAACCATATCTACTTTCATCGAAAGTATGTTGTTTACTGTATCAATAAGTGTTTCTCCTTTTTTAACAGAAGATTGAGCTGCTGAAAAACTGATAACATCAGCTGACAATCTTTTTTGTGCTAGTTCAAATGAAAGTTTTGTGCGGGTACTGTTTTCAAAAAAAATATTGGCAATGGTAATATCTCGCAACGAAGGCACTTTTTTAATAGGACGATTGATGACTTCTTTAAAATGATCGGCTGTTTCAAAAATAAGGTCAATATCACTATTGTTAATATATTTTATTCCTAATAAATGATTTACGCTTAACTCTTTCATTCTTTTGCAATTATTATTGTTTTATCGGCTTATTTCTGAACGTTTATTTTTACTGCTTAATTTGTTATCAAATAAACAATATCTTCACCGTCATTTTCTTTCCAGTTTACCTTTACTTTTTCATTGTTTATTGCATCTACCTGCCTTCCTCTATAATCTGGTTGTATGGGTAAATTACGGCTAAAACGTCTGTCTATCAAAACAAGTAATTCGATTTCTGACGGTCGTCCAAAAGATTGAATCGCTGTCAACGCTGAACGGATACTTCTACCAGTAAACAATACGTCATCAATAAAAATAACTTTTTTATTTTCTACAATAAAATTAATCTTGGTTTTATTAGCTTCCAAAGGTTTATCGGTTCTACGAAAATCATCTCTAAAGAAAGTAATATCTAAATAGCCTAATTTAATTTCAGGAGTACTGTATTCATTTTCCAATAGCTCTTTCAGTCGCTCGGCAAGAAAAGTTCCTCTCGGTTGAATCCCTACCAAGATGGTATCTTTAAAATCGAGGTGTTTTTCAATTAGCTGACAAGCCAAACGGTGTAAAATGATATTGACTTCTTTGGAATTGAGCAAAACTTTTTGAGTCATAGTAAAGTAGTGTGTTTGGTCTCGCAAATATACAAATTCAAATTTATGATTTATTAAATATAAGCGTAGAATATGGTTTTCGTCTATGATTTGATATATTCTTCAATTGGCTTAGCGCCAAAAGTAATCTTATGCTCCATATCCATTTATCTTTTAAGCTTTATTTACAAAAAATGATAACTAAAAAGAGGATAAATAATTCTGTTAGCAAGTAAAGCTATTTTATAACTTTAAATGAGAATTATATAACTAATTTATTTTGTCATTTGGTAATTTTATAATTCAATTTAAAATCAATTTACCATGACAAACAAAGCAACAAAATTCATTTTACTATTTGCAATATTGATTTCATTTACAAGTTGTTCCGTAATTGGAGGAATCTTTAAAGCCGGTATGGGCGTAGGAATTTTTATAGTAGTTGCTATACTTGCAATCGTACTATTTTTAATCAGCAAACTATTTGGGAAGAAATAATTGAAATGAAAAAACTCCTGCAAATCAATTGCAGGAGTTTTTTAATAAACTGTTTATTATGTTTATTTAGTATACATCTTAGTTCTTAATTCCTGAACTTTTTCATCGTCCAAATATTCATCAAAAGTCATATAGCTGTCTATTGCACCATTAGGCGTCAATTCAACTACTCTATTACCTACAGTTTGTGCAAACTCATGATCATGCGTTGTAAAAATAACAGATCCTTTAAAGTTCTTTAATGAATTATTAAATGCAGTAATAGACTCTAGATCCAAGTGATTTGTAGGTTCATCTATCATTAATACATTCGCTCTTTCCATCATCATTCTGGATAACATACAACGTACTTTTTCTCCTCCTGATAATACTCTACATGTTTTTAAAGCTTCTTCTCCTGAGAAAATCATTTTACCAAGAAAACTACGAATATTTACTTCGTCACGTTCTTCCTCTGTTTTTACCCATTGACGTAACCAATCAACCAATGACAAATCACTCTCAAAAAAAGAATGGTTTTCTACTGGCAAATAAGCTTGGTTTGTAGTAACTCCCCAATCGAAATTTCCTGCATCAGCCGTTTTATTCCCATTAAGTATTTCATAAAACGCTGTTGTTGCGCGAGAATCTTTAGAGAATAATACTATTTTATCGCCTTTAGCCATGTTTAAATCAACGTTTTTAAACAAGACTTCACCATCAACAGAAGCACTTAAACCTTGAACATTTAATATTTGATCTCCTGCTTCACGCTCTTGATCAAATATAATCGCAGGGTAACGACGACTTGAAGGTTTAATCTCAGATATATTCAATTTACTAATCATTTTTTTTCGAGAAGTGGCTTGTTTTGACTTGGCCACATTCGCGCTAAAACGACGAATAAATTCTTCTAATTCTTGTTTCTTTTCTTCGGCTTTTTTGTTTTGTTGTGCACGTTGTTTAGCCGCTAATTGACTAGACTCATACCAAAACGTATAATTTCCTGAGTAATGATTAATTTTACTAAAATCAATATCAGATATGTGTGTACAAACTGAATCTAAAAAGTGACGGTCATGCGATACTACAATAACTGTATTCTCATAGTTTGCTAAGAAATTCTCTAACCAAGCAATTGTTTCAAAATCCAAGTCATTGGTAGGCTCATCCATGATAAGTAAATCAGGATTACCAAAAAGTGCTTGTGCCAAAAGGACACGAACTTTTATTTTCCCCTCAAGATCACCCATCAATGTATAATGATGCTCTTCTGTTATTCCAAGGTTTGATAGCATAGAAGCAGCATCTGAATCAGCATTCCAACCGCTCATTTCTTCAAACTGCACTTGCAACTCCCCTATTCTATCTGCATTTTTATCATTATAGTCTAAATAGAGCTCGTCCATTTCTTTCTTGATAGAGTATAACGTCTTGTTTCCCATTATTACGGTTTCCAATACGGTATGCTCATCAAACATATTGTGGTTTTGATTTAAAACCGACATACGTTTTCCTGGCTCTAAATGAATATGTCCTGATGTAGGATCCATTTCGCCCGAAATTATTTTAAGAAATGTTGATTTTCCAGCTCCATTGGCTCCGATAACTCCATAAATATTACCATGTGTGAAGGTGGTATTTACTTCGTCAAACAAAATTCGTTTGCCAAATTGAACTGATAAATTATTAACTGTTAGCATAAATTATTTTTATAAAAATTTTTGCAAAAGTACAAAAAAATACTGATTTTTTTATGTATCAAGCCAGATTTTAATGAATTGCATTCTGTATACTCTTTTATTAAATATCCAAAAAAAATCTTGACGTAAGTTCGTCAGGATCATATCAATTCATAATTCTCAATAAATAGCAATCTATGGCATTTCTGATATTTTTCTTAAACTATTGTATACCGCTAGTTCCACATCAGCATTTTTCTTAGAATTGCATTTTTCTAATAATTCATTCAAGATTTCTGGCTGTACAATTTTCTTGTTTTCAATCTTAAGTAACAACTGTTGTGATAGTTCACTTAGACTTTTCGACAAAGGTAAAAGTGGCTGAATCAAAGGTGCATTGGCGCTTAAATCAATTAATTGGTCATTCATAGCAATCCATTTTCTAAAAAAATCAGTTACAACAAATTGGTTCTCCTGACTTTTATTTTCTAAATAGGCCAAAACCGCTTTGTCAAAATCATAAGCATCAGAGGCGTCAGCAGCACAAGCATCTGCAAATAGGGTTAGCGGTGAATGCATGCGATACTTTTTACCGCCACCATTACGAGAATAGTTTTTTAAAGGTTCACACACATTCGATAAATCATTTATTGGTGCTGTTGACTGGTTGTTACTGATATTTCTTAAAATCACTCCTTTATTCCTAATATGGGTAATTCCCAATTCTTCCAGTCTCCAAGAAATCGTCTTTAGTCGCTTGTGCAAACTATTCAAATCAGTAACCTCCGCGTCAGACCACAATCGTTCCGCTATCGCTGCAGTTCTCGGCCATATTCTTGAATCAATATTTAATGGTGTAACAAGCTCGCTCCACATCGCTGCTTCGCCCCCAAGAATCCTTACTTTTTCTTCTGGTGTGAGCGTGCTATTTTTGGGGATTGGATCATTTAAGTAGTGCTTCTCCACACTAAGCATCAAATCAATATAATACCCATTTGACAAAACCGTTTGATAGCCGTTCTTTGCTGCTTTAGCAAGCGAACCTCCAGATTCCTGGCCTTCATTAGTACCTCTCCAGGCATGAATTATGGCGTCTTTAGACATATTCTCTGTCATTATTTCTTCCCAGCCCATCAGTTTTTTATTATGCTTTTTCAACATTGGAATCAACTGCATGTTAAAATAGGTTTGCAAATCATGATTGCTGCTCATTTTATTTTTCTTCTTAAATTCCTGAATCTGGGGATTAGCATTCCATTCTTTACCATTATTTTCATCTCCGCCAATATGAAAATAATCCCCTGAAAACAACGGGCACACCTCGTCGAAAATTTCACCCAGCAGTTCGTATGTTTTTGGATTCGTTGGATCTAAAGTCGAATTATAAATCCCTGAATTTCTCTTTACGGCATAAGCAGCATCAGCAGCTAACTTACTCCCTACTTCAGGATATGCGGCAAGTAAGGCCGACGCATGACCTGGAATATCTATTTCCGGCACAACCAGAATCCCTCTCTCATCAGCATATTTTATGATGTTCTTGATTTCCTCTTGAGTGTAATAACTGCCATCTGTGGATAGTTCGTTCAACTTTGGGTGTTTTTTCATTTCAATTCTCCATCCTTGATCATCAGCAAGATGCCAATGAAAAACATTCATTTTCATTGATGCCATTGCATCAAGATTTCTTTTGATAACATCTACGGGCTGAAAATGTCTTGCGGCATCTATCATTAATCCTCTCCAAATAAACCTTGGCGAATCGGAAATGACAACGTTCGGAAAATAATAGGAAGTAGTATTATTTTGCAACAATTGTAAAAGCGTCTCTAAACCATGCAGCGCCCCTAAATCTGTTGTGGCATTGATTGTTATTTTATTAGATGTAATAAGAAGTCGGTAACTTTCATCTTCATTTAATTTAATTTCTCCATTCCGAGTAATATTTATTTGCAATTGTGCCTCTGGTACTTCATTAATTTTAGTCAAATGTGCCTGCTCCAGAAAAAGTCCTGTCCTTCCATCTAATCTTCTAACAAATTGGGTTGCCCCAATAAAAATCCGCTGATTAGGATTTCCTGTAATATTAACTTTAAAATCTTTTGTCAATGAAAAACTACCGTTTTGCAGATTGATTTCTTGAGGCCAAGGCATTAGATTTAAATCTTCGAGTTTTACTTGTGCTGTCGAACTAATAACAACGAAAAGAAAGAATAGAATGTATCGCATATTTATTTTTTGTAGGTTTTAATAGTACTTGTCAGCAGTTAATCTCTTTCAAGCCTCAAGATATGCATTTTTTTAAAATTAGACCATATACAAAGTACTTTTGCTCTTCGAAGTTTAAATCTTAAATTACTATTAATTGTCAATTCAGTATTCTTATAGTCAATCAATAGTATCTCCTAATGTCAAGGTGCAGAAAAATTCAATACTAAGTCTAAAATATGTGAATTGTTAAACAAAACTCAGCATTATTTAACAAAAAGTGATTATTATATAATTTTAATCATATTTATACCAAATTGTTTTTTTTTAGTTTCCTTAACAAATATATTTACGCTCTTGAAAACTAAAAATTAATTAACCTAAAAAAATACTTTAACAATTATGAGTTCAGAAAATTTACAAACCAAATGGGGACAATTTATCTCATTAATAATCGTATTCTTTTTTTGGGGATTTGTTGGGTCTGCTAATGACATATTAATACCCGTATTCAAAAAAGTATTTACATTATCCCAAGTCCAGTCACAACTAGTAGCTTGGGCCTTTTATGTTGCCTATTTTGTAGGATCCATTATTTTCTTCTTAATATCTTTAAAAGTAGATGTTTTGCAAAAATTTGGATACAAAAAAACACTGTCTGCAGGTTTATTACTTTCTGCAGTAGGTTCGTTTTTATTCGTACCAGCAGCTACTATGGAAAGCTTTCCGTTTTTCCTAACCGCATTGTTTACAGTAGGTCTAGGTTTTTCAATTCAGCAAATTGTTGCTAATCCATTAGCTATTAAAATGGGTAGTCCAAATACTGGAGCGCATCGTTTGACTTTGGCAGGTGGTGTAAATTCATTTGGAACCACTATCGGTGCCATTTTATTAGGAATCGCACTTTTCGGAATGGGCGATAATAAAAATACATCACTTTCTCTAGAAGACATAAAATTACCTTTTATCATTTTAGGAATTGCTTTTATTGTAGTGGCAATTTTCATGAATTTTTCTAAAATTGAAAACCCTGCAAAAATAGAAAAAACAATAATTACAGAGAGTACAGATAAATTTAGAATTCTAGACTACCCACAGTTGTACTTAGGTATGTTAGCTATCTTTATTTATGTAGGAACAGAAGTAACCATAATCAGCAACTTACCAGCTTTATTGCATACTGCTGAGTTTGGTCGAATTTTAGAAGATGCTATATCTCCGTTTATCGCTTTGTATTGGGGAAGTTTAATGATTGGTCGCTGGAATGGTGGTGTAAATGTTTTTAACACTTCAAACCTTGTAAATACGGCTCTTAAATTTATCGTCCCTGCTCTTGCATTTGGAGTAATTATTGGCGCGAACGTTTTTGCAGGTCATGACGTTTCTTCATTTTATATTTATCCAATCTGGATCTTATTGTTTATTGCAGTAAGTTTTGTAGGTGGGAAAAATGCTGGAAAAACATTAATGCTTTTCGGTATATCTGGTTTATTGATGATGATAGCTGGTTTAGTTTGTACTGATACTGAAATTGCTAAATTTTTCTTTATATCAGGAGGTTTGTTCTTATCAATCATGTGGCCTTCTATTTTCGATTTAGCGATAGCTGGATTAGGAAAAAACACAGGAAAAGCATCTTCTTTCTTAATTATGATGATTCTTGGTGGAGGAGTTATTCCTTTGATTCAAGGAAGTATTTGTGATATCGATCTTACTAGTCCAAATGGAATCTTTGGAATCTCTTGGACTCATTTCTCATACATTGTACCCCTTCTAGGATTTGCATATTTAGGATTTTATGGTTTTTATTGCCCTAAAATATTAAAAAGACAAGGAATTAACCACATAGAAAGCGAAGGTGGAGGACACTAATCTCGTTATCAAAAAACAAACTATTTTAATACAAAAGAGTTTAAATTTTTAATTCAAAATAAGAGAACCATCAAATTTATATTTGGTGGTTTTTTTATGCCATTACTTTTGCCTTTATAGAATGTAATAAATACATTTGTTCAAACGATTATCTATGAAAAAATCCATACTCCTTATTTCGGTTATAATCTTTATTTCGGCCTGTGGCGTAAAACAGACTCGCAATTTACTTACTTCCGGGAACTATGACGAGGCTATTGACAATTCTGTATCCAATTTAAAATCCAACAAGGACAAAAAAGGAAAGCAAGATTACATCTATATTTTAGAAGAAGCTTATGCAAAAGCGAAGGAGCGTGATTTGAATTTTATTAATTTAATGACTCAGGCTGCCAATCCTTTAAATCTTGAAAAAATATACAATACGTATTTACTGCTGCATAATCGGCAAGAAAAAATCAAACCTTTGTTGCCTTTGAAATTATTGCAAGAAGGTAGAAATGCTAAATTCCCATTCAATAATTACAATAGCGAAATCATTGAATCCAAAAATGCTTTGTCCCAATTTTTATATGGAAACAGCAAAAAACTGTTACTCTCTGCTAATAAAATTAATTACCGTAAAGCTTATGATGACTTAGTTTATTTAAATCAGATCAATCCCGGTTACAAAGACGTTTTAAAGTTAGTCGAAGAAGCACAATTCAAAGGAACTGATTTTGTTAAGGTATCTTTAAACAACGAAACTAACATGGTGCTTCCTGTCCGTTTACAGAATGACCTTTTAGATTTTAACACCTTTGAAATGAATGACAAATGGACTGCCTATCACAATCGTGCAGAGAAAGGTATTGATTATGATTTCCAATTAATTTTAAATTTCAGAAGAATTGACATCTCGCCAGAACAGTTGAAAGAGAAAGAGATTATAAAAGAAAGAAAAATAAAAGATGGTCTAACAACCCTTCTCGATAAAAACGGAAAAGCGGTAAAAGACAGCTTAGGAAATGCCATAAAAGTCGATAATTTCAAGACAATCCGTGTAAGAATTTACGAATTCAACCAATTTAAAGCTTGCCAAATAACAGCACAGGTCGACTATGTTGATGCTAAAAACCGTCAGTTGCTAGAATCATTCCCGCTATCAAGTGAGTCTGTTTTTGAAAACACCTATTCTACTTATAAAGGAGATAAGCGTGCGACTGATGATTCTTACTATTCCTATTTTGACAAAAGGAATCTCCCTTTTCCAAGCAACGAACAAATGGTTTATGATACTGGGGAAGATTTGAAAGCCAAATTAAAAGACATCATCAGTAGAAATAAATTCAGGCAATAAAACTAAAAATAACAATACCTTAAATGCTCCTTGAAATTTCATTTTAAGGAGCGTTTATTCTTTCAAAATAACAATTGATTAAAATTTTGTTAGAAAACAAAAATTCATGCTTGTGTATTAAAAATATGTGTACTTTTGTGCCAATGAATAATACAAGTGTACATATAACTTCTATCTCACGGATAAACAAAACTACTACTTCTCCCGAAGTACGGATGCTACTTGTATAGTACCCAAAATTAGTTTTACTTTATTTTTATTCATATTTCATTTTTACCATTTTGAAAATTCAACTGTTAAGCATTGGATTAACATATCCTACAAAAAACAAAATATTTTATTCCATAACTTCTATATATAATTGTTATTCAGTACTTTATTTTTATATTTTTACAGATAAATCCAACAACTTTTGGTGTTCAAATTTGAATTCTAACTCATTTTTTAACCAAAAAATTCATCTTCTGAAATGAATATCTCAATTATTATAGCTCAGGAAGAACATTTTAAGTACGCACAAATCATTTGCGATACAATAGAATCATCTGCCCTACTGAGAGGAACTGGAATAGCAAAACGAACTCCAGAATACATCCAAAAAAAGATGGAAAACAAGGATGCTGTTATTGCATTAGATAATGGTGTCTTCGCTGGTTTTTGTTACATCGAAAGTTGGCAAGACAGTAACTACGTGGCACATTCAGGATTGATAGTGCATCCCGATTATAGAAATTTAGGTTTGGCAAAAAAAATCAAATCTAAAGTTTTTGATTACTCCCTGGAAAAATATCCAAATGCTAAAGTATTCGGAATTACAACTGGACTAGCAGTAATGAAAATAAATTCAGAGCTTGGTTACAAACCTGTTCCCTTTTCTGAATTAACAACTGATCCTAGTTTCTGGAAAGGATGCCAAACCTGTACCAATTATGAAATACTAAAAAGTAAAGAGAATAAATTGTGTTTGTGCACCGGAATGCTTTACGACCCAAAAGAAAAGCCAAAAACACCACCAAAGCATCCGTTTAATGTCCGGATTTGGAACCGATTAAAAAAGATTAAACAAGCACTCTTCTTAGAAGATTAAATAAAATATAAATAAAAAATATAATCAGCTAAACGCCAAAAAGCCGATAGCCCATAATAGCTCAAAAAATGAAAAAAGTTGTATTAGCATATAGTGGAGGTTTAGATACCTCATATTGCCTTAAGTATTTAAAAAACGAAAAAGGATATGAAGTTCACACCGTATTAATCAATACTGGAGGTTTTGACGATGAAGAGTTAAAAGCCATTGAAGAAAGAGCCTACGAACTAGGAAGCGCAAAACACGCTAATCTTACCATCGTTGATAAATATTATGATAAAGCCATTAAATATTTGATTTACGGGAATGTTCTTAAAAACAACACCTACCCTTTATCAGTTAGTGCAGAAAGAGTTTTTCAAGCTATTGAAGCTATTAAATACGCAAAATCAGTAGGTGCAGAAGCGATCGCTCACGGTAGTACTGGTGCTGGAAATGACCAAATTCGTTTTGATTTGATTTTTCACACTATCGCCCCAGAAATTGAAATCATCACTCCTATTCGTGACTTGAAATTATCAAGACAAGAAGAAGTAGATTATTTATCAAAAAACGGAGTTCACTACTCTTGGGAAAAAGCACAATACTCAATCAACAAAGGACTTTGGGGAACAAGTGTTGGAGGTAAAGAAACTTTGACTTCAGGGCAACCACTTCCTAATGAAGCCTATCCTTCACAATTGCAAAAAGAAGGTGAAGAGAAAGTGACTTTACATTTTGATAAAGGACAAATAGTAGGTATTAATGGTAAAATGGATGCCCCTACTAATAATATTGTTATTCTTGAGAAACTAGCAAACGCTTACGCAATTGGTAGAGATACTCATGTTGGTGATACTATTATTGGTATTAAAGGAAGAGTTGGTTTTGAAGCCGCTGCTCCGCTAATTATCATTAAAGCGCATCATTTACTTGAGAAACATACTCTTGGAAAATGGCAACAATACTGGAAAGAACAACTAGGAAACTGGTACGGAATGTTATTTCACGAAGGACAATTTCTTGATCCTGTTATGAGAAACATCGAAGCTTTCTTAGAAGACACACAAAAAACGGTAAACGGAACTGTAACAGTTTCACTTAAACCATATCATTTTACACTTGACGGAATCGAATCTGAAAATGATTTAATGAATACAGGTTTTGGACAATATGGCGAAATGAATAACGCTTGGACATCAGACGATGCTAAAGGATTTATCAAAATTTTAGGTAATGCCCAAAACATCTTTTCATCTGTAAATAATGAAACGTACGAATAATAAATAAAGATTTTTTTAAGGAGTAGAAACATTTTGCTTTTTAAGAACATCTGTCCCGCTTTCCGCTTCAATTCCCGCTCAAGAAAAATTAGATTTAACAATCTATTTTTCTAAAAATCGGGAGATTTTCACTGCAATCGGGGCTAATAAGGAAGTTTAGTTTTTCATAGAAACTTTTACAATCTATTTATACCATTAAGCAATTAAGTTCCATTCAGCTAAATTTTACTTAATTCCTTAATGGTTTAAATAAAAAATGTTTTAAAAAATAGAGATTATGATTAATGTTGGAATAATAGGTGGATCAGGATATACTGCGGGAGAATTAATTAGAATTTTAATGTTTCATCCTAATGCAAAGCTAGATTTTGTATACAGTACGACCAATGCAGGAAAACCACTTTCTGTAGCGCACCACGATCTAATGGGCGATATAGAAATGAACTTTACTGATACGGTAAATCCAAATGTAAATGTGCTTTTCCTCTGTTTAGGTCACGGAAAGTCAATTTCATTTTTAGAAAACAACAAATTTGCAAGCCATACAAAAATCATCGACTTAGGTAATGATTTCCGATTAACAAAAGACAAGGAATTCGATGGAAAATCTTTTGTTTACGGCTTACCTGAACTGAATAAAACCAGCATTAAAAATGCAAATTGCATTGCTAATCCAGGTTGTTTTGCTACAGCAATTCAACTAGCTTTATTACCGCTTGCTGCAAATGGATTATTGAACAATGACGTTCATATTAATGCTACTACGGGCAGTACGGGTGCAGGAGTTTCTCCTTCCGAAACTACACATTTTAGCTGGAGATCTAATAATATGTCGCATTACAAAGCTTTTGACCACCAACATTTGGGCGAAATAAACCAAAGTATCAGTCAATTGCAAGCGTCGTATTCAGACGAATTAATTTTCGTACCTAACAGAGGTGATTTTGCCAGAGGAATTTTTGCAACACTATACACAACTGCCGAAGAAAGCTTAGAAGATTTGGTTAACAAATATGAGTCTTATTATGCAGACCAACCTTTTGTAACAGTTACTACCACCAACATTAATATGAAACAAGTGGTACAAACTAACAAATGTATCATTAGTTTAATGAAAAAAGGAAACCGGGTTTTGATCACTTCAGTTATCGATAATCTAGTTAAAGGTGCATCTGGACAAGCAATTCAAAATATGAATTTGATGTTTGGACTTGATGAAACGACTGGATTGCATTTGAAACCTTCAGGGTTCTAAAAATTTGTTTCAAGTTTAAAGTTTAATGTTGTACACGTAACTTTAAACTTTGAACCTTAAACCATCTAAACAAAAAATCAAAATGAACTTATTTGACGTTTACCCATTATATCCTATTACCCCTGTAAAAGCTCTAGATTGCACGATTACAGACGACAAAGGAATCGAATATTTAGATTTATACTCCGGACATGGAGTAATTTCTATTGGTCACACCCAACCTGATTATGTGGCCAAAGTAAAAGCACAATTGAATAATTTGAGTTTTTACTCGAATGCGATTCAAAATCCATTACAAGTAAAACTAGCTGAAAAATTAGGAAAAGCTTCTGGCTTGACTGATTATAGCTTATTTTTATGTAGTTCTGGGGCTGAAGCCAATGAAAATGCTTTAAAAGTAGCTTCTTTCCATACGAACAAATCAAGAGTGATTGCTTTTGACAATTCGTTTCACGGAAGAACTTCAGCTGCGGTTGCTGTCACTGATAACAAGAAAATTGTAGCACCTTTGAATGCGCAACAAGCAGTAACTTTTTTGCCGTTAAACCAAATTGATTTGGTGGAAGCTGAACTAAAAAAAGGAGATGTTTGTGCGGTTATCATCGAAGCCATTCAAGGTGTAGGTGGTTTAGACCAAGGAACAACTGAATTTTTCCAAGCTTTAGAGAAAGTGTGTACTGCAAATGAAGTAGTTTTAATTTTAGATGAAGTACAATCAGGATACGGAAGAAGTGGAAAGTTTTTTGCTTTTCAACACCACGGAATCAATCCTGATATTGTAACCACTGCTAAAGGAATGGGAAATGGTTTCCCTATTGGAGGAGTATTAATTTCTCCAAAATTCGAAGCTAGCTACGGATTATTAGGAACTACTTTTGGTGGAAGCCATTTAGCTTGTGCTGCTGGAATTGCAGTTTTGGAAGTTATAGAAAATCAAAAATTAATTGAGAACACAAATAAAGTATCTGAATACTTTTTTGAAGCAATTAAAGTAATTCCAGAAATCATCAAGATAAAAGGAAGAGGATTAATGCTGGGAGTCGAATTTGATTTTGACGTAAGTGCTTTGAGAAAGAAAATGATAATTGAAAAGCACATCTTTACAGGTGGCGCAAACAACAAGAACCTATTGAGAATTCTTCCTCCATTGACCATAACTACTGATGCAATTGATAAATTTATCATCGCTTTAAAAGAGTCATTGGCTGAATTGAAATAAAAAATTAAAATAATGAAAACAGTATTATCCATAGAACAAAGAAATGCCGTATTAAGTCGAATGGCTGTACTTCTCGAACAAGAAAGAGCCAATCTTAAGGCAGTTAATCAGCAAGATTTAAACAATTATTCTGGTGATGATTTGGCTATGGAGAAACGTTTACTAGTAGATGATTCTAAGATTGACGGAATGATTTTGTCGCTACAACAATTAGCAAGTCAAGATGATCCCATTGGTCAAGTCCGTTTTAATTTCACACATGATAACGGATTAAAAATCAGTAATAAAACAGCCGCTTTTGGAACTATTCTAATCATATATGAATCTCGTCCTGACGTAACTGTTGAGGCTGGTGGAATCGCTTTCAAATCGGGAAATAAAATTCTGTTGAAAGGTGGTAAAGAATCTTTATTATCGAATCAGAAGATTGTTAGTCTTTGGCATCAAGCCTTAACCGATTCAGACGTTGCAACTTCCTGGGTCGAATATTTAAATTATGACAGAACGGAAACACAAGCGTTCTTAGAGAAACCAGCACAAAAAGTGGATTTAATCGTTCCTCGTGGTGGTGAAAACCTAATCAATTTTGTGAAAAAACACGCTACTTGCCCAGTAATTGTAAGTGGTAGAGGAAACAACTTTGTGTATGTAAATAGCGAAGCTGATTTAGATCAAGCAATGGCTATTATAATCAACGGAAAAACCTCAAACATATCTGTTTGCAATGCTTTAGATAAAGTGTTAATTGATACAAATTTACCGAATTGGGAGATCTTCGCAAAGCAATTAGTAACCGAATTGCAGCTTCGTCATGTTACTGTTTTGGGTGACGCTTTGGTTTCAACAGCTACGCAAGTTCCTTGTATCGAAAACGATTTGATTTGGTACGAAGAGTTCCTAGATTACAAAATTGTAATTGGTGCAACCAACTCAGATCAAGAAGCAATCGAAAAAATAAATAAGTATTGTGGCGGCCATTCGGCTTCCATAATTACAAAAGATGAGGCTATTGCTCAGCAATTCATGGATAACGTAGATACTGCGGCAGTATACCACAATGCTTCTACTCGATTTACTGATGGTGGTCAATTAGGCTTAGGCGGAGAATTGGCAATAAGCACTGATAAACTGCACCAACGAGGACCAATTGGATTACAACACCTAGTTACCAATAAATGGTATATTTACGGTGATGGACAGATTCGGTAAAATTGAAAGATTGAAGCATTAGAAAATTAGGCCAAGGATTTTTTTAAATTATTAAATTTACAAAAACAGATTTGCGAACTTTGTTTTTATAAGGCCTCAAAATAAAAAAACTTAGCGCCCTTCCCGGTTAAAAGTCAACACATAAAACCGTTAGTGGTTAAAAAATATGGCAAAAAAAAGAGTATTACTAAAAATTGGAACCAATACATTAACCAAGGAAACCAATCATATTTCCAGAGGAAAGATTGAGGACATTGGGATGCAAATAGCGGCTTTAAACGACGAATACGAATTTGTAATTGTGAGTTCTGGCGCTATCGCTGCGGCAAAACAATTTGTAAAATTGGAAACTAAAGGCAAAGAAATAATAGTTAAACAGGCCCTTGCTTCTATTGGCCAACCTCATTTGATGCGGATTTTTCATGAAAATTTCAGTGATTTAGGATTATTGACTTCACAATGTTTGCTGTCGTATTCTGATTTTGAAAAAGAGCAATCCAAGGTTAACATCGTAAACACAATCAATGTATTAATCGAAAACAATTACATTCCGATTATTAATGAAAACGATACAGTGGCAACGGACGAAATTCAGTTTGGTGACAACGATAAATTAGCAGCATTAACTGCTGTGCTATTGAAAGTTGATATTTTAATTATTGCAACGAATACCAACGGAATTTACACCAAAGCTTCTATTCATAATGATATTCCAGAAACCATTTCATTAGTAACCGACTTGCAGTTGATGCAACAAGAAGTGGGCGATTCAAAATCATCACAAGGAACCGGCGGAATGCAATCTAAAATTGAGGCAGCCGCAATTGCTAAAGCGGCTAATATTGAAACTTGGGTTGTCAATGGATTGAAAGATGATTTTATTTTGAACGCAATAAAGAATACTATTCCTTTTACAAAGATTGTGTAAAGTGAATGGAACGCGGATGACACTGATTCGCAAAAGCGAAAACGCTGATAAAAACTGATTTTAAAATATGGAATTACTACATCAAAAATTAACAGATGCTATTATTAAAACTTTTTACGAGGTTTATAATGAATTAGGGTATGGTTTTTTGGAAAAAGTGTATCAAAATTCCATGTATTTAGAATTGAAAAATAAAGGTTATCAGGTTGAAGCACAAAAGATGATAAAAGTGTACTACAAAGGAGCCGAAGTTGGTGAATATTATGCCGATTTAATCGTAGAAAACTTAATCATCCTTGAATTAAAAGCTGCTGATTCGATAGTTAAAGATTTTGAGAACCAAATACTAAATTATCTAAGAAGCACCGATTGTGAAGTTGGCTTACTTCTCAATTTTGGTAAACGGCCCGAGTTTAAAAGAAAAATATTTGAAAACAATCGAAAAAAATAAATCCCTTTTCGCCACACTCTAAAATACATAAAACAAGTAAAAAACCCGCTTTTATCAGCGTCTAAACTATAAAACAATTACAAAATCTGCTCTTATCCGTGGCTTCGCGATAGCGAATCCGTTTAATCAGCGTACAAATTACATACAGTATGAACTACATCTCAGTACAAAATATCGATTCCCTTTCTGAATGGGTGAAACAAGCATTAAAAATTAAAAAGAAGCCACTTAAAAATAAAAAACTAGGTAAAAACAAGACCTTAGGGATGCTATTTTTCAATCCAAGTCTAAGAACACGTTTGAGTACTCAAAAAGCCGCTTTAAACTTAGGAATGAATGTCATGGTGATGAACTTCACTAATGAAGGTTGGACTTTGGAATTTGAAGATGGTGCTATAATGGACCAAGGCGCTTCTGAACATATCAAAGAAGCTGCTGAAGTAGTGTCTCAATACTGTGATATTATTGCGGTAAGGGCGTTTGCTGGATTGGTCGATAAAGACAAAGACAATGCCGAAACGGTTTTGGCAGGTTTTCTGAAGTTTGCAACTGTACCAGTTGTCAATATGGAAGGCTGTACGGGACATCCACTGCAAGCACTTGCTGACGCGATTACCATGCAAGAGCACAAAACAGAACACAGACCAAAAGTTGTTTTATCATGGGCACCACACCCTAAAGCTTTACCTCAGGCTGTAGCCAATTCCTTTGTGTCAATGATGCAGTTACAAGATGCTGACTTTGTTATTACTCATCCTGAAGGCTATGAATTAAATCCTGAAATCACAAAGAACTCTGTAATTGAATACGATCAAAATAAAGCTTTTGAAAACGCTGATTTTATCTATACTAAAAACTGGAGTAATTATACTGATTACGGAAAAATAACCAATTCAGACCCCAATTGGACAGTAACAGCAGAGAAAATGACACTTACAAATAATGCTAAATTCATGCATTGTTTACCCGTTAGACGTAATGTAGTTGTTGCTGACGAAGTGCTTGACAGTGAAAATTCAATTGTTATCGAACAGGCAAACAACAGAACCTATGCAGCACAGTTGGTATTGCAAAAAATATTAGAAAATGGACATTAAGAAAACCATCACAATAGTAAAGATTGGAGGGAACATAATTGATGATGTTTCGGAATTAAAGCAATTCTTATCTGATTTTTCAAAAATAGAAGGCGCTAAAGTATTAGTTCATGGTGGTGGAAAATCTGCTACTAAAATGGCAAAAAGTATTGGTCTAGTTCCTCAAATGATTGATGGCCGACGTATTACTGATGCTGCTATGCTTAAAGTCGTAGTAATGATTTACGCAGGACAAATCAATAAAGATATCGTAGCTCAATTGCAAGCTAATAATACTAATGCAATGGGATTTTCTGGTGCAGATGGGAATCTAATCCAATCTGAAAAAAGAAACCATCCTACCATAGATTATGGTTTTGTGGGTGATGTCCAAGGCGTAAACACTCCCCTATTAGAAACTTTAATTTCAAACGGGATTGTTCCAGTATTTTGTGCCATAACGCATGATAAACAAGGACAATTATTGAATACAAATGCAGATACGATTGCCAGCGAGTTGGCGATAGCCTTGTCGGAGGTTTTTGAAGTGACCTTAAACTATTGCTTTGAAAAACCGGGCGTATTGTTTGATGCCGATGATAATTCTTCGGTAATCGAAAACATCAATCCAGAATTATATGCCAAATTAAAAGCAGAGAAAGCAATTCATTCTGGTATGATTCCTAAACTAGACAATTGCTTCAATAGCTTGTCTAAAGGAGTTCAAAAAATAAAAATAGGTCACCACAGAATGTTGCAGGACAAGACAGAAATTTATACGAACATAGAATTATAAATTAGACGATTGAAAATTGAACCATTTAGATATTTAGATATTTAGAACATTAAGCTTAATTCTCTAAATTTTCTAAATGGTTGAATAAAAAAGGAAAATATGTTGGATTAGTTGAAAATTCAAATTCAGTATTCGTCCCAATAAAAAAATATGAAAAACATAGAAACACTTACTCAGGAAGCCATCGCATTATTAAAAAACTTGATTGAAACACCGTCTTTTTCTAGCGAAGAAGAACAAACGGCCGCTTTAATCGAAAAATGGTTTGTAGTAAACGAGATTCCTTTCGAGAGAGAAAACAATAATATCTGGGCTTACAATTTACATTTTGACAAATCAAAACCCACCCTTTTACTGAATTCTCATCACGATACCGTAAGGCCAAATCAAGCCTATACTAAAGATCCTTTTAAAGCGATTGTCGAAGACGGTAAATTATACGGCTTAGGAAGCAATGATGCTGGAGGATGTCTAGTATCACTTTTGGCTACATTTGTGCATTTCTATGCTTCAGAAAACTTACCTTATAACATTGTAATTGTTGCATCGGCAGAGGAAGAAAGCAGTGGAAAAAAAGGCTTGAACAGCGTATTAAAAAGCTTACCCGAATTAGAGTGTGCTATCGTTGGCGAACCTACCTTAATGCAATTGGCTATAGCTGAAAAAGGACTTTTAGTACTTGATGTCAAAATAAAAGGAACGCCAAGTCATGCCGCACATCAAAATGACGACAATGCCATTTACAAAACAATTCCTGTGATGGAATGGTTCAAAAACTATAATTACGAGAAAGTATCAGAGCAATTAGGCCCTGTAAAAATGACCGTAACCCAAATTAATGCCGGAAAACAACACAATGTAGTGCCGTCTGAATGTGATTTAGTGGTTGACATTCGTGTCAACGATTGTTACACGAATCAAGAAATACTACAAACCGTTAAAGAAAACGTTGCTGCCGAAGTGACTCCACGTTCTATGAACTTAAGCGCCTCTTCCATTCCCGCAACGCATGGTTTAGTGCAGGCAGGGATTGCCTTGGGAAGAACAACTTACGGCTCTCCTACCCTTTCTGATCAGTCCGTTTTGAGTTGTAAATCACTTAAATTAGGACCTGGAGACACTTTGCGCTCACACTCTGCTGACGAATTTATATATTTGAACGAAATCGAGGAAGGAATCCAACTGTATATCAAAATACTTGGTGATTTTTTAAAGCAATAAAATAATTAGGAGCTAATCCTGCTATCCGCTATATCTTTCCCTGCTTAAAGAAAGCAGGAAAAGTATGCCGCTACTATCAGGGCTAAAAATAAGTGCAGACAATAAAATAGTCTACAAAAAGACAAACTCCGCAACTCTCTGAGGAACGTTTGAGTACCTCTGCGAAACAAAAGAATAATAGTTAAGCTTCAACCAAAAAATTGAAACTTTAAACCTGAAACAAAAAAAATTATGAAACTTTGGGAAAAAGGAATACCTACTGACAAACAAATTGAACAATTCACCGTTGGAAACGACAGAGAATTGGATTTAGTTTTAGCTAAATACGATGCATTAGGTTCAATTGCTCATGCTAAAATGTTAGGGAACATAGGTTTATTAACTACTACCGAAACTGATTCTTTAGTATTTGCTTTAAACGAAATCATTGCTGATGTCGAAAAAGGAAACTTCGTAATTGAAGATACTTTTGAAGATGTACATTCGAAAATCGAATATATGTTAACGGTAAAACTAGGTGATGCGGGTAAAAAGATTCACACCGCACGCTCTCGTAACGACCAGGTTTTAGTTGATGTAAATTTGTATTTAAAAGACGTAGTAAAAGAACTTAAAGAGCAAGTAAAAACGCTTTTTGATTTGCTAATGGAATCAGCAGAGAAACATCAAAATGTATTGTTACCAGGATATACGCATTTACAAATTGCCATGCCTTCATCGTTCGGAATGTGGTTTTCAGCTTATGCAGAAACTTTAATCGACGATATCACCATGTTGAATGCTGCCTTGAAAGTCGTGGATCAAAACCCATTAGGTTCCGCTGCAGGTTACGGAAGTTCATTCCCAATTGACAGAACGTTCACTACAAAAGAATTGGGTTTCGAAACCTTAAAATTCAATTCGGTAGCAGCACAAATGAGCCGTGGAAAATCGGAGAAAACATTGGCTTTTGCCATGAGTAGTGTCGCCGCTACTCTAGCTAAATTCTCTATGGATGTGTGCTTGTACATGAGTCAGAACTTCGATTTTATTACCTTACCAGCACATCTTACAACGGGATCGAGCATCATGCCGCACAAGAAAAACCCAGATGTTTTTGAGTTAATTCGTGGTAAATGCAACAAAATTCAAGCCTTGCCATACGAAATAACATTGATTACTAATAACCTTCCAAGTGGTTACCACAGGGATTTACAATTATTGAAAGAAGGATTGTTTCCAGCTATTCAAAACCTGAAAGCCTGTTTAGATATTTCCATATTTTCGATCAAAGACATTAAAGTAAAAGATAATATTTTAAACGATCCCAAATACAATTACTTGTTTACTGTAGACACATTAAACGAAATGGTGGTTGCGGGAATGCCTTTTAGAGATGCTTATAAAGCCGTTGCTGAGCAATTGGAAAACGGAACATTCGAATCTCCAAAACAAACAAAACATACGCACGAAGGAAGCATCAATAACTTGTGCCTAAATGAGATAAAAAAGAAGATGAATGCTTCTTATTAATTCAAAACTAAAAAATGCGCTATCAAAATTAGCGCATTTTTTTTATTTTACATTTAAAATAAAAGCTATATCTTTAAAATACAGATCCAAAAGATAAAATTAAACTTCATTAAGTTTTAATGTAATCATCACTTTGAAAATTATTTAATCAAATCATACAACGATTAATTTCTTCAAAAGTTTGTTCTAAAGAAAAAACACCTGCTTTTCTGAGAACCTCTTTTCCATTTTTAAAAAATAAAAGAACAGGAGCAGAAAAAACCATCAACTCTCCTCTAAGCATTGGAAAATCTTCTAATTTTATTTTGCTATACGCTAAATCGGGGAAATTACTCTGGATCCATGGCTTTAAACGCTGGTCCAATGCGCCACAGACTGAACATCGTTCGGTACTGATTAGTATCAAAATAGAAGAATAGTTGTCAATTTCAGACTTTGTCATTATTTTTATTATAAAGATAATACTTTTCAAATAAATCCAATATGTAATGCCACTAGAGACGAACGAACTATTAATAATTTGCATTTAGAGGAAATTAAAGGAAAAACAAATCTTCCTTAGTAAAGTACAAGCCTCCTTTTAAAGTCATAACGCGCTGTCAATCACAGTGTGTTTTTTATATCTATTTTAAATCTAAAAAACCAATACGATACAAAACCTTAGGAACTGTAGGAATAATGTATATTTGATAATAGCAATGCTAACACTACAATATGAAAAGATTTGAAGAAAACAGTACTAATAGACTTTTTGAGAAAAGCTTAATCGATAGAGAGCAAATGGATCAGATTTCAGAGTATCGTGCCTTAAATGTCTTCTCAGTGCATACAGAGCTTAAATTATTCTTATATCTTTCTGTTTTATTGTTTACCTCTGGTATAGGCATCTTAATTTACGAAAATATTGATAGCATTGGCCATATTGCCATTCTTAGCCTATTACTAATCGTCACTATAATCTGTTATTATTTCAGTTTTAAAAATGCCGTAGGATTTAAAAAACAGCAAACTAGTTTTGAAAACCCCTTATTTGACTATCTCATTCTTGCAGCCATACTTTTGAGTTGCATTTTTATTGGTTATTTACAGTTTCAATACACTGCTTTTGGGACCCATTATGGTTTAGCCACCTTAATTCCCACGGTAATTGCTTTATTTTGCGCCTACTATTTTGATAATAAAAGTATCTTATCAATCGCAATAACTGGGCTCGCAGCCTATATCGGATTATCAGTAAGTCCGCAAGCGTTGCTAGATAATAATTTTCAGCAATCAGATTCCTTAAGTTACTCTGCCATTGCTTTGGGTATTGTATTAATTGTTTGGTCCATTTACAGCACAAAAATTGAACTAAAAAAACACTTCAACTTAGTCTTCTTGACTTTTGCTTTACACCTTATCAATATTTCCTGTATCAATAACTTATTTGAACCTTATTGGGGAGTATTTATTATTCTATTAGCGGTTTCCAGCTATTACTTTTATACGGTAAGCTATAGCATTAAATCAGTATCCTTATTTGTGTTCACTATTTTATATGCTTATTTTGGACTTAATTTCCTTTTATTCAAAATCATTGATTTAATTGACATTCAAGATCTAATGATACTATTCTCTTTTTTAGTGCCCTTTTATTTTATTGCTTCTATAATTTTATTTATCCGTCTCATTAAAAAATTCAATAAAAACAAAACCGATGATTGCACACGATAAAACAGAATTAGAAAATATAACGCTACTTGAAGAAGCTAAATCATTAAACGAAGCTGGTTTTATAAATAAGAAACAGTTTGAAGTAATTTCAAAGCAACTGATTGTTCCTAAAAGTCATAATAACCTATTAATTAGAGCTGCCTTTTTCTTATTAGGTGTTTTTTTATATTCCTCGATTTGCGGTTTCTTCAGTCTAATTAGTGTAGACTTAATTGATGATAACTTTAAAGTTCTAATTTTTCTTTATGCTCTTGTTGGTTTTATAGGAGCAGAATTCTTAACCAAGCAAAAGTTTTATGGTCATGGATTAGATGATGCTTTTATATTGGGGGCCCAATTAACTTTGGCTATAGCGATAGGAGTTTATACTGATGGAAACGGATTACTAATTGCCGTAACAATAATGGTTACTTCACTATTAAGTTATCTTCGCTATGTGCATTTATCAATGGCATTGTTGTTTTGTTTGGCTGCCACTGCTAGTCTGGTTTATACGATGTTTGAGTTAGGCGATATTGGGAAAAACATTTTACCGTTTGTATTGATGTTATTTTCGGTAGCTGTTTATTTTTACAGTAAAACAGTTCTAAAAAATTTAAAAACAGCTTTTTATCACAAGGGGATTTTGCTAGCTAATAGTTTTAGTCTTATTCTGTTTTATCTTTCGGGAAATTATCTTGTAGTACGGGAACTTTCTGTTGCATTATTGGGTGCGCAGATTAATCCAAATAGTGACATTTCGTTTGCCTATTTCTTTTACGCTTTCACGTTTATTGTTCCTGTAGGCTTTCTAGTTTACTCTTTATTAAAAAAAGACCGTATTATGCTTTGGATTGGTGCATTGGCAATGGCGTTCTCCATTTATAGTGTTCGTTATTACTATGCTGTTTTACCCATTGAGACTTTCTTGACTATAGCAGGATTACTGCTATTTGCTTTTACATTTTTTGCCATAAAAAAATTAAAGCATAATAAAACGGGAATTACGTTCCGACCAGATCGATTTACAAATGCCAATGCTTTTATGAATGCCGAAGCATTAATCGCATCTCAGCTTGGCCTAAAACCAGAAACTATTCAAGAATCTGATATGGAATTTGGCGGTGGAGGTTTTAGTGGTGGAGGTTCGGGAGGAGAATTTTAAAAATAAGAAGGCCACGAATTCACAAATTGATATTATCTCATATGTTAATTCGTGGCCTTATTTAAACCTATTCAACTATACTTTAGTCTTCAAAACTCCTGCATCAATATCACTATGAGAAGCATTATAAATCGCTTTTCCGTCCTTAATTACTATTAATTGAGGTGATTGATGCTGCACTCCAAAACGATTCGAAATTTCGTTAGAAACTTCACGATACGCTATTAAATCTAAAAAATAAGGTGTAACTTTATCTGAGAAGTCAAATTCATTTTCAAATTGTTTCAATGCCATTCTGCTAATACTGCAACGAGTACTGTGCTTAAAAATGGCAACTGGAGTATCGTTTGAAAGCGTAATGATTTCATTCAACTGTCCCAAATCAGTTAAGTTATTCCAGTCCATTTTAGGAGTAGAATCATTTTGGTTCTCTGAACCACTAAAAATATTTTTAAAAAAACTCATGTTTTGTCGTTAATTAAGTCATTTTGACTAGTTTATATGATAATAATCATGTTTTATACGCCATTTTGTCCGTAGTATTGTATTGGAATACAACTTGATTACTAAGCAGCAAAGTTACCTAAATAACTCCATAAATTAAACGATCATGAATATAAATAAATTTACTATAAAATCACAGGAAGCCATACAGCTATCGCAACAATTAGCTCAGGGTTTTGGTCAACAACAAATAGAAAACGAACATATTTTTAAAGCCATCTTTGATGTCGACGAAAATGTAGCTCCTTTCATTTTAAAGAAATTGAATGTTAACGTGCCTTTATTTCTTCAAATTTTAGATAGTACTATTCAGAGCTTTCCAAAAGTTTCGGGTGGTGAGATAATGCTTTCCAGAACGGCAAACTCTGCCTTGAATGAAGCGGAAATTATTGCCAAGAAAATGAATGATGAATTCGTTTCTATTGAGCATTTAATATTAGCCATTTTTGGATCTAAAAGTAAAGTGGCACAAATATTAAAAGACCAAGGTGTTACTGAAAAGGGACTAAAAGCCGCTATTGAAGAATTGAGAAAAGGAGAAAGAGTAACCTCAGCCTCTGCTGAAGAAACATACAACTCATTAAATAAATATGCAAAAAACCTTAATGAATTAGCCAAAAATGGAAAATTAGATCCTGTAATTGGTCGTGATGAGGAAATTAGACGTGTATTACAAATATTGACTCGTAGAACAAAAAATAACCCAATGCTTGTAGGAGAACCCGGAGTGGGTAAAACTGCGATTGCCGAAGGTTTAGCACACAGGATTGTCGATGGAGATGTACCTGATAATTTGAAAAATAAAATCGTTTTTTCACTTGATATGGGAGCGCTTATCGCCGGAGCAAAATTCAAAGGAGAATTTGAAGAGCGTTTAAAAGCTGTTGTAAAAGAGGTGACTGCAGCCGAAGGAGATATTGTGCTTTTTATTGACGAAATCCACACCTTAGTTGGTGCTGGTGGTGGTGAAGGTGCGATGGATGCAGCAAATATTCTGAAACCAGCTTTGGCTCGTGGAGAATTGAGAGCCATTGGTGCAACTACCTTAGACGAATATCAAAAATATTTTGAAAAAGACAAAGCACTAGAAAGACGATTCCAAAAAATTATAATCGAAGAACCAGATACTGAAAGTGCCATTTCCATTTTACGTGGTATCAAGGATAAATACGAGACACACCATAAAGTACAGATAAAAGACGAAGCAATTATAGCTGCAGTTGAACTATCACAACGCTATATTACCAACCGATTCCTTCCAGACAAAGCTATTGATTTGATGGACGAAGCGGCTTCTAAAATCCGTATGGAAATCAATTCAAAACCAGAAGAATTGGATGTTTTGGACAGAAAGGTAATGCAACTAGAAATTGAAATCGAAGCTATCAAAAGAGAAAAAGACGAAAGCAAGCTCAAAATATTGGGAATGGAATTAGCTAATCTCAAAGAAGATCGAAATAAGATTTATGCCAAATGGAAATCAGAGAAAGATGTAGTTGATAACATTCAATCCATAAAAACTGAAATTGAAGATTACAAATATGAAGCGGAGCGTGCAGAGCGCGAAGGCGATTATGGTAAAGTGGCTGAGATTCGTTACGGAAAAATCAAGGAAGCTCAAGAGCGCCTAGACGTTCTACATGAAGAATTAGTCGAAAATCAATCTGACGGAAGCTCCTTGATCAAAGAGGAAGTTACAAGAGAAGATATTGCCGAAGTAGTAGCTAAATGGACCGGAATACCCGTTATGAAAATGTTACAAGGTGAACGTGAAAAACTATTGCATCTGGAGGAAGAGCTACATCAACGTGTAGTGGGTCAAGAAGAAGCAATCGAAGCGGTAAGTGATGCGGTTCGCCGTAGCCGTGCCGGACTACAAGACATGAAGAAACCAGTGGGAACATTCCTTTTCCTTGGAACAACAGGAGTTGGAAAAACGGAATTGGCGAAAGCCTTGGCCGAATATCTATTTGACGATGAAAATGCCATGACTCGTATTGATATGAGCGAATACCAAGAACGCCATAGCGTAAGTAGATTGGTGGGAGCACCTCCAGGATATGTGGGATATGACGAAGGTGGTCAATTGACTGAGGCCGTGCGCAGAAAACCGTATTCTGTGATATTGCTGGATGAGATTGAAAAAGCACATCCAGATACTTTTAACATCCTATTGCAAGTTTTGGATGAAGGAAGATTGACGGACAATAAAGGACGTCTTGCCGACTTCAAGAACACCATTATCATTATGACATCTAATATGGGAAGCCATATTATTCAGGAAAAATTTGAAAATCTCAAAGGAAGTATGGAAGCTGCTACCGAAGCTGCAAAAGTAGAAGTCCTTGGTTTATTGAAACAAACGGTGCGTCCTGAATTCATAAACCGTATCGATGAAATCGTGATGTTCACTCCGTTAAGCAGCGAGAATATCACTAAAATCGTAAGCTTACAACTGAAATCTGTGACTAAAATGTTGGCTCTTCAAGGTATTACTATGGACGCCACTCCAGACGCTATCGCCTATTTAGCCGAGAAAGGATTTGATCCACAATTTGGAGCCAGACCAGTAAAACGAGTAATACAAAGAGACGTGCTTAACAAGTTATCTAAAGAGATTCTGGCTGGCAATATTGCCACAGAAAGTATCATCCTTTTGGATGCTTTTGATGGAGAGTTAGTCTTCAGAAACCAAACCGAATTAGTAGAATAAATATTTATAGTTTTTTTGTAGTAAGAAAGCACCAGCCGAAAGGTTGGTGTTTTTTTTTTGTTCCTTTTTTAAGGAGCACATTAAATTATTTTTTCATCCACTTCCCTCCCGCTGTCCACAGTATCTTTTGTGCTGAACCCCAGCACAAAAAGGATACACGCTCCCATTGGGGCTAGACCACAACTATTTGTTTTTCAAAGGTTAAGTGCACATTTAGAAAAGCCAATTGTATATTATATCAGTGATTTCTTTTGTAATTATCAATTTTTAAAAACCTACTCCGAACCAGTATGAAATTTATCTGAACGCATCATAAAATATTAATTCTATGAGTAATTCAATTTTAAAACAGTCATACTTAGGCTATATCTTTTTTGAAATTCTTAATATTTTTTTATTTTATTAAATATTTTATATACTTTTAGAGCTTTGCAATAAATTGAGCTAAAACTATAAATATCAAATAAATACTGAACTCACATTTTAAATCATTAATAAAGTCTTTCAATTTTACAAGTGTTATTTAATACTCTAATAAGGATTCTAAATATAAAAAAAACTACAAAATCTATTAATTAACTCTTTTTAAATGGCCGGCACCCCATCCTCTGCAACTAATCGAAGAATCTATAAATTTAGCAAACTTGACAATTTTAGTTTTAATTTTTTTTCGTTACAATCTTTTATTGTAACGTCATTTCTTTTTTATTTAGAATTAACCTATGTTGCCTGGGGAAGTATTCCAATATTTCTGTTGTTTTTATATTTTTCGAATTCTAAAAAATATAGTTTTAGTCAAAAAGCTATTGCAGCATCTTTACTCTTAATAATCTATTTCACCTTTTCTTTCGCCTTGTATGGAAAAACATTCAATTTTATTGTCCTTTTATATATTATTCCTATCGTTTTATTAATAATAATTAGGTACCATAAGTTGATGTTTAATTTAATCTTACTCATTATTACAACAGTCTCAACTACTATCTATTTTGATTTTTTTGGGTTTGATTATGGTAACAAAATTTACTATGAAAAGAATATTTACAATATATTTTTTTACTTTATTGTAATAATGATTTTGATTTATTTGATTGTATTACTCACTGCAAGGACCAACCTAGTCAAGTATATTATTGAAGACTTAAAAACTAAAAATAATGAATTAGAAGAATCTCGAATAGAGTTAAGGAAATTACAAATCAATAAAGAATCTTTTTTCGCCATAATGAGTCATGAAATTAGAACACCTTTAAATGCCATAAAAGGAATTTCTGATATTTTAAAAAACAATATACAAAGTGAAGAAGATCAAAATCTTTTAGAACTAATGGACTATTCTTCAAATCATCTATTAGCACTAGTAAATAATATATTAGATTTCACAAAATTAAACGACGGTGTATTCTCATTACAATACTCGGAATTCAACTTAGGTAAATCCCTAAATTCATTATTCAAAATGAATGAAAGATTAGCTTTAGAAAAGGGATTGAAATTTGAAATTCAAACCTCTACTGACATACCTCATTATGTTTATGGTGATAAAAATAGAATCAATCAAATTGTTTTAAATCTATTAAATAATGCAATTGAATATACAAAAATAGGCACAGTAAAAATGCTTGTAACTGGCAATTATAACAGCGATATTAAAAAAGAATTCCTACTTCAAATAACCATCTCTGACACAGGTAAAGGAATAGACAAAGAATTAGGTGAAAAACTTTTTCAAAAATACGCTACTTCAAACACATCAAAGAATAGCGTGGGACTAGGGCTAACAATTTCAAAGGGACTAATTGATTTAATGAATGGCTCTATATCATTTGATTCTGAACCAAATGAGGGTACTACATTCCACATTACTATCCCACTACCAATCGTAGAAAATAACTCCACGAATTCAGATAATGTCGATAATAACTTTAAAGACACCGCAATAAAAATTCTTTTAGTTGATGACAATAAAATCAATTTATTAGTTTTAGAGAAACAGTTAAAAAACAAACTGAAAAACAGCCAACTTACTACTGCAAATAATGGGTTAGAAGCGTTAAACTTGATAAAAGAACATCAATACGATATTGTACTAATGGATGTAATTATGCCGATAATGGATGGTAAAACCGCGACAAAGCACGTAAGAAATTTAACTGATGACAGCAAAAAAAATATTCCAATAATTGCTTTAACTGCGAATGTTGGGGAAAAAGAATTGACAGAATGTTTAAATGCTGGAATGACTGATTTCGTAACAAAACCATTTGAAGTTAATGCTTTATTAAAAATAATTTCTAAAAATTACAAGCCTGAAGAACAGCATAATCACTCGGTGTTGTCCTGATTCTTTCGTTACTATTAAACCAATTACTGCTTATCATACACTTCGTTGTTTGTAATTAGGTGTATTTTGAATATTTATACAATCAAAGTTTAAAGGATGAAAGATAAGCAATACACTTAAAGGCTTGCCTCAACAGTAACAAAACGTCTTGATACACTTTTAGAATAAATCGATTTAATGTACCTTGCAGGTCTATCTAAAAGTAAAATCATGAAAGAGAATAAAATGCTAATTTATATAAAAGAGGTTTTAAGAAATATGCCAGCTGGTTGGCTGAGTACAACAACCCATCGACTAGATATTTATGATGAAAAATTGGCCAAAACTCAATTTTTAGATCAGTTTGAAACCTTATATAGTAACAACAATGCTACATCGGAAGCACTATCTGAATTACCTACTGCTTACGACTATATTCGTTTAGGTCATCCCCTATCTTGCCTACTAGAATGGGCAATTGCGAAGCTAAACAATATTAGGTCAGAAAACGCAATCAGTTTTTCATCAAAGACGATTCCTGCCTTGGCCATTCTAAGAAAAAATTCATTAGACAATAAAAACACCCAAATCATTTATACAGGAGAGTTACCCGCTTTTTTCGATGCTGAAGTGTTGCAAGCTGTTTATGGATATCAGTTTGATTTAAAGAAAGTGGAGAATACAGAAGCTATTTCAGCTTTTGAAGGAAGTACTGTTTTTATTTCACAACATGATGCTATTTCCAGTACTAATCTCAATCCAAATATCGACTTCTTTATCAATGGTTATGGACAATTAGGAAGTGTATTATTAGTTAATGGCGAGAAAAATGAAGCTTATATTTCCGAAATTCAACATGTAAGACGCAGAGAATCCATCGCCATGACTCCTGCCAATTGTCTTGCTGCATTAGAGTCGTTAATAGAACAAACCCATTTTGATACTGAGAAAAGTAATGTTGAAACTAACAAAACATTGGTTTTAGATTCAATTGCTACAATTACTAAAGCGCATACAAAGGCATTAGTTGCTTCTAGTGGATTGTCTATTCAATATGCGATTTTGATGGGACTTATTGACGATGCTTTAGAGAAACACAAAGGAAAGGCGATTAAAATTATTGTTCCTCCTAATTGTTATGGTGGTACAAATGACCAAGCAAGACGTGTTGCTGCCTGTATTGATAACGTTGAAATTGTGGATTTACTAGTTGATGGTGATAATGACATGGTTCAAAGTATTGATACCGTCTTAGCTAAAATTGCTACTGAAGATGCAATCCCATACATCATCGCTGAAATTCCAACAAACCCAAGAGTAGAAGTTCCAGATTTAATCCAATTAAAAAATGTGTTAAGTGTGCCACGTAAAACAGCCACTGGCGAAATGGCAATAGATCCTGTTTTTATTTTAGATCAAACCTTTTGCCCTAATGTCCACTTTTTAGGCGAAGACGATGTACTGTCAACAGTTAGAACTATTTCATTTGCAAGTGGATCAAAATTTCCAAGCGGCGGACAGTGTACCGCAGGTTATTGTGTAGGAAATAAAAAAACAGAAGCTTTGATGGAAAAAATAGAAAAGCATCTCCTACTTTGCGATAATGAGGCCACCCCTCTTCAATATGAAATATTGGCAAAACAGCTACCTTCAATGAATCAAAGAATTGAGGATGCCTATAAAAATACTCGTGAATTTGTAAACTTTATCCATGAGGTTTTACCTGCCGCAAAAATCAATTTTGTTTCAGAAGAACTGGCGGAGCAAGGATTTACACCATCTGTTTTTTCATTAGACCTTCCTACTAAAGGAAATACAGATGAAGAAAGAGAAGAGTATAAAAGAGCGTTAAACCTCAAGTTAATAAATCTAATGATTACAAAAATCCCTAATGAAAGTAAGTACTGTGTGAGTTATGGACAATTAAAAGGTTGTTACTGGACGATCCCAGCTACATCTACTCAAGGGACAACTAAAGAAGGCGACAAGGACTATATTGCTCGTGTAGCGCTTTCGCCAAATATGGATTTGGAACTGCATAAAAAAGTCTTTTTAGATTTTGTTGCAACTATGTAAATATATTGGGAGGCGTTAGCGCCTCCCTTCTTTTCTATACCAACTTTATTGTATAAACCAATGAATTTGAAATAGTGTTAAGCATACAAATTATCCAAACAACATTATTTTATAAATCACTTGGCCCGAATCCTTTTTTCAAAGCCGTAAAACTGAATCTAAAAGACAAGTTAAAAGGATACTTGTTTAAACTACTCACGGTTCTTTCTTTTTCCAAATCATTAGGGCGTGACCCTACCGTTAGCTTCGTCGTTCCTCCTGGCTACTTTCGGGTCGGGCTATTCGCTGTATCTTTTGTTCCGCAAGCTCCACAAAAGGATGCCGCTACTATCCCTCACGCAAATAAGTACTTCAATCATATTCAGTTCTTATTAACAACCACTTTTGTAAGAATAAATCGAGTATATTTGAATAGCTAATAAACGACACAATAGTGAGAATCTATCCAATTTTTGGTGTATAGGGGCTACTTTGTAGTGGGTATATATTAGTTGGTTCAATGATAAAAAAAACGATACGTAAATAAATGAACAATAGAGCAAAAAAGGAATTGTTATTTAAAATCTACTCTGAAAATTTCAAATACATTAAGGATAATTCAAGCCTGAAAAATAATTTTGAAAAAGATTTTGGTTGCTACTGTCCTATTTGCTTAATTTATTTTGAGAAAGCTGATTTATTTGATAAAATAAACCCATTGACTATTGAACACAATCCACCACAATCACTTGGTGGAAAAGGAAGTGTATTAACGTGTAAGAAATGTAATTCTGAAGCAGGACATAAAATAGATAATGAAATTTTAAATAAATTATTAGAAATAGATGCAGTAAATTTCAAACCTAATGCAGAAATTAAAACACAATTTTTTAACGATTCTACTGAAGGAAAAGGTGTTAATGCTAATATAAAAATTGATAAAGATCGAAAAATAATTATCAATATTGATAGTAAAAACAACAATCCTAAAACACAACAGAATTTTTTAAATAGTGAAGTTCACGAATATAAATCACCTTTTTTTAGTGATAATTTGATTGATACTGGATGGACTAAAAAGTTAAAATTTACTTTTAAAAAACCTAAAAAAGCAAATGAAAGGTTGGCAACTATCTCTTTATTAAAAATCGCTTATTTAATGGCTTTTGAAAAACTTGGACACCTGTATTTATTTAATAAAAATGCTGAAATAGTTCGAGAACAAATAAAATTTCCAGACAAAGAAATTATTAAAAACCCATTTTGGATAAATTATAAATTTCCAGATAATATACTAGGAGTTAATATAATAACTAAGCCAAGAGAATTACGGTCTATACTAGTTGTATATGATTTAAAAACAAAATCGGATACTTATAGAATTGCCATATGTATTCCTGGATTTAGTGAGGATGATGACAAAATTTATGAAAATATAAATGAAAAATTGTGCAAGGGCGAAAGTTTTGAAAATGTAGAAGTGAATAATTACATAAATTCTGAATATAAGATCAAGAATTTAGAAGACACTTTTCTTTTGGTTAATTTTTGGGAGTCTTTCGTTGAAAAGCAATAAATCACGGCACCCAACTGCCGTTTGGCAAGATTGCGAATTTAGTGGAAGTACCGTTTCGAATCAAGTTTTCGTTAAGCCGAAAATTGAACGTTTACGAACTTCCAGCCCTCTCAAAGGCAAAACCTTGGTAGTAATTTTAAAATGACACTTATGACAAAATTGACATCAACATTTTTAGTCGGATTAATGGTATTTACTTCTTGCAAACAAAATCAAAACAAAATTGACTGGATTTTTGTTGAAGGTGGCAATTTTGAACAAGGTAAAAACCAAATCATCATTAGCGCTAAAGGCGACACAATAAATGGTTTTACAAGTCCACACAGAATGGTTGAACTTGATGACTTTTATATAAGCAAATATGAGATAACCGTTAAACAGTTTAAGGAATTTTGTAAAGAAACAGATAGAAAAATGCCTAACGCACCTACTGAAAGTGCAAACGGAATTAAAGTAAATTACAAATGGATTGACGAAAATCCTATGCTTGCAACTTGGGACGAAGCAAATGATTTTGCAAAATGGGCAGGCGGAAGACTCCCTACAGAAGCAGAATGGGAATATGCAGCAAAAGGTGGGAAACAAACAAAAGGATTTAAATATAGTGGTAGCAATAATCCAATTGAAGTTGGTTGGGTAAAAGAAAACTCAGACAGTACATTTCATAAAGTTGGACTTCTCAAACCTAATGAACTTGGAATATATGATATGACTGGAAATGTTGGCGAATGGGTTTTTGATTGGTATAATCCCGAAAAAGACAGTTTGGTAACTACGAAAAATCCACAAGGGCCAACCGAAGGAGAAGGAACATATAAAATTTCAAAAGGTGTTAGTTGGTTTTACGAAACACAAAGTGCAGACGGAAAACCACTAGAATACGGTATTCATATGCCAGAAGTTAGATACCAATCTCCAAAAAGTACACGGAATGACGGATTTGGATTTAGAATTGCAAAAAGCAAATAAAAACTACTACCAACAGATAAGGATTCGTTGGGCTTGAGCATCTTAGCCCCTTGGAGCATCGCCCAAACTTCAGCTTTACTGAGTGTTACAGCAATTTTTTTCTCATGCTTTATAGAAGGCAATCGCAAGTATTCATAAAGAAAGCCTTCGGATTTAAGTAGAAACCGAAGCCCATAAACAGTGTGTTTACAATACGTTTGTGAACGGGTTTTTGACTTTTTTGACTTTTTTGAAGATAAAACAAAAAATCATGTACTTACTCTGGATCCAATTCGGTGGAAATCTTCCCAAAATACAAAGCAAAACAGGAATATACAGACATTTGGATATTAGGAATAGCTAATTTCAATCAAAAAATTATTTCATAAGTAGATAAGAAAATAATGGATAAATTTTTCCAACAAATAATAAAATATCGAGCAGAAAATAATTTGCCACCCGATACTTTGGAACGATTGGAAACTGACAAAATCATTATTGAAAATAAAAACGAAATATGCATGTACTTAATGTGCGGGAATAAATTATAAAATGCGATTGTACTTTTCCTTTCACTTGAAGAGTAAAATAAAGCTACAATTAAGAGGTGAAATCTTCTAAAATACTGGTTCTACAGCGTAAAAACACCTAAAGTGCTATTCTAAAAACGCACAACACACTAGCTACAATTATATCCATTTTAACAAAATAAGGCTTCATTAATACGTTTATTTTCAGTAAGTTTATATTTCCTTTTTATAAACTACAATTATGAATCGCAACTACATAAAGCCACCCAATTTATCGAATGAAAAATCGCTAAAGACATTAGTTGAAAACAGAACGGTTTACAATTTGAATCATTGTGAATTGAATCTTTTTGAAACTTATAAAGCGTCGGAATTGGTTCCTTTAAAGTTTAACGATTTAGTGGTTACTAGTATGCTAAGGGGAAAAAAAGTGATGCATCTTTTTGATGATCCTAGTTTCGAATATTTACCTGGCGAGACGGTTGTTATTCCCTCTAATGTAGAAATGAAAATTGACTTTCCAGAGGCTACAAAGAATAATCCCACGCAATGCCTAGCACTTGCAATTGACCAACATAAAATTACACAAACCTTAGACTTCCTGAATGAACGTTACCCTAAAGAAGGGAACAAGCAATTCTGGCATTTAGACTATCAGAATTACTATTTTTATAATAATGTAGAGCTGGCCACAACCATTAATAAACTAGTTAAGGAATGCATGAGCACATCAGTCACTAAAGATGTTTTGGCTGATTTGACTTTGCAGGAACTTTTAATCCGAATTATCCAGACACAAACGACAAAATCCATTGATGACGGTTTGTATACAAATCCAAATTCTCCAATAACACAGGTACTGGAATATATACGGTTAAATTTAAGGGAAAACATCAGCCTTAAAAATCTAAGTGATATCTGCTGTATGAGTACTACTTCTTTTTATCGTTTTTTTAAAAGAGAATTAGGCATGAGCCCGATTGAGTTTGTTATCAGTGAAAAAATGCGATGTGCCAAAAAATTATTAAAAAACCCTAGCATACAAATCAATGAAGTATGCCATTTATCTGGTTTTGAAGACAGCAATTACTTTATTCGTTTGTTTAAAAAGCATGAAGGGATTACACCAAAGCAATACCAGCTATTATATGTAAACTAGCTTACTCTATATATTTTACAGGTTCTAAATTTAGCTCTTCTTCGGGAGTGAAAATTCTGTATTCAATTTGAAAGGTTTTCTTCAATGGGGTTTCTAATGAAAACCCTCCTACTCCAAATGCGTCAATTACCTTTAAGGTAAAATGGGCATGTTGCCAATACTCAAACAAATCTTTATCAACCCAGAATTCAGTTTCTTCAATGGTTCCGATGCATACGTCTCCCATTCTTTGATAGAAACCTCCTTTTTCAAAACACTGTGGCTGTGATCCCTCACAGCAACCTCCAGCCTGATAAAACATTAGATCTCCATGTTTTTCCTTCAAATTTTTGATTAATTCTATCGCTTCTTCTGTGGCATCAATTCTTTTTATCATCTTTTCTAATTTAAAATAAAACCCGACAAATCCTACAATCTGTCAGGCTTATTATTAACCAATAATCTAAAATCTACTAAAAGAAACCTAATTTCTTTTTATCATAAGAAATAAGCATGTTTTTTGTTTGGCGATAATGACCAAGCATCATTTTGTGGTTTTCGCGTCCTATACCTGATTGTTTGTATCCTCCAAAAGGAGCACCTGCAGGATAAGCATGGTATTGATTGATCCATACACGCCCCGCTTGAATTGCTCTTGGAACCTGATAAATTTCATGTGCATCACGTGTCCAAAGTCCAGCTCCCAAACCATACATAGTATCATTTGCAATAGCAATTGCTTCTTCAGTTGTTTTAAAGGTAGTCACGGCTAATACAGGCCCGAAAATTTCTTCCTGAAAAATACGCATTTTGTTATTCCCCTTAAAAAGTGTTGGTTGAATATAATATCCACCGTCTAAATCACCACCCAATTTCTTAACATCACCACCTATTAATAACTCGGCACCTTCTTCTTTACCCAGTTTTATATAAGACATGATTTTTTCTTTTTGTACCAATGACGCCTGCGCTCCCATCATAGTGGTTCTGTCTAATGGATTTCCCATTTTTATCGCTCCAGTTCTTTCAATTACTCTAGCAATAAATTTGTCGTAAATATCCTCATGAACTAAAAGTCTCGAAGGACAAGTACAAATTTCACCTTGATTTAAAGCAAACATTACAGCACCTTCAACCGCTTTGTCAAAGAAATCATCATCAGCATCTCCAACGGATTTCATAAAAATATTAGGCGACTTCCCTCCTAGTTCAAGTGTTACTGGAATAATATTTTCAGTTGCATATTGCATCACTAAGCGACCTGTAGTTGTAGAACCTGTAAAAGCAGCTTTTGACACTTTTTTATTCGTTACTAAAGCACGCCCTAATTCAGCACCAAAACCATTCACAATATTAATTACTCCTGGGGGCAGAATATCTCCTATCAACTCCATTAAAACAAGAATTGAAATTGGCGTACTTTCAGCAGGTTTTAAAACTACCGTGTTTCCTGCAGCAAGTGCGGGTGCCAGTTTCCAAATTGCCATTAAAATAGGGAAGTTCCAAGGTATAATTTGTGCTATAACTCCCAATGGCTCACTTAGTGCAATTGAAACAGTTTGTGAGTCAAGTTCAGTAATCGAACTTTCCTCCGCTCTAATTACACCGGCAAAATACCTGAAATGGTCAATTGCCAACGGAATATCTGCAGCCAATGTTTCACGGATAGCCTTACCGTTATCAACAGTTTCCACTGTGGCAATATATTCTAGGTTATCTTCCATAACCTGTGCAATCTTATTCAATAAGTTACTACGTTCAGTAACTGATGTTTTACTCCAACTTTGAAATGCATCATATGCTGTATCCACAGCCAAATCTAAATCTACTTTAGTTGAATGTGCAGCTCTTGTGAACACCTTACCATCAATGGGAGAAACCACATCAAAGTATTGACCACCGATTGGCGCTACAAATTTTCCGCCTATATAATTATCATACGTTGCCTTAAATTCAGGTCTTTGTGCTATGTTGCTCATAATTATTTGATTTTAATTTTATCAAATTTACCTATCATATAACAATAGATATAGCATTATTCGTTCAACTAATAGCATAAAATTTTCATATCAATTTATTTAACATTATATTATTAGCTTATTCGTAAATATTTATGGGTTATATTACAATATTATCATTTTCAAGGCTTTTTGAACCCCTCAATAATGTCCTAAAAAACCAAAAAAATTGTTTCTTACTACAAACTGCAATCCTTATATTTGCATCCGATACCGTAGGTCAAACTGACGAAGTACTCTTATTAAAAATCACAGATGAAAATATCTTACAATTGGTTAAAACAATTCATTAAAATAGACTGGAATTCCGAAGAAACGGCAGCTTTACTTACCGATTTAGGTTTGGAAGTAGAAGTAGTCGAAAAATACCAATCTGTAAAAGGAGGATTAGAAGGTATAGTAGTAGGACATGTCCTTACTTGCGTTCCCCATCCTGATGCTGACAGATTAAAATTAACAACAGTTGATATTGGTACTGGTACACCTATACAAATTGTTTGTGGAGCAGCAAATGTAGATGCAGGACAAAAAGTTCCTGTAGCCACAATTGGTACTGTATTGTATGATAAAGAAGGTGGTTCTTTTACCATTAAAAAAGGAAAAATTAGAGGACAGGAAAGCCACGGAATGATTTGTGCCGAAGATGAATTAGGTCTTGGCGAAAGCCATGACGGAATCATGATCCTTGATACTGCTTTAGTTCCAGGGACAAAAGCATCTGAAGTTTTTAAAATAGAGAATGATGAGGTATTCGAAATTGGACTAACACCCAATCGTGCCGATGCGATGAGTCACTTAGGTACAGCTCGTGATTTGAGAGCTGGTTTACTGCAAAGTGGCGTGAATGTTGAATTGATTACTCCTTCAGTGAGTAATTTCAGAGTAGACATGAGAACGCTTAAAATAGACACTGTTATTGAACAACCACAATTATCACCAAGATATTGTGGTGTAACGATTTCTGGCATTAGCGTAAAACCTTCTCCAAAATGGTTACAAGATAGATTGAAAGCAATTGGATTAAATCCAAAAAACAATATTGTCGATGTTACTAATTATGTATTACATGATCTAGGCCAACCTTTACACGCATTCGATGCTGCTAAAATCAATGGAAAAATCATTGTAAAAACACTTCCATCAGGAACTAAATTTACAACCCTTGATGATGTTGAGCGTAGCTTACACGAGGAAGATTTGATGATTTGTGACGAAAAAGGTCCATTGTGTATAGCAGGAGTTTTTGGAGGTAAAAATTCTGGAGTATCAGAACACACAACTTCAATATTCTTAGAAAGCGCTTACTTCAATCCGGTAAGCATTAGAAAAACAGCAAAAAGACACCAATTAAATACAGATGCTTCTTTCCGTTTTGAAAGAGGAATCGACCCTACAATTACTGCATACGCTTTAAAACGTGCTGCTTTATTGATTCAAGAAGTAGCTGGCGGAGAAATCACATCTGATGTGAGTGATTTCTATCAAAAGAAACTAGAAGATTTTTCAGTGTTTCTAAATTTTGCAAATGCAGCAAAAATCATTGGACAAGAAATTCCAAAAGATACTATTAAGCAAATTTTAGTTTCTTTAGACATAAAAGTAAATAGCGTTTCTGAATACGGATTAGGATTAACTATTCCTTCTTACCGTGTTGATGTGCAAAGAGAAATTGACGTTATTGAAGAAATCTTGCGAGTTTACGGATACAACAACATCAGCTTTTCTAAAAAACTAAATGCTACAGTTTCAAATTCTCCTAGAAATGAAGATTACAAACTTCAAAATATAGTTGCTACACAATTGAACTCACAAGGCTTTCATGAAATGATGGCTAACTCATTGACAACAGCATCTTATGCAAAGCTGTCAGAAAATCTAAAGGAAGAACATAACGTAACAATGCTTAATCCTTTAAGCAACGATTTAGCGACGATGCGTCAATCTTTATTGTTTTCAGGACTAGAAGCAATATCCTATAATATCAACCGTAAAAATGGCGATTTAAAATTATTTGAATTCGGAAAAACATACCACAAGTTTCTTTCTGGTTTTGAAGAGCACAAACATTTGACTTTATTAGTTTCAGGAAGCAGAAACAAAGAAAGCTGGACCACAGCTCAAAAGCCTTCTGATTTCTTTATGTTTAAAGGATATGTTGATGCTGTTCTTGCTCGATTTGGTATTGCAAAAACACAAAATAGTCCAGTAACTTCTGATGTGTTTTCGGAAGGAATTGCCATTGGAACTGGTCACAATACATTAGTGGAATTTGGAGTCGTTAAGAAATCAATATTGAAACATTTCGGAATTAAACAAGAAGTGTTTTATGCTGATTTTAATTGGGACGTGATTATAAAAGCGATCTCAGCTAAAATTAAATTTACTGACATTCCTAAATATCCTGAAGTGCGTAGAGATTTAGCTTTGCTAATCGATCAAAACGTAACTTACGATAACATTTACACTATTGCGAGACAAACGGAAAAAGCACTATTAAAAGGAATCAATCTATTTGATGTGTATGAAGGTGAAAATCTTCCAGAAGGTAAAAAATCATACGCCATCAGTTTTACTATTCAGGACAGTGCAAAAACACTTACTGATGCTCAGATAGACAAAATCATGGGTAAATTGCAGAAGAACTTTGAAACAGAGCTTGGAGCAAGTTTAAGATAAGAACTTCATATTATAAAAGTAAAAGTCCCAATTCTAAATTAGAATTGGGACTTTTTGTATAAAAAAAATCCCGTACATCTACGGGACTTTTCAATCAACAAACAAACCAACCTCTTATAATTATTGTTTTGGCAATAAAACTGCATTAACTACATGAATCACACCGTTTGATTGATTTACGTCAGCAATAGTAACTTGTGACATGCCTCCTTTTTCATCCGTGATGTATAATTTTTTTCCTTTCATCCACGCTGTCAATGTTCCACCACTTACAGTTTTCATCATTGCTTTTCCTTTTCCTTTTTTAATTGCCATAGCAATATCAGATCCATTCATTTTACCTGCTACAACATGATACGTAAGTATGGTTTGTAACATTTTTTTATTTTCTGGTTTCAATAGTGTTTCTACTGTTCCCATTGGTAATTTTTCGAATGCTGCATTTGTAGGAGCAAAAACTGTAAACGGTCCTTTCCCTTGTAGCGTTGCAACCAAGTCTGCTGCTTTAACTGCTGCTACTAATGTTGTATGGTCTTTTGAATTAACCGCATTTTCGATAATGTTCTTAGAAGGATACATGGCGGCTCCACCTACCATAACTGTTTTTTGAGCGAAAGATGTTGCTCCAAATACTAATGCAAATAATGCTACTGATAAAAATTTTCTAGTTTTCATAAATCTATTTATTAAAGTTATATAAAAGCATTTACGCTAAGAAAACAGATATGGTTTTAAAAAAGTAAAACTATTTTTTAATTCATTAATTACCAACATAATAAAAACAAAAAAAGCTAAACTTCAAATCGAAATCTAGCTTTAATGCTATTTAAAATCCTAATTTACCTTAACTAAGAAAAGCGATGCCTCCAATAAGGATCGTAAATAGAAATATAATTCCATATAGTATTACAAACACCAAAGCTAAAACCCCCATAAACTTATAATGCGATTTCAAGAAACTGAAAGATTCATTTAGCGCATCATTATCCTCATTTTTAAATGCAGCTTTCATTTTTGATGAAAATTGAAACAAATAATATACTGGAAAAAAATAAAGTGCCGCGATAACAACATAAATAAAACTTATAAATCCTCCTCCCATTCTTTGTAACATCGCCGTATCTCCTCCCATGCTATCTAATTTAGAGAATATCGTCCCAATAAAAACAGCTAATACAAGCATAAAACCTACGCCAACGAATCCTAAAATTGATAAAAAATAAGCCCACTTAGCTGTTTCTTTTAAAAACCGTTTAGAATCTTCATTTAAATAAAATTTTGAATTTTCCTGTAATGTAATTTCGTCCATATTATATATTTATAAAGTTGGATATAAATATATAAAAAAATAGTAAGAAATTACAACATAAAAAAAAGCCCCACATTACTGTGGGGCTTTACTATTATAAGAAAGATTGAGAATTATTTTTTCTCTCCCTTTTCCATTTTAGCTTTCAATGCTGCAAGCATATCATTACTATCTCCCAAAGTAGAAGCAGCAGCGTTGTTTGTAGACGATGCAGAACTGTTAGTAGTGGCAGCTTTCACATTTTTCTCTTCTTCTTCACGGAAGATAGCAGTGTGAGAGGCAACAACTCTTTTGAATTCTTTGTTAAATTCGATTACTTTGAAATCAGCAGATTCTCCTTTTTTCAATTTCTTACCATCTTCTTTTTCAAGGTGACGAGTAGGAATGAAAGCAACGATATCTTCTCCGAATTCTACAGTAGCTCCTTTGTCAACAATTTCAGAAATCTCACCGTTGTGGATAGTTCCCACAGCGAAAGACTCTTCATATTTATCCCAAGGATTAGGAGTAGTTTGTTTGTGACCTAAAGATAATTTACGTCCGTCAACATCTAATTCTAATACTACAACATCAAGTTTCTCACCAACATTTACAAATTCTGATGGGTGTTTGATTTTCTTAGTCCAAGATAAGTCAGAGATGTAAATTAATCCATCAATTCCTTCTTCAAGTTCTACGAAGATACCAAAGTTTGTAAAGTTTCTAACGATACCTGAATGTTTAGAACCTACAGGATATTTAGAAGTAATATCAGTCCAAGGGTCTTGAGACAATTGTTTGATACCTAATGACATTTTACGGTCATCTCTGTCTAATGTTAAAATTTGAGCTTCAACAATATCACCTACTTTTACGAAATCTTGAGCAGAACGTAAATGAGTAGACCATGACATTTCAGAAACGTGGATCAAACCTTCAACACCTTCAGCAACTTCGATAAATGCACCGTAATCAGCGATTACAACTACTTTACCTTTTACTTTATCTCCAATTGCTAAGTTAGCATCTAGAGCATCCCAAGGATGAGCGTTTAATTGTTTCAATCCTAATTGAATTCTTGTTTTCTCATCATCGAAATCAAGGATTACAACATTTAATTTTTGGTCTAATTCAAGAACTTCAGATGGGTGATTAATTCTTGACCAAGAAAGGTCAGTAATGTGAATCAATCCATCTACTCCACCTAAATCAATAAACACACCATAAGAAGTAATGTTTTTAACAACACCTTCTAATACTTGTCCTTTTTGTAATTGGCCGATGATTTCTTTTTTCTGTATTTCAATATCCGCTTCAATAAGCGCTTTATGAGATACTACAACGTTTTTAAATTCGTGGTTGATTTTCACAACTTTGAATTCCATTGTTTTATTTACGTATACATCGTAATCTCTAATTGGCTTAACATCAATTTGAGATCCTGGTAAAAACGCTTCAATTCCGAAAACATCAACGATCATACCACCTTTAGTTCTGCATTTTACAAAACCATTAACAATTTCTCCTGTTTCGTTAGCCGAAATAACTCTATCCCAAGATTTGATAGTACGAGCTTTTCTGTGAGATAAAACTAGTTGTCCAGTTTTGTCTTCACGGATGTCGATTAATACTTCAACAGTATCACCTACTTTTAAGTTTGGGTTGTAACGGAATTCGTTTAATGAAATAACACCTTCCGATTTTGCGTTGATATCAACGATAACGTCTCTATCTGTAATTCTTACAACTGTTCCATCTACTACTTCTTCTTGATCAGTAGAAATAAATGTTTTTGAAACTAATTCTTCGAATTCTTTTAAGTTTTTTTGATCAACTGCATCAATACCTTCTTCAAAGTTGTGCCAGTTAAAATTTGCTAAAAACTCTTCTTGTGATTTTACTTGTTCAGACATGCTGATAAAAATTTGTATTCTGTATTCTCTCGAGTTTCATAAAGTGATAGAAAACAACAGAAGTTGTTTGTATAATTAGTTGAACCCCAAAGGAAACTCTTATTCACCTAAAGGACTGCAAAGGTAATACATCTATATCTAATTTTCAACTTTATTTTAACATGAAAATAATTAAGCTAAAATTTATAACCTTTTGATTACCAGTAACACATTCATCATGCGCTTTTAAAGTCATCCTACTTGATTGTCATTATCGGTCTTATCTAACAATAAACAAAAAGACCCGATGCCATTTTTTCTGGAATCGGGTCTACTGCTTTTATTTTTAAGGTTAATGACCTACTACGCTAGCCACATCTTCTGGGTGATGTTTGTGCTTAAATAAAATTGCAAAAGCAATCGCTATAATTAAAGAGTAAATTGCAAAAGCCAGCCAGATCGTATGCCAGTCCTTCATAAAAATAGTATTACTCAGCAAACCATCTGTCGAAATTGAATTTCCTTGATCTGTAATAAACTCTAACATCTTTTGATTCGTTTGTTCTGTTTGTAAGAAACTCGCTAAATCAGTTGTATTATTAAATGACTTGGTAAAATATTTATCAATAGCCCATCCCGAAGTAAAACTTCCAAAAACAGCTCCAAAGCCATTAGTCATCATCATAAATAAACCTTGTGCTGAAGAACGATTCTTTGGATCCGTATTGGTTTCAACAAACAATGACCCTGAGATATTAAAGAAATCAAACGCCATACCATATACCACACAAGACATTACAATCATCCATAATCCATTTGTTGGATTTCCGTAAGCAAACAGTCCAAAGCGCAATACCCAGGCCATCATGGAAATTAGCATTACTTGTTTGATTCCGAAACGTCTTAAGAAAAAAGGAATCGCAAGAATAAACAAGGTTTCTGAAATTTGAGAAATTGACATTATAATAGTTGAATATTCTACAACAAATGAATCAGCATATTTTGGAAAATGCTTGAATTCATCTAAGAAAACATCTCCGTACGCATTTGTCAACTGTAAGGCCCCTCCTAAAAACATAGAGAAGACAAAAAACAAAGCCATTTTATAATCAGCAAACAACCTAAAAGACTCTAAACCTAATGTCTCCGTAAGAGAAGCGTTTTCAGTAGATAAACGTTGTGGTTTACACTTTGGTAAAGAAAAAGAATAGATTCCTAGAAATACAGCTGCTAAACCTGCTATATAAAACTGATATTCTGTTGCTTTATTTCCAGTTAAATTAGTAATCCACATTGCAACAATAAAACCTATAGTCCCCCAAACTCGTATGGGAGGAAAATTTTTAATAATGTCTTTATTATTTAATTTGAGTGCAGTGTAAGAAATAGAGTTACTCAAAGCGATCGTTGGCATATAAAAACACATTGCCAATAGCATTACATAAATAAAGGTTTCCGGTGTTGTTACTTGCGGTATATAAAACAAAACTCCTGCGTATAAAACATGAAGTACACCATATAATTTTTCTGCATTTACCCATCTATCGGCGATAATTCCAGTTAATGTTGGCATAAATAAAGACGCAATTCCCATCGTCCCAAAAACCAACCCAAATTGAGTTCCATCCCATTGCATTGTGCCAAACCAGTAATTAGCAATCGTAATCAACCAAGCACCCCAAACAAAAAACTGGAGAAAACTCATTATTATCAATCTATTTTTAATTCCCATAAAATGAATTCTTTAATTTTAAAAATTAACAAGCCGTAAAACTAGTATTTAAATTGAAATATACAAACATTTAGTTTGCTTCAATAATCTCATTTACTAATCCTAGCACAACATCAAACTGTTCTTCTCTACTAAGATACGAATTGTCAATTTCTATGGCATCCTCAGCCCTTACCAATGGGGAGTTATCTCTATGGGTATCAATATAATCACGCTCTTCTACGTTATGCAAAACTTCTTCAAAACTTACATCATCTCCTTTTTCCGTTAATTCGTCATAACGCCTTTGTGCTCTGGTAGCTGCGCTGGCGGTCATGAATATTTTTAGTTCCGCGTCAGGGAAAACGACGGTCCCGATGTCTCTGCCGTCCATAACGACTCCTTTGTCCTTGCCCATTTCCTTTTGTTGCTCCACTAATTTGGCACGCACTTCAGATATTTCGGCTACTTTACTAACGAAACTAGATACTTCAATAGTCCTAATTTCTTTTTCCACATTGGTATCATTTAAATACATTTCAGCAAAGCCCAAATCTGAATTAAATTTGAACTGTAATTTTATAGATGGCAAACTCGCTATCAATTTTTCTTTGTCAAAAAGCTCGCTGTTTATATATCCATTCTGCATTGCAAATAGTGCAATAGCGCGATACATAGCTCCAGTATCGACGTACACATATCCTAAATGTTTTGCAAGTTGTTTTGCCAATGTGCTTTTTCCTGTAGATGAAAATCCGTCAATGGCGATGGTGATTTTTTTCAATGTTGTAATTTTAATGTTCTGTAATTAAATTTCTATTTTGCCTTGTGCGTGTTTATAAAAGAGGTTTCATTACTTACTTTTTTAGTAGTAAATACTCATAATAATATTCGAATCTGAATTGTCTATTATTTCCGCTAGCCTTTCAAAATAGCGTTCGTTAACCGCCGGACAGCCAAAGCTTTTTTCTATAGACCCATTTTGCTCTTGCTCAGGAATACTACTCATTTTATGCAGCACTATATTTCTGGCGAATGCATTACTATTTGTTTTGTCTAACCCATATAACTTGTACGCTTTCCCATAAGACCCTAAATAAGAATTACCTACAGAATAGTTCCCCAATGATGTGCATAATGAATTACTGACATTGCTAAATCTCAACTCCCCCGTTGATCTCTTTTCTGACCCAAAGCCATGCGTAACTAGACCTTCATCTATAATTTTATTGCTTTTCAAATTATAAATAAAAAACCGAAACTTACCGGACTCAATACCCATATCAAGAAAAAAAGCAATTTCTTTATTATACTTCGTACTAGAGTTGACCACTTTTTTTACTTCATTTATCTGAATAGTAAATCTTTCTTCGGCAGAATTATACTTTGGCTTTTCAGAAAAACCCGAAAAAATAAATCCCACAAATACCAGAAGTACAAGTAGTGCTCTCATCTCTTTATTTGCCTTTAAATTTGTATTCATTTGTCATTTACATTAAATAGTCTTGACGGAATAAATCCGTTTATCTTTCATTTACAAACTGCTATTGAAAATTAATCGTCAACCCAAACAAACTTGTATTGCCCGCTAAAGTGTAACGCGAATACGAATAATTAAATTTCAATTTATTCATTTTTAATCCAAAACCTAGTGAAACTCCCGAGAAATTGCGCTGTTCAAGAATCCGCAGTTCCTCTGCCCTTCTAAAATTATACCCCAGCCGAAGGTTAAATGTTTTTTTAGGAAACAATTCCACTCCAAAAATCACATGACGCAATGCGTTATTCGTAAACGAAACTTTCTCTTCGTTTGTATTCCCATCAATTGACGTTTCAGCCCTTTCAGGATTAGAAAAAGCAATATTCCATTGTTGTAAATTCTCTAACGTAAGATGCCATCTTAAGGGAACATGTTCTAATTCCTGTGAAACACCCACTAGTATTTCCAACGGCAATTTTTCATTCACTCCCGAATAGGTGGTAAATTGCGTTCCAATATTTCGAATTACCAACCCCCAATTAACATCATTTCTTTCATCAATAAAAATAGCACCAATATCTATAGCTCCTCCCAAGGACGAATAACTTTCAAGCGAGGAGGAAATCAACTTTGCATTTGCTCCTACATGTATTGTCGTATAAGGTATGTTGTACGCATATCCCAAAGAAAGCGCTATTTCACTTCCTGTGAACTCAGTTGTATACTGTCCGTTTTCGTCATAACCTTCAAATTTACCGTAATTCACATAATTAACTCCAGCCTGAAACGTTTGCAAATGCCGATCGTATGTGTAGGCATATGAAGCTGTACCATAAGTAACCTCGTTAAAGTAATTACCATAATTCAACGCCAAATGATTATCCATTTCCACATTTATGGTTGCAGGATTAAAATTCACTTGATTGACATCATCATCATAAATAGTTATCGTTTTTCCACCTAAGGCTGCCTGTCTAGGCGAAGTAACCAAATTCAAAAACTGATAAGTATACTTGCCTCCTATTTGACTGTAGGACACAGTACAAATAAATAACGACAAGAATAGAAAAATGTTTCTGAACATACTTTAGGTCTCTGTTTTCGTAAAATAAAACGCAAATGCGAAGATAAAATTATAGTAGCAAAAATACTCATTATAAATCTCCAAATACCACTTAAATAAAATTCCAAAATCATTGCCTAATTATCTTAAGTTTTGATTTTGGAATATACATTTAGAAATCAAAAAGACTACTTATAAGATTTTGGCATTTTTAACCTTTTGATCCGTAATTGCAATTTTCAAAACATCACTCATTTCTTTAACGTAATGAAAAGTTAAGCCTTCAATATATTCTGGCTTTATTTCATCAACATCACTTTTATTTTCATGACACAGAATAATCTCTTTAATATTAGCGCGTTTTGCTGCCAATATTTTTTCTTTAATTCCACCTACAGGTAATACTTTCCCTCTTAATGTTATCTCACCAGTCATCGCCATGTTTTTCTTAACTCTTTTTTGAGTAAATACTGACACTAAAGAAGTCAACATCGCTATACCTGCACTTGGTCCATCTTTTGGTGTCGCTCCTTCTGGAACGTGTAAATGGATATTATATTTAGATATTATCTCTGGATTTAAGCCCATTAATTCCGCATTAGCTTTTAGATATTCCAATGCTATTGTAGCTGATTCTTTCATTACAGTACCTAAATTACCCGTAATGGTCATAGCGCCCTTACCTGGAGAAATTAAAGATTCTATAAAAAGAATATCACCACCTACACTTGTCCAAGCTAATCCTGTAACAACACCTGCCACATCATTACTTTCATACTTATCTCTTTCTAATCTAGGAACACCTAGAATTCGAACGATATCTGCATCAGTTACTTTTTTATTGTACTCTTCCTCCATTGCAACTGATTTAGCTGCATTACGGATTACTTGTGCAATTTTAGCTTCTAAACCACGAACACCAGATTCACGAGTATATCCTTCTACAATTTTTTCCAACTGTTTTTTACCAATTGTTAAATCTTTGGTTGTTAAACCGTGTTCTTTTAATTGTCTTGGCAACAAATGCTGACGTGCAATCTCCACTTTCTCTTCAATAGTATACCCAGACATTTTTATGATCTCCATACGATCTCTCAATGCAGGCTGAATAGAAGACATTGTATTTGAAGTAGCTATAAACATCACTTTTGACAAGTCATATCCCATCTCTAGGAAGTTATCATAAAATGAATTGTTTTGCTCTGGATCTAATACTTCAAGTAAAGCTGACGAAGGATCTCCTTGACTGCTCACTGACAATTTATCAATTTCATCTAATACAAATACAGGATTTGATGTCCCTGCTTTTTTCAAGCTTTGGATAATCCTACCTGGCATAGCACCAATATATGTTTTTCTGTGACCTCTTATTTCTGATTCATCACGCAAACCTCCTAAGGAAATACGAACATATTCTCTCCCTAAAGCTTCGGCAACGGAACGACCAATAGAAGTTTTCCCTACTCCTGGAGGTCCTGTCAAACAAATAATAGGTGATTTCATGTCATTACGCAATTTCAAAACTGCCAAATGCTCAATCATTCTTTTCTTAACATCTTCTAACCCAAAATGATCTCTATCCAAGATTTTTTGCGCTCTTTTTAAGTCAAAATTATCTTTTGAATATTCATTCCAAGGCAATTCTAAAAACAGCTCTAAGTAATTTCTTTGAATTCCAAAATCAGGTGCCTGTGGATTCATTCGGCGCATTTTTGACAATTCTTTTTCGAAATGCTTTTTGGTTTTTTCATCCCATTTCTTAGACTTGGACTTAAGTAACATCTCTTCCATTTCCTCCTCTTGCGAAGAACCACCCAATTCTTCTTGGATTGTTTTCATTTGCTGTTGAAGAAAATATTCTCTTTGTTGTTGGTCTAAATCAAAACGCACTTTAGACTGAATGTCGTTTTTTAACTCGAGTTTTTGCAACTCAATATTCATAAAACGAAGCGTCTCTAACGCTCTATCTTTCAAACTACTAATAGCAAGAAGATCTTGTTTTTCTTTAACTGATAAATTCATGTTAGAAGTAACGAAATTAATCAGGAAAGATTGACTTTCAATATTTTTAATAGCAAAGGTCGCCTCGCTTGGAATGTTCGGACTTTCTTTTATTATTTGAATCGCCAATTCTTTGACAGACTCAAGAATAGCTAAAAATTCAGTGTCTTTACTCTCTGGCCTACTTTCTTCAAACTCTTTAATAGTTGCAGTAATGTAAGGCTCTTCAGAAACTACAGTGTCAATTTCAAAACGCTTTTTACCTTGAAGAATAACTGTCGTAGTACCATCAGGCATTTTTAAAACCCTTAATATTCTAGCAACAGTTCCTATGCTATGAATATCATCCTTTGTAGGTTCCTCGTCTTCTTCGTTTTTCTGAGCAACAACACCTATTATTTTTCCTCCTGCATTCGCGTCATTAATTAGCTTAATGGATTTATCACGTCCCGCAGTAATTGGAATTACAACACCAGGAAACAACACCATATTGCGTAAAGGCAAAATTGGTAATGATTCTGGCAATTCCTCGTTAATCATTTCTTCTTCATCTTCAGGAGTCAATAATGGAATTAATTCAGCTTCTGAATCATATTCCTGAAGTGACAGATTGTCTATTGTAAGTATTTTATGATTTGACATAATTATATATAAGTCTTTTTGTCATTAAAAAATTTGAGTTCATGAACAAATATAGGGTTTCGACACTTTATATATCAATAAAATTGACTTTTTCCCATACCATTCATCAAGTACTTAAAAGGGACAATCATTGTGCCAAAAGAAAATTATTGACCAATATATTGGTAAAAGCACTCCAAATATCCCCCTTGAAAAAATCTGAAAAAACACTATTTATGTTGCAAGAAATAGAAATGAAAATGATTCCAAAGTGTTTTTCACATTAACGCAGCTACTACCAAAATAGTCAACATCATGCCGTACAATCGATTCTTTTTCTATTGTTACTATATTTTTATTTTACATTGAATAAAAATAAAATTATGCCTCTTTCTTCTCTTTCATAAAACTAAGGACAACATACCCCAGTAAGAAGAAGATCGCCAGGATAAAAAAGGAATTGCGCATTGAGTTAGTGATAGACGCAACAAAACCAAAAATAAAGGTTCCAAAAACAATGGCAATTTTCTCTGTTACATCAAAGAAACTAAAGTAAGTTGCGTGGTCTTCTGTATCTGGCAATAATTTCGAATAAGTAGAACGTGACAAAGATTGTATCGCACCTAAAACCATTCCTATAGTTCCTCCAAGAGCATAAAACTGAATATCGATGTATTGATTTTTAGCATCTAACAAATAGGCTGATAAGCAAATAAGACACCAAATTGCAATAGTTAATTTAAGTGTTTTTATGTTTCCAATTTTTTCTGATATTCTTGAAAATACAAAAGCTCCAAAAATAGCAACTACATTTATTAATAATATAATGATAATTAATTTGCTAGTTCCTATTCCCAATTCTTTTTTACCAAAGATTCCAGCTAATAATATTACCGTTTGAACACCTATACTATAAAGGAAGAAAGCAGTTAAAAACTGTTTAAGATTGGTTTGTTTATTTATACTTTTTGTAACTACTTTAAGCTCTCTAAATCCATTGAAAAGAACATCCGTTCCCGATTTTTTTTGAAATACATTATTTGGTAAATAGTGAAATGTAACTTGCGCGAAACCCATCCACCAAATTCCAACGGATAAAAATGAAATTCTTGCAGGTAAAGAACTATCTGTAATTCCATACCATTCTGGCATCATGACCATAGTCAAGTTAAATCCTAATAATAGTAAAGAACCTGTGTAACCAAACATAAACCCTTTGGCACTAACCCTATCATGCTGCTCAGGATGAGCAATTTCTGGTAAATAGGAATTATAAAAAACAATACTCCCCCAAAAACCAATACTCGCTAGAATGGTACCTAAAATCCCAATCCACAAAGTATCTTGGCCTGTAAAAAAGTACAAACTCATTACTGAGAGCGATCCCAGATAACAAAAAAACTGCATAAATCGCTTTTTGTTACCAGTAAAATCAGCAATTCCAGATAAAATAGGTGACATAAACGCAACGATTAAAAAAGAAAATGACAAAGAATAAGACAGTAGTGAAGAATTATTAAATTCCATTCCTAAAAACTGCACAATATCATTATTACCACTCGTAACACTTTCGTAATAAATAGGAAACACCGCAGTTGCAATAACTAGACTATAAACAGAATTTGCCCAATCATAAAATGCCCAAGCATTAATTAATTTCTTATCCCCTTTTTTCAATGCTATCATATCTGTAGTTTTATACGAATTTATTTATTTTTATGACATAAACGCTATAAAAACACGGAATTTAAAAAGTTTAACCACTATTTAAACGAAGAAAGCCAATTCGATGAATTGGCTTTCTTTGTTTATGTAATTACAATAATTTATTTATATATCATTCCGAATTTTGCCGCAGTGGCTTTAGCTTCAGGAATTAATTTTTTCAAATCGGCAATTCTAGTTGCATCAGATGGATGTGAACTTAAAAAAGGCGGTGGTGCTTGACCTTGAGAATTCGCTGACATTCTCATCCAAAACGCAATGGATTCATCTGGATTATATCCTGCAATTGCCATTAGTGTCAATCCAATTTTATCTGCTTCAGTTTCATGGCCTCTACTGTAAGGAAGCATTACTCCCACTTCTGAACCTACACCATAGATTTGTTGCCATGTTTGTTGTGCTTGTTCGCTTTTTCCTCCTGTTGCAACAGCTACCCCTACGGCACCAAGGCCCTGAAGTTGAGATGCACTCATACGTTGTGCACCGTGATTAGCTAAAGCATGAGAAACTTCATGTCCTATAACAGTCGCTAAACCAGCTTCGTCTTTCGTTATTGGTAAAATACCAGAGTAAACAACAATTTTTCCTCCAGGCATACACCAAGCATTAACGTCTTTACTTTCAACTAAGTTGTATTCCCAACGATAATCCTTTAAGTATTCAGGTTGACCAACATAAGCTACGTATTTCTCAGCGGCTAGTTTAATTCTCGCCCCTACTTTGGCTACCATATTTGCATCAGCAGTACCTGAAATTATTTTGTTCTCCTTTAAGAAAGTACCGTATTCTTGAAATGAAGAAGGAAAAAGTTCGCTATTAGATACGAAATTCAAGGTTTTTTTTCCGGTAATTGGATTCGTCGCACAAGAAAATAGTAAACCTATTGTGCAAACTCCTAGAAGTATTGAATGTTTTTTCATGGTTATAATTTTAAATATTAACAAAAATACGAATATTACGAACTTAAAGTTTATAAAATTCATGCGAAAAGTATCATTTTTTTGTGTTATTACTTTCCTGTAATATGCAGAACATTAAATTCTTTGTCCACAATCAGATAATTATCCCTTTCAATAGCTTCAATATCAACGGCAACTTCTTCATTGTCTATTTCGATACTTTTAATTTTAAACGGCAGTCCAATCAGATTAATTTTATACATCGAATATGGAGTGTCATATTTACCTTCTTTGTGCAATTGAATATTTAACTCCAATTCTTTTCCAGTTACTTGAAATGTCAAGAAACTGTATCTCCCCTTTTTATAATCATAGCCGTCTTGAGCATCTTCATAGACTACTGACTTTTCTTTACCTTCTTTATAATATAAATCTAATGTCAATTCATCAAACTCCAATTCACCTACATATTGCTGAACAGGGTATTTTGGAATAACAGCTCCTGCTTTTACAAAAACTGGTATTTCATCATATTTCGTATCTACCCACATTTCTTTTCCACCATTCACTAAACTATTTGTCCAATAATTATACCACTGACCACGTGGCACATACATCCTTCTACCTATAGCATTAGGTTCTAAAATAGGACAAACTAATATTTGATTTCCAAATACAAACTCATCATTTCTATAGTGTGTTTGAGTGTCAGCTTGGTCAAAATACACCAAAGGCTTAAGCATAGGAATTCCTTCCTCAATATATTGCCAAAACATAGTATACAAGTAAGGTAATAACTGATAACGTAGATTGACGAATTTTCTCGTGATATCAACCACTTCTTCATCAAATGCCCAAGGTTCTTGGTCCCCATGATCTCCTGAGGAATGCGTTCTGCAAAAAGGGTGAAAAACACCTAACTGAATCCAACGAGTAAAAAGTTCTCCAGATGGCTGTTCGGCAAATCCACCGATATCAGATCCTGTGAATCCCATGCCCGAAATTGACATTCTTTGCACTTGAATATTTGCAATCCATAAATGCTCCCAAGTCGCAACGTTATCCCCTGTCCATGACGACGTATATCGCTGTGCCCCTGCATAAGCAGATCTCGTTATAATGAACGGTCTTTTCGGATATGCAAAACGTTTCACCCCATGATAGGTGGCTCTAGCCATTTGCGTTCCGTAAATATTATGTGCTTTTCTATGACTACAAGGATTCCCGTCATAATCATGTCGGACATCCATGGGGAAAGTTTTGTTAGGAACTTCCATCACCGCGGGCTCATTCATGTCATTCCACACTCCTTTTACTCCAATATCAGAAATTAACTCTTTAAACAATCCTGCCCACCATTCTCTAACTTCGGGATTTGTATAATCCGGAAAATTGCATTCTCCAGGCCATACTTTTCCTTTCATATAGGGACCATCGGCTCTTTTGCAGAAATAATCTTTTTCTAAAGCCTCTTTATAAACTGAATATTCTTTGTCTATTTTTATACCCGGATCAATGATCACAACCGTTTTAAAGCCATCCTCTGCTAATTCAGCCACCATTCGTTTTGGATCTGGGAAATATTCTTTATTCCACGTAAAACATCTAAAGCCGTCCATGTAATCAATATCTAAATAAATCGCATCACAAGGAATCTTTAATTCTCTGAATTTTGCAGTTACTTCCTTCACATTACTCTCCGGAAAATAACTCCATTTACATTGATGGTAACCCAAAGCCCATAAAGGCGGTAATTCCGGTTTCCCTGTAAGATCAGTATAACTGGCAACAACATCCTCCATCTGTGGACCATGGATAAAATAATAATTCATCTCTCCTCCTTCTGCCCAAAAACTCGTTACATTTCTTCTTTCATGACAAAAGTCAAAAAAAGTTCTAAATGTATTATCGAAGAAAATTCCGTAGGCCTGTTTGTGCTGTAATCCGATATAGAACGGAACTACTTTATATAATGGCTCTTGGTCCTTTTGAAAAGCATATTGATCTGTTGCGAAATTCTCTAATCTTTTCCCTTTCAAGTTCATTTGGGTCGCTTTGTCCCCTAATCCATAGAAACATTCACCATCCTTTGAAGCCTTACTCATCTTAACGATATTACCGCCAAACTCATAACTCTCCTCCCAATGAAAACCCAATTCATCTTCAAGCAACACATTGTCATTCAAATCAAAAATAGATATTCTCATATCAATCTTCTGAATGATACATTTTACTTTACTGGTTTGTATCTTATAAAACTCAAGTTCCTCTGTTATTTCAAGAAAATTATATCCATGGGAATGACTTTTGTCTATCGCATATGAAAAGTCGTTGCTAAAATATCCTTTTGTAGTGTAGCGAAAACGAATTAAACTATCGCGTACTATGGTTACTTTTAATATTACGCTATTGTCGGAGTGAAAAAACACTGAATCTACATCATGTTCAAAAGAAACTATTTTTGATGGATATAAATCCCCTTTAAATTCTAATTCTGTATTTGTAATCATTATGGTAGGTTATTAAAAATAAGGCTGATATGAAACGGCAAAAATACAAAAAAGCAGTTCAATTTTCTACCTAATCCTTTTATTTAAATATGCCTTATAATTCTGCTGTAAAAAAGAAACAGTATTAATCCATGGGATCAATACTGTTTTTAATAATATTAGTCAAAGGAATTCTACTCCCCTATTTTTTATGAGATTTTAAAAACAGTCACACTCAAAGGAGGTAATTGCAATTCAATTGAATAATCCCTACCATCATATGGCGAAGCATCAATCACTAATTTACCAGAATTACCAATACCGCTTCCTCCATATATTGTGGCATCACTATTGAAAATTTCATTAAGCTTTCCTTTTCTTGGAAGTCCAATTCTATAGTTCTCACGAACTACTTGAGTAAAATTACAAACCACTACAACATCATCTTTTGGTTTTTCCCCTTTTCGAATAAATGACATAACTGCATTTTGATGATCTGAATAGTTGATCCATTCAAAGCCTTCAGGACTGAATTGCTTTTCATGTAAAGCAGGTTGCTTTTTGTATAATCCATTCAAATCTGTAATTAATTTCTTAACCCCTTCATGAAACGGATATTGCAATAAATGCCAGTCTAAACTTCCCTCGAAATTCCATTCGGTACTTTGACCAAATTCACATCCCATAAACAATAATTTTGTTCCAGGATGGGTAAACATATAACTGTAAAGTAACCTCAAATTTGCAAATTTCTGCCATTCATCGCCTGGCATTCTTCCTGCAATCGATTTTTTCCCATATACAACTTCGTCATGTGACAATGGTAACATGAAATTTTCAGAGAAAGTATACGTCATAGAAAAGGTCAAATCATTTTGATGGTATTTTCTATAAACCGTATCCTTTTGAAAATATTCTAAAGTATCATGCATCCATCCCATCATCCATTTCATTCCAAATCCTAGGCCTCCAACAGATGTTGGTCTTGAAACCATTGGAAAAGAAGTACTTTCTTCAGCAATCGTCTGCACTCCTTCAAAATTGGAATAAACGGCTTCATTAAATTCTTTTAAAAAACTGATAGTGTCAAGGTTTTCATTACCGCCATAAATATTAGGTTCCCATTCTCCGTCTTCACGTGAATAATCTAAGTACAGCATTGATGCTACAGCGTCAACACGAAGTGCATCTGCATGATAGTTTTGCAACCAAAAAAGTGCATTACTAATCAAAAAGGAACGCACTTCATTACGTCCATAATTAAAAACTAGACTTTTCCAATCTGGATGATAGCCTTTTTTACGGTCTGGATGTTCAAATAGATTTGAACCGTCAAAAAATCCTAGTCCATGTGCATCATCAGGAAAGTGAGATGGCACCCAGTCCAGAATTACCCCGATACCTGCTTGGTGCAATTTATCAACCAAAACCATGAAATCCTGCGGTTCCCCAAAACGGGAAGTGGGCGCAAAATATCCTACTAATTGATATCCCCAAGAAGGATCATAAGGATATTCCATTATGGGCATAAATTCAACATGAGTGAATCCTGTTTCCTTTACATAACTTACTAATTCTTCAGCAAACTCAAGGTAAGTCAAAAAACGATTGCCTTCAGCATGACGTTTCCAAGATCCCAAATGAACTTCGTAAACAGAATAGGGTTTATCTAAACCATTATGGTCCTGACGCGATTTCATCCATTTCGTATCCTTCCATTTATAATCAAGATCCCAAATTACAGAGGCCGTATGAGGTGGCTGTTCACAGTAAAAAGCGAATGGATCTGCTTTTTCAGTAACAATTCCGTCATTATTAGAATGTATTCTATATTTATAGGTTGCTCCTTTTTCTACATTTGGAATAAAACCTTCCCAGATACCTGAGGAATCCCAGCGTACTTCAAGTTGGTGTTCGCCCTCTGTCCAAAAATTAAAGTCACCCACAACAGAAACAGAACGTGCACTTGGAGCCCAAACCGCAAAATAAACACCCTTAACACCATCTAATTCAATCAAATGTGCACCAAGTTTTTCATATAATCTGTAATGCTTTCCTGCTTTGAACAAGTCGATATCGAAATCACTAAAAAGGGAATGTGAAATAACTGTACTCATATATTATTTGTATAATTCTAAAGTTTTAAAATAGAATATTAATTTAAAAAATAATTCTAATAACTTTAATTAATCTTATAGTTATCTGGTAGTATAGCACCCTTTTTAATAACAACAATTCCTTCTTTAATGGCATACAGTTCATTTGAAAAGTCAGCCAAATGTTTTCCCCCATTGATATAAACGTCATTTCCAATTCTACAATTTTTATCGACAATTGCATTGCTAATAAAGCAATTCTCACCAATACCAATTAATATTTTGCTTTTTTCAACGTCAGCATTCATATCATCTAAATTCTGATAGAAATCATTTCCCATTATATAACAATTCTGAATAATAGTTCCGTCTCCAATTCTAGAACGAATACCTATTACTGAGTGATTAATCTCTTTGGCATTTAAAATACAACCTTCAGAAATTAAAGACCTATCTACAAGTGTTTTTTGAAATTTTGACGGAGGCAATAATCTTGGTCTAGTATAAATTTTATTGTCATTGTCAAACAAATTGAATTTTGGTATATCATCAGTCAAACCTATATTAGCTTCAAAAAAGGAATCGATATTACCAATATCTGTCCAATAACCTTCATATTGATAACTTAGGATCTTTTTATTACCTACGGCTTGCGGAATAATTTCTTTTCCAAAATCTTTCGTTTCCTTATTTGACATGATATCCACCAACAAATTTTTATTGAAAATGTAGATTCCCATTGATGCCAAATAATGCTTCTCCTCAGACTTCATTTGCTCACTCACATCTGATTTCCAATCGGATAAAAGCTCTTTAGCAGGTTTTTCGATGAAAGATTCAATACAGCTTTCACTGTTTGTTTTTAGGATTCCAAATTCTGGAGCATCTTTAGCATTAACTGGCAATGTGGCAATCGTAATATCTGCCTGGTTTTTAATATGCTCTTCGATCATATCATTGAAATCCATTTGGTATAACTGATCCCCAGAAAGTATTAATGCGTAATCAAAATCATGATTTAAAAAATGAGGCATACATTGTCTAACGGCATCAGCAGTCCCTTGAAACCAAGTTGGATTATCAGGAGTTTGCTCAGCGGCAAGAATATCAACAAAAGCGTGGCTAAATACACTAAAATTATAGGTGTTCTTAATATGAGCATTTAATGAAGCCGAATTGAATTGTGTCAATACAAACATTCTATAAATATCTGAATTCATACAATTAGAAATTGGAATATCCACTAATCTATACTTCCCTCCTATTGGAACAGCAGGTTTAGACCTAGATTCAGTCAACGGGTATAATCTGGATCCTTGACCTCCTCCTAAAATAATCGCAATTACATTTTTCTTTTTAGCTTTCATACTTTTTTAATTATTAAATTATAGACCTCTATATATTCTTGACAAACTCTTTCCCACGAATGGTCTGTGAGCATTCCTTTTTTTCTAATTTTATTTAATTTTTCTTTATCCTTATATAGGTTAATACCTCTTTGTATCGAATAACAAATATCTCCAACCGAAGCTTGATCATGACAAATACCATTTCCGTCATCTCCAAAATCAATTACGGTATCTTTCAAGCCTCCTGTTCTCCTCACAATTGGAATTGTTCCATATCGCAATGAATACATTTGGTTCAACCCGCATGGTTCTACTCTTGACGGCATTAATAAATAATCTGCTCCTGCGTAAATCAGATGTGCTAATTCCTCATTATACCCTATGAAAGTATTATAATTCCCTTTATAATCAGGCAATAAACTATTTAATTGATTTTCAATTTCTGGATTTCCAGAACCTAAAATCAAGATATTAATTTGCTCGTAGTTCTCAGACATTGCCAAAGCAGTAGCATGCGGCAATAAATCACCTCCTTTTTCTTCTAGCAATCTTCCTATAAAACTGAATAATGGTTTGCTCGGATCCAAATTAAAAAGGGTACAAAGTATTTCTTTGTTTTGCTGTTTACCTACTTCAAAATTAGTTACAGAATAATTTTTCTCTAGCATTTTGTCCTTTTCAGGATCCCAAACTTCAGTATCAATTCCGTTTAATATCCCTCTCGATTTATAACGAACAAGGTTGAACAATGTTTCTAATCCATTAGCTGAAAAATTGATTTCGTTCAAATAATTTGGAGAAACAGTTGTCACTGCCCAAGCACATTTTATTCCAACCGCCAATGAATTGATACAATTATCCCATTCTAGAACGTTAACATGAGCTAAGTTAAACACTGGTAAATAATGTAATTTATCAAACCCAAATTGTCCCTGGTATAAACCATTATGTATCGTAATCATTGATGGTGTATTCTGTAATTTTTGGTATTTATTACAGTACAACATCATAAAAGGAATCAAGCCTGTATGATGGTCATGGCAATTTATTACATCTGGCATTCCATCTCTTCCAATTATCCAGTCTAAAGAGGCAATTTGGAAAGATAAAAACCGCTCAATGTCATCCTCATATCCATACACGTTTTTTCTGTCAAAAAGCTCCGGAATTTCTATCAGATACAGTTCAAACCCTAATTTATTAGTAGTCTCTTTCAGAACACTAAAAGAAAAATTAAATCGCCCTAATTTGACGGTTCCCCAATGAACACACTCAAAATCATTTTCTTTTTTAAATTTTGTATCATAACATGGTATTACAACCCTTGTAAGATGTCCAGCATTATTTTGGTATTTTGGTAAAGCTCCCACAACATCTGCTAATCCACCAACTTTTGCTACAGGGTAACACTCTGCACTTATATGAAATATTTCCATTTATTAATTATATTGTTCATCAATTATTTACAATTTTATGAAAGATCTCCAAAATTTATTAAGGGTATTCTTTCCTAAATGTAAATGTCAATTAAGAGGTTAATATTTTACTAATTATATTACTTTTATGTTTTTCTAAATTTAGTGAAAAATAAATAAAATAAAAGCACTCTTACAAATTTATCGATATGACAAAAAATACTTCTATTCATACACAATCATTGAAAATTCCTAAGTTTATACTGCTTAGCAGTAAGTTTATCTCCTTTATTTCTCCAAAACTGACCATATTATATGCCGCAAAATTATTCACAACTCCTATAAAACATAAAATTCCAAAAAGAGAATTGCATATGGACAGTGATAGTGTCCAAAAATTAGTCACTATTCCAAGCTTAAATAAACAAGTCGTTGTCTATGAATATGGAAGAAGTGAAAAGAAAGTTTTATTGGTACATGGATGGTCTGGTCGCGGAACCCAATTAGTAAAAATTGCTGATGAATTACTAAAATCAGGCTATTCTACTGTGAGTTTTGATGCACCAGGACATGGAAAATCACCTGGTAATAATAGTATAATGACGGATTTTATTGCTGCAATCATCGAAATAGATACACAATACGGACCATTTGATGCAGCCATTGGTCATTCCCTTGGTGGAATGTCAGTATTAAATGCCGTTAAACAAGGACTTGAACTAAAATGTGCGGCAATTATTGGAAGCGGAGATATTGTACAAGATATCATTGATGATTTTGTCGCGAAACTTGAATTAAAACCAGAACTTGCTACTGCTTTAAGATTGCATTTCGAAAAAAAATACGGAGGAAAAATGAACGACTATTCTGCTTATAAAGCTGCCAAGGATACTGATATTCCAATTCTGGTAGTCCATGATAAAGACGATCCAGAAGTGTCTGTCAAAGCAGGTATTCACATACACAAACATTTGCAAAATGGAAAATTAATGCTGACTGAACGCTTAGGGCATCGAAAAGTTTTAGGCAATCACGAAGTCGTTGAAAAAGTCGTTCAATTCATTACTAATAACTAATAATATATATACCATGAAATACCCTTTAGAAAAAACAGAAGATCAATGGAAAGAGGAATTAGGTGAAGAACGATATAATATCCTTCGCCAAAAAGGAACTGAGCGCCCTCATACTGGAGCCTACAACCTCCATTATGAGAAAGGAACCTACTGCTGCGGCGCTTGCAACGAACCTTTATTTGAAAGTAACTCAAAATTTGATGCCCATTGCGGATGGCCTTCATTTGACGATGCCATTCCTGGAAAAGTAAAAAATGTCCTAGACAAATCACACGGAATGATTCGTACCGAAATTGTATGTGCAAATTGCGGAAGTCACTTAGGACACGTATTTAATGATGGACCAACTGCTACAGGACAACGTTTTTGTGTGAATTCACTGTCAGTAGACTTTAAAGAATAATGATTTGGATCTATTTGAAAATTCAAGTGATTGGGCTAAAAAATTAGACCCAATTCTTGTTAAATATAAAGGAAGAAAGCACCCGCTAGACCATCATAACCTTTACCAACTATTGGTAATGGTAGTGCTTTCTGCCCAAGATTCTGATGCTAATATAAACAATATTTCTCCTGCATTATTTACTGCTTATCCCAATATGGAAAGTTTCCTCGGATCGAATATAGAGACTCTAATTCCATACATATCTAATGTCAAGAATTTTAAAAATAAAGCCAAATGGCTGATGGAAATTGCAAAAAAGATCCAAAAAGATGAAAATATTCCATTAAGTATGCACGCTTTAGTTGCCCTAAAAGGCGTTGGACGGAAATCAGCAAATGTTATTAGGCGTGAATTTAGTGTTCCCGCAACAGGAATTATCGCAGATTTACATGTAATTCGAGTAGCTCCAAGAATTGGAATAACAGCAGAAACTAAAGACGGAATAAAAGCCGAAAAACAACTCATGCAAGTGCTACCAAATAACATCTGGAGCGAAATTGGAATGGCAATCTCTTTTCTGGGAAGAGAAACTTGTCGGCCTCAACCTAAATGTCCTGAGTGTCCTATAAATTCGATTTGTAAATATTACAGTGAACCTTATAAATAGTAAAAGAATACTGTAGTTCACTATTTTAAAATCGCTATCAACTTCTCTGGAAAATAGCTAATAACAATTTGTGCAACTTTTTGATTATCTATACATTTACAATTAAACCTAACTAAATTATCTTACATGAAAAAAACTATCGCCCTTCTATTAATCCTTTTTGTGTTTGTTCAATGCAAAAGTGTAAAAACGCCCGCTAATGATAATTTTGCAATAGTAATTCATGGAGGTGCTGGAACTATATTGAAAAAGAATATGTCTCCAGAATTAGAGGCAGAATACAAAGCAAAGCTCGAAGAGGCTGTAAAAGTTGGTTATGCAGTTTTAAAAAATGGTGGTTCAAGTATAGAAGCAGTAGAAAAAACTATTAATGTAATGGAGAATTCCCCATTATTTAATGCAGGAAAAGGAGCCGTGTTCACTAATCAAGGAAAGAATGAGTTAGACGCATCAATAATGGATGGAAAGACCCTAAAGGCAGGTGCAATTGCTGGGGTTACTACAGTTAAAAATCCAATTAGTCTGGCAAGAGCGGTAATGGAAAAATCAGAACATGTACTATTAGCAAGAGAAGGAGCTGAATATTTTGCAAAGGAAAACGGACTAGAGCTAGTAAATCCTGCATACTTTTATACAGAAAACCGATACCAATCGTTACTAAAAGCACAAGAAAAGGAGAAAATTGAGCTTGATCACTCCGGAAACACCTCATTTTATGACCCGTACATCAAAGACAATAAATTTGGAACTGTAGGTTGCGTAGCCTTAGATAAAAACGGAAATCTTGCTGCAGGTACTTCTACTGGCGGGATGACCAACAAAAAATGGGGACGCATTGGTGATACGCCTATAATTGGGGCCGGAACTTATGCTAATAATACTACTTGTGGTGTTTCTTCAACCGGATGGGGAGAATTTTTTATTCGTAATGTCGTCGCTTATGATATCTCAGCTCTAATGGAATATAAAGGATTATCATTAGAGGATGCTGCTAAGGAAGTAATTCAAAAGAAGCTAACGAAACTTGGTGGTGATGGTGGAATCGTAGCAATGGACAAAGACGGAAATATTTCAATGGAATTCAATACTGCCGGCATGTACAGGGCTTCAATAGATACCAAAGGAAAATTAATGATTGGAATTTACGAAAAGTAATGAACAATGCTTACCAACTAAAAAGCCTTTTAACTCATAATTATATGACTTAAAAGGCTTTTTTTTATGTTTAAACAGTTACAGACACAATCTATCAACTATTTTAGATACGGAACTTATTTCGGTTGTATTTTCAATGGTAGGTCCGGCAACCCAAACCGTTTTATAAGTAACTTCAGTAGCGGCTTTTGTAACCGCATTTGATCCTATCATATAACGTATCATTTTAACCCACTTTTTTAGTGTTTTACTTTTATTCAATGTTTTTTCAATCCAAGATTGTTTTGTCCCTACTTTTTGAACATAAGGAGTATTAATTACAGTACATGGCGTTCCTGAAATTTTCTCTGTCAACACGATATCCTCTGCTTTATAATCAACGCAAGCTTGTTTATATTCCTCTGAAACTCCCGACTCAAATGAAGCTATAAATGGACTTCCCACTGAAACTCCTACTGCACCATAGGCCATCATTTTATCAAGTTCAGCCTTTGTACTCACCCCTCCTGCCGAAATAATAGGCAGCGTGGTCTTTTCATTTAATTCTTTTATCAATTCTTCAGGCGAAAGATTTCCGCGGTGACCACCAGCTTGATTATTTACCGCTATTAAAGCATCAGCTCCTAAGCTTTCTACTTTTTTAGCAAAAGCCAAGTCTGTAACATCACAAAAAACTTTAATCCCTACTTTGTGCGCTTGATTGATCGTCTCCTCAGGCGAACCTAGTGAAGTGATGATAAAATCTACTTTTTCATCACACAATACAGCTAATTGGTCTTTGTATTTGATATTTGATTTATTCACAATTAAATTATAGCCAAAACTCCCACCTGCAACTTTAGCTGCTTTAAGTTCTATAACAGAAGCTCGCAATTCTTCCAGTGTTCTGTAGTTTAAAGCTGGAATACAACCTGCCACACCAGCTTTCATTCCCTCAATAACCATTTTAGTATTCGAAACAAGAAACATAGGCGCCATAATTAATGGACGATTTATCTGTAATAGAGCAGTAAGCGTAGGTTTGGTCATTTTAAGTTTTTTTAATTCTAACAAATATATACAAATATACTATGCGTGCCTACTAAATTTAATATCAATACAAAGTTAAAAAGTTCATCGATAAAATATTTTGTTCTTTTTCCTTTTTTTATTTAAAATAAATAATAACTTTGTATTTCAAAGTACTTTAACTATGGCTGATAAACATCAAGAAGATTTAATGCATATTCGTTCTATGATGGAACGTTCTTCCCGTTTTATTTCACTGAGTGGACTTTCTGGTGTTTTTGCAGGACTATCTGCATTAGTCGGTGGAACATATGTCTACTTGCGTTTAAAAAATTTAGGCATTGATTATTTGACTTCTGAAAACTCTTTTTATGATAAAGATTTGGTTCTAGAGTTTTTTCTAGTAGCGTTAATTGTTCTGTTCTTTGCTTTAACTTTTGGAATCTATTTTACTTTGCAAAAAAGTAAAAAAAACAATCATCCTATTTGGACTTCAACTACTAAGAACTTAGTTATTAATTTGGCTATTCCTTTATGTGTAGGATTCGTGTTTTGTCTTTCGCTATTGATACATAACTTGTTTGTTTTTATAGCACCAGTAACCTTATTATTCTATGGTTTAGCGTTAATAAACGCTGAGAAATATACCTTTTCGGATATTAAGTACTTAGGATATCTTGAACTAATTTTAGGTATGCTATCACTATTCTTCATAGGTAAAGGATTATTATTTTGGATTGTAGGTTTTGGAGTATTACACATTTTGTATGGTATTATTTTATTTAAAAAATACAAATAATAATGGGTATCATCGATAAGCTAAATAAGGATTTTGAAAGCAGAGTAAGACTGGGTATTATGTCTATTCTGTTAGTAAACGATTGGGTAGATTTTACCGAAATGAAATCCTTATTAGAAGTAACTGATGGAAATTTAGCTAGCCATTCCGCTGGCTTAGAAAAGATGAATTACATCGAAGTTAAAAAAGAGTTTGTAGGTAAAAAACCGAAAACTTCGTACCGAGTTACAAATGTTGGACGTATTGCCTTCAAAGAACATTTAAACTTTCTTGAAAAATTAATAAAATCAAAATAGCCTATTTTTTTAACTTTTTACTTTGAAAAACAAAGTACTTTTAAACTTTTGAAACATGAAAAAACATCAATTAATTATCGTAACAACAGCAATTTTTTCATTATTATTTTACAATGAAAGCCTAGGTATCAACCTTGCATTTTTTGCTCTATCGTTATTATTTATAACTATCAACCAGACTAAAACTAAAACAACTCTCTTTAAATGGTTCATTGCAACAACTCTGCTATCCGTTGCAGCATTTGCTTATTATGGCGATATAGCATCATTTTTTGCTCTATCGTTATCATTAATTTTTTTACAATTTCAAAGTCAAGACCCGCAACTTAAGTTGATACAAACTTTGCCTATCGTTATTCTTAACATGGTCACTTCAATAGGAAGACCCCTAATTTTTAGTCAATGGTTTCCTAGAACCAAAATCGATAATAATGTCGCCAAGAAAATTATAGCCTACATCCTAATTCCTTCTGTTTTTTTAGTGCTGTTTTTTATAGCTTACTCTTTTGGTAGTGATACCTTTTCTTCATTATTTCTATATGAATTAGATTTAGATTTTTGGCATTTTATACTAATTTCTTGTGTTGGTTTTTATATTTCCTTTAGTTTTTGGAATTATTTTACTCCAAACTACTGTCATACTATTAATTCAAAACTAGCTGATAAATTTTCGGACCAAGCTAAAGAATTAAACAAGGGTAGTTTTTCATTTCTAGATCTTACTTTTGAACGCAAAAGTGGCGAGATTTCACTTGTTTTACTAAATTTTATGTTAGTCATATTTATAGCTACTTACAACTACGAGCAATTTTTTAAAGTACCAAATAGCACCAATCTAAGCGCCGCGACACATGATAGAGTTAACGCGGTAATCATTTCGATTATAATGGCTGTGGCGGTAATTTTATTTTATTTCAAAGGAGGTTTCAATTTTGATCCTAAAGCCAAATTATTAAAAGCCCTAGCAAAAGTCTGGATCGGTTTAAACGCTATTCTGATTATAAGCTCCGCTATAAAAAACTCAGAATATATCTTCGAATTTGGAATGACCTACAAACGATTGGGTGTATATGCTTTTCTAACAATTACGTTTATTGGTTTAGTAATTACGTTTTTAAAAATCAAGAATAAGAAGACAAATGCTTTTCTGTTTAATCAAATGTTTCTGTACCTATATGCTTTAGTACTAGTATGTGCCATCTTTAACTGGGGAAACTTAATTACAACTTACAATATCAGCGTAAACAAAGGAGTAGATCCACAATTTATAAGTCGACTTAATTATAATGATAAAGCTAGAAGAGCGTATTTTAAAGAAAATCACTTAGATGGTACTTATAACGAAGAATCAAAAGAACGAGAAATCAGTCACAATCAAAATACCAGTTTCTTATCAAAAAATTTATATTATTTAACTATTGAGCAAATTAAAAAATAAAGTATAAAAACAGAGAGTCCGAAAAAAAAATTTCGGACTCTCTGCTACTAAACCAAAGTATATATTATTCAAAAACTAAACAATTAAATTTATGATAGAGTTGGGGCAAATCATTAATACTAATGGTAGTTTAATTCTTTAACGAATTTAGATAAAAATAGATTAAAAGTACAATATAATCGACTAAATACATGTTTTTTAAACAAAAGTACGTTATTACTTATAAAATAAAATGTTGAAGATAGTGTATTACATAAAGTATAATAAATAATATTAAAACTTTATAAGAACCACTATCTTCTTAGTTAGCCAATTTAAGACCTTAAAATTGAAACTATTTGAATAGCTTTACTCTAATACTAAGCTCTTTTTCCGCTAAATTATTTTAATTATTAATTAAGATTAATCTTAAAGCCATATTATAATGCCTTTTCTAATTAATCTCCAATAAAACTTAGAAATTAATAAATAATTGAATAGTAACTGTCGTACCATTACATTCGGTAAAATCAATCTTTATAGGGTCCAAATTGTCTTTTTGTAACAAAACAATGCGTTCCCTAGCTAAGGCGATACCCCTAGATACATGAAATGTAGATTTTTTGATTGCCTTTAGCCCCTTTCCGTTGTCAATAATCTTACACTCTAAAACCCGTTCGTCAATCATTTTAAAGGAAATATTCAGTTTTGGTGAAGGAACAAATTCATCAAAAGCATGAGCAAATACATTTTCCACAAAGGGTTGTATCAGCATGGGTGGGATTTCAAATAAGCTTACAGCAACCACAGGGTCAATATAAACATCACATAAAACACGGTCTTTAAAACGCATATTTTCAATACACATGTAACTTTTTAAATATTCGACTTCATCTTTAATCGATATAGTTTGTTTTGGAGAATTTTTTAAGGTCTTTCTCATCAAAGTAGCAAATTCACTAATATAAAGTGACGAATTAACTTCATCATTGTCTTGCACGAAACCTTGAATAGATTCTAAAGCATTGTAAATAAAATGAGGATTCATTTGATTTGACAGCGCTTCAAACTTAGCTTCGGTTATTTGCTTTTCTATAATGGCTTTATCTCTTGCCTTATTCTTCTTCCGCACGAGTATATAAACCACAACTCCCATAACAAATAGGAAAATAATAGTAATAAACCACCAAGCAAACCAAAATGGCGGTGAAATATAAACTTTAAGCAATTTAAAAACACTAGATTTCCCAGCATTTAAATCTAAAACTTCCACTTCTACTAAATAATTGCCATAAGGCAAGTAAGCTAAAAACAAATTAGTTTTGTCGCTATAAGGGCTCCAACGATTCGAGCTATTTAAACGATATCGAAATTTTAGTTTATCAGCAATAGCATGGCCTTCTGGAATAAAATCAATCGAAAGCGAATTCTGATTATAATCAAGCCTCAGTTCCTCTGAAGCATAACGGAACCAATTGAAATTGGATTTATTGAGAGCTGTATTATTGACAGCTATACTACTAATTCCTAACTTTGAAACCGTTGATTGTTCCTTTGTAAGCGTATTTAAATCAACAACATAATATCCTTTTTGTGTACCAATCCATAACTGGTTCTCAAATATTTTTGAAGTCGTGAATACACAATCCCTTAATCCCAATTGCTTATCAATCAATCGTACTTTTCCATCTTTATATATATTCATTCCTTTTTCGGTTCCAATTAATATATAATCTTTAAAAGATTCAAGAAATAAAATTGTATTTCCATTGATATCCTCTTTGGGAATGGTTTTTACTATTTTGAATGATTTTCTATCATCTACGATAAAGATAGTTCCAAATTCTGATGCTAAAATCAGCTGCCCATCTCTATTCACCGTAATATGTTTGAACTTTTTTTCATTCCAAATTCCTTCAGCCAAATAAGAGTGAAATTGATTGTTTTTATAAACATACAGTCCATTAAAAACCGACAGCAAATACGTCTTGTCTTTGTTAGTCAAAATCTCCACAATATACTGAGGAGTATTTTTATTGAACTTTGAAAAATGTTTAATACTTTGACCGAGCGCATCCTCATATAATCTGACACCCGCATAAGTAATAGTCTCAATAAATTTACCGTCATAGGTAAACCCCATTTTCAAACTGTGTTTAGGTAAGTAGTTTTTAATGTTTCCTAAACTGTCTATTTCAAATATCCCTATGTTGCTGCCTATCCAAAAAGAACCATTGTTTTTTACCATTTCATAAAACTCAATACCACTAGCTGGAATCGTAAAATTTAATTCAAAATCTCTTGATTCAATTCCTTGCTTGTTAAGTACTTTATTTCCTTTTTTTAAAAAATCTAATTCGAAATTTTTAAAATCAACAAGTGAAATACTTTTTGAAATGCTTTTACTTGAATCTAAAATAGTCAAACCTTTGTTGTGTAAAATAAATTTCTGTAGGCCTAAATATTCGAAATCTATTACTGATTTTGCATCAAATAAATTATAATCAACTACTCTATCTAATCGAACTTCATAAATTCCTTTATCATTAGAACCTACATATAAAATATCCTTTGATTTATCATACACTACATTTAATAAAATTTTAGAGCCTATTCCAAAATATTCCGAAACATTAAACATTTTATCATTCTCAATTTTGTAAAGTCCTCCGTCTGGAGCATAAACTCCCCAAGCAGCAGCATAAATTGAGTTTGTTTTGCCTTTTGCATATTGCCATACAAAAGATTTTCCGAATCTAGAATTGGAAATTTTACCCTCTAAAATATCATTAATATTAAATTTATCTATAAATCCTTCATTACTACTATAAAGTGCAGATCCATAAATAGCTAATTCATAGGTGTTTTTACGCAAAATAATTGGAATAATTTTTGGCTTTGAATCCGATTCATCAATTTTAAATAAACCATCAAAAATTGATGCAAAATAAATTTCATCTCTGTATTCGAAAAACGAAATACTAATAAAATCCTCTTTATGAGAAGGCACTATTGGTGTTACTAATTTATTTGTATTTATATCAATGATTGAAACTCCCTGCTCCGTGCCCACATATATCTTTTTTTTGAAAGAAAATACTTTTCGCGTTTTATCAGCTAATAGGCCATCTTTTGTTGTAAACACAGTATATTTTTCACCATCATATTTAGTGATACCCCCTCCATAACTGGCAAACCACATATTTCCGTTACTGTCCTGACAAATATCCCAGCAACTGTTATGCCCTAATCCATCAGATTCATCGAGATTAGAAAAGGAGCCATTTTCCATTTTGGAAACACCATTTTCCGTGCCAATCCATAAAACGTTATTCGAATCCAAAAATAAGGACCGAACAGCATTATTAGGTAAACCATCAGCGGTAGTATAATTTTTCGATGGTAAATATTGTCCAAATAGTGAATATGAAAAAATAAAATATATAAAAACGCAATAATTTTGAAATTTCATTGACACGCAATTAATAATAGTGATAATACTAAATAAGACCAGGAGCTACATAATCTTTGTACGCGTACTGTTAAATATAGTAAGCTAAAATAATCTTTAAAAAAGTATAAAACTGTATTTTGTAAGAAAAACATATTTTTATAAGGATCAGGAACAAAACCTGGGGAGGATTTAATAAAAATATAGATATTTGCAGAGCAAAACAATAATAAATGGATTCATTCGAGCTTTTAAAATTT
>NZ_FNMV01000007.1 GCF_900106645.1 Flavobacterium degerlachei
CGCTCATAAAGGATCTTTAAAATCCTGTTATAAGCGTTTTTTTATTGTCTAAAAAACGACTCTAATCAAAATAAGTGAAGTTTTTCAGTGCCCTCGCCGCGGCGAATGGTGTTTTTTTATATAAAATATTTAATTCTATTTAAGCTGGTATTTGTTGGCTTAAGCAATGCAAAGTTCCAAAACCCCATATCAAATCGATAGCGCTAATTCCGATGATTTCTCGATCTGGAAAACACTCCGCTAGAATGTTTAGAGCCTTACGATCATTAGCATCATTGAAAGTAGGAACCAAAACACATTTATTCAAAATAAGGAAATTAGCATAACTTGCTGGTAATCTTAAATCTTCAAAATCTATTCGTTTTGGCATTGGCAAAGCCACTATAATTGGAGCTTTTCCATTTTCCAATTTCGCATTTTGCAAACGCTTTAAATTGTCTTGCAAAGGAGCGTAGTTATTGTCTTTTGGATCTGTTTCTACAATGGTAACAATAGTGTCTTCATTGATAAAACGGCATAAATCGTCGATGTGTCCGTGAGTGTCATCACCTTCAACACCGTCGCCTAACCAAATTACATTAGTTATTCCCATGTATTCTTTGAAAACGGCTTCGTAATCTGCTTTAGTAAAACCAGGGTTACGAACCTGAATATTGGGATGCATTAAGCATTCCTCCGAGGTAAGTAAAGTTCCTTTTCCATTTGTGTCAATTGCACCACCTTCAACAATTACAGGCTTTCCTTTATACATGACTTGCGTAAGCGGCATATCTAGAAAATTAGCTACTGTAGCTGGAACATGTTTGTCTAGCTGATAATTTTTATATTTTGCCCAGCCATTAAAGTTGAAGTTTAATGCTTCTCTTTGATCTCCGTTTTTAATCACGATAGGACCAGAATCACGCATCCAGCTTCTATTCGTTTTTTGTATGATAAACGAAAGATTATCAAGGTTTACACGCGCTCTTTCTAGCATTTCAGTAACCTTTTCTTTTAGTTTCTCATCGGCAACAACTAAGAAAACGGTTTCATAAGTAGCTACTTTCTTGATAAATTCGACAAAAGCCCATTGAACTGCTTCGTATTTCCCAGGCCAATCGTTTCCGTTATGTGGGAAACAAAGTAATATCCCTTGCTGGTTTTCCCATTCTGCCGGGAATCTTCTGTTATTTGTAGTTTCCATAATTAGTCGATTGCTCTTTTAGTAATGTCACCAAAAGCGTCAATTCTTCTGTCTCTAAAAAACGGCCAGTTTTGACGTACGTTTTCTTGTAAATCTAAATCAACTTCAGCAATTAGGATTTCTTCTTTGTCGTGTGAGGCTTGCGCCAAAATTTCACCCTGTGGTCCCGCAATAAATGATGATCCCCAGAACTGAATTCCATCGGTATCAGGCAAGTATTTTTCTAGTCCAATTCTATTGGCGGCAGCAACATATACTCCATTGGCAACGGCGTGTCCTTTCATAACGCTCATCCAAGCGCCATGTTGGTTTTCGCCATATTCGTCTTTTTCTCCTGGATGCCATCCAATAGCTGTTGGGTAAAATAAAACTTCAGCTCCTTGAAGTGCAGTAAGTCTTGCTGCTTCTGGGTACCACTGATCCCAGCAGATTAAAGTTCCTATTTTTCCTTTTTTAGTTGGAATCGTTTTGAAACCCAAATCACCAGGCGTAAAATAGAATTTTTCATAGAAATGTGGATCATCTGGAATGTGCATTTTACGGTATAATCCTGCTTCTGAGCCGTCTGTATCAATGATGTAAGCACTGTTGTGATAGATTCCTGCCATCCTTTTTTCGAAGAAAGGAACAATGATTACCACTCCTAGTTCTTTTGCCAAAGTACTAAAAGCGATAAAAGAAGTGCTATATAATGGTTCTGCAATGGAAAAATTATCAACATCTTCACTTTGACAGAAATAATGACTGCTGTATAATTCAGGTAACGAAATAACTTCGGCACCTTGACTGGCTGCATCGCGCACCCAACTCAAACATTTTTTAAGGTTGTTTTCGGCAACGTCGTTAAGATTCAATTGAATGACTGCTATTTTGTATTTTTTGTTCGGCATCAGATAAATTTTAGACTGCAAAAATAGTGAATTTTATAAAGAGTAGAAAATGGGGCTAATGGAAAAGTTTTATTCTTTTTTTAGTCATTATTTTTTGTGCTTTGTTTGTTATGTAAAGGGTATTTAATTGTGCGTCAGGCTTAATTCGTATTTATGATGTGTATTAGCTTTGGAGAATATAGTAGTTGAATAGATACAAAGAATAGCAATCCTGATGTCGATTCGAAATTGTGAATATCTATTTTACGAATTGTGGATTTTTTTTTCTTTAAAATCTATCTTTGACATCCTTAATTAAAAACAAAATAGACTATGTGGTACGAATGCAAAATAAAATATAGAAAAACGGATGATACTGGTCTACAAAAGATGGCAACAGAACCTTATTTGGTAGATGCTTTATCTTATACAGAAGCTGAAAGCAGAATTAATGAAGAGATGTCAGCATATATCAGTGAAGAATTTAAAATTACGAACATAAAGGTGGCTAATTTTGCTGAGATTCATCCTTTTGAAAACTGTGACCGTTGGTTTAAATCAAAAGTATCTTTGTTAGCTTATGACGAAGAAAGTGGTAAAGAACGCAAGACAAATATGTATATTTTATTGCAGGCTAATGATGTAAAAGAAGCGTTTGATAACACAACTACCGTGATGAAAGGAACAATGGGAGATTATAGTATTCCTGCTATAATGGAATCGCCTATTATGGATGTATTTCCTTATTTCTCTGGTGAAGAAGGGGAATTGGAACAAATGGAAAGATTCAATGCACTAAAAGCTTCAAAACCTGAAGTAGCTGTTGAAATAGAAGATCACATGGAATTTGAACCTGCTACTGAAGAAGCAGCTGTATAAGATTGCTACGATAGGTAATAGTATAAAAAAAGAGGACTTTTAGTCCTCTTTTTTAATGAATAGAAAAAACTCTTTAGATTCTTTTAGTATTTCACAAAGGAGTTTTTTAAGATATTATTTTAAAGCTGGTATAGTACGTTTTTATTCCGATTTATAAATGTGAATCGATTGCCCCACTAGTTTCCATTTGTTTTTTATTTTCTCTAAGAGCCTGATTTCATAGGAGAATGTCTTCTTCCCATCTTTCGCCGTTGATTCTTCATCATGACTTACCCAGGCACTTTTACCGTTAATGCTGATTTTGTAGTTCATGTTTACTGCAAAACCACCATTTCCCATCGCTTCCGGTTTAGTATTAATCATAGCAGTTGGGGGAACATCATAAGTTTCGCCTTTTGGTGTAGAAACTAGTATCCTGCTATAAGGCTGAATGTACCAGCAGTCACTATGCCCTTTACTATCCTTAGCTCTCCATGTTGCAGATTCTTTTTCTAGCAAGCTTTTAATCAATTCTGATTCCTTGTTCTTTTGACTGTGTGCGGTAAGGCAAACTGCAATAAGGAGGTAAAGACTTAATTTCCATTTCATAAGACTATCTTTTTGTAAAATTAAAAGTAATGTTTTTTCTAAAGGCGACCAAATAGTATTACTGCACGGCAATAGTCGTATCAGTACTTTGTGCAGATGACAAAAGATGTAGATATAATTTTGTTATAATTCAGCATGTTATCTTCTGGAATAGTTAGGCAGCACTTTCTCATAGGCTTTTCTTGCAGATCCTCTAAAGTAGACTTCGCCACATAAAGTATAACCCAAGTTTTCAAAAATTTTCATCATGGGAATATTGTCAAAGTTAGTGTCGGCTTTTATACTATATATGTTGTTTTGTAATGCAAAATCTTCTACATAACTGATAATTTTTTTTGCCAAGCCTTTGCCCAAATAATCTTCAGAAATTGCGACACGATGAATGACTACAAATTCATCATTTGTCAACCATTTTCCTTCAATTCCATCATAAGCAGGTTCATCATTAATTATTACGGCACTATAACCGATGATGGTTTCTCCTTCAAGTAAAACAAAACCGACTCCTTTTTCAATGTCATTTTGTACGACATCTGGGTTTGGATATCCGTCTTGCCATTGATCGCTGCCGTCCTTTTTTCTTCGAATGATTGCCTGTTGTAAAATTGCCCATATTTGAGACGCTTGAGACATTTCAGCTTTTCTAAAGTGATAATCCATGATTTTAATTTATCGTATTTTTTGTTTTCGTTTAAATGGCTACATCCCCGGACTTTGCGAAGCTTATGCGATAATTTGTTTTTTAGAAGAACACTTTGCGTAGGTCTTTGTAAATAAATACAAACCTCCCAAAAAGTCTTTACTTGATATGTTTGTAAGGATGTTATTCTGCATTGCCTAAGCTATTTGGTGTTTTAAATGTTTTAACGAAGACCAACAGGAAGAATACAAAAAAGATCCAATCATTTATCCCATATATCGAGTAAAAGATTCCTGCCATTATATCTTTTTTGTACACATCTGAAATAGTATTATTCAGAATCCAATTTATCCAAACATAACCATAAATAAATTTTTCAACGGCAAATATCGCGATAAGCCATTTCAGCTGATGGTAATTTTTAGCAATAGAAATATATGCTAGTCCCCAAAGGACAATCATTAATAGTCCAAAATTTGACATCACGACAGGATCGAATTCAGTAATAGTTGAATTGGTGAAGAATCTTGAAAAAATTAAGACCGTTAGATTCATCAAACCTGAAATGATGAAGCCTTGCGTAATTGTTATGTTTTTGATTGCCATGGTTCAGTTTTATAAAGTTAAAAGAATATGTTATTCTAAACAGCTATTAAGATGTAGATTTTATCCAAGGTTTCGCTTCTAAAGCGTTGCTAATTTACAATTACTACTCATAAAAACGTATCACATGAAAGGAATTGTGCGGCAGCGGGGACTTTACGATATTAGTTTTTGTTTATCTACTTTGTGGGCACGGATTGCAAATCCGCGCTATCGGGTTACTTATTTTTTCGATGATTATAAACTTCAAAGATATAATATAGTGCACCAAAGTATACTGCTATAATTGCGGCTATATTTGAAATATGATATTTGGATTTTATCATTACTATAGTAAGTACAAGTAAGATAATTATAAGGAATATTGCAAACAATAAGCCTAGTGTACTCTCGTAAAAATTTGGAGCCCTATTGATATTATTTGACTCTATATTTACTGAATTTATCTCTTTAACTTTTGTCTCAAAATCTTTTATAAAATCAGAATAGTCGTCTTTTCCGTCATAATCGGTATTATGTAATATTTCAAATTTGTCATAATATTTCGATATTATTTTAAACTTGTCCCAGTTTCTGTCAGGTTCAATTTTAAATTCTTTAATGTCAATCCATTCAATTTCAAAATCAGAACGCTTCTGTAGAAGAAACTGTTTTGCCCAAGTTATTTTAATTCCTAATTCATCCATTTTAATTTGAATATTTGCTGTTGAAACAAATCTTGCCAAATAGTACACTCCGAAAAACAGAGCGACAATTAAAATCATTACAAAGTTTTTATTATGAGTTTCATTTAATACATCCTTAAAAATAATTATTGGGCTACAAATTAAAAAAATTAGAGTTATTATAAAGATTAGCGGTGAAGATTGTTTTATTCTGTATGTTTTCATAAATAATGCTAACTTGTATATAGGTCTGACTAGAGTCGTACTTTATCTATTATCAAATATATAATAATTATCTTATAAGTCATTAGAGTGATTTTTCAAGTTTAGAGGTTTTTTTAAAATAATTCCTAATTAGTCAAATGAATAGTAGCTAAGGGAACTTTTATTTTGAAAAATGTAACCACAAAAAAACGGCGTTTAAATTACTTAAACGCCGTTGTCAATTTTTATAAAAAGTATGTTATCGAATCGCTTTTATGAATTCACCAATTTTCCCAGTTCCGTTTTCGGTTAAATGCTGGATGAAAGCACTACCTATGATGGCGCCTTTGGCAAATTTAGTCGCTTGGTTGAAAGTTTCTTTATTATTGATTCCGAAACCTATTACTTGAGGATTGTTTAGATTCATAGTAGCAATACGTCTGAAATAGTCTTCCTGAATACTTCCAAATCCAGATTGAGAACCTGTAACACTTGCTGAACTTACCATATAGATAAATCCATCAGAAACGCTATCTATAAAACGGATACGTTCGTCAGAAGTTTGTGGTGTAATCAGGAATATATTTTTTAAACCGTATTTTTCGAAAGTTGCTTTGAATTCTTCTGCATACACATCTACGGGTAAATCAGGAATGATTAATCCGTCGATACCAATCTCAGCACATTTCTTACAAAAGTTTTCTATTCCGTATTGCAACATTGGGTTGAAATAACCCATAATTACTAAGGGAATAGATACTGTTTTTCTAATATCTTTTAGTTGGTCAAACAAAACTTGAGTTGTCATTCCGTTATGCAAGGCTTGTGTTGAACTAGCTTGAATAGTAGGCCCATCGGCTAATGGATCACTAAATGGCAATCCAATCTCAATCATGTCGACACCATTTTTCTCTAAATCCTCAATGATTTGAACTGTATCGTTTAGGTTGGGATATCCGGCAGAGAAATAGATGGAAAGTATTTTTTTGCCTTCTTGTAATTTTTGATTTATTCTGTTCATTTGGGTATTTTTTGTCAGATTTAAAATCTGCTTTTTATCTTTTATTTTTTGATGTCTTATGTTATGGCTGTGAAAGCCCAGGCCACTTGATTTGATTTCAAATTGACTTGTATTCTTTTGTAATGTTTTCCCTCATATCTATCTGCTAGTTGCAGTTCTTCAACGCTGACTTCGTATACCGTTCCACTTATAGTATCTTGTGTATTTTGGGTTGCCTCAATAATGGGATAAGATTCTATTCCATATTCTTCCTCAATTTTTATTTGTTTTACAGCATACCCCATCAAAGTTTCTGGAATTCCTGTTAGTAATCTTCCAAAAACGGTTTCTTGAATGTCTTCCTCTCTTAAGTTTCCGTAGGCAAATAATTTTTCCATGTTTTCTGTTTTGAAATTTATTGTAAAATCCGAATTTCTTGTTTTGACTTGCGTTAGGGATGGAAGCGGTATCTCCCGATGTAGAAAACAAGGCTTTTGCCGTAGTTTTTCTTATCGGGAATTTAGCGTACAGCCCGCCCGATTGCCCTGATTTTTTTCAGGGTAAACGGGAACGCCCTGAAATAAATTCAGGATAAACCCACAAATTACTAAAGGCAAACTCCTCTATAATTTGAAGTAGTCAATATAGGTATTTAAATCCTTATCTCCACGTCCTGAAAGATTTATGACTACAATATCTTCTGGTTTGAATTTCATTTCGTCCAAAACAGCAAAAGCATGGGCACTTTCTATTGCCGGAATCAAGCCTTCCATTTTGGATAGTTTTAATCCCCAGTTCATGGCTTGCTCATCAGTAATTGAGATAAACTGTGCTCTTCCGGTTGCAAAAAGATTAGCGTGCATAGGGCCTACACCTGGATAATCTAGTCCTGCCGAAATAGAATAAGGTTCAGTGATTTGGCCGTCAGTAGTTTGCATTAACAGGGTTTTACTTCCGTGAATGACACCCACTTTACCCAAGGCTGAAGTTGCTGCGCTTTCGCCAGAATGTACTCCCAAGCCAGCTGCCTCGACTGCTATAATATTAACCTCTTCGTTGTCCAGAAAATGGTAATAAGCGCCAGCAGCATTGCTACCACCACCTACGCAAGCGATTACATAATCTGGGTTTTCACGGCCTTCTTTCTCTAATAATTGCTCTTTAATTTCCTTAGAAATTACCGATTGAAAACGCGCCACCATATCAGGATAAGGATGTGGGCCTACTACAGATCCGATGATATAATAAGTGTCCACAGGGTTATTAATCCAGTCGCGGATGGCTTCGTTTGTGGCGTCTTTTAAGGTTTTAGATCCTGAAAGTGCTGGACGAACTTCGGCACCCAACATTTTCATACGAGCTACGTTTGGCGCCTGACGTTTGATGTCAATTTCGCCCATATATACGATACATTGTAATCCCATCAAAGCACAAACCGTAGCAGTTGCTACACCGTGTTGACCTGCACCAGTTTCGGCAATGATTCGGTTTTTACCCAATCGTTTGGCCAATAGAATTTGTCCAATCGTGTTATTTACTTTGTGCGCTCCCGTATGGCATAAATCTTCTCTTTTGAGGTAGACTTTAGTATTGTATTGCGCTGATAATCTTTCGGCAAAATAAAGAGGAGTAGGGCGACCTACATAATCTTTTAGCAAGGCATCAAACTCAGCTTGAAACTCAGGTTCAGCTGTAATTTTTAGATAATTTTGGCGCAGTTCTTCCACATTAGGATATAACATTTCGGGGATGTAGGCACCTCCAAATTCGCCATAGTAGCCTTTTTCGTTTACGTTGTATGACATTTTATTTGTTTTTTATTTTGTTATCTGTAGAGACACTCTGCAGTGTGTCTCTACGTGCGTCTCTACGTACATTTTCGCACAATTCTATATTTTTTAATCCAGGTTCTATTTCAAATTTACTATTTACATCAATAGCATAAATAGGTAAATTGGTTTTTATAATTTCATTAACAGCGTCCATTTCCTCTAATCCTATTCCGCCACTCAGGAAAAAGGGTTTTGATGATGGATAATTTGCCAATACTTTCCAATCGAAAGTGGTTCCGTTTCCTCCAGGCAATTTGCCTTGGGTATCAAAAAGGAAATAATCGCAAAGGGATTCGAAAGGTTTTAAAATATCAAAATCAAAACTATCGATTATCGAAAATACCTTAATGATTTCAACTTCTTTTGCTAATTTGCTTTTTAATTCTTCACAAAATTCTACAGATTCATTTCCATGCAATTGCACTGCCTGCAAATTGTGCAGCGCCACCTTATCCAGAATAATATCGATGGTTTCGTTTACAAAAACACCAGTTTTTTTAATTGATTTAGGCAATTTAGGAATCACGCCATCAAAATATCGAGCCGATTTCTCCCAGAATATAAATCCCATATAATCGGGTAGCAGCGATGCTACTTCGAGTATATTGTCGGGATATTTCATTCCGCAGATTTTGAGTTTCATAGTCTTTTATTTAACGTATTTAACCGCAATCCCGATAATTATCGGGACGCTAGGGTTTCGCAAAGTTCACTAAGCTGTACCCTGATTTTAGTTTATATCCTCTTTTCTATATTCTTGAATCTTTCTTCTTTTCTCTAAAGAGCTAGCTGCTTGATAAATTCAGTTGCAGCTTTACCAGCATTATCGGTTTTCATGAAGTTTTCACCAATTAAGAAACCTTTGTATCCGTATGGTTTTAATTCTTGGATGGCTTCAATTGAACTAATACCACTTTCAGAAACTTTTACGAATTCATCTGGTATTTGAGCCGCTAATTGCTTGCTAAAATCCAAACTTACTTCAAATGTTTTCAGGTTTCTGTTATTGACACCAATCATGTCTAATGTAGGCATAATTGATTTTTCTAACTCTTCTTGATTGTGTACTTCTAATAGAACTTCTAATCCTAAACTTTTAGCAAATTCAGAAAGTAATTTGATTTCTTCACGAGTTAAAACTGCAGCGATTAGCAAAATCAAATCGGCTCCATGTGCTTTGGCTTCTAGGATTTGGTATTCATCAACAATAAACTCTTTTCGCAATAACGGAATGTTTACTGAGGCTCTTGCCAAAAGTAAATCGTCAAGAGAACCGCCAAAATATTTCCCATCAGTCAAAACAGAAATTCCGCAAGCGCCAGCACTTTCATATCCTTTTACCACTTCTTCCACGGTGAAACCGTGATTGATTACTGACTTTGAAGGAGAACGGCGTTTGTGTTCCGCAATAATTCCCGAGTTGCTGTTTCTTAGATTCTGACTCAAAGAAATAGTTTCTTTTGCAAAGAAAACCGAAGCTTCCAACTGTGATACCGGAATGATGGATTTCTTGAGAATGACTTCTCGTTTTTTATCTACTATTATTTTGTCTAAAATGTTCATAATGTATTAGCCCCCTAACCCCCGAAGGGGGAACTATTGGACTCGATTGGGTTCTAATATTAAATTTTTATTTTACACTTTGGCAAATTCCCCCCTTGGGGGTTAGGGGGCTTTACTTAACTCTTGTAACTTATTCAAAGCTTTCAATCCTTTCCCTGATAGTAAACTTTCCTTGGCTTGTTCAAATCCTTCCAGAGGAGAACATTTTGTCACGGTTGCAATTGCCATTGCAGCATTGGCACAAACGACATTGTTTTGGGCTTCGGTTCCTTTACCAGAAATGATATCAGTAAACATTTGAGCCGACTCATCGATGGTTTTTCCACCTTCGATTTCGCTTTGTGATAAAAGACGAACATCAAAACTTTCATGAGATAGCATTCCTTCCATACTACTAGTAATAATCTTTGTAGGGCTAGTCAGCGACACTTCGTCGTAACCGTCTAACGAATGCAAAATGGTGAAATTCACATCAGTGTTTTGATACAAATAAGCATACATTCTGGCGAGTTCCAAATTAAAAACACCTACTAATTGATTTTTTGGAAACGATGGATTTACCATTGGTCCTAACATATTGAAGAAGGTTTTTACCGCTAATTCTTTTCGTATTGGTCCTACGTTTTTCATAGCTGGATGAAATAGGGGAGCGTGTAAAACGCAAATTCCAGCTTGATCAATACTTCTTTCTAAAAAATCATTCTCATTACTGAATTTGATTCCTAGTTTTTCCATTACGTTGCTTGAACCAGAAATAGAGGAAACACCATAGTTACCGTGTTTCGCCACTTTTATTCCCGCTCCAGCCGCTACAAAAGAGGCTAGGGTTGATATGTTGAAAGTGTCTTTTCCGTCACCACCAGTTCCACATAAATCGATTGCATTGTATGCGGATAGATCTACGCGAATACACAATTCTAATAAGGCTTCTCTAAAACCGGCAAGTTCTTCGATACTAATGCTACGCATCATATATACAGTCAAAAATGCTGATATTTGACTTGGATTATAGCTTCCGTTTGAAATATTAACCAATACATTTTTTGCCTCTTCTTTCGAAAGCATTTCGTGATTGATTAATCTATTTAATATGTTTTTCATAAGCCTCCCCCAACCCCTCCGATGGAGGGGAGCAACCTACTGGGGTAAATAGGGTTTTAAATTTATAATGTCTTTTGCTAGTTTATCCCCCCTTTGGGGGTTAGGGGGCTTTTTACCCAATTTTCTAACATTTTTTTTCCGTTTGGCGTTAAAACGCTTTCAGGATGAAACTGCACTCCACGAACATCAAATGTTTTGTGTCGCAATGACATTACTTGACCATTTTCATCAAAAGAAGTCGCTTCCAAAACATCTGGTAACGTAGTATCTACCACCCAAGAATGATAGCGTCCCACTTCAAATTCATTTCCCAATCCTTCAAATAGTAATTCATCATCAACCACCGTTTTTACCATTGTAGCGACACCGTGATATACTTTATCTAGGTTAGAAAGTGTACCTCCAAAAACTTCACCTATGGCCTGTTGTCCTAAACATACACCAAGAATACTTTTGGTAGGGGCATATTTCCGAATCACTGCTTTCAATAAACCAGCTTCTTCAGGAATTCCAGGTCCAGGAGAAAGCAATATCTTATCGAAACTAGATATTTCATCGATATCAAATTCATCGTTTCTATATACGGTTACTTCACAATTCAAATCTTCCAGATAGTGAACTAGATTATATGTGAAGCTATCGTAATTGTCTATGACTAGTATTTTTTTCATCTTTCAGCCCCCTAACCCCCGAAGGGGGAATAGCTACAGGGGGAGCGTAGTTTTTAATTATTATTATAGTTTAAATTCAACTCCGCACAGCGAAGTTCCCCCTTCGGGGGCTAGGGGGCTTATATTGTTTCCGCCAAATCCAAAGCGGTATTCAGTGCTCTTAATTTGTTATACACTTCCTCCATTTCGCTTTCTTCATCTGAGCTGGCTACGATTCCGGCACCGGCTTGTGAATGTAATTGGTGATTTTTACTTAGGAACGTTCGGATCATAATAGCATGGTTAAAGTTTCCTTCAAAATCCATAAAGCCTATTGCGCCACCATAAAAATTGCGGTTTGTTTTTTCATATTCCTCAATAAGCTGCATCGCTCTGTGCTTTGGAGCTCCACTTAAGGTTCCTGCTGGAAAAGTGTCGGCTACGACTTGCATAGTTGTTGCATTTGGGTGTAAATATCCTGATACTTTTGAAACCAAGTGTATGACATGAGAGAAGAACTGTACTTCCCTGTATTTTTCTACTTCTACACCATGTCCATTTCTACTCAAATCATTTCGAGCCAAATCGACCAACATTACATGCTCACTATTTTCTTTTTTATCTTCAGATAATTGTTTTGCAAGAACGGCGTCTTTTTCATCATCTCCAGTACGTTTGAAAGTTCCAGCTATAGGATGAATTTCGGCTTTACGGTCCTTGACGATAATTTGTGCTTCGGGTGAAGAACCAAATATTTTAAAATCACCATAATCAAAAAAGAAGAGGTAAGGGGAAGGGTTGATGCTTCGCAATGCTCTATAAACGTTGAACTCATCTCCTTTAAATCCTTGAGTAAACCTTCGGGATAATACTAATTGGAAAACATCACCACGGAAACAATGCTTTTTGGCCAAGCCCACATTATGCTTAAATTCTTCATCAGTCAAGTTAGAGAAACCTTCTCCTTCTTTTGTGAATTTGTACGAAGCAATATTTCTGGATTGTAGTAGTTGCTCCATTTCAGAAATGTTATTTTTCCCTTCGAGACTATGACAGAAAATATACGCTTGATTTTTAAAATGGTTGATCGCGATGATATTTTGGTAAACAGCATAATAAACATCAGGAATAGAAATGCTATTGTCCTTTTTGGCAACAGTTACTTTTTCAAAATAGCGAACGGCATCATAAGAGATATAACCAAACAGCCCATTATTGATAAATTTGAAATCGTTTTTTTCTGATTTGAATTGATGTGAAAACTCTTGAATGATTTCAGGAATATTTGTGTTTACATCGATAGCAATTTTCTCAGAGCTACCATCAGGATAGGATTTGAAAATAGTTTCATTTTCAATTTTTATCGAAGCTATAGGATTACAACAGATATAAGAAAAACTGTTGTCACTTCCATGATAGTCGCTACTTTCAAGTAATAAGCTATTGGGGAATTTATCACGTATTTTTAAATACACACTGACAGGGGTTATAGTGTCTGCGAGTATTTGTTTGTATTTTGTATTTAGTGTAAATAGTTTCAAAATGAATAAATTTTAAGATTTTTAATGATATGAAAAGCAAAAAATATCGACATAAAAAAAAGGCTTGTCGTCATGACAAGCCTTTTATATTTATATATGATAATACTATAGGAGCTTAGTTCACGACTATTGACGTAAATTGTTCCACCACCAAGTATTGTTCATTGTTGTTTTCATACTACAAATATATAAATGTAATTTGGTTAATCGTATACATTAAACCAAAAAAAATCTGATTTTTTCATCTTTTTTGTTACATTATTTCAGAGTATGAAATAAAAAACCCAACAATTTCTTGTTGGGTGAATTAGTAAACAGGGTATTATAAAATATTAGAATTTTAAAGCTACAGCCAATTCAAATTCATCAGAAATTGCTTTGTCTCCTAGGTTATCGAAGAAACTTCCTGAACCGTATTTAATGTCATATTTAGTTCTGTCAACGTTAAATTTAGTTGCAGCAGTATTTCCAGTTACAGCAAGATCAAATGCAACAGGACTTGTTTTTCCTTTGATAGTTAAATCAGCAGTTACAGCATAAACACCTTTTGCCTTAGCAGTGATCGTTTTGAAATCTAATGTTGATGTTGAGAATTTTTCAGTTCCAAAGAAATCTTCTGATTTCAAGTGACCGTTTAATTTCCCTAAGTATTCCCCTTTTAAATCTGTTGCAGTCAATGAGTTCATATCAACAGTAAAAGTTCCACCTACTAATTTTGCTCCTTTAAAAACAAGTGCTCCATCTTTAATGTTTACTGTTCCTTCATGTTGTCCAGTTACTTTTTTACCAACCCAGTTGATTGTACTTGCTGATGCATCTACTTTTTTTGTTTGCGCAGATACTGACACTGTAGATAAAACTACTACTAATGCTAATGCAATTGATTTTAAATTTTTCATTTGTTTAATTTTTGTGTTTGAATTGAAATGGATTAATAATTATAGTGTGATGAACAAATCATCTTTTGATTTTCTAACTTTTTTGTGGTGTTGTGTAGCATCTTCTTCATGACGGTATCCTACTGGAGCAATCACTGCTGCATTTAAGTTTAGTTTGTCTAAACCTAAAATGGCATTAAACTCTGCTGCATTGAAACCTTCCATTGGCGTAGCATCAATATTTAACTCAGCTGCTGCACTTAACAAGTTTCCTAAAGCAATGTAGGTTTGTTTTGCTGTCCAAACATCTTTAGCATCTTCAGGAATTGGTTTTACATATCCTTTCATGTAATCGCCATAACCAGTCAAAGCGTCGATTGGTAATTCTCTGATTTCACTTGTGTTTTTCAAGTAAGCATCAATTTCAGCGTCACCAACATTTGTTTGATTAGCAAAAATAAATAAATGCGAAGCATCTATAATTTGCGATTGTCCATAAGCAGCGGGCAATAATTGTGCCTTAATTTCTGGATTTTCAACAATTATAACTTTATAAAGTTGTAATCCAAATGCCGAAGCACTCAATCGAACTGCTTCTTTAAGAAAATCTAAATCGGATTCTGATATTTTTTTTGCTGCGTCAAATTTTTTTGTAGCATAACGCCAGTTTTGTTTATCTAAAAAGGTAGTCATAATTTTTATATTTATTGATTTCTGTATTTTTCTAATAATGTATTTAATAATTCTAATTCTTCTGTATTTAAATTCTGGGAGAAATAGTTTTCATGCTCAATCACTTTGGGATCTAGTTCAGTTAAAACATCTAATCCTTTTTGAGTAATCATCACTTCAATTTTTCTTCTGTTGTCAGGACAAACATTTCGGGTTACAAAATTTTTTAATAATAGTTTATCTACTAATCGAGTGGTATTACTAGTCTTAGCAATCATGCGTTCTTGTATGGCACACATATTAGCCGGATTTCCTTTCTGACCTCTTAATATGCGTAAAACATTGTATTGTTCTCCAGATAAATCATACGGTTTTAATATTTCATTAAATTTTTCATTTGTAACATTTTGTGTGTACAAAATATTTAAAATAATTTTTTTAGAAATATCTAACGGTATTGTGCTTTTTATTTCATCTTCAATTTTCATAACAAGCTTTTCTTATTTGTTGGTACAAATGTAGCACTTTTTTAATTTGTATATACAAATGTTAGGTTAAAAAAATGTTATTGTTTTATTTAAACCAAAACAAAAAATAATCAAGTTGCTGTATATTAATGTATTAGTTGTTTTTTTTTAAATAAAAAAAATCTTCCGTCTAAAAAGATATATTTTTAAATTAGTATGAAATAGTGCTTTTGAGATTAGTTTTAAAAGGCAATACGAGTAGTGTAAAACTCTTTTAGTACCTACTTTTTTGGGCTATTTAGAATTAGAAGCAAATGTTTGATTCCTTACCACAAGAAAAAAAGGATTAATTCTACTTATTTATAAGTTCGTAAATAACATTAGAATCATTCTGCTGATCTTTTCTATTTTCCATAAAATGAAAGCCCGTTTTTTCTAATATTTTTTTAGAACTTTCATTTTTATGATGGGTGAATGCCTCGATCTTGGCTAGCTTTAGTTCATTAAAACCAAAATCGATAATACGCTGTAGTACTTCGGTCATGATTCCTTTATTTTGAAATTCTGGACTTAATCCATAACCAACCTCAGCAATGGTGTGGTTCTCCGAAAAATTCCACAAACAAATAGTACCAATAAGTTCAGGTTGATTATTATAAACGATTCCCCAAGTCACCGATTTATTGTTCTCAAAGTCTTGATTGATATCGGTAATAAATTGCAAGGCTTGTTCGAGCGTTTTTGTTTTTCGGTTTTCTGGTCTTTCGATGAATTGATTAATGGTTGCATCCGATCGTAAGTATAAAATAACTGGAGCATCAGATTCTTCAACTTTTCTTAGTAATAGACGCTCTGATTTTATTTCTGGAAAAGGTGAAAAATTCATTTTGGTTTCGTTTTGATGGTAACGAATATAAGAAATATACGGCTATAATTAAAATTTTGGTTGTTGGGAATCACTGCGTATTTATTTGCAAACTTGTCTTTTTTGCAAACTAAAATTCTATGCTAGCTTGAGACTTATGATTTCTATACTAAAGGATGTTTTCATGAGTAGCGTAGTTATTAACTTCAAGTTACGCGATAAAAAAAAGCGGCTTGAGTTAATACCCACGCCGCTTTTTATTATGATAAATTTGCTATTTTTTTGTTACTAATCAATTAAAGTAACCAAATCTTCCTTGCTTTTTCTAACTTTAGTAAGATTAACTAACCAGTCATTTTCAGTATCTCTATAGCCCACAGGAAGCATAACGCAACTTCTAAGTCCTTTAGCTCTTAAGCCTAATATTTCGTCCAATGCATTAGCATCAAAACCTTCTAATGGCGTACTGTCAACTCCTTCAAAAGCGGCAGCAGCGATGGCTTGAGAAAATGCAATGTAAGCTTGTTTAGCAGCATGGTTAAAGTTTTCCTCAGCATCCTTTTGCGGATAGCTGTTTAATAACATTTGGCGGTAATTTTCCCAACCTTCGTTTTCAAATCCACGAATTGAATTTGTCAAATCAAACATTTTATTAATACGTTCCGCAGTATAAGTATCCCAAGCTGCAAATACAAATAAGTGAGAACAATCAGTGATTACAGATTGATTCCAAGAAATAGGTCTGATTTTTTCTTTTAATTCTTGATTTGTAATTACAATTACTTCAAACGGTTGTAAACCACTTGAGGTAGGAGCAAGTGATATTGCTTCAATTATGTTGTCAATTTTTTCTTGCGATACTTTTGTACCATTCATCGCTTTAGCAGCGTATCTCCAATTTAATTTATCTAATAATTCCATATTCTCTGTTTTATTTTATTGTTTTATTCTAAATTTTTGTTGTCTTCTGTGAGTATTGTAATCCATTCATTCAGCATCTCTTTTAGCTGCAGTACATCGGATATCTTGATGTTTTCAGTAAGCAATATTTTGATGAGTTGCTCAGGAATAGGCTTTGCCTGATCTTTTAAGTTTTTTCCTTTTTCTGTAAGCTGTACAATAACACTTCTTTCATCTGTTTCAGAGCGATTGCGTTGTAGCAATTCCATTTTTTCCATGCGTTTTAGCAATGGCGAAAGAGTGTTAGTGTTCAAAAGCAACTTTTCTGTAATCTGATTTACAGAAAGGCTATCGTTTTCCCAGAGAACCAGTAATACCAAATACTGCGGATAGGTAATCCCCATTTCGTCTAAATACGGTTTATAGGCCTTAGTGATCAAACGGGAAGCCGAGTAGACCGGGAAACAGACTTGACTGCTTAATTTTAATTGAGCATCATCCATCTTAGTCGTCTGTTTTACTATTTCTCCAAGCTTGATACGAACCTGCTGACCATAAAGCCCAAGCAATCAGTACGGGTTGGAAAAACAGACGTATTAAACGTGCGTTATCTGAATCTAAAGCACCAAAGGCATCTTTGTGGTCGAGGTATTGCGCAATATTACCGGGAAACACTAAAACGAAAAAGAGCGCTAGTACCCAACCCAATGTTGCTCGTTCTTTTTTCCAAAAAGCCAAACCGAGACCCAATGCCATTTCTACTATACCTGATAGTATTACCACCAAGTCTTTGCTAAGCGGCAGCCAGTCTGGTACTTGTGCTTGAAAGTCAACTCTATTAAAAGTGAGATGACTGAATCCTGCATAGACCATAAAAAAGGCTAATAGTATTCTGAAAATATTTTGCGTTAACGTAGTTTCTATAGTTTTACTCATTGTTTTATTTTTATCGCAGGCGTTTATGTCGTGTGCGATGCAAATGTAGTCAATTGTTTTGTATTTGCGATTTATTTGCGGGGAAACTTATCATGTGGACGAAGCAGAAATGTTTGTTTGCTGTTTTGGCTGCTCCATTGTGTAGGGACAGTCCCGAAGTTTCGGGAGTAATGCACAACAGCTTTATGATTATATATCTTGGGGTCTAGACTCCGTTTTGGTCATTTCCTTTTTTAGTTGTTTTCGATGGCTGTATCTAGTCATTACCCCATAAATAGCCCAAAAAATAAAAAGTGAAATATAAATTTGAGTACACTAAAATTTTGCTCGTCATAATAATCAAATCCTGCCATAAGTGTTGTGTAAACCAGGCTAGATAGTAAAAACGATTTTATAAATATTTTATATTCTACTTTCATTAACTTAATGATGCTTTACATAGGAATGGTTGTTGTGTGATGCCTTTATTAGTTACAATTTGACTCGCCTAATAAAATTCCATAGGCATTATCACTATTAGGGTCATTAATTGAATTAACTTTTACAACTTTTACCCATTTAGTAGTTGCTTTATATTCGTTTAATATTTCGCATAAATATTGAGCAAATCCATTTCGATTTGTACCATCATCTTTAACACTTACGTAAAGAACATTTGCATCTGTAATCATTGCTTCTTTTACTTTTGGTTCTTTTTTAATTTCTTCTAATGCAGTTATGTTGGGATTTTTTTCTGTTAGGTTTTCGTTTTTTTTAGAGTCAATTTCGGTTTCGTTATTTTCTTTTATGTTTTCATTAGAAGTTGTTTTATCATCAGTTAGACTTGCAATAACCACAATAGCAATTACGGTCGTAAGTCCAATTTTCCATCCTTTAGAAATTGTAGAATTTTTCCATAATGCATATAAACCAACAGGAAAGAAGATTACACATAAAATTATGACTAACCAGTTTTTTTCGAACCAAGCATTTGTTTTAGTTTGTTCCATTTTTCTAATTATTATGTTTAAATTTAGCAGACCCTCTATTTTTATGATTCGACAATGGTTCTTCGCAGTAATGAATAATAATTCCTTGACTATTTTTCACTTCTTCCAAGTAATAGTCTTTTTCTCGACTTATTATTTGCTTTTTATAAGCTAAATCTCCATCTGCTGATTGATCATAACCATCATAAAACTTTTCTAACATTTTCTTTTTCGAGTTTAAATTTGGATTTTCCTTCTTACCTGCAATTGTATCGAAAATATCTGGTAGAATTTCGTCTAATTCTAAATGGATTAATTTTTTCATTGAATTGCAATTTGGACACGAGTCAATCATATTTACTAATTTGCGGTTGCAATTTTGACAAGTTATTATTTCTTCGTTCATAATTAATTCTGTTTTTGAATCGTTAGTCCTTTTTTAAGGTATCACACAACTAGTATATTCCATCAAATATATACAACTTTTTTCAGTTCTGGATATAGGGGGTACAACCAAAAGTATATAAACACATAATACAAAAAAGGTCGAAAACATCAATAAAATAAGGGGTTAAGAAAAAAATGTCGAGAAAGCAACTATAAACGAAAAGTACATTTACTACCATTTAACTACCGTTTAAAGAACCATTTTAAACGCTTTAAAGACATTAATTACCGCTATCTAGTAAAAGGATACATAAAAGGTTAATAACCCCAATAAAACAAAGGATTTTACAAATAACACTACCGTTTAAAATAGTATTTAAACGGTTTTTTTACGCCCAATTAACAATAAATGATCTTTAAGGCATGAACTTGTAATTTAATATTTGCGGTTAGTGTTGGGGTTAGTGTTGGGGTTAGATAATTAGATATTTTAATATCTATAAAATAATAGATAGTACCAATAAAATAGCATATATAGATAAAAAAATATCCTTACGCATAGGGATAATACCATGTACGTAAAGATATTTAATATTATAACTATCTATTTAATAGACAATTAACTTAAAAAGACCGTTTAATTACGTGAAAAATCTGAAGAACATCGTTTAGGGGATAATCAAAGGGTGGTGAAGTTGGATTTCGTGATGATAACGTAATATCTCCATTTTCTTTTAAATCTATAATGTCTTTATGCCAAATACCTGTTTTTGATATTATAATAAATCCGTATTTTGTAGTGTGAAACCCATTAGCCCATAAATGCTTCCCCACCTCTCTTCCTAATATATCGGCTCCGGAAGGCGTGTCATAACCGCCACTATTCCACATACTTTCACCAAAGGATTCAAACCCTACATAGTTTCCACGGCCTATGTGATCAACTTTAAATGTAATTGTAGAAAACTCTTCTTTGCAAATCACTATGTCATTGTAACACTCTATATAAGAGGCGTATGCTAAAAATGGAACTTTCATAACCTCAATCCTAATTGTACCATCGGGATAAATAAAGTACTTATTTCCACTCGAGTTTTCTAATATTTCGGGCTCTTGTTTATCATCGAAAAGCTTAGCCTCATTATGAATTTCATAAACTAATCCAGTTGGCTCCTTAATAATTGAATTTACGTTGTCCGAGATCGAATTATTTACCGCTTTTTTTTCTAAGTCACCAACTCCAGAAAGCAACCATTCAATATTGACCTGAGGATATTTAGATAAAAATCTATCTAAAAAATCAGAATTTACAGAGGTCAACTTCTGTTTTCCCTTAAAATTACCATAGGTCATACCTAGATTCTCAATAAATTTTTCCTTCCCAATTCCTTTGTATTCAGAGTATTGCAATATTCTTTCCTTGATATAGGATATATTTTTATCCATAATGCTATTTTTAGATATTATTTTATCTACATTTGTCACGACAACAAGACAAAACTATGGAGAAAATAAATAATGTCCTAACAAACGGACTGAAAAGTAAAAAAGAAATCGATCTATTGGAAAACAGATTGCAGTATGGAGATTATACAACTCTCGGGGCTGCACTAAGTTGCTCTCCTGATGCTGCCAAAAAACGATTCATCCGTGGTAATATTGAAGCATTTAATGCTTTGGATAGAATTATCACCAATAGAGAAGATTTAGTAAAGGATTTACAGAATAAACTTTAATAACAAATTTATGTTCGAGTATCAACAAAACACGTTATGCGTAGCTAGTATTTGGCTTTACTCCTCCGGAGTAATGTCACAAGCAAATTACAAATATCTATGCTCTAACGGTAAAATCAAAAAGCTAACAATCGGCGGTAACGGTCGTAAGGCTTTAGTAGCATACGAGTCCATCCCTGACCGTTTCAAGAAACTGATACGTGAAAAAGTAGGCGATCCATACGCAAGCGTGAAAAACATTGTTTTTAGCGACTACATGGACTGGGACCATACCGCTGAACAGTATTTCAGAGATTACCTATTAGAAAACGGCTCACACCTTCCTGAAGAAAAGCAGAAAGAATACACACACCAGGCGATCATGTTCAACGCTGTTAAACACATCGCACTTAATGTAGTGGTACAAAAACGCTTCGGAGGTAAAAAACAAATGTGGGATCGTATGCTCGAAGCAATCGGGAATCTACCTGAAACGTGGTTACACACCCGGTACAAAAACGTGATTTCGTTCAAGCGAGCTATCCAAAAATATGATACTGAAAGTTACGGTTCAATAGTTTCAGGCAAATGGATGAACTCTAACCCTTCTAAAATCATTGACGATGTTGCCGATTTTATTATGTCTCAATATTGTTTGCCGGTAAAATACACCATCACTGAAGTACTTAGAATTTACGAATCAGTACGAGAAGCTAAAGCATGGAAATCATTAAGCGAGAGAGCAGTTGGTGCTTGGCTTGATAAAACGGAGCAAAAAAGGATTTGGATGCTAGCACGTGACGGAAAAGACGAATACATGAAGCACTTTGGCCACACCGTAACCCGTAACCGTTCCCAGTGGTTCCCTAATGCTTGGTGGGCAATTGATGGTACCAAGCTAGACTTAGTACACTTTGCAGACAACAAACAGAAAATGGCGGCATCACTTAAAATAAACGTTGTTTTTGACGTTCACAGCGAGAAAATAATTGGTTGGGACATTGCATACAGCGAGAACCATGCATCGCACTTTAGAGCTATTAAAATGGCTGTTAATCATTCCGGTTGTCGTCCACATTTGTTCACGTACGATAAGCAATCAGGGCACACCTCAGGAAAGATGCAAGATTTATACGATAAGTTACCAGTCAAAGGGCATCACTACAGCCATAAAGTGGGTAGGAAATCAAGTCCAGCAGAGCAAATTTTTAACCGCTTGCAACAGCAAGTAATTTCTAAAATGTGGTTTTCTGATAAGCAAAGTATCAAGGTAAGAACCGCCACTAATAAGCCCAACACGGACTTTATCATGGAATACAAAGAAGCCCTGCCTACAGTAGATCAATTCAATAAAATATTCTCTGCCCTGGTTAATAAATGGAATGCTGGCAAACAAGAAGATTGGGCAATCAACCGCATCGAAAGATACAATGAAGAAACGGAGCACCGCGAAGAAATTAGCATTATGGATCAGCTATCAATGTTCTGGATTGATGAAACCAAAGTTAAAAAATACTACGCTCACGGAATGCCGCTTACTGTTGAAGGCAAAGATTACATCTACGAGGTGTATGACGAAACAAACAACATCGATACAGAATTTAGAAGAAAATTTGTTGGCGAAAGTCTAATTGTAAGATACGATCCTGAACGACTAGATGAATTTATAGGATTGTATGCATTGACCCCTTCAGGCGAAAAAAGATTTGTTGCCTACGCGCAATCAAAAAGAATGCATGAGTCTATTCCAGTACTCATGAAAGGAAATTCAAGAGCATTATTAGATCAAGATATTGCCATTCGAGATGAAGAATTAAAACGAGATGAACTCGCTTATCAAAATTTAATTAAGCGTACCGGCATCAGCCGTGAAAGCTTAATCGAGGAACAAGAAATGATGATCAAGTTTCAAGGACACTTACCCAAGGAGGAACAAATGGAAACGGATAGGACTGCTTTTCATTCCAGATTTTAACCATTTAAAGATATTTTAAAAACCATTTAAACACTGATTAAACCTAAGATTATGACACACACAGACAAATTAACGATAGTAGAACATTTAGATCAATACATCACTCAAAAAGGGTCTCAGAATAAAGTAGCGGTCGAAATGAAAAACGTTTCAGCCTCGTTACTTTCTCAAATGAGAAACCATAACTGGGAAAACATATCTGAAGAAATGTGGCGTAAAGTTTCTGCCTTTTTAGGCATCGGTACCAGCGAATGGAAAATTGCTGAGACGGGAAACTCTCAACTGCTGATGAAATTATTTTCAGAATCTCAAATATTCTCTTTGGTGATCGCCGTAACAGGAAACGCAGGAAGCGGAAAAACAGCCATTGCAAAGAAATATGAAGAAGAGAATAAAAACGTGTTTAGACTTTCCTGCAATGAATACTGGGACAAAAAATGGTTTTTGCGTGAGTTACTTTCTAAAATGGGAAAAGAGACAGACGGTATGACATTGCCTGAAATGATGCACAAGGCAGTTATGACATTAAAATCAGCATCAAAACCAAAGATCATATTAGATGAAGCCGATAAGTTATCAGATACGGTTCTATTGTTTTTCATCACGCTCTACAACGAGCTCGAAGGACATTGTGGCATTACCATCATGGCAACTCAATATTTAGAAAAGCGCATCCGTAGAGGAATCGCGATGCAAAAGAAAGGATATCGTGAGATTTATAGTCGTGTAGGGTTACGATTTATAGAATTAGATCAAACTACATTCTCAGATATAAAAGCAGTATGTGTGGCCAATGATTTGAATGACGAACAGGCCATCAGAGGAATTGCGAAAGATGCCGACGGAGATTTAAGACGTGTCAAGCGTATGGTTTTCGCTAATAAAAGAGCAGTATAATGAGTGAATTTAGATACCACCCCATCATAGAATACCTCAAGATTAATGAAGACGGATCAACAATACTCCTTAATGATGAAGTTTTAAAGATTAGTAGCCAACAACTACCTCACACAAAAAAAATTAGAAGAGTAGTTTTTGTCAATAGAAAAACGGTAAACACTATCAGGCTAGTTTGTGAAGCTTGGCATGGCGTAGCTCCTACAGGAGAACACGCAGCAAGGCGCACAGTGGAAACAAATGGAGATCATTACAGCAATTTATACTGGGGTAAAAAAGGAATGACCGAAAGTAATATTGTGGGACACAAATGGAATAACCGAGGTATACGAATGACTGAAGACCTTTTCAAATCAATAAGTGATAGGCTAGCAAATGAAAAATTAACCATTGTTCTAAAAGAGTTAAAAGTCAATGCAAGCTCTTATTACTATTATAAAAAAAAGCATGGCAAAAAAAATAAATAGAGCCTACTCTGTTTCAAACGTTCTTTCAAAAAAATTCAATCCTTTAGAGTTCTCTGGTGAATGGGAATCTACACTAGGAAAACCTGACAAGGCCTTTTCGGCGATCATTTGGGGAGGTACTACAAACGGTAAAACCGAAGCGGCTATAAAGTTTGCAAAGTACCTCACAAATTTCGGGAAAGTAGCCTACGATTCCCTAGAACAGGGGCTTTCGTCAACAATGCAAAATGCATTGGTGCGAAACCATATGGAAAGTTGTGGTAACTCATTTGTTCTCTTAGATCGTGAACCTTTTGATGAGTTAATTATTAGAATGAGTAAACCCAAATCACCTGATTTCTTATTTGTCGATTCGGTTCAATACACTCGAATTACTAAGGCTCAATATTACCAACTAAAGGAGTTAATGTTAAAAAAAGGGAAAGGGATCATTTGGATATCACAAGCCAAAGGGAGTATGCCAAAAGGTGCTTTAGCAGATGATATCATGTTTGATGTCGATTTGAAATTATGGGTTGAGGGATTCAAGATGTTTCCTGACGGACGGTTAAACGGAGGTGGTCAGCCATTCGTTATATGGGCTCAAAGAGCCGCTAAATATTGGAAAGAGATTATTTAAAAAAACAAACAAAAGCCATGAACACAGCAAAAACAGCAACAAAAGAAAACGCAGTAGCCTATTTAATGGAATTGCTACAAAACCAAGAAACAAAAGAAAATTTTATACTCGAGTTCTATATTTTTTGGGTAGAGAATGTCACAATAAGGCTTAGAGATTTCCAGAACGTCCTAGCGAGTGGCTCTGTTAATAAATGGTGGCTGCAAGAACTAGCAAAACACGAGGAACACTTTAGAGAAATAGCCGCCTCTTACCCAGAGATCACTGGTAAAGATAAAGATCAGTTTTATTGCACTATCGTGAATAAAATGATGTCTCGCTTTCCAAAAGCATTGTTAGACCAGGCGCAAAAAAGAGAGTCAAAACCACAGCTGACAAAAGTAGCCGGGAAAAGAATTGAATACTCCATCATTAATCAAAACTAACCATGACAGAAACAAAAATTAAAGACCGAATCGAAAAACTGCAAAACTTCCTCATCGAAATGCCCAATCATCCCAACCGAGTGGAGATTGAAACCGACATCAGGAATTTAGAAAACCGCCTACACCACGAAGATTATGAGTAACCGAAAAATCAACCAACGCCTAGAAGACCTGCAGAACGTATTGTTCTATTGTTCAGAATTGCAAAAAGAAGGAAAGATATATGTGTTCAAAGTGGGCGAACGCATCTGCATTAATCAGGAAAGAGGGTCATTATTTAGCCAACTATCATTTGACAACAACGAGAACTATCTACACGAAGTGAGAGGTTATGAATGCCCACCCGCATTAGAGGCAAAAATAAAGTTCACCGTAGAGAAGATACAAGCCACCAACTGGGGCGGATTCAATCAAGATCAATATTTAAAATAAATGAACATCAATAATATAATAGTAAATCAACCAATAATTATGAATGCAGCAACATTAGATCTAAGCACGTTCAGTGCGGAACAATTAAAAGAAGCCTTAGCCAAAAAAGAAGCCAAAAAAGACACAGACCGTGAAGCTTACAAAGCTTTAGTCCTTGAAACGGTACCCAAAGCTATGTTTCAGCTTTGCGCAGCTTCCGAAGTAATTAGCGAAGCCAAAACCAAAACGTTTCAGTTTTTTGAGCAGGTTTTAGACTTAAAAAATATCGTTTACGGTATAAAAGAGAAACAACAGTCACACACCTTTTCTACAGATAAAGAAGAAATTACCATCGGGTACCGCATCAATGAGGGTTGGGACGATACCGTAACCGCAGGGATTGCAAAAGTCGAAAAGTACATAGGTTCCTTGTCAAAAGACGAAGAAACTGCTTCACTTGTAGACATGCTTTTCAACCTACTAAAAAAAGATGCCAAAGGAAATTTGAAAGGATCTCGAGTTCTCGAGCTTCAAAAAGCCGCAGCTAAATCTAACGATGAAGAATTTAAAGACGGTGTGGCCATCATTGGGTCAGCATACAAGCCGGTGCGCTCTTCATGGTTTATTGAGGCCGCATTAATCAATGAAGATGGCTCTAAAACTAATGTGCCGTTATCCATGTCCTCAGTAGGTTTCTCAGGAAATTACAAGTTTGATTTTTTTAGCGAAGTAATACCAGCAGATCATGGAGATCAACAACAGTAATACCAGCATATTATTAGCGATACTGCTAGTACTACTGAACGGAAAAGCCATAATTACCTATGTGTTATGGCTTAGATTCAAAATCAAAACCCACTTTAACCAACTAAAAAATGAGACCAACAGTAACGATACTGCCCCTAGAAGATCATCAGCAATATAGTGTCAATGGGCATACTGTTTACAAGGATACCAACGGTAACTATATCTCAAGAACGGATTTATCAGACACAGAGAATCGAGCTTTCTCCAGGTATAAGAAAATAGTCATTGACAATCCAAGATTTAAAACACACACAAAAGCAACCTATAAATTATAATTATGGCAATGAACGAAGAAAACCAAATTCAGTATTACGCTAAAATTTCACGAGCAATCGCAAATATTTTTGATGAAGAAGACGAAAATCACATTGATGTTCTCTCAGATGATTTTTCACCAAACGATTTCTTTCATGTATTGGCGACTAGAGTTCCTCAAATGATTATGGCAAGATTAACAAGCAACGAAACTGGTCCTTTAGAATTTAATCATTTATGCAATAGATTAATAATGCAAGATCGAGAAGACAATAAGAGGAAATTAGTAAAAACGAAAAAACTATAAAAAAACTATTGGTTAGTTAATTCGGTGTCCCGAGTGGAAATAGGTTATCACTTCATTGCATTGCAGGTTCAATTCCTGCCTCGGGAGCAAATTTAAAACAACAATAAAATGAACATAGTATTTATAGAAGATTGTGCCGCCGATGGATGCAATAAAAAAAATATTGGACAAGGTAAATAAATGTGCAAAGATCATCAAGACATGTACGAAAGTGGTATTCCTTTCAAAGCTTTCTACGGAAAAACAGTTCGAAAAAAAGTAATTACAAATGAAAACTAAATCACCCTATATCTACGAAGGCACAGGAAGTGCCATAGATGACTACCAAAAACCAAAGGAACAACTCATAAACATCCTACAGGGCGGTAGATGTCACAATAAAAGCAACTACGGCCTATTCGACTACAAAAACCCCCAACACAAGCGCATCATGGCAAACCTGCGCACTGCAAACATAGTGGTTAAAAGCGAACGCTGGGGCGAAGTTGCCGACATGACAGGATGGTTTGACCGCTTTTTAAAGAGCGATAAAAGCCCAATTAAAAAGCCTTTAAAGGAAATGACCGAAAAGGAAGTATCAAAAATAATAGTCGCCCTGGATGGGGTAGTAATTTGGAAAAACTCAATTTAAAATATAAGTAATATGGAGATATCAATTTCAGTAATAGTAGGTTTTATTCTCGGGATGTTTTTTGAAGCATGGACTGAGCCGAAAAAAAAAAGAAAAGCAAAAAAAAGAAAAAAGAACACCGTTCAATGTGGATCTACTGACCTCTATTGTTTCGAATGTGAAATGGAAATGTCAACAAAAGAAAAAAACGGTAGTTTATATTGTACTAACTGCAGCTTAATTCATTAATCATGGAAAGCTATAGCATTATCGAGGTATGTCCGCACGACATAGCCGAAATTAGAGTAATAGAAAGTGTCGCCACTTGCGAAACCACTCAACTTATTTGTACCCAATGCGGGGAAGCCTTAGAACCACCAAAAACAGATTGCGCATGACAACAACACATCTTACAATAGAAGAGCTCACAAAAATGGGTTTTAAGGAACTGGAAGGCGATGCCTTAGATAATAATGGCTATTATCGTTGGTGGGGACTTCAAAAAAACGACTCTGAACTTCACGTTACTTACGTGTATGAGGCTGGCAATAAATTCTTAAATGCCTACCTAGAGTTTAACGGCGCAGCTTTAGGTAAAAAAAACTTTTCATCAATAGATATTAACATTCTAATCGAATTAATGTAATGAAAATTCCTCTTAAACTATCTCCACAGCAATTAGGCGCACTCGTTCACTCGTTTAACGCCATTGGTAAAATACCAGTAAACACAAGAGACGTGAGAGTGGCGCGATCTATCCTGGACAAAGTAATTGTCAAGCTCAAGAAAAAACACATCGAGATCGACTGGAACCAGACGCTATTTTCTAAGAAAAAGAAAACCACACTTACTTTAGAATATTACGAGGCGCACTATCTCGAGTATTTTGTCACCATAGTGGACAACTACCCTATGAGTGAATATGACCGTAACGTGATTCGCTATATTAAAAATGATTTAAACCAAAAATTAGCATGAAACAAAAAATATACATCGCCGGTAAAGTAACCGGATTACCACCAGAAGAAGTAGCGGCAAAGTTTGCAACAACCTGCGCAAGGGTAGCTATGGAAGGTTTAGAACCTATTAGTCCTATTGAAGTAGTCAACAACCCTGAAGCCGAGTGGAACAGCGCAATGAAACAATGCCTTAACGCACTAATGAAATGCGATGCCGTACTAGCGATGCCGTGTTATGAGCAATCAAGAGGTGCAAAAGTTGAATTGTGGCTATCATTTAATTTGTCAATCCCTGTATTTTTTGAACTAGAAGAACTAAAACAATGGAACAACTCACGACAACCTACACAGTAAAGATTGAAAGCGGTGGTATCTGGCAGTTTAAATACAATTTAAACGGGGTTTTAATCCACTTTAATGTCATGGAAGGCGAACTCAGCACCGCGCACTCAGACTGGCTGTATAAGAAAGGAAAGTTTCCCTACCTCGAAGACCACATAAAGGACTGGAAAAAGAAACTCAAGCAACTCACCATCGAGGTGGGAGAACCAGACTTTAGCTTTGAAGCCCTTTGGGATTTTTACGGCAACAAAGTATCAAAGTTTGACGCCCAGAAAAGCTTTAATAAATTATCACAAGCCGATAAAATAAAATGCTTTCTCGCTACACCAGGATACAAGAAGTATCTCGCCAAAAAACAAACCGGAACGGCACACCTTGCCACATTCATTAACCGCCAGTACTATCACGATGACTGGGTAAAAGCAACATAAAATGAATCAAAAAATAAAAAACACCAAAGCCTTTCAAGCACTCACGCCCATGCAACAGGGGGTTTACAAACGCAGCAGACCCATGCAAGAAATGACAGATCAATACCGCATGGCAACTAACACCACGACTGAGCAATGGCTTAACGATCACAAACCAAATGGAGTATTTAAAAGTATAATATTAGAACTGATAGAAGATGCAAGATAGAAATTTAGCAGAGCTAGAAAGGCAAGCTCGGGAATATCAAGAAGTAGCCCGAGCATCAAAATTAATGTGGCAAAAAAAGAGAAACAAACAAACTCATTTAACTCCTAAAAAAAAGAAACGAAAATGATACTAGGATTTAGCACACAGATAAACAAGAAGCCTACATATTTTGTAGAGAAAATTCATAAATGTTTTTCTTTAAAAGAAGTTTACATGATTGCGGGATTAAACCCCGCATTGCATTACCCAAAGGACTATAACTATATTGCAAAGGATAAAAAACCCGCTAAACTCCACACCATCCGTGAAGACAAAACCAACCGATGGAAAGCAGGCATGAAGATTGATTTTTTTATCAATATGTATAGAAAAGAGATGTTTCGGTTTGCTCCGGTTCTGCCAGTAGTGAGTGTTCAAGATTTTGAGATTGTTTACTATACAGATCGAGAAGTGTTACGAAATGATTTACCACCCAAAAGGGCTATTGTCATTGACGACAAACGTTTATCAGAAGATAAATGGCTAGAACTAGCCCAAAACGACGGTTTCGACACGGTAGAAGAATTCTTTGCTTACTTCAATGAAGATTTTACAGGTAAACTAATTCACTGGACAGATAAAAAATATTAAAAACATGAGAACAAAATCAATAAATAAATCAGAAATACTAGCTATTCATAATTTTTTAAGGGATGCTATATACCACTTCAGAGTAATGAACTGTAACCCGGATGAATTAATTGTCAGCTTACCTAATTGGCTACAACAGCTTTTAACTAGCTATCCAATGACTAATTATCTAGATCATAGCCTAGCAATGATTTTAGAACATTCAAGGTATTTTGATGTTAAAATACAGTACCATTATAGTGATGAAGTGGTAGTGTTTTTTAAAGACTACCACTTGAACCCCATTTTTTTTAAACCAGTCATTCACACAATTAATTTTGAGAAAGAGGAAAACCGTAAGGAATCATAAAACAATCTAAATACCTTTAATTATGCAACATATCTGGAACGATCATCACCGCCAAATACAAGAGATAGACCACCGCTTTAAAATGCGGATTAGGGTTTTGAAAATAATGGCAATAGTTTTATTTGCCACCTTTATAATAATATGTGCAAATAATTTTTACATTTGATTTATGGAGATACATTATTATGAACAAAAAGTCGCAAGGTATTTTATTATTATTGATGGAGTCTACGAAATTTCAACAGATAGTTTAGATAAAGTCATTAGCTATATCAAAGGGCGTTCGATACCAGATATAATGCTTTTGGACGTTCACGAAAGGAAATGGATAGATGTCGAGTCGCTACTAAAAATATAAATCAAATAATTATGAAAAAATCACTACTACTACTCACAGCATTATTAATTGGCTTTTTTAGTCAAGCCCAAACAGTTGCTGAAATAGCTATGGAAAGCGTGAGACAAAGCGATATAAAAGAAAAAGCGGCAAAAGATGCACAAGCGGCAAAAGATGCAATTTTTAACCACCCTAACGCTGACTTCATAATGTCTTTAGAAAAGATGAATATTGAACAAGTTAGGAATTTTGCTGATGAAATAGCTAATTCTGGTAAAACTAAATGGGAATTTTTAAAAATAACTGAAAATGAAAAAATAGGATATTGTCGTGTAAAGTATATAGATCCATCTGTGCCTGCTGATTTAAAAGAGAAAATAACAAAAGGGAGTGAAGTATGTGAAAAATGTTTTGAAGTGAATTTTGTATTATACTTTGAAGGAGAGAATAAAGATTTAGAAATAAAAGGAGTTAAGCAATATCGTTTTAGAGAGGTTACTGGTAAGTATTTAGATTTATTTTCTACATGGCAGCGAGTTTTTAAAACAAATGCAACTTTAGAAACAGCACTTTCAGATTATTCACTTTTAGAGCTCAAACATCGAGCTGTTGGTGTTAATTACTGGTTTAGAAAAAACGAAACCACCTGGACAATATCAAATCATTCTAACTATTCAAAAACCGCTCAATAGAGCGGTTTTTTTTATGCCTATCAATTGGTGTTGCACAATAGATAAAAACTATTTACATTTGCTTATATGTCTATCTCCCTAAATCGCAGTCTTGGTATTCAACGCAATAAGCTGTTACGTTACAGACTTATCAAAGAGTTGTACCAAAAACACAAGACCGAAGACATTCCTACTACAGTAGTTTGGCGCAAATACATTTGCCCGATTTACCCCATTTCAAGAACAACACTTTACGAAGTGCTTTGTACTCCAGTCACTTCGGAACTTAAAAAAGTCGAGGATTTAATTGCTGTTCAAACTCGATTGTTTTATTAAACATTGGTCATCCCAATGGTATAAGTAACCTCATACTCCTGAATACCATCGTCTCGTTTCACTTTTCGCATGGCCGTGCGCATCAAAGCACCCGCAGCACCACCTACAGGAATACCATGCAATTTGGCGTGAACGCTTTCGACAATATCCCAAATAGCCCAAGCTTTATCCTTTTGCGGTTGTGGAGCTCTGGCACTGGAATTGGTTAATTTGAGATTAGCAATACTTATCACAATAGTACCTGTGGCCATTTGCCGGTTTTGAGGTATGGACGTTCTGTGTGTTCCAATATCAGAATACTGCAGCGCTCCAATATCTATCAACGCCAAAGGAAATTGCGTGGGTGGATGTGGCGAATAATCATCGAGTTGTCCCCAATCTTCATCCACATATCTAAGTGCCGGAATAGTCTCTAGTTTGTTTTGGATATTTTGTAAAACTTCTTTACTCATCGTTTCAATTTGTTAAATATGTCTTTTTCTAATTCCTTCATATTTTTGTCAATCACATGCTCAACACGTTTTCTCACTTGCGGGTGATCGCCAATAAACTGCCTTTGTTTGATCTTCATTTTGGCACCCACTTTTTGCAGGGCTAAGGCTCTCCATGTTTGCGCCTCCTGTGAAAGTCGTTTGTTTCGTTCTCCTTTTCCTGAGGCAGTTACGGCACCATTTGCCTTGTAAAACATCGCCCAAAAGAAGCGTTTCATTTTTGCAGTTACTTCAATTTCTCCACCTTCATTCTGTAGGCTGGCATAAGGCAAGCTACTCGACCAGCTAATGTCATTATTAGATTGTTTTGATCGTATGGAACGTCTCAGTTTACCTGTGCGCATCATTAGGCTTCCTTTGTGGTTTGGGATTTTTGAATTTTCCCAAGGCTTATCAAAAAAGGCTTTGCGTTCAAAATTTCTGTCGAATTCGTCAGTTAGATCAATCCTTATATCAGATAGAATATTTTTTATAAAATCTTGCATATTAATATTTTTTGTACATTTGTTTTATGGAAGGTAAAGAACTACTTAACGAACTTTTATCAAAAAGAGATTATTCAGGCAATGAAGCCGATGAGTATGCTCAATTCCTATCCACGCTTATGGTTCAATTAGGTGAGAAACTTTACCCGTTATTAGAGAAAGCTCAATCTGAAAGTAAAAGGCTTGCTCTTAAACCATCCATTACTGAGTCTGACATATTAGTTGACGAATACACCGTTTCAGATATTACTTTTATTTAGTTTTTAAAACATCAGCAAGTTTTATCATTTCTTCATAAAGCTCTGGCATAATCTCCTTGAATACATCATTACCGGCATATCTGTTTTCAAATGTATGAGCAATAAACTCAGCTTCTGACATTCCAGCCGTTTTAAAATATGCTTTTGTATGTCCAAATCCGAAATTTGAATTTAAAGAGGCTACAGTATCAGCACTAGCTCCAATTTTTTCAATCATATCAAAATCTTTGCTTATATGAGCATTATATAGCATCTGTCTTAATTTAACATCAAGTTCCTTAAATTGTTGATTTTTATTTTTAGCAAAAATCTTTTTATGTTTTTGCATTAAATCAGTAACTTCTTTTTGATTTTTAAATCCTCTTTGCCAGTCAGCAGCGTGACCAAATTCATGATAAATGATTGATTGGGCATTCCATTTACTTCTTTGTTTCCTTTCGTCAAATGGAATTCGAACATAGTTTTCCGTTGGATGGTAATACGCTCCTGTAGCACGAACTCTTTTGTCTAAATTAACCTCAGTTAAAGTGGTTTCTTTGTTCAGTAATTCGAAAAAACTTCTATCTAATTTTACTCCGAATTTCTTTTCGTAATTATCAATATTTTTAGGAACAAAGCCTTTTTCTATTTCGACTTTAACCTCATTTGCTCCCTTCACTTTTGTATAAGGATGTGCTGGTGGGAACACCACTTTTTGCGCACCAGGATTAAACCTAAAAATTTCTAAACGGTTCTTGCCATCCTTACCTATTTGGCTTGTGGCTTTTTCGCCTGCTGCAATTGCTTTTTCGCTGTCGCTGGTTTCAAATTTTTCCTTTAAAACCTCTACCACAGTACAACGGCAGTTCCATCCATTGGGCGGTGTGTAAGAGTTCCAAAAAGGGTCAGACTTGGGCAAAGTAATATCTCTTAACGCATCGTGTTCCGCACGTACTCGATTGTCTCCAGCTGTACGGTATTGCAACTCATAACGGTCATTGTCTGCAAACTCATTCCACTTCGCGGCCATTTGTGACGAACCCACTGCAAACTCATATTCAGCCTCCAAATAGTTTTTATTGTAGGTTATATTCAGTTTATCGTATTCGTTCGACAATTGACTGAATGGTTTTAAATTGCCTTTGTCATCTAGCAATAGTTTTGAAGCTTCAAACAATTGCGCATGTGTTTTTAGCCCACCAAATAAACGAGCGTTATCCTGCAAGGCGTTTCGCATTACTTCAGGTATATCATTATCAGTAATTGCGAAATTGAAAGCTTCAAAAGTTTGATTGATTAATTCCTGATAGGCTTTCTCCGTTTTTAAATCTTCTGGTTTGTAACTCCCAATCTCATGCAATCGTTTAAAGGCACTTTCACCAGTGTTTAAAAGCTGTTTAAATGCTTTGTTATTAGATGGCGCTAGCGTCAATAATTTAGTTTTACAGTCTTCACAACCGCAATCGTACAAATTGGAAATTCGCAAATGCAATGCCCCAAAATATTCAGGGCTTAGACGAAAAAACCTTCGCCCAGATTTAAAGATAAATTAGCAGTTTCAGCCGTTTTTTTTGTTCCAATAACTTTAATACCAAATTTCTCTTCCACCCATTTTGGATCAACTTCCAAAAAATTGGCAGCTTCAGTTACCATTTTCCAAAGCACGTCTAAATCTTCCGTAGCATCGTATTTATACAACACGCCAGCTGGCAATATTCCTAAAACTTGCAAAGCAGGAATTACCGTGTCACGCCAGCATTGTTCAATTAGGGATAAATCACTGTCTACTAAATCGTCCAAGATACCAATAGAGGTTTTTTCCTTTCCGTTGGAACCGTTTTTAGTATCCTGACCCACTACGGTTCCAGACACTCCCATTGATAACTCATTGTTGCAATACTGCAATAAATTAGCGTACACATCACCATTAGTGCTCACCCCTTTGGCAAACTCGAAGCTTTCAGAATCATCAATGATAAAGTAAGCAGCTGATCCCATATCAGCCATCATTTGTTTAGCACGATTGACCATTACCCGGTCTTGCGTATTGGTTTTCATAACTCGAGGCGGGATTCCGTAAATCTCACATAATTCACTCCAACAGCTACCACCAAAACGCTTGAATAATACCATTGGTACACAACCATCCAATAAGCCTAGAGTGGTGTTTTTTTCTCCAAATTCAATCAGCCAAGAGCCGTATTCTTTTTGTTCTCTGTACTTGATTTTTTTATCATCGGTATAGTCATAATAAATATAGCCGGTTACTGGGTCAACATTTTGACGCGGTATAGTGTCAAAAGTTAATACAGGCTCATTATTGACCATTTTATACGAGAACTCACCCAAAGAGTGGCGTCTATAAACGGTTTCTAAAATCGCTTTATTGATTTGAAAAACAAAACCTTTGTCCTGAAGTAATGTCGTTAAATCATCATTAGTTTTTCCGTCAGCATTTTTGATACTGAAAGGACGGCTTAATGATTTAAGCATTCTATTATTGACCTGAGATTGCAGGTGTAAATCTTTCAGAATGTTGTCGTACAGGTTTTGGATAGGAAAGAATTTTGGATTCTCTTCTACCATCGCCATATTTTGAGCGTTAGTCCAGGTCTTTATGTCTTGACGTGTTTGACTAATGGTTTTGGGTACAATGTTCTGAATGTAACTATTCCCTGGCTTAGTACTACCACTTACTCCAAGGTTTACCGTTTCGGGCTTTTGCCCAAACGGGTTTTTTATAAAATCTGTAATTTTTCCCATCTTAATAATCGTGATTGAATTTTGCTCTTGAACCAAATTCAAAAGGTTGTTTGTCGCCTGCTGTTGTTTCGTCTCTTACTAATTGTGGCAACGAGGAAACATTGATTGTTCCGGTTGCTACTTTTGTAAACCAACTCGTAGCACGATCATAGCGTTCTTTTGCTTTTTCGTATATAAAGTCAGCATTGCACAATTCGGCAACATACCATTTTGCTAATGTGCAGCAATGTTGCACCACAAGCGAGTGGCGGTCGTTCCCTACTTTATTGAAAATGTTTTCGACATCATACAACAGTCGCCCGTCTAGCCATTTTTTATTGTCGGTATTTGGAGTTAAATAACTTCTTGCTTCCTCTATGGCAGCATTACACGCTTGCACTACGAGATCATCATTACCGTCTGTAATTTGGTCTAGTTGATAGTCATAAATGACACTTCCTAAATCTTCTTTATTGATAAACATATTAATGCTGTTTAATTATGGATTGAATGACTTTAAGCCATTTTCGAGGCTTAGGCTGAAACTTGGATTGATTGGTTTCTCCTTTATAAATTTCGTGTCTGAAATAGATTGGGAAACCCAATACATCTACACCAATTTGGTATTCTACTATCATAGTTTTAATATTTACGATTGTTAATATGTCCTACGACATACTCCGAATTCTCTTTGCTTGAAATGTTTTCAATAATCCAAACACCACCTTCCAATCCATCGGGTCCATCCATCATTTTAGAATTGGGTGCAACCCCTAAAAATTCTTCCGCCATTCTTTGCATGTGCGGATTGTCTTTTTCATCTTCATTGAAGTACAGGCAACCTTGTTTGTGTTTTGGTTCTAGAGTTCCCTCGATACGAGTGTATTTATCGTCTTTTTTCCGTTTGTCCAATGACATAAAAATCGGGAATTTGTTCAATAGCTTACCAACGGTTTTAACCAAGGGTTTAAGAACTTGTTCCCAAAAGGGGTCTTGCAGCGAGTTGTTTTCAATCCAAGTTTTAAAGGTGTCTACCTTTTTGCTTTTTACCCAATCGTGTGCGTGGTAGAGATTGGTGACAAAGGTTTGCTGTGTCATGTTATCAAGCCAAACCTTGTATAAATAAAAGTTTCCTTGTCGGTATCCAATGACTCCAGTAAATTTTCGAGAGCTGCTTTTATTATCCTTGTTGGATGTGGCAGGATCAGAATAAACAAGAACATGCTCACAGGCTCGAAGCGGTGGGCACTTCGCCCAATGTACTTTTTTGAATAATTTACCAACACGGATAGGATTATTAAAATACTCTTTTTGAATGGCGCTGGTGGTCATCGTTCTAAAAGCTAAATCAATCAACGCCTCAGTATTTCGTTGTGGCCAAGTCGAAACCCCGTTTTTGTCCCGAATATTTACAATGTCGTGAATGTTGGCTTTTTTGGCCATTTCAGTAATACAGCAATATTTGGCAATGATGTTACCACAGGCAATAATCAACAACGGAACGGAAATGGAACGGGTTGGGATTAATGCGGTTTCCAACCAAGAGTATTTCTTTTCAATGGTATCCGGGTTATTACAATCAACATCCGTATCAAAATCATCAATCAATATCAAATCTGGACGTGCGGCATCGTTACGAGTTCCACGAGGGGATTGTCCAGCACCAACGGCTCTAAATGAAACGCCTTTCTTAGTGGTAAAATCCCCCTCCGACCAACCGCTTAAAGCTTCCTGTACACCATAATCATTTTTCAAACGATCATTGACTTCAAGAATCGTTTTATAGGGCTTTAAAAGCCTTTCGGCATCATCATAAGTGGCAGATGTTAGGATTACGGTCTTCTTTTTACCCGTCATTGTTAGTTTAATGACTTCCATCATTGTCCTACCCGACTTGGATAAATCTCTCGCCCAAGAACGCACCTCATACCATTCGGCATTGGTCATTACCCGCTTGGTTGCTTTTTTGTGAAATGGGGCTGGTTCTGAAGTGTAAAAATTAGGAAAATATTCCTTAAACCATTCCTCATCATTGGCTTCTAAACGCGCTATTCTTTTTAGTTTATCAGTTGCCGTTTCGTTCAAATCAACAGGCGTTGCCCTATATTGATTGACTACAAAGGCATCCCAAGCGACTAATTGTTCTTTGTCTTTTCTACTTAGTGCCATCGGTCATCTTTTGTTTGATAAAGGCATCACAATAGCTCGTTAATTGATTTGCAAAAACAGAATCGACACTTCTAATAAATAGTACCAAGCCTTTTGCAACTGATATGGTTTCGCCAATATTTGTTTCTGTCTCTAGTCGCTTTATGGCGGTGGTGAGTTTAGAGATCATATCAGTGTCTTTTGAGTTGGGAAAGTTCCCAATCAAAATGGGATAGTCCTCAGCAACGTATTTTGGGTATTCTAATTTCTCATCACCAGAACTGTCTTTTAGTTTGATAGGCTTCAACATAAAGTTGGGTATGTCACGAACAACCGGGCGTGTCTTTATCTCATCATTTACGGCTTGTAATTGTCCGTATAATGTTGTGATTTGATTGTCCTTTGTAACTAGCAATGAAACTTTTTCTTTGTCCCAATCGCCTTTTTTTACCCAAGAGCCAACGGTTTTCTCCGTAAGCTTCAAGCGTTCGGCAATCTCTTTTTGACTTAAACCATCGTTAACATAATACCTTTTTGCTAGATCGTGCTCGACCTGTTTTTTGACTCCCATATTTGCGTATTTACTAGCAAAGTTGACAGAATAGAGGCTTTGAAAAAAATTACTGTTTACTTGCTTTACAACTCTGTTAAGTCTTGGTACATAAGTGTTCGGGTGCTGTGCATTTGTTTTTTTTAGAATGGCATTCGGCTAATATTTGTCATCTCAAACGGCAAGAACTGCCAACTCAAATTTAAAAATTAGACAATGCCAAGACCTCAATTTTTTGTGTGTAATGATGAAAATGTGAAAAACTCGTATGGTTTTTTCATTAACACTTTGGGTATCAAAATGGATCGTTTCAACGACAATCCAATTATGCTGAACAATCACATTAACACCACTGAAAACGCAATTGGCAATTGGTCTGAACCACTTAAAGAAGGTGGTTTATTAAAATTGAAACCTCACTTTGACGAAGAGAGTGAGCCAGGCGCATCTATTGCAAAAAAAGTAGACAAAGGCATTTTGAAAGGTTGCTCGATGGGAATTATTCCTAATTGGGATTCGATGGAAAGAATTGGTGACCGAGTGGTATTGATGGAGTGCGAGCTCGCTGAAGTTTCAATGATCCCTGTGCCTTCTAATCGTGGCGCTATTGCAATTTATAGCATCGATGGTAAACTACTCTCTGAAGATGAAGTATCCAACCTGACACTTTCTATTTCTAACAAATTTGAAGACAAATTAAATATTGATCATACTATGAAAAAAATCTTATTAAGCGTAGCTACTCTTATGGTTTTAGGTTTTAAAGACCAGCCAACCGATGGATTGGACGTGGCAGATGTAGAGTCTAAAGTATTGGACTTATCGGCTAAGCTGACCGCTTTGACTACAGAAAACAAGGGCTTGAAATTAGCCGCTCAAGCGCAAAAAGAAGCCCATGAAACGGCTGTAAAATTGGCAGCTACTCAAAAAGTAGATTTAGCCATTACGCAAGGAAAAATTCCTGCAGACAAAAAAGAAGCTTTTGTACAGTTGGGAATCAGCTCACCTGAAGTATTGGAAACCACTTTAGCCGCTATTCCGGGTAAAACAAATCTTGGTGCTGGTATTACCGTTCCAGGAGGAACTGGAGGGGTTGAAGTGAAAACGATGGATGAGTTTCAAAAATTGTCTATTGGTGACCAGTTAGCTTTTAAAGCTGACAATCCAGACGGGTACAAAAAACTGTTTTCGTAACAGCAAATCATTAAACTAAAATTTTAAAAATATGCCAGCAAATTTTGCAGAGGTATGGTTGGACAGAGTTCGCCAGAACCTAACTACACAAGATGTAGCTCCTTGGTTGGATGGAATTCCAGAACTAGACACAAATGTGTTAGAAATGGGTTCAGGCGACGCTTCGGAATTGAACGTCATTCACATTCCAAGAACTTCATTCAATCCTGATGTGTTGTTGAACAACACGGCTTATCCATTAGCGGTACAAGCCTATACAGATGATGAAACGGTGGTAAGTTTGGATAAATACCAAACAAAACCAACGTCAATCTCTGACGATAAAATCATCGGGGCATCGTATGCCGTAATTGACCCAGCGACAAAATCGCACACGAATGCGATCAATACAAAAAAGTATAAGAAAGCGGCTCATGCTATTGCGCCAGCTTCAAATGATGCTGCAACTCCAGTTATTGCCGCTACAGGTGCGCCACGTACTGTTGGAGGTAATGCTTCATTAACCTATGAAGATATGGTAAGGCTGAAAGAAGCATTGGACACGGCTGAAGTATCTACTGAAGGTAGAAGATTAGTGTTGTCTACAGCACACTGGAATGACCTTTTGGTGGATCGTAAAAACTTTGGGGACAAATTAGTGAATTATAACACAGGAATGCCAGCTCCACAGATTGCAGGATTCCAATTGTTCCAATACAACGGTAACCCATTGTACACGGATGCAGGTGTGAAAAAAGCCTTTGGAGCTTTAAAAGCAGCGGGAGATCGTCGAGGATCATTTGCTTTCTGGATTGGTCAAATTGCTAAAAAGTCAGGTTTGACTAAGCAATACTTCAAAGAAGCTAAAAACGATCCTGAAGCGCAAACCAATTTATTGAATTACAGACATTACTTTATTGCAATGCCTTTTGATTCGAAAGGAATTGGAGCAATCTACTAGAATCAAATTTAGACCATAAACAAAAGGCTACTACTCATAGTAGTAGCCTTTTTTTAAATCAATCAACGTGAACGAATTTTTAAACATAGTCTTATATCCTTCGCTTTTTGCCTTTTTGGGTATAGCTGGAACCAAGTTTTGGGATTGGGTAAAACCAAAGGCGCAAAAAGATATAGAAACAGCAGATGCAAAGGCTAAGGACATTGAAAATGACAAGTCACAACTTGATTTAACAAAAGGTCTTTTGGATTTTGCTACTGAACAACTGGATAAAGCCATTGCTCAAATAAAAAAGAGAGATGATGTTATTGATACTCAAGATTTACTAATTCAAGACTTGAATGCGAAGCTCAAGAATAGAAACAAGCAGTTTGATGAGCTAACCGAGCAGGTAGCACACTTAATAACAGAGTTGACAAAGTACAAGCAATTAAATGGTAAGATATAATGAGAACGGCTAAAGGAATAAAACACATAGCTATTCATTGTTCGGCTGGTTTCGGCAAGCGGGAATCAATAGAGGCTTTTTGGAAAACCAAAGGATGGAAGTCTCCTGGATACCACCGATTAATTGAAGTGGATGGAACCATACACAAGCTACTCGATTTTAGTAAAACATCAAACGGTGTTTTAGGTTTCAACGAGCAAACAATCAATATCTGCTATGTAGGAGGTGTTCAAAATAAGGGAACGGCGCGACAACCAATTTGGAAAGGCAAAGACACCCGAACAGAAGCCCAAAAAACAGCTATTAAAAGCTGTATAAAAGAGGCTCAGGAATGGTTAAAAAACAACGCAAACACTAACAAAATTATCATTCAAGGACATCGTGACTTTTCACCTGATTTGAACAAAAACGGAATCATTGAAAGTTGGGAGCGCATTAAAGAATGTCCTTCGTTTGACGCTAAAAAAGAGTATTGATGAAATCACTAAAACACATTGTGTTGTCGTTTTTCTCACTCGTGGTACTGGCTTCCTGCGGAAGCGCGAAGCCCGCCGCGTTTGAAAACAGATCACAAACCATCACCATCAAAGAAACGGTGTACGACACCATTTTTAAGATAGAAAAAGACAGTAGCTCTTATCAGGCATTATTAGAGTGTCAAAACGGAGTAGTCGTTATAAAGCAGGTTGTTCAAGCCGAACCAGGGCGCACATTAAAAAGCCCAAAGGTTCGGCTGGATAACAACCAGTTGAAAATTGACTGTGAAGCACGAGCTCAGGAATTACTCGCTCATTATAAAAACACACATCAAACGAGTAACGAAGTCATCAGAGTGCCGGTCGAAGTAAATAAACTGACTTGGTGGCAGGAAACACAAATTAAACTATTAAGAATCATTGCCATTATTTCGCTCTTATTAGCAGTTTGGCTATTTGTAAAATCTAAAATCACATAAAATCATGCACAAAATTTTTGAAACAAATCCAGACTTAAAGAAAGCGTACATCACTTCAGATGGAACACCATTTTATCAAGAGACTGACGCAAAGAATCACGCCAAAACCTTAAAGGATAAAAGCGTTGAACCCGTATTTAACGAAAGGGAATTACAGGTCGTGGATGAGGAAGAGTTGACGGATGCCGACCGAGAAATGGCAGAATTCGAAGCAGCTGAAAAAGAAAAAGAAAAAGAAGCTAAGGCAGAATTAGCTAAGTCATTAGCCGAATTTGATCCAGCGGTTACTAAATATCCAGAAGCGGTAAAGCTATTCAAAGCTTTAGGTTTGGAGGCTGAAAACGAGAAAAAAGACACAATCTTTCCTTTGTTAGTGGCTGCAAAAGCAAGCGCACAAGAAGGAACTAATACTCAAGAGTAATGGGAAAACCAAAAGTAAGTATAGGCTTTGAAAACGGCAACCTTGGGGTTGTCGCTACAAGCCCCGACGGAATTTGCTCTATTATAGCAAGTGCTACCGCAAACGGAACTTTTGCTTTAAATACTGTTTATACAGTGTTTAGTTTGAAAGAAGCCGAAACATTGGGCATCATAGGTGGAATTTCTAACTATGAATTGCACAAAACCATCAAGGAGTTTTATGCTGAAGCGGGAGACGGGACTGAACTTTGGATTTATGGCGTTGCCAAAACCAGAACTTTAGACGAATTAGTTGCAGACAGCGCAACACTTTTAATGGCATCTAATAGACGTATTCGTGTTGTATTATGCAAATATGCTCCAAGCGTTGCTGAAGTAACGAGTGAAAACGGTTTGCGTGAAGGTTTTCCAGCTACGTTAGCAGCGGCTCAAGCGATTGCTGATGATTTCACCGAAAACAAAATACACCCCGTTGTTTTTGTTATCGAAGGATATAATTACACGGGAGTTCCTGCCGATCTAATAGGTTTCTCGACGACCACTTACAACCGTGTAGCGGTTTTAATTGGGGATACCGAAACAAGAACCGGAACAACCGCATCGAAAGGTGCTGCGGTTGGAGTTTTGGGTGGTCGTATCGCTAAGAACCAAGTACATGTTAATGTTGGGCGTGTGAAAGATGGCGCATTGAAACCTTTAGAGTTCTTTGTCCTGGACACACCAATTGAGCAGGTTAATATTGATGCTTTGTATGACAAAGGATTTATCACATTGACTACTCACGTAGGTAAATCGGGTTACTATTTTGTAGATGATCATTTGGCTTGTACGGTTGAGGATGATTATCATTTCTTAACTCGTAGACGTGTTATTGATAAGGCTTTTGTTTTAGCAAATCAAACCTTAACCAATTTTGTCCTGGACACCGTTCCGTTGACGAACGAAGGAAAAATACAAGCGGCTTATGCTAAGGCATTAGAGGCTGAAGTGGAGCGAAAAATTGCACAGGAAATGTCAGCTAAAGGGGAACTTTCAGTTGATGAGACCGTAGCAAATGATACAGGAGCTGAATGTGTAATTGATGTTACTAACAACATCGCACAGGATTCAACAATAAAAGGAAGAATCAGAGTGCGTCCTCATGGATACGGTCGATTCTTAGAATTTACAATCGGATTTAATACAGGGCAATAATTATGGCATTTAATTCAAGACAATACGAATGGGGCGATATGACTCTCATTTTAGGAGGTAGGGATGTAACTGGAATCCGAGCAATTAAGTACACAGAAAAGATAGAGCAAGAACCATTGCATGCTAAAGGGAGATTTCCTCAAAGTATTCAAAGTGGAAATATCACTGTAGAAGGAGAGATCACTGTTTTGCAATCGGAGCTTATTGCTTTGGAAAAAGCAGGTAACGGATCTATTTTGGGACTAAACCTCGATGCAGTTGTCGCTTATGGTAATCCGTCTTTAGGAGACGCTATGACAACAAATAGAATTGTTGGAATTTCTTTTGGTGAATCATCAAAGGAATTGAAACAGGGTGATAAATTCATGGAAATTACAATTCCATTTATGGCCTTGAGAGTTTTAAATCAAGCATAACATTAAAGCACTCCTTCGGGAGTGCTTTTATAAAAACCACAACAATAAACAATGAAAAAAGCAACCGCAGAACAAATAGCAGAATGGAAAGCGCAACATCTAAATGTTTATGCGCTGAAAGCCAAGGAATCGGATAAGATTTGTTATTTGAGAAAACCAACACGTCAAGAGTTAATCTATGCTACAAAAGCAAGTGAAACCGATTCTTTAAATTTTAATGCCTCAATTTTAAAAAGTTGCTGGCTACATGGTGATGAGGAAATCATGACAAACGATAGTTTGTTTTTAGGAATTTGTCCTATGCTAGACGAAATATGCGCCTTTGAAAAATTTGAGCTGGAAAAGCTGTAGAGTCATCGGCAGTTCATGAGAATGACTGGCTCCGAATAGCGAACGCTCAATTAAGGTATTATTATCATCTTAATCCTGATGACTTGACAGACAAGGAATGGGCAAATAAATACGCTGAATTAATTTATATCAGAAAACTAGAAAATCCTTAATCACAATGAGCAATACATTAAGCTACATGATTCAAATCAACAGTAATGTTGATAAGGCTAATTCTACTATTGATAAATTTTCGAATAACGTTCTTACTGGTATTGATAAAATTCAAAAAAGGTTCAATTCTCTAAATATGAACGCTTTTATCCAAAACGTGAGCGCAGCTGCTGACGGAATTGCGAGCATGAACAAGCCCGGACTGGATTTAAGTACAAGTATGTACGACCTTCAAGCAATTACTGGAGTTACAGGACAAAAACTAAAAGATATTGAAGGGTATGCCCGCCAAAATGCTAAAACATTTGGTGGTGAAGCATCCCAATCAGCTGAGTCATATAAGTTGATTCTTTCTCAATTGTCACCTGAGATTGCCAAGGTTCCTAAAGCTTTACAGGCAATGGGTAGAGAGGCATCGATAACCAGTAAGTTGATGGGCGGTGATACTGTGGCTGCAACTAATGTTTTAACAACGGCATTGAATCAATATCAAGTTGCGCTTGATGACCCTATAGCTGCGTCGAAGGAAATGGCACGAATGAACAACGTAATGGCAGCATCTGCCAAAGAAGGTTCTGCTGAATTGCCACAGATTGCACAAGCTTTAGAACAATCAGGATTAGCAGCTAAAACGGCAAGTGTAGGATTTGAGGAAACAAACGCTTGGATTCAGGTATTGGATAAAAATGGTAAAAAAGGAGCTGAAGGAGGTGTTGCATTGCGTAATGTAATGGCAACATTAGCACAAGGACGATTTTTACCAAAAGATGTAAGGACTGAATTAAAAGCAGCGGGTGTTGATATTAATAAGTTAACGGATAATTCGGTGTCACTATCCGAAAGGATAAAGCCACTTAAAAATATCATGCAGGACCAGGCATTAGTAACTAAGTTGTTTGGTAAAGAAAATAGCAACGCAGCTATTGCTATGATTTCGAATACTGATGAAGCCGAAAGGTTGACTAAAGCCGTGACCGGAACTAATACAGCGTATGAACAAGCTGCTATTATTATGGAAAGCCCTTTGGAGAAAAACAAACGGCTAAAGGCTCAAATAGATGATTTTAAAATTTCACTTTTTAATGGTACGAATGGCTGGATAGGCTATGCAGATGTTTTAGGTAATACCGCTCGTGATTTTTCGAATCTAATGCCAATAATGCAAGGAGCTGGCACCGTGTTTTCAACTTTAACAAGTGCTACAAAATTGCAAGCGTTGTGGACATCGATAGTTACTGGAGCTACAAGCACATGGACTGGCGCACAAGCGGCATTTAACGCTATAATGGCAATAAATCCAGTTGTTTTGATTGTTGCTGGTGTTGTTGCTCTAGTGGCTGTAATTGCTCTCGTTGTTTCAAAAACTGAAGGATGGGGAAAAGCATGGAAACATACCGTTAATGGTGCAAAACTACTTTTTGTAGCCTATGTTCAAACAGCAAAAGCACAATTTAATATGTTAGTGAACGGATTTATGATTGGTATCAATAAAATTCAAATTGCTTGGTATAAGTTTAAAAACATAGTTGGATTAGGCAACAAAGCCGAAAACAACGCCCAGATTTCACAGCTTAATACACAGATTGAAGCTCGTAAGAAATCAATTGTTGATGGTTATAAAAAAGCAGGAAACACAGCAGTTCAGGCAGCAGGTGAATTTAGAGCTGCTTACGACTCCGTAAAATGGAAAAAGGAGAAAAAAGCCAGTGAAGCCAGCGGAATAAGTACACCCGGATTACCCGGAACTAATTTAGGTAACGGTGGTGGTTCTGGCAATACTAATGGCGGTTCGGACAAAATGAAAAAAAGTAATGAAGCCGTCGCCACTGGTGGTACTAAGCACAATTACATCACTATAAAGATTGAGCAATTAATCGGTTTGAAAGCCGATAATGTAAACGGCGGTGCAACTGCTGCTAAACAATCGGGCGAAGGTGTTACAGATGAGTTATTAAGAATTTTAGCAATGGCTGGAACAGCTAACGGATAATATGGCTTTAGATAATCAAGATTTATTGTTTGCTAGTTTGATGGGAAGTCGAGCAGTTAGTTTAATTCAGAATGTAAATATTTTGAACGGTCAGTTGCGTAAACACGTTTTGCCAGTTATTCCTTTTTTGCCTTTAAAAAATGATAATAACGTTTCGGATGTACCGGGCAAAGCAATTAATATAAATGACAACTGGACAACGCCTAACGCTGTTAATGAAGACGAACAGTTTTTTCCGTTAAGTTTTTCCTTTAAAGAAAATAGTGTTCGTTGGGTTTTTCCGTATGAGCCTATGATTGATTTTGGATCAGGGAATAACATTGTAAAACGCAACGTAGCTAAACAAGGGGAGAAATTAATAGGCACGATAAAAGAACGTTGGAACCGTAAGGATTTTGACATAACAGTCACAGGTGTATTGATAGGAAGTATCATGCAGGGAAAGCCCGAAGATTGTTTTCCAAAAGATCAATTTATTAAGTTGTTTGAATTTTTAAAACATTCGAAGGAACTGTTTATTTATTGTCATCCTTTGGAATTAGCAGGAATTACAAAAGTGGTAGTAGAGGATTATCGTTTCCCGTTTACAAAGGGTGAAAATGTTCAAGCTTTTGAGCTGAAGCTAACAAGTGATTACTCTTATGAACTGTTGATTAAAGAAGATTTTTAATGTACAACATCAATTGGAATATTCGATTTAAAACTGAAGGTATCAATTATTCGTTGCGAACTTTTGAATCTATTGATATTGATTGTAGTGTAGATAATTTAGTCGATACGGCTGTGATCACATTACCAGAGGCGTTTATGAATGATGTTTTCAATATTGGAAAGGAGGTTAAGCGAGGTTCGGAAGTGATTATAAAAGCGGGCTATGATGGTGAATTGCAAACGGAATTTGTGGGCTATGTACTGGATGTGGTCAATAATGATAATTCATTGAAAATTAATTGTGAAGATGCTCTTTTTTTATTTAGAAAAGAGGTGAAAGATGTAGAATTGAAACCTACCTCAGTTCCAAAAATAGCACAACTTTTAATTGATCAGATAGATTCGTCTTATACGTTGGTTTGTGATTATAGTATCAGTTATGAAAAATTTGTCATTCATCAAGCCACAGCTTATGATGTATTAAAAAAAATAACGGAAGAAACTAAGGCTAATATTTATTTCGACACCGAAAAAAAAGAGTTGCATATTCATGCACCTTATACTGAAAAGGGTGGTGAAGCTATTTATTCGATGCAAAGAAATGTTGAAAATAGTTCTTTGGAATTTAAAAAAGCTATTGACCGAAAAGTTGAAGTAACGGTTGAAAAAACAAATTTGAACGGAAAGGTTGAGAGTTATACTGGAGGGACAACTGGAGGCGATAAAATTACTTTGAAAGTAGGATCAATTGCAACAGCTGATTTAAAAAAAATAGCCGATGCGGAACTAATAAGGCGATCGGCTGATATGTATGAGGGAAGTTTTGACACCTGGGCAATACCATTTGTAAAACCAACCTACTCAGTTAAAATTAAAGACGAGGATTATCCCGATCAGGATGGAAAATACTATGTAGTTGGCGTAAGCACTTCGATAAGTGAAAATGGCTTTAAAAGAACGGTTAAACCGGGTATAAAATTGAGTTTGTAATGGATACAGCAGCAGAAATAAAACAAGCCTTAATTAAAGCTTTGGGAATTACTCCAAACCTCGCTATTACGGCAACGGTTGTGTCTATTGAAAATGATACGTGCACCGTAAAATTATTAAGTGAGTTGGTTTTGTCAGATGTGCGATTGAAAGCGACTATTTCAGATGGCGAAGATCGGTTTTTGATTGTTCCTAAGATAAATAGTGAGGTGATATTAATGAGCCAAACAGGGACTTTAAGTAGTTTGATGCTTATTAAAGTTGATGCTGTAGAAAGCATTCGATACAAAAAAGGAGATTTTGAATTCGCTGTTGATGGAACTTCCGGAAAGGTGACTTTGAAAAACTCGAGTAATAATTTTGGAGCATTGGTTACCCAGTTCATAACTGAAATTAAGACTATGATCATTTTGACACCTACTGGACCAGGTAAAGTAGCTCCATCGTCAATAACGAAATTTGAGGCTTTAGATGCGAAATTTAAAACACTTTTAAACAGCGATTAAAATGGCATTAAACAAAACAACATTAAAAACTACGATTGTTTCTCTTTTGACTGATATGTTAGCAAAAGAAGAAAATTCCATAGAGGAATTTGCAACTCGATTAAGTGATGGTATTGATTCCTTTGTAAAGTCGGGAACTGTAAACGTAAATGTTACTACAACGGGTACAGCGACAAATCAATCAGGAAGTGGAACAGGAACTATAAGCTAATTATGAAAGATAGAGGAATTCAATTATCAGATGGTAATGGCGGATTGGAAGCAATTGACTTAAAAATTGAAGTACAACGTGATGGTAATGGAAAGATTGCTAAGGGTTTGATAATAGGTAATACTTTGAGTCAAAATCAAGCACTTTTATTAATTGCTAATCCTGGCGAAATCAAATTTGTTCCTACGCTTGGAGTGGCTATTGTTGAATTGACTTTAGATAATGATTATTTGCGTTTTCGTCACCGTATTCGAGAGCATTTTTCTAAAGATGGGTTGAATGTAAGGGCGGTTGAATTATCACAAGGGAAACCGTTAAAAATAGAAGCCAGTTATGAGTAATGTAATTGTACATCAAGGACAAACTTTATTTGATATTGCTGTTCAGGAAAGTGGCAATGTAGCGGCTGTTTTTGATTGGGCTTTAAAAAACAATAAGTCCATTACAGAGGAACTTGTAACGGGCGAAATTCTGGAAAATCCCGAAAGTATTTATACAGAAATAGCGGTGACTAATTATTTTAAAACAAATAATAGCAAATCAGCCACCGCAATAACCAAACAAAACCACGAGCTCATTGTAGCCGATGAAGGAATTGGTGCAATGATAATCGAAAACACATTTATAGTAGGATAATGGCAAGAACTAAAAAACAAATAAAAGCAGAAATCACTACGCCATTTATGGCTAATGAAACTTTGGCTGCAAAATACGGTTACGCGGTTGGTGCTTCGTTTGATGCTGAATTTTCGCTGGTGAGTTTGGAGAATATCCTTTTTGAAATTGTGGCTTTGGCTCTTTTTATACATGAGTTATTTTTTGATCAACACACAAAGGAAGTCAACGAGCGATTAGCCAATGAAAAAGCGGGAACGCTGCCTTGGTATAGAACGATGGCTTTGCGCTTTCAATTTGGTTTTGACTTGGTGGCTGATAAAGATTATTTCGATAATGGAAATGCGACGGCGGAACAAATTGCGCTTTCGAAAATTATCAAGTATGCAGCCGTAAATGAGGCTGCTGATAGTAGCCGTGTAATTCTAAAAATAGCGGGAGAAACTAACGGCGTTTTATCTGATTTTGACGACCCCTCACAGGTGGAAGCGATTCAGGCTTACATCAATGAGATTAGAGTGGCGGGTGTTCAGGTTACGATTATTAATTACAAAGCTGACAGACTGTATATCAATCTACAAATCAAACGGGATGCTTTAGTGCTTGACGAAAGTGGAATGAGCAAACTCGACGCTAATTACCCCGTTAATGAAGCGTTACAGGAGTTTATGAAAGAACTTAAATTTAATGGTGAGCTACAGCTCTCTTTATTGATCGATAAGTTGCAAATTATTCCTGGTGTTCTTGACGCTACTTTATTGAGTGCCGAAAGTTCGTGGATTGATCCCGCACTAAATGGCTACGGAACTCCACAACCGATATTTGTTTCTAAGATTGCCGAAAGCGGCTATTTTGAAATTGTAACTTTTGATAACATCAATTATGTGGTATAAGATAGACTGGAATATTCTGGCGTTGGATAATTTGCCAACGATGTTGCGAAAGCCGTCTGTCTCTGCCTTGGCGCAAATTCTGTTAAAGCCGCTTAATAGCCTTTATTACAAATGGTACAATTGGCGCATTGACAACATTTATAAACTGGAACACACGAACCAAATTTGCTATTTAAGAGGGTCGCTTAACGATAAGTTTGACCCAGTTGAGAGGCGTATTTATATAGGTGACGGATTGCTGTTTGACACGCAGTACATCTTTACCGAGGCGGAAGAACAGGACGTTTGGTTAGGTACAGAAGCCGAGGAGGAAATGGTGTGGCTTAGAACCGAAGCTGAAACGGCGGATACGGGTTTAGACTTCATTGTTTATGTTCCAGAAACCATTTACAACACGCAATTAAACGGGCTACGTGCTCACATTGAACTTTATAAAGCTGGCGGCAAACGCTATAATATTATTATAGATGAATAGATCAAATTTTAATCAAACAGGCGGTTATCCATTAAAAACCGAACGATTGCAGGAAATGCAAACGGCGTATTCGATTTTTAACGCTTTGGGAGCCTTGGCGGGAGATTTAACCATTATATCTGGCTGTAAATTGACGGGTAAGACTATTGGAGATGGTGCTGTGTACATTGGTGGCGAATTATACGCTTTCAAAGCGGCGGCCGTCACGCTAACATCGACTGTAGTTATAATTGAAGAAGCCGTAAACCGTGGATTTAAAAACGGAGGCCTCAAGGAAGTTCACACGATACGCTACGCCACTTTTGGCACGGCGGAAACTTCGTGGCCGTGGACTGACTTTAAACGAATGGACAGCCTGAAAAGTATCCAGGCTAGGCTTTTGCCTGCGGGAACTAACCCGCAATTGTACTGCGGCTCAGTTTCTACTATTCCAACGGGTTGGCAATTGTGTGACGGTAGCAACGGTACTCCAAATTTAAAAGGTCAATTTATTGTGGGTTACGACCCTGATGATGCCGATTATAATGCGATTGGGATGATTGGCGGAAGCAAAAAAGTAAGCTTGACCGCTACCAATAATGGGGCTCACTCCCACACTTATAAACAATACGAATTAGATCAAGAGGTTTCAAGTAACGGAAGCGGTGTAAGAGCGATTAATAAAAGCAATACGCAAACTGGCTCCTTTACAACGGAACAATCAGGTTCGGGCACTCCGCACGAGAACAGACCGCCTTATTACACATTAGCTTACATCATTTATATAGGATAACATTATGGCAACATTAGCACAAATATACGATTGGTTCATGACAGGCAAAAAGCCTACGCAAGCTCAGTTTTGGGCTTCGTGGGGTAGTTTTTGGAATAAGAGCGAAACGATTCCGCAAAGCGCTATTTCTAACCTTACAAACACATTGAACGCTAAAACGGAAAACGACCAGTTTAATGCACACAAGGTGGCGGAGGATGCTCACGCTGATTTGTTTTTAGGCAAAGAAGATAAAAACAAAAAAGGTGCTGCTAATGGCTATGCGCCTTTGAATGAGTTTCAAAAACTAGCGATAGAATATTTGAATGTGGTAAATGACCTAGTTACCGGTGGCGCAACTTCATTGTTGAGTGCCGAGCAGGGGAAACTTTTACAGACACAAATTACAGGGATAAATTTATTGTTGACATCATACAATATCAATTTAGACAGCGTTCAGGAGATTGTAGATGCTATTGAAACGGTGCAAACTTCATTGAGCACGATCTTGGTGAATGACTTGACCACGGGTGGAAACACTAAGGCATTGACGGCTGAGATGGGGAAGAGTTTGAAAGGGTTGATTGATGCTTTAAGCACAACCGTTGGCAATATTACTAGTAATGTGGTTACAACATTTAAACCCATTCTTTCCACGGCTTTGACGGCTCAAAACACAGCGGGAATAGTAGCGTATATCAATGCGTTAAATCCAGTTCTTGCAGTTGCTGCCAATGAAATTGTAAAATTCAATACTACGGATACTGGACGTGTTTTTGAATTGAGATTAAGAGGTAGAAGCTTTGGCGTGGGTCAAGCGGCAATTGTTGCAGCAGATGTTTTGGACGTTACAGATTTTTTAAATAAAGATGTGCGATTGAGTAATTACCCTAACACTCGTAATGATGGGCAAATTCCAACGAATAAAGTATTAAGTACAGATGCATTAGGAAACCTTAAATTGTATTCTATTGCTACTGCTCCTGCGCCTTATATTCAAGAGTTAATACCTGATAGTTATTTACCCAGTACAACGGGAAATATTAGAATATTAGGAAGTTTCTTTACTCCTGCTATGTGCGATAGAGTGGCTAATCCTACTGCTATTGTTATTGGCGGAGTTAATACTATAAACTACGCAACCTTTAAAAGTAGTAATGAGATTTTAGTTAATGTTATTACAGGAGCAATAGAGGGTAGTTTTTTTATTACTATGAATAATGGATTAAGTACTACTAAAAACAATGCTTTACTGATTACTTATGGGGTTGTTTATAAACCAAATGCAACTTCTTGGGTAGACCTTGACCCCTCTTATGATATGAGTGAAGAAGGTGCAGCAAAGATTGGGGTATATGGTACGTATAAGTCAGCAACATGGAATAAATCTTTTGATTTTACAAAAAATTGGAGACTAAAATTTATGCTACAAAAGACTCCATTAGGTGACCCTATGGGAACAGCCGCAGAAGGAAATACTAATGAAAGAAATTTTGCTTTAGTAAAAGAGTCAACAAAAGAGGAAGTTTTTTACTTTGGAATGTATAAAAATTCAGGATCGTTTAAGTCTTATGGAGGTTGGCTAGGCAACGGCAACGTGTCATTTTATGCACATAGACCTGCTTCTTATTGGGACGTACCTAAACCTCAAGATATACACGAATTTAGGTATCAATATGGGTCACTTTATTACTATGTAAATGGTATTATATCTGTGTCTTCTACCCTTGTTGTTACAGAGAATTTACTTTTTAAATTAAAATTAAAAGTTTATGATGTTTCAGATATAGAATATATAGAAATAAACTAAAAACTAATAATTATGAGTGCAAGATTAGTTATAGACTACATTATAGAACAAAAGGGTATTAATATCAATACCCTTACAGACAAAGATTTCTCTTCAATCAGTTGGTTGAATGAGAGAGAACCAGTGTACAATATGAAAGGCGAAAAGGTATCAAAGTCATATTATTATGAAAATACCAAAGAAGCCATACGTATTGAGTATAGTAAGATTGTAGGAGACTATCAATACAATGGAGTTGTATATCCTGATGTTTATTTAGGACTAAGAAAGACAATGAATTGGATTGATTGGGCTGGAGAAAAAGCTCAAGTTAAAGAAATGCAACCCTACTACTTTACTTTAGAACCTGTATTTAAAGCAGATGGTACTGAAACATTAACAGGTTTTTCAAGTCCTAAAATGAGGTCTGTATTGAGAGAAGAAAGATTTAAAGCTGATGATTACCTTCAAGCTAAGAATATAGCATTGTACACCCTTTTAAATACCGCCTATACTGCTGAGTATAGTAACTACATGAAAACAGGGACCAGTAGCTCTTTTGTAAATGCTGTAAATGCAGAAACTAACACAGAAGTCTTAAATGCTTTAAACACTGAAGTATTTGGGTATGAGCCTATGACAGTCAAAGAATTAATATTTATGAACTTACAGTAATATGGGTACCGCATTATCATTTTTGTCACTTTTTTTAGCAATATGGCTTTTTCCTCTAGGTCTGCTGACAACATTTTTTATCAATTTGTACAAAAGGCGTTGGAAGTTTTCTTTTAAGCGTTTAGATGATCAGTTTTTAAGCATTGCTACTAGTATAGATGCCTCGGCTAACGTAGTTTGCAAAGACTTGTTTAACCTGATTTTAATAAAGAAAGGAGGTTATGAATTTGGTAAACGTAAAGAAACAATATCGAGTGTATTAGGTAAAAATCAGCGTGATAACACGCTCACGGGGATAGGTAAAGGAGTTGCCTTTGTCCTGGACAAAATAGATCCTGATCATTGTGCAAAAAGCATCGATAGTTTAGTGTAGTTCCTACGGAGGATGGGAAGTAAAAATAGTCCTCCAACAAATTTAAGTCTTACCACAGAATTAAAAATATAGCCAAAGCCACGAGCGTTGGAGGACAAAGTCTTCTATGCTCGTGGCTTTGCTGTTGTAATAATTCTGTGGTCAGGCAAATATAGTATAATAAATAATTTAATCAATCATCAATCAAAAATCGAATGGAAACAAAAAAGAAAATTTTCACTGCAGCACCTTTGCCATTTATGGGGCAAAAACGCAAATTTCTAAAGCAGTTTAAAACCGCTTTAAAGCAATACCCTGACAATGCAGTCTATGTAGACTTATTTGGCGGCAGTGGTTTGCTAAGTCACACAGTGAAGTCAGTTTACCCAGATGCAAAAGTAATTTATAATGATTTTGATAATTTTAGAGAACGCCTTGAGAATATCGATAAGACTAATCAGCTTATTGAAGGCTTAAGGGCTATTTTAAGCGATTATCCAAAAGATAGTAGAATTATTGGGCGCACAAGAGATAGTGTTATAGCGTGCGTCAAATTAGCTCACGAGGGCGGTTATGTGGATTATATTACATTGTCTTCTAGTATTTTGTTCAGTATGAAATACGTGCTTTCGTTTGAAGCTTTGGAAAAGGAGACGCTTTATAATTGCGTTAGGAAGTCCAATTATAGTGGCGTGGGCTATCTGGAAGGCATTGAAGTAGTGAGCAAATGCTACAAAGAGTTATTTGGGAACCACAAAGATACCGTTAATGTGGTATTTCTAGTTGATCCTCCTTACCTGTCAACTGATGCCGGAACGTACAAGAGTTACTGGAAGTTAAGGGATTATCTGGACGTGCTGCAGGTGTTGGACGGTACAAATTACTTTTATTTCACGTCTAACAAGTCCTCTATCATTGAGCTATGTGAGTGGATTGAAACTAAAACACCTATGAGTAATCCGTTCACGGGTGCTGCAGTGGAGTCTATGAACGCTACAGTTAACTACAACTCAAGCTACACGGATATCATGCTCTATAAGCAATGGACGCATAATATTAGTTAATGGGTCTTTAATTAGTGTTTAAACTTAGTTTAAAAGCCTGTGCATTAAATGCACAGGCTTTTTTTTTTGATACTTTTCGTTGTGTATTTATGTACTTTTGGTTTTTCCGATTATATGGAATTGTAATCATTTTCTTTAGTACTTAATTTTTACTTCACAATGAGGGATAGCTTCCCCAGTTTACTTCCCTCAAAACCATAAAAAAACCCGAGCTGCTGTTGCAACTCGGGTTTTGAATTTTATATCAAAACTGGAATTAGTCTTTCAATCCTAATTTAGTTAAAATAGTCTCTAATAAACACCATTTAGTAAAACCAGATTGAATTAAATTAACTCCTATAAAAGCGGTAAACCACAGCCAATTTATATTTACATAGATTGCCAATAACAAACTGGTTAGGATAAATGATCCTACTAGAATTCTAAAAACTTTATTTTTCATTTTTTATAATTTTTATTAATTGTGTTTCTCAATATTTAATACTGCCACATGAATGTTTGATAAACTTTCTTGCTTCGCATTGAATTCGTTTACTTTTTCAATAAATGTATCTACATTTCCATTGTCTACAAAGGCGTAATACAATATGGATTCGTTTTGGCTCATTTCGCTTCCAAACCAATTTCCTTCCATTGACATTTCAGAAATATCCTTAAATCCTGTTACCTCTTTGTAGCTAAAGTTTTTTACCTCAGCTTGTTTCAGCATTTTTTTAATGTCTTGGTCAAATGCCGCTATGGCTGTTATGATAAGTAGTTTCATTTGTTTTTTTGTTTAAGGTTTGAAGTTTAAGGTTTTAGTGCTGTAACTTTAAACCTTAAACGTTGAACAATTTTTATTTTTCCCATTTCTTTCTCTCCGTCACATAATAAATCAACGGCACTACAATCAATGTTAGAATAGTAGAAACAATGGCTCCAAATACTAATGAAATTGCCAATCCTTGAAACAACGGATCAAATAAGATAATGGAAGCTCCAATAACTACCGCTCCAGTTGTCAATAGGATAGGGGAGGTTCTTACCGCTCCAGCCTCAATAATCGCTTGTTTTAACTGCACACCGTCATTCAGTCGTATTTCGATAAAATCAATCAGTAAAACCGAGTTTCTTACCATAACTCCTGCTAAGGCAATCATACCAATGAAAGAAGTTGCTGTGAAATAAGCACCTAATAACCAGTGCCCAAACACGATCCCGATTAAGGATAGCGGAATCGCTAACATCATCACCATTGGTGTTTTAAAGTTCTGGAACCAGCCCACAATCAACATGTAAATGATCACGATAGCTACTAGAAAGGCAACACCTAAGTCACGGAATACTTCTAATGTAATTTGCCATTCCCCATCCCATTTTACCGTAAAATCACTTTCATCCGTTGGTTGATCCATGTATAATTCATTGACTTTGTATCCTTTTGGAATATTCATTTTGTCTAATTTCTCCGTCATTCCCAGAATGGCATACACAGGGCTTTCTAATGCTCCAGCCATATCAGCGGTAACATAAACCACACGTTTTTGATCTTTTCTATAAATGGTTTTTTGTAACGTATCTGTTTTTACTTTTACTAAATCACTCACCGGAATCATATTCCCTTGGCTTCCTTTTATTTTCAAGTTCTGAATGTCTTGCAAGCTTGTTTTGTCTTTATCGTCAAGCGAAAGAACAATACCTACATTGTCATTAGAATTTTCAGCATACAAATTAGAAACAGGATATTCTTTCAATAGATAAGTCAAATTCCCTACTATTTGTTGTGGTGCAATCCCGTTCAGCATTGCTTTTTCTTTGTCAACTTCCAGTTTGTATTCTGTTTGATTGTCTTCTACAGTCCAGTCGATATCTACAATACCTTCCGTTTTATGGAGAATATCTTTTACTTGTTGTGCTACTTTAATTTGGTCTTTGTAATTTGGACCATAAACCTCAGCAACCAATGTTGACAAAACAGGAGGTCCTGGTGGAACTTCGATTATTTTTACATTCGCACCATATTTCTTAGCGATTTTCTGAATTTGCGGACGTACATTTTTAGCAATGTCGTGACTTTGTAATTTCCGATCTTCTTTGTGCAATAAATTCACTTGAATATCAGCCATATTACTTCCACCACGCAAATCATAATGACGCACTAATCCGTTAAAAGTGATTGGTGCCGATGTCCCAATGTAGTTTTGATAATCAACAACCTCTGGAATTGTGGTTAAATACTGCGCAATTTCTTTAGTAACTGCTGATGTTCTTTCCAGAGTCGCTCCTTCAGGCATATCAATTACTACTTGAAATTCATTTTTATTATCAAAAGGCAACATTTTTACTAAAACCGATTTGGTAAAAAACATACCAACAGAACCAAACAATAATAAAACAGTCACCCCCACAAGTACTCTTCGCTTCATGCTGCTTTCCAGTAAAGGACGCTCCAGCTTGCTGTACATTCTATAGATGAAACTAGTTTCTAGTCCTTCCTGCTCTTTATGTTCTTGCGTATCTTTTTCTTGTAATAAATGATATCCTAAATAAGGCGTAACAGTCAATGCAACAAACAGTGATAGTATCATGGCAATCGAAGCACCAATAGGCATCGGACTCATGTAAGGTCCCATCATTCCAGATACAAACGCCATAGGTAATATAGCAGCAATAACCGTAAATGTTGCTAAAATCGTTGGATTCCCTACTTCATTTATCGCATAAATAGCGGCTTGTTTAAATGGTAATCGCTTCATCTTGAAATGCCTGTGCATATTCTCTGCGATAATAATACTATCATCGACGACAATTCCCACTACGAATACTAAGGCGAAAAGCGTGATTCTATTCAATGTATAATCCAGCATATAATAACTGAATAAGGTCAATGCAAAAGTCAATGGTACCGAGAAGAAAACAACTAATCCACCTCTCCAGCCCATAGCAAGCATCACTAAGAACGTTACTGCCAAAATTGCAATTCCTAAGTGTAGCAATAATTCACCCACTTTATCTGATGCCGTTTCACCGTAATTTCTAGTTACTTCGACATGAACATCATTAGGAATCATTGTAGTTTTTAAATGGTTTACTTTATCAATGATTTTCTCCGAAATTTTCATCGCATCAGCACCTTTTACCTTACCTACAGATATTGTTACGGCTGGATATTCAGATTTTGCATCTTTGTATTTTTCGTTTGATTTACTATACCCAAAGGACACATAACTTTTTGCGGTAGACGGGCCATCTTGAACTGTAGCCACTTGTTTTAAGTAAACAGGCATGTTTTTATTAATCCCTACAACCAGATTTTCTACATCGTCAGCTGAGGTTAAGAACTTCCCTGTCGTAATCAAATATTCCTCATCGTTATTGACAAAACTCCCTGATTGCGAACTGCTATTATTCGCTTGGATCATTTGCATAATACCCATAGGGTCGATGTTATTCTCTGCCATTTTATCTTTGTCCAAAATCACTTTTAGCACTCGGCTTCTTCCACCAATTTCTTTAGTAATCGCAACATCTTTTACCTTTTCAACTTCAGATGTTACTTCTTCAGCAATTTGGCGCAATTGAAAATCGTCCATTTTGTCGCTCCAAAGCGTGATTCCAAGCATTGGTACATCATCAATAGAACGTGTTTTTACCATTGGTTTGTACACTCCTTTTGGGAACATATCTTCGTGTTTTGCCAGTTCGTCGTATAATTTCACATACGAACGCTCCACATCCTGACCTACATAAAACTGAACAATAAGCATCGCCTGACCATTCATGGCCATGGTATGCACATGTTCAACCCCTTTGATATTTGAGATGATTTTCTCTAGCGGTTTTGCCACACGGCTTTCTACCTCAGTAGGGCTCGCTCCTGGATAACCCACCATGACGTCAGCCATCGGAACATTAATTTGTGGCTCTTCTTCTCTTGGAATAAGAAAAGAACTATACACACCAATGATCATCAAACCGATCATCATCAAAATAGTTAGTTTTGAATTGATGAAAAAATTGGCAATTTTACCTGAAATTCCTTCTTGCATAATATTTTATTTATTTGGGCGTGTTCGCCGCGGCGAACGGGCTATTCGTTTCAATCTTTTTCTTGTTCTCGATACTTCCGCTAAAAAGCGGAAACTCGAACTGACGAAAAAGGATTTTCACTTCTATCCCTCACGCAGAATTAAGGACTATTTTTTTATTCATTTTCAGTTTAGGTGTTCTGATTTTTGAACTTTTAAACTTTAAACTTTTTTTACTGAATACTAACTTTCGCTCCGTTGAACAATTTACCTTCAGCAGAGATAATATAGTTTTCATCAGCTGATAATCCAGACAATACTTCCACTTGGTCGCCATAAGTTTTTCCAGTACGCAACCATCTTAAGATCGCTACATTTTCATTTCCTATCGTGTATATTCCAGTAAGTTGACCTTGTCTTAGTAGGGCACTTTCTGGAACTAAAATCACATTACTTTTGGAAGTATTCGATTTGTTTTCAACAGGAAACTGCACATTAACAAACATTCCTGACAAGACTGAACTGTCCGTTTTATCTAAATTTATTTTTACCAGATATTGTCCACCTGTGTTTTTTGCAGATAGACTCACTTCACTTACTTTACCCGTCAATTTTTCATTAGATGATTTTACTAAAATGCTAACAGGCATTCCCTTTTTTATACTAGTAATATCAGTTTCAGAAACCATGGCGCTTACCTCTAATTTAGATGCACCTTCAATACTTACTAATGGCATTCCTGGGTTTGCCATATCACCTTCTTTTACAAAAGTATTAGTCACAACACCAGAGAATGGAGCCGTAATATTAGAATAATTGAATTGTGCCAAAACTTCATTTCGCATTTGTTTTGCCCCTTCAAGTCCCGCTTTGGCCATTTCATAACGAGCAGTCATATCATCTAATTCTTTTTGTGAAGCACTTTGCTGTTTGAATAAGTTCGTAAAGCGATCGTAATCTTTTTTAGCACTATTGTATCCCGCAGTTGCTTGAAGAATATTAGCATCTGCCTGTGCTTTTTTTGCTTGTAAATCAGAGTTGTTGATACTTACCAATGTCTGTCCTGCACGTACTTTTTGTCCTATCTGAACATATACTTTAGTTACATATCCCATCATTCTAGTACTCAAATCGGCACTGTTTTCGGCTTCGATTTTTCCGCTAGCGCTTACATAGGGGCTATTGTCATTTTCAGAAACGCCACTTACTTTAACGGCAATTGCAGGAGATTGAGCAACCGCTTCTTTTTTCTCTCCATTACAGGATGTTAAAATAAAAAGTGAAATTGAAATTAGTGTTATTATTTTTTTCATGGTTTTTCGTTTGATTATTTTTGTCTTTATTAGATGCTCTTTGATCTATATTCTTTACTCTATCTTCTTAATTATATTACTTCGTTAAGAATTGTAGGTACTGTTGTGTATAATTGTATTCAAAAACAGCTTGTAAGTATTCCAATTCTTTTTTGAACATTTGAGTTTCAGCTTGTAATAAGTCTGTTGTTTTTTCTAAACCTTGTGTAAAACGATTGCTTCTAATTCTGTATGCTTCCTGTGATTGTTCCAAATCCAACTTAGAAAGATTGACCTTATTCTCAGCATCTTTTATTTGACGAGTAGTTTTGTTTAGTTCCAGTTGGCTTTTCGCTTTGTATTGTTGAGTTTCAATTTCTGCTTTTTGAAAATCAGCTTTTGCTTTTTCCATTTTTCCAATCGATTTATAACCGTCAAATACATTCCATGACAATTGTGCCCCTACAGTATATCCTTTTGCTTTTGTTCCAAAAAGGCTGTCGTCATATAATTCATAACTTCCAAAAGCATTCAATCTAGGTAAGAAATTCATCTTACTAGAAAGAAACATTTTTTGATACGCTTCCGTTGATAGATCCATTGCCTGAATATCTTTTCTGTTTTCGGAAAGATTTGTGTCAATATTTTGAATTGCAATTGTATTTTCTAATGCTTCAGTTGGTTTGTATACCTTGTCTCCAAGATCTTCATTCAATAAAAAAGCCAAATAATCAGATGCATTTTGAACATTACTAATAGCGTATTGCAATTGGTTTTTAATTTCGTTTACACGAACCTGCACCGAAAGCAAATCTGTTTTTTGAAGAATTCCTTGTTTAAAATAATTTTCAATTAATTTCAAATTGGCATCTGCAGTTGTATTTGCTTTCTCTAAAACAGCCACTGCTTTATAAGCCAATTGCAATTCCATAAAAGATTTATTGACCTCCAGTTCCAGATACTCCTTGGTACGTTCTGTCTGCAGTTGAAACGCATTCATTTTTGCTTTAGCAGCTTGTCTTCCGTAGATTCCATCTACATTAATTAAAGGCTGCAAAACCTCAATTTTAGTAGCGTAATTTTGTATGCGATTTGGATTGTTAAGTAAATTAGGGTCAAAATCAGAAGCCGTTAGAATCTCTTGATTTAGTTTAGATCCAAAAGCCATTAAAGGATTTGTAGTAGAAATAGCTGTATGCGAGGCAGTTATATTGGGTAAGAAAACAGCATTGGATTGTCTGTAATCCGCCTGTGCGGATTTAAATTCTTGGTTGGCAATTTTAATTTGTAAATTTTTGTCCGATACTTTTTGCAAAAGTTCACTCTTGGAAATAGCCAAAGTATCCTGACTATAGCTAATAGCCGAAATAGAAATTGTTCCTAATAATACTATTAAATTTATTTTCTTCATAATTTTTATTTCTAATTATTGGACAAAGATAAATTGGCAATAAGCCATACACAGTAACAAATGTCACACTTGGGCTACAAATGGTAATTGCTATGAATGATTTTGTTTAAAATGCTTGAAGTTAATTAGTAAAGGGGGGGATTTAAATTTGGAATAAGTTTTTATTTTCACTTTGGGTACGACAATGTGTGATAACAACAATTTTTTATACCCTAAAATTTATTTTAAAATAGTGTTAAAATTGTTTGATTTGGTTATAGTTTGTCGCTTTGTAGAAATTACAATTAGTTGAGCCCATTTGAATCCTTAGGTATCAAATGAGCTTATAAGATATGACTAGTATTTTGTAGCTAATGCTATTATTAAGACTTTTTGTATGCTTGCTACCATAAATTTGGAGTAAAAATTTTATTTATTACTACTGGATTTTGAAGTATTAAACCAATAGCTAATGCCAGCAGAAAAATAGAAAACTTCCTTAAGATCTTCTTTTATTACGGCATCCTCAGTTGTAATAGTAGCGCTGCTTTGAGGGAATGCTAGGTGTGGAGTAAATGAAAAAATAAATGAGTTGTAATAGTAATTGATAGGTAAGCTGAACTCTATATCTAATAATTTGAATTCATCGACTTCATTAATTCCTACAACGGTGGTACCTATTAGTTGGTCTTGTCCGTTACCATTTCCCTTCCTGTTTCCTACACGATTGTATTTGTAGTATTCCTGATAGAAATATTGAGAACCTGCATAAATATTAAAAGTGGGTTTTATTTCTAGACTTTTGTCGGTAGTATATAATGATTTAGCAAGTTGTCCTCCTAGGAAAAAGTCGGTATTACTGTTTTTACTAAAATAACTACTTGCAGTTAATGAGGCTTCAAAAATATCTAAATCATAACTTAGAATTGCTGAGATATCTGCTTCAATTTCAGATTGAATGCTGTAACTATTATCATTAAAAAAATATTTAGTTCCAGAAAGAGCACCACTTAACTTATTAGACTTAAAATGGTATCCTGCCGTTAGTAAAAAGAGATCTACTCTGTTATCATTTGACTTAGTAAGATAGGATAAAGAGGCATCTGCAAAAAAACCTGAAGCATCATAATATCCTATGGAAGGAACGATATAAGGAGCCGTAATTGAATCACGTCGTCCCATAAATACAGCATCATTTTGAAAACTAATGTCGGTTAATATATAGGATTTTGCCTTGTCTACTTTTTTATTATCTTGTGCTATCAAGTAGATAGGTAAACAAAAAAATAATAGGATTAATAATTGACTGTGATTTTTCATTTTGAATAAATTTAGACATTAGAACTAAAGGAGTTTTAGCATTAAAAACTCCTTTATATCTAATTAAATTAATAGCTATTTTCCTCTTGCTTTTCCTTGAACCTTATTCATTTTTTGCATCGAAGGTTTATTCTGAATTTTGTTCATATTCATGTTCTTTTTAATCAACATTTTTCTTTGTTGATATGTGTTTTTGAACATTTTACCATCCATATTCAAACATTCACCTTCTTTTAATTTTAACTGTCTGCGATTCCCTTTTTGATAGGTTCCATCAGGGTTCACAACAGTCCCGTTATTCAATGTCAGTTTTTCTTGAAGGCGGTTTTGCTCTTGGTTTTTAATTTGATAAAGATTTCCATCTATCATTGTTAAATGGGAACGATTTTGATTGCGTTCCATCATTTGGGTTTGTGTTAGATTTTTGTTTTCTTGTTTTATTTTTGATCTGTATTGATACTCGTTAGAATAAACGTTACCACTCATGTCTAAACATTCGCCATCACGTAAGCGCAATCTATCTCCTCCTCTTTTTTGATAAGTACCATCTGGGTTTACTATTGTGCCATCTGCAAGAGTTAACTTATCATTTAACCGTATTTGATCACGGTCTCTAATTTGTAGAACATCGCCGTCTACAAGCATTAACCGATCGCGGTCACGATCTTGATCTTTGTCTTGATCACGGTCCTGAGCAAATACTGTTGTACTTCCTATAATTGCAAAAACTAATGTTAATAAAATCTTTTTCATGTCTTGTTTATTTAAGAATTAATATTAAAGTAAAATTAAGGTTGTAAATAATAATTAAACATGATAATTATCAGTAAATCAAATATTTACGAATTTATTTTTGTTTAATTAGAGCCTGTTTTCTAATAAATTTAATAATTATTTTGAAATTATAAATAATTGAATATCAATAATTTATAATTAATCGATTAAAAGTAAATAAATGGAGATTAAGTGATGAAATCACTTTTTTTTATGTCAGAAATTATTGAATCAGCGTATTTTTAGTTGAATTAAATGTGGGGTAATTACTGTAGTAAAAGCTGTTATTTTTAATTTGGTATATGAATTTCATGAATTATATTTATATCTGTGCATTAATAGGGAATTAAATTGTATTTTTCATTACATTTTTTGAATGTATTATCTTTAGTAATTAACGCTAAGTTTATAATACTACTTTTGCTTAATTTACTTGCCCTATATATAAGTCAGATCATAAAAAAGTTTATGTATTAGTATTTTAAGCTGCATAAAAATTTTATTAATAATTAGTTTGTTTTTATGAGTACGAATTTTGCCAAACCTACCTACGAAGAACTTCTCAAGATTGTAAAAGTCCAAGAGTTAGAAATTAATCGTTTAAATAAAAAAGAACTATCAGCAACAAATTTAGATTTCTACTTCAATGAATCTTTAGATTTGGTATGTATAGCTGGGACTGATGGTTTTTTTAAGCAGATTAATCCTGCTTTTATTAAAAGTCTAGGATATACTAAACAAGAATTATTGAGTTCTCCTTTCATTTCATTTGTTCATCATGCTGATGTAGCAAAAACGAATGCTGAAATTGATCAATTAAGTAAAGGAAAGTCATCATTACAATTTGAAAATAGATTTATCAATAAAAAGGGGGATATTGTTTATATACAATGGACAGCCAGTGTAGACTCTTCGAAAGAAAATATTTATGCAATTGGGCGGGATGTTACTAATATAAAAAAAGCACAGGCAGATCTACTGGAAAGTGAAGTGTTACTTGAAAATGCACAAAAAATATCAAAGATAGGTAGCTGGGAGTACAATTTTGCTGATCATAAAATGATTTGGTCAAACGAATTGTATTCAATTTATGAATTAGAAAAGAAGAATAATCAAGATTTATTTCAAGAATTTATAAGTAGGTTTTCAAAGACAGATGTTGATTTGTTTTTAAAAAAAATCACACAGTGTAAAATTGATAAACAGTCATTTGAAATAGAGGGAGCCGCTATTGTTAGTATAGCTACTACAAAATGGGTTCATGCCGTTGTTTATCCAGTTACCGATGAAAAAGGAATTGTATTTGCATTAAGGGGTAATACGCAAGATATCACCGAACAAAAGCAAAGTAGCGATGAGCTTGATACGAGAATACGAACAGAGACAGAATTAAAACTAAGATTAATAGAAGAGGAAAGTAATCGTAAGTTTAAAAATTATATTGATAATGCACCTGACGGTGTATTTGTTGTGGACAAAGAAGGAAATTATTTAGAGGCTAATCCCGCAGCAGTTTCTATGACGGGTTATTCAAGGGATAAAATTTTAACGATGAAATTTGGTGATTTATCAGGAGCAGAGTTAAATGAGAATGCTATTAAGGAATTCTTTAAGCTTATAGAAAAGGGTATTGCGAAGAAAGAACTTAAAATTACTACGAAAATAGGGGAGGTGAAATGGTGTTCCATTGAAGCTGTAAAATTATTGGAGAATCACTATGTTGCTTTTGTAAAAGATATAACAGAAACCAAAAAAGCTTTTGATACTATCATTAATAATGAGAAATATTTTAGGGCTTTGGTTGAAAATAATGAGGGAATTATTACCGTTCTTGATGAAAAATCAAAAACCATATTTCGCAGTCCAGCTTCGCAACGAATAACTGGATATACAAATGAGGAGTTTACTACTATTTCTGATTTAGAATATTACCATCCAGATTATATTGAATATATGCAGAAGAATATTCAAAAAACAGTGGATAATCCAAATATTCAAGTTCCGGTTTTATTTCAAGTCAAGCACAAAAAAGGGAACTATATCTGGTTAAAAGGGGTTTTAAAAAATCTGGTTATTGATGGCAGCATGAAGGGTATGGTAGCCAACTTGCAAGATGTAACTGAAAGTAAAATTGCTCAAGAATTAATTGAACAAAGTGAGAAGCGCTTTCGTGCATTAGTTGAAAACAATGACGGTATTATAACTGTAGTTGATGAAAATCTAAAAGTCATATTTCGCAGCGTATCGTCGTTTCGCGTTACTGGTTATACTGATAAAGAGTTTGACGAAATCAAGTATAATGAATACTTCCATCCCGATTATTTAGAATATATTCAACAAAAAAGGCAGGAAGTATTAGAGAATCCAGGAAAGCCAATTCCATTTTTATTTCAAGTGAAACACAAAAAAGGCAATTATATTTGGCTTGAAGGTGTTTTGAATAATCTCCTAGATGATAAGAGTGTTAATGGTATCATAGTCAACCTAAAAGACATCACAGACAGTAAACTTGCAAAAGATTTAGTTGAAGAAAGAGAAAAGAGATTTTATACATTAATAGAAAATGCAGACAGTATTATTTCATTGGTGGATAAGGACAAGAACAGTTTATTTAGAAGTTCTTCTTCAAAGAGATTAACTGGCTGGACAGACGAAGAGTTTGATCGGTTGTCTGAAGAAGAATTTTTTCATCCAGACTCTTATCAATATATAAAAAAACTTAAGGAAAAATTATTGGCATCGCCTGGAGAATTAATTCCTGCGCTTTTTAAGGTAAAGTGTAAAAACGGTAATTATGTGTGGCTCGAAGGCAGTCTCAAAAACATGTTTCATGATAAAAACCTTAAAGGTTTGATTTCAAACCTAAGAGATGTAACTGAAAGTAAATTAGCTAATGAACTGTTAATAAAGGAAAGAGATAAGTTTGCTAAAATTGCTGCTACTTCGCCAGGGTTGATTTATTCTATGAGGCAAAACAAGGACGGATCACTTTGTTACCCATATGCAAGTGAGGCAATTGAAGATATTTATGGGTTTCGTTATGAAGAAATTGAGAGCGATTCAGATAAGATATTTGCCTTAATTCACCCCGAAGATGTTGAACTTGTGATTCAAAAAATAAATACTACCAAAACAGAACTAGTACCTCTTAAAGGAATATATCGTTATCTGCACCCAGATAAGGGATTAGTGTGGCACGAAGTAAACTCATTGCCTGTAGTCGAACCAGAGGGAACTGTCATTTGTCATGGTATAATAACTGATATTACCGAAAGAGTAATTGCTGACAAGAAACTAAACAAAGTCAATAGACTTTACTTATTTATCAGTCAGATAAACCAGATGATTGTTCGGGCAACTGATGAACAATCCCTTTTTAGAGAAGCCTGTAATATTGCTGTTGAAGTAGGTGAGTTTAAGATGGCTTGGATAGGTCTAGTAGATGAAAACACCAATAGAGTAATTCCAGCTATGATTGCAGGGGAAGATAATGGATACTTGTCTATAATCAAAAGTATATCGAAAGACGATATTCCAGAAGGCAGAGGCCCTGCTGGGAATGCCCTTCGCAAAGAAAAATATATGGTTTGCAATGATATCGAAAATGACGTGCAAATGAGACCATGGAAAGAAGAGGCTTTGGGTCGAGATTTTAATTCCTTAATTAGTTTACCAATAAAAAAATCAGGAAATACAATCGGGCTTTTTACTTTATATGCTTCTGAAAAAAACTTTTTTGATGACCAAGAAATTGCCTTACTCCAAGAAGCAACTGATGACGTCTCTTTTGCACTTGAAGTTTTTGATAGAGAAATTCAAAGAAAAAAAGCGGAGGAAGCGGTATTCCAAAGTGAGAAAAGGTACCATACCCTTACAGAATTCTCTCCTGTTGGAATCTTTCGTACCGATGCTTCGGGCTATACTACCTATGTAAATCCTAGTTGGACGCAAATTTCAGGTTTGTCTTATGAAAGAGCTTTAGGAAACGGATGGCTAGATGCAGTCCACGCTGAAGATAGAAAGGCAATTCTCAATGGTTGGGAAAACGCAACAATTAAGAGTGAAAAATCACTGTCTGAATACCGTTTGGTAAAACCTGATGGCACTGAGACTTGGGTAATGGGACAAGCGATACCTGAGAAAAATTTAGATAATGAGATTATTGGCTATATTGGAACGATAACGGATATTACGGACCGTAAAAATGTAGAGAGTGTAATTATAAAAGAAAAGCAACTTTCTGAAACCATAATAAATAATTTGCCAGGAATTTTCTATCTATATGATGAGTCTGGCAAATTTGTAAAATGGAATAAAAACTTCGAACGTGCTACTGGTTATAATAGATTTGAAATAGCGAAAATGAAGCCAGAAGATCTTTTTGATGAAGGAGAAAAAGAAAGAATTACGGCAAGGATAAAAAGCGTATTTAGCAATAGTTTGCCAGGTATTGAAAATAAGCTCCCGGGTATTGAAGTTGAGTTTTACACGAAAAATAAAAATAAAACCCCCTATTTTATCGATTCACTTGCCATAGAATATGAAGGCAAAAAATGTGTATTTGGCATGGGGCTAGACCTTACAGAAAGGAAAAAAGCAGAAGAAGAGTTCGAGAAAATCCATGAAAAAATGGAAGCCATTCTTGATGCTATTCCAGATTTATTATTTGAAGTTGGAATTGACGGACATATTTATAATTTTCACTCCCGACTTAAAGATTTTCCTGAAATTTATTCTAATAATGTAATAGGTAAAACGTTTTTTGATATTTTACCACTTGATGCTGCTAATTTGGCATTGTCAGCCATACATGAATCAACTGTTAATGGATTTTCTACTGGTAGGCAGTATAGCTTAGATTTTCCAACAGGTATTCGTTGGTTCGAACTTTCTATCGCACCTATGCAAGAAAGTGAGGAGCACGATACACATTTTATTTGCTTGTCACGGGAAATAACCGATGCTAAAAAAGGAGATGAAGCATTACTTAAAAGTGAAGAGAGATATCGCGGTTTACTAAATAACTTAGATGCGGGAGTTGTTGTTCATGCCTTAGACACTTCAATAATTATGAGCAATCAGAATGCTTCCGAATTATTAGGGTTGAAAGTGGAGCAAATGCTTGGTAAACAATCAATTGACCCCGAATGGAGGTTTTTAAACGAGGACGGTTCTTCAATGGTCATTGATGATTTTCCTGCAAACCGAATAGTTAACACTAAGGAATCAATTAAAAATGTTATTGCTGGGGTTTTTCGCCCAATAAGTAATGATACCGCATGGCTTCTGGTCAATGGCTATCCTTTTTTTGATACGAATGGAAATTTGGTCGAAATTGTAATCAGTTTTATTGACATCACGGAACGAAAATTAATGGAAATTGAAATTACTGAGGGCAGGAAACAGGCCGAATCAGCTAATAAAGCTAAAACTGATTTTCTGGCCAACATGAGCCACGAAATTAGAACGCCACTTAATGGGATTATTGGGTTTACGCATCTTTTGATGAAATCAAACTTAGAAAAGAATCAATCAGAATATATGTCAACCATTAATGAATCGGCAACTTCATTACTGGAAATCGTAAATGATATTTTGGACTTTTCAAAAATTGAATCAGGGAAATTAGAGTTAAATATTGATGAGCTGGATTTATTTAAATTGACGCATCAGGCAATCGACTTATTTAAATATCAAGCTGAGCAAAAAAACATCGAGTTAACACTTCATCTAGGCGAAGATGTTCCACAATTCATTCTTGCAGATTCAGTGAGATTAAAACAAATATTAGTGAATCTTTTGAGCAATGCTTTAAAGTTTACAAATACGGGGACCATACGTTTGGACATTGATACCATACTAAATAATAATATAAATTCATCACTAATAAAGTTTTCTGTAAAAGATACTGGTATTGGAATTAAAGGGAGCAATAACGCTAAAATATTTCAATCTTTTGTTCAGGAAGATAACTCGACCAACCGAAAATTTGGAGGAACAGGGTTGGGCCTAGCTATTTCGAATCAACTTCTGGCATTAATGAATAGCAAGTTAAATTTAATCAGTAAATACGGTGAAGGAAGTGATTTTTTCTTCGAAATTGAATTTGAAATGTTGGAACATAACAATAACTTAATTCCTAAAGCAGAGGAGCTAAATAAGGGTGAAGTCATTCTCACTTTGCAAATTCATGGATATAAGAAGGTATTGATTGTAGAAGACAATAGGATAAATATGCTTTTAGCAAAAACATTAGTTAAAAGGCTAATTTCAGATTGTATTATATATGAAGCTAAGGATGGTTTTGAGGCAATTGACCAATTTAAAAAGGAGATGCCGGATATTATTTTAATGGATATTCAAATGCCAAATAAAAATGGATATGAGGCAACAATGGAAATCAGACAGTTAAAAAACGCTTCCGAAATACCCATAATAGCAATTACGGCAGGTATAATGGCAGATGATAAAGAAAAATGTTTAGATGCGGGATTGAATGACTATTTATCTAAGCCTATTATCGAATCTGACTTAGAAAAAATGCTAGTTAAATGGCTGAATAAGTAAGCTCTTTTACTATATTTATTTATCAATTTAATCTTCTTTGCTTTTCCCAATGAAAACTTTTGCATTTTACTTAGAGTGAAAATTCAAAGCATATTTTAGTTAGCTAATTTATCCAACTATTTATTTGTTTATAAAGTAGAAGAGAAACTTTTGTTAAGGAAAAATAAAAGCTAATATTGTAGTGTAGTGATTATTGAATTTTAAGAAAAGCTTTGATTTTTATGTTTTTTTTTAATATATTTATTTAATAATTACTTAATAATCAATTGGTTTAGGTGGTGGGAGATTAAAAGTAAAATTGCAATATGAAAATAATTACGAAAGAAAGTACAAACAATAAAATTAACCAAATCTCTAAAGACCATTCGGAAAATGATTTTTCTAGTACTGTAAAAGAAAAATTCCCTATCGTGGGTATAGGAGCTTCTGCAGGTGGATTAGAAGCATTCGAATTATTTTTTAAAAATTTGCCCATCGACACTGGGATGGCTTTTGTGATTATTCAGCATTTAGATCCTACCCATGAAGGAATGTTACCTGAATTGATTCAGCGAAAAACGGGTATGGTTGTATTGCAGGCCAGTGACTGTTTAAAAGTGAAACCAAACTATGTATATGTAATACCTCCAAACAAGAGTTTGTCAATACTAAATGGGACATTACATCTATTTGATCCGTTGGAAATTAGAGGGCTACGTTTGCCCATTGATATTTTCTTTCGTTCACTAGCTGCAGATAATAAAGAAAAAAGTGTAGGAATAATTTTGTCAGGTATGGGATCTGATGGCTGCCTTGGTCTTAGAGCAATAAAAGAACAAAATGGTTTAGTGATGGTACAAGAACCTTCATCGGCTAAATTTGATAGTATGCCTTCTAATGCCATTAGAGCAGTTACCGCAGATATTATAGCTCCGGTGGAAGAATTACCTGCCAAGCTTATTAAATTTTTGAAATTTTTCCCTGCTGAAAAAAATACAATTGAGGCCAAAAGTAAAAGTGGTATAGAGAAAATTATTATCCTACTGCGGGATCAATCAGGACATGATTTTTCGATGTACAAAAAAAGTACCATGATGCGACGAATAGAAAGACGCAAAGGGATACATGGAATTGATGATTTAGATAAATATGTCCTTTTTTTACAGAAAAATCCTGGAGAAGTTGAACTGCTATTTAACGAATTGTTGATAGGTGTAACCAGTTTTTTTAGGGATCCAGAGGTTTGGAAAAAACTTAAAGAGGAAATTTTTCCTGCATACATTAAAACACTAGCTGACAATTATGTACTAAGAGCATGGGTCACTGCTTGTTCAACTGGTGAAGAAGCGTATTCTTTAGCAATATTGTTTAAGGAAGTTATTAGCGAAATGGAAAATGATAGGGGATTATCATTGCAAATATTCGCATCAGATATTGATATACACGCTATCGAAAAAGCACGTAAGGGGTTGTTTTCAAGTAATATTGTTGCTGATGTATCAGCAGACCGCATCAACAAGAATTTCAAATCTGAGGCGGCAGGTTTTCGTGTAAATTCTGAAATTAGGGAGATGTTAATTTTTGCTCCACATGATTTAATTAAAGATCCTCCTTTTACTAAACTAGATATACTAACATGCCGTAATATGCTTATTTATATGGAGCCACCATTACAAAAAAAAATAATGGCATTGTTTAATTATAGCTTGAAACCTGGAGGTATTATGATACTTGGAACAGCGGAAACTCTAGGACAAAACAATACTGATTTTGATGTAATTGATTCCAAGTTGAAATTTTTTAAAAAAACGAAAAGTTCTAAATTAACGGAGTTTATAGATTTCCCAAGCTCTTTCATAGGAGGCAAAAAAAAATTAACGATGACTAAGACTACCCCAAAAATGACAGAAAACATACAAACATTTGCAGACCAAATTTTGCTGCAACGTTTTGCGCCTGCCAGTGTGATGGTTAATGAAAATGGGGATATTTTATATATTACTGGCCGAACCGGAAAATACATAGAGCCAGTTGCGGGAAAAGCAAATTGGAATATACATGCTATGGCTAGAGAAGGATTGCGCAATGTACTTCCTAGTGCTTTTAGAAAAGCTAAAAAAAGTTTTGAACCAGTTGTATTGCCTAGAATAAAAATAGGTAATGATAGTGGATCAATTTTGGTGGATATTACCCTTCAGCAGATTGAAAGTCCATCTGAGATAAAAGGGATGATTATGATTGTTTTTAATGAATTACCTAATACAGTTGAATCAAATGTAAAATCAAATATTCAATTTGGGAAAGATGAATTGAGCGAGTTAGAAGCAGAGTTAAAGCAAAGTAATATAGATCTTCAAATCACTAGAGAGGAAATGCAAACTTCACAGGAAGAACTCAAATCCTCTAATGAAGAATTGCAGTCTACCAATGAAGAGTTACAGTCTACTAATGAAGAACTGACCACTTCAAAAGAAGAAATGCAAAGTTTAAACGAAGAACTACAAACGATAAATGCAGAATTACAAAGCAAGTTAATCGATTTTGAGCAGGCAAATAATGACATGAAAAATTTGCTTAACAGTACTGATATAGCCACTCTTTTTCTCGATATGGATTTGAATATCCGTAGGTTTACGGAACCTGTTTGCAAAATATTTAAGTTACGAAGTTCAGATGTAGGAAGACCTTTTACCGATCTGGTAACTGAATTGGAATATCCTGAATTGAAGATGCACGCCTTAGAGGTAATTAAAAATCTAACTTCGATACAAACTAAAGTCACAACTAAGGATGGCAAATGGTTTTATGTGAAAATCATGCCTTATCGCACTTTGGATGATCGTATCGACGGACTGGTTATAACGTTCATAGATATTTCTTTAGCTAAAAAGGCAGAAGAGGCACTTAATTATGAAAACAGGTATCTACGATTGTTTGAATCGGCAAAGGATGGTATACTTATTCTGGATGCTGAAACGGGGAAAATTATTGATGTTAATCCATTTTTGATTGAAAAACTAGGTTTTTCACACGAGCAATTTATGGAAAAAACAATTTGGGAAATTGGAAAGGCTCAAGACGTAAAGGCTAATAAAGCTAAGTTTTTAGAATTGCAGAAAGAAAATTTCATCCGCTATGAAAATTTACCACTTGAAACCGCAACAGGTGAAATAGTTAATGTAGAGTTTGTAAGCAATGTGTTCACCGTAAATAATAATAAGATTATTCAGTGCATAGTTAGAGAGACAACTGATAAGAAAAGTATAGCGGATGAGGTACTAGGAGAGCATGAGGTTCGTTACCATCAGCCTTTTGAATCTATAGATGAAGGGGTTTTATTCATTGATGCCGATGCTGGTAAAATAGTAGATATAAACAAGTTTTTGATTGATCTCTTAGGCTATCCAAGAGAGTATTTCTTTAAACATCAAGTTTGGGATATGGAATTTTTTAAAGCTATTGTACCAAATAAAAGTAAATTTTTGGAATTGCAACAAAGGGAATTTATTCACTACGAAGATGTTCCTATAAAAATAGCCAATGGAAATAAAATTCATATTGAATTTACCAGTAACATCTATTTTACAGATTACAATAAGATAATACAATGTTTTATTCATCAGGTTACAAAACCTAAAGATCTTAAAGAAATAAGTGATGCAAGAACGGAATAGTTAATTTCTATATATAGTTTCTAGAAAGATGAAATTGTACTTTAATAACAGTAAGAATCATGAAAAACTCAGTGGACATATTAAAAGCAGCCCAACTACTTCGTGAAAAAGCAGAAAGTAGACTTAAAGCAAAAACTTCAGTTTTGCAGTCCAAGCTGACTGAGGTTGAAGCAATGAAACTTATTCATGAGCTGGAAGTACATCAGATAGAACTGGAACTGCAAAATGAGGAGCTTTTGCTTGCCATGGAGCAAAAAGAAATTGCTACTGAAAAATATATTGAATTGTATGATTTTTTGCCGTCAGCCTATTTTAATCTTACTAAGGAAGGAAATGTGATAGCGGCAAACTTGTATGGTTCGCAATTGTTAGGGAAAGAACGAGTTAAATTAATCGATAGCAGGCTTGGTTTTTTTATTTCGGATGAGACAAAACCAGTTTTTAATCTTTTTTTAGAGAAAATATTTAAAGATAGGATTAAGGAATCATGTGAAGTTGTTCTTTCAGGTAAGGATGCTAATCCCATTTATGTAATGCTTACAGGAATTATTTCTGAAGATAGTAAGCAGTGTCATATTATTATGGTTGATATTACGGAAAGGAAATTGATTGAAATGGAATTAGTGAAAGCTAAGGAGCAGGCTACTGCTGCAAGTAAAGCTAAAACTGATTTTTTAGCTAATATGAGTCATGAAATTCGAACACCATTAAATGGAATAATTGGTTTTACTGGCCTATTAATGAGCTCCAAACTAGAGAAAAGCCAGATGCAATATATGTCTACAATTAATGAGTCGGCTAATTCATTAATTCATATTGTCAATGAAGTATTAGATTTCTCTAAGATTGAGGCTGGTAAGCTTGAATTAGAAATTTCGGAAACAAATCTATTTCAATTATCGAATCAAGTCATTGATTTATTCAAATTTCAAACTATCAAAAAAGAGATAGATTTGATATTAAATATAGGGTCGACTGTGCCACAATTTGTTCAAGCAGATGTGACAAGATTAAAACAAGTATTAGTCAATTTAGTTAGCAATGCCGTAAAATTTACACATAAAGGGACAATTACTTTAGATGTTACTGAAACTCCTTCTTTAAATAAATATTATTCAACAGTAAATTTTTCTGTAAAAGACACAGGTATAGGGATAGAAGATGTTAATAATGAAAAAATATTTAAATCCTTTATGCAATGTGACAGTTCCACCTGCAGACAGTTTGGAGGTACTGGATTAGGACTAACCATTTCAAATCAACTTTTAGATTTAATGGGTAGTAAACTAAATCTGGAAAGTAAATTTGGAGAAGGAAGTAATTTTTTCTTCACTGTTCAGCTCAAAAAGTCTAATCAAATTGAAAGTAATGACGGTGAGGACTTTACTGTGGAAGAGGAAGAGCGATGGATTCCTCTATCCCCTTTAAGTTATAATAAAATACTAGTAGTTGAGGACAATAAGATTAATATGCTTCTGGCTAAAACACTGCTGAAAAGAATTATTCCTGATTGCGAAATAATTGAAGCTGTTGATGGAAATGACGCCATTGACAAATATGTAAAAGAGCATCCGGACTTGGTGTTAATGGATGTTCAGATGCCCAATAAAAATGGTTATGATGCTGCATCTGATATTATAAAGCTAAGGGGAGCTGAAAACACTCCTATTATCGCCATGACTGCGGGAATCTTAATAGGTGAAAAAGAAAAATGTTTTGAAGTGGGAATGGACGACTATATGCCAAAACCAATTATCATTGCTGATTTGATGAGAATTCTACATAAATGGAATAAGAAATAGACTGTGCATAAGCAAGAAGCTACTGTGTTTCTCTTACAGAACAAAATGATTTTCTAATCGCTTACGTTCTTATCGCTAATTCGTTTTCTTGTAACTCCAAACAGCAAGTCCATTTATAGAAAAGGCATAAAAAACAATTATAAAAAAAGGTGTAGATATATCTGAAAAAGTAGCCCCTTTGAGCATCACCATTCTAATAATTTCCACAAAATAGCGTATTGGATTAACCAGTGTAATTTGCTGTGCCCAATTAGGCATGCTTTCTATTGGAGTGAACAATCCACTCATTAGTATGAAGATAACAGTAAAGAACCAGGCTATGAACATAGCTTGTTGCTGTGTTTCAGTATAATTAGAAATAAATAAGCCAATTCCCAGAATTACCAATAAATAAACAGACGTAAAGAGGTAGATTAATCCAATATTACCTATTATGGGAATTTGAAATACTACTCTGGCAATGATTAATCCTACGGTCAAAATTAGTAAGCCCAGTACCCAAAACGGGAATAATTTTCCAATGATAAATTGATGTTTCTTGATAGGCGTAACATTGATTTGTTCTAAGGTGCCAATTTCTTTTTCACGGACAATATTCATTGCCGATAGAAAAAGGGTAAGCATAGTAACTAACAAAACTAAAATTCCAGGAACCATTAGTGTTTTATAATTCAAAGTTTTATTGTACCAAAAAGAAGGAATTGTAATAATGTTTTGAGGCTGTATAAAAGTACCTTCATTGTATTGAGACAATTGAGTCCGTATCTTTTGGTTATAACTAGCTATTATTTGTGAAATATAGACATTTTCGACTCCTGCGGCGGCACCATCAATTGCATTTATACTTACTGAAAGTGCTGCTTTTTTTTCGCTTAATAAATTCCGTTCAAAATGATTGGGAATTTCAAGAATGACATCGACTTTGCCCTTTTGCATTTGTAAATTGGCTTCCTTTTTTGAAGGAAATTCATCCACCATGACGAAGTAGCTTGATGATTGAAATTTACTGATTAGTTCTCTTGAAGAAGCTGAATGATCGTTGTCAACATAAGAAAACTTTATGTTTTTAACTTCAAAACTCGCAGCATTAGATAAAACCAATAGTTGAATAAAAGGCAAAACAAATATAATAGGCAGCATGGCTTTATTTCTAAAGATTTGTCTGAACTCCTTTTGTATGATGAATAATATTGTTCTCATTTTTTATTTTTTAGCCCTGATTGAAGTGAAAATCCTTTTAACTCGTTTTTTAACGAGGGAAAAGATTGAAGCGTAAAGCAGGAAATAGCTCCTAAAAATTATTCCAATCGAATTTTATATTTTTTGATGCTTAATGCAATGAAAAATACCGTCATTCCTATTAAAATTAATGTTTCCTTCCAGATGATACTGATGGAGGCACCTTTGAGCATAATGGCTTTTATGATGATAATAAACCATTTTGCGGGTATGATATTACTAATAATTTGTAATGGTAGGGGCATACTTGAAAGTGGAAAAATGAATCCGGAAAGTATAATTACGGGCAACATCAGTCCCATTAAAGATAGCATCATTGCAGTTTGTTGCGAATTGGCCACAGTTGAAATTAATATACCTAAAGACAATGCTGTGACAATGAATAAAATACTTTCAAAAGCCAACAGAAATAAACTTCCTTGAATGGGCATTGCGAATACAAATACGCCTAAAGTCAATATAACAATGGCATTAATAACGGAAAGGAATATATAAGGGAAGACTTTTCCAAGAATTACCTGCAATGGATTAAGCGGGGAGACAAGTAGCACCTCCATTGTACCAAGTTCTTTCTCACGGGTGATGGAAATTGAAGTCATCATGGCTGAAACTAACATTAAAATAATTGTCATGACACCTGGTACAAAAGTAAAGACACTCTTCAATTCAGGGTTGTAATACAACTGAGTCTGTGAATGTATTTGATAACTAACTTGATTGTTTTTGTTGGCTTCCTGCATGTAGTTTTGCAAAATAGCATTGATGTAATTGGTTATGGTATTGGCGATATTGGGATCTGTGGCATCTGTTATGACTTGTACTTTTGCTTGTTTTTTAGTTTGTAAATCTTTTATGAATTGATTTTGAAAAACTAAAACTGCTTTTACTTTCCCTTTTTTGAATATCGATTCTATTTGGGTTTCACTATCAATTTCCTGTTCGATATGAAAATAAGGAGAAGCACTGATTTTATTGATTATTTTTTGTGTTTCCGTGTCCTTTGAGTAGTCTAAAATTGCAATATTTACATTATTGATTTCGTTTGTAATTGCGAAACCAAATAACATTATCTGGGCAATTGGCATCCCAAAAAGGATAAACATGGAGCGTTTATCTCTGAAAATATGGTAAAATTCTTTGGTTACAAAACCGATAAATCGTTTCATTTATTAAAAGTTTAATGTTTCAGGTTTAAAGTTTAAACTGATCGTAGTCTATTTTCTATTATCTCTGATCTGTCTTCTTTAATCTTACTCTATGTTTCTTGCCAATTTTAAAAACACTTCATTCATAGAATCTACATTGAACTGTGTTTTTAAGTTTTTTGGTGTATCTAAAGCTTCAATATGTCCTTCAACCATAATAGAAACCCGATCACAATACTCCGCTTCGTCCATATAATGCGTAGTTACAAATAGTGTGGTTCCTTTGTGCGCCTCGGCATAAATCATTTCCCAGAATTGCCTTCTTGTTATGGGATCAACACCGCCAGTAGGCTCGTCCAGAAATACAATTTTAGGTTCATGCAATAAAGCGACGGAAAAAGCTAGTTTTTGTTTCCATCCTAAAGGTAGAGAACCAACGAGTTTATTAGCCACTTCCTCTAATTGTAATTCTGCAATTAATTTGGACGTTTTTTCTTTAATTTGGCTTTTTGACAAACCATAAATTCCTCCAAAAAAAGTAATATTTTCTTTAATGGTTAAATCGTCATACATCGAAAATTTTTGACTCATATAACCAATGCTTTTCTTGACCATTTCCGAATTGGTTTTGACATCAAAACCTGCAACAGTTGCCTCTCCCGAACTAGGTTTTGAAATTCCGATAAGCATTTTCATGGCCGTTGTTTTTCCAGCACCATTGGCTCCCAAAAAACCAAAAATTTCACCTCTATTTACTTCAAATGAAATATTATTTACGGCAGTGAAATCACCAAATTTTTTGCTGAGGTTTTGTACGGATATGATTTTTTCTTGGTTCAAAACTTATTGGTTTAGGTTTGTTAAATCCATGAATACGTCTTCGATTGTTGTTTTTGATGTTTTAATTACAATTTCTTGATGACTATTTTGTTGCAAATATTTTTCTAATTCCAGCGGATTGAAATTTTCATTTTTATCGATGTAATGAATGAATTCTCCAAAAGCAAAAACACTGTATTGACTTGGGTAATTTTTTAAATCTAGTATTAGTTGATGCGTGTTTTTTGACTGGACATCATAAATGGTTTTGTCATAATTCGTAATTATGTTTTGGGGTGTATCAATTTTTAAAATGCTTCCTTTTTGAATCAAAGCAATTCGGTCACACAAAGTAGCTTCATCCATGTATGGCGTCGAAACCAGAATGGTAATGCCTTTTTGCTGTAAGCGCTTCAGCATTTCCCAAAATTCTTTTCTTGAAACAGGATCGACTCCCGTAGTTGGCTCGTCAAGAAACAGCACCTTAGGTTTATGAATTAAAGCACAACATAATGCCAGTTTTTGTTTCATTCCACCCGAAAGTTTTCCCGCTCGTCTATTTTTGAAAGGCTCAATTTGGATATAAATATCCTTGATGAGGTCGTAATTTTCTTCTAGAGTGGTACCAAATATAGTGGCGAAAAAATTCAGGTTTTCTTCAATGGTTAAGTCTTGGTACAAAGAGAATTTTCCGGGCATATAACCCACTACTTTTCTAATAGATTTATACTCTTTGACGACATCAAAACCAGCTACAGTTGCGGTTCCTTCATTAGCAAGTAGGAGCGTAGTCAGTATTCTGAATAATGTAGTTTTTCCCGCCCCATCAGGACCGATAAGTCCAAATAATTCCCCTTTCTTTACTTCAAAAGTAATAGATTCAACTGCAAGGTTGTTTTGGTAGGATTTTGAAATATTTTGAACTTGGATACCCATTATTTAATCAATAAAAAATTGCTTTCTTCTATGGCGTCAATTCTGTGTTTAACATCAGGTTCTATATTCACAAAGTCACCTGATTTTAAATTAAAAACAGATTCTTTTTCATCTTTATAAACGGCACTTCCTGAAACACAGACTAAAAGTACAGGGACTTTTGTAATATGCTCTTTCAATTGTTCTCCTGCGGCGATTTGCAACGAGATCACTTTGCCTTCCGTTGCTGAGAAAAGGAGTTTTGTTTGTACTGGTTTATTGTCTGTATGAAGGTGATTTAAGTTCATTTTTTTCTTTTTATTTAGTTTCGTCCCATTCCTTTTCCGTGATTTTGTCTAAAATGGGTTTCAAACCATTCTGGTTTTTCGATCTCATTTTCGTAAATATAAGAGGCTATTTTATTTAAATCCTCTTCATTAAATGCTTGCTTTGGCATTGTATTAAATTTATTTAGGGCACCAATCATCAGTGCATTTTCTGCCTTTGGATCCGTTGCATAAGCAACAACTGCCTTAACAAAATCTGCCTTATTATTATATTCCATTGAATATCTTTTTTTTACGGCAATCATGGGTGGAGCAATGATTTCATCATGTGATTTTGTGGCAACACTATGGCAAGCATAACAATTTTCAGCCATCAATTTTTGACCTTCAGCCGCTGTGACATTCACTTCTTTCGTTTCTCGTTTATCCAAATTTTCTATAGCTTGTTTGTTTTTACAACTAGAAAAAAGTACAACTAGAATTATTATTATATTTACTTTCATTTTATATAATTTAATTAATTATTAGCACATCCACCATTAGGTTCACTCAAAATAATTTTATAATATTCTTCAGAAATAAATTGCGGAACATAAGTCACTCCATTTGATGAGAGTTGGCTTGTGAAAGAACGAATATGATTTTTTGAACCGCAAGTTAAATTGTTATAAACAGTCAATAAATTCGATTTAGTGGTGTTTCCAATAAAATCATCAATATCATTGATGTCTAGATCTTCAATTGTTGCACCTACCTTTAGTGCTTCTACTAGTGAGATATTAGATTGATCAGTCAAACTGTTATAAAGTGCTTGAATATCAGGATTGTTGAAAACGCCAATCTTTGTTGATGCTGAGTCAGAAACTCCGTAGGTATTCATTAAGCTCAAAACGCTATCCATGTGTTTTTGTTCACTTTGAGAAATAGAATTAAAAATACTAACTTGATATTTGTTGTAAGAAAAAATATAAACATCTCTAGCCAGTTTCTCTTCTTCTCTTAAAAATTTTAAATCGTCAACTTCTGCCTGTGTAATGGGTACCGTAGATTGAATATCGTTGTCATTAGTACAGCTACTTAATAGAATCAAAGTTAGAACAGTAGAAAAAAGTATGTTTTTCATAATACAAATATTTAATTATTAATAATACTCAAATTTAGGGCACTTAATAATTAACGGGAGTAATAAAAGTCACTTTGTAAGTTTAAAATCAATAACTTAACTAAAAATTAAGGGACTATTTAATCCACATTTCTGCAGGCATACCTATTTTAAGACTGCCATCATTTTTAACTATAATTTTTATAGCGTACACTAGATTTACTCGTTCCTCTTTTGTTTGAATTATTTTCGGAGTAAATTCTGCCGATGATGCTATCCAAGAAATCGTACCCGGATAATCTTTCATTTCTGCTCCAGAGTCAATTTTTACTGTGACTTTTTGACCTATTTTTATTTTAGGCAATTGTGTTTCGCTTACATAAACGCGCAAAGTCATTTCAGAAATATCGGCTATTTTGTATAAGGGTTTCCCAAAGGCTGTTATTTCGTTTGGTTCAGCATATTTGGCCAGTACAGTTCCTTTAATTGGATTGATAATTTTGCTTTTTTCGATTTGGTCCTCAATTTTTTCAATTTGAACATCAATTGATTTTGCTTCGTTTTTTATAGGTGCATTTTGTGTTCCTACACTTTTTATCTGTTCTTTTAATACATTTACTTTACCTACAACTTCATCCACTTGTCGTTTCGTAGCTGCATTTTCAGCAAACATATTTTCAACTCTTTTTTTCTCAATTAAAGTCGTTTTGAGTTGTGCTTGTAAAACTTGGTCTTGTGACAATACATTTTTAGATTTTGAAAAAATCGTGTTTCGTGAAGCGATTAGTTGTTGTTTGTTGAAGTACAATTGTGTGGTGTCAACCAATCCTATTTGAGTATTGGGTTCTAAAACAGCTCCTTCTTCGATCGTAAAAGAAATTAATTTTCCATTGGCTTCCGCCGAAATCGTGACTTCAGTAGCTTCAAAGTTACCATAACCGTCTGCTTTTTCATCGTTGTTGTTACAAGAGAACAAACTTGCGAGAATTAATAATGCTAGTGTTTTTTTCATGTTTGGGTTGAATTTTGAATTCTACATTTTAAATTGAAATTGTAAAAACGGTTCATTCAAAATTTAAAATTCATCATTTATAATAATTTTTAATATCCTTTTACAACTTGATAATTTGCCTTGGCTAAAGCCAATGAAATTTGATGGAGTTTTTCATTTGTTTTTGCTTCGAATAAATTCGTCAATTCCACCAGATATTCTGATGCGGTGATAACGCCATTTTTCAGTTGAGCGTCCGAAGATTTTACAACATAATCTCTTAAAGCAATAATTTCTGAGTCGGTTGTGATGACTGTTTCCGTTTTCATGATTTCATTTTCCATTTCTTGCAATTGCAAATTGGTATTGAGTTCAAACGTTTCTTTTTCTGTCGAAACAATAGCTTCAGAAACCGTCAAAGCCTGCTGTTCTGTTTTTGATTTATTCCAGTCAAATACATTCCAATTCGCTTTCACACCTACAACATAGAAAGTCTGAAATGAATTGTCAAGCATATTGAGTCCTGGATTTCCATAACCAGCTTGACCAAATGCATTTACTTTTGGTAAATTATTTTTAGAGATTAGGCTTTTCGAAAGGTTGATTTGCTCGTTTTGTAAGTCAAACAACTTCAATTCGGGACGATTGTTTGTAGTATTAGAGTTGGTTACCGTTTCTGGTTTTACCAAAATCGCCTTTTCATCAATTGTTGAGTAGGTGAGAGTGGATAGACTTTTTAAGGCTGTTTTTTTATCGAATTGAATTTCGGTGAGTTGCTGCTTAATTTTTAATTTCTCAGCTTCTAAAACTTTTTCTGAGGCAGGAAGAATGGCGCCATACTTCACTCCAACTTTAACTTCTTTAATTTTAGAATCCAATTGTTCGTCTTTGGCCAATAGTAAACTAGCGCGTTCTTGCAGCAATAAAGTAGAAAAATACAGCTGATTGATTCTGGTTTTTAATTGGTATAAACTTACTTCTACTTGCTGTTGTTGCAATTTGGTTTGAGCCTCTTTGATTTTGGTGTTGGCATCTATCAAACCTCCATTATACAGTAATTGATTAAAATCCAAGGTTGCTCGGTACTGATCTTTGTTTGGAGGTGTTACGGTAACATTAGGCAAGCTAATGGGCAATGCCGTTACATCAGATTGATAAGTAGCTTGTGCGTTCAAATCTATTTTAGGAAGTTTTCCTTTATTAAGGGCTTCGGTGTCTAAATTTGATTTTTGCTGCAAAAGTGAATTTTGTTTGCTTAGAGGATAATTTTTATTGGCCAAAGCATAACAATCTTCCAGAGACAAGGTTTGTTGTGCCACAGAAATTAGCGGTAAACCTAAAAGTAAGAGTAGAATTATTTTTCTCATTTTTTTATCGAATTAATAATTTGTTCAGCAATAATCGTTTTTCGCTCTTCCATCATTTTATTGAATTCTATATCATTGATATGTAGTATTCCTTTTACTAGCATATGAGCTGCAAAAGGGAAAACAGTCATGGCGAATATGTCCAATAGCAATTGTTGAGGATCAATAGGTTTTATTATTCCCTGGTCAATTTCTTTTTTGATTTGATCAATCAGTTGTGATGGGTTTGGAGTGTTTTTATTTTTAAAAAAGCTTTTTACAAATTCGGGATTATTATTCATTTCCTGAATGACAAAAGGAGGCAAAAAAGGGTTTAGTATAACAAATGAAATGTATGAATGTGTGAATTGCGTTATCTTCTCAAAAACAGTTTCATTAGAGTTGAATATAGCATTGATTTGCGGTGCTAATTGTGAAAAAGCATTCATGAATACTGCTTCAAAAAGAAGTTGTTTGTTTTTAAAGCAATAATGTAACATGGCTTTATTGATTCCCGCTTCATCTGCAATTTCTTGCATACGAGCACCGGCAAATCCCTTTTTTTGGAATACGGTTCTCGCTGCATTAAATATTTTTTCTTCGGTATTCATTTTGAATTAACTTTTTGGTTTAACCATTTGGTTAACAAAGGTAGAAAAAAAAAGTAATTAGGATTACTTTTTTTCTTTTTTAACAAACATATTAAATGCTTATCCGCCCATAAGACTTCCGTATAAGGAAGAATTTAGCGGTTTGGATGTTATTGCACAAGTTCCAGAGGCACAACCTACAAAATGGTAATAGAGATAGCCTGCAATAGCTCCTACAGCTACTCCCATTCCCGTGATGGTTAATGCTTTTTTTGTCATTGATTACTTTTTTCTAATATAACTTTTATGATATCCCCTTTTTGTAATACTCCTGACTGTCTCCACAACTGCTTTCCGTTTTGGAATAAAATCATTGTAGGTACGCCACGAACTTGATATTGGGAAGCCACTTGCTGGTTTTTATCCACATCAATTTTAATGATCGAAATTCGGTCACCCAAATTGTCTTTCACTTCTTTCAAAATTGGACCTAACATTTTGCATGGGCCACACCAAGTTGCAAAAAAATCAACTAGTACGGGCTTATCTGAACTGATAATATTTTGAAAACTACTCATTTTTATCTGTTTTATAGGATGGAACTTGACAGCCATTTAAATGACAACCAGTATTGAATATAGATTGAAACAAGAAAAAGGCAGCAACAAAACCAAGTAAAAATAGTTGGTATTGAAAAGCTTGCTGAATAAAAAACAGCCCAATAGCTAAACGAATCCAACGCATGGCATGCCAATTAGTAAAAAGTGTTTTTTTCATTTTAATGTATTTTAATGATGCTATATTTTTCGTCATAAGAGACGATTTTTTGTAATTTTTCTACCGCTACTTCCTTTGTACCTACTATCAAGACTTCAGCAAAATTCGTGCTCATACTTGCGTTTAGCACATCGTTTAAAGCTTCAAATTTGGTGGTAACCGTGTTCATACATCCATTACACGTTATCCCTATAAATTGATAAAGATTTACTTTTACACTGCTGTTTTTCTTAAATTCAAAAAACAATTCACAATTCGCTCTTGGTGCTATCGAATTTGGAGCTACATCCATTTTCAAAAAGTCAAAAGCCGATTTAAAAAGGTTTTCGTACTCTTCTTTACTTCCGCCAAAGGGAGGGCCTACTTCAAAGTACTTATTGAATAGAAGTCCTGAAAGAACTCCTTCTTCAGTCAAAAGCTGGTGCATTTTCCAAACATACTTTTGACGCATTGTAGGAGGTAAAGCGCAGAAAAAAGTCTGTTCAATAATTAAATCGTATTTTCCTTGATGCTCAAAAAAGTCACCTTGGATGATTTTTATATGTGAATTAGCTACAAATTTTTGTTTTATGTCCTCAACTAATGTAGGGGCTATATCTATAACAGTAATATTTGTAAAACCTTGTTGCAATAAGTACTCGGCTTCATAAGTATTCCCACAACCGGGAATCAGTATACTGCAATTTTTATTTGTTAATGTGTCAATATATGCTTTAATAGGTGGTGATACCTGTCCCAAATCCCATCCTGTAGATTTAGCTTTGTATTGTGCGTCCCAATAGTCTTGATCTAATGGTTTGTCACAGGAAACTACACAACATTGTTCGTTATTCATAATAGTCTAATTTATAATCTCCAATGTGTTTTTCATTTTCAATAATCATCTTTTTATGTTTAAAAAAGTTCACGATTCCTAAAATTAAAATAAAAAAGGAGATGGTGTAGAATGAAATTTCAATCAGTAAACTATTTTCAATTTGTAAAACATTTCGAGTACTTAATCCTGCTACCGCAAAATACATTGCTGTGCGTAGAAAAGACAAAAATGTAGTTTGATTGGCTAAAGTGGTTCTTTGTAGAGCCAGACTCTCTCTTAAAATTAAATTTTTGTTTACTTTTTCACTCATATATTATTTGTTTTTAATTGTCTTCTAATTTCTTAGGGCGAGTACTTATTCCGAAGGGAGCATATAGCGGACAAAAACTAATAAAGCTCGTGATTAAAAAAATAATCGCCAGCGCTCCTAATACTAAAGCAACAGTCCCGCTAATAACATTTGTAACATACAAAATTCCAACGATAGCAGCTAGAATCCCTCTAATTGACTTATCTAATAGACCCATGTTTTTTTTCATAATACGAATATAAAAATTTAATGTAAGTGGACTGATGAATAGTAAATTTACGATATAAATAACTGAATATCAATAGTTTTTAGGTAAATTATAGGGTTTTGCTTTGACAGACAAAATTTGTTTTTGGTGTAGCAGTTTTAGAAATAGCGTTAAAACCACCTTCAATTTCTGAGAAATTTCTAAAACCTCTTGCTTGTAAAATGGAAGCAGCGATCATGCTACGGTAACCACCTGCGCAATGAAGAAAAAAGGGCTCCTTAGGATCGATATCTTTTATCCATTCGTTAATGTTCGCTAAAGGTCTGCTGTATGCTTCGTCTACATGTTCAGCAGCATATTCGCTGTCTTTACGAATATCAATAACTTTGCTTTCGCCAATCTTTACTTCGTTGGCAAATTCATCCGCAGTTATTCTATTCACGGTATCAATTTCTTTTCCTGCTTTTTTCCAAGATTCAAAACCACCTTCCAAGTGTCCAACTAGATTGTCAAATCCTACACGGCTCAAGCGGGTAACGGATTCTTCTTCTTGGCCTAGTTCGGTAACAAGAATAATAGGTTGTTTTACATCAGCAATCAGTGCGCCTACCCATGGGGCAAAATCGCCATCGATTCCAATATTTATAGATTGCGGAATAAATCCTTTGGCAAACTCTCCATTTTTTCGGGTGTCCAAGATCAATGCTCCAGCATCTTCAGCAATAGCTTCAAAATCTTTAACATTAATGGCTCTCATACCGTTATTTAAAACAGTTTCAAAGCTTTCATAACCTTGTTTATTCATAGCTACATTCATACCAAAATAAGCTGGAGGAGGTAGTAGTCCATCAGTCACTTCTTGGATAAATTCTGCTTCAGTCATATTAGCTCTTAAAGCATAATTGGTTTCTTTTTGGTTACCAATAGTTCCTACAGTTTCCTTACTCATGTTTTTACCACAAGCACTACCGGCACCATGAGCTGGATATACAATGACATCATCGGGTAAAGTCATTATTTTATCTCTTAGCGAATGGAATAATATTCCGGCTAATTGTTCTTGAGTCATCGAAGCTGCTTTTTGAGCTAAATCAGGTCTTCCTACATCGCCTATGAATAAAGTATCTCCAGAGAAGATAGCGTGCTCTTTTCCATTTTCATCAATCAATAAATAAGTAGTACTTTCCATCGTATGTCCTGGTGTGTGCAAAGCTCTAATGGTAATTTTACCAATAGTGAATTCTTGGCCGTCAGTTGCGATAATTGCTTCAAATTCAGGGTTTGCATTTGGTCCGTAGACAATTGGTGCTCCGGTTTCTTTACTTAAATCGACATGTCCTGAAACAAAATCAGCATGAAAATGAGTTTCAAAAATATATTTCAATTTTACATTATCACGTTCTAATCGGTCTAGGTAGGGCTTAGTCTCGCGAAGCGGATCAATTATGGCAGCCTCGCCATTTGAAGTTATATAATAAGCACCTTGTGCTAAACATCCAGTATATATTTGTTCTATTTTCATGACATTTTTTTTTTATTCTTATACAAAGGTAATTCTTGTATTTCTATTACACAGTGACTATTGTTACATAAATACCACATAATTGCAGAAATGACTCATAACAAAGCTATTACAATTTATTGTAATAAACTATGATATTTATCAGGATATTAAGTGATTTTTATGGGGGCTGAGTTAGTTAAATTGGTTAAATTTACGGGTAGTTTTACAAAAAATTACAGCAGTATGGAAGAAATGCTTTTTTATGATAGAATACAGTTCGCATTCACAATTACCTTTCACTATCTTTTTCCACAACTGACAATGGGTTTGTCCTTAATCATTGTCTACTTCAAATGGAAATTCCTAAAAACAGACGACATACAATATAATAAAGCGACTCATTTTTGGATGAGAATATTTGCGCTTAATTTTGCTATGGGTGTCGTAACAGGTATTCCAATGGAGTTTCAATTTGGGACTAACTGGGCCAAGTTCTCTGAATTGACAGGAGGGATTATTGGACAGACACTGGCAATGGAGGGAATGTTTTCCTTCTTTTTAGAATCATCATTTTTAGGGATGTTTCTTTTTGGCGAAAAAATATTGGGACATAAATGGCATTTTGTCACCGGATTACTGATTTGTTTAGGATCTTGGGCTAGTGGTTTTTTGATTATTGCAACCCATTCCTGGATGCAGAATCCTGTGGGTTATGAGATATTAGCCAACGGTCAATTTGTACTTAATAATTTTGGGGCTTTGTTTACAAATCCTTGGTTGTGGCCTTCTTACTTGCACAATCAAGCGGCTTCTATGGTAACAAGTTCCTTTGTGGTTTCTGGTATTGGCGCCTTTTATATTCTTAGTAAAAGAAGTGAATCCTATGGTAAATTATTTTTAAAAACAGGGATTATTTTTGGATTAGTGTCAAGTATAATTGTTGCGGTTCCTACGGGAGATTTATTAGCCAAAAACGTAGTGAAGTACCAACCAGTAACTTTTGCAGCAATGGAAGGAATATTTCATACTGAACAAAAAGGTGCTGAAATTGTTTTAATAGGACAGCCCGATGTCAAGGATAAAAAGCTAGATAATAAGATTGCTGTTCCTAATGTTTTAAGCTTTCTTACTTATGGAAGTTGGGATAAAGCGGTGCAAGGTTTAGACCAGTTTGAGGAGGAAAGGCATCCCACTAATATTTCAGGATTGTACTATGCCTATCATATAATGGTAGGTTTGGGTACTGTTTTTATAGGTCTAATGGCTGCTGCCGTTTTTCAATTAATTAGAAAAAAACTATTTGTTACTAAATGGATTTTGTGGTCATTGTTATTTATGTTGCCTTTTCCGTATATCGCTAACACAACGGGATGGTACACTGCCGAATTAGGAAGACAGCCTTGGCTGGTATATAACTTATTACGAACTTCAGCAGGAGCATCGCCCACCGTTTCTTCAGGAAACACACTATTTACTTTGCTTGGCTTTGTAGGTTTGTATCTATTGTTGGGTTTGTTGTTTCTACTTTTAATTGGAAAAATAATTAAAAATGGTCCTGAAACCGTAAAAAAATAAATGATTATGGAATTCTTTTGGTATGTTGTTTTAATGGGGATATTGGCTGTCTATATCGTTTTAGATGGCTATGATTTTGGTGCAGGAATCATTCATTTGTTTTTTGCGAAGACTGAAAAAGATAAAAAAGCAATAACGAATGCAATAGGCCCTTTTTGGGATGCAAATGAAGTTTGGTTAATAGCTGCAGGTGGAGTTTTATTTTTTGCTTTTCCTACATTGTACGCCTCCTCTTTTAGTGGTTTTTATCTGCCATTGATGATGATCTTGTGGTTGCTTATATTTAGAGCTATTGGTTTAGAATTACGTGGACAAATACACCATCCTATGTGGGAAGTAGTCTGGGATAAAGCCTTTGGAATCGCCAGTTTACTGTTGGCTTTGTTTTTTGGTGTGGCTTTGGGTAATATTGTTCGCGGAGTAAATTTGGGAATGGTGGAGAATGGAGTTTCAACTCAGGAAGCGCATTTTTTCTTTTTGCCTTTGTGGAATCCAACATTCAGTCCACAAGCTGATCAACTGGGAATTATAGATTGGTTTACTTTATTTTTAGGAGTTGTAAGCGTGATAGCATTAATGATTCATGGTGCGAACTGGATCATATATAAAACAAATTCAGATTTGAATCCCAAGTTAAAAGAAGTTGTTTTTAGGCTAAACTTTGTACTGCTTGGCTTAGTGATAGTTTCATTATTAATTTGGCACAATATAGAACCACTACCATTTCATAATTTTTTCGAAACTCCTATTCTTTGGATCTTTCCTATTTTATGTTTTATTGGTATTTTCGGGTTGTTTAGAGTTAAAACCTTTATCCATGATGGCGCTGGATTTTTATTTTCGAGTTTGTTTCTTGTAGGTGGTTTTGCGGCGACTGCAGCTTCGATTTTTCCAGATGTTTTGCCTTCTACGAATAGCGTTAATCCTTCACTAACAATCTACAATGTAGCAGCAGACGATTATGGATTATCTGTGGGAGTGTATTGGTTTGCAATTGCTATCGTATTGGTGATCGCTTATTTTATTATACAGTATAAAGTGTTTAGTGGAAAAATGGATAATATTGGGTACGGAGAACATTAAATCAACGCATATTAAATATAAAAACTCCCTTGTGAACATAGTGTTACAAGGGAGTTTTTTATTGATTAAGAACGAGTTATGCAGTTCCTTTTAATATTTTGTTCCAATACAACCATGGCAATATTTTAGTTTTTAGTATCCACATCGACCAGCGTGGTTTTGCCTGATCAAATGGGAAAGTCATTTTTGGTTTGTTATCATAATCAAATTCAGCCAGCATTAGTTTACCGTGTTGCGTAGGAATAGGGCAGGCGCTATATCCATCATATAGAGCTGTTGGTTTTTGCTGATCCATAACAGCTAATAAATTCGCAACAACTACAGGAGCTTGTTTTCGGATGGCTGCACCGGTTTTACTACAAGGTGCATTAATACAGTCGCCTAACGAAAACACATTAGGGAAATGAGAATGCTGCAAGGTATATTTATCTACAGCTACAAAGCCATAAGGATTATTTGGGTCGGCAAGTGGACTTTTTTTAATGAATTCTGGCGCCGATTGTGGTGGGACGGCATGGCATAGATCAAATTTCATGGAAACTTTTTTCAGCTCTGCAGTGGCATCATGCGGAGCAATAGCGTAACAGGAAGCGTCTAATGTTGAAAGACTTTGTTTGATAGTCTCATCAGTTGCTTTAGTTTCGTACTCTACTGTTTTGGTATCACCATTTATGGCAGTCACATTCGAATTGAAATGTGTAATTATTTTATATTTTTTTAATACTTCCACTAAAGTTTCAGCATATTCTGGTACCCCAAAAATACCGCCTCCACCTGATATGTAATGCACATCACACTTATCTAAAATACCTTTAGTTTTCCAATAATCACAGGCTAAATACATGATTTTATGAGGAGCTCCACCACATTTTATAGGCGTAGAAGGATTGGTAAAAACAGCAGTTCCTCCTTTGAAATTCTCGATGAATTCCCAAGTTTTAGGAGCAAATTCAAATAAGTAATTACTGCTTACATTGTTTTTACCTAAAGTCTCTTTGAGTCCTTTTATTTTGTCCCAGTCCAACTGAATTCCAGGACTCACAACAAGGTAGTCGTAACTAATTTCTTTACCGCTCTTACAAAGCACTTTGTTTTCTGCTGGCATAAATTCAGTTACCGCATCAATAATCCAAGTAGTGTTTTTAGGGATATATTTTTTTTCTTGTCGAACGGTATCTTGAATGTCATAGATACCTGCACCTACTAATGTCCAAGCGGGTTGGTAGTAATGTTTTTCTGATGGCTCAATGATTCCAATGTTTAGACTACTTTTTTTGCGAAGTAATTGCGAAGCAACAGAAAGTCCTGCGTTACCACCACCGATTATTAAAATTTGAAAATGTTCTTTCATGATTGATTAGTATTATGGTTACCACAATATTACGTAAATAATCATTGAAAATCAGTGACTTATGTCACTTATTGAATTTATTTAAAGAAAACCTCTTTTGCAATAATATAAATCCCCATTACTAGTACAAACCAACCAAATGCAGGTTTTAGTTTTGCTCCATCTATTTTTTTAGATAATTTGGTACCAATAAACAGTCCTATCATTGCCATTATTGTGATAGAAAGCAGAAGTGTAAAATCTAGTTTAACGCCACCAAGTAAATCTCCGCTAAAACCTATTAGAGAATTTATAAAAATGATGAATAATGAGGTTCCAACGGCTTGTTTCATTGGTAAATTGGCGAAAAATAATAAAGCTGGAATAATTAAAAATCCTCCACCGGCACCTAAAAATCCAATTATTAGACCAACTAAAAATCCAATCACGGCAAGTACTGGAAAATTAATTTGTTTTGCTTCCTTGATTTTTTTTGATTTCTTTATCATCGATACGGAGGTCGCAATCATCAGAATGGCAAATACCACCATTATCAAGAAATTCTTGGTAATATCAAAATCAGCAATCGTAAGGATTGTGTCAGGAATTATAGGAAGAATAATTTTGCGAACTAAGAGTAAAGAAAGAATGGAGGGGAAAGCAAAAACTAAAGCAGATTTTATTTTTAAATTTCCCAGTTTGTAGTGACTATAGGACCCTATCATTGAAGTAATCCCTACTATAAAAAGGGAGTAACTAGTTGCTTGTTCCGGATTAACTTTAAAAAGATATACTAAAATAGGAACGGCAAGAATTGATCCACCGCCGCCTATTAAACCTAAAGAAAGACCAATTATAATTGAAGCAAAATAACCAAAATATTCCATCTATAAAATTTTAGTACAAAGGTTGCTGGTATTTAATTTGCATACAGTAACATTTATCACATTAGCTCTTTTTTTAAGTCAAAAGTTGCATGTGATTCCTATGTAATTTTACCATACCACGTTGTTCCATTTTTTTAAGCAGTCGAGAAATCACTTCTCTGGAAGTGTTTAGCTCTGTTGCAATTTCTTGATGTGAAAGCTTTAGGTCTTTTGAGCCAGAAGCATCTGCATGACGTTTTAGATAAAATTCCAAACGCTCGTCCATAGCCCTAAAGGCAATATTATCAATTACTTCCAAAACCTCTTCAAATCTTGTACGATAGGTAAAAATCACAAATTCATACCAGCTACGGTACTCCATCATCCATTTTTCCATTAGCGTAAGTGGAATCATTAATAAATCTACGTCTTCAACCACTTTCGCCATAATTTGGCTTGTTTGGCTCTTCGTGGCACATATCATAGACACGGCGCAAGCTTGACCAGGTTGTAAATAATACATTAAAAACTCACCACCGTTTTCTCCTTCGCGATAGATCTTAATTTGACCTTTTAAAATCAAAAGCGTGTTGTTTATATATTGACCAGTACGCATAATAATATCTCCTGCTTTATAGGAGTGTCTGACGGCATTAGTTTCAATTTCATTTATTAAATCGTCTGAAAACGAAGGGAACACTTTTTTTAAATCGCCTAAATCGTGCATTATAATGTGTTTTTGTGTGTAAATAAGTTGGTTTATTATTCTAATTAAACCATGTTAAGTATTGTAAAAGTACGCTAAAATACCAAGAAAGTTGAAGGGATATTAGATAGAATTAGTAATTGCAATAACAATTATAAAAAATACTTATTATCGTATTTCCCATAGATTTAATGGGATTAATTTTAGTGATTTATTAACTTAACTTCTAGTTTGTTGATTTTTAACGATTCGCGAAATCGTTTTCTTTGAAATATTCCTCAAATCACAAAAAGCCGGTTTGTTGTTTTATGAAAACATCGTATTTTTACAAAAAACAACAATATGAATTTAACACAAGAAGATTGGATCAGCCAGCTTGAAGCAGATGGTGATGCAGTGATACTAGACGTAAGAACAGAGGACGAATATAACGACGGAATTATCGCCAATGCGATAAATATAGATATCCATCAAGGGCAGGTTTTTGTCTCTGCAATTGAAGCATTGGATAAAAACAAAAGCTATTATGTCTATTGCCGTTCTGGAGCCAGAAGCGCAAAAGCTTGTGAAGTTATGAATGAGTTGGGTATTGAAAATGCCTATAACCTTACAGGAGGAATTCTAGCATGGAACGGAGATGTCGTTTCACCAGAATAAAACAAAGTATAATCTCAATCTATACTTATATACCAAGAAAATAAAACAACCAACAAAATGAACACAATACCCGAAGAATTTCAGATTAAAGAGTTATTAAATCAAGATACGTATTTAGTGAATGGTGAATTGAAAAAGTGGGAAGGTCAAACTTCGCCAGTATTCTCTACTATTTCATCAACAGAAAAATATGCGCCAACCATATTGGGCTCTATTCCTTTTATGGGAGAAGAGGAAGCAATGGAAGCGGTTGATGCTGCATCGGCTGCATACAATAACGGACAAGGTTTATGGCCAACTATGAAAGTAGTGGATCGTATCCAGTGTATGGAAAATTTTGTTACTCAAATGAAAGCGACTCGTCAAGAGGTTGTTAAACTTTTGATGTGGGAAATTGGTAAATCATTAGGAGATTCTGAAAAAGAATTTGATAGAACTGTAGATTATATTTACGATACTATTGATAGTTACAAAGAGCTGAATGCTCGTAGCGCTCATTTCTCTAAAGTACAAGGTGTTAACGCCATGATCCGTAGAGGTCCATTAGGAGTTGTATTGTGTCTAGGACCATACAATTACCCATTGAACGAGACTTTTTCGTTGTTAATTCCAGCATTAATTATGGGGAACCCTGTAATTTTTAAACCTGCGAAACACGGAGTTTTATTGATTTCACCTTTATTGGAAGCATTTAGAAGCAGTTTTCCTGCTGGAGCAATCAATATTGTGTACGGTAGAGGACGTGAAGTGGCTTCACCAATAATGAAATCAGGAAAAGTTGATATTTTAGCTTTGATTGGAAATAGTAAGTCGGCAATTGCTTTGCAAGACCAACATCCAAACAAAAACAGACTGCGTTTGGTATTAGGATTAGAAGCTAAAAATCCTGCGATAATACTTGCTGATGCCGATTTAGATTTGGCTATCCAAGAATGTATAGCGGGATCATTATCATTCAACGGACAACGCTGTACTGCTTTAAAAGTATTGTATGTACATGAATCAATTGCTGATGAATTCAACAAGCGTTTTGCTGCTAAAGTAGATGCTCTAACTTTTGGTAATCCTTGGGACAATTCAGTGTTTTTGACTCCGTTACCAGAAAAAGACAAACCAGCTTACATACAAGAATTGATTGACGATGCCGTTAGTAATGGTGCTAAAGTAATCAACGAAAAAGGAGGAGAGCATTCTGATAATTATATTTTCCCTGCTGTTTTGTATCCAATAAATAAAGAAATGCGTTTGTATCACGAAGAGCAGTTTGGTCCAGTAGTGCCCATTCTTTCTTTCAAAGATATTCAAGAACCATTAAACGATATGGCTGAGTCTAATTACGGACAACAAGTAAGTTTGTTTGGAAAAGACATTAAAACAATTGCTCCGCTAATTGATACCTTAGTAAACTTAGTTTGTAGAGTTAACTTGAATAGTTCTTGCCAGAGAGGGCCGGATGTTTTCCCTTTTACTGGAAGAAAAGATTCAGCTGTGGGAACTTTAAGTATTCACGATGCATTACGCTCGTTTTCTATCAGAACCTTTGTTGCTTCTAAAGACAATGACTATAACAATGCCATTTTACAGGAGTTGTTAAACAGCAAAGAGTCTAATTTTATCAATACTGATTATATTTTGTAAGTATTGAATAGTTTTATTAGAAGCCGTCTCATATTTATGAGCCGGCTTTTTTTATGGGTTTAAATAGCTTGTAGTATGTTTGAATCTTAAATTTACAAGCTGTTTAAACTAAATCAAATGGGGGGAAATTACTTTTTGACCTTACTTAAATCAAAGCGATAAATGGCCTCCACCTTTAGAAGAAAGGTATTTGATTTGTCTTCGAATAATTTTTCGCGGTTATCACCAAATTTTAACGCTAGTATTTGCAAGTCAAGTTTTTGATCCAATGGATAGATTTTAAACTGGTTTAAATTGTAGCCCACCTTCAGACGTAAAAGAACTCTTTTGTCGAATACCGCTTGCTGTACATAAGAAGAAAAGTCTATTGAATTATTTTGTACATAACTATAACGTACATTATCAGTGGTTAGCTTATAGCTGTTTCCATGACCAAGAAAATCAATACCTATTTTTGTTTTGTCAGTCAGGCTGTAATTAAAATCAGCATCGTTAGGCAATAAGAAATTCATCTCAAAACGTTTGTCAGGGCTATGATAATAAAGTCCAAAAAGAGGAGTCATAGTAACACCAAAAGCTTCACTACTAGCATAAAGCCCAAAAGTAGAACCGAAGTTTTTATCTCTTTTGTATTTTAATAGCGCTATTCCTCCTACATAAATATCCTCGGTGGTCAGGTTGATAAAATCGGAAGCTATTTTTGGTAAAAAAAGATAGACTCCACTCCAATGTTCTGAGTGCGCTATTCGTAGACCAGCTCTTAAATTTGCTGAATATAAATTATTGTTATTGGAGTCAGGAAATAGTTGCAAATTATAACTACTAAAATTTACTCCAGTGATAACAGTATATTTTTCATCTATAACAACGGGTAAAGTAAGGTTTGTTTGAAATGTTGATATGTAGGTGTCGATTGATGAGTTTTCAAAAGTAGTTTTTTGCGATTTCCCATAATTTACAGAAAGTAAATCTATGTATTCTTGCGAGTTACATAAAAAAGGCACTAATAAAAATAACAATTGTATTATTTTTTTTTTCATTTTAAATTTTATTTAATTACCCTATATATCGTTGTCAATCGCTGTATAATTCAGCGAATATAATGATATTGTTGATTATAAAATTAACGAGGATAGAATTCAAGAAGGGAATAGCATAAATATATTTTAATTAGCGATCATTATTAGTCGTAACTACCTAATAATCAGTATATTTACATGGTAAAAATAATTTAAATAAATAGTAGTATGAAAAACGTAAAAAGGAAAATTTTGCCGGTTTTGATATTGATTTTTGCCATTATATTTATATCATGTAAAAACAATAAAACGGAGAAAGAAGAGTCCGGAGAAGAAATGCCTATGGATACAGCCAGTGTTTCTGCTATAATGGAACCTTTTAAAGTAATCGTAATTAAGCACAAAGTGGCTAATTATGATAAATGGAGAAAAGAGTATGATGCGCACGATTCGGTAAGGGTTGCCCATGGCATAAGTCATTTTGTAATTGGAAGGGGAATGGATGATCCCAATACAATCATTGTCATTGACAAAATGGATGATGTGATGAAAGCCAAAGAATTTAGTGCAATGCCCAGTCTCAAAGAAGCGATGAAAAAAGCAGGTGTAAACGGCACTCCAGAATTCGCTTATTATAATGTAATTCGAAATGATGATTCTAAAATTAATATTAAAAACCGATTAATGGTAACACACCGTGTCAAAGATTTTGATGCTTGGCTCAGGGTCTACGATGGAGAAGGAGTGACCAAAAGGATGGAAAATGGACTTATTGATCGCGGAATGGCTCGAAGTATAGATGATCCTAATATGGTGACCTTAGTATTTGCCATTTCTAATATGGAAAAAGCGAAAGCACTAATTACCTCAGAAGCACAGAAAAATATAATGACCGAAGCTGGTGTTGAAGGTGCGCCACAAATCTTCTATTATACAATGGAGGATAAATAAAGGTGTATTTTTCTATTCTAAAAGACCATTCTATTTGTTAAAGTAGGATGGTTTTTTCATTGAAGTAGTACAGTGGAATCTAAATTTTATTGTGTACGCATACTATATTCGATTTAATTGTTTACTTTTCGATATACAATTGAAACCCATGCAACACGATTTTGACTACATAATAATTGGGAGCGGCTTTGGTGGCTCTGTAAGTGCTTTACGACTTTCTGAAAAGGGGTACAAGGTACTTGTGATTGAAAAAGGGAAATGGTATAATGCAAAGGATTTTGCCAAAACGAATTGGAATCTAAGTAAATGGCTATGGATGCCTTATTTGCGTTTTTTCGGGATCATGAAAATGAGTGTTTTTAGGCATATTGTTGTAATATCGGGTGCGGGAGTTGGTGGCGGTTCTTTGGTCTACGCCAACACATTACCCATTCCAAAAACTAATTTTTACAAATCAGGAAGTTGGAGTGCACTCGAAGATTGGGAGACGGAACTGAAGCCTTTTTACCAAACGGCACTTAAAATGCTTGGCGCTTCAAGAAATCCAAAATTATTTGACAGTGATATTGCTTTAAAAGAACTAGCAAAAGAGTTGGGACGCGAAGATCAATTTGAGCATCCTGATGTAGCAGTATTTTTTGGCAAGGAAGGGCAAAACGTTAAAGATCCCTATTTTGATGGCAATGGTCCTGACCGTGCTGGATGTACTTTTTGTGGAGCTTGTATGACAGGTTGCAGGCATAATGCCAAGAACACATTGGACAAAAATTACCTTTATTTAGCCCAAAAGAAAGGCGCAGAAATTCTTGCCGAAAATGAAGTATATGATGTAAAACCGATTGATAAAAAAGAGGGTGCAACGGGTTATAGTGTTAGCCTAAAGTCCAGTACTAGTCTTTTTAAAAATAAAAAAGAGTACACTGCGAGAGGCGTAATATTCTCTGGTGGAGTATTAGGAACCGTAAAGTTATTGCTAAAGCTAAAAGAGAAATCTCTGGTTTTACTATCTGATAAATTAGGCGATAATATTCGAACAAATAACGAAACGCTAATCAGTGTTTCTACTTTGGATAAAAATAAAAATCTATCAAAGGGAGTGGCAATAGGTAGTTTGTTGCACACTGATGAAAATAGCCATTTAGAAATGGTGCGTTATGGCGAAGGTTCGGGTTTTTGGAAGCTACTTCATTTACCGCTGTCTAATGGGAAGAATATAGTAACACGTCTTGCAAATATGACCAAACAAATAGTTAGGTTTCCTTTGAGTTACTTCAAAATCTATTTTGTAAACAGCTGGTCAAAAAGTACTACTGTTTTGTTATTCATGCAATCTATCGACAGTACTTTGAAGTTCAAAAATAATGTTTTCGGTGGTATGTCTTCCTCTGTAAGTTCAGGCGTGAAACCCACTGCAGATATTCCGGCATCTATAGCACTCACTAAAAAATACAGTGAAATAATTGGTGGCAAACCTACTTCTTTCATACTGGAATCCATCGCAGGAATTCCCTCGACCGCTCATGTTTTGGGAGGAGCAGTAATGGGTAAGGACAGTTCAGAAGGGGTTATAAATAAGAACAACGAAGTTTTTGGATATAAAAATATGTTCGTTATTGATGGTGCGATGATATCTGCAAATCCGGGCGTTAACCCATCCCTTTCTATCACTGCAATTGCTGAAAGAGCGATGGCAAAAATCCCGTTTAATAAGGATCGGTTTTCTAATAATTAAATAAAAGAACGCTAAATTGATTCTACTTTTTCAATTCTATACCTCGCTTATATTAAATTAATTGTTTAATTTAGGGATGTAAAATAGGAAACAACAAGTCAATCGAAGTAGTAGCATTTTTGATTGACTTTAAAACCACTGAATTATCAAAAAGAAACTCAAATCAGCAAAGCAAGGAATAATCGAAAGACTACATCGGGAGCCTTATTATAGCCATCCTAGATTGAAGTTTATTCCCAATATTATTGTCAATCTGGTTAGTTTTGCCATTTCATTCGCCGTTGTAGCCGGTTTATTATTTTTGCTATTACGTTATTTGACAAATAAATTTTACCATTTAAACTAGATTACTTTTTTCGAAAATCATATTGGATTCAATTAATTCAGCTATGCTTTAGCTGTCATGGTTGATCCAGCCGATGCGACTACTACAAATACAACAGCTACAACCTCGTTAAGAGCAAGGTATTCCTGTAAAAATATCAGTGCACAAATAGAAGCGGCTGCGGGCTCCAAGCTCATTAGAATACTAAATGTACGAGCTGGAAGTTGGCCAAGTGCTTTCATTTCTAATGTAAACGGAATGGCACTAGATAAAAGGGCAAGCGCTACCCCTAAAGAAAGAAATGTGGGTGTGATATTACTGAGTCCATTTCCCATAATTCCAAAAGGGACAATCAATAGAGAAGCAAAGAGCATTCCGGTCGCAACGGCCTCTCCGTCTTTCATTACTTTTGAAACTTTCCCTCCTAAAACGATATAAAAAGCCCAAAAGGCTCCTGCTAATAACGCCAATAAAACACCTAGAACGTTTATACCGTTATTTGTCCACGGAGCAATTAAAACAATTCCTGCTGCTGCCAGAAGTACCCATAAATAATCGATGAAACGTTTTGAACCAAAAACAGCAACCAGTAAAGGACCTATAAACTCTAGTGTTACTGCCAGTCCAATAGGAATTCTCTCTATAGACATATAAAAAATTAAATTCATAGCTCCCAGACACAATCCATAAGGAATTACAACTTTCCATTGCTTAGGGGTAATCTTAAATAAATTAGGTTTGTAAACTGCGAAGAGTATGATTGCCGAAATACCAATCCTCAGCGAGGCAGTTCCAGCAGCGCCAATAGCAGGAAATAGCCCTTTTGCAATTGCGGCACCAGACTGTACACTTATTATTGCAAAAAGTACGGCTGGTATTGGAGGTATGTTGAGTAGTTTATTTTTCACTTTATTTTTTAATTATTTAGTAATCAAAAGTACATAATTTATGATAATGGGAGTTTATAATATACTAAATGATTATTAAAGCAATAGAGTCATACTATGTAACAAATATCACCATGTACAAACAATAGAATGTCTAAATTTGCGTGCTAATGAATAGGCTATAAGAATTAATTTTTTTCGATTTTGCCGGTAAGTATATCTTTTCAAACCAAATAGAAATCTAAATTATAGCTATACAATTGCTCATAACAAATCTAAAAAGATTCTCAACGAATCTTTAATTCAACATTATTAAAAAATAAAAAATGTCGTTTAAAAAACCAAAAAAATCAACCCTACAAAATATTGCTTTTATTGTCTTTTTAGGCTTGGTTTTGTTTAGTCCGCTAGGGACTTTTTTAAAAGTACAAGTCAGTCGTTTAATGTCCTTTTCTCCTAAAACGATAGAAGTAAGCGAACAGAAAAAACTTTCATCATACCAATGGCAATTGCTTGATGCTAATGGGAACACAGTGTCTTTGGAAGAATATAAAGGAAAAATAATTTTCGTTAATTTTTGGGCCACCTGGTGTCCGCCTTGTATTGCCGAAATGCCAAGTATGGACAAACTATATGCAGACTACCAGGACAAAGTAGGGTTCTTGTTTGTGACTACTGATTCTTTCGAAAAAGCGAATGCCTTTTTAATGAAAGAAAATTTACAGCTTCCTGTTTTTCAATCTGTTTCTAATCCACCTATAGATATGGCATCTGAAACGATACCGGCAACTTATGTTATTGATCAGCATCAGAATGTGATAATAGCAAAAATAGGCCCTGCAGATTGGAACAGTGATGCATTCAGATTAAAACTAGATGATTTACTGAAAGACCAATAAGGGAACAAAACGGTCAGTTTTCATTACTTTTGAAATAAATATCAAGAAATGGGTTTCAAGCATTTATTTAAAGCAAAATTGGATTGGTTTTCCAAGGGAAAAGAGGCGGATTCAACTACTAGGAATTATACAAAAAGCCATACGATTGCGATAGAGGGAAAAGAAATTTTAAATGTTTCGGCTGCAAAAGCTTTCAAAGGAGATCCGCAATTATACAACCCAGAAGATCTACTATTAAGTAGCGTCGTTTCTTGTCATATGATGTCGTATTTATATGTTTGTAGTCAAAACGGAATAGAAGTGCTTTCTTATTCTGATGCAGCCGAAGCAACACTTGAGGTTTTAGAGAATGGTTCAGGTCGTTTTACTGAAGTGCGACTTTATCCTAAAGTTACTATTAGCCAAACTGAAAAAATAAACGAAGCATTAAGCTTGCACGCCAAAGCGAATGAACTTTGCTTTATTGCCAATTCTTGTAATTTTCCTATTGTACATTTTGCTAGTTGTGAAGGTGTGTGAATTGTAAAAAAAAAATCTGTAATTCAATGAATTACAGATTTTTTGTGGAGTCGCCGAGAATCGAACTCGGGTCCAAACAAGCAACTAAAAGGCTTTCTACACGTTTATTTCCTGATTAGATTTTCGATAGTGAGCCAGGCCAGAAACAGCCACCCAATACTTATCTTCTTTATTTCGAAGTCCACCCGAAGCTTATGGAAATCTAGGTTTAAATTTACGATTCACCTTTATCGACCGCTATAAACCAAAGCTTTCGAGGTAAATCCTGCTTTCCTATCTAATAGGAACTAGGCTAATCTTACTATGATTCAGATTATGCAGCAAGAGCGTAGTTTCCTTCGCCGTGTATGTGTTTTGAAACCTTTTATTAACGAGAATTGTCCCAGTTCTCCACGTGCTTACTTTTCAATTCGACTTGCTGTCAAAACCAGTCGACCCCTTTATTTATATTCAAAGGATTAATTTGAAAGTGCAAAGGTATTCCTTTTTAACAGAAATAGCCCCATTTGCATTACTTATATTACCTTCAATAATCATTCCTTTTTTATTCGTCAGCCAATTTGAATGGATAATCACCAAATAACGTTGCCAAATTTTTTACTTTGTAAGTTCTTCGGTCCATTTTGTTCGACAATGCAATTATGGTCACTTTTTCGTCAGGCATAGTAATGTAGGCTGAAGTATTTCCGTGCCACCAACCATTATGGAAGTAGAAGTTCTTTCCAGTGTCCCAGTTGACCATGCGTATTCCTAGACCATAATTTTTTGTTCCCTTATGTTCATTGCTATACGCTATATACGCTAGCTTTAATAACTTAGGGTCAAGAAAATTGGCTGAATTACGACCATCGTCAAACTTCAATAAATCTCTAGGTGTCGAGTAGATGTTTTTATCACCATATATCGCATCTAGGTAATCCATATTAACTAAGGAAAAATTCCCTCTATACGATGGAGTTGCAGTTTTCTTGTCTTTCTCATAATCGAAGACATAGGTGTCTGTCATTCCCAATGGTTTGAAAATAATTTTTTCCATGGCATCTATATACTTCATGCCCGTTACTTTTTCTATAACTAGTGCCAATATGGCATAATTAGTATTGCAGTAGCTGAACCTAGTATCCGTTTTGAATTCTAAATCAATTCCTTTCGTGGCCATAAGCGTCAGTATGTCCTGATTGGTTAAGATCTTATGTCTGTCCCAAATCCCCTTTTTTTCCGTGAAGTAGGCATAATTACGCATACCTGTTCTGTGGTTCAGTAAGGTTTTGATGGTAACATTAGGATAAGGAAACTCCTTTAAAAGCGTGGTAACTTTTTGGTCCAAAGTCAGTTTCTTTTCGCTTATCAACTTTAGTACCGCGGTGGCTGTAATCACCTTGCTTACTGACGCTATGTGAAGCGGGGTAGTACTGGTCATGGGTGATTTTTCTTTATAGTTGGCATAGCCATCGTATTTTTCGAAAATAATCTGCCCATTTTGCGCTACTAAAAGCCCACCATTAGCCCCTTGACGTCCCCAGTTTTTACTGTAAAAAGATTCTATTGATTTTTTTTTGTTGTCAATGTATTGCGTACTCAGTTTTGGCCCAGCTTTTATTAAAACAACTGAGTCAGCAGCTTTCTTTTTTGAGGATTTAGATGTTGAGTCATTCTTTTGCTTACAAGAACTCAAAACCAATAACAGCATGAGTATTTGTAGTATATTTGCTTTTTTTATGAAAATCATTTGTGTGGTTCTATGAGAAGCAAATATATAGAATCAATCTCTGTAGTTAGGTGTTTTTTTTAAACCTTAACAGTATTTTATTAAGACTAATAAATGCCTATTTTTCTATCATTTTGGGCATCAGCTTTTAATAGTTTTAGACCTTTTAAAATTTTCATGAAATCAAGTATATTTCAGCTTATATTGTTATATTTGTAACAATACGACCTAATAAAGTTATATTAAAAACTAAAGCATTAATTAAGATATGAAATTCGGAATTTTAAAAGAAAGAAAGAGTCCACCGGACAGAAGAGTAGTTTTTTCACCCAATGCATTAGTGCAGTTAAAACAGCTTTTTCCTGATGCTATTGTAAAAGTGGAAAGCTCTGACATTCGAATATTCACAGATGATCAATATAAAAATTTAGGAATTGAAGTTGCTGAAGATATTAGTGATTGCGATGTTTTATTTGGGGTGAAGGAAGTTCCTGTGTATAATTTGATTCCAAATAAATCTTATTTCTTTTTTTCGCACACTATAAAAAAGCAACCCTATAACAGAACGTTATTACAAACAATTCTGGAAAGAAACATCACAATGTATGATCATGAAACTATAGTTGACGCTAATGGGCGACGATTAATTGGTTTTGGAAGATACGCTGGGATTGTAGGAGCATACAATACTATTCGTGCTTTTGGGATAAAATTTGAATTGTTTAAATTACCAAAAGCAGAAACGCTATCTGGAAGAGAAGAGTTGATTGCGCAATTAAAACGTATTGTTTTTCCTCCTATTAAATTTGTAGTTACTGGAAGTGGTAAGGTAGGTAGTGGAATAAAGGAAATCCTTGACGCTATCAAAATTACTGAAGTATCAGTTGATAATTTCTTGACAAAGAAATATGCTCAGGCCGTTTATACTCAAATTGATGTATTAGACTATAACAAGCGTATTGACGGGCAGGTTTTAAATTGTAAAGATTTTTACACTAACCCAAAAGAGTACGTGGGTAACTTTGAACGTTTTACTAAGGTTTCTGATATTGTGATTACAGGGCATTTTCATGGAAATGAAGCGCCAGATATTCTTACTAAAGCCATGTTACAGTCTAAAGATTGTAAAGTAAAAGTAGTAGGTGATGTGTCTTGTGATATCGATGGTCCTATAGGATGTACACTTAGAGCCTCTACCATTGCAGAGCCTTTGTATGGCTATTTACCTTCGGAGCACAAGGAAGTAGATGTTTTTCACCCGGCCGCTATTGTGGTTATGGCAGTTGATAATTTACCTTGTGAGTTGCCTAAAGATGCTAGTGAGGGTTTTGGAGCTATGTTTATGCAGCATGTGATTCCTGCTTTTTTTAATGGTGATAAAGATGGAATTCTAGAAAGAGCTAAAATGACCGAAAACGGTAAATTGACGCCAAGATTTAGTTATTTACAAGACTTTGTGGACGGAAAAGAATAATGTTGTTTCAAGATTGTTGTCTTGAAATTAAGAATAAAAAAAAGAGCTTTGAATCACTTCAAAGCTCTTTTTTTATGGGTTTTGCACAAGGGATAGTAGCGAAAATCCTTTTTTATCTCGTTTTTAGGACGAGACTAAAAAGATTGAAGCGAATAGCCCGACCCGCTTTTTTTGCGGGATGTGCCCAAATGCAACAGCTATTTTTTATCTACAACTGGTCTATTTTCTCTATTAGCCAATTCCCAGGCAATTGTGAAAGCAAATTTTGCTCTTTTTTCTAAAGCATCGTATTCGATTTTGTCAGGCGTGTCACTTTTTTGGTGGTAATCAGCATGAACCCCGTTAAAAAGGAAGACGGAAGGAATACCATTTTTTGCGAAATTATAATGATCAGAGCGCTCGTAAAAATGTTGAGGATCCATAGGGTCATTGTATTTCAAGTCTAAATTCATTTGCGTGTATTTGTCATTTGCAGCGAAGCAGATGTTGTGTAAATCACTCGATAAACGATCAGCACCAATTAAATATACATAGTTGTTTGAATCAGGATGGAATTCATCACGACGGCCTATCATATCAATATTGATGTCGGCAATAGTATTTGCTAATGGAAATAATGGGTTTTCAGAGTAAAAACGCGAACCGTGTAAACCGTGCTCCTCGCCAGTAACATGAAGAAAAAGGATGGACCTTTTAGGGCTGTGACCTTCTTTTCTTGCTATTTCGAATGCTTCAGCAATTTCAAGTAATGCAACTGTTCCTGATCCGTCATCGTCAGCACCGTTATAGACATCTCCGTTTTTTACCCCTACATGGTCGTAATGTGCGGAAATAACAACCACCTCTTCTGGTTTTTCAGAACCTTTAATAAACGCCCAGATATTCTCTGAATCAGATAAGCCTTCATTGCGTTTTGCGTTTAGGTAAGCTGCTGGAATGGGTTGATAAAAGTTAGTGGCGCCTTTAGGAAAAGAAACACCATTTTTTTCATATTGACTAATTAGGTAAGCACCAGCTCTTTTTTGTCCAGGCGAACCAGTTTCACGACCTTCCATTCCGTCAGAAGCGACAACATAAAGATGTGTTTTTAATTCATTTGCTGTAATAGAAGCCATGTATTTTGTTGGGTCAGAATTGTCTTGGGCGACAGCTTCTTTGGTAGTGGCACAACTGATGCAAAGAGTCAGCAGTAGGCTCAATGAAATGATTTTTTTCATTATGATTTAGTGAAGATTTATAAAAGTGTAAAAGGCAAACAATAAAAGTAATAAAATTATTATGATGAAGTTTATAAAAAATAAAAATATCGTTTTTATGAAGGAAACCAGTCTTGATTCGCCATAAAAACGATGATGAGCTGGAAAAAAGTAATAAAGCATCCAGCCAAAGCCTGCAAAATATATTAATCCGCTTATGAAACTTGTCGTACTGGATTTTTCAATTAACAAAAAGATTTTATCAGTAAGGAACAGGATTAAAATAAGTAATAACAAGAATGAAAAATAATGGAGGGTAAAAATACCGTGGTCAAAATAGTACCACTTTTTTTTGTTGTGAAAAAGCCATAGAAAAAAAGCGAAAATAGGCAGGTAGATAAATAATACTTTTGGAAAATCATGAAGGAAGGAAGTTCTGAATTTTGCTATAATTTCATCTATTGTATTATGCTCAGTCACTGTCAAGACCTTCTTAATAATTGAATATTCAAAGCTACTGTATTTGTCTTCTGCTTTGCCAAATTCTTGGATGGAGTCTAATTCTCTAACTGTTTTAATTCCGAAATTTAATGGTTTTTCGGCCTGGTCGTTAAGTTCAACCGATTTATTGATCGTTTTTTGAATGGAGTCTAAATTGTCTTTTGCAAGTTGGTCCGGATGGATCAGTTTATTTATTTTTAAATCAGTCGTTTGTTTTGGGTTGGGATCGGAGAGTTCGATTTTATTATCTGGAAAGGCACCAATCAAGAAAAACGTAATGAAACTGATAAAAATATAAAGGCGTATTGGTGCCAGATAGGATAGCCTTTTACCGGACAGGTATTCCTTTGTAAGGGTTGCCGGTTTGAGAATAAGGTTTTTGATGGTTTTCCAGAACGCATTTTCGTAATGGGTCAAATCCTCAAAGAAATGGATAAAAAGCTGATGGAAAGTTTTTCTGATATCTATGTTTTCCTGTCCGCAGTTAGAGCAGAATCTGTTTTGTACAACATATCTGCAATTTAAGCAAGTCTTATCTTTTCTTTGAGGATTTTTACTCATAATAAAGAAATTTTGGGGTTATGAACCCTAGTTACTTTTTTAGAACTTCATGCAGGAAAAGTTTTAAATGTTCAAAAGAGCGCTTTGCCGCTTTTTCATTGTATGCAGCTCCTTTAGAATTGTCGTCTCCGTATTCAGGATTGGTAAATCCATGTACCGCATTCGCATAATAAATCATTTGCCAGTCGGCTTTTGTATCACGCATTTCTTGTTGGAAAGCGGTAATTTCTTCTTTTGATTCGTACGGGTCATCAGCACCATGACATACTAAAACAGGAACTGTGATAGGTTCAATAGCTCTGGCTTCGTCTCTTGCTAAACCACCATGAAAGGAAACCACGCCTTTTACATTTAGATGTGCACGAGCGGCTTCAAGCGCACCTGTACCACCAAAACAATACCCGATAACTACAATGTTGTCAGGATTAGCTCCAGCCTTAATCAATTGATCTAATGCTAAACAAATTCGTTTTTGATATTCGGTGTAGTTCGTTTTATAGTAACCAGACTTTTGACCCGCTTCTGCATTATCTTTTGGATAATTACCCGCTCCATAAATATCGGCAATAAAAGCGTAGTAGCCTAAGCTTGCTAAATCAGCAGCTATATCTTTAGATGCTTTATCAACTCCTCTCCAGGCTGGAAGGATAAGGATTCCCGGTTTTTTGGAGCTTTTCTTTTTCTTTGGTGAAATTTCAAAACCATTTAAAACCTGATTTCCGTCTTTGTAAGTTGTCGCTTTTAACTGTGCGAAAGAGCTGTTTGAATAGATAAGGAGCCCCAGAATAAAGTATTTTATATTTTTCATAATGCTATATGTTTGTATGTACAAATATCCGAAATTAAATGGCGAACTATTAAATGTCCTACTAATTTACAGTTTTTTTAATAATTGTTTAGCAACAGAATAAAGTATTTTACTATTGGTTGTCACTCCTATTGCTATATAAGAGCATAGGAGTAGAGGTTTTTAACAAAGATTGATTGCTCTTTAACTGATGAGCTGGCTAAACTATTTAAAAAATAGTGGTACTTTATATTTTTCCTTTTAATGGAATTTCAGTTTCTATGATTTTCTATGTGGTAAAAAAAAGGCTTGTACTAATTAGCCGCAATGTCTGGCTGTAACTTTAAAGGCTAATGTTTCTTTTAAAAGCACAACCCAATTCAATCATGGAATCTGTTTTGGCAATTCCTTGAATGGTATCAATTTTTTCATACAGCAACTTTCTCATGTGTTCATGGTCTCTTGCTATCATTTTTATATATAAGGTAAAAGAGCCTGTGATAAAATAACATTCCGTTACCTCAGGGATTTTTTTCAACTCATCAATGACTCTACTAGAATCCTCATCTTTATTTAAGGTAATTCCTGTAAATGCACCCCAGTCATAGCCTATTTTTTTTTCGTTGATTATTGGCTTTATACCAGTAATAATTCCTTGCTCCATCAGTCTATTGATACGCTGATGCACCATGGTGTTTGATATTTTTAAAGTAGTAGCAATTGCCGAGTAGGCCATACGACCATCTTTCTCTAATTCTTTTATGATGTTAATATCAAATTCATCTAATATATCCATGAAATTTTTTTTAAATTTAAATGCGTAACTTTATTAGCTATAAAAGTAATTATTTTTTTCTTTTTCCGGTAGAAATGCAGATTTAATTTTTATAAAATGACTTTTAAAACTGTATTTTTTAGTAAAATTAGTTTTATATAACAATTAATAAGTCAAAAACGTCTATTTTTATTGCGAAAGACAAAAATATTTGTAGTTTTGTATTTCAGAATCATAAAAATAAAACATATCATGGAACAAAAACATCAAACACTCTCTTCAAAGGCAGAAGCGTTAATCGAAAAAGAAAATAAATATGGAGCCCATAATTATCATCCATTACCGGTAGTTCTTGAAAAAGGAGAAGGAGTTTTTGTATGGGATGTAGATGGTAAAAAATATTATGATTTCTTATCTGCATATTCAGCAGTAAATCAAGGACATTGTCATCCAAAAATTGTTGGGGCAATGGTAAAACAAGCACAAACATTAACATTGACTTCTCGTGCTTTTCATAATGATCAGTTGGGTGTTTTTGAGGAATATGTGACTAAATATTTTGATTTTGACAAAGTATTACCAATGAATACAGGAGCCGAAGCAGTTGAAACGGCTTTGAAAATTTGTAGAAAATGGTCTTATGAAGTAAAAGGAATTCCTGAAAATCAAGCACAAATTATTGTTTGTGAGAATAATTTCCATGGAAGAACTACAACTATCATTTCGTTTTCAAATGACGAAAATGCACGTAAAAACTTTGGTCCGTTTACAGATGGTTTTATTAAAATTGCCTATGATGATATTGACGCTCTAGAAGCAGCTTTAAAATCAAGTTCAAATATAGCAGGTTTCTTAGTGGAACCTATTCAAGGAGAAGCTGGAGTTTATGTTCCTACCGAAGGTTATTTAGCAAAAGCCAAAGCACTTTGTGAAGCTCATAATGTATTGTTCATTGCAGATGAAGTTCAAACAGGAATTGCTCGTACAGGAAGATTATTAGCAACTTGTGGAAATTGTTCTTGTGAAAAAGGATGTGAAAATAAACCAGAAGTGAAACCAGATATCCTTATCTTAGGAAAAGCAATTTCAGGAGGTGTATATCCCGTATCTGCGGTATTGGCTAATAATGCTATTATGAACGTAATCAAACCAGGTCAGCACGGTTCCACTTTTGGAGGGAATCCTGTTGCAGCGGCTGTTGCGGTTGCAGCTCTTGAAGTAGTTCGTGAAGAAAACTTGTCCGAAAATGCAGAACGTTTAGGAATTATATTAAGAAAAGGACTGAATGATATAGCTTCTAGAAACCCACTAATCGAACTAGTGAGAGGTAAAGGTTTGCTAAATGCTATAGTAATTAATTGTGATGAAGAGTCTGATTTAGCTTGGCAAATTTGCTTAAGATTTAGAGACTACGGTTTGTTGGCAAAACCAACACATGGTAACAAAATACGTTTTGCTCCGCCATTAGTTATTACTGAAGCTCAAATTCAAGACTGTCTTGCAATCATAGAAAAAGCGCTTAACGATTTCAAATAAATAAATTATTATGGAAAGAGCTATAAAATTAATAAAAAACCGGTCTGACATCGGAGCTGGAACACGCGGCTCTGATATGGGGATCGACGCTATTGAAATTGCTGCTATCAATCAAAATAGCGGTTACTTTAATAGGTTTCCTTTTGAGGATGTTAAGACGCATAACGAAAGTATCTACGACAAGAATAATAATAATTTTGCCAAAAGAATCGAGCATGTTGTAGAGCAATGTACGCGTGTTAGTTATGCCGTAAAACATAATATTGAAGCTAATTACTTTCCTATAGTATTATCTGGTGATCATTCTTCGGCATTAGGAACAATAAGTGGTATTAAAGCAGTTTACCCTAGAAAAACACTAGGTGTTGTTTGGATTGACGCTCATGCTGATTTGCATTCTCCGTATACCTCTCCTTCGGGAAACATTCATGGTATGCCTTTATCTGCAGCACTTGCTGATGATAATTTAGATTGTCAAGTCAATGAAATTACTCCTGAAACAAAAAAACACTGGGAGGACATGAAAAATATTGGTTGTCCTGGTGCAAAAATTGACCCAGGAAATCTAGTCTATTTTGGTGTTCGTGATACTGAAGAAGCAGAGGATAAACAAATTGAGAAATTGAAAATCAGAAACTATATGGTTGCTGAAGTTCGTTATAGAGGTTTGCAAACTTGCGTTGATGAAGCCTTAGCTAAATTATCAAATTGCGATATGATTTACATCTCTTTTGATGTCGATTCAATGGATTGTGATATGATTTCTTATGGTACTGGAACTCCAGTTCCAAAAGGCTTTGATCAATTTGAGGTGATTGAAATCATCAACCAAATTGTGAAGAGTAAAAAAGTCGTTTGTTTAGAAGTAGTGGAGGTAAACCCTTTATTAGATACCAAAGGAAACAAGATGGCCGAGACCGCATTTGAAGTTTTAGAGCAGGTTACAGAAACAATCGATTTATGGATCGCTTAAATCCCTATTTGATTTTATATACAAATCCCCAGAGTCTAGTAGTATAGATTTTGGGGATTTCCTTTTTTAGTAGCTAATACCGTCATTCGTTACAACCCATTTGGTCTCAAACCCTTTTACTAAGCGCTGGCAGGAGCTTTTGGCTACCCTCTCCTTCGGAGAGGGGTTGGGGGTGAGGCTTGTCGCTCTGCCACTGTCAGTAAAAGTGGTTTTCTACCTCCATGGGGTTTTCACTACTACCGGGGCTAGGGGATATATGGTTTAATTCGTTTGTATGTGGTTTCCCGTAAAGTTTATTTTTAAGAAGGAGTTATATTTGAAAATGAGTTGATTATCGAATTATTTATTCAGATTTTTCGGAGATTAATTTGTATGTTTGAAAAAGTAAAATAAGCTACAGTTGTGGCACAAAGTCGCCCAAAGGTGGTTGGATTGGAGCTACTTTATGGCTCCCATAAAGGAGTTGTGAGACATTTTGCAGAACGAACTCAGGTAGATTTAATCAATTATTCATTAAAAAATCAAAATAGACTATGACAAAATTCTTGTTTCTATCAACACTATATCTATCATTAATTAATCTTTCATTTTCTCAATATAAACATCCTTTGATTGAAAATGTAGAAATAGAACTTGAACATCATGGTGTAAAAAAAAATGTTTTGGACGGAGCAAAACTAAAATGCTCTAAAACGCTGACGGGCCCAGATGAAACTAGATTTAGAGTATATTTTAGTGCAAAATTTTACGATTTTTCTACAAAAAAAACTTTAGATTTTAATAATATATCTGTAGTTGATGTAGACAATAAAATCCGCTACCGACCTGACGGGGTTATTCAATATGGCTTCTCAAATGGTTTGTTTGCCGATAAAATAGAATTGATAGAAAACGAAGATCCATTCATAAGATATTCACAAAATGGAATTGAAAACTTTGACTTTTATTCTAAAGCACTTGTTGCTAATTTAAATGAGAAATATAGATATAGATTAAAACCTGAAGCTTTTAAAAGTAATAATTTAAAACTAACATTCAGTTTCCCGATTTTTAAAACTCAAAAAGATTCGGGGAGCTTTAAAATATACTGGAAAGATAAAGTAATTGGAGAGTTTAAAATTAAAGATGGTGTGCCTGTTCAATAGCTTTTAAAAATATAAATTATAATAAGATAAAAACGTCTCACAACAGCGGTAGCGGACGAATTATCGTTTTTAAATCGTATTTTCGTTTAACCGAAAAATCTCGCATCTTTATTCCCCAAGCTCGCAAAGCGCCAGAACATTACCACACATATGAGGAAAATTCAGTATCTAATAATATTATTCATTTTTTCTAGTTGCTCTAATTTAAAATATTTAGATGCTTATGACGGTTTTAAAAATGAACCAATAGAAGTTGAATCTATAACCTATAGAATAACATATACGGATAGTTTATCTAAAGAAGAAATGCGCTTTAAAGTTATTTCTTCCTATGATACTAAAGGACGAAAAGTTAAAAGCAAGGATTTTAAATCAGATGGCTCTCCCAGTTCTGGAGGAACTAAGTATACTTATGACAAATACGGAAACGAGATTAAAAATATTTTTTATAACATCGATAGTTCTATAAATGTTCAAAACAATTATAAGTATAACAAATATGGACAACAAACGGAAAGGGAATATATAAGTGGAGGGAAAAAATCTATAACCAAAAACGATATTGACAGAAAAAACAAACTGAATAGAGAAATTATTAGAGAAAGCGATGGATCTATTTCCAGTAATTCATTACTTAAGTATAATAGTAAATGGAGAGAATTTGAGATAATATTTTATAACAATTTAGGAAACCAAGAGTCTAAAATTGCATTTGAATATGATGAAAACGGAAATGAAATTCTATCTAAATGGTATAGTTCCGAAAATATGCTTTATACATTGTATAAAACTACATACAATTTCAATAATGATAGAATAAAAATTGAAAAATTTAGTATTGCTAATGGAGAGAAAAAGTTGATAGAGAGTACAAAATTTGAGTACAAATATGACTTGCACGGAAATTGTATCGAAGAAAAATTACTCTATAACGGAAAACCATCTTGGATAACAAGAAATAATATAAAATACCTGTAGTAGCCCGGCTACCTCAAGAATCATTTGGTGTGATACGTGAACAGCGCACTAACATAAAAGTTCACCTCTGCTTTCCTTTGAATAAATTTAGTGTTTTTTATTAAATACAAAGTAAAGTGTCGTCTGCGATGAGTACCTACTTAAATTAAAAAATAAATCGTAGCGCTTGCAACTTGAATAACTCCTATTTAAGCTGAAATTGATTAGCGCGAAAGAGATTAACTGAATAGTAATTGTAAAGAAACAAATACTGTGTTTTGTACTGAAAAGTGAACCGTTATGGTGAATTGGTATTGAGCCGCGTTGCAAACGCTCTGTATTGTTTTCATAAGTAAGCAGGTACTCGATGCAATCGAGCACCAGAGGATTCTTCGCAATGAACTGTGTATAATTTATCAAAACGAACACAAAAGTTCGCTAATCAAGAACTTTTGTATGTATTTGCCTTATATTTAGACGATATGAAAAGAATCATTGCCAAAAAGACATTGAGAGATTTTTGGGAAAAGCACGCTGATGCTGAGCAATATTTAAAGACTTGGAACGAAACGGCTAAGAATTCAAATTGGAATTCACTAAATGAAATCAAACAAACGTATATTAATGCAAGTATATTGAAGGACAGCAGGATTGTATTTAATATAAAAGGAAATTCATATCGACTTATTGTAAAGTTCAATTGCGAAAGGCAGTGGGCATTCATTAGATTCATTGGGACACATGCTGAATATGATAAAATAAATGCGGACACAATTTAAACTTAAGAATTATGGAAATTAGACCTATTAAAACAGAAAGTGATTACGAGCAAGCGCTAGAAAGACTTGAAGTACTATTTGATGCAGCTCCTAATTCAAAAGAAGGTGATGAAGCAGAAATTTTGACAATGTTAATTGATAATTACGAGAATCAATATTTCCCTATCGAAGCTCCAGATCCCATTGAAGCGATTAAAATCAGAATGGAAGAAATGAATATAAAGCAAAAAGATTTAATTGGGATTATTGGAGGAAAAAGCAGCGTCTCGGAAGTATTAAATAAGAAAAAAAGGCTAACAGTTGATATGATAAGAGAACTTGAAAGAGTTTTAAATATTTCGGCATCTGTATTAGTGAATAATTATCAATTGACTAAATAAAAAATACAATCAAGTTTGCTAGAGATTTCTCAAAACACAGTTCTATCACTTAACAAAAAAGGAATTCGATTAAAAATTTGATTTGATTAAAAATGAATACTAAATCTAGGATAGCGTCAATAGTAAAAGGGAATAGTTTAGACGCATCAGTTACCGGTTTGCCATCTTTTCATTTATCAGAACTAAGTATTCAAAATGATTTGGAATTTCAATTACCAACCAATATAAGGTTGGGGCATTTGGCAGAAAAAATTGTTTCTGAACTGATTAAATCCTCTGTCAATTACAAGGTGCTATGTGAACATTTTCAGATAATTGAAGATCAGAAAACCATAGGTGAAATTGACTTTATCATTGAAAATAGAGTTGATAAAAAGATAATTCACTTGGAATTAGCCTATAAATTCTACCTGTTTGATCCTAGTATTTCTATAGACCCTATAAACAATTGGATTGGTCCCAATAGAAACGATTCTTTAAGCGAGAAATTAGACAAGTTAAAAAGGAAACAATTCCCTTTATTGTACCATAGTTGCACAGCATCAGAATTTAATACTATCGATATTGATACTGTTTCTCAAGCACTTTGCTTATTAGTTTCCTTATTTGTGCCCTATGAATTTAAAACCAAATTATCTCCCGTTTATGAGAAAGCCATTAAAGGGTATTATTTAGATTTAGAAACCTTTCTTAGCCTTGATAATCCTGAAAAATCCTATTATTTACCTTCAAAAAAAGAGTGGGGAATGGAAGCTTCTGAAAATGGAATTTGGAAACCTTATAAAGAAATAGAAGATCAAATTGCTACAAGTATAAAAGAAAAACAGGCGCCATTGTGCTGGCAAAAATACAAGGGAACTTATATTTCTTTTTTTATTGTGTGGTGGTAGCTTCAAAACCTAGCGTTTACAAAGTGGTTCCTGAATGGTAACTAGGGATTTCATCAAAGAGCTTTTTCACAATACTTTATTAGCGTGATTGTATCTGTGCTCGTAATGACCTTTTATGTAAATGCTATTATGAAAATCATTCGCGATTCATAGCCCTGATGGCAGTGGCATCTCCCGATTTAGAAAAACAAGGCTTTTTTAGCCGTAGTTTTTATTAAGAGGGAATATAGCGTACAGCAGGAGGAGACGTTTTTGAAAACGAAGATCGTTCTGCTCCAAAAGAAAAAAAGTCATCGATTTTGCCTGTAAACTAATAATCAGAGTGTAAATTGGGAGAATGACAGCGTTGTTGATCTAATTAATTATTCTACTGATGGTAATTTTTTTAAATTTACTGTAACACATTTCCAATAGTACACTCTTACTGTAGAAGCTATTAATATCTAAAATTATATATATGAAAAGAATTGTATTAAGTGGTCTTGTGCTTTGTTCCGGTTTAATGGTGCAGGCACAGTCCATCGATAAAATTATTAGTGTCAAAAAAGTAACTGAAGTAGAGACGGTACTTGCGGCAGATGATATGCAAGGGCGTAGAGCCTTTACGCCAGGAATTGATAAAGCTTCGGGATATATTGAGTCACAATTCAAGAAAGCAGGCTTACAAACCTTTAATGGTGCGAAGGATTACAAGCAGGAATTTGCGATGACAGAAGCCAAAAGAAAAAGTCTGGAGGTAACAATTGACGGTAAGGCTATTGATGCAGGATCAATGATTTCGTTCTCATACCAGCCTCAGGTTTCTTTTACGGAGAACAGTCCTGTTGCCGTGGTGAATATTAGGGCTGGAGATTCTTTTGGACCTAAGTTTTATGAGTACTACCAAAGCGATAAAAACCTACTTGTTCTTGTGGATGATTCGTTTAGGAAAGTAATCCCTAATATGCAACACATGCCCCAAATGGCAGCGACTCCAGGAAAGAATACTGTCGTGTTTGTTTTTGGTCCAACGGAGGCGACGCATTTCTCTATTGAAGCGACGAATGCGATTACGACTCAAAAATTAAATAATGTGGTTGGGGTTTTGAAAGGAAAAAGTAAACCTAATGAATATGTAATATTTTCGGGACATTACGATCATCTTGGCGTAGGTTCTCCGGCAGAAGGGGAACAACACGACGCTACTGATTCGATTTATAATGGTGCTAATGATGATGCAGCGGGAACAACGGCTGTAATGATACTTGCGGACTATTTCAAGAAATTAAATAATAACGAGCGTTCTATCATCTTCACCGCTTTTGTAGCCGAAGAATTGGGCGGATATGGTTCTAAATATTTTTCGAAACAATTAGATCCAGCGCAAGTTATGGCGATGTTCAATCTTGAAATGATAGGAACGGAATCGAAATGGGGAAAAAACTCGGCTTATATTACTGGTTTTGAGAAATCAAGTATGGGTGAAATTCTACAGAAAAACCTAGAAGGATCAAAATTTAAGTTCTACCCGGATCCGTACACGGACCAACAATTATTCTATAGATCTGACAATGCTACATTGGCAAGACTTGGAGTTCCTGCACATACAATTTCGACTTCTAAAATGGATAACGAACCCAATTACCATAAAGCAAGTGATGAAATAGGAACTTTAGATATGAATAACATGACCGAAATCATTAAAGCCATCGCGATTAGTTCGTCTACAATCATCAGCGGAAAAGACACGCCAACGAGAGTGGATACTGCGAAGTTGAAATAGATAAAACAACTATTTGTTTAAATTGATAACTAGTAAAAGCCCAAAATCTACTGATAGATTTTGGGCTTTTTTTTTTATTGTAAAATTTGGATTGACTGATTTGAACCCCACTATTTTCTAATTGGAGTAGTATTTTTTTCTAAACCAAAAAGCGACGTTTACCAATGCAATTAAAGCGGGAACTTCTACTAGTGGACCAATTACTCCTGCAAATGCCTGCCCGCTGTTGATTCCGAAAACACCAATGGCAACTGCAATTGCTAATTCAAAATTGTTTCCCGTTGCCGTAAAAGCAATAGCGGTACTTTTTGAATAATCAGCACCAAAATATTTTCCTGTAAAAAAACTAATGACAAACATGATTGTAAAGTAAATTACAAGTGGAATTGCAATACGAACGACATCCATTGGGATTTGCACAATCATTTCTCCTTTTAGGCTAAACATAATTACGATTGTAAATAATAAAGCGATTAGGGTAATTGGAGAAATAAAGGGAACATATTTATTTTGGAACCAATCTTCTCCTTTTAAACTAATAAGAGCATAACGGCTTATGATTCCTAAGGCAAAAGGAATTCCTAAATAGATACCTACACTTTCAGCAATTTGTGCAATGCTAATGTTAACTTCGAAGCCAGTGTAACCAAAATAGGGTGGGAGAATCGTTATAAAAATGTAGGCATAAACGCTGTAAAGCAATACTTGGAAAATACTGTTTAAAGCAATCAATCCTGCGGCATATTCTCTGTCACCATCGGCAAGATCATTCCATACTACAACCATGGCAATACAACGGGCAAGACCAATAAGTATTACTCCTATCATGTATTCCGGATAACCGTTTAAGAAAGTTAAAGCCAAAACAAACATTAGAATAGGGCCAACAATCCAATTTAGGAAAAGAGAAGCGCCTAATACTTTTGTGTTTCTAAAGACTTGGCCCATTTGTTCGTATTTCACTTTGGCAAGTGGTGGATACATCATCAGGATTAGCCCAATTGCTAACGGAATATTTGTTGTTCCGTTTGAAAAGGAATTAATGAAACCGCTACTAGAAGGGATAAAATACCCGATGGCTACTCCTAATGCCATGGCAAGGAAAATCCAAAGGGTTAAGTAACTATCTAAGAAGCCTAATTTTTTTCTTTCTGCTACTGGAGCACAATTATTTGCCGACATATTTATTTTTTAATTTGTGAGAATACATAAAAGAGCTCAGTAGCAATTTGCATGCTTCTTTCGTGATATTTTTCTTCTTGTTGTGTCGTATTATCAAAAGCCTTTGGATCTTCAAAAGTAATTGGAATTCTTTTTTCGGCACCAGCAATAAAGGGGCAGCCGCTATCAGCACTAGAACAAGTTAAAATTGCTGCAAATTCAGCTTGTGGATTAAAATCATCATCATAGGTTTTAGAGAAACCAATAATAGGATGTTCGTTATCCGTATATTTAATACTGTAAACAGGATTCTTTCCTTCAGACAGGGTTTTTACTTTAAATCCAGATTTAGCAAGTGTTTGTGCGGCCATTGGGAACATAGCAGTAGCCTCAGTACCTCCGGAGTAGCAAAATACATTGCTGAAATTAAAATAAGACGCCGCTGTTTGTGCCCATACTTGGGACAAATGACTTCTCCTTGAATTGTGCGTGCAAATAAAGTTGAGTCTGATTTCTTCTTGATTGCTTGTTTTTATTTGGATAAAATCTATCAACGGTTGCAAAATAGCTCTGCGCTCTTGCGAAATATTTTCTGGATGAAAAGAAAGTATTTCCTTCTCGATTGCAGGGAAAATCTTGGTTTTTGATGGCATCATTTTCGGTAGTGAATTTTAGATTAGCAACAACCTCCACCAGGAGTACAGCTGTTATTTTGACTTGGTATTTCAGATATTTTTACTTTTTGTTTATCTTTAGGAATTCCACATTGATCTTCCGCTAGACATGCAGTAAGTTTGTTTACCAAAGTAAAATCTTTTCCGTTAAAACCTAAATCGTATTTCCCGATCGTATCTGATTGGTATTCGACTTCTATTTCATGATCTTTAATGCCTAACACTTTTTCAGATAGTTCAATAATATCCAATAATTTTTTTGGTTTCAAGCGGTGTTCAAAATCATTGGCATCCCATAACTGGAAGTTTACAACGATTTCTTCTCTTACTTTTCCACCACAGTCAATAAAATTCTTAGTGATTAAACCTACTTCTGTGACATGAAAATGTTCTGGTACATAAGTTCCGTTTGGTAATACAAATGTTACATTTTCTAGTGTACTCAACTGTTTTTTAATTTCTGATAGTTTCATGATTTTAAATCTTTATAATTAACAACATTGATTTTTTTTGTTTTCTAAATAGCTATTGATATTTTCGAAAAAATCTTTTATTTTCTCGAAACCTTCTTCGTTAAGACAATAGCAGATTGCATTTCCTTCAAAGTTTCCTTTTATAAGTCCAGCATTTTTTAATTCTTTCAAATGTTGGGAAACTGTGGGCTGGGCAAGGGGAAGCTCGTTTACGATATCGCCGCATACGCAACTGTTTACCTTGATTAGGTGTTGTATTATGGCAATACGGGCCGGATGTCCTATTGCTTTTGCTAAGACCGCCAACTCGTTTTGCGCCTCAGTGAAATGTTCTGTTTTAGTAATTCCCATCGCTATATATTTATATTGCAATATTACGATATAAATAAACGTAAAAAAAATATTGATTGCTTTTTTTTTACAAAAATCCCAACTGAATCAAAATGGCACTTGATTCAATTGGAATAATTTAAGGAAATTGATTTGGCATTAATTTTTTGATGTAAATCCAGAAAAATATTATAAGGTGAATGTTGCTTTAGGTATGGCATGAAATCCCACTTTTTTTACTTTGTTTTCGATTTCATCGATAGCCACCATTTTACTTGTGTGAACGGTAAATTCCCTTGGAAAAATACTGGTGTTTAATATAACGTCTACTATTCCGTCAATTTCAGAGATACTGTTTTTAATTTGTGAAAGATCAGCATCTTCCTTGGCATTTGTTCCAAATGTTTTTCCATGGTTTCCCGGAATTACGTTTTTTTCTAATATTCCCATATTTTAATTTTTTAAAATTATTGCTATTTGTTTTGCTGAAATTTAGTAGGTTTTTCAGCAGTTTAAATTTAAGGATTTATCAGATTCAATAGTCAAAAAGGAGTACTTTTTTTTACAGCCTCATCAAACTTAATTTGAGGTAGAAATTATTGCGGTTGTTTATTATCGTTGAAAAAAGGCTTCAGTAAAAAATGAATTTATTAAAGGAAGGAGTTCAATTATTTTAAGGGTAGTATTTTTTTTGTTTCTATTTAGAAATGATTAACTTAGTGTGTTGAAAACTAACAATTTGAAAATATAAGCAAGATGAAAAAGAAAGATATTAAATCAAACACTAAAGGCCAAAAAAAAGAGTTAGATGACAAAAATAAGTTGCCAGACTCTCTATTGTATCCCCCAACAGAAGATATTTACAACAAATTAAAAAAAGAGGGAGATATAAATCCTGCCGATATCACTAAAAAAAAGATCCCTGTGGAAATTAATAATCGTAGTGAATTGAATGAAAAGAACTTTGAGGACGATATGTCTGGTGGAGATTTAGATATTCCTGGATCTGAATTAGATGATGCACAAGAAGAGATAGGGAGTGAAGATGAAGAAAATAACCATTATAGTATTGGTGGAGATAACCACAATGACTTAGAAGAGGATAATGGTTAAAACCTGTAAGTAGAAGTTATTGAAAGTACTGCCATTTTTGTTCAAAATGGCAGTGCAATAAGTATTGGTGAAAACTTAAATAGTTTTAACCTCTAATGAATCTCGTTAAAAGTATACAGCGCAAATAGGACCACCAGAATAAAGAGTACAACAAGATTAATTAAAATTATCAAGCTGCTTTTGTACAATGATGTTAAAAAGTCATGCTGGTAGTAACGACGATGCGCAGGGAAAAAATAGTAAATCATCCAGAATATTCCAACTGATTTTATACTAAAACGAATCCAATCCGTAACTGGAGTGGTGGCAAATAGGAGCATCACTTTCTCAGTCAGAAAAAGAGTTAAAATTAGCAAAAGTAAAAAGGAAAAATAATGTAATGTAAAAATTCCGTGATCAAAATAATACCATTTTTTCTTGTCATGAAATAACCAAAGCGTTAATGCAAAAAAGGGCATGTATAAAAATAGAACCTTTGGTATGTTACTCGTAAAAGCATACATGAATTTTTCAACAATTTGCTCATTTGAATTTTCTTCTTTTACTGCGAGCCATTTCTTTAGAAACCAATATTCTGTCTTACTTACTTTTATTTCGTTATCGCCATGTTTTTGGATTGAATCTAGCTCTGTTACGGATTTGTATCCAAAATCAGCTACTTCTTTATTGTTGGATTTTCCGTGGTCAATTTCGGTGGTCTGTTGTAGTATTTTAATTATGGTGTCATTATTTTTTTGGGAAAGAATCCCCACCTTAGTTAAGCCATTGACACTTTTTTCCTCAATATGCAAAGAGTCGATGGTTGGTATTATTAACTCTTTATTATTTTTCGTATCCTTTAAAATTACTTTTGTGTTTACCGTTTCGGTTGGAAAAAGTGAAATCGTCAAGAACGTCACAAAACTGATAAATATATACAACCTGACTGGTGCTAAGAATGACATTCGCTTTCCATCCATGTAGGCTTTAGTCAAAGCGGCGGGTTTGAAGAATAAGTAAACTATTGTTCTCCAAAACGAGTTGTCGTAATGCGTTAAGTCTTCAAAAAAATGAATGAATAGATGATGGAAAGTTTGACGGCTTGGAGTGTTTTCTTGTCCGCAGTTAGGGCAGTACAGTTCCTCTACAACATGATCACAGTTTAGGCAGTTTTTATCTATACGTAATTTATCTTTTGACATGTATTATTTTGAATCAATTCAGGGTTGTAAATTTATTACAATTTCAACCGATTTTTATGACTTTTTATTGATATTTATTCTTTAATTAACTATTAAAACGATATAGTACTAACTAATATTAGTTTAAGATGGTATCAAGATTAAGCCTTTAGTTGTAGTTTTTAATTCGATAAATAAAATGATTAGAATTTAAGGAATAGGTAAATAGATAAAAAATAAATACCGACATGCTGCATAAAATAAAAATCGTAACTTTTATATAGGTTTCAACAATAACCATAAGTGCCATGTCATTGAATAAATATATCCAAAAGCGTAATTTTAGTTCGACTAATGAGCCTAAAGCTGAAATTGTAGAACCTAGAAGAGAATTGATTTTTGTAGTTCAAAAACATGCTGCATCACATTTGCATTATGATTTCCGTCTGGAAATGGAAGGAGTCTTAAAAAGTTGGGCCATACCAAAGGGACCGTCTATGAATCCCATTGATAAGAGACTGGCGATAATGGTTGAGGATCATCCGTATTCTTATAAGGATTTTGAAGGCATTATTCCTGAGGGAAATTATGGTGCGGGAAAAGTGATTGTTTGGGATAGTGGTAGTTATACTTTGACTGAGAATACTGAAAACATCGAAAAAACGTTCAATGAAGGTTTGACAAAAGGGCATTTGGCTTTTGTTCTAAAGGGAAAAAAATTGAAAGGAGAATTCACATTGGTTAAATTAAAAGGAAAACAGGAAAATGCCTGGCTGCTGATTAAAAAAAAGGACGAATTTGCAATAGCTGATGATATTTTGCAACAAGATAGATCGGTGATTTCAAATCAAACTTTAGAAGATATGGTTTAATGAAAAAATAGTAAAACTATTAATTCTTATAAAAACCAAAACCCGCAACAAATAATATGTTACAGGTTTTAGTCCAAAAAACTAACTTGTTGAAAATTGGGTATAATTAATTATTGTACACGTTTGTACCGTGCTCATGAATATCTAAACCATCTATTTCTTCTTCTTTGGTTACTCTCAATCCCATAGTTTTCTTTAAGATAAACAATACGATGAAAGAGGTAGTGATTGCCCAAGCTCCAATTGCAAATACTCCAATTGCTTGAACTCCTAGTAAATTGAAACCTCCACCATAAAGTAAACCACCATCAGTTGCAAATACACCAACTAATAAGGTACCTAAAGCACCACATACTCCATGTACAGAAACTGCTCCAACTGGATCATCTACCTTTAATTTTTTATCAATAAACTCAATGGCAAAGACAACTACTGTACCGCAAATAAGTCCAATAAAAGCGGCTCCAAACGGGCTAACTGCTGCACAACCTGCAGTTACTCCTACTAGACCTGCTAATACTCCATTTAAAGTCATTGAAATATCTGGTTTTCCATATACTGCCCAAGTTACAAACATAGCAGCCAAAGCTCCTGTTGCAGCAGCAATATTTGTCGTTATAATGATACCTGCAACTGCAGTAGCATTATCTCCTGAAATTGCTAATTGAGAACCAGCATTAAATCCAAACCAACCCAACCAAAGGATGAAAACCCCTAGTGCTCCTAACATAAGATTGTGACCTGGGATCGCATTTGATTTTCCGTCAGTATATTTTCCTATTCTTGGTCCAACCATGATTGCTGCTACTAATGAAGCCCATCCTCCTACAGAGTGCACAACTGTTGATCCAGCAAAGTCAATAAAACCTAAGTCAGTTAACCAACCGTCACCTTGCCAAACCCAGTGTCCTGAAATTGGGTAGATAAACACAGTCATCATCAAAGAGAAGATAAGGTATGTTGAGAATTTTGTTCTTTCAGCGATTGCACCTGATACAATTGTTGCGGCAGTTGCGGCAAATACAGTTTGAAAAAACAAACTGTGCATGTCTTTGACACTATCAAAAAACAAGCTTGGATTCCCTATAAAAGATCCAATAGAATCACCATACATGATGGTGTACCCAATAGCCCAAAACCCGACAGTACCGATACAAAAGTCCATCAAATTCTTCATTATTATATTTCCACTGTTTTTTGCTCTTGCAAAACCAGTTTCCACAAGTGTGAACCCAGCTTGCATGAAAAACACTAAAATTCCGCAGATTACCACCCACATTAAGTCTAATACAGCATTCGTATCCATAATATATTTTTTTATTTATTAGTTTTAAAAGTGAATTAGCTAACAGCGTCCGTTCCCTTTTCTTTAGTTCTGATTCTGTAAGTTTCTTGTATGTCAGAAACAAATATTTTACCGTCTCCTACCATTCCAGTATAAGCAGACTCCAAAATGGCGTCAATAGTTTTTTCTAAAAAGGGATCTGTAACTACTACAGATATATATCTTCTTTGAATGTCTGTTGTACTATAAGTTATTCCTCTGTACACATGACCTTCTTTTTCATTTCCTACTCCGGTAACATCCCAGTAGCTAAAGAAATTCACTTCGATTTGATGTAATGCTTTTTTAACATCATCAAATTTTGATTTGCGAATAACAGCTTCGATTTTTTTCATAATAAAATTGTTTTTTTTTACTTGATTTCAGGAGAATAGAATGTACTCTCCTCTAATTTTTAAGGCTTAAATAAGATTTGGTTTATTTAGAGAAACCAAAGGGGTAATAATCCATTTAAAACTGGATAATAATGAGCGGACTGACTTCGAAAACAGCCCCTTATATTTATGTTGGATTAGAAACCGTAAACTAATGCTAAGGACATTTGTGAAGCAGATTTAGTTGGAGCTCCATTTGACTTAATAAAATTTTCCTCAGAACCATTATCTAATCTAAACTCAGGAATAAAAGTTAAACCTCCGGATTTTAAATTAGCAGAGAATGTTAATGCAGTAACTGAATTATCTCCAGAACCTGCTTTGTAATCAAAATACTCAGCACGTAAACCTAAACCAAAGTGGTCGTTTACAGTATATGATGGGTAAACGGCAACACCTGAATAACCTACATCACCTTCATTTGAATAGTCAGCAGCATTTAGTCCTAATAAAAATTTATCAGTTAGTTGGAATGTAGCTGTTAAGTCGATAATAGTACCACTTACTGAACCATCCATAAAGTTGATATAAGCGCTTATGTTTTCAGTTGGAGTTAAAGACAATTGAGCTCCTACGGCATTCAGACCTTTAAATGCATCTGCAGTGTATGAATTCCAGGCATCGTTAAATGCACCTACCATTAAACCAACTTTATCAGAGATAGCATAATTTGCTTTTATACCTGCATTTTGAAATGGCCCATTGGTAAATAAGTAAGAAGTTGAATAATGAAAATTGGCTAATGGAGAAATTACTTCATAACCTATAAATGTTCCCATAAAACCAGCTGTGAAACTTAATTTTTCAGTAGCTGCATAAGTAGCATACAAGTTTTGAATGTGGAATGAGTTAGCTCCTAATTCATCGTAAGTTCCGTCTGAATTTAAAATGGATTGAAATTGGCCTCTAGGTCCGAAAGAAATTTCACCTACAAAAGAAGTTTTTCCTGTAGTTTTTTTCAATGCAATATCAATCATTCCTAAAGAGACAGAATTTTGGTCAGAAGCAAAACTTGTTGGGATGTTTGCTGTTTTAGAAAAGTCATATTTATAATAAAGATCACCTGAACCTGAAATTTCTAGTGGAGTGTCTTGTGCAAATACCGCAGTGGCTGTTAGCGCTAATGCTAAAGTTAATATTACTTTTTTCATGTTTAATTTAGTTTTAGTTAATTGATTGGTTTCTGTTGTTAGTTTGTTGTTGTGCTCGTTCATTTTTAGTGTTTTGTTAGTAGATTTTTAGAAAAGAATGATTTAGGGTGATAAACAAAATCTCCTTGGCTATTCTTGCATTTAAAACATGTTTTGTTGTTTATTGTGGCGAATTTATTAACTTTTATTTAAGAAAAATAAATATAATTTGACTTTTTGCTGAAAAAGATGCGGAATTATTAATAAACAAAAAATATAGAATTATAATATGGATATAATAATTTCTATTAATAAAAAACACAATATTCGTAATGGTATTTTTGAGCATACCCCCTATTTATTTATGGGGTGTAACATTTTTATTTGTACTAAGTTGTAATTTTACACGTATTTTAGTAGGGGCTGTGTGTTGTTTTTGTATTAAAAATCATGAGAATCTGCTTTTGTTGATTTGCTGTTGGTTGAAGAAAAGGTGTGCTTTTGTGTTTTTCTAGAATTATCTGTTGTTAAAAAAAGTCATAAAAAAAAACATCACTTGGAGGTGATGGTTTAGCTCTTAAAAATTTATGATTTACTTTAAAAACGAAAATCTATAAGTTGAGGATTTCGCTATAGAAAGCTTCAACGTTTTTTTTCGAATGAAAGAAAGATAATTCGATCAACGAATTTTTTCCAATTTTAAATAAAGGAGATTAATCTCTTGTTCTAATGTTGCAATTTCATTTTTTAAATATGAGATGTTGTTTTGTGCTAAATCGATATCTTCCATTCTTTGTTCTGGCGTTCTTAAGAATTGAAAATCGGCAGCGTTATTTAATTCAATTTTTGCGTTCTTTAACTTTGAGTAATTAACAGAAAGTGAATTTTTAATTTCTAATATCCTATTAGTTATGTTTTGTTTTTCCTCTTTTGCTGCCCTCTCTAATTCTAGACTCTCTTGCTCAGCAATACGTTTCTTTTGCTCCTGAATTTCTTTTTGCTGGAGTTGGTACTGCTCGTTGTTTTTCTCGGTCTGATTATTTTTTTGCTCGAAGCTATTTTTTCTGTTTTCTTGCAAATTATTGGTGATGAGTAGTACAATAACTAAAACCAATACTCCAGAAGCCAAAAAGAAGTTGCTTCTGCTTAACCCCAAGATATTATGATTCTTAATTTTTTTTTGCACTTCTTCATTGGAAGGAAATGTCATGAAAGGTTTTATGGGCGGAGGAACTGTTGCTAAAAGACTTTTTAAATCATCTACTTCCGCAGCTGTCTTCCAGTCTTCCATGCCTGCACACCAAACGGGAGTTGTTCTAGTTATGTTCTTAGACTTTAACTCTTCAAAGGTAAAAGGACCTTTATTTTCATTTCCGTCGTGTAGGTAATAGATTTTCATTTATAGTAGGGAGTAGTTGTTATATCTTAACTTGTTTTGAATTTTCAAAAGTACAAAAGAATTCAGTTCATTTTTATAATTTTCCTAAATGCTGGCTACTGTCAGATTAAAATAGTGAACTTTTCTGCTCGATAAATTCTATTCTTTTTCTTATAATAAAATGTAGCGAACACTAAGATGTATGGACAATAAGATCCTGACATAATTAAGGTGTATTATCGCATTATGGTTTGCTAAACATTTCTATTGTTTTTGCTATAGCTTCATCAAAATTTTCCCAAGTAGTTTCGGATGTCAAATCAGTGGCGATAAAGGTTTTATTAAATTTTGATAGTAAGGTAAAATAAACATATCCGCCTAACTGTAGCTGAAAAGCAGCATTAAGTGTTTTATCTTTTTCTTCTATTGCAAATGTTTTTCCTACTTGTGCGTTGAAATATTTAAAAAGACTTTTCGTATCCTCATTATTTTCGATTAGTTGCCAGCGTAGAATTTCCTGTGTCAACACATTTTCACGAAGTTCTTTAGTCCCTTCTTTGATGAAACTTTTTAAATTTTCAAGATTGTCTTTTTTCTCATCAATAGCCAAAAGAGATTTAAAAAAATCTCCTTTTTGGGCAAAAGTCAATAGCAAACCTTTCATTCCGCCAAAATAACGATAGATAAGTGCCTTTGACACGCCTGCCTCTTTAGCAATCGCATTAATTCCAACACCTTGTGGTCCTTTTTCCTTGAGGATGTCTAGAAAGGCTTTGTAAATTTTGTCCTCTGTTGCGGCTCTGTCTTTTTTCATTATAAATTGGATAGATTTAAAACGCCTCCTAAGGTAATACCTGATTCATTTATTTTTGGGTAATGCTCTTTCATCAATTGAAACATAAAAGGTAAGGGTACTTCGTTAAAAGTCCCGTAATCTTGAAGATATTGCATAAATTCTTGATTACCGTTTTTATCAAATTCTTGAAATACCGAGTCGGTTTCTCCGTCAAATTCAAGAGGATGAACATTTAGAAGTTCGCATAGCTCTTTATTGAAAGCTGGAGTTGCTTTAATCCATTTGGAGTCAAGATACATTTCTATATATCCGTGGGGAACCAATACATCGGAGCCAAACTTTTCTACAATTTGATCCACTGCGATGTGGTTTTTAACTTTTGCGAGTCCCAATCTTGCCGGAATATGGACCGCTCTCAGGATTGCTATCAAAATCACTACTTTGTCTATGCAGTGGCCTCTTTTGTGTGCTATTAATTCCGAAGCCCGCCAATCCTCATTGATTAAACTAAATCGATAGGGATAATATGGCCAGTTATCACGTACATATAGATAGGCCTTTACGGCAAACTCTTTTTCCGTTAACGGTCCTTCGCTATTTAGAAAAGTAACTGCATTTTGTATTTTTTCATTTGACAGATCGAAATGAAATGTTTCTTCGGTGTATTGTTTCATATAGAATTAAAAAAGTAACCTTAATGGTCATTTGCAATAGTAAGATTTTAATTTTTCAAAATTAAATAAATAAAACTATATTTGTTACCGTATGGTCACATTTTTTATTTAATGTTACCATTTGGTAACTTTAAATAAAAAAAATGGACGCATATATTTATGATTCAGTTAGAACTCCTAGGGGCATAGGAAAAAATACAGGCTCTTTAGCGCTGCTTAGCCCAGTACAATTGCTAACGACTTTGCTTGTTGCTTTAAAGGAAAGAAACAATTTAGATACAAGCTTAGTCGAGGATTTAATTCTAGGTTGTGTGACTCAAACTGGTGAGCAAGGAGGGAATATAGCCAAAGTGGCTGCGCAATGTTCGAATTACGGAGATCACTTATCCGCTGTTACTTTAAATAGGTATTGCGCATCAGGGTTAGAAGCCGTCAATCAAGCGGCAGCCATGATAAAGTCGGGATGGTCTAATTTGATTATAGCCGGTGGCGTAGAGTCGATGTCCCGGGTTCCTATGGGAATTGATGGCTCTGCCTGGGTAATGGAACCCGAAGCTGCTTTTGGGAAATTTGTTCCTCAAGGAATCTCTGCTGATCTTATTGCTACTAAGTATGGCTATTCTAGAAATGATGTTGATCATTTTGCATTAGCTTCTCAAAAAAGGGCTGCAATGGCGCAAAAGAATGGTTTTTTTGATAAATCGTTAATTCCTGTAAAAGATATTAATGGTTTAGTTCATTTAGCGAAGGATGAATATATTCGAGGCAATACCACACTCGAAATCTTAGCTGGTTTATCTCCAGCTTTCGAGAAAATGGGAGAAATGTTATTTGATCAAACCGCTATAGATAAATATTTAGATGTAGAAAAAATTAATCATGTGCATCATGCAGGAAATGCATCGGGAATTGTAGATGGTGCATCGTTAATGCTGATTGGTTCTAAAGAAATAGGAGAGAAATTAGGGTTAAAACCTCGTGCAAGAATAAAAATGGGAGCTGTAATTGGTAGCGAACCATTGATTATGTTAGAAGGACCAATTCCAGCAACCAAAAAAGCGTTACGCAATACTAAGATGAATGTAACTGATATTGATCTTTTTGAAGTTAATGAAGCGTTTGCTGTTGTACCCATGCGATTGATGGATCATTTTAATATTGATCATTCAAAAGTGAATGTTAATGGAGGGGCGATTGCCATGGGACATCCGTTAGGAGCTACAGGTTGTATGATTTTAGGAACGGCTTTGGACGAACTGGAACGTCAGAATAAGAGTACGGCGCTGGCTACTTTATGTGTTGGAGGCGGAATGGGAATAGCAACAATTATTGAACGTATTTAAAAATTGATTATCTTTTAGATTATGAATAATATTAAACATATAAAATATAGTATTGATAAAGACGGTATTGCAATCTTAACTTGGGATGTGGCAGATTCTCCGGTAAATATCATGAATGAGGTTGCTATGGCTGAATTCTTTTCGACTATAAATCAAGCTATAGAAGATGACGCTGTAAAAGGTATTGTTATTGCTTCCGCCAAAAAAGACTTTATTGCTGGTGGCGATTTGAAATGGTTTTTGAATTATGATAAATCCAAAGAGGAATGTTTTGAGATGCTGATGCAGACTAATACTCATTTAAGGAAAATCGAAACTTGTGGCAAACCTGTCGTAGCAGCGATAAATGGTTTAGCACTTGGAGGAGGTTGTGAAGTCGCTTTGGCATGCCATCATAGGATTATGAGTAATCATCCCAAAAGTCAGATAGGATTGGTAGAATGTTCTGTAGGTCTGTTCCCAGGGGCGGGAGGTACACAACGTTTTTTAAGAATGCTGGGTTCACAAAAAACTATTCAATACATTACACAATCTAAAAAATTAACGGCAGAACAAGCCTTAAAAGATGGACTTGTAGATGCAGTTTGTAGTCCAGAAGACGATATTATTGCGTTGGCAAAAAATTGGATTTTAACCAAAGGAACATGCGAGCAACCTTGGGATAATAAAAGATTTAAAGTTCCTGGAACTCCATTGGGTGTAGGGCAGGTTTCAGGTGTAAGTGAGTTTTTTAGTGTTGCTAATGCCATGGCTTATAAAACAACACACGGGAATTTACCACATATTAAAAATGTACTGAGTGCTATTTATTACGGCGCAGCTTGCCATATTAATAAAGCATTAGAAGTTGAAGCGAGGTATTTTGTAGATACTTTATTTAGTAAAGAAACTAAAAATATAATTCGAGCTTCCTTTCTTTATATTAACGATGCGGCTAAAGGAAAGTCGAAACCCAAAGGCTATGATACTGTCATTTTCAAAAAAATTGGTGTTATAGGAGCAGGAATGATGGGAGCAGGAATAGCTTATGTAAATGCTAAGGCTGGATTAGAGGTTGTTCTAAAAGATGTGAGTTTAGAAAAAGCGGAAAACGGGAAAGACTATGTAAAAGCGCAAGAACAGAAAAAGCTGGAAAACGGATTGACGACCAGGGATAAAATAGAGGCCTTGCTTCAAAAAATTCAACCTTCAGATTCCGATTCCGATTTAGCCATTTGTGATTTAGTTATTGAAGCTGTTTTTGAAAATGAAAAACTCAAAAATTCAGTTACAAAAGAAACAGAAAAAGTAATTCAAGAGGATGTAATTTATGCTTCAAATACATCAACAATTCCAATATCAAAACTAGCGGAAGCCTCTTCTAAACCTGATAAATTTATTGGATTGCATTTCTTTTCACCAGTAGAAAAAATGCCTTTGGTGGAGGTTATTGTAGGTAAAGAAACCAGCGATAAAACTTTGGCGGCAGCCATAGATTATGTAATTGCGATTAGAAAAGTGCCTATAATAGTAAATGATGGTCGCGGATTTTTTACATCCAGAGTATTCGGGAAATATATCAATGAGGGAATAGCCATGCTTACAGAAGGTGTTCCGCCAGCTGTAATAGAAAATGTGGCTAAAAAAATAGGGATGCCAGTGGGACCATTAGCAGTTTCGGATGAGGTTAACTTGAAACTAATGTTGGATATTATGAGTGAAGACCCAAATTTAACGGCTCACGAAATTCAATTGAAGAATACTTTAGCAACAATTATCGAAGTTCATGGAAGAACTGGTAAAAAAGAAGGGAAAGGATTTTATGATTATCCCAAAAACGAGAAAAAATCAATTTGGAAAGAATGGACTAAAATTTATCCTCCCCAAGCTGATTTTGAAGAAGAAGAAGTTGGTAAACGATTGTTATTTGCAATGGTTATCGATTCGTATAAATGTTTAGATTCGGGCGTAATTAGGGAACCTAAAGACGCGGATGTAGGCTCTATTTTAGGATTGGGTTTTCCCATTCATACAGGAGGAGTAATGTCGTACATTGATTATGTGGGAGCAGAGGAATTTGCTGTATACAGTGAAAAATTAGCACTTAAGTACGGAGAGCGATTTGCTTTACCTGATAGCTTAAAGAAACGAATCGAAAAAGCAGGAACTGGTCGCGTTTTCTATAATAATTGAAAGACTACAAACTATAAAAAAATAAAACAACATGCTACAGAACATATTATTAGAACGAAAAATTTATGCATCAGAAGAACATAAGATGATGCAAGCCATGATTCAAGAGTTCATTGCAAATGAAGTTTTGGATCAAGTAGATGAATGGGAGAAAAACGGTATGGTAAGTCGAGAAATATGGAAACGTGCTGGAGAATTAGGACTATTGTGTATCGATATGCCTGAAGCATACGGTGGGGGAGGATTAGATTTTACATTTAATGCTTTGTTAATTGAAGAGTTTGCAAAAAAGGGAATAAGTGGTCCTGGATTTTCTTTGCATTCTGATATTGTTGCTCCTTATTTATTGAATTACGGAACCGAGGCACAAAAACAAAAATACTTGCCATTAATGGCCAAAGGCGATATAATTACTGCGATAGGAATGACCGAACCTAATTGCGGAAGTGATTTGAAAGCACTTCGTACAACTGCAGTTGATAAAGGGGATCATTATTTAGTAAATGGACAGAAAACCTTTATCACCAATGGATTTATGTGTGACATGGCAATTGTAGCGGTAAAAACCAATCCAAATACTGAAGAGGAAGGAGTTACCTTGCTTATTATGGAATCTTCAATTGAAGGGTTTACCAAGGGGATTCCATTTAAAAAAATAGGAATGAAGTCTCAGGATACTTGTGAGTTGTTTTTTGATAATGTAAAAGTGCCGAAGGAAAACCGACTTGGTGACGAAAAAATGGGGTTTAAAATCATGATGAAGGAGTTGGCTCGAGAACGATTAACGGTTGGTATTTTTGCAGTAGCAACTGCAGAGGGTGCCATTGAAAGTACTGTTGAATACACGACGCAACGTACCGCTTTTAATACGCCTATTGCCGGATTTCAAAATACACAGTTTAAATTGGCAGAGTGCAGCACGCAAATGCAAATACATCAGACTTTTCTAGATCGCTGCATCGAATTATTAGTAGATCATAAACTAACATCTGAAAGTGCTTCAATGATTAAATACTCGGCAACTGATATGTGCGGAAATGTAGTCGATCAATGCTTGCAACTATTTGGCGGTTACGGCTATATGTGGGATTATCCAATTGCCAGAATGTATGCTGATAATCGTGTGGCGCGTATTTATGCGGGAACCAATGAAATCATGAAAATACTAATAGCACGTGGATTATTTAAAGACATTTTAAAATAATGGAAGAACTATTAAAAGAATATAAGGTGATTTCGACCATTAAAGTGCAATGGGGAGATATGGATGCGATGCAGCATGTAAATAATGTGATTTATGTCAAATGGGGTGAAACGGCGCGGATCGAATATTTTACTGCTCTAGGGGTATTTTCACCCGAACAAAAACAAATTAAATTTGCTCCCATTTTAGGTTTTCAGTCGGTTAAGTATATTGTTCCAGTTGTATATCCAGATACGATTCACATTGGCACTAAAATGGAAGAAATTAAGGATGACAGATTAGTACTAAAATCCTTTTATTACAGCGAGAATACGGGAAAGCTGGTAGCCATAAAAACACAGGAAGTAATCCCTTTTGATTATAAAACCCAAAAGAAAATTCCTGTGCCAGAAGAGCTAATTCTCGAAATAAATAAGCTGGAAGGCTTATGATCTTTAATTATTATGTACTAAAGTCATTTCCGTTTATAAGTGCTGTTGTATTTTTAAATTAATTGGGATGGCTTTTTTTTGTGCAAAAGGGAAGGTACTTTACTTAGTTAACAAACAATTAAAGTTGCAATTTTAATTAAGTCTTTTTTAACGCTATAAAGCGAAATTGGATTATACACAATTAATTATCGTTTGAGGTTAGAGAAGCCGATTATTGCTATAAAGCCCTGTATAAAGGGCTTTTATTTATATATTTGTTGAAACTTTCTTAAATAATGAAAATTATTTTTAATCTTATTTAAGAGTCTATTCTGTTAGTAGTTGTTAGTCAGAGTTTTATAGTATTTATTTGAGATAATCAATTGATTTTATCATGTTAAACATTTATAAAAACGGAGTTGAAGTACCTTCAACTATGAAAATAACTTACTTTATTTATTAAAGCAAAACCTTTTAATTCGTTATTCTCTAGAACGCGATGCAATAAAGCTCCGATCCTTATGGTAAAAAAATTACTATTCTTTATACTAACTTATTTAGTAACAAGTTATTCTTATTCACAAACTCCAGACTTTAAAATACAACATTTACAATTTGATGTTCCTGGTTCTGGGCTAACAATAACGGCTCCTACTAATTTTACTGGTGTTAATGATCTTAAAAAAGCATTTATTATAGTAAGTAACAATAGACGTAATGGGGCTGGTCCATTTGGATCAAGCTCTACTATTGAAGCTCGTGGAATGTCTTGTTCTGTTTATTTTTCTAATGCAAATACCATTGTGTTTTCTAGAGGTGCCGGTGCTGCAATTACAACGAGGGTCAATATAATGATTGTTGAATATATTGGCTCCGTTGGAGGCCCCAATGAAATTATTGTAAGACACAGAGCTGCTGTTACTCCGGTCGCTGGAACAGCCGTTCAGTCGCTGGCAATGAGTGCAACACCAGCCAATATAAATAAATGTATTCCTTTTTATTCTGTTCAAACAACCGATACCCAAAATGGAGGGGCAGCCAATAGTCTTATGTTGTATTGCTCCGGAACGAATACACTGAATTACCATAGGGGTGGAGCTACCAATACTGTAAGTGCCAGAGTTGAAGTTGTAGAGTTTACAGGTAGTAATTGGTCTGTAGGTCATGGAGACTCTGGAACTGGCGGAAGTGATTCAGGAACAATTACTCTGAACAGCTCGGCCACAGGAACAGGGGGAAGTATATTTGACGTAGGCTCCTATAGCAATGCGTTCATTTGGCATACCTATAAAGGTGACAGTAATAGCGGTGCTAATGAAGCCATTGCTGATAACTATCCTATATATACTCCTAATGGAACCACTAAAGTAAATTGGAATTTTAATGCTAATCACGATGGCTCCTCAGAGCGACATTTCGTACATGTACTAGTAAATTCTAGTATGAATGTGACTCGATTTTCAGACACTCAAAGCTTAGCAAATGAATCGATTATAGATATCTCTACGGCTGGCTTGACGGATTTGGGACAATCTCTTATTTTGGGAAGTTCGTATACAAGTGGAACGGGTACTGCTTATGGTAGAGGGTGGAGGAATTATTATTTTAATTCACTAAATGAAGCAGCTCACTGGTCCCACAGAAGTGGAAATACATTGGTTCATGAAATACAAATAATTGACTTTATAGGGTTGTCGATATGCCCATATATTATTAGAACTACTCCTAGATCAAGAAATGGTGCAGGGACATTAACTCTTAATGCTAAAGCTTCTGCAGGCACCCTGAACTGGTACGCTGCTTCAACTGGAGGAACCTCATTGGGAACGGGTACAAGTTTTATTACTCCTAGTATTTCAACAACCACAACTTATTATGTTGATGTGACAAATAATGGGTGTACATCTGCAACCAGAACTGCCGTTCTTGCAACAATCAATTCTCCGCTAAATGTAACTCCGTCTACACTTGACTTTGGCTATGTTCCAAGTGGAAGTACTTCTTCGACAAATAACTATACTTTATCGGGGCAATACTTAAGTAGTTATCCAGGAAATATAACTGTAACAGCTCCCAGTAATTTTCAAGTGTCATTATCTCCCAGTTCAGGTTTTAGCTCTTCGTTAATCGTTCCGTTTTCAACTGCAAATCTTTCTGAAACAATAATTTACGTTCAGTTTCTACCAACAGTAACAGGTGTTGCATATACTGGAGATATAACTAATTCGGGAGGAGGAGGGACAGCCGAAGTCACAGTTAATGGAAGTTCAATGGACCTATGCGATTCAAATGGAAATATGGAATATAGTACTAGTATAACATCAATTAACTTTAATACGATAAGTAACACTAGTGCGAAACCATCCAGTTATAGTGATTATACTTCCCAAATAACGGATGTTAAACCTGGTAGTTCTTATCCCTTGGTGGTTAACATAAATACAGATGGAGACTATACTGTATTCGGAAAGGCATGGATAGATTGGAATCAGGATGGAGATTTTGAAGATGCTAATGAAACGTTTGACCTTGGTAGTGCAACTAACGTACCCAACGGGTCAACCGATGGAAGTCCTAAAAGTATAACTATTCCCTGTGGTGCAGCCATTGGTAAAACCCGTATGCGAGTTTCAGCAAAATGGCAAGTTGGTTCGAATTCTTGTGATAAAGGTTTTGATGGTGAAGTAGAGGATTATACGTTGAATATAGTTCAGGTTACACCGACAACCACAGCCTCAGCAATTTGTATAGGATCTACTGCTTCCTTGTCTGCTGCCGGAGCTGTCTCCGGAGAAAAATACCGCTGGTATAACGCAACTGTTGGAGGTACATTGTTGAAAACAAGTCCTGACAATTCTGATAACAGCTACACAACCGAGGTGCTTGTGGAAACGGCCATTTATTGGGTTTCAATTCTTAATGCAGGGGGATGCGAAAGTACACGTACAAAAGTTACTGCCACAATAAACCCTATACCCTCTGAACCAGGGGCAATAACCGGAACAGCAACACAATGTCCAGCATTAGCGAGTCAGACTTATAGTATTTCAGCAGTAGCGAACGCCTCAACTTATAATTGGACCGTACCCACTGGATGGTCAATTACAGCAGGATCAGGAACAACATCTATTACAGTGACAACAGGAAGTGCGGGTCAAAATGGAAACATCACCGTAACAGCAGGCAACTCTTGCGGAACGAGTTCAGCTCAATCCTTGGCAGTAACAGTTAGTCCAGCAGCACCAGTAACACCCGGAACAATCACAGGAACAGCAACACAATGTCCATCATTAGCAGGTGAGAGTTATAGCATCTCCAACGTAAATAACGCGTCAACTTATACTTGGACGGTACCAACAGGATGGGCGATAACTGCTGGTCAAAACACAACGTCTATTACTGTAACAACAGGAAGTGTCAGTCAAAACGGAAACATTACTGTGACTGCAGCCAACACCTGTGGAACGAGTTCAGCTCAAACCTTGGCAGTAACAGTTAATGCTGCAAGCGTTGGCGGTACAGCATCCGCCAACCAGAATATTTGCAGCGGAAGTACTCCAACAAATATCACTTTATCAGGTCAAACTGGTACTATCCAATGGCAATCGTCTTCCGATAACACTACTTTTACTAATATTGCAAGCGCGACCGCATCGACTTTAACGGGATCTCAAATGGGGATACTTACTGCGACAATGTATTATCGTGCTGTTGTAACAAGTGAAGTTTGTACTTCGGCTAATTCCAATACTATAATTGTAACAGTTAACGCAATAGCTACAATTACTGGCACGACAGCTGGTTCAAGAACTGGAACCGGAACGGTAACTTTGGGTGCCACCGCTTCTGTTGGTGATATTAATTGGTATGCTACAGCTAGCGGAGGTGTATCTCTGGGATCAGGAGAAACTTTTAATACACCAGCTATTTCGTCTACCACCAGTTATTATGCTGAGGCAACTAACGGTGTTTGCACGGCCGTGTCTAGAAATAAAGTAGTTGCAAGTGTTACTATTGAAGTTAGTGGTCCGTTACTTGATTTGGGAATTCTTACCAACTTTGCTGCCTATACGGTTGCTGGTGCAGTTACGAATTCAGGAACGTCAACAGTGAGTGGTGATATAGGTTCAAATAATGGCGTTATTACAGGTTTTGGAGCACCTACAACAGCAGGTACAATTTACAATGCTGATGCTACAACCGCTCAAGCTAAAATTGATCTACTTAGAGTTTATATTCATCTTAGTGATGTATTTGTAACAAATACAACTCATGCCGCAGCTTTTGGAGGCGAAACTCTAACAGCTGGTGTATATGCGATTGCAGGTGCAGGTTCCTTAACAGGGCCAATAACATTAGACGGTCAAGGAAATGCTAATGCTATATTTATTATTAAATTCGAAGGAGCTTTTACAGTAGCGGCAAATTCTAAAATTATTTTAGCTAACGGCGCTCGTGCTTGCAACGTTTTTTGGATAGCTCAAGGTGCAATTTCGGCTGGTGCTTCAAGTGATTTAAAGGGAACTCTTATTGCATACCCAGGTGCTATTACCGTTCCTACAGGTAGTAATCTCGAAGGAAGAATGCTTTCTTCAAGTGGGGCAATAAATTTTGGTCCTGGAGCACTATCGGTACCAGAAGGACCCATAGCTATTCCTATTAAATGCGATAATAGCTGTAATAATAACATCTTAGGGACAGTTGCCAATTTTGTACTCTTTACAAGTGCTGGTGCTGTTGCAAATAATGGACCTTCAGGTATAGTTGGTGACATTGGTTCAGATAGTGGAGCTATAAGCGGATTTGAAAGTTCAACAATTGAAGGATCTTTTTATAATGTTGATGCCGTAACGGCTCAAGCTAAAATAGATTTGCAAGCGGCTTATACACAGCTTATTGATACTCCGTCAACAAATACAACTCACACTCCTGCATTTGGGGGTGGAGAGACATTAACGGCAGGAGTTTATTCTATTGGCGGAGCGGGATCTTTAGCAGGAACACTTACCTTAGATGGCCAAGGTGACCCAGATGCATTATTCATTTTAAGATTTACTGGTGCATTTGCGACTGCTGCACAATCTAAGGTGATTTTAACAAATGGAGTACGTCGTTGTAATGTTTTTTGGATAGCGGAAGGTGCCATTTCAATGGGTGCATTTAGTTATATGAAAGGGACACTTATTGCTCACGGTGGTGCCAATACAATGGGGGCTAATGGAAATCTTGAAGGAAGAATGCTATCTACTGCTGGGGCTATAGGTTTTAGTACTGGTGTAATCTATAACAATACACTATGCTTTAATGAACCTATAAACAAATGGAAGGGAACTATTAACACTATTTGGAATATACCAGGAAACTGGACACGAAATATTGTTCCTGCGGCCGATGATAATATTATTTTTGATGAGGCTCCTGTGAATCATTGCTTCATGTATCAAGACCGTTCAGTAACTAATATTACTAATGCACAATCTCTATATGGAGTTGTTCTTAATGGTAATAAACTTACATTAAAAGGAGATTTCTTATTCTCTAATGGGGCTACAATATATGCTTCTGCGGTAAATTCTACAATTCAATTTTCTGGATCGACAGTTCAAACAATTAACAGCAGTGAGTTTAAAAACAATGAAGTTTATAATCTGAATATTAATAATTCGAATAATGTAGTACTTAACGGAAACCTTCGATTGTTAAATAAGTTAACTACTACAACAGGATTATTGGATGCATTTACAAATGCTCCTTTAATATCATATGCTGGAAGTGACGTACAAACTATTGAGAGCAATCAATTTCTAGGAGAAAAAGTATATGATCTTACAGTAGATAATACAGTAGGAGTTAAGCTAAATACTAATTTTAGCATTACGAACACTCTATTAATCAACGCAAATAAAATAGTTTCAGTTTCCCCTTTATATCAGCTTACGGCAATGGAAACCATTAGCAATAATGCTGGTGCCTCTGGGCTTGTGTTGAAATCAGATGCAACTGGAACCGCCTCTTTATTACATAATTCGAATAATGTACCTGCTACTGTACAGCGTTATATTAGCGGTCCTGTAGAAGGCTGGCATTTTCTTTCTTCGCCAGTATCTAATCAAGCCATTAGTGGTTCGTGGTTGCCTGTAGGTAGTTATGGAACGGGTGATCCTGCTACAGGAACAGGATATGACTTGTATTTATGGGATGAACCATCCTTCAGTTTTAAATACAAACAAGACGCTAGTTCCATAGGTTGGAATTCAGTACATCCTGAAGTTAATTTTACTGTTGGTCGAGGCTATCTTTATTCGGTACAAGAAACTAATCCTACAAAAGAGTTTTTGGGGAATTTAAATAATGGATCAGTAAATTATCCAATTACGAGTACTGCGACATTAGATCCAGCACTAGTTGAGCTTAGAGGATTCAACCTAGTAGGTAATCCGTATCCTTCTTCGGTAGATTGGCAGGCAGCTTCGGGTTGGGATCGAACTTTATTAGAAGATAGTGCTGGTGGTACTGATATGTGGGTTTGGAATCCTACTGCGAATAACTATGGCGTTTTCAATTCCGCATCAGGAGTAGGAAGCAATTCGATTACCAGATTTTTAGCGCCTATGCAAGGTTATTTTGTGAAAGCAGCCAATGATGGTTACTTTGCATTTGATAACAGTACACGTGTTCATACTGGTGCTGGAAATTGGTTTAAAACTTCAAGAATCAAAAATGGTTTGATTCGTATTGCTATCCAATCTCAGGATGGCAATGGCGGCGATGAGGCCCTAATTCAGTTTGGTTATTCTGATAGTATTCAAGGGACTTCAAAACTGTTTAGTCACGTTGGTACTGCTCCAAGTTTATATATGAAATCTAGCAATAAGGACTACTCTGTGCGTTATCTGACTAATACATCTGAAAACCCTTCAGTAGCATTGGAATTTAAAGCTGGAAAGGACGGGTTTTATAATCTGAAATTCGATTTTGATTCAAAAGAATTTGACTTTGTACAAGTAGAGGATCGTCTGTTGAAAACTTATACTTCTGTTAAACCATTAACTTCTTATGAATTTGAATCATCTAAAGCAGATGATGTTAATCGTTTCATTCTCCATTTTACAGAAGCTGACATCAAAACTGTAGTAGAAAAAGAATTAGCTGCGCTAGTTTACATGGATGGAAAACGTCTTGTTATTGACTTAAAAGCAGTAGTTGTTGAGACCGAAGTCACAGTATTTGGGATTGCAGGCAGGTTAATTTTTCGAAAAAAATTGAAGGGATCTGTCGTTCATAAATTAAATGTCAATTCAGCTACTCAAATCTTGTTGGTGCGTCTTAAAAATGAAAAAGGGACATTGAATACTAAAGTTTTTTACGACCTTCTAAAATAACGGTTTTTAATCAACAGGGAGATGGATTTATTGCCTTGCTATCCTGAAAATAGGCAGAATTAAAAGAAAATAACAACCAGTGAATCTTCCATCATTGGTTTTTTTATACATCGAGTTCCCGTTTTTAATTTTTTTATCCAAATTTATTAGAGTTTCGAAAAAAAGAGGGTTGCGCTAGTAATTTTTTGGAATTTGTTCTGCCACAAAGAAGCAGAATTAGAAGTAATGCATAGGAAAACAGAGTTGGAATAATTGGAATTTTACTCAAAGAGTTTATGCGAAACTAAATCATTATTAATAAAGCAACTAATTTGATGTATTTAGGTCGATGTATTGGATGGCAACGAAGTGCAAAATCAAAGACATAATTATGATTGGCTAACATTTCTTATGTCCTTTTGAAACAGTGCAATGAAAAATTCAAAAAACGTTTAGATGGGGTAAAAAAGTATAATTAAACATATTACAATTCCTAAGTTAATTCTTAATATAATGCTCAGTGTCAAAGGCTTTTATTTATATATTTGCCTAAATTTTTTGAAATAATGAAAAATATTTTAGCCGTTATTTAGTGGTTAAATGTGTTAGTAGTTCGTTTGCAGTATGTTATGATTTGTATTTTATTAAAATCAATAATGGGATTGTACTTACCTCTATTAAAACGGAGCTCAAATACTTTAAACTATGAAAAGAATTTTACCCTATTTCTTAAAAATAGAAACTTTTAATTCGTTATTCACAATACCTACAAAACTTATGCTTTTAATAAAGTTGTCTGTTTGCTCTATTTCTAATACTTTAAAAGGACTTAGAAAAAATAATTCAATAGTATCGAAAAACACTGATACTTCGTTTTTTAAGGTGAATAACGGAATTTCTGGATTAAATGTTACGAATTTGTTCAAAGATCAAATTTTGAAAAAAACGGTTGTAGAAACAAAATTTTTTTTCTTTCTTTTTGCCTTATTTTCATTTAACACAACAATAGCTCAGCCAGTTATTAATGGGACTCAAAATATTGCTTGCCAGGGTCAAGTTGTTAGTTATAGTCTTTCTAATTCTTTTACTACTTATCAATGGACGATAACTGGGGGAACTCCATCTAGTGGAACGGGATCATCAATTAATGTTACTTGGGGTAGTGGTAATAGAGGACAAATTACGGTTGAAGGTTTTAATAGCGGTGTTTCTCAAGGAACTGCAACAAGAAAAATTTATATTGACCAGAAATCGCTGTTTACACCTACGTCTAATAGCACTATTTTTAGTGGAGATGCTACTGCGCTTAACCTCGATTTTGTAAATAAATCAATGCTTTTTAATGGCTCCACTGATTATGTGGGGATTTCTAATTCTAATTTAATTAACTTAGGAATAACGGATTATAGAACAGTTTCTTTGTGGTTTAAGGCAAATGATGTTACTACTCGACAAGTATTGTATAATGAAGGAGGCGGTACAAATGGGTTGTCGATGTATATTGAAGGTGGTAAAGTATATGTTTTAGCGTGGGAAGGCAATACTGCGTGGAATGCGCCAAATGCACCTATAAATGTTGGTCAGTGGTATAATATATCATTTGTTTTCGATAAAAATGCCACAGATGGGTTTCATTTTAAAGGCTATTTAAATGGAGTAAATATTGGGCAGTATAACGAAGGTAGTAAAGCTGATGATGGCTTAGCAGCGCATTCGGGTTCGGTTCAAATCGGAAGTACTACAAGTAACATTGTCTTTCACGATAATACAACTTCAAATAATAAATATTTCAACGGTTATATTGACGATTTTAAATTATGGAATAGATCTTTAACTGGAGCTGAAATTAGTATTGAAAAAGACCATTGGTTATCGAGTCCGGTTATTGATGCCGACCTAGATGTATATATCAACTTTAATAGTTCGGTTCTGGATATTGCAGATAGTCCTTCTGCTGAAAGTGGAGCACTAAACGGAAGTCCTATTTACCATAACGACGCACCTTTACTTCCTAACATTCTGTGGAGTACAGGAGCAGCAACAGCATCAATTACAGTAAACCCTACAGCAACTACAAATTATACCTATTCGTTAACAGAAAAATTGAGTGCTGGTTGTCCTCAAAATGGGGCTATAAATGTTACAGTTACTAATGGTATTGATACTGAAGGAGATGGAGTTAATGATCGTTACGATTTAGACGATGACAATGACGGAATTTTAGATGCCGTCGAAATGAGTTGTCTTCCAGTAGCAGGATATGATGGTTATTGGACTTTTGATAATAACACCAATGATGTTTCAGGAAATAATCACAATCTTCAGGCTGGTTCATTATCATATTCGACAGATAGCAAAATTGGGGTAGCTTCTGCTTCCTTTAATGGAACTTCTGATTATTTACAGTATAGTGATGGAAATTATCTAAATGATGCAAAAGGCTATTTTTCTTATGCTTTTTGGGTAAAACCAGGAACATTAACGGGTATTCAAAACTTGTTGGACGAGGGGGGATCTGTAAATGGTGTTGCCATTCGATTAAATGGTACCGTTTTAGAAAATGCCATTAGAGAAAGTAATGTTCAATACAGTACCTCCAGTTTTATTTTTCCGAGTGATAACCGTTGGCATCACGTCGCATTAACCTATAATAATGGGGGTTTCACAATGTACTTAGATGGAGTACCTTCGAATAATCTTGCAACTGGATTTGGAGATTTAGCTGCGCATTCAAGCGATCATAATTTTGGTGCTGCGAGTGGTGGAGATGCTTTTGGAAATAGTAATTCATATTATTACAAGGGATTGATGGATGATATTCTTCATTATCCAAAAGTTCTTTCAGCAACAGAAATAACCGGTATAATCGAAAAAAAATGTGATGTTGATAACGATGGAATTGCTTCAAGTTTAGATTTAGATAGTGATGGTGATGGTTGTAGCGATGCGAACGAAGCTTACGCTAATTCAAATGCTGATGGAGGAGATAATGGTGTATATGGTTTAGGAACTCCTACGGTAAAAAGCAACGGTTTGGTTGCCTCGGCAAGCTACTCTGCACCTGCTGTAATAACGTCAGGGCCAACTTATCTTCAAGGGCTAACGCTTGCAATCACTACAGCTCCAACAAATCAAGGGGTTTGTGTAGGCACTACAGTGACTTTTACTGCCGCTGCAATAGCGACAATTTTAACAACAAATCCAGCTACAACTGCAAGTACAGATATTAGTTTTCAGTGGAAAGTAAGTACTGATGGAGGGGGTGTTTATAATAATATATCTGGAGCAAATGGCAAAGTTGCAAGTGGAACCTTAGTTTCATTAGGTTTAGCTAATGTGACAACAGCAATGAATGGATACAGATATAAAGTGGGATTTACTAATGAAGCAACAATTTGTCCTGTTGAGAGTTCAGCGATCTTAAACGTAAGTACTTTACCTACTGTAACTGGGATTCCAGGTTCTAGATGTGGAACAGGTGCCGTAATCTTAGGAGCAACAACTACTGCAGGAACTGTAAATTGGTATGCTAATGCTTCCGGTGGTACTATTTTAGGAACAGGAACAAGCTTTACAACTCCGTATCTTTCATCGAATACTTATTATTTTGCTGAGGCTATACAGAATGGTTGTGTCTCAAGTTCAAGAACAGCTGTCTTAGCATCTTTAAACAGTGGAAATATTGAAGTTGTAGCAAGCCAGGGAACAGCTTCTACATGTTATCCAACCCTTAAGGATGCATTTACAGCCATCAATTCTGGTACACATAAAGGAGAAATAGTCATTAATCTCGTTGGAAACACTTCTGAAACTACTACTGCTGCACTTAATGCTAGCGGTTCGGGAGCAGCTCTGTACGATAACATTTTAATTAAGCCAACAGGTGGCGTTTCACGTTCCATTAGTGGAAGTATTGCTGGAAACTTGATAGACTTAAACGGGGCAGATAATGTAACTATTGATGGTTTAAATAGCGGTGGCAATGCATTAATCATCAGTAACACAAGCAACGCAGCAACAGCCTCTACTATACGATTTATCGCGGATGCAACAAGCAATACTATTACTAATTGTATCATTGAAGGTTCCGGAACTGGAGCTTCAACAGCTACCATTTTCTTTTCAACTGGAACAGCAATCGGAAATGATGATAATACTATTTCAACCAATACAATAAAGCAAGCTGGTACAAATTTACCCACTAATGCCATTTATTCGGGAGGTACATCAGTACCTATCGATAATAGCGGAATATCAATTTTAAATAACAATATTCAGGATTATTTCAGTTCGGGAGCAAATGGTTCAGCAGGTCTTTTGGTTGCTTCTAATAGTTCAGCATGGAACATCGTAGGAAATCGTTTCTATCAAACGGCTTCAAGAGCCATTACAGTTGCGGGAACCCATCGTGGTATTGCAATTTTAACAACCTCTGGTGTTGATTATTCAGTTACAGATAATTTTATTGGGTACGGAGATTCGAATGGTGGCGGTATCAGTACCTATACAGGAGCATTTGCCTATCTTTTCAGAGGTATAGAATTGAGTGTGGGAACAACTTCAAATTCTAGTGTTCAAAATAATACCATAAGCGGTATAAATATAACTTCATCTACTGCAATTGTAATACCTGGCGCATTTAGTGGTATTGCAGTTTTAGCAGGAACTGTAGACATTGGTACTATAACTGGGAATACCATTGGGGCAACGAGTGGAACAAATGCTATTTCAGTTGGTTCAACCACGACATTGACCAACATTACCGGAATATACGCAACATCTACTAGTGCAGTAACTATTCAAAATAATATTATTGGAGCAATTAATACGGGATCGGGTTCAGCTGCAATAGGCTATATTTTTAACGGAATCTATACTGCTGGAACTGGTAGTTATATAGTAAGTTCCAATATGATTGGTAGCGAAAATACAGCTAACTCAATTGCTATAGGTACTAATGGAGTTACAACAACGGGAGTTTGTACTTTTTATGGAATAAACAATGCTGCTACAGGAAATATTACAATCAATGAAAATACCGTACAAAACGGAACAGTTTATGGTACAGCAGCTTCTCTTTTTAGTGGGATTTTAAATAGCGCAGCGGGTAGTAATACTACCTTGGATATAACAAAAAACAATGTTCTTAATTTTGATAATACAGGAACGGGAGTAAGTATAGGTATTTCAGTTTCTGGAGCATCTGCGGCAACATTAAACCTAACAGAAAATAGTATTAGATCTTCGACTTTAACGGGATCTGGCTCTTTTACAGCGATTTCTAATGTTTCAGCAGTAGCAACAACTAATATTACAGATAACATAATTAGAAATATTACTAGAAGTGCCACAACTGGTGCTGTAACCGCAATTTCTAGTACTGGAGGCGTGACGGGATTTCTTAATATTAATGACAATCAATTCGGGAATGATGATGGCGGTTTGGTGACTTTCTCTGCTGCTAGTTCTGGTGCACTAATTGGAATTAATGTTTCATCTGCAACAGCTGCAAGTGAATTGTCAATTCTTAGAAATGATTTCAGAGGAATTACGCATTCAATTCAAGGTTCAAGTCCTCATACTTACATTATAAATGCTGCTACTACCAAGAGGCAAGATATTAGTAACAATACTTTTACTGATTTAGACGTGAATACTACTGGCGCAGTCACTTTTATCTCTAATTCAGTAGTGCTTCCTGCTAATGCAGTTCAGGAAGTCAAAGAGAATAAGATTGCTACGGCTATGACAGCTGTACCGGCTGTGTTTTTTAATAAAAATGGAGCAGGTGGTACAGTAACTTTATTCACAAGTACAGCAACAACTACTGCAGCAGGCGTAAAGGTAAATCACACAGCAAACGATTTTTCAAAAATACAACTAACTGGAGCCACTATCATGGCAGGTTGGGTGCATACAGATGCAGGTCAAACCGTAAAGTCGTTTACGGCTAACACTTTTAGTAACTGGATTGGTGGATCTGGTTCTACTACGGGATTAACTGTAAGTGGTGGAGCAAACGGAAGTGGAACTATTTCAGGAAATACTATATCAGCGATTACAAGTTCTGGTGTCATTACTGGGATTTCAACGAGTTCTGGAAATGAAAATTTTATTTCCAATAACATTAATGGATTAAGTACAATTGGTGTTTCTGCAGTAAATGGTATTACTGTAACAGCTGGAACTTTGAAAAAGATTTCAAGAAATAAAATATACAACCTAGAAGCAAGTATAGTTGGAGGTACAGTAAATGGTATTTTAGTTTCTGGTTCAACTGCGAACATTCAAGTTCAAATTGACAATAATATTATTGGCGATTTAAGGGCGCCTAATGCAAATGCTGTTGATGCAATTAGGGGAATTAGCATTACAAATACAGGAGCTAATTCGACTTCGAATGTGTATTATAATAATATTTATTTGAATGCGCTTTCATCAGGAACCAACTTTGGTACATCTGGAGTTTATCATACCGTAAATGCTACAGCAACAACGGCAGTATTAACTTTACGAAACAATATTATAATCAATCAATCCATTCCAAAAGGGACCGGAATCACGGCGGCTTATAGACGTTCAGGAACCTCTCTTAATAATTTTTCAATTACGAGCAATAACAACTTATTTCATGCAGCTGCACCATCAAGCAATAATTTAGTTTTCTATGATGGTACCAATTCTTCGCAAACATTAGATGCTTATCAGAATATAGTAGCACCAAGAGAAACAAACTCTGTATATGCAGATTTAATTACTGGTGGGAAGTTCTTGACTTTAGTTGCTTCTAATTCTAATTATTTACATCTTGACGGGACAAAATCTTCCTTGGCGTTCAATGCTGCAGTAAATATTGATGGAATAACTAAGGATTTTGATGGTCAAATCCGTCAGGGTAATGATGGTTATATAGGTACTGAAATAGCGCCAGACATGGGTGCTGATGAAATTAATACTGGAGTCCAACCGACTCCGTTGAGTGGTGTTTATTATGTAGGATCTGGGCAGACCTATAAATCATTAACAAATGCGGGTGGTTTATTTTCCTCCATTAATAGTTTAGGATTAAGTGGAGATGTTACGGTATATGTTACTTCTGACCTTACCGAAGATGGTAGTAACCCACTATATCAATGGACTGAATCCGGTTCAGGAAACTACTCTTTAACGGTCAAACCAAGTGCAGCTAGTCCACGATTAATTAGCTTATCACTTGATAGTGGTTTTATCCGCTTAAATGGTGCTGATAGAACAACCTTTGATGGAAGCTTTAACGGAAGTGGAAGCTATTTTACTTTTGCTAACCCAAGTACTAGTAGTGCAGCATCCGTTTTTCAATTTATCAATGATGCAACAAATAACAGTGTAAAAAACTGTAACATTGAGGGTTCTGCAGTAGGAACAACCGCTGGAATAGTAGTGTTTTCAACAGGAACAACAACAGGTAATGACGATAATATCATTTCTAATAACAATATTCGTCCTGCAGGAAGCAATTTACCGACAAATGCCATTTATTCGGCAGGATCATCTGTTAATATTGATAATAGTGGCAATACGATCAGTAATAATAATATTCAAGATTATTACAATGCAGCAACTGCTTCTAATGGTATTTTTATAGCCTCTAATAGTTCGGCTTGGACAATTAGCGGGAATAAATTATTTCAAACAGGGACCAGAACTGCTACTGTAGGTACTATTCACAGAGGAATTAATATTGTAACAGCATTAGGAGTAGGGTATAATGTAAGTAATAATATTATTGGCTACAGTAGTTCAACACAAACGGGGACTTCTGAATATACTTGCGGATCTAACATGAATAACCGTTATTTTGGTATAGAAATGACAGTAGGACTAGCAACTGCATCAAGTATTCAAGGAAATACAGTTGCAGGGCTTAGTTTAACTAATACGAATACTGGAACAGTAAGTACGGTACCAGGAATCTTTGGAGGAATTTCAATCTTGGCTGGATCTGTGAATGTGGGGACAATAACAGGTAATACTATAGGCTCCACTATAGGAAATGGATCAATTACTATCACTGCAACTAAAACCCTTAATATTTTTGAAGGTATTTATTCCACTTCTGTTGGAGCTGTTAATATTCAGAATAATATTATTGGTGGAATTAGTACAGCAGGTGGAAATGCCATTGGCTACCTATTTTATGGGATTTATACAGCTGGAACGGGAGCTTATACTATTTCAAACAATTTTATTGGAAGTAACAGTATTTCAAATTCAATATCGATAGGTACGATATCAACCTCTGCGGTATGTACTTTATATAATATTTATAATTTAGCAACGGGTGCTATAACCATTAGTAGCAACACCATACAAAACGTGACTTCTAATGGTACAGGTGCATCAGTTTTAACAGGGATTCTCAATAGTGCTGGTAGTGGAGATCAATTGAATATTACTGGGAATACTATTGTTGCTATTAACAATACAGGAACAGGAATCATAACAGGAATTTCAAATACTGCAGCGATTGCATCTTCTGTCAGTATTACGGGTAATACTATTAGAACATCCACTCATACCGGGACTGGAACATTCAATGGGATTTTAAATGGGGCGGCAGTTGCAACGGTGAACATCAGTTCTAATATAATTCGAGATATTAATAAAAACGCGGTTACTGGTGCTTTTACTGCTATATCCAGTACTGGTGCAGTGACATCAGCCTTAAATATTAATGACAACCAACTGGGAAATTCAGATGGTGGCTTAGTAACTTTTAACGCAGCTAGTGGAGGTACTTTAACAGGTATAAATACTTCAGGAGCAATTGCATCATGTGATGTTTCAGTACAACGAAATGATATTAGAGGAATTATACATTCTGTTACAGCTAGCAATACCCATAATTATATCAGCAATAGCGCAGTTTCAAAATCACAAAACATCAGCAGTAATACATTCACAAACTTGAATGTGAATACTACTGGTACAATTACCTTTATTACTAATAACGTCAGTTTGCTCGCTGGCGGAACACAAGATGTTAATAGTAATAGTATAGTTACTGCTTTTGCAAGATCTGCAGCAGGGGCTTTGACTCTTTTTACAAGTTCAACCACCACTTCAGCAATTGGAAGTACTATTAACAATAATAATAATATATTTTCGAATATCACTCTTGTAGGTGCTTCAACAATAGCAGGTTGGGTAAATACGGATGCAGCATATGGAACTAAAAATATTAAAAACAATGTTTTTAGTAATTGGCAAAATGCAACTGCAACTTCTGGAGCAACTATGACTGGTATTAACGTTGCCACAATAGGTACTGAAAATGAAATTTCAGGGAATCAAATTAATAATTTTTCTACTGGAGGGACTACTTATGGGATAACAACAGGAGTTATCGCGGCCACTGGAAATGACCGAATCTTTTCGAATATTATTCATACTTTGGTAGTATCACCTGGTAGTACTTCAAGTGTTTTAAATGGAATTGCTATTACAGGTGGATCTTACAAACAAGTGTATCAAAACACGATCTACAATTTACAAAGTAGTGGGGCAGGAATTACAACAGGAACAATTAGTGGGATAGCCGTTACGGGAGGTTTAAATAATCTTATTTTTCGAAATAAAATTTACAATATTTCTTCAAGCTCTACTAGTATTACAGGTACAGTTAATGGAATTATGGTTTCAGGTACTTTAGCTGATCAAGTTACAACCATACGTAACAATAGTATTGGGGATATCAGAGTCTCCGCCGCAACTGGAACATTGGTCAATGGTATTAATGTTGTAAATACTGGTTTAAGATCAACGACCAATGTATATTATAATACTGTTTACCTAAATGCTCCTGCATCAAGTGGTGCTGTTTTTGGCTCCTCAGGTATAAATCATACGGCCAGCGCAACAGCTACAACGGGGACTTTAGAGCTTCGAAATAATATAATCATAAATAATTCGGCCTTTAAAGGCTCAGGATTATCGGTAGCCTTCCGAAGAAGTGCGGGAACTTTAGGGGTGTTAAATAATTACAGTACTGCATCTAATAATAATTTATTTTATGCAGGAACACCTGGTGCCAATAATCTAGTATATTATGACGGTACAGGTTCTGGAAGTTTTCAGACGCTTGTTGCTTTTAAGGCAGGAACTAATGTTGCAGGAACCATTTCGCCTAGAGAGCAGGCATCTGTAACTGAAAACACTAATTTTTTAAGTACAATTGGTGCTGATGCTTCCTATTTGCATATCAATCCAAGTATAGCTACACAAATTGAAAGTAGTGCTACTAATATTCCGGGTGTTACCGTTGACTTTGATGGTGACACACGACATGCTACTTTGCCTGATATTGGTGCTGATGAGGGGAATTTTGTTCGTGATGACAAAGTAGGACCTACTATTTCTTATACTGCATTATCCAATAATAGTTGTGGTTTATCTCCTAGTTTATCGGTTACAATAACCGATGCAAGCGGCATTAATACTACTACTGCAAAACCAAGAATTTATTATAAGAAAGCAGGTTCTATCGATGCTATTACTGGTAACACTTCTAGTGAAAATGGTTGGAAATTTACAGAAGCAACTAATTCGACTTCACCATTTAATTTCAACATAAATTATGCTCTCCTTATAGGAGAGTCTGTTAGCACTGGAGATGTCATCCAGTATTTTGTAGTAGCACAAGACTTGGCAAGTACGCCAAATGTGAGTATGAATGCTGGAGCATTTGCTACCTTGCCTATGAGTGTGGTGTTGTCTACCGCAAACCTACCAACCGTTGGTACGACTAATAGATACACTGTTCTTCAGGGTTTAAGTGGAAACGTAACCATTGGTGCAGCTGGTACCTATCCGAGCATTACTGGAGCAGGAGGACTTTTTGATGATATTAATGCCAAAGGTCTTTCAGGAAATCTTACTGCAACTATAATTGATCCAACCCTAAATGCATCTGGGGCTGTAGCGCTAAGTGCAATCAGCTATGGCTGTGGAAGTAACTATTCACTGACTATCTCGCCTAAAGCAGGTTTAGCTGTTACAATGAGTGGTGATGTAGCTGGACCAATCATTAATTTAAACGGTGCCAAAAATGTTATAATTAATGGATTGAATACGGGAGGAAGTTCGTTGACTATAAGTAATACGAATACTTCAACTTTAGCTACGACCATTCAATTAACAAATGATGCAAGTTATAATACCATTAGTAATTGTATAATAGAGGGATCTGGAACTAATACTGCTTTGGGAACTATCTTTTTATCAACAGGAATTACTAGTGGTAATGACAATAATACTATTAGTAACAACACAATAAAAGCAGCGGGGTCAAACCTTCCTACCAATGCTATTTATTCAGCAGGAACTTCAGTAATTGCAGATAATAGTGACAATATCGTAAGTAATAATAATATTCAAGATTATTTTAATACAGGATTTGCTTCAAATGGTATTTTTATCGCTAGTAACGGTTCAACATGGACGATAACTGGTAATAAATTTTACCAAACAGCCACAAGAACCTCTACTGCTAGTGCAATACATAGGGCAATAAATATTGTGACCGCTTCTGGCTCTAGCTATACTATATCAAACAATAGCATTGGTTATGCAAATGCTAATTCAACTGGAACTACAACTTATAATGGTTCTTTTGCAAATTTATATCGAGGGATTGAAATAACTACCAGTATTTTAGGTGGCACATCAGTTATTGATGGAAATACAATAGCAGGGATTAACTTTTCAACTACAAGTGGTTCAACTACACTTCCAGGGATATTTTCCGGGATTTCAGTATTGGGGGGTAATGTGAAAATAGGAAGTATCACAGGGAATACTATTGGAGCCTCTACAGGAACTGGTTCTATTAGTATTTCATCTAGTACTTCTCTAGGTGTGATAACAGGTATTTCTTCATCGACAATAGGAACTGTTGTTATTGCAAAAAATAAAATAGGATCAATCAATGCGGTAAGCAGTGGGAATATAGGATATACTTTCTCAGGAATCTATTCAGCGGGTACTTTTGGAAATTATACTATTTCTGAAAATAGTATTGGAAGCACTACCGAAGTAAATTCCATTTCTATAGGGGCTGGATCAACGAGTGCTGTATCTACTTTGTATGGTGTCATTAATCTTGCTACAGGAGCCATGGAAATAACCAATAATACGGTACAAAATATAACAACAAACGGTACGGGGGCATCTGTTTTAACAGGAATTCTTAATAGTGCGGCTAGCGGTTCTGTTTTAAATATTACAGGGAATAATGTAATTGCCATTAGTAATACAGGAACTGGAATCGTAACGGGTATTTCGAATACTTTAGCAACGGTAGCTGTAGCCAATATCAACAACAATACAGTAAGGTCATCTTCATTGGTGGGCGCAGGAGCATTTATAGGGATTTTGAATGGCTCTGCTGTGCCAACGGTGAACATCAATAGTAATATTATAAGAAATATAAGTAGAACTACAGCAACTGGAAATGTAACGGGAATTTCAAGTGCAGGAGTTTTAAGTGTTGCCCTCAATATTAACAATAATCAATTAGGAAATACGGATGGAGGTTTTATAACTTATGACATTCCATCATCAGGTTCCTTAGTTGGAATTAGCGTTTCAGGGGGTTCTATCTTGTCTGCCCAATCCATTCAAAATAATGATATTAGAGGAATTGTGCATTCTGCGCTAAGTACAAGTGCGCATACCTATATTATCAATGCATCTGCATCCAAGTCACAGAATATAAGTGGTAATAAATTCACGAACTTGAATGTCAATACAACGGGTGCCATTACATTAATCTCTAACAATGTGAGTCTGCCCAATGGAGGTGCACAGAATGTTAATAATAATAATATAGTTTCCGGATTTACTAGATCAAGTACGGCAGGTTCTGGAGCACTTAATCTTTTTACAAGTACAACAGCTGTATCTGCAGCTGGTAGCACTATCAACAACAATAATAATAACTTTTCGAATATTACAGTAAGTGGAGCGGCAACTATTACTGGATGGGTGAATACGGATGCAGGATACGGAACTAAAAATATTAAAAACAATACCTTCAGTACTTGGCAAAATACAACTGCAACTTCGGCAGCATCTATGACTGGTATTTCTGTGAATACACTGGGTACTGGAAATGAAATTTCTGGAAATCAGATCAATACTTTTAGCGCAGGTGGAAATATATATGGTATTCTAACTGCTGCTGGAAACGACAGAATTTTTTCAAATACAATTCATTCACTAGTGTCTTCTGCTGCGATAACAACAACCGTTGTAAATGGAATTGCTATTTCGACAACAGGAACTTCTAAACAAGTGTATCAAAATACTATATATAACATTCAGTCAAATGGAGGATTTACCACGGGTAGCGTCAGTGGAATAGCTGTAACTGGAGGTTTGAATAATCTTATTTTCAGAAATAAAATATACAATATATCATCCGCTAACTCTGCAATTACCGGTACTGTAAACGGAATTATGGTTTCTAGTACCGTTGTAGATCAAACCACTACTATCCACAATAATATTATTGGTGATATCAAAGCTACAGCGGGAAGTGGAGTCAATCTGGTAAACGGTATTAATGTTATGAATACTGGATTAAGAGCAACTACCAATGTGTATTTTAATACTATTTACTTGAATGCAACGGCTTCAAGTGGAACTAACTTTGGTTCTTCGGGAGTAAATCATACCGCCAGTGCAACAGCTACTACCGGAGTCTTGGATTTGAGAAACAACATCATTATTAATCAATCCGAACGTAAAGGTACAGGTGTGACAGTTGGTTTGCGTAGAAGTAGTTCAGCATTGAATAATTTTGCAACCACATCTAATAATAATTTATTTCATGCAGGAGCAGCTTCACCAACAAATTTAATTTATTCTGATGGTACCAATCTAATTCAAACTTTTGAAGATTATCAATCATTAGCAAGTCCAAGAGAAAGCAATTCAGTTTATGCAGATTTAATTGGTATTTCAAAATTCATCAATAGCAGTGATCCTTCTTTAGCTTCATATCTTCATTTTGTTGACGGTATAGAAACTGTGGCTGAGAGTGGTGGGACTAATATCGAAGGTATCGATGTTGATTTTGATGGTGAGATGCGTAATGGAGAAACACCAGATATAGGTGCTGATGAATTTGAAGGAATTCCTGCCTCTGCTTTGGCTGGAACTTACAATGTGGGACTTGGTAAGCGATTTACTTCTCTAACCAATGCAGGCGGATTATTTGCTACCATCAATAGTTTGGGATTAAAAGGAAATATGATAGTCAATATAACCTCAGATTTAGCAGAGGATGGTAGTCGTTCTTTAAACCAATGGAAAGAAGAAGGGGTAGGTAATTATACATTAACGATTCAATCCATTTCAGTAGCTCAAAAAGTTATTAGTGGAAATGTTGATACGGGGTTAATTCGTTTTACTGGTGCCGATAAAGTTAAAATTGATGGGAAATTTGGAACAAATAATAATAGTCTGACCTTTAGAAATAATAGTGCAGCTACAAGTACTTCAACATTTTTATTTATTAATGATGCCACTAACAACCAAATTCTCAATTGTAATATTGAAGGGATGGGTACCGGAATTAATACAGGTACAATACATTTCTCTACAGGAGCATCAGCAGGAACTGGTAATGACCTTAATATAATTTCAAATAACAATATAACACCAGTTTCTAATAATTTACCAACAAATGCAATTTATTCATCTGGTACTTCAATTGCTATTAATAATAGTGAAGTTACAATATCCAATAATAATATCAGGGGGTATTTTAATTCTGAGACTTCATCAAATGGTATTTTCCTAGCAGCTAATAGTTCAGATTGGAGTATTACTGCTAATAAATTATATCAAACAGCTACACGAACATCCACTGTGGCAAGTAATATCAGAGCCATAAATATTGTTACTCCATATGGAGTTAATTATACAATTAACAATAATAGTATTGGTTTTGCAAATACCTCTTCGACAGATAACACAACGTATAATGGGGACGTAGCTTCCACATTTAGAGCAATTGAATTGAATGTAGGTGTAAATGAAGTAACTAATATTCAGGGTAATAGTATTGGAGGGATCAATTTTAGTACTTCAGCATCAAGTTCATTACCAGGATTTTTCACGGGGATATCTGTATTGGGTGGTCGTGTTAATATTGGAACAACTGCAGGAAATACTATTGGAAGTACCATAGGAAATTCGTCTATCATTTTATCGTCTTCAACGACGGCGGGAGTTATTACTGGAATTTATTCGACTTCAATTAGTGATGTTGATATTAGAAATAATAACATTGGTGGTATCATTACTTTAGGCGATGACAGCATTGGATATACATTCAATGGAATTTATACAGTTGGTGTAGCAGGAAATTATAGTATTATTTCCAACACCATTGGAAGTAGTACTACAGCAAACTCGATTAATATTGGAGGTGTTTCTACAACAGCAATTTGCACATTCAATGGAATTAATAATAGCGCTACTGGAACCATTTCTATCAACAGTAATACCATTCAAAACACAACCGTTAATGGAACAGCCGCTTCTGTTTATTATGGAATTCTAAATACAGCAGCAAGTGGGACTTTGAGTATTAATAGTAACAGTATTGTTTCTGGTACAAATACAGGTACTGGGACGGCTTCGACTAGTGTCTTTACAGCCATATTGAATACTGCAGCATGTGAATTTGCAGCTATTAAATCGAATATTATAAGAAACCATAAGAGAACCGACTCTGGAATATTTACAGGAATTTCTTCTACTGGTGCTATTTTTGGTTCATTAGCAATAGAGGATAATCAATTAGGTAACAATAGTGGTGGACTGATAAGTTATACAGGTACAAATAGTAGAAATCTTATAGGTATTAATGTGAGCAGTGCAACTGGTATCGCCGCTTTATCAATCAAAAATAATGACATTCGAGGGATCAATTATCAAACTACTTCCTCTGGAGCAAATACTTATATTATTAATGCTGCTGCTACTAACCAACAAACTATTAGCAATAATACTTTTACAGATTTAAATATTAATTCAACGGGGAATATCATCTTTATTTCTAATAATGTTTTGATACCTGAGAATGGAACACAATTGATTCAAAACAATCGTTTGGCAACAGCTACAGCAGCAAGTACTTTTTTCAGTAAATCGGCAGGTGGAGGAACTGTAACATTATTTACCAGCACCACTACAGCAACGGCCGCAGCGGGAGTAACCATTACCCATAGTGGAAATAACTTTTCGAGACTAAATGTTTTGGACGCTACCGCCATTGCAGGTTGGGTTCAAACCGATGCAGGAGTAGGTTCGCCAACATTGACAATAGAAAATAATGTTTTTGAAAACTGGATAGGTGGTACGTCTGCAATAACCGCAATAAACGTAAATACAACGAGTAATACCAATGCAACAAAAAATAATAGTATCAAAAGTATTAGTAGCAATGGAACTATTACAGCCATTACAACGGGCCTAGGGAATGATAATATTTTTTCTAATACTATTGATAACTTGACCTCCTCTGGTGGTACCAGTAATACTATAGTTTCAGGAATTAATATTAGTTCTGGCGCTACCCAAAATATTTATAGTAATAAAATAACCAATCTTACTGGAAACGATTTGACTTCGGGCTCAGTAAGAGGAATTCTGATTTCTGGAGGTACCTTAATAAATGTATATCAAAATACTCTCTCGAAAATTACAGCTAACGCAAATACGAGTGGTACCATTAACGGTATTTGGATTTCAGGGGGCTCGTCTATCAATGTTTTTCGCAATAAAATTTATGATATTTCTTCTACGAGTTCAGTGATGTCAACCGGGACTGTTCAGGGAATTCAAGTATCGGGCTCATCTGCAAATTTAAATGCAACAATTAGTAATAATATCATTGGTGACATCAGAACAGCCAATGCAAATATTGCAAATCCTCTGAGGGGAATAAGTTTGATTTCTACTGGAGCTAATTCTAACATAAATTTATATTACAATACTATTTACCTTAATGGAACTTCTACTGGAACAGATTTTGGATCGTCAGCTATTTATCATTCTTCAAGTGCAGCAGCATCTATTGCAAATCTTGACATGAGAAATAATATTATTTTAAACAATTCAGTAGCTCTAGGTTCTGGTAAAACAGTTGCCTACTATAGATCTTCAACAGATTTAAGTAACTATTCAACTAATTCGAACAATAACTTGTTTTTTGGAGGAACAGCCTCAGCAAACAACTTAATTTTCTTTGATGGTATTAACCAAGAGGAAACTTTAGCTGGATTTAAAGTAAGAATGATTAACAAGGATCAGCTTTCAGTAACTGAAGACATGATAGCCAATTTAAAGTTTTTAAGCATTAACGGGTCAGATGATACTTATTTACAAATGAACCCTCTTAAAGCTACTTTTGCCGAAAGTGGAGGTGCAAACATAAGTGGATTTACAATTGACTTTAAAGGCAGTATTCGTCAAGGAAACCCAGCTTATGTAGGTACAGGAAATAAACCTGATATTGGAGCTGATGAGTTCGAAGGAAAATTTGTAAATGTATGGAAAGGATCAATAAGTCAAAATTGGGCTACAGTTGGTAATTGGACTAGGAATTTAATACCTGTAACAGACGAATCTATTGTTTTTGATGAGATACCATTAAATGATTTAATACTAGATGAGGATAAGTCAGTATTGAATATTACTAACTCACAATCAACTTATGGTATTGTTCTTAATGGTAAAAAACTAACTTTAAAGGGAGGGTTGTTTTTCTCTGCTGGGGGTACAATAGACGCTTCAGCCCCAAATTCTACGATGCAGTTTTCGGGCTCGGCTGTTCAATCAATAAATACAGCCGTATTTAAAAATGATGCAGTTTATAATCTGAATATTAATAATTTGAATAATGTAGTTCTTAACGGAAACCTAAGGTTGTTAAACAATTTAACGTTGACTTCTGGAAAGTTAGATGCATTCACCAATTCGCCTCAAATAACATATGCTGGAAACGCAGTGCAAACCATAGCAATTAATCAATTTCTAGGAGAAAAAGTATACAACCTCATTGTAGACAATGCTTCAGGAGTTCTACTTAATACTAATTTTGCTGTAACCAATTCATTGGTAATTAATAATGGAAAAAAGTTGTCTGTATCTTCGTTGTATCAACTTACTGCAATGGGAACGATTAGCAACAATGCTGGAACAGCAGGTCTTATATTGAAATCAGATGCAAGCGGAACGGCTTCTTTATTGCATAATTCGAATGATGTTCCAGCGACAGTACAGCGTTATATAAGTGGTCCTGTCGAGGGCTGGCATTTTCTTTCTTCGCCAGTATCTAATCAAGCCATTAGTGGTTCGTGGTTACCTGTAGGTAGTTATGGAACGGGAAATGTACTTACAGGAACAGGATATGATTTATATTTATGGGATGAACCATCGTACAGTTTTAAGTACAAACAAGATGCTAGTCCGATAGGGTGGAACTCGGTACATCCAGGAAGTAACTTTTCTGTAGGACGTGGCTATCTTTATTCAGTCCAAGCATTAAATCCTACCAAAGAATTTCAAGGAAATTTGAATAATGGCATTATAAATTATCCAATTACGATAACCACACCTCCTACACCAGTTGATCCGATTTTAGATAATCTTAAAGGGTTTAGTCTTGTAGGTAATCCGTATCCTTCTTCAGTCGATTGGCAAGCAGCTTCAGGCTGGGATCGATCTAAATTAGAAGTGAGTGCTGCAGGTGGTAATGATATGTGGGTATGGAATCCTACAGCGAATAACTATGGAGTTATTAATTCCGCATCAGGACTGGGAACCAATTCCATTAGTAGGTATTTAGCGCCTATGCAAGGTTATTTTGTAAAAGCCGCAACTGCAGGTAACTTAGGATTTGATAATACCGTCCGTGTTCATACAGGGGCTGGAAACTGGTTTAAAAATTCAGGAGTCAAAAAAGGAGTGATTCGTATCGCTGTACAATCAGAGGATGGTAGTGGTGCTGATGAAGCACTAATCCAGTTTGGATATTCTGACAGTAAGCAAGGGGCATCAAAACTTTTCAGCCATGTAGTTACCGCTCCTAGCTTGTATATGAGCTCAAACCGTAAAGATTACTCAGTACGATATATGACTGATACAGCCGACAACAACTCAGTTCCGGTAGAATTTAAAGCGGGAAAAAATGGGTTTTATAATCTTGCATTCAGTTATGATTCAAAAGAATTCGATTTTGTACAATTAGAAGATCGTCTGTTGAAAACGTATACTTCTGTAAATCCAACAAGTTCGTATAGTTTTACAGCTACCATAAAAGATAGTGCGAATCGTTTCGTTCTTCATTTTAGCGAAGTTGAAACTTCAACTGAAAATGAATTAGCAGCATTCGTTTACATGAGTGGAGGTCAAATGGCGATAGACTTAAAAGCGGTGGATGTTCAGACTGAAGTTAGTGTTTTTGATATTACTGGTAAGCTACTATTACAAAAAGAATTGGAGGGTGCTGCTGTTCATAAGTTAGACTTAAATATAGCGACACAAGTGTTAGTGGTTCGTCTAAAAAATGAAAAAGGTGGATTGAAAACTAAAGTAATTTATAATCATTTATAATAAAAACAATCTAGTAGCTGCTGTCTTCTAAATTGATTTTTAAAGCAGTGATTTAGTACTGTAAAAGATAATCTTTTAAAAATATAAAATTGACACTTGCGTCCGAATTAATCGGAAGCAGGTGTTTTTTATTTCTGCTGGTAGCAGCGATTCCCTAATTTTATATTTATCAGCCAAGTTATGTTTGGAGTAATCGTTAAATATGTTTTAAAAACAGGTCCGAATAAGCATATTATTTGGGGATTTTACAATGTCTTCTTCAGCGATTTCAATGATTTTTTAATTTATAATTATCTTTTTTGCAGGTTGTTATATAAAATTGCTGCTGTCGATTTTATCTACTACCTTAGATAAGTCATTTACCTTAACATGCATTTAGAAAACCTTCTTTTTAGTACCTTATATATAAAGTACTCCAGTCAGATCAATGGCCAGAGGCATCATTTATATTTAATTTCCATCAGTAAGCAAATCAACTATTTACTCACCTAAGAATTATCGTACAAAACAAGTTGTTGATTATGAGGGAAGTAATGATAATGATTCTTTAAAATGTAGTTTATCGGATTTATATGTATTTAATCGGTTTTTTTGTTTAATTTTAGAATATGGAAGTTCAAAAATAATTCGTGCTATTAACAGCAACGGTAAATTTATTTAAAAACATTCAAACCACTGAATTATCAACCTAAAGAGGGGAATCATGAAAAATCTATTAACTCTTATAATGGTTACTGTGACAATAGGTTTTACAGGGAATAGTAAAGCCCAAACTTTATCAACTGTTAATGCTTCAGCAGGTGCAACGATAATAGTTCCAATGACATTAACAGAGCAAAATTCATTAAATTTTGGAAGCACAAACAAAAAAATAGGTGTTGCTGGATCAGTTGTGCTTTCTACAACAGATGCATCTCGTGATTTTAATGGAGGTGTTTCTGGATCCTCAGTTGGCGGCGCTGCTTCCAACGCTGTTTTTAATGTAACAGGAGCTCATGATAGTAGCTATGCGATAACATTACCTACCTCAATTATAGTTAGGGAGCCAGGCTCTATGTCAATGACTATTAATGAGCTAAAGATTAGATTTAGTGGCGCTGCTCAAGACGTTGCAATTAATGAAGGTAGTAATAGTGTTAGCAAGATGCTAAATGCTAGTGGAAATGATAGTTTTAGATTGGGAGGAAAGTTAAACATAGGGTCGGAACAACTGGCTGGGATATATTCTGGAACTTATTCGATAACTGTTGACTACAATTGACTGAATAGTAAAATAATCAAAACTAAATAATGGCTGTCCTTTGGGATGGCTTTTTTGCTTTTAATAGGAATTAAAAGTAGTCTATCTATAGTGGGTGAGTAGATTACTCTTTTAGGTATTCTTATTTTTATTTTGATCATCTTATTATATTTCAGTTTGGCCAAACTACTTACTTTTTTCTGTTTTTATGACACTTCTAAATCAATAAATGTACTTCAATTGGAAAGTGATATTTGGTTCCAAATATTAAAAATAAGAAGTCCTCTATAGGTCCAAGGCTTAATATACAATTACTGACTGAGTTATTCTCTTTTATGAGACTCTGTTATAGTCATATTTTCTTTTTTTTTATAGGCATTTTTTTCTACCTGATTACATCGAAATACCGTACGAATTTTCATAATTAATGTAATGATTGAGCAGAAGTTGCACTTTAACGGTTTTTTAGGTTAGTTACAGACTTTTTTAGGAGCGATGTGTAGTTGCATCATATGTTTGCACCAGATTTAAAAACCGATTTACCCAAATCTACTAAAACAAAAAACATGAAAAAAAACCTACTTACATTAGCAACTATCCTTACAATTGGATTTTTTACAAATAATGCTATGGCACAAACTAGTGCAGAAGTATCAACAACAACTGCTGGGGCAAAATTAATTAAACCGATGACTCTTGTTCAAGATTCTCCTTTGCATTTTGGAACTATAAACGTTCTTGCAGGAGCAGGAGGAACTGTAGTGATGAATTCAGATAGTAACTCTCGAACTTTTAGTAGTGGTGTCGCATCTGGAATAGTTGCTCCTGCACCTACCAATGCAGCATATACTGTAACGGGTACAAAAAATGTAACTTATGCGCTTACTTTACCTACAACTATAGTAGTAGCAGAAACTCTTGTACCTGCGAATACGATGACAATTTCTGCTTTAAAAGCAAGATTTAATGGCGAAAGTGTAGATGCTGTTACTAGTACATTAAGCGCAACAGGAACTGATAGTTTTACAGTTGGTGGGACTTTGACAGTTGCAGCATCTCAAAATGCTGGGATTTATGCTGCTACTTTTAAAGTAAGTGTTGATTATAACTAGTATTTAATTTGATATAGGGAAAAGGGGAAAGATAACTTATAGTCTTTTCCCTTTTTTTATTGGCATAATGGTTTATTTTTGCCTAGTACGATCAAATTAAAAAAAGAATATAATGAAAAAGCTGCTGTTATTTATCGCCATTATAGTTTTCACTATTAAAGCTGAAGCTCAAGGTGACTTACTAGTTACACCCAGCCGGGTTGTATTTGAAGGCAATAAGCAGAAAGAAATACTTAATCTGGTAAACATGGGAAGCGAAACGACCACCTATTCAGTATCTTTCGTTCAGAAAAGTATGAAAGAAGATGGTAGTTTTGTAGATATTATTGAAGCTGAATCGGGGCAACAATTTGCAGATCCGTATCTGCGTATCTTCCCAAGGCAGGTAACATTAGCGCCAAATGAAGCACAAACTATTGTGGTACAATATAGACGTAAAGCAGATATGCAGTCAGGAGAGTACCGTTCGCATTTGTTCTTTAGATCCGAAAAAGATTATACAGCACTTGGAGATAAAACTGCAGCCAAAGATGCTAAAAGTTTAAGTGTTCAGCTGATTCCTATTTTTGGGATGAGTATTCCCGTAATTATCCGAACAGGCCAAACTGACGTATCAGCAATGCTAAGTGATTTGAAACTTGATGTACAGGATAAAGAGGTACATAATTTTAGTTTTACCATTAATAGAACGGGCAATATTTCATTGTATGGTGATATCAAAGTAGAATTTTCCCCTGAAAAAGGCAAACGGTTTGACATTGCTGCTATTAATGGAGTGGGAGTTTACACTAGCATAGATAAACGGAGCATAAGAGTACAATTAGATGCTGCGACAATGAAGTTGTTAAAAAAGGGTACATTGAAAGTGACTTACAATAGTAATGGTGATGGTAAATCTGTAGTCTATGCTACCAGTGATTTGGTAATTGAATAGTGAAAACAAGACAATTTTCTTATAATGAGTATTTATAAAATTGATTGATATTGAAAATAATAAACTCAAAAACAGCATTCTGTAAACTAAGGTTAATCGTTAGCGCACTACTGTTTTGTGCAGGTTATTCTTATGGTCAACCGTCGTTACCGCCACGATTTATAGAGGTTAATGCAATCCAAAATCTTAACTTTGGATCTTTTGTTCTTACTGGTAGTGCGGGAGGCAGTGTCTTGTTAGGATATAATGGAATTAGAAGTAGTACGGGAAGTATTGCACTATTGGGGAATGACTCTCAGCCTGCTATTTTTGAAGTTAAACTACTTCAAGGAAGGAATGTAAAAATAGATTTTACAGGTACTTATACGTTAACAGGTAGTAATGGAGGCTCTCTTGTGCTAACAATTGACACTACTGAAAAAGGAAATACGGGTACTTTTTTTCCCACAGATAATAATCGTGCGTTTACAACTAATTTAAGTGTTGGCGGTAAACTTGATATTCCAGGCAATTCAATTCCAGGCACTTATATCGGTACTTTTAATATTACCTTTAATCAGGAATAGGAAATGATGAAAAATAAATTTAGTGTTGGTTATTCCGCATTTCGTAGGTTTATTATGATTATTCCGATATTTTTTGTGGTTAAAATCTTATTTATTTTTATGCTAGTAAGCTCTTTTAGTACTTATGAGGAAAAGTTTGGGAGTACTGTTATAAAAATGAAATCAATTGATCCAGATCCAGTCGCCTATGATTTGTTTCCTGTTAATGTAATTATTGAAGGAGTGGGGAGTTTTGATTTAGACGTTTTATATACTGAAAATGACCTATTGTTTATTAATATCGAAGATTTATTCAGAGCCCTAAAAGTTCCATGTACTGATGGAGTGAAGGGAATTAGTGTTGAAGGATTTATTGGAAACGCGTACCAGCCATATTCTATTGATTTTGCAAAAGGCATCATAAAAGTAGGTGATCGAACAATTAGAACCGATGATAAATTACTAAAGGAATCAGGGATTTTATATATGGAATCCTCACTTTTTGCAAAAGCGTTCGGGATTATATTGGATTTCAATTACAGATCTCTTACCATAAAACTAAAAGCTGATTTTGAGTTGCCTGTAGTAAAACAGATGCGACTTGAGAAAATCCGATCAAATATTGCAGATATAAAAGGTGAAGTTGTGGTAGATACCCTCATTAGTCGGGACTATCATTTATTTAAGTTCGGTACACTAGATTGGTCTGCTTCCTCATTTCAAAACTGGAAATCTGCAGCAAATAATGCATTTGGCTTAAGTTTAGGTACAGAATTGCTCTATGGAGAAGCTAACATATCGATGAATTATTTCAGTCAATACAAATTTGATGACCGCCAATTGCAATACCGTTGGAACTGGGTAGACAATGATAAAACCCTTATAAAGCAAGCCCAAGTGGGTAAAATCAGCGTTCCACTGATTTCCTTTATAAATGCACCGTTAGTTGGTGCCAGCATTCGAAATTCACCTACTACAGTTCGAAAAGCAAAAGGGAGCTATATTATCAACGAAATTGCGGAACCCAATTGGACGGTGGAGTTGTATATAAATAATGTTCTGGTTGATTTCACGACGGCCGATGCTTCGGGTGCTTTTAGATTTAATGTGCCTATTGTTTACGGGTTCACCACTTTAAAATTAAAGTATTATGGTCCTACTGGCGAGGAACGTACGGAGGAACGGGAGATGAATGTGCCCTATACTGTAATGGCTACTAATGAATTTGAATATGGATTATCTGCAGGTATAGTGCAGGATGGTGATGGAAGCCGGTTTGGTAAAGGAGAATTTAACTATGGTGTCAATAGGATTTTAACTGTTGGTGGTGGTATAGAGTATCTGTCTTCGCTGCCTAGTGATGGATTTATTCCTTATGCCACTGCTACACTACAGCCTTTTAGTAGGCTGATCTTAAACGGGGAGTATGTGCATGGCGTAAGGTCTAAGGGGGTGTTGAATTACTATATTACTAAGGAAATATTGTTGGAGCTTGATTATGCTAAATATGTTGAAGGGCAAAAAGTGACCATATTTAATTCTAACGAGGAACGGAAAGCCAAGTTGTCAATTCCATTACGTTATAAAAAGATAAATGGTTTTTTTAGATTGGATTACTCTCAATTGGTTTATAGTGCATTTAGTTATAACTATGCCACTGCGATGTTTTCGGTCTATTATAAACAATTTAGTACCAATGCATCAACACAAATCAATTGGGTCAGTGAAAAAGATCCTTTTATTACAAACGACTTAGTATTGGGTTACAGGCTTAAGAATAATTATGTCATACGATCGTCAGTACGATATAATGCTAGTAGCTCTTCGTTTATTTCTTATACCACAGAGTTGGAGAAAAGAATAGCAAAAGGTTATTTATCAGCTTCTTTTCAAAAAAATATAATTTCAGATGATTATTATATTAATCTGGGCTGCAAATATGATTTTTCGTTTGCAAGAACAGCTGTCTCAGGATCACAAAGCAAATTCAATAGCGGTACTTCAATAAGTGCGCAAGGGAGCTTGGCTTTTGGAGCAGGAAACGGCTACATTCATAGTAACAATAATTCTTCTGTGGGTAAAGGTGGCATAGTACTATATCCATTTCTGGATTTAAATCATAACGGTATTTTTGATAAAGAGGAACATTTGGTCAAATTAAGTGTGGCTCGCGCTAATGGGGCAAAAACCATTATTAGTGAAAAAGATTCCATAGTACGTATTCCGAACCTGAATTCATTTACCGACTATGTTTTAGAGTTTAATGACAGTGATTTAAGTAATATCGCCTGGCGTTTTAAACATAATACTTACAAAGTTTTGGTAGACCCAAACCAGTTCATGCGTATTGATGTGCCTATTCTTGCCATGGGAGAAATAAGTGGGATGGCTTATATGGAAAAAGAAAATGAACTCAAAGGGATAGGCCGGATATTGATAAAAATATACGAGAAAAACAGTGATAAAGTCGTAGTAGAAACACTTTCAGAATATGATGGGTACATATACAAACTGGGGCTTAAACCGGGGGAATATAGGGCCTGTGTAGATCCAGAACAGTTGAGTAATCTTAATTTTATTGCAGAACCTGCTTGCAGATACTTCACGATAAAGACATCTGAAGAAGGTGATATCGTTGATGGAATTGATTTTATACTGAAGAAAAATAAAGAATAGCTCTGAAAAAGTTGAAGGATATTTGTTAGATTCATCAGGTTCCCATTTACTTTAGTGGCATAAAATAAAACAGCCTTTAATCCACTTGGGATTAAAGACTGTTTTGTTTTAAATAGCTTTCATAAGTAAGCCTTTATTTCTCATGAAAGTGATTTATCTGGCTTTAAAAATAGTATCCAATATTCATATTGAAACGTACTTCCCATTTTTCATTTGCAGGTGCGTCTGCAAGGCCATTTGTCCATTGCCCACCTAACCAAGGTTGGTTTTTACCCGCCGCTGCATCAAAGTAAGTATATACGTTTCCTGCAGAAACTAGAACTCCAGTGACGTTCATGATAGTGTCTTCAAAATCAGAATTTACTTTTTCTAAATAACCGTAATCATTATAGAACTGTAATGAAGATACTGGTCCCCATTTTACAGGTACAGTATATGAAACCCCTAAAGTATAAGTCTGTCCTGCTGCTGCAGTAAGGTAAGGCGCTCCGTAAGCAGTCATTGCAATTACTTGTTTGTTGTCTGCTGCGGGACCTTTTGGTGATTTTTTATACTTTGTAACTTGTGCTTTAACACCAAAGCGTTTGTACTTTAATTGGTAATGAAGTGCTGCGGCATAATGGGATCCCATTTCCTCAGTGTCTAAATTGTAAAGTCCACCAAATTGAGCTGATCCACCTATTTTATGATTGATGCTATCATTTCCTATTACATAATTCAGTTGACCATTAACTTGATTTACCTCTTTATTACGTAAATCTAAAATTCCATCACCATCTAAATCTATCGAAGCTACATCATAGGAATATCTGCTGTTTGATACATCAGAATTATTACCAAAGTTTAATTCTTCAGCATTTTTGAAAAACGCTACGGCATAGCTCCATTTTTTGTCTGTATGGGTAAACTTAACTCCCATATCATGATCATCTTCCAAACCAACATAGTAGTTTAAACTAAAAAACCAGTTATTCGAATTATAAGTTGTGATACCAAAAGGTACTTGTGTAAGTCCTACTTGAATTTCGTTTTTAGAATCGAAATCATAGGCTAACCAACCTTGTTTTAACATTCCTCCACCAAAACCTTCTGAATAAAGACGATATTCAGCATTCAGTTTTATTCCTTTGTATTTGGCTTTAGCATTAACACGGAATACATCGTAGCCAAAGTCACCTCCGCGTTTCTTTTGACCTTCTTTCCAAGAAGATAGATTGTAATTGAAACGTAAAGCTCCACCTATTTCGACTTTTGGTTTGTCTTGGGCATAAATAGCTCCGGTTGATAATAGCATTAAGCCAATTATCAAAGTAATTTTTGAAAACATAAAGTGTTTATTGTAATTAAAAAAATAATAGAATACGAGAGAAAAACGTTTCTTTAAGATGAAATTCGCTTCTTAGTCAAGAAACTTAGTAAGGAAGAAATGTGTGTGAATTCACTTTTTAAGTGTAGTAGTATGTTTTTTATTTGCATGCTGCAAAGGTACAAAATTAAACGGAAAAGCCTATGTTTTAGCGGTTAGTCTTGTTTTATGTTTTTTTATTGGTTAAAATCTGATGTTTCAAGACCTTAAATTCCGTTAATTAGAATCACTTTTTTTAGAAAGAATTGGGGTGTATTTACATGCGTTTTTTTATTATCAAAAGTGTATTTTTGGAAGATAAAATGGTCTTGATTCTTAAAAGGAATATATAATAGTTAAAAATAAACGGCAGCTATCGTCAGGAATAGCATTTCTATTCGTCATATAATATATGAATTTGGACTGTAAACATTCTTCCTCAACTGCAATACTCCTTTTTGCCCAAAGCAATAAGGTAGAAAGTGCTTTGAAACCAATTGCTTATCAAAAAAAGCAGAATGATTTATTGTGGCAAAAGATGAATCAAAAAGTTTTACAGACGATTCATAAAACAAATCTTCCTTATTTTATTTCAGATGAAAAGACACAAGTAGGTGATTCTTTTGGAGATAAATTAAGCCATGCCATAACAACTGTTTTTGAAAAAGGATTTGAAAAAGTTATCGTAGTAGGAAATGATAGCCCAGGACTTACCAAAGAACATTTATTAAATGCTAGGATAGGTTTACAACAGAAGGAGTGGGTTTTTGGTCCCGACTGTAAAGGGGGAACTTATTTAATAGGAGTTTCTAAATCGGTTTTTAATGCTGGGGAATTTGCAAATATAAGTTGGCAAACGACTCAAGTAGCGGCGCAACTGAAAGCACTTTCTGTAGAGGAATCAATACTACTTTCACCATTAGCGGATTTAAATACGCTAAATGATTTTAAAAATGTGCTCAGTGGTTTTTCATTTCACAGTACTTTTAAAAACAGTTTACTCTCTATAGTATCGTATCAACATCCCATAAACCGAGTTTTAAAGAAGCGTTATTCTTTTGATATTGTTGGATTTAATTTTAATAAAGGTTCTCCCGTTTTGGAGTAGTTTTTCAGCACTTTATTTTAAAATTATTCTCCAAAATTATACTTTAATGAAACAATTTTTCCTGTTTTTGTTATTGAGTGTCAGTACATTTGCTGTCGCTCAAGAAGACTTATCTGTCTCAATCATAGATTTCAATACGCAACAAGCCATTGCTAATTTAGAAGTCCTATTAGTTAATAGTTCTCGTAATAGTAGTATCCAACAAACATCTAATAGCCAAGGGAAAGTGATCTTTAGAGGCATTCCTGCCTTAGATGGTTATCAAGTGATTTTTGAAGGTACAGCTGTATATGCGGCTCAAAAATCAGATTTAATCAGTGTACGTTCGAATCAAGCGGCCAATGTGACTTTAATATTAGCTCCAAAAGATTCAAATGAATTGAATGAAGTTGTTATTACCAAAGGCGCTACTGCAAAAATTAATCGTCGGGATGCAGAAGTGTCGTTTGAAATGAAAGCAGCGGAGATCCAAGAAATTCCTGTTGAAGGTCGCGATATAACAAGAGTTTTATTTCGATTACCTAATGTGTCACAAGCTACAGGTTTTTATGCTGAAGCACCTAATGTAAGCATTAACGGGGCTAGTTCAGGATATACTTCTTACTTGATTGATGGTTTAGACAATAACGAACGCTTTTTAGGTGGACAAAAATTTGCCATTCCGTCTGGATTTGTAAAAGATATTACGGTTCTAACTAATAATTTTTCGGCGGAATATGGTTTGACAGGAAGCGGAATAATCAATATTACGCCTCGTTCTGGATCGAATGAAACTACGGGCGAAGTTTTCTTTATCACAAGACCCGGTCCGTCAATTGATGGGAAATCTAGTTTTGCTCAAAGAGATTTATCAGGAAACCAAGTAAAAAATGGTTTTGCCCGTTATCAGACAGGTGTAGGAATAGGTGGCGCTTTAGTAAAAGATAAAACGTTTTACTATTTTAACTTTGAACACACTACAGATGTTAAAGATAATTTATTAAATGTTCCTCAACTTGGAGTCACTGAAACAGTAAGAGGAACGAATACATTCAATTATTTTTCTACTAAAATTGACCAGATTTGGAATACTAATTTCAATTCGTCATTGCGTGCAAACGTGGGTGTAATTGATATTGAAAGACAAGGTGGTGGTTTAGACGGTGGCTCAACATTTGCATCAGCAGGAAATGCACAGCAACGCAATAGTATTTTATTGGCATTAAAAAACAGCTATAAATTTGGAGATTTCTCAGGGGAAACAAATGTGCAATACAGCCGTTTTAGATGGAATTATGCAAAACCGTTCAATCCCAATAGTTCTCAAGTAACCGTTTTAGGTGTTAATGATGAAATCTTAGGCGTAATTGGAAACCCGGGTTATGTTTTTGACGCGATTGAAAATACAATTCAAATTCAGCAAAAAATAAAATATTATACGGAGAATCATACTTTTAAAGCGGGTTTAAATTTTATAAGAGGAGATCATCAATTATTTGGAGGTGGAAATCCAGTAGGGAATTATCGCGTAAAGCTAAATCAAAATCAGATTGATGTTATTAAAAATAGTGGAGTGGGAGGAGCATTGAATGTAAATGATATCCCGCTTGACGCAACAGTTTTAAATTATAATGTAGAATTACGTCCAACATCTTTTGGAACCAATCAAGATATTTACTCGGCTTATGTTGAGGATTTATGGTCGGTTACAAATAGATTGAATCTTGTTTTAGGGCTGCGTTACGATTATGATAATTTGTCAAAAGGAGGAAGCGATAAAGGGGATTATAACAACTTAGCTCCTCGATTTAATTTCAATTATAAATTAGACAATTCTAGTAGTTTGCGCGGTGGATACGGAATTTCATACGATAAGGTAAATTATGCTTTGTACAGTGATGCTTTGCAGCAAAACACTACTTCGTCAAGCTATAAATTACAATTAGAAGAGTTAAAAAGATTGGATTTGTTACCAGCGGATACTAATATTGATCGAATTACGTACAACGGTAATTTAGCCGCTTCGGTATCTGGCGTGAACTATTTGCAAGGACCATCGGCAACTGAATTACAAGGGCAGCGAGAAAATATATTTTCTAATGAGCGCCGTATTTTGAATCCGAATGGGTATAAGAATTCGTATTCACATGAGTTTGCTTTAGGTTACCAATTGCAGTTAACGGATGAAAGATTGTTTTTTGTTGATTTGGTTCACAATAAAGGCGAGAACTTATCTAGATTACGTAACTTAAATGCTGCGGCCGAATATCCTATTGACTCCAATAATGTTGTGATAAGAACTAAGGCTGAAGCCGATGCTTCAAGACCAATTCCAATTATTAACGGAAGCGCAACTATTAATGGGCAAACCGTAACTGGAATTGCAAGGAGTGTTATTATGAGTGAAAATGAAGGAAAATCAAGGTATTATGCAATGAGTTTTAATTACCAAAAAACCAAAGGAACTGATAATTATACGTATCGCTTGAATTATACCTTGTCGTCGAGTAAAAATGATACAGACGGAATTAATTTTAGACCTTCGGATGGGAATAATTATGCGAATGAATGGGGACCATCAGTAAATGATAGAACTCACAATATTAACGGAATTTACAGCTATTATCCTTTTAAAGGAACTACAGTTACGCTGGCTGGTTTGTTGCAAAGTGGGCAACCTATAAATCGTATTCCCCTTGGTTTTGGGACAACAGATTTGAATGGTGATGGCGCCAGTTTTTCGGATGCTTACCAAGGAAATAGCGATCGTTTTCCGGGAGAAAGTAGAAACAATGATCGTTTGCCATGGAACACCACTTTTGATTTAGGAGTGCAACACCAAATTACTATTTTAGGAAATAATAAAATTGAATTGCGTGCCGATATTTTTAATTTGCTTAACGCAGAGAATCTGAGCGGTTACAGCAATAATGCTACTCAAAGTAACCAGATTCAAGGCGGATCAAGTACTAGCGGATTGTTTACACAACGAAACGCCTCTCCACCAAGACAGTTTCAATTTGGGGTACGTTACTTATTCTAAATAGCTTTTGTTGCACGAGGTTTTTAATTTGCGTTAGGGATAGAAGTGACATCTCCCGATTTAGAAAAACAAGGCTTTTTTAGCCGTAGTTTTTATTAATTGGGAAATAACGGATAGCCCGACCGCCTTTTTTTGGCGGGAACGCCCAAATAAAATATAACTAAAATATGTTTATACTAAACGCAAATGAGCCAGAAGAATTGGCTACTTATTTACAGCAACAACACTGGTTGGCAGCTAACGAAGCTATTGTATCCGTGTCTAAACCGGGCGAGGGGAATATGAATTGTGTATTGCGGATCGAGACGGAAAGCCGCTCTTTTATTGTGAAGCAATCTCGTGGATATGTCGAAAAATACCCACAGGTTTTAGCACCAGCAGCTCGTGTTCTTACCGAAGGGGCTTTTTATAAAAAGATAGCCAGCTCTGAAGAAGTGCAGCGTGCAATGCCTATGCTTTTAGGTATTGACGCGGTGAATAATTTGATTGCTTTAGAAGATTTAGGGAAGACAAATGATTATACCGTTTTGTATGATTTGCAACAAAAATTACAAGAAGGAGAGTTACAGCAGTTGGTGAGGTATTTGAATGGTTTGCACCAAAGTTTTCAGAAAACGGTTGTCGATGACGAATTGTCAAACACAGAAATGAGGACATTGAACTATGAGCATATTTTTGAATATCCATTTAGAGAAGAGAACGGTTTTAATTTAGATACGGTTCAAGAAGGGTTGCAAGCATTGGCTTTGCCTTACAAAAAGAACTCGGAATTAAAGCAAAAAATTGAACGATTAGGTTCACTGTATTTGTCGAAAGGGAAGTATTTATTACATGGCGATTTTTATCCCGGGAGCTGGTTAAAAACAGCTGATGGAATTAAAGTTATAGATCCGGAATTTTGTTTTTATGGTTTGCGAGAATTTGATTTAGCTGTGTTTTTAGCGCATATGTATTTGACGCAGCAAGAGGAATCGGATATAAAATTTGTAAAGGAAAACTACTATTCTTTTGACGAATTAAACACTACAATTCTTAATGGGTTTATAGGTACTGAAATCATGCGTAGGTTAATAGGGCTGGCACAATTGCCTTTAAAAATGGATGTAAAAACTAAAGCAAGCTTATTAAAATTTGCTGAAAATTTGATTTTAAAATAAACGAAATACTATGAAAATTAAAATAATCGCATTGGCATTGCTGCTGTCGGCAGGATTGCAAGCACAAACTAAAGTATGGTTTGACACTGATATTATGATTGGGATGCCTGATAAAACGCCACGGGAGGTAGATGATGGAATTACGTTGATTATGGCTTTGAAGCAACCTCAAATAGAGATTGTAGGGATTAGCTCGATCACTTATGTTGATTATAGCTACCCAATTATCAATAAAATTTTGGGATGGCACAATAAAGGAGCGGCAATTCCAGTGTATAAAGGTTCTCCAAAAGCGGATGATTTAGGTGTTGAAAATGATGGTACTAGAGCGTTATATAAAGCTTTAAAGAAAGATAAGCTTACGATTTTAGCTTTAGGACCCATGACTAATATTGCGACTTTGATTCAGAATCATCCTGATATTATTCCGCAAATAGAGAAGATTTCTATTTGTGCAGCAAGAACTCCAGGCTTGCCATTTAATCCAGGAAACGGAAAATTGAATGTGTTTGATTACAACTATGAATTAGATTATAAATCAATGGATGTGGTTCTGAATTCTTCTATACCGCTAGTTTTTGCAGGTTATGAGCCAAGTTCGTACACGTTTATTGGGAATATTGATATGGCTAGTTTAGATATGAATGAGGAAGCCGATAAGTGGCTGTTTGACGTAGTTCAACCTTGGATGGATAAGAACGAAAAGTATTTTGGTGTTAGAGGATTTATTCCGTTTGACTGTTCTACACTAGGCGTAATTACGCATCCTGATTATTTTACGTACTACAAGGACATTCCTATAAAAGTTAATTATAAAAAGAATGATGCACTTCAAGTACAACCGAATGTTCCCTATAAAAATTTCTTAGAAGTTTCGTATAAGTATAAAACTAAAAAGAAAGTAGATTATGCAATTCGAGCCTTACAAGGTTTTGAAGAAAAGATATTGGAGACATTAAGTGTGAAAAACTAACAAAACTTTAGGGATTGTTTAAAAACCAAATCTAGAAATCAACCGTATATTACTATAACATTCAACTATGAAGTGTTTAAAACATGTTGGCGGTTAAATTAGCCAAAATGGATATAAGAACCCAATAGTATTGATAAAAACTAAAATAACAACAGATGAAAATTAAATTAGCAAGTTTGGTAGTAGTATTGTTTACAATATTGAGTTGTAATTCGAACGCACAGACAAAAAAGTTATCTTTAGAACCTAAAAAAGGGAAAGCTGTAGCTGTTTTTGCATCAGGTTGTTTCTGGTGCAGTGAGCACGTATTTGAAGCAGTTGTAGGTGTAGAAGAAGCGGTTTCTGGATATTCTGGAGGGAATGTAAAAAATCCTAGTTACGAATTGGTGGGGTCAAATAGAACTGGTCATGCCGAAGCAGTGGCGGTTTTTTATGATCCAAAAGTAGTCTCCTTTAAAGAATTAGTAGATGTGTTTTTTGCCTCGCAAGATCCTACAACGCCTAATCAGCAAGGTCCTGACAAAGGATCTTCCTATCGTTCTATTGCCTTTTATAAAAATGCAGTAGAGAAAAAAATCATTGAGGACAAGATCAAGGAGCTTACCGCCAATAAAGTATTTGCTAATCCTATTGTGACAGAGGTAAAAGCAGTTTCTGACTTTTATGAAGCTGAAGCCTATCACCAAGACTATGTAAAGAATAATCCAAATCAACCTTATGTAAAAGGGGTTTCAATTCCGCGATACAACAAGTTTAAAAAAACATATAAAGGAAAACTAAAACCTAAATCTTAAAGTCATGAAATTATATAAACAACTATTAGTATTACCCGTAATCGCGTTTAGCTTTATTGCCTGTATGCAAGCGAATAAAAGCGAAAAAGTAATAACGGAAGCAAAATCAACGATGCAGCAACAACCAGTATTGTCATTGACAGATACCTCGTTGAAGAAAGTCATTAAAACGGACGCTGAATGGAAAAAGCTATTGACTGCTAATCAGTATTATGTTTTGAGAGAAAAAGGAACAGAGCGTCCCTTTCAAAATGAGTTTAATGACAATCATAAAAAAGGACATTATTTTTGTGCTGCCTGTAAGTTGCCTTTGTTCTCCTCTGAAACAAAGTTTGAGTCGGGGACTGGATGGCCAAGTTTTTATGCTCCGATAAATAATAATAGAGTCAAAGAAGTTGTAGATAAAAGTCTGGGAATGGTGCGCGGAGAAATTGTTTGTGCGCGTTGTGATGGTCATCTTGGACATCTTTTTGATGACGGACCTAGACCAACAGGTTTGCGTTATTGTATGAATTCAGCAGCAATGTTATTTCAAGAGACTAAATAAATATTGGTTAATTATTTTATTCAAAAAAAGGGCGTTTGTTTCATTTGAAACAAACGCCCTTTTAAGTTTTGTAATGCTTAACTATTGTTTATAAGCAGCAACTAATTGCTCTGCCATGGCTAATATATCACTGGTTTCAAAATTAGGTTTACTTGACAAACTGTATTGCGATTGACCTTCGCGAGCAATAAATCCAGTTGCTAAACCGGCATGTGATGCACCTGCTAAATCCCAACCATGTGCAGCAATCATTAGCATTTCTTCAGGTTTTACATTTAGTTTATTCGCTGCCCACAAATAGGTTTCAGCTGCAGGTTTATATTTTTCGATGGTATCAATACTCAATGCTTGCTCAAAATAATCGGTTAGATTAGAGTTTTTTAATTGTTCCTTTAAAGCGCTATCAGGTGAGTTAGTCAAGGTAATTAATCGAAAACCATTTTCCTTTAAAAGTTGCAATCCTTTGATTACATCGGGATAGGTTTGCAGTGATTTAATAACTGATAAGGTCTCTTTTATTTCCTCTGAAGTAACTTTTTTATGTAATGATGTCGCAGCCATATCAAGTGTTGCGGCAGCTATAGTGGTGAAATTATGGTATTCATTGATGCTATTAGATACTGTTGAATAATGCAATAGCATTCCAAACCAAATTCGGAATCCCTGTTCTTCATTTAGCAGTGCATTCACTGATTTTTTTAAAGGAGTCATGTCAAGTAAAGTTTCATTTACGTCGAAGACAATTACAGGTTTACTTTTTTGTATGGTCATGTTTTAATTTTAAATTATTGGTACCATCTTTTAATGGTTTCAAGAGCAGGTTTTTCCTGCGGAGTGTAATCAATATTATTTTTAGACTTTTTATGGTAATCATCAGCATACCATTTCCAAGCAAAACCTCCTACAAACCAGTCTTTTTGTGTCATAGATTGAAATAAGGACTCGTATGCATTGGCTTGAGCCAAATTATTGATTTCATTTTTTGTTTCGGTCCAAGGTTCTTCAGCGGCATGGTTGGAATTACGGTATCCAAACTCGGTAAAGAGGATTTTCTTGTTGAATTTTTTTTGAACTAAATCCATTTTATCGATGTGCTTTTTCCATGATGCATTAAGATCTTCTACCGAAGGGTCCTCGGCATTTGATAAGGGAAAATAACCATCAATACCAATGTAATCCAATTGATCCCAAAAAGGGACTTTATCAAAGTCATCCCAGTTCGCCGCGTAAGTCAATTTTCCGGTATAGATTTTTTTAATTTTATGGATTAATTGATTCCAATATTCAGGTCGTTTTGCAACAGAATTTCCTAATTCTGTTCCGAAACAAAATAGTTCTATTTTTTGTTCTTCAGCTAATTTTGCAAATTCTAAAATGTATTTTTCATAGTCGGCTTCCCAATGTTCCCATTCTTTTACGGTAGCAAAATCTAAATTTCCAGTATAAAAATCATGGTTTACCCAAAGATGTGGTTTTAACATCACAGTCATTTTGTACTCATGTGCCATTTTGTTGCTGGCAATTATCCCTTCTGTTTTTTCGCCCCACCATTGACGGTCATTATTGTAATTCACTGATGCATCATCAATATTTACAAAGGCATACGGAATCAAAGAAATCGCATTGACCTGATTCTCTTTTAAACTTTCGAGTGTACTATTTTTTAATTCTTTTATAGGTGCTACAAGATTCATCCCTTTGTACTCCATTGCTAAATTTCTAACAGCGGTTTTAATAGGTATTTTAGCAATATCATCTGTGTCTTTATTGCTATAAAAAGCGTATCCACTAATGATTAGGATAAAGAGGAGTAAAAGGACAAGTAGTTTTTTTTTCATAATTCTAAACTTAACCTATAAAATCTGCTAACTGAATTTCTAATATGAAAGTATTAGTTTGCAGTTATTTAGTTATTGTATTGCGGTGGTATTTTTAATATTCACGCATTAAAAAACGCTAATTATGCTTTCTTTAATTTCTCAATAATGGTCAGCTTCTTTGCTTCGGCCATTTTCATACTTCCATTTGATTTGTTTGGAGCAAACCATTGACCAATTATTTTGTCCATCAGTTTAGACTGATTTTCATAGGCATTACAAGTTTCACACATAGCTTTGTGTGCCTGTAATTGCATTTTTTCCTTTATTGTCAAAGGAGTAAGCATTTGTTTGTCTATCAGCTCTGTTGATTTTTTACAAGTCCTCAACAACATTCTCATTACTATGTGCATTTTCTCTATCGTTAAAGTGTTACTAAACCCATTTTAATTCTAAACATTTTCTCAATAGCAGTTTTGATCTATGTACGATCTGCCAGTAATTAGACGATGTGATTTCTAGTTCCTGACAAATTTCGGTCGTGTCTTTATCAGATAGATATTTGGATGTAACGGCTAGTTTCCATTTTTGAGGTAAATCGTCCATACATTCCTGCATCACATCATTGAATTCGGGATTGTCTAATAGCTCTTCATCCTGGTCCCAAATTGCTTTGATCTCATTGTCTTTCCAGCATCCATAGGCGTTAAACATGCCTTCTGACAACTCAAAACCGCTGTTTTCAGTCAAACTAAATGTTTGTTTAGTCGTTTTAGCACTCTTGCGGTAATAGTCAATTACTTTGTTATTAAGGATAGAAAATAACCAAGTTTTAGGTTGGCTTTTCCCTTGAAAAGTATCTATTTTATTAAATGCCGACAAAAAGGTTTCTTGTACTAAGTCTTCGGCAGTCTCTTTTGAAGAGGTTTTGTAAAATGCCCAACTATAAAGTTCATCGCTAAATTGATTGACCCATTGTTCTAATATCGTTTTTGGGTTTTCGTTTATAACATCCATAAGTATATTCAGGCTTCATTATTTTTAATTATGCCAAATGTACTATTTTTTTGTTGCGAAGAAAGTTAGTGTTTTCATAAATTAAATAGGAAAAAACTAGCAGATACTCGATTGCTATTAACCAATAGTTTTCTTTAAACTCTGAATTGGAGTAGGCAGCGTAGCTTAATATTACTGTTAAACTCCAAACGATTGGGTAGTTGTATTTTGTAAAAATGCCAATTAAAATTAGATTGATAACGTACCAAGGATGTACTGTTGTAGACGTAAAAAGATATACGGTTAATACCACTAGAAAATTTTGAAACAGATCTAGTGTTGTTTTGTTCTTACCTTTGAATGCTTTGTAAACGATAAAAAGTACAATTAAAATAGGTGTAATTTTACCAGTTGTGTGAATAACGTTGTAGCCTTTAATCCAATAACCTACTTCACGTATGATATAATAGATACTGGCATTAAACTCAAAATTTGTAAACCACAAACCTATGGTGTCGCTGTAATTTTGAATAAGTTCAGCAGAAAGAAACGGCAAGAAAAGAATGATGTTAGTCCCAATTACAATACAGTAAAACAAAATTGCCTTTTTCCATCCTAACTTTTGTAAAAATAAAGGCAATAGTAATAACGGAAGCAACTTTGTTGAAATAGATAAGGCTAAAATCACAGCTGCCGTTTTCCATTTGTTTTCATGCAGTAAATACATGCTCCAAACAAAGAAGAACAACATCACGCCTTCAAAATGAAGGTTTGAAGTAAGTTCAATTATCACTAATGGATTTAACAAATACCAGAAAATGCCATATTTTTCGATTCCTAATTTCGCTAATAATTTGCTTCCAAAATACAAGGTTCCCAGATCGGCAGCTATGATAATTAGTCGCATTCCTATGACTGCTCCAATTACAGAATTGGCACTAAAAAAGGCAGCAATTGCAAAAAATAATTGGTTTATAGGAGGATAGTTCGAAAAATGGCTGGCACTCAAACTGCCCATTCCGTCGAATAGCTCTTTGGCGTTAGCCAAGTTAAAATTAGCTTGATGTATTAAATCATTAGGTAAGTATAGGTATGGATTTATTCCTTGAAGCAATAAACGACCATCCCAAATGAAACGGTAATAATCCTGTGATAGATTAGGAGAAACGACCATTAATACTAACCTAAAAAGTATCGTAGCGCCTATGAGAAAAGGGATATTGTCTTTTTGCAATTTTATAATTTGGTACAATAAAACAAATAAAAAGCTATACGCAATCACTAGATTAATAAATTCTGAGCGATTTAATACATATCCTATGTAGCCATATAATAGGGCACTTATAAGGAGATATAAATAAGATTTTACAGTATTTGAATCTAAAGAATTCATTAGTTATTATCTGTAATTGATTTTATGAAAACAAAGCTAAAGCCTGTTAAAAGCATGAAGTGAAGAGCAATTATACTATAATCATTTAATATAACTGCGCTGTAAATACCAAATAGAAAATAAAGGATTAAGCCTCCTTCGACAAATATGTTTTTAGATATTTTTTTAGACAGGTAACTATTTTGTTTCCACTTGTCTTTTAGCCCTTCAATATTCAATTTTGGAGTTCTAATAAAGTCACTTTTTTTGCCCCATAATCCTTCAAGCACCGCTATTGTATTATGAAAGGAAAAGCCCATCACAATAGTGTAAAAAGTAAGAAACATTCGAGTGTACCTCAAGAAGTTTTTATATCCTCCGCCATGAAGGCTTTTAAAAGTAACCCAATAACTGATAAAAAACAGTAATGAGCTAATAACAAAGAATACTAATACATCAAATATAGCATCAAACTGAAGGTATTTGTTTTTAATATATAAAACGGGTACGCTTAATATTGCCATGACAAAAATAGCTAGGAACATGCTGCTGTTTAGTAGGTGCAAAATTCCATGCACTTTTGTTTTAAAACCAGTTGATTTAGATTGTACTAAACGAATTGCATTTTTACTGAAATTCTCAGCACCGCCTTTATTCCATCTAAATTGTTGCGAACGCGCCGCACTAATGATAGCAGGCAACTCAGCTGGTGTTTCTACTTGTTCTAAATATTTAAATTTCCAGTTTTTTAATTGTGCACGATAGCTCAAATCCAAATCCTCAGTTAGGGTATCGCTTTCCCAATTCCCAGCGTCAAGAATACATTCTTTTCTCCAAACACCAGCTGTACCGTTAAAATTGATAAAGTGGGATTTAGAATTCCTGCCTACTTGTTCTAGTGTAAAATGAGCATCTAAAGCAAAGGCTTGAATCTTTGTGAGCAGTGAATAATCCCGATTTAAATGTCCCCAACGTGTTTGTACTACGCCAATTTTTGGATCCTTAAAATAAGGAATAGTTTTATAAAGCCAGTCTTTTTGAGGAACAAAGTCAGCGTCAAAAATCGCTATAAATTCTCCCTTAGCGTGAACTAAACCTTCCTTTAGCGCGCCAGCTTTAAAACCGGATCTGTTGGTTCTTTTTATTTGTTTAATATCGATGCCGGTAGCAGCAATTTGCTGAATCAAAGCAGCGGTTTCAGTTACACTTTCGTCAGTACTGTCATCCAATACTTGTATTTCTAATTTATCCTTGGGATACTCAAGTTTTGCTATTGTTGTCAATAATCGTTCGATCACATATTTCTCATTATAAATAGGTAATTGTATAGTAACATAAGGAATTTCCTCATTATTCGAAAAGTCAAATTGTATCGACTGATCCTTTGTTTTTTTACTTTTAAGGTAGTTAAGCAGCAAATTAAATTGCGCTAAACTATAAAAGAAAACTAGTAAAATGGAGATTGCGTATAGTATTACGATAATATAAGAAAGCTGTAGCATGTTATTGTTTAACCTTTTCAGGTTGTTATTTAAATGTATATTTGAAAATCCAGCCAATTATTTTTATTCCGGCCATGATAGAGCCTTTAACTGTTCCAGAGACCTTAGAAACCCCGATTCTATTTTTGTAACGAACAGGTATTTCGACATAGCTCATGTTTTGTTTCAAGACTTTTAACTGCATTTCCACAGTCCAACCATAGGTTTTGTCTTGCATGTTCAAAGCTAGTAGTTTTTCATACTTAATTGCTCGAAATGGACCCAGATCAGTATATTTTGCATTAAAAAATAGCCCCATCAAGAAAGTGGCCAGCCAGTTTCCGAAAATCTGCTGTGGTGTCATAGAATGATTTTCACGCAAAGACTCGACTCTAGCACCAACGACAAAGTCCATATTGTCATTGAGTATTGGAGCAATTATTTTGTTTAATTCCTCAGGATAGTCTGAATAATCACCGTCTAGAAAAACGATAATATCTGGTTTTATTTCTTGTTTCGAAATGTATTCCATTCCTTTTAAGCAAGCATAACCATAGCCTTTTCTGTTTTCTGAAAGTACTGTTGCGCCAGCTCCTTCTGCAGCCTTTATGGTGTTGTCAGTTGAATTGTTGCTAATAACAATTACTTCATTGACTGTATTTGGAATTTCATTAATGACATTGGCAATGGCTTGTTCTTCATTATAAGCGGGAATAATTACTTTTATTATACTCATAAGAAGTTTATATTATTGTCTTTCTTGAACTCAGCTAATGAATTCCATTCATTTGTTTTATTACCCATAAAATATTTTTCGGCTCTAATAATTTGACTGTTTCGATAAAACAGCGAAAAACCATTTATTAAATCGTTTTTAAACTCGCTTTTTTTGGTGATTTCCTGATTGGAATTATAAAAAATCCACCATTTGCATTTCTTGTTATTTATAAAATGACCTTCTTCTTTTTTATTTCCGTTTTCGAAATAGTAAAACCAGTAGTCCACTCTTTGATTTTGGTTTAACCAACCTTCTGATTTTAATTTGCCGTTATCGTAATACTCCTTAGAATAGAATTTTTGGCCAGATACTTGGAAAAAAGTGAATAAAAGCAATATGTAAAACCCTTGTTTCACTTTATTTATTGTTAAGCAAATCCATTAAATTCACATCATTTCCTAATAGGATTTCATTTGAATTTATTCTTCCTTCTTCAGAACCATTTTCTAATTTTAAAACACCTCTTGGACATACAGCAGCACATATCCCGCAACCTACGCAAGAGGAACGAACAATATTTTCTCCTTTTTGAGCATAGCTTCTTACGTCTATTCCCATTTCGCAATGCGTTGTACAATTTCCGCAAGATATGCATTGTCCACCATTTGTAGTAATTCTAAATTTTGAAAATAAACGTTGTTGCAATCCTAAAATAGCAGCCATTGGACAACCAAAACGGCACCAAACACGGTTCCCTAAAAGAGGATAAAAACCTACGCCAACAACACCACTAAAAGCAGCACCTATAGCAAAACCATACCATTTTCTTAATGCGTAACTATCTACAAAAAGAATGTTTTGATTGCCAGAAAAGAAATTAATTGCGATCGCAATAATGATTATGGCAACTAAAGATAACATAGTGTACTTAGCATCTGCGTCTAAATCTTGGCGTTTAAAATAGAATAAAGTTCCAGTAAAAAGGACTAAAAAAGCCACGATTCCGTATATAAATTGGTTTCTTGTAATAAAACTCAACTCAGGGTTATTAGATAAAAAAGTAAAAATTACTGCGATAGTAGTTATAAATGAAAACACTAAAACAGAGTGAATCATCCAACGTTCAACTTTCCAAACTTTTTCAGTAGAATTTGATAAGTGTCGAAAAGGATCTCCAGCCGTTTCTGCAAGACCACCGCAGCCACATACCCAAGAGCAGTACCATCTTTTACCGTAGAAGTAAGTAAGAATTGGAGAAATAATAAATATCATGGCAACACCAAAAATCAGCATAAACATTCCCAGATTCCCACCTTGAATCATATTAGTCAAATGCCAATCTTCAAAGAAATAGTAATTTAAGGGCCACATATTCTTTAAATCCTTTGCAAAATAGGGTAGTTCAGGATTTAATTTAGAAAGAATTTCAGGAATTAAAAAAGCAAAACCCAATTGGAAAAACATTACAGAAATAGTACGAACTAATTGATATTTATTGTGTCTGTATTTTAAAATAAATTTGTAGCCCAAACCTAAAATCGCAACTGTATAAAAGGTTCCATATACAAACCATTCACTAGCAGCATGTCCGTTTAAAAAATAGCTGAAAGGATCAAAGAAACCTACAATTCCAGAATTGGCAGCTCCGTTTTCTCCCAATCCTAAATAAGTTGGAAACCAATATAATACAACATAAAAGGAAGTTAATAAAATACCAATCATATAGGCAAGAATCCCTCTGTTAGTAAGTGATTTATGGAAAAGTCCGTTGTTACTAATTCCTTCTGGTCTAGATAAATAAGTGCTTCTAGCATACATTACAATTCCTATTAAAATGGAGGAAATTGAAATAGTAAACCACACTGTTTTATTTGGAAAATTGACATTAAAAAAAGCCAATGTCATAATGAAAAGCCCAATAAAACCAAGCGTTAGTCCTAGTTTTTGAATAGTATTTAACTCATTGTCCTGATGCGATGCAAGCGATATATTTTTTGCTGATTTGCTCATTTTATTCTGTTTTTAATCCAATGAATTCGTTTGTAAACTGCTGTTGTATTTCTTTGTCATGATTGGTAAAAAACTCTGGATCAAAGTTGGCTTCTGCCAAATGATGCATAACATAATCAACCGTTTTTTTATCAGTAAGTACCTTGTCAAAAAATTCATGACGCATGCGTATTCCAAAAGTATTTATACCTAGAAATACTCGACTTTCTTGATGAAATGAAATTCGAATGGCTTTTTTACCGTCCTTATGTTCCCAATAAAAATGATTTTCGTTTTCTTGAGCTTGCGCCCAAACCCATCCGTAAGTCTGGTATTCGATATCTAAAAATTTAGCTGAATTGAACCAATGACCTGGATTGTATTGAGTTGGTTTTCCTGTCAATGTTTGTGCCAGGGCTTCACCCATCATTCTACCAGTGTACCATACTGCTTCGATTGGTCGGCGTAAATCGATACCTTCATGCTGTTCGGCACAATCACCAATGGCATAGATACCCTTGATATTAGTCTCCAGAAAACGGTTTACTTTCACTCCTCGACCTAGCTCAATTCCAGAATTTTTTAGAAAACTTACATTTGGCGAAACACCTGCGGTCAGACCTACAAGTTCACATTCTATAGTTTCGTTTTTATCTGTTATAATGGCTTTTACATGTCCATTTTCATCAGACAGGATTTCGACTAAATTCGTTTCCAGACGCAGATCAATATGGTGCTCCAGTATATGTCGATTAATCATCTGGCTTTCGCCGAAAGGCAAAACACCGCTCCAGAAGCTTTTTTCCCGAACTAAAAAAGTAACGGGAATATTACGAGAGCGCAGCATTTCGGCTAATTCAATGCCAATAAGACCACCGCCTACAATGACGGCACGTTTTGTCGTAGGAGCCCATTTTTCTAGCGCCTCTAAATCTTGTTTGTCATACAAACCAGTTACTCCCTGTAAATCTTGACCTGGCCAACCAAATTTATTAGGTGTGGAACCCGTTGCAATCACCAATTTATCAAATGAAATACTTGAATTATCTCCCAATAAAAGAGATTTTTCTTTAGCTAATACTTCGGTTACACGCTTATGGATTAGATTGATGTTATTTTTTTTCCAAAAATCATTTTCATAAGGTTGTGTATGTTCAAATTTCATATGGCCCATAAATACGTACATCAAAGCCGTTCGGGAAAAGAAAAATTCTGTTTCTGAAGAGATGATGGTAATTTTTGAATCGGATTGTTTTCGAATGTGACGTGCGAGCGTTACTCCTGAAATTCCGTTACCAATGATGACGATATGTTCCATAGAAAAAGGGATTCGTTAAATAGTTTGTAGGAAATAGAAACTCATTCATAAAGTTATGACTTTAGAATGAAAAGAGACTGTTTTTATTTTGTTTTAAAGCTTGGATCTATTTTGAATGTATCTTTAGTAACGGTAATAAACTTAATGTTCGTTAAGCTTGCGTTTCCAATGTTATTGGTAAGTCCTTCGCCTTCTTTCCATTCCCAGAAAACCCATTTAGTAGCAATAGGGATTCCATCGACATCTTTATATTCTAAATATTGAATGGCATGTGGGTTTTTCTCCGCTTCTTCTTTATTTCCTTTTATAGTAACGATGTAAGCCGCTTTTTCGATTAAATTAGTCTTTTTGTCAGCATAGACTACGTACCAATCATCAGGAGCTTCACCTGTGCCTGACTTAAATGTTAATTTTTCAGTTAGGTACTCTTCGTGATTGGCTTCTTTGTTGTCATACGCATTCCATATCGTTCCGGGATCAGTAAGTTTATAAGGGAAAAGGAAAAAATATTCCCAAGTAAAAGCATCAAATCGTACTGTTTCTTCGCTTGGAATATTAGCAGAATAGTAAACCTTATCTTTATCAAATATTATTTTAGCACCGTTTTTATACTCAATAATTCCTTGTGTTGAATTGGTAAGAACTATGAATTTAGCGTCCATTCTTTCTTTACCTCCAAATTCTAATTTAAAGTCAAATTGAATCGCTTGCTTTGTAGCAAACTTTTCTTTTTGATGTGCTTTTTCTGTCTTTTGTGTAAAAGTTTCTTTTTCTTCATTTGATTTACATCCTACAAATACAAGTGCGGATAACAGGATAGTGGCAACAACTTTCTTCATCTGGGTCTGATTTTAATATTTATTATTTGAATTTTCTTTTTTTTCGGAACAGCGACTAAATTGCTTTAACCTTCTATTTTATTGTTTTCTTGTAGTAATCCAACATACTTTCTGCTGAATGACCTAAGCTTCGCTTTAAATGAATAACAGCAAAGTGATATTGCAAACGCCAAACACCATTTTCGCGATACCTTCTTGCCGAAGTAATCAAATTTTTAGGAATCACGACAAACTGTTTTATATTGTACAGTCTTGAAATAATCTCGTTGTCCTCGTAAATGATATAGTTTTCATTAAAGCCAGTTATTTCATTAAATAGTGCTTTAGTGACAAATAGAGACTGATCACCACCCCGACAGGAAAGATGATTTATTCTGGTAAACCATTGGGAGACTGCTAAAACAGGATGTTGATAATCAAACTTCATTCGGAAACAACCAGCTTTATTCCCTTTTTGAATCTGATCCATAATGAGAAAGTCAAAATCCTTAGGCGGGAAACTGTCACAATGTAAAAAATACAGTACTTCGCCAGTGGCAATCTTGGCACCAGCATTTAACTGTTTTGCTCTTCCTTTTTCAGCTGAAATTTGGATGACATTTTTGTGCTCTGCTACCTTTTTTTGTGAATTGTCAGTACTTCCTCCATCAACAACTATAATTTCGATAGTGATTGATTGTGAGGCATTTTTTTCAATATGCCACAAAAGCGTGTCGATTGTCTCAACCTCATTGTAAATGGGGATTATAATCGAGATCTTATTCATTCAAACTCCAGTTGTAGTCTTTATAACTAATTTTTGCTTTGCTATTAATTGTAGTGGTACTGTACTTATTTAGGAAGTCAATCAGAGTTCCGTTTTTCTTAAAATCACCAGAAAACCAATCGAATATTTTTGATATTTCTACTCTATTTGTGGTAATAGTGTTTTTAGTTTTGTCATTGATGAAGCTTTTAGCGACAGCTCCTAATTGCTTGTCTAAATTAGCTTCAGTATAAGCAGCATTTAATAAATTGGGACAAGAAAAAGAAGCGCAATTGATAGCAAAATGGATTCTAGGTTCGTTCATTTTACGAAGAATTTCATGTTCCACTTCTTCTAAGCTGTATTTTTTATCTCCCAAAGTAAAGAACTTTTGACCCCAAGGATCTTTTATGTCTTTTATGCTTTTTACTGGATAATTATCAAGTATCAACTTTACAGTGAAGGCATTGTAAGTATTAATCCAATAGGCAAGGACTGCATTTTTTGACCATGATTTAGTAGGGACGTTCGATGCCAACAACGTTAAATACGATTGCAGTTGCTTGCTGTCTTTTTGAAATCCTTTATAATCTACATTTCCGTTTTTTGAGACATTTTTCTGTAGCAAGGCATTCCACTTAGAGTGATCTATGCTTTGTGCCGTTTCAGAAATAGTTGTTGGATAGGCTAAATCCGGAATTTCAGTAGTGCTTGTATTCCTTCCACAAGAAAGAAGCGGTAATAGAAGTAAGCTTATAAAAAATGTTCTCATCAGTAGTATTATTTAGTTATATTATGAACAGACGGTAGTACGAGTCTTTCCTGACAAATAATGAGGTATTATTTTTTTAAAGGATAGAACTCTTGTGCTATAAAATCTTTAGGAAACTTATTTTCACCATTAAAACCCAGTTCAATGTCACGTCCGTCAGATGGTATGTAATTGGTTTTGAATAGATAATCCCATAAGCTTAACGAAATTCCAAAATTGACTCCATATTTATTAGGAAGCTCTTTACTGTGATGCCAAATGTGCATTTTGGGATTATTAAAAATATATTTTAAGAAACCATAGTCCCATCCTAAATTAGCATGGTTCAAATGACCAATCGCAATCGAAATAAAATGTACTATAAATACGTCTTCTAGGTTTACTCCGCCAACCAAAATTATAGGGATATAAAGTATCGATTTATACACGATAGGTTCCATCCAGTTGTATCTAAAATGAGCTGCAAAGCCCATTTCTTTTACGCTATGGTGCGTTTTATGAATTTTCCAGAGAAAGGGAACCATATGCAGTAATCGATGAACGTTCCATTGCAAAAAATCGCTTATCAGAAAAAACAACAATAGCGCAAGAGGTTTTGGTAATTCAGAAATAGAGAAAAGCTGAATCGAAGCCAGTTGGACTCCAAAAAGAGACAAGAAATCATTGATCAGTTGTTCTGACACATTAGACAATGCTATCAGAAGGATGAGATTCAATAAGAAAAAATTGAAAAACAAGTAAAATAAATCCAGCCAAAAATCCTTTCGAAAAATAGCTTGGTTTTTTCGCCAAGGAAACAATATTTCCAGCAACCAAACTACGAGTGAAATCGCAATTAAACCGTAGAAATAATTATTCCAGTTCCAGTATAGTATTTCATTTTTTAGATAATTGAAATAACCGCTATATGAATTGATGAAGATGTCAATGTATTTTTCCATTTCTTATTTTAATTTTTTTGAAGATAATTATAATCACTATTCATTAAATCTTCATAAGTGTCAATGTCATTTAAGGTTGCTAATAAATGAACCTTATGTGAATTTAAATCTTTTAGTGTGTCTGCTAAAACGGTGGAAGTCCCCCAATCTTTATTTCTAAATAGGAGTTTGTGCATTTCTTTTAGGCCTAACAAATAATATCCGCCGTCTTCTGCAGGACCTAGCACCACATCGTTTTTTTCTAATTCGGTAAAAGCAGTTTCAATGATCTCTGTTTTTAGATCGAATAAATCACTGCCAACAATAATGCAGTTTTTATATCCCTTTTCGAAAAGAAGCTCAAATGCAGCTTGCATCTTATTTCCTAAGTCACCTTTAGATTGAATTCTTTTTTGATATATATCTTTATTCCAAATGTCCGCTTCAACAACTGCACTGTCGTAAAAAACAAATTTATCACAGTCTACATTTTGCGATTGTTCCATTGTGTGCTGGAGTAGGTCTTTATATACCTGCAAAGCATCAGCGTCACCAATGGTTTTTGCCAATCGTGTTTTTACCTTTCCTAATTCAGGATTTCGGATAAAAATAAGTAAAGCATTAGTTTTCATATACTTTGACTCCCTTAGTTAGATAAACACTCCATTCTTTATTGAAAGCATGGACGCTATCGGTTTGCTTATTTTGGTTGTTAACGACCTTGCCACCAGTATTTTTATATTCGAAAATACCACCATATAAATTATAAACATTTTTATAGCCCGATTTTAATAGTTTTTCTCCAATTTTTTCACTGCGAACACCAATGGAACAATAGACAACTATGGTTGCATTTTTATCTTTTACGGTAGAGGTTACGTTTTGTATTTTGAAATGATCAAAACCAACAGCAATTGCACTTTTGATGTGGCTTACGTTGAATTCTTTGGGTTCACGTGCATCAAGAAAAACAAGGTTATTTTTGTTTTTTAAGTCCTCGACTTTGATGTAAGGAACACTTTGGTTGTTCATTTTTTTCAACACTTGTGGAATACTGCTTTGCGCAGAAACCATAAGGGAGAAAAAGAAAACAATAGTAAATAAATAAAAGCGCATGTTATTTTTTTATAAAGGTATTTAAATAGTTAGACGTAATAAAACTTATTTACTGACAAAAAAAAATGGATTTTATATATGTGCAATTGAGGAAGCTTTGAAATAACTATTCTTTTATCATTTGAACGTGGAATTAAGTATTATTTTTGACCCATTTTATGCCTCGGTAGATTAATTTCATGCTCTTGCGGATAGGGCGCCCGATGTGTCATGCTCACGTCTTCCTTGATCTGTTCGTGCACTTTATATTGTCTGTCGTTTGTGTTAGAATACCGCGGGTCAGGAACAAAGGGCATTTTGGCCATTTTGATGACAGTGACTGTGGGGAAATGGTAATCGACTCCAACGGTTCCAAGAAGCAGGTAACATCCGCCACCCTGAAAGGGATATTTTTTAAGGCTGTCCGTGAAATGTGCAGTGTCGAAATATTCCCCTTCATGATCAATCCAGGTTCCAAAATACATGGCTCCCATTTTAGTAGGCACGTGTTTCCTAGAAATAAGATAGGCGAGCATTTTTACGGTCTTTTTATGGTGGCTTAATAAGTCTTTCGCCAATACCTGTCCGCGGTATTTTGTCTGTAGCAAATCGAATGGGGTGCAGGAAACTGGAAAACTCAGCAGTTCGATTTCGTCAAATGCATCTTCAAAAGCGGAGCGTTCGAGTACCGGCAACGTATATTCCTTTATTGGTTCCTGAAGCAGCATCCCATTTCTATTTTCGGGTTTGAAGTTGACCAGAATCAGTCGGGCAATAACCAGCAACTGGTTTTTTGTTTTGCCGCTAAAGCGGAAGGCCCCGATGAAAATCAGAATCTGTATGCCTTCAATCCCTATCGGAATGCGGTTGATGAAATCCTCCAATGATTTGAATTCGCCGTTTGTCTCTCGTTCTCTAACTATGAAATGTGTTGTTTTGGTTTCCAAACCTTCGAGCTGCATAAATCCAAGATAGACGTCAATGCCGTATAATGCAGTTTCGTATTCACTTTTATTGACACAGGGGTTGTGTATGGTCGCCCCGGACATCCTGGCTTCGTGCACATAGACTTCGGTACGGTAAAAACCGCCATGGTTATTGATGACGGCGACCATAAACTCAATAGGGTAATATACCTTGAGATAAAGACTTTGGTAACTTTCGACGGCATAGGAAGCGGAATGTGCCTTACAGAACGAATAACCCGCAAAGGATTCTATCTGGCGGTATATTTCTTCGCTCAACTTTACAGAATGGCCTTTTTGCGCACAACAAGCAAAGTAATTGTCTTTTACTTTTTGCAAAGCGGCTTTCGAACGGCCTTTGCCACTCATGGCGCGACGTAAAATATCTCCATCAGCGGCGGGAAGTCCTGCGTAATGTAAAGCGATCTTAATCACGTCTTCCTGATAAACCATGACACCGTAGGTTTCGCCAAGTTGTTCCTTAAAAACATCATGAAAATACTCGAAGCGGTCCGGATGGTTGTGGCGGAAGATGTATTCTTTCATCATACCAGATTGGGCGACACCCGGGCGAATGATCGACGAAGCTGCTACAAGAGTTTTGTAGTTATCGCATTTAAGACGACGCAACAGTCCTCGCATGGCTGGACTTTCGATATAGAAACATCCAATGGTTTTTCCGTGGCTTAAAAAAGTATTGGCCTTAGCTTCATTTTTTGATAAAGTAGTATCACGGATATCGACTTTGATTCCACGGTTTTTCTCTATCAGCTTCACACTGTCATCGATATGGCCAATACCACGCTGGCTCAGGATATCAAATTTTTCAAAGCCAATGTCCTCAGCAATGTGCATGTCGAATAGCACAATAGGAAAACCTTTTGGAGGCATCTCCAAAGGGGTATAATTGGTGATGGGTTCTTCCGAAATTATTATGCCACAGGAATGCATGCTTCTTTGATTGGGATATTTTTCGAGTAGCATCCCGTATTCTTGGACTAGCTTTACAATCTGGTTTTTATCATGTAGCTGCATTGGGTTTTTAGCCAACAGATCCAATTCTTCTTTGGGCAAACCAAAAACCTTACCCACTTCCCGGAATATGGAACGGTATTTAAATTCTACGTTAGTTCCGCAAAAAGCGACATGCTCAGCGCCGTATTTGTCAAAAATGTATCTCAGAATGGTGTCGCGTTCTTTCCAGGACCAGTCAATGTCAAAATCGGGTGGGCTCTTGCGATTCACATTTAGGAAGCGTTCAAAATATAAATCCAGCTCAATAGGGCAGATGGCTGTGATACCAAGACAATAACTGACAATACTGTTGGCACCGCTACCGCGACCGATATGCAGAAATCCTTGACTGATGCTATATTGAATTATATCCCAAGTAATCAGGAAATAACCGCTGAATTCGAGTTGGTCAATGACCTGTAATTCCTTTTCAATTCTTGCTTTTGCTTGCAGATTATCATCTCCGTACTTTTTTGATAATCCTTCCCAGGCAAGATCCGTCAGAAGTTTCATGTCGCTTTCCCGGCTTCCGGAATAGTACTTTTTGTTTTTGGGTGTTTTGAAATCGAATTCAAAATTGCACTGCTCTATGAGTTTTTCGGTGTTTTTGACAATTTGTGGATACTCTTCAAACTTTGTCAACAATTCCTCTAAAGGGATCATCACTTCAGAAGTTTTGCAATAATCATCTGTGGTGAGTCTGGACAAAATTACGTTGGTGTCAATGGCACGCAGTATTTTATGCAGATTGAATTCCCTTTTTGTCCGGAAGGTTACGGATTGCAGTAGCACCATTTTGTCAAGCCGTGCCCTCCATTCCGGGAGAAATAATTTTGGAAGTTGCTCTGCACAGATTCCCACATATTCATGGTCTTTCAAAACCTTTGGCCCATTTTCGAAAAGATAAATAATGCATACATCCTTAAACTCGGGAGCGGCTAATGGTAAAGGGGTATTTTCGAAATTATGTTTGGTTAGAAAACGGTTCATTTCTGCGAGCCCATTTGCATTTTTTGCCAAGCCGATGTAGCGAAATTTATGGTTGCAACGAAACTCTATTCCCACGACTGGTTTGATGTTGACTTCTTCGCAGCCCTTTATGAAGTCATAAATTCCGGTGACTGTATTGATATCCGTTAATGCCATTGCCTTAACATTACAGACAGCAGCTTGCTGTATGAGCTCGACCAGCGGAATGGTTCCGTAGCGCAGGGAGTGAAAAGAATGACAGTTGAGGTACATAATGTTATGGTTTGCGTTTCAAAATTTCGACTTTGTTATTGGGTTTGAATGTTGCACCGGCACAACGCATTACGGCATCAAAGCCATATCTGCTTTTCATTCTGTCCATAGCTTGGTATAGCGATAACATTTCTTCGGTGTCCTCAAACATATTTATTTGGTAGGTGCCTCTGACGAGTCCGCTGAAGCGAATCCCAATTAAGCGGAGTCGCATGCGGCGTTGGTACAATTTATCAAATAAGTCCGTGACGTTTTTTGTCAGGATATGATCAGCTGAGGTATATGCTACTTTGCATTGTTTAGTTTCTGTATCAAAATTGGCGTAGCGAATTTTTATCACCACTGTTGAGGTCAGCCATTCTTCTGATCGCAGTTGAAAAGCCAATTTTTCGACCATACCCACAAGTATCGATTTCAATTTTTGAATGTCGATAGTATCCTGCCCAAAGGTATGTTCAGTCGAAATTGATTTCCGTTCCGTATAGGGTTCCACGGGGTTATTATCAATACCGTTTGCTTTCTTCCAAATGTCGATGCCGTTCTTGCCAATCATGCGTTGCAACACTTCGGCAGGCATTTCTGAAAGCGTCTGAATCGTGCGGATGCCAATTCGGGAAAGCAGCTGAAAGGTCACGTCACCCACCATAGGGATTTTTTGAATAGACAGCGGATTTAAGAACTGCTTTACCTTGTTTTCAGGTATTTCCAAATTTCCCAGCGGTTTCCCTTCGCCGGTGGCAATTTTAGAAACTGTTTTATTTACTGATAAGGCAAAGCTTATAGGCAAACCAGTTTCCCTGGTAACAGAGTGCGCCAGTTCATCAGTCCATTTATAGCTGCCATAAAACTTATCCATTCCGGTAATATCGAGGTAGAATTCATCGATGCTGGCTTTTTCCACAACTGGAGCGTTCACTTGGATTACCTCGGTCACCTCATGGGATAATTTGGAATACAGTTCCATATCGCCTTTCATTACTTTTGCCTGCGGGCAAAGACGGAGCGCCATCTTAATAGGCATTGCAGAACGTACCCCAAAAGTGCGTGCCTCATACGAACAAGACGCAACCACACCACGGTCGCCACCACCAATAATCAAAGGAATTCCCTGCAATTTTGAATTCCCCAATCTTTCGCAGGACACAAAAAAAGTATCCAAATCCATATGTACAATCGCCCTTCCCATAATCTTCTCATTTTATACAGAACAAAATTAGCACGGATTGTAACAAAATTAAGTATATTTGTTGTTCCAAATTGTAACAAAATAAATATGTCTTTATTTTCCGATAATATCAGGAACCTTAGGGTCAAACAGAAAATTTCACAGGAAAAGCTGGCTGAGTCGCTGGCAATAACAAGAGGGAGGTACGTCAAGTATGAAGATGGAACTTCGGAAGCGCCTTATGAAATTCTGAAAAAAATATCCCATTATTACCACATCAGTATTGACTTACTGCTTTCGGTCGATGTGCGGAAAATACCCATGGATGATCTGATGAAATTGGAGGATAACAGAATATTGCTCCCCATTACCGTAGATAGGGAAGGCGACAGTTTTATAGAAATCGTTCCCCATAAAGCCAGAGCTGGTTATCTTAGTGGTTATTCCGATCCTGAATTTATCGAAAACCTACAGCACATTTCGTTGCCGTGGTTGCGAAATGGAAAATTCAGGGCTTTTCCCGTAGATGGTGATTCTATGCCGCCGCATAAAAGTGGTTTCTTTATTGTGGGCCGTTATGTAGAAAAATTAGGAGATGTCATGGATGGCAAGACATATATATTATTGACCAAAAACGAAGGGATTGTTTATAAGAGATTGAACAAAAACGGAAAAAATGCATTGGTGCTCCATTCGGATAATACCTATTATAAATCGTATGAAGTTAAGGCCTCGGAAATTCTTGAAATTTGGGAATTCGCCTGCAGTTTTGCCACTGAAGAATTTGGACCAGATGATTTGAGTCCAGAAAGTTTGAAAGATGTGCTGATGGAATTGAGAAGAGAGGTTAGGGAAGTAAGGGAGAAGCTTGCTTAAACTAATCTTGTTACTGCAAAAGTACCAAGTTTACAAGTATTCACAGTGCTCCTAATTTTTTAAATCCTATAAAAACTAAAAACCCAACAATACTATTTTAGTATTGTTGGGTTTTTAGTTGAATTTTATTGCTAGAATTAGCTTATGTAAGCATTACAGTTTGATTGTATTCAAGTTAAAAGTCATATCATCAATGGGACCGGTGATTTCGTTAATTCTAGAATTAGTATAATACAATACGTTATTATAAATGCTAAATGTATCTGCCCAACGTACTTTGTCTCCTTTAACTAGCGTAGTGATTGTTCCTGCAGCATCCATTTTCATAATGGCATTTTGCTCTAAATCCGCATAATATAAGTTTCCATTGGCATCAAATATCATTCCGTCAGGAGCAGCTGTTTTAGCGACCTTTTCTACCGCTTTTTCAATTTCAGCTTCTGTTCCTTTCAGTAAAGTTTGAACATCAATAGCGTACAAAGTATATCCCGTTAAAGCATGAAAATACAGCTTTTTATTGACAGGATTTAATGCAATACCATCAGAGTGAACTGTATTTTTCCATTCTTTTCCGTTAATTGTCAAATGGTCAACCTCTGATTTTGTTGAAAAATGATTGTCTAAAACGCGTTTTTCTTTTCCAGTTTCGATGTTTAGAATGATTAATCCCGCGTGACCAGAATCAGTTAGGTAAATACTTCCGTTTTCTTTATCCACTCTCAAATCATTGATGTAAGAATCTTTGTGAAAGCTCTCTTTAGGAAAAGTATAGGTTCTTTTTAATAAGTTTGTTTTTAGATCAAAAACAAACAATTTTGGAGCACCAACTACCCCTTTAAATAACGGATTTCTTGTGTCTAAAACATATAGGTCATTTTCAAAAGCCACGACTGATTGTACAGCTACAAAAACAGAATCATGTAGCTCTTGACCTATTTTCCAGTCATTCCATTTTGTATTGGGATATGCAATTGATTTGCCATCAATCACTTCTGCTACTGAAGCGATAACGCACTCTCTCCAGCGCGGAAAGTTTACAAAAACACGTCCTTCTTGCGTTATAGTAACTCCTGTAACTTGTTGTCCTTTAAAGGCGGCAACTTCTTGAATAGATGGTACTATTTCCGTTTTTTCTTCTGTATTTTGAGGTTTTTCGGTTTCCTTCTTGCAGCTGCTTAAGCTTAATATAGAAAGTAATAATAAGGCTATTTTTTTCATTTTAAATGGTTTTAATTATGGCAGATTTCTCTAACCTAGATTTTGGTTTTTGACTGGGTTGATTACTGTCGTCAGCATCTCGATATCCTATGGCTACAGCAACTAAGCTGCGGTATCCCTCTAATCCTAAAATTGCTTCATATTTATCTGATTCAATTCCCTCCATAGGGGTTGCATCAATTTGCATTTGGGCGCAAGCACCTAAAAAAATGCCTAAAGCAAGATAAACTTGCTTATCAAACCATATTTTAAGATCAGTATCAGCGAGATGCTTTAAGTGCGTATTAAAATAGTTTACAGCTGATTCAGGTAAGTTTTCTTTTACTTGTTGCTCAAATAAAGCAACATTATCAATAGCGCTAAAAACAACTACGGTGTCACAATTAATGACTTTTTCGGCGTTAAATAATGAAGCTGCTGCTAATTGTTCTTTTACTTTTTTATCAGAGACAAAATAGAATTGCCAAGGTTGGCTGTTTATAGATGAAGGACTTAATAACAAGATCTCTTTAAGTTCTTCTAATTTCTTAGTGTCTATTTTTTTTGTTGCGTCGTACTTTTTAGTAGTATAACGGTTATGCATCGCGTTTATAAAATCCATTTTTATGTATAGTGTATAATAATAATAATAATAATAATTGCAAAGGTACGGATAACGGGATACAGTTATAATGATTGCCCAGTGATACGAGATCAAAACAGCGTTATTTAACAATACTTTTTGATTTATAAAAATTATGGAAATCAGTAAATGATTCGTTTTTGAATAATTTTAAGAGGAAAAACAATTCTAAAAAGGGACTATTTAAAGACTAAAACTTTACGAAGAAGAGCTTTTAATACTACAATAAAAATTATTCTTAAAATAGTATTAAAACTCATAATTTATTTAAAATTTCATCCTAATTTCGCACTGTTTTTCAACGATACCTAAGAAAACGTTTTCGTAAATTTTAGTTTTTTTTGAATTGCAATATTATTTTTTATCTCAATATTTCAATAATTTTGAGCACCTAATGAGAGTAGCTTTGTTTTTTATTAATTTATGTATTCTTCTGCTTTGCGGAGGAAATAGTCTACATGCTACATCGCATGATAGCCATATAGGTTATACAGCTACATCTACACTTTCTAAAAATCACCAAATTAAATTTTTCCATAAAGATCAAGACAGTAACTTAATTGAAGATGCTGATACTGATTTAGAAGAAGATTATCACTTTGGGAATGATATTAAAGATAACTTCGATAGGAAAATTGTCGTCAATAGTTATTTACTGCCTAAAATCTGGTATCAAGAATTTTCAGGACTTATTGTTGAAAAAACGTACTTCAAGCGTTTAAAACTTTTCCCGCCTTTTTGCGGTTATTCATCTCCTATATATATTAGACAAAGAGTGCTAAGGATTTGAGCAATACAATAAACTGTTGCTAAATTCTGTTCTTTTTACACTTATAACGTTTTATACGTTAGCTGTTTGTATAGCATTATTTTAAGCAATAGTTATTTTTTACTACCAAACGAGATACTTAAATCTCACTCAATCAATTGCTTAAATTTTATTTTACAACATGAAAAAAAATGTCATGATTACGGGCTTAATGGCCGCGATGTTCCTTGTTAGCTGTAACTCAAAAAAGGAAGAAAAAGAAGAATCAGTAAAATTTACCGTTACAAATCCAGTGGTTATTGATACATCGTTTACTAAGCAGTATGTGTCTCAAATTAAATCAGTTCGAAATATTGAAATTCGGGCTCAGGAAAAAGGATTTCTACAAAACATTTATGTCGATGAAGGGCAGTATGTAAAAGCGGGACAGCTGTTGTTTCGAATTATGCCAAAGATGTATGAAGCTGAATTACTAAAAGCGCAAGCCGAGGAAAAAGCAGCTGAAATTGAATTGCAAAATGCAAAAACTCTAGCCGATAAAAATATTGTTTCTAAGAATGAACAGGCGGTTGCTACGGCCAAATTACAACAAGCTAGAGCCGAAGTTTCTTTGGCTAAGCTGCATTTGTCTTTCACAGAAATCAGAGCTCCTTTTGCAGGAACAATTGATAGAATTCCTAAAAAGCTAGGAAGCCTTATTGATGAAGGCGAGTTGCTAACAAGCCTTTCTGACAATAGTGAAATGTTTGCCTATTTTAATGTTTCGGAACTAGAATATTTGAATTATGAAACCGATGTTAAAAACCGTGCTGATAATCATGTAAACTTACTTCTTGCTAATAATGATGTATTAAAATACAAAGGTAAAGTGGAGCTTATAGAAGGAGAATTTGATAATGAAACCGGAAATATAGCCTTTAGAGCACGTTTTCCAAATCCTGAAAAATTACTACGAAACGGAGAAACAGGTTCAGTTATGATGGTGGTGCCTTTACATAACGCATTAGTGATTCCGCAAAAAGCTACTTATGAAATTCAAGATAAGAAATACGTATTTATTGTAGACAAAAACAACGTGATTAAATCTAGAGAAATTAACATTAAAGGAGAGATGCCTGATTTATATGTTATTGATTCAGGTTTAACTGCAAATGACAAAATAGTTTTTGACGGAATTCAAAAAGCGAATGATAATGATAAAATTAAATTCGACTATTTAAATCCAAGCAAAGTATTATCAAGCTTGAAATTGAGAGCTGAATAGTTGTTTTAACTTTTAAAAAAATATAAAAATGTTTGATAAATTTATACAAAGACCTGTATTATCGATAGTTATATCGCTGGTAATTGTCTTCCTGGGAATATTGGCTATGACCGGATTGCCAGTGACACAATTTCCAGCTATTTCGCCTCCAAAAGTAAATATTACTGCAGATTATCCTGGAGCTAATGGTGAATTAATGGTAAAGGCGGTAGTAATTCCATTAGAACGTGCTTTAAATGGGGTTCCAGGAATGAAATACATTACTTCTGATGCAGGAAATGATGGAGAGGCTTCTGTACAAGTAGTTTTTAATCTAGGTACTGATCCTAACCAAGCTGCTATCAACGTGCAAAACCGTGTAGCATCAGTAATTAATAAATTGCCACCATTAGTGGTGCGTGAGGGGTTAAAAATTACTCGTGAAGAACCTAACATGTTATTGTATGTCAATCTATTCAGTACAGACCCTAATACCAATCAAAAATTCCTTTACAACTATGCTGATATTAATATTCTATCAGATTTAAAGCGTGTAAACGGAGTAGGGGTTGCTGATATCTTAGGAAATCGTGATTACGCAATGCGTATTTGGTTAAAACCAGATAGAATGCTAGCGTACAAAATTTCTGCTGATGAGGTTTTAGAGTCTTTAAGTAATCAAAGTTTGGAGGCATCTCCAGGTAAAACCGGTGAAAGTTCAGGAAAAAGATCACAAGCATTCGAATATGTTTTAAAATACAAAGGGCGTTATACTACAAAAGAAGGTTATGAAAACATTGTAGTTCGTTCTAGTTCAAACGGAGAGTTGTTGCGATTGAAAGATGTGGCCGAAGTAGAGTTTGGTAGCTCGATGTATGATATTTATTCAAGTATTGACGGAAAACCATCAGCAGCGATTACTATTAAACAATCGTATGGTAGTAATGCCAGCCAAGTTATTACTGATGTAAAAACAAAACTGGAAGAGTTAAAAAAGTCATTTCCTAAAGGGATGGATTATGAAATCAGTTATGATGTGTCTAAATTCTTAGATGCTTCTATAGAAAAAGTAATTCACACACTTGTAGAAGCTTTTATCTTGGTAGGATTAGTAGTTTTCCTTTTCTTAGGTGACTGGCGATCAACGGTTATTCCTGCCATTGCAGTTCCAGTTTCGTTGATAGGTACTTTTGCTTTCATGCAACTTTTTGGGATAACCATAAACCTAATTACGCTATTTGCTTTGGTATTAGCAATTGGTGTTGTAGTAGATGATGCTATTGTGGTAATTGAAGCCGTTCACGCTAAGATGGAAGAAGAACATCTCTCGGCCAGGAAAGCGACTAAAAAAGCGATGTCAGAGATAGGTGGAGCAATTATAGCGATTACCTTTTTAATGGCTGCCGTATTTATTCCAGTTGCATTTATGTCTGGTCCAGTAGGGATTTTCTATCGTCAGTTTTCAATCACAATGGCTACGGCAATTATCCTTTCGGGAATTGTAGCGTTGACATTGACACCTGCATTGTGTGCTTTGATGTTGAAAAATAACCACGGAAAACTACGTCCTAAAAATTTAATCAATCGGTTTTTAGATGGTTTTAATAAAAAATTTGATCATTTATCAGAAGGCTACAGAAAAGTACTTACGATGTTCATCAATAGAAGATCAGTTTCGATAGCTGTTTTACTTGCTTTTTGTGTGGGTATATTTTTCATCAACAACAGCCTGCCTTCTGGATTTATTCCAAATGAGGATCAAGGAATGTTCTACGCTATTATTCAAACGCCTCCAGGTTCATCATTAGAAAGAACCAATCAAATTGCGGAGAAATTGCAAAAAGTAGCCGGAAAAATTGATGGTGTAAAGTCAGTTTCTGCCTTAGCAGGTTACGAAATTTTGACCGAAGGGACAGGAGCCAACACAGGAACTTGTTTGATCAACCTAAAAAGTTGGGAAGATCGTCATGAAAATGTGGAGGAAATCATCAAACAGTTAGAGGAAGAAACTAAAAACATTTCGGGTGCTACAATTGAGTATTTCCAACCACCAGCTGTACCTGGATATGGAGCTGCCGGTGGATTTGAGTTGCGTTTACTGGACAAGGCAGGTTCGGGTGATTATAAAAAGATGGAAACGGTAAGTAGAGAGTTTGTGGCTGAGTTGAAAAAACGTCCAGAACTTACATCAGTTTTTACCTTTTATAGTGCCAGTTTCCCGCAATACATGTTGGATATCGATAATGATATTGCACAACAAAAAGGGGTAAGTATCGAGAATGCAATGAATACCTTGTCAACACTTGTAGGTAGTAATTATGAAACCAACTTTATAAAATACGACCGTCAATACAAAGTAATTGTACAAGCGTCACCTGAATATAGAGCGTTACCGGAAGACATTTTGAAATTGTATGTAAAAAATGATCGTGATGAAATGGTACCGTTTTCTGCATTTATGAAAATGAAAAAAGTGTACGGTTTATCAGAGATTACAAGACATAATATGTACAATGCTGCCGAGATTAGTGGTGCGCCAGCAATAGGTTATAGTAGTGGTACCGCAATTCAGGTTGTAAATGAAGTAGCTGTTAAAACACTTCCCAGAGGGTTTGGTATTGCCTGGGCAGGTATCTCTGCTGATGAGGTTGCCAGAGGAAACGAGGCTATTTATATCTTCATGATTTGTCTTGGATTTGTGTACTTGGTTCTTGCTGCACAGTACGAAAGTTTTGTGCTGCCGTTGATTGTTATATTGTCCCTTCCTGCGGGTATATTTGGAGCGTTTTTATTCTTGAAGTTATTTGGTTTAGAAAACAATATCTATGCTCAGGTTTCTTTAATAATGCTCATTGGTCTACTAGGTAAGAATGCCGTATTAATCGTAGAGTTTGCTGCCCAGAAGCACAGTCAGGGCGTTGCCGTTATTGATGCCGCAATGGAAGGTGCTATGGTTCGTTTCAGACCAATTTTAATGACTTCTTTTGCTTTTATAGCTGGTTTGATTCCACTTTCATTGGCGTCAGACCCAGGTAAAATTGGAAATAGAACTTTAGGTACAGCGGCAGCGGGAGGAATGTTTATAGGTACCATTTGTGGTGTTATATTAATTCCAGGATTGTATTTGATTTTTGCTAAAATATCAGAAAAACACAAGCTTTCTAAAGACGAAGATGAAAATCCATTCACTGAATATTTAAATGATAATGAATAAGATGAAGTTATATAGATATAGTATAATGCTAAGTCTGGGTCTTGCAGTTGTAAGCTGCAAGGCGCCTATGGCGTTGAAAATGCCAGATAGTAAAGTGGTTCCAGTAACTTTTGGGACTTCAACAGATAGCACAAACAGTTCAAATTTAAATTGGAACGATTATTTTAAAGATCCCAATCTAAAAAGTTTGATTACAGTGGCTTTGCAAAACAATAAAGAATTGTTGATTACGATGCAAGAAATTGAAATGGCTAAAAACGATATTCGTGTTAGAAAAGGAGCCATATTACCATCTGTTGGCTTAAGAGCAGGAACTGGTGTAGAAAAAGTAGGAAGATATACAAGCCAAGGTGCTGGTGATGCAACTACTGAGATCACTCCAGGGAAAGAGTTCCCCGATCCGTTAACTGATTTCAATGTTGGCGCTTACGCCAATTGGGAAGTTGATATTTGGAAAAAGCTGCGCAATTCTAAGAAAGCAGCTGTTACTAGATATTTAGCTACAGTAGAAGGCAAGAATTTTGTGATTACCAATCTTATTTCTGAAGTTGCCGATTCTTATTATGAATTACTAGCACTAGATAGCCAATTGGAAATTGTGAAGCAAAATATCCAATTACAGCAAAATGCACTTGAAATTGTGAAAATCCAAAAAGAAGCTTCTAGAGCAACGGAATTGGCAGTGCAAAAATTCCAAGCCGAAGTTTTAGCTTCAAAAAGTATGGAGTTTAAAATAAACCAAAAAATTGTTGAAACCGAAAACACGATTAATTTCTTGTTAGGACGTTATCCTGAGAAAATTACGAGAGATAGTGCTGCTTTCTTGAATTTATTACCGGCTTCCATTCAATCAGGAATACCTTCTCAATTATTGGCTAATAGACCAGATATAAAACAAGCCGAGTTGGATTTAACAGCCGCAAAACTGGATGTGAAAGTTGCGAGAGCAGAGTTTTATCCTTCACTTGATATTTCAGCAGCTTTTGGTTTACAAGCTTTCAAAACGTCTTATTTAACAAAGTTTCCTGAGTCATTGTTGTACAATTTAGTGGGAGATGTGGCAGCACCTTTAATTAATAGAAACGCAATTAAAGCTGAGTTTGCAAATGCAAATGTACGACAGCTACAAGCGTTGTATAACTATGACCGTACGATTTTGAATGCCTATTTAGAGGTTTCTAATCAATTGGCTAACATTAATAATTTAGAGAAAAGCTATGCGCTTAAAGGACAACAAGTAAAATCATTGAACACTTCAATTAGTGTGGCTAATGATTTATTTAAATCTGCTAGAGCTGATTATTTTGAAGTTTTAATGACACAACGTGATGCACTTGACGCCAAACTGGAATTAGTTGAAACCAAAAAAGACCAACTGAATGCTTTTGTACAAATATACAAAGCACTTGGCGGCGGTTGGAAATAAATTTCTATCAAGTAATAAACAGAAAGAGCCAGCAAGTAGTGTTGGCTCTTTTTTTTTTATCAAATTTTGACGACTTAAATTTTGAAGTATTTATTAAAGAGAACGATGAGGTTCAGGCTTTTATTCCTTTTGTTTCATGATAAAATTTAATTACGATTGTAACTTGGCTTTGGCCAAAGGGAATAGATTTGATTGTCGACAAGCGATTATTTAGATAATTTGGATGCCATAATAAAATGCTAAATATAATACTGTGTGTATTTCGCTATTTATGCGTAAATTAGCAAAGGCCATTGCCACAATTATTAACTAAAACTTACCATTATGAAAAAAATAACCCTTTTTTGTTTGCTGTTGGCTTGCATTGGACTCGAAAGTTGTAAAAAAGATCAAAGCGAAAAAGTTGCTAAAGCTGCCAAAGCCAAGGCAGAAGAAACGATAAGCACTGAATGCTATAAAGCGCTGTATGAAAAAGATACTATTAACTTAAAAATTAACACTTTAAAAAACGGAAAAATAACGGGCGAAATGCAGATGATGGTGCTTGATATGCCAGTAAAGCATGGAGAAATCGCTGGAGAATTCCATGGAGATACATTATTTGCTAGCTATACATTTATTCAAGGTGGATATGAGAAAAAAACTTATAAAAACCCAATGGCTTTTCTTAAGAAAGGGGATGAACTAATTATAGGCAACGGGAAGTTAATGACTACTCTAGGAGCGACTCATTTTATTAAAGGCGAGCCAATAGATTTTGATCGTGTAAAATATAAATTGACAAAGGTAGACTGCGTTGATTAAATAGACTGTATAAGGAAAAGCGAAATCTTTTATGTTGTAATACTGCAGCTATTAGGTTTCGCTTTTTTTTATGAGTATTAGTTCCGCAAAAAAAATCGCTGTCGGGGAAAAAGGATAGGATTGGATTAGGAATAAAAAAATAAAAAAGGAATTGCATCTCTGCGATTCCTTTTTTATTTAGCTACTTTTTTATTTTTTTAAATTGATGTTGATTTTAGTAAACAATAAAATTAAGAAATTAACAGCCATATTGCAAGCGTTCAGTCGATTGTCAGAAGAGTCGATTCACAAGCGCGACGAGATTGTTTTTCCTTTCTCTTATGCTTTGTTGGTTATTGCGGTATGATGGATTTGCAAAAGAAACTCCCTTAGTAATTTCTGCCCCAGGGTTGTTTTACCAAATAATTGTCACAACTCGAGCAGCCACGACCAATTTGCCAAGTTAGTGAAAGTTCATGTACACCACGGGTATTTCCCAGTTTTGAAGTGTTGATATCATAAGAATAAGCAAATACAAAACGATTTAACTGAATGGAGCCAAAAAGATTTAAAGACGTTAAAAAGTGACTATTATTGCTTTTCCCTTCAGGATTAGTTGCTGCAATGACTCCCACAATTAACGGTTTGAATTCTAGGGCTGTCCCAAAATCCAATCTGTTGTATTCAGCTTGTCGCATATAATTGGCAGTAAGCAATAAATTTGTTTGATCAGGAAAGAAATTTAAATGGGTTTCATCTAAACTAAATGAATATCCGGAATGAACGCTTAAAAACATTTCCAAAGGAACTTTAGCATTAGAAGTAAATGCAATATTTGGTTTATTCAAATGTTTTAATGAAGCACCAAACCAAGCTTTGTCACTATACAATAGTATCCCTGAGGAAATATCCAAAAAATTAATTTTATCAATAGCATTTAAAGAACTTGGGTCTACACTACCTCCATTAATTGAACCGTCATTTGTATTGATTTGATCTTCGAATAAAAGGCTTCCAAAATTGAAGTTTTTACTTCCATATCCAGCTTCAAGGCCTAATCTGAGTCGCCAATCATAATTTAGATTCACATTATAGGAGTAAACGCCGTTGGCCTGAACATAATTATAATTGGTGAAAACTTCACGTTGATTTAAAATAGTCAGACCTAAGCCCATATTTCTTTCAGGACCCACAGGGCCATTAATGAAAGCATATTCGGTATCGATTCTTCTATTTTCATTTGGCCATTGGGAGCGATGTATAAGGCCAGTATATCCCGTTATTAATGTTCCAGTAAAGGCAGGATTAAGTGATTCAGGAACCAAAAAATACTGCGTAAAAACAGGGTCTTGCGCCTTAATTTCTGCGATAGATATAAAAGTCAGTACTATGTATATAATAAATTTTAGTTTCATTTTCGTTTTGGGACTTATTTTATTAATACAAAAGGTTGGTTTACATTGACTACAGTTCCATAAAAAGTTTCTCCGCTAACTTTACAGTAGTAATTACCGTTTTCCGCATTCTGTCCCTTTATTTTACCATCCCAACCTCGCAAAATCTCTGCTGTCTCTGAATATAACATAGCACCCCACGTATCATAGATATCCAGACGAATATTTTTTAAAGCTTTTGTCACGGGTCTGAATGTATCGTTGAGATTATCATCATTTGGAGTAAAAGCATTTGGTACAACCAATAAATATCCCTTACCAATAGTAAATGTAATTTTTTGCACATAAACACACCCGAATGGATAAGTTACCGTTTGTGTTACTACATAATCTTTTGGTAAAATAAATGAGTGGATTGGGTTTAGATCTGTAGAAACGGCTCCGTCTCCAAAGTCCCAGGCCACGCTGACATAATCTCCAGTAGCGGTACTGGTAAACTGAATGGGATCATTTACGGAATAGTTTCCATAGGTCAAATAGCTAGATGAACTTGCATCATAAGAAGCTGTTCCGATGGACTGTAATTTAACATTGAAGGAGTAATCTGCTTTACATCCAATGGCATCAGTTACAAATAATATTGCTGTCCCGTTTTGACTAGTATTCATCATTTCATTATTTGCTCCGCTAACCGTTCCGCTCGACCAGGCCAGGTTGTATGGAGGAACTCCACCAGAAACTTGGGCTTTAAAGGTTTGCTTAATGTATTTGGTTTCACAGTCAAAATCAGTCTCTGTGACTACTGCGGTCACGATTGGCGGAGGCCTATTAATGCTAAATTGAGCCTGTTCAGAACAGCCATTGACGTCTTTTACGGTAACCAAATAATTTCCTGTGGGAATATTGGTCAAATCTTTCGTTGTTGCACCGTTGGACCATTGATAGCTAAAAGGAGCCGTACCGCCAGCGACAAGGAGTTTTATTGACCCGCTATTGACATTGTCACAAGCAAAAGCATTGGTAACATTTGCCGAAAGAACTAGTGACTGAGGTTCTAATATGATAAAAGTTCTTTTGATTGTACATTGTTTACCGTCAACTATACTAACCGTATAGGATCCTGATCCTAAATTGTTTCGTACAGTCCCAGCCACGGAACTATCATCCCAAGTTAATATGATAGGTGTGATACCACCTAATAGATTTAGATTAATACTTCCGTTTTTTTCACCGAAACAATTGATGTTTTTTACTACTGGATTTATGGTGAAAACAGGAACTTCAGGGATGTTTACATTCAGGGATTTTGTACAATTTAAGGCATCGGTAACCACTATCAAATAATCTCCCGGTGTAAGGTTATCTTGAAAGCTGCCACTAGCGAGATTATTCCATAAAATAGTGTACGGTGCGACACCTCCAGTAACTTCTAATTTAATTGACGCGTCATTATTTCCGTAGCATATAACTGGAGTTACGGTTGCGTTGATAACCATTTCGGATGGTTGGCTTAAAGTAACTGTTAATGTTTTGGAACAATTTGAGTTATCAGTTACAACCAAATCATAAGTTCCAGCAATAATAGCACTTAGATTTTTATTGGAACTTGTAAATCCGCTTGGTCCTGTCCAGGCAAAGTTATAACCGGAAATTGCGGGTGTTCCTCCTACTGCCGAAATATTTATAGCTCCTGTAGATTCTCCAAAACACAATATGTTGGTCTGACTTATCAGGCTTACAGCTAATATTGGCGGTTCAGTAATAATGAATGTCTTTGTTTTTGGACCGCAATTTTTGGCATCTGAAACCGAAACAACGTATAGTCCAGGACCTAAGTTTGAGATGTCTTTTGTGGTTGCATAAGGGTTTCCATTTTTTGTCCATGCATATGAATAGTTTAATGTTCCTCCAGAGACCGTGATTGCAATTGCACCATCGGCAGCATTAAAACAAGTAATGTCTTTTTTTACATCAGTTGTAATACTAATATCATCAGGCCCTGTGATTTCGTAAGGTTTGACAATAGGACAACCTCCAGCATCTGTAATAGAAAGCTCGTACATTCCCGGAGCCAAATTAGAAATACCTGCTGCTGCCGATGTAAACCCGTTTGGTCCTGTCCAATTTAAGATATAAAATGGTCCTGTACTGAAAGGTATCCCTCCAGTGATAGTGGTTTGAATGGAACCATTGTTTGCTCCAAAGCAACTACTATTAGATAAAGTAACAGTATTTGAAATAGAAGGGTTTACAGTAACTACAATAGTGAAATTCGAGCCTCTACAAAGTCCTGAAATAGGTGTCACGGTGTAGGTAACCGTAGCAGGAGTTGAAGTGGGATTTACTAAAGTCTGGCTAATAATGGTTTGAGGTATTGTTTGTGAAGTTGCACCCGTAATTACACCGACTGGAGAACTAATGGGGGATGTCCAACTGTACAAAGTGCTATTTGGTACAATATCCCCAGCAGAATTTTGTGGTGCTATGCTAAATGAATTTCCACTACAAATGAGGGCCGTTTTTGGAGATATCACTGGATTTGGATTAATTATCACTTCAGCAATTGCAGATGTTAGATTAGAACATCCACCCGATGAAAGTGTGATGACACAATAATAATAGACAGTTCCAACCACCATATTTGGAGGAGTAAAATTAGCAGTTGTGGCAGCAAAAATTGCTGTACCTCCTGTCAAAGAGTTAGTTGTATTAGAATACCATTGATAGGTGGCTGTTCCCACCCCATTGCTATATGCTACAGATAGAATATTTGGACTTCCTCCTAAACAGGAAGTACTTGAATCGGGTTGCTTTGTTATTATTGCTGCCGAATTTACAATAACAGCTGCAGTGGCACTTGTAACGCTGCAGCCTAAAGTGCTATTTTGAGTAACTATACAATAATAATATTTTGTGCCAATGACATTCTCATTTGGAGAATAACTACTGCTTGTAGCTCCAGGAACTATTGTGCCACCTGAATTCGAATTAGTTAAGTTGCTATACCATTGATAGCTAAATGCACCATTTCCGCCCGTTGCGGTAACTTCTAAATTTGACGGAGATGTGCCTAGGCATATAGTTTGTGAGGAGATGGGTTGCACTGTGATTGTTGGATCAGAATAAACAACAACTTCGGCTACATTACTTGCTGCTGGCACACAGCCATTACCGTTTAAAGAAGCTACAGCATAGTAATAATAATTTCCAGATATCGTAAAAACAGGCATCGTATAAGTAGAGTTTGTGGCTCCAGAAATTGCGGATCCGCCAATATTAGAGTTAGTTGTATTTGAAAACCATTGGTAGGATAAGAATCCTGAAGTTCCTGTACTATTGATTGAAAGGGGAGTGGGAATCGTTGCTCCAACGCATAGATTTTGAGTTGCTATAGGTTGTAAATTTATTGTAGTATTTGCAAGTACAGTTACCGCTGCAGCATTTGACGTAATCGCTGAACATCCTCCTGAGGATAAAGTAATAACGCAATAGTAATATATCGTTCCAGTAATTGTTGAGGGGGGACTATATGTTGAATTGGTTGCGCTCGCTATAGTAGCACCACTAGTCGTGTTATTAGCCGTATTTGAATACCACTGATACATAATAGTTCCAGCTGCACCACTTATTGAAACTGACAAAATAGTTGGCACACCTCCTTGACAAATGGTACTTGAAGCCGGCTGACTTGTTATGATTGGAGCTGGATTTACGTTAATTACATAATTGCTTATCGCACCAGAACATGTGCCCAATGAGGGTGTAATGGCGTAAGTGACTGTTCCTGAATTTGTATTTGTTGTTGAGATCGTTTGTATAGGTATTGTATTCGTACCAGAAGTGCTAAATCCTGAAATTCCAGCAGTTGCTGTTGCTGTCCATGAAAATGTAGCTGCTGACGAACTAGCAGTAAGGTTGACTAATGCAGTAGCAGCACCTGAGCATACTGTTTGTGAAAGTGGAGTGTTTGTTAGAGTGGGAGCATCATTAATGGTAAAGGATTTTGTAGCGGTTGATGAGGGGCCACATTCATTGGTTACAATTAGGGATACGGTATAATTTGCTGCCGAGGAATAACTAATAGCTCCCGGAACTGCCAACGTTGATGTTGATGGTGTTCCTCCAGGAAAGCTCCAAGCATAGGTCAAACCACTTGAACTATCAGAGCAACTATTTATTGTTGCAGTGGGGTTGATAGTTGTCGGACCGCAAAAATTGGCAATTGGATCTATTGTAACTGTTGGTGGTTTTTTTACCGTTACAACTTGAGTGGCAACTTGAGGAGGAGAACAGGAATTTGTTGCTGTAAGTTTAATGGTATAAGTTCCAGGCTCAGTGAAATTAAAAGAAGCATTTGTTGTCGTTTGATTTGGAATCGCTGTTATGCTGGTACCGCAATAAGAAGGTGTGTAAGTTGCGCTCCAAACATAGGTTGGAGGAGAACAGGAATTTGTTGCTAGAGTAGTATTTGTTGCCGTTGTTAAAAGTGGTGAGCAACCAGAATTAGTATTGAGGGTGAATTGAGGTGTTAAGGCTGGTTCAATGCAGATTTGCTGTGTTTTTGTCGAAGTTCCACATCCATTTTGAGCTGTCAATGTAACAGTATATGATCCTAAATTGGAATAGGTGTGATTAATGTTTTGAGGGTTAATAATTGAAGTTGTGACGATAGCTGAGCCATCTCCAAAATCCCATGAATATATGGAGCCCGTAGTACAATTTTGCCCATATCCAGAAATAGTTGTATTTGTAAATAAAACAGCATTGTTAATGCAACTGCTAGATGGAGCTGTGAAATTTGCTTCTGACTTTGTTAGAATGATTATGCTACCTAATGTAAACGGTGTGGAACCGCATGCATTAGTTACATCTAATTTTACTTCAAAACTAGATGCAGGACAACTACTTGATGTGTATATATGTGGAATTGGGTAATTAGATGAGTTTGACGGATTGGCTGCATTAAAGTAAATGGAACTATTCAATTGAGTTTGAGTAAAAACTACAATTGGCGAACCGTCACTATAATCAATTTTATAAGTTGTATCAAGAGAATTGCTTCCCCAATTTGAAATTGAAAATTGTAAATTTGAAGTTGGAGCACATAAATTTTGTGTAGAACCTGGACTATTTAGTCCACCTAAGGGATTAGAAACATTTTTGACAATATAGGTTTTAGAATTCGTACAACCATTATTTCCATTTGCAGTAATTGTCATTGAATAAGCTCCATTTGATGGATATGTATGTGAAATAGGGAACGCTATATTATTTTCCGAATTCCCATCCCCCCAATTAATAGAAAATGATGAAATACATGTTGAAATGGAACTATTTCCTACAGTAATCGAATACACAGAATTTGAAGATGCATTACCGCAATTATTAAAGGGGTCAAATGGATTATCAATATCCGTAAAACTAATATCAGGCTTTTGAATTACAGTTATTGTCTTAGTTTTAGTTACTGTGCATCCACCACCTATGACGGTTAATGTAACATTGAATGTTGCACTTGTACAACCAAGTGAGACAAAGGAATGGCTAGGGTTTTGTTGCGTTGAGGTTATTGTGCCGTCTCCAAAATCCCAGGAATAAGTATATGAACCAGCAGATACGTTAGCTGAAAATTGAATTATGGTTCCTGAACAGCTGTTATCATTGGTAAATATAAAATCTACCACCAGAGGTGAATTCACAGTTACAATGGCACTACCAGAACTAGCTTGTTCAGTAGTAGGATTTGCGGTATCATGAACACTAATTAAATTATAATTTAGAGTAGTAGCTGTTGTTGTATTAGCAGACACGGTTACCGATGAGTTTGTTCCAGCAGTGGATACTGTTAATAGAGTGCCGCCATTAATATTATAAGTAAAAGTATAAGGGGCGGTTCCCCCTGAACCTGTAAACTTTATTTGTGGTTGCGCCGCATTCTGACAAACCGTTGTTGTTCCTGAAATTGTTGCAGAAGGCAATACTAGATTGTTAGTAGTAAAGACGACTTTTGCCTTTTTTATTTTCTCAATGTTAAGTTCACTATTGTTGTTCTTAGCACTTAAAGCAAAACCATTATTTATTAGAATGAATAAAAATAAAATCTTATAAAGGATTTTCATAAAATATTTTTTTTGCTAGATTATATTCAAATAAGTTACCTAGTATTTTTTTTATATTAAATATTAATGTTCAAAACTTACATTTTAAAAGAAGGTGTTTATTACGGTTTTCCGCAAAATAGCTTAATTACTCTACTTCCCATTTTTGTATATTCTTGCATACATATTAATAGCTTCTAGTTTGTATTAAAAGAGAGCGTCTAAGTATTATGACTTTGGAGAGCAGGTATAAAGGCAATGACTTGTAGGTAGCATCAATGCGGAACAATTTAGTTAATTGTATTATGTCTTTATTGCTTTTCTCGTATGCTATTCATTCCTATTACTCGGTTTTACATGAGTTTAAAGTATTAATTTTCAGGATTTAGGGACTATAAATATATGAAAAAAAGTATTAACGGAGTGTATCTTTAATAATCTGTTGTTTTGCACGGAACTTTCGACGATTAAAGTTTAATGCCGCTTTATTATTTTTTGTAAAATTATGAGTATTGGAGTTTCCTTAATTACACTATTATCAATTCACCCATTCTATTGCTTCGAAACTGTATGCCTTTGCATATAAATTATTAAAACAAAAACATCTATAGTAATACAGAGGGCACTGAAAAAGTCTTTTTAGGAATTAATTGTTAATAAAAAGGAGTAGAAAACTATAGTTTTTTGCTCCTTTTTTCGTATTTTTAATGGTACCCAAAAGGCTTTTAGATGTTAGTTCAACAACAAAAAATTCAATTCAGTCCGTACTCTTCGTTATATGATTTAATCGTTCCCA
>NZ_FNMV01000002.1 GCF_900106645.1 Flavobacterium degerlachei
CTAGATTGCAGATATTCTTTAGGAATCGAATTAACCTCTTTTAAGTAAAGGTGGAGGATTTCATCTCCCTTTTTATAGGAAGTAAGTTCGAAATATTCAACAATAATTTCTGGCAATAATAACTTGATCAGTTCGCTGTAGGAATCTTGCATTGAGATATATTTTATAAATGTAAAAGTCGTTATTTATATATTTCCCCACAACATTTAGACTTGATCCCCTAAATGTTCAATTAATACAAAAAAGTAAAGGTTTTTTGAAGGCAAATTGTTTTGATAAAAATTCTAAATTATTTTTACAGTTATTTAATGGAAATATTATCACATTAATCCATGTTGATGAAGAAAACTGTGGTTCCCTTATACGCGACGATAAAAACTTTGATAATCGTATAACGACAGCTCGTTTTATGTTTATGAAAGGAAGTCTTGAAGAATTGAAAAATTCTGCAGTGTCTTTAATGAGAATTAAATATTTGACCGATACAGAAGATTATGTGATTCAGAAAGAGTTTAAATCAGAGTTAGACAATCTGGTATATGAACCTGAAACTTACTTCATAAATAATTTACAGTGTATTGAGTAATTAGTCACAATCCCATTTCACATTTGATACTTTATCATTTAGCCCCGCTTTTAAATTATAGTGCCACCATTCAGAATCAAAGGAATTAAAATTAGCTGCTTCCATAGCACTTTTAAGTAATATTCTGTTTTGTTTTACTGTATCAGAAAGCTTAGTGTAATTATGACTTGCTTCGATGCCAAAAAAATCGAAATCAGTCCCCATATCGAGTTCTTTTCCGGTAGTATCTACCAAAGTTATATCAACTGCTCCTCCTCTATTATGGATAGAGCCTTTCACCGGGTCAGCGACATATTTGGGGTTTGAGACAATCTTCCACATCTTTTTTTGGATATCAAGAGGTCGGTAACAATCAAAAAGCTTAATTCTATATCCTTTTTTAATAAACTCTTTATTGGCTTCAACCAATGCAGAAACTGTTTTTAAACGCAGGTAACATTCTGCACAATCATACACTTTAGCTTTCAAAAAGTTATCTTCGGTTGCATACTTCATATCGTAGACAAAATCACTGCTGTAATCTTTCAGGTTTACAAATGTAGTATCATTTACGACCACTTTATTGTTTGTTCCATTTGAAGGATAAACAACTTGGGCTTTACAAGAAACAAATAATAAAAGAAAACCCAAAAACAAACAAAATCTAAAAGAAGAGTTCATAAATATTTTTTTTTATAAAAATAGGAAAATTGAGCCGATTTATACAGATTATTAAACACAAAAAAACCGATACTAATTAAAGTATCGGTTTTTGTGAAGGCAGAAGGATTCGAACCTTCGACCGCCTGCTTAGAAGGCAGGTGCTCTATCCAGCTGAGCTATGCCTCCATTTTTCTTTTAAAACTTAAATGGAAAAAGTTTTTATTGTCGGGGTGGCAGGATTCGAACCTGCGGCCTCCTGCTCCCAAAGCAGGCGCGATAACCGAGCTACGCTACACCCCGAAAATTCAATATTCATTTTAAAATCTTTATGCCTTTCTCATTTTTATGAGAATTCAAAAACGCTATTTTTGAATCATAAAAAAATTAAGCGGAGGGACAGGGACTCGAACCCTGGCACCGATTGCTCGGTGACAGTTTAGCAAACTGCTCCATTACCACTCTGGCACCCCTCCAAGCTCAGAGAAACGTGTCTCGTTTTGCGGTTGCAAATTTAGGACTTCTTTGCGTTACTCACAACTATTCTGAAGGTTTTTTTCAATGTTTTTTTACATTTTTATAAAAACACTTCACAGTCAAACATATAGCACAAAATAAAAAGTAAATTTATTTTCTAAAAAATATAAACCCGTAATCAAAATCAGAATTTGTCTAAAAAAGATTAAATTTGCTAGATAAACCAACATTATATAAGTTATGAGCAAAAGAGTTGTTATCGTTTCTGCCGTTAGGACACCTATCGGAAGTTTTATGGGGGGATTATCTACCGTTTCTGCAACTAAATTAGGAGCAGCAGCCATAAAAGGAGCATTAGATAAAATAAGTTTAGATCCAAAATTAGTAGACGAAGTTTTTATGGGCAATGTGATCCAGGCCGGTGTAGGGCAAGCTCCTGCACGCCAAGCAGCAATTTATGCTGGCTTACCTGATAACGTAGTCTGTACCACTATAAATAAAGTATGCGCATCAGGAATGAAATCCGTAATGATGGCGGCGCAAGCAATACAATGTGGCGACGCAGAAATTGTTGTTGCCGGAGGAATGGAAAACATGAGTTTAGCTCCACATTATATGCATTTGCGTAGCGGAACTAAATTTGGCCCAGCCACTATGGTTGACGGACTGCAAAAAGATGGCTTAATTGATGCCTATGACAACAACGCAATGGGAGTTTGCGCTGATCTGTGTGCATCTGAATACAACTTTAGCAGAGAAGACCAAGACACCTACGCAATTCAATCGTATGCGCGTTCAGCAAAAGCTTGGGAAGATGGAAAATTTGACAATGAAATAGTTCCTGTAGCAGTTCCACAAAGAAAAGGAGATCCAATTATGGTATCCAAAGATGAAGAATACACCAACGTTAAAATTGATCGTATTCCTACTTTAAACGCTGTATTTACAAAGGAAGGTACTGTTACAGCTGCCAATGCATCTACAATAAACGACGGAGCTGCAGCATTGATTCTAATGACCGAAGAAAAAGCCCTTTCATTAGGACTAAAACCTTTGGCTTTCATCAAAAGTTATGCTGATGCAGCCCAAGAACCAAAATGGTTCACTACAAGTCCTTCAAAAGCGCTTCCTAAAGCTCTAGACAAAGCAGGAATAAGCACAACTGATGTTGATTTCTTTGAATTCAATGAAGCTTTCGCAGTAGTTGGATTAGCAAATTCAAAAATTCTAGGTTTAGATAACGACAAAGTTAACGTAAATGGTGGCGCAGTATCATTAGGACACCCTCTGGGCTGCTCTGGAGCACGTATTATCGTCACGCTATTAAATGTTTTAGAACAAAATAATGGTAAAATTGGAGCAGCCGCTATATGTAATGGTGGTGGTGGTGCTTCGGCAATTATTATTGAAAGATCCTAAAACAATTATAATTATGCGTTATAGACTTAAATCCTATAACGCATAATTCTTAACTAATAAATAAACCTAAATGTTCGGAATTTGTAATCTGGCTATAATCCCTCTTCGGTTTGAACCAAATGATAAAAGTGAAATCGTTTCCCAAGTTTTATTTGGAGAACATTTTAAAATTTTAGAGCAATTGAACCAATGGTCTCGTATCAAAATGCAATTTGATGGATATGAGGGCTGGGTAGATTCAAAACAATATCAAAGTATTTCTGAATCAAGTTACAGTCTTCTTTCTGATGATGCTATCGTTTTAAATGCAGATTTAATAGAATACATTACTGGCGAATCTAATTTGTTGATTCCAATTCCACTGGGGTCTTCATTATCGTTTATCAATCATCCAGAGATAAACAAAAGTAATTTTGATTTTGAAGGAACCAAAGTTGAAGGAATTAAAGACAAAAAAAAACTAATCAACACAGCTTTTCTATATTTGAACGCACCTTACCTTTGGGGCGGAAAAACACCTTTTGGAATCGATTGTTCCGGTTTTACTCAAATGGTATACAAACTCAACGGCTATAAGTTATTGAGGGACGCATCTCAACAATCAGCACAAGGGGAAGCATTGAGCTTTATAGAGGAAAGCGAACCTGGAGATTTAGCTTTTTTTGACAATGAAGAAGGCAACATCATACATGTAGGTATAATCATGGAGAACAACTATATCATCCATGCTAGCGGAAAGATTAGGATAGATCGACTAGATCACCTTGGAATTTACAATCCAGAGATTAATAAGCACACGCATAAACTCCGAGTTATAAAAAAAATAATATAAAAAAAACCTATCTGAAATCAGATAGGTTTTTTTATGTTCGAATATAAAATGTATTATTTCATTTTAGCTTCTAAAGCTTTTTTCTCAGCAGTCATTTCTAACGCACTGTATACTCCTAGCAATGTTTTTGAAACATCCTCATTTTTAGGATCTACTTCTAATGCTTTTACAAGATAAGGAATCACTGATTTAAAGATACCCTGTCTTTGTGCTTTCAATGCAGCATAACGCTTCATATCTTTATCAGAAGTGCCTAATTTATTCATTTCTGCAATTATTGCATTTTCACTCTCCAATTTTAAGGCCGCCATATTTATGTAGGCATTAAGGTACGTTGGGTTAATTTCAATAGCACGAGCATAGTACTTCTCTGCTTCAACAGTATTTTTAGCATTAGCGCTAAGAACCCCTAAATTAAAAACTAAATCTGCATCATTTGGATTTTTAGCCAGTACTTCATTGATTAACTTTTTATAAGTCTCAAAGTCCTTCGTTTCCAAATATAAGTTTGCTTCAGTCAAAATCAATGAAGTATCATCAGGATTTGCTACTCTTGCTTCCGCAATCGCTTTTTTAGCCTCTTCTGTTTTTCCATTTTGAACTAGAATCAAAGCCATATTTTTGAATATCTCTCCTCTTTTTGAAGGGATAGTTTCAGTTGTTGGCTTTTCATGTGTACCCATTTTCACCATTCTGTCTCTTTCTGCAGCCGTAGTAAAAAGATCTTCTTCTCCTGTCAATTTATTTAATGCTAAATAATTAGTTCCTTTCCCAGAATAGTTCAATCTTTTCAACTCATCATACATTTTCAATGCTGTATCATATTCTTTTGCATTTACGTAAGTAGATGCTGCGTAATACAGATTTAAAGTATCTTTTGTATCCAACAAATAAGCAGCATATAATTTATTTGCGCTCTCAGAATGCTTATCCACTTTAGAATCAGCAATTGCATTGTTTATTAATTTGTATTTAATCTTTGTAACAGATACAGCTGCTTCACTAGAATATTTTGATTTTCCTGATGCTTTTTCAGCAGCTATTAAGTCAGTGTATGCTTTTGCCGCTAAAGACAAATTTTTATCTGTCTCAATGTTTTTATCTGCTAGATCTAGATACACATTCCCTTTCAAAAAGAAAAACTGGGCTTTCTCAGAATCTGATGCATTAGGAATTAAAGACTCAGCTCCTTGTAAAATAGTCGCTGCTTCTTTAGATTCTCCTTTTTTCAAGGCTTTTTCTGCAGCTTTTATTTCATCTTTTTGAGCAAAGGTAGCAACAGAGATCAATAAAGCTGATGCTAGAATTACATATTTACTTTTCATAGTATTCTTGTTTTTTGTTTAATTTTTTTTTCTTAATTTATAATAATTGTTTTGTTAATCTTCGTCATCTTCTGAATCATCCTCTTCGACATCGTCATCCTCAGCTTCTTCTTCATCAGTGTCGTCGTCATCGTCATCTCCTTCTTCATCTTCTAAAACTTCAAGAACTGGTTTTACCCTTTCGATAACTTCAGCTTCAATTACATTTCCGTCTTCATCAACAACAGTTTCTTCGACATCATCTTTCATTACTTTAGTAACAGCAGCAATAGAATCTTTACCTTTTAGATTAATCAATTTAACACCTTGAGTTGCACGTCCCATTACACGTAAATCTTCAACAGCCATTCTAATAGTTAAACCAGATTTATTGATAATCATTAAATCATCAGCATCTGTTACGGCATTTATCGAAATTAAACTTCCTGTTTTTTCAGTGATATTCAAAGTCTTAACCCCTTTTCCTCCTCTATTAGTAATTCTATAAACATCTTCCCCGTCTTCGTCAACCAATTTGGTACGTTTTCCGTATCCATTTTCAGTTACAACTAAAACTTGTGAGTCGTTTATATTGTTTTTATCTACAGTAACCATGCCAATCACTTCGTCATTGTCATCTTTCAACGTAATTCCACGAACTCCAGATGCCGTTCTTCCCATAGGGCGGGTCTTAGTTTCTTCAAAACGAACTAACTTACCAGACTTAACTGCAAGTATGATTTGGCTCTCGCCATTTGTTAATTTTGCTTCCAATAATTCATCACCTTCCTTAATTGTAATTGCAGCAACACCGTTTACTCTAGGTTTAGAATATTTCTCTAATGACGTTTTCTTAACCTGACCTTTTTTAGTTACCATAATCAAATTATGTCCCTTAATGTAATCTTGGTCTTTTAAATCTTGAGTACAAATAAATGCTTTTACTTTATCATCGCTCTCAATGTTTATAAGATTCTGAATCGCTCTACCTTTAGCAGTCTTGCTTCCTTCTGGTATTTCATAAACACGCATCCAGAAACATTTCCCTTTTTGAGTAAAGAACATCATATACTGGTGATTTGTCGCTACAAACATGTGTTCCAAGAAATCCTGATCTCTTGTTCCTGCACTTTTTTGACCAACTCCACCTCTATTTTGAGTTTTATATTCTGTTAAGTTCGTTCTTTTGATGTATCCAGCGTGTGAAATCGTAATTACCACATTTTCATCTGCAATTAAATCTTCGATACTAACATCACCACCTGAATATTCAATTACTGAACGACGCTCATCACCATATTTATCACGAATTTCAATAAGCTCTTCTTTAATCAAAGCAATTCTTAAGTTAACATCGGCAAGTAAAGCTCTTAAATGCTCGATTAACTTCATGATTTCATCGTATTCCGTTCTTAACTTGTCTTGTTCAAGACCTGTTAATTGACGTAAACGCATTTCTACAATAGCACGAGACTGAATGTCGGATAATTTAAATCTTTCGATTAATTTTTCCCTTGCTTCTTCCGTACTTTTCGAGGCTTTAATCAATGCAATTACCTCATCAATATTATCTGAAGCAATAATCAAACCTTCTAAAATATGTGCCCTTGCTTCCGCTTTTCTCAATTCAAATTGCGTTCTACGAGTCACCACATCATGACGATGCTCAACAAAATAGTGAATCAGGTCTTTCAAATTCAACATTTGAGGACGACCTTTTACAATTGCAATATTATTTACACTGAAAGAAGATTGTAACTGCGTATACTTATATAAGGTATTTAAAACCACATTAGGTGTAGCATCACGCTTCAAGATATAAACAATACGCATACCGTTTCTATCTGATTCATCACGTATGTTTGCTATCCCTTCAATTTTCTTATCGTTAACCAAATCTGCAGTACGCTTGATCATATCTGCCTTATTGACTTGGTATGGAATTTCAGTAACAATGATTGACTCACGACCATCCACTTCTTCAAAACCAACTTTGGCGCGCATCACTACTCTACCTCTACCTGTTTTGAAAGCTTCACGAACGCCTTCATAACCATATATTATACCACCAGTAGGAAAATCTGGCGCTTTTATATAATTTATTAATTCATCAATTTCAATATCGTTATTGTCCATATACGCCAAGGTACCGTCAATCACCTCCGTTAAGTTGTGAGGAGGCATATTAGTAGCCATACCCACAGCAATTCCTGTTGCCCCATTAATTAATAAGGTAGGAACACGAGTTGGCATAACCGTTGGCTCTTGCAACGTATCATCAAAATTTAATTTGAAATCAACAGTTTCTTTATCTATATCTGCCAAAATTTCTTCTGAAATCTTACGCATTCTAGCCTCAGTATAACGCATCGCTGCAGGACTATCTCCATCCACAGAACCAAAGTTACCTTGACCGTCAATTAATAAATAACGTAAACTCCACTCTTGGGCCATACGAACCATAGCGTCATAAACAGAGGTATCTCCGTGTGGGTGATACTTTCCTAAAACTTCCCCGACAATTCTTGCGGACTTTTTGTGAGCAGATCGTGAGTTAACTCCTAAATCATGCATTCCAAATAGTACTCTACGATGTACTGGTTTCAAGCCATCTCTAACATCTGGAAGTGCTCTTGATACAATAACCGACATCGAGTAATCGATGTAAGCTGTTTTCATTTCATCTTCTATGTTAATAGGAATTAACTTTTCTCCTTCAGACATAAGTTGTTATATTAAAAAATTATATTAGTTTCAAAACGTGCCAATATACGGCTTTTTGAAATTTTTGAAAGTATTTTAACATACTTATTTCAATGATTTATTAACAAAGCAGCCTTCTCATTTGTTTAATAAAAAAAGCATTTTTTTTGATTCTATTCCATCATTTTTTCGTCAATTAGCTGACATGACATCTTAAGGAACGATTTTTGTTTTTCAAATGGTAATTCACTAAATTTACACATACAATCAATACATATATTATGGATGATAATTTTTCACCAAGAGTAAAAGACGTTATTACCTATAGCAAAGAGGAAGCTTTGCGACTAGGTCATGACTTCATAGGAACAGAACACTTGATGCTAGGTATCCTTCGAGATGGAAGTGGTAAAGCAATACAAATATTAAATAACCTGTCTATTGATTTAGACCATTTACGCAGAAAGGTAGAAATACTAAGCCCTGCAAACCCTACTATAGATACTAATATAGAAAAGAAAAACCTTCACTTGACTCGTCAAGCAGAGCGTGCATTGAAAACTACTTTTTTAGAAGCAAAAGTATTTCAAAGCTCTTCCGTAAGCACCGCTCATCTTCTATTATGTATTCTAAGAAACGAAAATGACCCAACAACCAAGCTACTGAATAAATTAAAAATTGATTATGATGTGGCTAAAGAACAATATATCAATATGACACCAAGCGAAGAAGAATTCTTAGAGAATTTACCAAGAGCAACTGACTCATACAACGATGATTCAGGACAAGATGACAGTCTGAAAGAAGGAAATTTCAACAATCCCGCCAATAAATCAAATAAAAAATCTAAAACACCTGTTTTAGACAACTTCGGAAGGGATTTAACCGAAATGGCTGAAGAAGGAAAACTAGACCCTGTTGTAGGACGTGAAAAAGAAATTGAGCGCGTATGCCAGATTTTAAGCCGCCGTAAAAAGAACAACCCACTGCTTATTGGTGAGCCTGGTGTTGGGAAATCTGCTATTGCCGAAGGATTAGCGTTGCGAATCATTCAAAAGAAAGTTTCACGAATCCTATTCAACAAGCGTGTTGTAACTTTAGATTTAGCCAGCCTTGTTGCCGGTACTAAATATAGAGGACAGTTTGAAGAACGCATGAAAGCAGTAATGAACGAATTAGAGAAAAATGATGATATCATTCTTTTTATAGATGAAATTCACACTATAGTTGGTGCTGGCGGAGCTACTGGTTCCCTAGATGCATCAAACATGTTCAAACCAGCTTTAGCAAGAGGAGAAATCCAATGTATTGGAGCTACTACACTTGACGAATACAGACAGTATATAGAAAAAGATGGCGCCTTAGAAAGACGTTTTCAAAAGATAATCGTAGAACCAACATCTGTCGAAGAAACGATTACCATCTTGAATAACATTAAAAACAAATATGAAGACCACCATAATGTTACTTATTCGCAAGAAGCAATTGAAGCTTGTGTGAAATTAACAGATAGATATATGTCTGAACGCTTTTTGCCAGACAAGGCTATTGACGCTTTAGATGAGGCAGGTTCTCGTGTGCACATTACCAATATTGAAGTTCCAAAACAAATTTTAGATCTAGAACGTCAATTAGAAGATGTTCGTGAATTAAAGAATGTTGTTGTTAAAAAACAAAAATATGAAGAAGCCGCCAAACTTCGAGATGATGAGAAACGCATCGAAAAAGAATTGGCTATAGCCCAAGAACAATGGGAAGAAGATGCTAAAAATAACCGAATCGAAGTTACAGAAGATAATGTCGCAGATGTTGTATCTATGATGACTGGAATTCCTGTAAATCGTATCGCGCAAACAGAAAGTAACAAACTAGCTATATTACCTCAACTTATCGAAAGTAAAGTTATTGGACAAAAAGAAGCCGTTATAAAAATCGCGAGATCTATTCAAAGAAATCGTGCTGGATTGAAAGATCCAAACAGACCAATTGGTTCATTCATATTCCTTGGTCAAACAGGAGTTGGTAAAACACAATTAGCTAAAGTACTGGCAAAAGAATTATTTGATTCTGAAGACGCTTTAGTTCGTATTGATATGAGTGAATACATGGAGAAATTTGCAATCTCACGTTTAGTTGGAGCGCCTCCGGGATATGTAGGATACGAAGAAGGTGGACAATTAACCGAAAAAGTTCGTAGAAAGCCATATTGTGTGGTTTTATTAGATGAGATAGAGAAAGCGCATCCAGATGTTTTCAATATGTTATTGCAAGTTCTTGATGACGGATATTTGACAGATAGTTTAGGTCGAAAAATTGACTTCAAAAATACTATCATAATCATGACTTCAAATGTTGGAGCACGACAATTGAAAGATTTTGGTCAAGGAGTTGGTTTTGGTACTGCTGCAAAAGTAGCACAGGCTGATGATAATTCTAAAAGCATCATTGAAAATGCATTAAAGAAAACATTTGCTCCTGAGTTTTTAAATAGAATTGACGACGTAATCGTATTCAATGCTTTAGAGAAACATGATATCGATTTAATTATTGAAATTGAATTGAAAAAATTATATGCTAGAGTATCTGAGCTAGGTTACAACTTAAGTCTTTCTGATAAAGCGAAAGCATTTATTGCTGAGAAAGGTTTTGATAGACAATTTGGCGCAAGACCACTAAAAAGAGCCATTCAGAAATACGTTGAAGATGCACTTGCTGAAGAAATTATTACTTCAAAAATTGCCTCTGGTGATGATATTTTCATGGACATTGAAGAAGGTGCCCAAGAATTGACAGTTACAGTCAAAAAAGCAGAAGAACCTACAAAACAATAGATTATTGAATCTTTTGTCATAAAATAAACCCGTTACGTTTTTATAACATAACGGGTTTATTCTTTATATCAATTTCTCTTATTATTAAAAACAAATATTTACATTTGGATTTTATAATTACAGCTCAAACATTTTAATATATGTCACAAAATAAAGTAATTCTAGGTAGCGAAGAATGGTGTTCATTTCCAGAACTGGGAATCCCTACAATAAAAGCACGTGTTGATTCAGGTGCTAAAACATCGGCGTTACACGCTATAAACATTGCCCCTTTCATCAAAAATGAAGCAAACTGGGTACGATTTGACATCAACCCAATTCAAAATAACCTCAAAACAGTTATACACTGTGAGGCACCCTTAATCGACAAACGAATCGTAAAAAGCTCTAGCGGATTTCGTGAACAACGGTATGTTATTCAAACTAATTTAGAAATTGGAGATTCAAAATGGCCAATTGAAATGACGTTGACTAATAGGGATTCAATGGGATTTCGTATGCTTTTAGGACGCGAAGCCATGAGCGGAAGAGTTCTTGTTGACCCAGAACAACAATACCTTTTAGGCCAACCTACATCTGACAGTCTTAAAGAATTATATAAAAATTCTGCAAAAGCAAGCACAGGTTTACGAATTGGTGTCTTAGCTAGTAACCCTGAATTATACAGTAACAAGCGAATCATGGAAGCGGGTGAAATGCGTGGTCACGAAATGCATTTTTTAAACATCAAGGAATGCTACATGAAACTTGATGCGGATACTCCTGAAATTCATTATAGAGGTGGGATAATTCTAAACCAGTTTGACGCTATTATTCCTAGAATACGACCAAGCATCACTTTTTACGGATGTGCATTGACGAGACAGTTTGAAGCATTAAAAGTGTTTTGCTTAAATTCAGCAAGTGCAATCACGCAATCTCGTGATAAATTATACTCATTACAATTGCTCTTAAATAGCGGAATAGGAATACCAACAACTGGATTTGCAAATTCGCCTTTGGATACCAATGATTTAATTAAAATGGTTGGTGGTTCTCCACTAATCGTAAAATTACTAGAAGGAACTCAAGGAAAAGGAGTTGTTTTGGCGGAGACCAAAAAAGCTGCAGAAAGTGTTATCAATGCCTTTAAAAGTGTTAATGCAAACATATTAGTCCAAGAATTCATCAAAGAAGCCAATGGTAAAGATATCCGTTGTTTTGTAATCGATGGTAAAGTAGTAGCTTCTATACAACGTGAGGCTATGCCTGGCGAGTTTAGAGCGAACATTCACCTAGGTGGAACAGCATCGGTTATTAATGTAACCATGGAAGAAAAACGCATCGCGATAAAAGCGGCAAAAGCTATGGATTTAAAAGTAGCAGGTGTAGATATCATCCGTTCTTCAAAAGGGCCTTTATTACTAGAAGTTAACTCTTCCCCTGGATTAGAAGGAATTGAAGGAGCTACAAATAAAGATATAGCAGGTGAAATGATCAAGGCTATCGAAAAGAACTTTAAGATTAAGTAATTCGATCCTAACGTAGTATACTATTAAACTGAAGTAAAAAAACCATCCAATATTAAAAAATTGGATGGTTTTTTATTTATTATTAGCCTTATCTTAAACTAATTTAACAAATCTTCTTCGATTTGGAAACTATTCAAGAAAGCTACTGTTTTCTCAATATCATAATGTAAAATGCGATCTTCTTTTATAAAAGGTACTTCCTCTCTGTAAGAACTTAGGAACATTTCGATAAATTCACTCGATTGTAATGGCCTTCTGTAATGAATTGCTTGAGATGCATTCATTAACTCTATTGCCAAAATACGTTCGATATTATCCAATACTCGTAATGCCTTTGTAGCTCCGTTTGCTCCCATACTCACATGATCCTCTTGTCCATTACTAGAAACGATACTATCAACACTTGATGGCGTTGCTAATTGTTTATTTTGACTAGCAATACTAGCAGCAGTATATTGAGGTATCATCAATCCTGAGTTCAGTCCAGGGTTATCTACCAAAAATGCAGGCAGATTACGTAAACCTGAAATCAACTGATAGGTTCTTCTTTCTGAGATACTTCCCAATTCAGCCAAAGCAATTGCCATAAAATCTAAGGCTAAAGCCAAAGGTTGTCCATGAAAATTACCTCCAGAGATGATTTGGTCACTTTCAATAAATATATTAGGATTGTCTGTAACCGAATTAATTTCTGTCTTAAACACTTTTTTTACATACTCAAAAGCATCTTTTGAGGCTCCATGAACTTGTGGGATACAACGAAACGAATAGGGATCCTGCACATGTGTTTTTTCTTGCTCAATGATTTCACTACCATCTAAAAAGTCTTTAACGCGATTGGCCGTTACAATTTGTCCTTTGTGAGGACGAATAAAATGTATCAATTCATGAAATGGCTCGATGCGACCATCGAATCCTTCCAAAGATATTGCTGCTATTAAATCTGCTAAATAAGAAAACTTATTCGTTTTTATCAAAATATGGGCTCCATAAGCACTCATAAATTGCGTACCGTTTAACAATGCTAAACCTTCTTTAGATTTCAAAACAATTGGTTCCCAGCTAAAGCGCTCCATTACGACACTTGAATGCACTTTTTTTCCTTCAAAATACACTTCCCCTTCTCCTAACAATGGTAATGACAAATGCGCCAAAGGAGCTAAATCGCCTGAAGCACCTAAAGAACCTTGGGTATAAATTACCGGTAAAACATCATTATTGTAAAAGGCTACTAAACGGTCTACTGTTTGTAATTGTATACCCGAATGTCCATAGCTCAAAGACTGTATCTTAAGCAACAACATTAATTTTACAATAGCGCATGGAACTTCCTCTCCCGTGCCACAAGCATGTGATTTTACTAAGTTTTCTTGTAATTTAGACAAGTTCTCATTTGATATTTTGACATTGCAAAGTGAACCAAAACCAGTATTAATACCATAAATAGGTTCCGAATGAGAAGCCATTTTTTTATCTAAAAAATCACGGCATTTTTGAATATTTACTTTAGCCTCATCAGATAACTCTAATGATTTGTGTTGGGAAATAATCTCCTGTACTATTTCAAGGGTAAGTACCTCAGTACTTATATAATGTGTATTGTCCATTTTCGTATCGAATTTTGAGTAGCCAAAATTCAATAAATCAATATTAAAAAGCAACATATATTGACAATAATTTAAAATAATTGTCAAAAAATATTGATTTAATAAATTTGACGTAAAAACAGGAAGATTATTCCTTCTTTAAAGCTAGGACGGTTGAAAAAATAGTAAAACCAGCTAAATTAATTTACTCTTAAAAACCATTATCAATGTAATTAGCGTCTAAAATAAAGGAATACCTTGTTTATCAAGTCAAAACAAGTACAATATAGTATAGCATTTCTAAAAACAAGAATCAGAAACACACTCAATTTGATTCTGGATCCAATAAAATATATTGATTGTTCCGCTAACAAGCTCATAAAATGAGAAATACTCAACAGAGACCAAATTCTCATTGGATTATTAAAATATTCGCAAAAACAGAAAAAAGGTTTTTTGCTTTTTATAAAAAACTGTATTTTTGGAAAACAATAATGAAAGACAACAGATCTACATATCACTCTTCGATAACAACTCAAATTTGGGTTGCACTTTCTGTTACGGCTACATTTACAGCTACAACAACTACTACCCCTTAGGGGTATACATTTTACATATAATCCTATTTTGTATTTTTCTTTTTAAAGAAAGAAGGATATTGGATGTATAAAAGACATTACATTTTTTTAAAATCAAAACACATAAAATGAAAATATTAAAATTTGGCGGAACTTCGGTCGCCAATGCACAAAATATAAAACTAGTCCTAGACATAGTCCAAAATCAAGCAAAACAAGATCAATTAATCGTAGTGGTATCTGCTTTAAGCAAAATTACCGATCTATTGCAATCTGCTGCCGCAAAAGCAGCAGCAAGTGACGAAAGCTACAAAGATGTTGTTGCCGAAATCGAGAAAAAACATTTAGACACACTAAAAGAGTTAATACCGGTAAGTCAACAAAGTGGTTTATTAAGTCATGTAAAAAGGATTATTAATCATCTGGAAACACTTTTAGACGGATGTTTCCTTCTAGGAGAACTTTCTGCAAGAACTGCCGATACTATTTTAAGTTTTGGTGAATTATTGTCTTCTTATATTATTGCAGAAGCTTTAAAACAAAACCTAGATAATAGCAGTTACAAAGACAGCCGTGAATTGATTAAAACCAATAGCAATTTTGGAAAAGCTGCAGTAAACTTTGAATTAACAAACCAACTAATCGCTGATTATTTTTCGTCGAATAAAAGTCAGGTAGTTATTATGCCCGGATTTATTGCAACTTCTTTAGACGGAATCACTACCACTTTAGGTCGTGGCGGCTCTGATTATACAGCAGCAATATTAGCAGGTGCCTTAGATGCAACTGATTTAGAAATTTGGACTGATGTAAACGGAATGTTTACTGCTAACCCAAAAATCGTAAAACAAGCGCAACCTATTGCCAGTATTTCATACCAAGAAGCTATGGAATTGTCTCATTTTGGTGCCAAAGTGTTGTATCCACCTACAATTCAACCCGTTTTAAGAAAAAATATTCCTATTCTGATTAAAAATACTTTTGAGCCAGAAGCCGAAGGAACATTTATTTCGAATAATGCTGTTGCAAATGGAAATCCGGTAAAAGGGATTAGTCATATTGACAACATCACATTAATCACTCTAGAAGGTCCTGGAATGATTGGTGTTTTAGGATCATCAAAAAGACTGTTTGAAGTATTATCTCAGGCCAATGTGAATGTTATTTTTATCACACAAGCCTCGTCAGAACATTCTATTTGTATCGGAATTTTAAATTCGGATGCTGATGTGGCTGAAGAAGCTATCAACAAAGCTTTTGAAATTGAAATTCTTCAAAACAAAGTCGAACCTTGTATTGTTGAAAAAAATCTTTGCATCATTGCTTTAGTGGGTGAGAACATGAAAAACCACCAAGGATTGAGCGGAAAAATGTTCAGTACTTTAGGGAAGAATAATGTTAATATTCGTGCCATTGCACAAGGTGCTTCTGAAAGAAACATCTCAGCAGTAATCAACGAAAGAGATGTGAAAAAAGCATTAAATACGCTTCACGAACGTTTCTTTGAAGACAACACAAAACAATTGAATCTTTTTGTTATGGGTGTTGGTAATGTAGGTGAGAAATTCATCGACCAAATTAACCAACAAAATAAATTCCTAAAAGACAACTTAAAAATAAACCTGAGAGTTATTGCCTTAGCCAATTCTAGAAAAATGCTTTTTGATGAAGAAGGTATTGATTTAAAATCATGGGAATCACTTTTAGACAAAGGAGAAAAAGCAGACCAACAATTGTTTATTGAACAAGTAAAAGCACTGAATTTACGTAATAGTATTTTTGTTGATATCACGGCAAACGAAAGCGTTTCTCAAACTTACGCACACTTTTTAAGAGAGAGTGTTGCAGTAGTTACTTGTAATAAAATTGCCTGTTCATCGGCATTTGACAATTACAAAAACCTTAAAAACTTATCTCGTAGATACAATGCTCCTTTCTTATTTGAAACAAATGTTGGTGCAGGATTACCTATTATTGATACCGTTAAAAATTTAGTGGCATCAGGAGATAAAGTCAACAAAATCCAAGCGGTATTATCAGGAAGTTTGAACTTTATCTTCAATAATTTTGATAAAGACAACTCTTTTCATGATGTAGTAAAAGAAGCCGGAATACAAGGATTTACAGAGCCAGATCCAAAGATTGATTTGAGCGGAATTGACGTAGCCAGAAAAATATTGATTTTGATTCGTGAAAGCGGATACAAAATGGAAATTGAAGAAATTGAAAATGAATCTTTTCTTCCTGCTGCATGTATGGAAACTGTAAATAATGAAGATTTCTTTAAATCCCTAATCGAACATGCTAGTCATTTTGAAGATATTTTGGCGGAAGCCAACGCAAAAGACAGCCGATTGAAATTTGTAGCGCAATTTGAAGATGGAAAAGCAAGCGTAGGTTTGCAATTCATCCCAAAAGATCACCCTTTTTACAACTTAGAAGGAAAAGACAATATCGTATTATTCTACACAGATCGCTACATTGACCAACCTTTATTAATAAAAGGTGCTGGTGCAGGAGCTGCGGTTACGGCTTCGGGAATTTTTGCGGATGTGATTAGGATAGGGAATGTTTAAAAATTAGTTTCAAGTTTAATGTTTCAAGTTAAATCGTTGTTGAAAAGCACTTTTTTTAAAACCTGAAACTTTAAACTTTAAACCTGAAACAAAAAATCATGAATCAAATAAAAATATTTTGCCCTGCAACCATCGCCAATCTATCTTGTGGATTTGACGTTCTTGGATTGTGTTTAGACAATGTTGGGGATGAAATGGTTATCAGGAAATCAGATAAAAAAGGGATTCGCATCACTAAATTAGTGGGTGCCGACTTGCCTCTTGAAACTGAAAAAAATGTAGCTGGAGTTGCAGCATTAGCAATGTTGGAAGCATTAAATTCGGATGCGGGATTTGAAATTGAAATCTACAAAAACATCAAAGCCGGAAGCGGAATTGGAAGTAGCGCTGCCAGTTCAGCGGGTGCGGTTTTTGGAATCAACGAATTACTAGGAAGACCATTCGAAATCAAAGATTTGGTTCCTTTTGCAATGCAAGGCGAAAAACTAGCTTGCGGAAACGCTCATGCTGACAATGTAGCTCCTGCCCTATTAGGCGGATTTACATTGGTACGTAGTTATGATCCGCTTGATATTATAAAAATAGAAAGTCCGTCAGAATTATATGCCACGGTAGTTCATCCACAAATTGAACTAAAAACATCGGATGCACGCTCTGTATTGAAACAAACCGTTTCTTTAAAAAGCGCCATCATGCAATGGGGAAATGTAGGAGGATTAATTGCTGGTTTGTATACCAAAGATTACGACTTAATAGGTCGCTCGCTACATGACGAAATCGTGGAGCCGTTGCGTAGCGTATTGATTCCTGGATTTGATTTAATCAAACAAACTGCACTTGAAAATGGTGCTTTAGGCTCTGGAATATCAGGTTCTGGTCCTTCTATTTTTGCTTTAAGCAAGGGAGAAGATACCGCAAAGCAAATCGCTAAAGCTATGAGTGCTGTTTATGACAAAATGAAATTACCGTACGAAATTCACGTTTCAAAAGTGAATCCTGATGGTGTGAGAATATTATAATATTAAATAAAAATTTAAGATTTTTGATTAACGATTTTTGATTTTAGAAGTAACTCCTATTACGAGAACAATCAACAATTTAAAATCGTTAATCTCCAATCAGAAATCATTTTTACCAATGAAATACTACAGTTTAAACCATAACGCCCCAAAAGTTTCTTTTCAAGAAGCCGTAATACAAGGATTAGCTAGCGATAAAGGATTGTATTTTCCGGAATCGATTACGCCATTGCCTCAAGCCTTTTTTGATACTATCGAAAGTTTAAGTAACGAGGAAATTGCTTTTCAAGCGATTCGCCAATTTGTAGGTGACGAAATTCCTGAAGAAAAACTAAAAGAAATTATTGCCGAAACACTTTGTTTTGATTTCCCGGTTGTGGAAGTCGAAAAAGGAATCTATTCTCTAGAATTATTTCATGGTCCTACAATGGCTTTTAAGGATGTGGGAGCGCGATTTATGTCCCGTTGTTTGGGATATTTCAACAAAGATAAAAAAGACAGTAAAAATACGGTTCTCGTTGCTACATCTGGAGATACAGGTGGTGCAGTTGCCAGCGGTTTCCTAGGCGTAAACGGAGTTGAAGTAATTATCCTGTATCCATCAGGGAAAGTCAGTGACATTCAAGAACGCCAATTGACAACGCTAGGACAAAATATTAGAGCACTTGAAGTAGACGGTGTTTTTGATGATTGCCAGGATATGGTCAAAAAAGCATTCTTAGACGAGAGTTTGAAACATCACAATCTGACTTCGGCGAATTCTATTAATATTGCGCGCTGGTTGCCACAGATGTTTTATTTCTTTTTTGCTTATAAAGCATTAAAAAAACAAAACAAACCCTTAGTTTTCTCTTGTCCAAGTGGGAATTTCGGGAATATATGTGCGGGAATTATCGCCAAGAAAATGGGCTTGCCAGTAGAACATTTTGTTGCTTCTACTAATGTGAATGATACGGTTCCTCGTTTCTTAGAAAGCGGACTTTACGATCCTAAACCGTCTAAAGCAACGATTTCGAATGCGATGGATGTAGGGAATCCTAGTAATTTTGTTCGTATTCAGGAAATGTACCAGAATGATTTGGCGCAGTTTAAAAAGGATTTTTCTTCTTTTACGTTCACAGATGCTGAGACATTACAAGCCATGAAAACCATTTATAATACAGATGGTTACATAGCAGAACCACACGGAGCTGTTGGTTATTTAGGATTAAAAAAAGAATTAGAAAACCACCCGAACGCACTTGGGATTTTCTTAGAAACCGCGCATCCTATCAAGTTTTTAGATACGGTAGAACCCACATTAAATGTAAAACTGCCTATTCCTGCTCAAATTGAAAGTGTGTTAGGAAAAGAAAAACTAAGCACTAAGATTAAAACTTACGAGGAATTCAAAGCGTTTTTAGGCTAATACTTAAATTACAAATTAAATATACAAACGACTGAAGAATGATTTTCAGTCATTTTTTTGTGGAATGACTTTGCTGTTTTTATTTTAATATTGGAATGGTTTCCTGTAAGTAAAATCATTAAGTTTGATTAAGAAAATATAAAAGGACACTTATCGCACAAAGCCAACCTATAATGGGTGGATTGAATTTTATGGCCACAACATACAAGTTACCAACTATTTTGCCACAGAATCAGAAATCTAACGTAAATTTATAATCAAAATAGCAGAAAATGTCAGATGATTTAAGAAGGGTCGTTTATTATTCAAATGACGATTTAAGTAGTGGAATAAATTTAGAAAATGCAGAAAAAATAATTCAATTATTCGATAAGAATAATTCCTTTGCGATAAATGATTTACTTGAATTGTATAACATTCAATTATACTTTAAAAATAATCTTCGATTATCTACTTGGTCTGATGAACATTATCAAAAATATAAAAATATAGCAAGTGAGTTCTGCGAGTTGATAAAAAACTTTTTTTTATCAATCAATAACTCAAATTTCATTCAAGTTTTTACAGAAATAAATTTCCAGTACACTCATAATTTTTGGGAATTATTCAATAAATTAAATATATTTAAAAAAATTGATTCTAGTTTAATCTCTAATTTATTGACTTCGAAAAGATATATATTCCAAGAAGTTTTATATAACCAAGAATTAGTAAATTACTATTCAAAAGTAATTCTAGAGCATTTTGAAAAAAATCCCGAAACTGCTGAGATAATTTTATCTCACTACGAGGAAATTTCATTAAATACGAAAAAAAAAATTTACATACCTAAAATCTTTTCATTTGAAAAAATTGAAATATTGATCAACCACTATATTTCACTTTCGGAACCGAACTTAAATTACATTAATCTTATTGTAAATTCTCAAAATTTAAAACTTGATTATAAAACTAAATTTAGGGCTTCCAAAAAAGAACGTGAAATTACAAAATCATTTTTCAAGGAAAACAACGGAATATCATATAGTGTGGAAATTGGAATTTCGGGAGAACAATTAGAGCCTAAAAATTTAAAATACAACGAAGTAAATAATCGATTAATTTACACTTATAGCGAAAATTACCTTGCTAACACAAGAGATTTTTTTTCGATATTCAAAAATTTTACTGTCTTATTTGAATATGTCAACTTTCAAGGTTGTATAAATTTAGTCCATCGAAATTGCGAATTGGACACTATGGATAGAATTTTTATGCGTTCAAAAGGAGAATTTTTAAAATATATAAAATTTACTCAAAAAGAACTTCTCTCTAATGGACAATTTGCTTTATATAAGCACTACTTAAAAAGTAAAAATATTGACATTGAAGATATTATTTCTTTTGTTGTGTTAGAAACGCTACAAAAAGTCTATTCAATTGAAGAATTAAAAATATCACTACCCTCAAAAGAAACTGAATTTTATGAAAAGGTGCGTATTCTAGCACCTGAATTAGAATTTCTATTAAAACAATACAATGCATTTATTGAAGACGGAGAGATAGATTTTGAACTGTTACGTTTTAACTCATCTCCTATCTATTTTAGCAAACTAAAAAGCAAAGTAGCAATTAAATATGTATATACTAAAGGCGAGAATATTAACCGCATAAAATATGGCTTATTTTCGACACAATCATCTTTAACCTATATTGAACCATTTAAGAATAAATATAACTATCTGTATGAACTCCTTTCAAATGAAAATGTCACCTATGATTTATTTGAAGGCTTTCAACAACGTGAAATTGATTATTTATTAGAAAAAAAAATCATCTTTTTTGACATCAATAACTTTATCAGAGTTGACAGAATTATGTCACTTATTTTTAGTTCATTTTACTATCAAGAGGTTATAAATTTTTGGCATTTCCCTTTAGAAATACAAAGTATTTTAATTGAATTGGAGAAGCAGAATGAAGTGGAATTTGAAAACTGTTTGTTTACTCGGGAAGAAATACGCTATTTAAACTATAATTTAAATAAAAAAGAATTTTCCAATGGTTTAGATTTACGAAATAAATATATTCACGGCTCAAACTCTGAATCAAAAGATGTTCAAGAAAATGATTATAATGTACTTTTGAAAATTTTTGTATTAATTCTTCTAAAAATTGAAGACGATATATTATTAAGTGGAAGAGAAAACTAAATAAAAAAACTACTGATAACAGCTAAGAGTTCGTTGGGCTTGCAAAGCCAACAATGAAGCCTGTGTTGAACGGAACCAGCTCCGCGAAGTATAGTTCGCTGCGCATATGTCTCTGACTTTGATAAGAGATGAAGCGTTAGTTATTCAATCAAAAACTTTCAACATACAACAAATCGGCTAGGGAAACTTAGTCGGTTTTTTTTTTTTTAATACGTGAATGTAAGTAGGAATTGCGTGAGGGATAGCAGCTAGCTACCGAAGTAGCGCGTATAGCCCGACAGTATTGCGACAAGGGGCTTTATCAACGCAAAGCTTAGTAAGCCCCTTGCTGGAATGCTGTCACGCCCAAATAATTAGTTTTAGAACGCTGAAGAATTGCCTATTCCTACATACTATATTGAGTGAAGTATTTGTTTAGCAAAATAAGCAATTCATTTTTGTCTATGGGTTTTGTAATATAATCATTAGACCCAGCCAATAAGGCTTTTTCACGATCTCCTGTTAGTCCAAACGCCGACTGTGTAATGATAATTACATCTGGATTTATTTCCCGAATGGCTTTCGTTGCTTCATAACCATTCATGTCAGGCATTTGCACATCCATTAATATTAAATCGACATCTGGGTTTTCTTTGAATTTCTGAACTGCTTCACGACCCGTTTTTGCTTCGATTATTTCTTTTCCAAATTCCTGTACCGACTTTAAAATTAGCTTTCTTGAAATAGCATCATCATCAGCAATTAGCATTTTTAACTTTATATTTAATGGTGCTGAAGTTTGTTTTTCAAGTTTTGGAATTCTATTAGTTTGCGCATTTTTCCATTCGTTTTTCACGTTAAGCGGTAATGTAAAATAAAAGCTAGTTCCTACTCCTTCCTGGCTTTCAAGCCAAATATCACCACCCAACAAATTCACAAAAGCTTTAGCGATCGCTAATCCTAAACCAGCACCTTGTCGTGCCTGAATATTTGAAATATCGACTTGTATAAATCGCTCAAAAATGACAGCTTGTTGCGCTGCTGGAATTCCAATTCCGGTATCTTTTACAAAAAACTCGATAAAGCTATCTTTAACTGTATATCCAAACTCTATTGTACCTTTATCTGTATATTTAATGGCGTTTTTAACTAAGTTGGTCAGGATTCCATAGAGTTTTTCAGGGTCTGTCACTAAATAAAGATCAGAAAACTGCTTACTATTATATAATAATTGTATTGATTTATCTTCAGCATCTAAGTTTAAAAGACCAAACACCAGATCCATTCTTTCATTTATATTGATCTCCTCAAGATTAACCTCCATCATTCCTGATTCAATTTTGGAAATATCTATAATTTCAGAGATTAGATTTAGCATACGGGCTCCACTAATTTGAATCAGTTTGATATATTCTTGCTGCTCTTCTTTTCCCAAGCCTGGTTCACTCAACAAGGATGAAAACCCTAAAATACCATTCATAGGAGTTCTGATTTCATGACTCATATTAGCAAGAAAAGCTGATTTCAAGCGATCGCTTTGCTCTGCTTTCTCTTTAGTTTTTACTAATTCCAATTCGGTTTTCTTGCGACTAGTGATATCTGAAAAAAAGATAGAAATTCCATCTTTAGTTGGAAAAATACTATTCTCTATCCATCTATCAAAGGGCTCGTAATACTGTTCCATTTGTATGGAAACTTTATCATTCATTACTTTTTCATAGCTCAATTGAAATGGTTGACCTACAATTTCAGGGAATTCTTCCCAAATGTTTTTGCCTATTAATTCGGCTGGATTCTTTCCTAAAATTTCTCCCGCTTTTGAATTGACAGATGTATAACACCAATTGTCATCCAAAGAAACAAAAGCTTCACTCATGCTTTCCAGAATGTCTTTTAAAAAGTTGCGTTCTTCATTAAGCTGCTGATCAGCAACTTTATTTTTATTAATGTCTCTTATGGCTCCAATCATTTTGATTGGATTTCCGCTATCATCAAATATTGCTGTACCAATTGAATTTTGCCAACGGAATTCATTGCTTTTGTGTAAATGTCTATATTCGACATTATAATCAATACCCTTTTCGATATGATCTTTTAAGGCTTGCAACACATAACTTTTATCCTCTGGATGAATTCTGGATTCCCAATCTAGGTAGCTAAACTGTAAATTGTTGCTTTCAACATCATATCCTAAAATGGCATACCATCTTTTTGAATAAAGAGTTTCATTGGTCACTAAATTCCATTCCCAAATTCCGTCTTTTGTGGCTTCGGTAGCTACTCTATATTTATTTTCGCTTTCCTCGATCTGTTTTTTTGAAGTTAGCAAATCGATTTCCATTTGTTTTCGCTCTGTAATATCAACTTCTATTCCATCCCAACAAGCAACGCCATCAATTATACTTACATGAGACACATAATAAGACCATCGAATACTACCGTCTGGATTTATGACTCTAGCTTCTTTTTTAAAAACACTCTTATTTGCCAACGCTTTTCTTTCAGCGAGGATCAATTCTTCGATATCATCAGGGTGTATTCTACCATAAATTAATTCTGAGTTTGCTAAAACTTCTTCAGGGGTACAACCATACAATTGATTTACAGCATTGCTGACATAATTAAACCTTCGTGTGCCCTCTTCATACATAGCAACTTGATAGATCATACCATTTACTAAATTGTTTGAAATTGATTTTAGTTGTTTTTGACTTTCAATTAGATCTTTATTCGATTTATTAATTTTTGAAGTAAGATTGAAAAAAATTATACAAATTAAGATTAATAAGAGACCAGCAACAATTAAGGCTATCAGAAAATCAGAATTTAATGTTGCTGATAATCTTTTTAGTTTGACATTAATCAGCGTATCAATTTGATCTGCTTGTTTTTCTAAACTATAAAATTGTATACGTAACTTGGTTTTTAATTTTGCATCGTTGCCTCCTGAATAATTAGTGTTTTCTAGGGTATCTTGAAAACCAGAAACATTTATTATAAAAGATTTTAACAGCTCTTTTTCAGACTCAGAAATAGTATTAAGCTCAGATTGAATGTCATTAGTTAAACTCTTTTTAAACACATTTATCGCTTGATTTAAATACGCAATTCCTACCTCTTGTTTAAAGGGTGAATTTGAATCAGCTGCAAGTCCCACATGTAAAAACCCTCTTGTTAAGTCAATTCTTGCTTGACGAATGTTTTCTAAAACTGTGATCTCGTGTTTAATTATTTGTTTTTGTTTGAAATAAATCCAAGTAATACCAATACAAATAAGTAGTGAGGAAACGATGACTATATAAAGCCATTTTTTTATATTCAAATTTTTTATTGAATTCATTTTCAATAGTAGATTAATTTCTAAAGGTTTACTATTTCTTCAGTGCTTATCGTCCCAGGTAATTCGTCTTTAGAAAAACCAAATTTTGCCAATAGTTCTAAATGCTTTGGGCTTCCAATAAAAGCTTTCAATTCTTTGTTCCAAGCATTTTGCAGTTGGACTTCATTTTTTTGAAATTGAACTGCTCCATATCCTGTATTTTTATTTAATGTTACATCTGGCTCATTAAAACGTGTCGCTATTTCAACCAAATTTGTTTTATCATTACTAAGCAACTGACGTAAAGTAGGTCTTGATACTACAAATGCGTCAGCTAAACTCGTTTCTACAGCTATTTTTCCAGCTTCCACATCTGGTACTAAGACAAGATGCTGAGAATTAAACCCCATTCCTACAAGCATTACTTCTTCAACGGAGCCTTCTACTATAGCTATTTTAAGGCTTTTATTTTTGAAAATCTGTTGGTACGAAAGAAGCTTTTTAGGATTTCCTTTGGCTACAAGCAAACCTTGCTTTACACAGAATGTTGGTTCAGAGAAATTCACTCTTTTGGCTCTTTCATTCGAAATAAACATACCCGTAGCGATAATGTCAATTTTGCCTGATTCTAATTCATTAATCAATGAGCCAAATTCCATTAGTCGCCATTCAATATTTTTTATTCCTAATCGATTGACAATCTCTTTTGCCTCCATTGTTGAAAGTCCAGTAACTTCCCCATTTTTTTTTACAAAAGCGTAAGGCGCTTCAATAGAATACCCTATTTTAATGGTTCCTGCTTCCTGTATTTTTGTTAGCGAATTGTCTTTATAGATGAAAAAAGTAGCTGTAGTAATTCCAACAAGAATTACAAGAAGAACTAAAATTGTTTTCCTCATTTACTTAAATTTTGATTTTCTAATTAAAAATTTAAAAGTACAATATATATATTACTAAATATTGCGCTAAGCCATTAAAATTCACTATATTAAACGGAAGCTACTGCTACAATTTGATGATTATTCGATAAAACAACCTACTTTACTAATTAATCTAAATAATTAGAACTTTTACGAGTAAAATAATATGAATTCGATTGTTGTTTTTCCAATACTACTGTATTTTGAGAGGCACAAACAATAGTTTTTTCTTAGATAATAGTATTCATCGGCATACTATTTCCATACATAACAGCTTAATATTATGATTTGTTCTGAATTGTAATAAAAGAATTACATCAGCTTTTTATCACTACTGCCCATCACTATTCCGAATCACTACAACAGCAATATTATATTTTACTTTCAAATTTTCCCTATTTATTATATGCCAAAAACATCTAAAAAAACTAGTAATACCTCAACCAATCAGACCATCAAGTCTTCTAAAAATTAACAATCGTTAACATTCTGTTTTGTAAGATTTAACACTAAAATACAAGTCATTAATCTGCTATAACTGCGCCGTTCCCATTATAATGTCTAATTTTACATCAAACATTTAAAAAGTAAAGTATATATGAAAAACTTAAAACTGATTGCTCTTGCAATGATACTATTTACTGCTGTTGGCTGTAAAGATTCTAAAAAAGATACTGAAGATAAAACTGTAGAAACCCAAACGACTGAAGGTACTTATACCGTAATCAATGACTCTACAAAAGTGAGTTTTACGGCGTACAAAACAACTGACAAAGCAGCTGTTGGCGGTACATTTAAAGAAATAACGTTAACAAATACTGGAGAAGGACAAACACCATTAGAAGCATTGAATGGAACTAAATTCAGCATTCCAGTAAGTAGTTTGTTTACTAATGACGCTACAGGAACCAGAGATCCTAAGATTTTGAAATTCTTTTTTGGCGTATTGAAAAATACGGAACTTATTTCTGGTGAGTTTAAAGTTGCTGCTGATAACACTTGTTCAATAGATGTATTATTAAACGGAAAAACAGCAAATATTCCTTTAGAAGTCACTACTAATAACGATACTAGCCTTTCTTTTGACGGAGTAATGAATTTAGAAAACTGGGATGGTTTAGCTGCTGTAGCATCTATCAATAAAGCTTGTGAAGCATTGCATACCGGAGCAGATGGTGTAAGTAAAACATGGAGCGAAGTGGCAGTACATGCTGATGTATTGTTGAGCAAAAAATAAAAAACATATTAGTTCAGTTAAACCGAATCCTTTGGTAGTAATAGTAAACACCATTTTATTTCTAAAACTACCATGAATAAAAAAAGCTACTGACTTCATAAGTTAGTAGCTTTTTTTATTACTTTTTTGACCCGTCCTGAAATAGTGATATACAAAAAACACCCTAATGAGAAAATACGCTAGCTGCAGAAATCACAAGAAGAAAATAACTAGCATGAGCTCTCTTTCTTCGAAATGACAAACTCAATATTATTTAGCAGTATTTGCGTAAGGGATTGCGGTCTCAATCTATTTTATTTAAAGTAATAAAGCTATAAGCCCAACCCCAATAACACTACAATTTATTAAACCTAAATTTCTGTCCGCCAATTGATGCTTCATACATAAGACCGCCTTTTTGCATGGTGAAGACCATAACGCCATCTGCATACTTTACATTTGCTGAGGCTCCCTCAGTTACCGCTACAGCAGAGGCTTGGGCAGCAAACTCAAAACGGCTGTCTTTGAACCTTTCCAATTCTTTTTTCGATTCAAAAAATATTACTTCGCGGTAGGCTTGTCCACCTGCCTGGAACCCGATGCTCAATTGCGATAATTTTGCCATTCCTATAACCTTGCCATTCTGATAAACAGCACCATTTCCAGCTGCCGCACCAACGCCGAGTCCTCCCTTACCAACATTGGGAAAAATGACGTACGCATACGCACTTTCAAAAATACTCTTCATAAGACCGTCATTCTGGATGAATTCCGCCTTCGCAGTTTCACAGTCAGCGATGATTTTGTTCTTTTTAGCTTTAGATTGTCCTAAAATGGGTGACACGCTTAATATGCAAGCCATCACCAATACCCAAATGATATTTAAATTTTTCATCTCTTAAATGGATTAAATTATTCTATGTTTTATTTACTTAAAGATAATCATATTTTTTTTAAATTAAATTTATTTAACTGAATACCAACACTATAAACACAAAATACTTCACTTTAGTAAGTTAAGTTTACTACTTAATCATTACTTATTTCAACAATATCTAAACCAGAAACAGGTCGTGTAGCGAATTGCATTTTTGTTATGCTTTTATTTACCTTTGAAAAACAACAATAAAAAGACCATTGTAAATGATTACAAAAGCAACTTTAGAAGATGTTTCGAGTTTAAATAAATTAATCAATTCAGCTTACCGAGGAGAGTCCTCTAAAAAAGGATGGACTACTGAAGCCAATCTACTAGAAGGTAGCCGAACGAACGAAATGGAGTTAATCGAAATTATTCAAGATCCAAAAAATACGATTCTGAAATTTACTGAGGGAAACCAAATCCTAGCTTGCGTTTTGCTTGTTGAAAAAGAACAACAATTGTATTTAGGAATGCTAACGGTATCTCCAGACTTACAAAATAGCGGTATTGGAAAAAAGCTTTTGTTTGAGGCCGAAACTCATGCAAAAGCTATAGGACTAAATGCAATTGTTATGACGGTAATATCAGCTAGAACCGAATTGATTGATTGGTACAAACGCCATGGTTATACTGATACGGGAGCAAGAGAAGCTTTCCCAGTGAGTGATATTCATATTCCAATATCAGAGGGGAAATTAGAATTTATGGTGTTGGAGAAAAAAATAGCCTGATTTTACTGGGGCGATAAAAACTATTTATCGCCCCAGTAAAATGCTTGCTTTACAAAACTAAATCTTCAAATAGTCGTTGCGTAGTTTGTTCCAAATCGTCGCACAATCCAGGATGCGGTCTTGAGCTTTGAATAACGGAACTACGCAGAGCAGTTAGCCAACGAAAACGAGACGGAATATCCATCAAAGCAATTGGCCCGCCATCTTTAGTTCCGTGTGCAACTTTTTCGAAAGCCATTAAATTCATTTCGATTTGTTCCACATCTGCTTCTGTTGAAAAAGATAGTACTTTTTCGACGTTAAGGGAATAAAGCACTTTTATAAATTTAGCTTTTTTACAAAAAAGAACAATCCCTACATTGAGGAATTCTTCGCGTTCTACCCTAGGCACAACCCGAATTACGGCATACTCATATAAGTTTTTCTCGTGCATTTTGGGCTTCCTTAATAAAAATTTCTGAATGATTTAATCGGGTCAATAGGAACTGTAAATACACATTTCGCAATTCTGCCGCTGTGTCTTCTACTTCTTCCCACTGCAACCAATCCTCGGGGATTAGGTTTACAATTCCTTCTAATACTTCTGGAGTCAATAATTGTTTAAAAGCGGTATCCGTTTCAGCTAAGGCTGCAGCCTGTGGTAACAATACGTGATCTTTGATTAATGCAAACGGACTTTGAGCATGCTTCTCCCAATTAGTCCAAGAGTGATGAAAATACAGACTTGCCCCGTGATCGATGAGCCATAATTCCTTATGCCAAATCAACATATTCGTATTTCTAAAAGTACGGTCAACATTTGTTATGTAAGCGTCTAGCCATACAATTTGTGAAGCCAAAACTGGATCAACAACTGTTACCACCGGATCAAAATTAATCGCACCTGATAGAAAATGCAGCGCCAGATTCATCCCTTGACTTCCTTGCAGTAAATCCTGAATTTCCTCATCAGCCTCTGTTCGTCCAAAAGCTTCGTCCAGATTTGCAAAAACTAATTCGGGCATTTTCATACCTAATGCACGGGCAATCTCACCGCCAATTAATTCAGCGATTAAAGCTTTAACACCGTGACCGGCACCTCTAAATTTAAGGACGTATTTAAAATCATCATCGGCTTCCGCCAAAGCTGGCAAAGAACCGCCTTCGCGCAAAGGCGTGATGTACCGCGTAACATTTACGGTTCGAAGATTGAAGTTGGTTTTCATATTCGGAATTTACTAAAGTACAAACTTACAAATTAGTTGAGTGGATTTTACTGGAAGCATAAAAAATCCTACTACTTACTAGTATAGGTTTGCCCTTTACTTTTTTTTATTGATAGAAGTTGCTTGCAATAATAAATAGACTCATCTCTTACTTCTATATTCATTTTTAATGTCACTTTCTTATTATTATTCTCTAAATCATGAGAAACATAGGGCTTTAGCAATTTATAATCTGACTCATCAAAATATACTATTTTGACAGAATCATTAAACTTTACTCTAACCCAAGGAGACGTAATGACTTTATATTTTTTTAAATTATCAAAATATTCTAAAAGATGTAAATCATTACTACTAGGATCTTTTATTTGACGTATACTATCCAAAATATTTTCCCATTTATTAATATTCTTTTGATCTAGATTATAATAATTAAATACTTCAACGGATTTAAAAGCTAAATCTCCCTCCATAATTCTGTCTTTTGGAGAACAGGAAATAAAAAAGAAAGCTGTAAATAATAGTATAAACTTTTTCATAATCTATTTGCTTTTTTCTAAACTCAAAAATGCTTTCCCTAAATACTTAATAATATCCGAAGCGATGAAGGACTGATAGCCCGTTTTTGGCAAAGCGATATCGGCCGTTAGTCCGTGAAGATAAACGCCCATGATGGCAGCGTCAACTGGTTTATAGGATTGTGCTACTAAACTTGTAATAATTCCCGTTAAGACATCGCCACTTCCCGCAGTCGCCAAAGCAGCATTTCCAGTTGTGTTTTCATAAATAGTTCCCCCATCAATAATATGCGTGGGTGCTCCTTTCATCACAACAACCAAATTATATTGTCTAGAAAAGGCAATTGTTTTATCGAATTTGTCTGCTTCCGTACTCCATTTTCCTATTAAGCGTTCTAATTCTTTGGGATGCGGCGTTACTATTGTTTTGGGTTGTAATAACGCCAACCAATCTTTGTTATTTGACAAAATATTCAAAGCATCCGCATCTATAACTAACGGAATTTTGTTGGTTTTTAGAAAATCATGAACTGCTTTTTGAGTTTCAGTTTCTTGTCCTAAACCTGGACCGATCGCAATGGCTTGTGGTTTTATATCGAATGTAATGTTGGAAATATATTTTTCACTTTCATCCGTTAGTGTCATGACTTCGGGATTTGAAATTTGCAGGATTTGATAGCCACATTCAGGAACATAGGCCGTTACGAGTCCGCAACCTGTTTTTAGGCAGGAATTTGAAGCCAATACAGCTGCTCCTATCTTCCCATAACTTCCTGCTATAATCAATGCGTGACCTTGAATCCCTTTGTGGGTTTGGGAATCAATGGGTTTGTAGCGTTTTATGATTTCGTTCTTATCTATGAAAATGGGCTGCATCATTTCGAATTATTTGTTTAAAAATACAAATTAATAGGGAAACAAAAGCCCCTAGCCCAGATTGAAATGGAAATCCTTTTTATTTTTTCTTTAAAAATAAAAAGATTGCAGTGGAAAGCTGGAAATAGCTCCTAAATACTATTGAATTTACATATTTGATGCCTTAAATATGATAATTTTTCAATAAATTAGCCACTTCAAATTTTATATACATACACAATGAAAAATACTGCGCTTACGCACATACACGAAAGTTTGGGAGCAAAAATGCTTCCGTTTGCTGGATACAATATGCCTATTTTATATGAAGGGGTGAATGCTGAACATGAAACGGTTAGAAATGCTGTAGGTGTTTTTGATGTTTCGCACATGGGAGAATTCTTGCTTTCGGGTCCAAATGCTTTGGCTTTGATCCAAAAAGTGACTTCAAATGATGCTTCTGTATTGACAATAGGAAGAGCACAATATTCTTGTTTACCAAACGATAAAGGTGGTGTTGTAGATGATTTGATTATCTATAAAATGAAAGAAGAGCAGTATTTATTGGTTGTAAACGCTTCTAATATTGAAAAAGACTGGAATTGGATTTCATCTCAAAATGATTTAGGAGTAGACATGAAAAACATATCTGAAGATTATTCTTTATTGGCAATTCAAGGGCCTAAAGCGGTTGAAGCTATGCAATCATTATCTTCAATCGATTTGTCAGCTATCAAATATTACCATTTTGAAGTGGCTGATTTTGCTGGAGTTGACAATGTAATCATCTCTGCAACGGGTTACACTGGTTCAGGAGGTTTTGAGATTTACTGCAAAAATACTGAAGCGGAACAAATATGGAATAAAGTTTTTGAAGCTGGAGCGGCTTTTGGAATCAAACCAATTGGTTTAGCGGCGCGTGATACGTTGCGTCTTGAAATGGGTTTCTGTTTGTACGGAAATGACATTAGCGACACTACTTCTCCACTTGAAGCTGGATTGGGTTGGATTACTAAATTCACAAAAGAATTCACGAATTCTGAAAACTTGAAAAAACAAAAAGAAGAAGGAGTTACTAGAAAACTAGTTGCTTTTGAAATGCAAGAACGTGCAGTACCAAGACATGACTATGAAATTGTAGATGGAACTGGAGCTGTGATTGGGATTGTAACTTCTGGAACAATGTCGCCTTCTATGAACAAAGGAATTGGACTGGGTTATGTTACCGTTGCAAATAGCGCCGTGGATAACGATATCTTTATTAGAATTCGTAAAAATGATGTTCCTGCGAAAGTGGTAAAATTACCATTCTACAAGAAATAAATTGTTTCGCAGTCAAAAAATTCTTAAATATTAATCTGATTTTAAATATAATTAGCTTAATTTTAAGTGATACCATGACCACGATCTATGAAAACAATTTCACTGCTTTTGTTATTGACAACATTTTCGGTTTTTGCCCAAAATGACACTAAAACATGTGAAATACTTTCTAAAATAAATACGCTTATTCAAAGCGAACATATTCTTCCAAAACCGATAGATGATAGTCTATCGGTTTTTGTTTTTGACCACTTTATTGACGAGCTCGATCCATCGCACAATCTATTTCTGAAGTCTGAATACGAAACTCTTTCGCAAAAATATCGTTTCCAAATTGATGATTATATCATTGCTAAAAACTGTTCTTTCGTTACTGATATAGTCAACACTTACAAAACTGGACTAGCCAGAAACAAAGTCTGTATAGAGGCAATCGCCAATGAAAAACTAGATTATGAAACAAAAGATACTATTCGGTTTTACAAGAAAGCATTTCCATTCTATCTGCTGGAAAGCCACGTCGGAAAAGTTTGGAGAAAGAAAATAAGATATGAAGTTCTTGATGACATCGCTTCAAAAAATAGCAGCATCGACTCCATAAAATCTAATTTTGATGTACTTGCTTCAGCATCAAAAAAATCAATTGTCGAGAATGAACTTTGCCGAATAAACACCATCCTGCAAAGTACGACTGCTTATGAAGAGAGTATATTCAATAATTTCTGTAATTATTTTGACCCACACACCGCTTATTTCAGTAATGACACTAAGTCAAATTTTGTTTCGTCTTTATCAAAAGAGCATCTTTCACTTGGTTTAAATGTCAGTCTAAATGAAAAAAATGAAGTTATCATAAATGCTCTAAATCCAAATGGGCCCGCATTTCAGACGGGCAAAATAAAAAAAGGGGATCAAATAATTTCTGTATCTAATATGAAGGAAAGAATAATTGTCTCATGTGCCACAATAGAGTCAATTTCGACAATGATTATCTCTGATACCAATAAGACAATTACCTTAACGCTGAGGAGAAATTCCGGTCAAAATTTTGACGTTACTATTGATAAACAACTGATAAAAGACGAAGCTAACACGGTCTACAGCTTTATCATCGAAGAAAAAAATAAAAAATTTGGTTACCTGAAAATTCCCAGCTTTTATGCCGACTTTGAAGGAAACAGCGGTAAAGGTTGCGCCGAAGACGCTGGATTAGAAGTTCTGAAATTAAAGAAAGAAAATATTAAAGGCCTAATTATAGACTTAGTTGACAATGGAGGCGGCTCAATGGAAGAGGCGATAAAACTAGCAGGAATGTTTATCGATTCGGGACCCATTTCAATTATTGTAGACAGCAAACAACGTCAAACCATAGTAAATGATCCTTATAAAGGCATGCTATTTAAGGAACCAGTGGTTGTTTTAGTAAATGGTAATACGGCATCTGCAAGCGAGTTTTTCGCTTCTATTTTACAAGATTATAACAGGGCTTTGCTGCTGGGAGGCTCCACTGTTGGTAAGGCAACGATGCAAACGATAATGCCAGTAGACGAAAATGACAATGACAATTTCATAAAGGTGACCATTAACAAGTTTTATCGCGTCACCGGAAAAAGCAACCAGGCATTAGGTATTATTCCAAATGTATACATACCTATAATCTATGAAACGATATTTCCCAAGGAAAGCAACAGTCCTTCTTCATTTAAAAATGACAGTTTGACAAATCAACTTGTTTTTAAGCCGTTCCATAAAAAAAGCTTCCTTGATAATATTGCAAACAACAGCAAAAAAAGAATTGCTACCGACTCCTATTTCAATGAAATAAGGGAAATAAACCAAAAAATAACCGACATAATTACTAAACCAAAGCTGCCTTTACCTATAACTATTGAGTCGGTTTTTGAAGAACAAATGGAGGTAACTCGCTTATCAAAAGAGATCATTGGTGTTGAAGCTCACATCAGTAATTTGAATATTTATAACTCCTATCTCAATAAATTTCTTCTGACTTTATATCCTGATGAAAAAGCGAATAATCTCTTTCAACTGGAAACATTAAAAACAAATCACTTACTGAAAGAGTCCATTAACATCTTAGAAGATTTCAATTCTTTAAAATAGACTTAAAAGTGTATTTTTTCCGTCAATTTCTTAAAAAGAACAGCGCATCATCTTGGTAAAAACAACTAATAGCTGTATTTTTGCGACTCAATATAATAAATTAGAAATGGGAAGAGCGTTTGAATTCAGAAAAGGCAGAAAAATGAAACGTTGGTCAGCGATGGCTAAAGCATTTACCAGAATTGGAAAAGACATCGTAATGGCTGTTAAGGAAGGTGGTCCAAATCCTGAGGCCAATTCTAGATTACGTGCAGTTATACAAAATTCAAAGGCAGCAAATATGCCTAAAGAAAATGTGGAACGCGCCATTAAAAAAGCAACAGATAAGGATACAGCTAATTATAAGGAAGTTCTTTTTGAAGGTTATGCACCTCATGGAATTGCACTTTTAGTAGAAACTGCTACTGACAATAATAATAGAACAGTTGCCAATGTTAGAAGTTTTTTTAACAAATGTAACGGAACAATGGGTACTCAAGGTTCAGTAGAATTTATGTTTGACCATACTTGTAATTTTCGTATTCCAGCAGAAGGACTTGATCCTGAAGAACTAGAATTAGAATTAATCGATTTTGGTGCTGAAGAAGTTTTTGAAGACGAAGACGGTATTTTAATCTATGCTCCTTTTGCTAGTTTTGGAACAATTCAAAAAGAATTGGAGAACAGAGGTCTTGAAATCCTTTCTTCTGGATTTGAAAGAATTCCTCAAATCACTAAAAAACTAACGGAAGCTGAAATGGCTGATGTCGAAAAATTGATTGAGAAACTGGAAGAAGATGATGATGTTATGAACGTATATCATACTATGGAAGAAGCATAAACTTTATTCCAATACTATATAAAACTCTAGCTCCGGCTGGAGTTTTTTTGTCTCAAATTTTATGCAATCAAAATTAAGCCCATGTTATTTCTTATTCTAAGTATTATCTGTAGCGTAACTGTAGGGGTGATCTTCAAAGTAGGTCGTAAATACACTTTAAGCACAACCCAAATTGTCGCTTGGAATTATGTTTTTGCCCTATTGCTTTGTTATTTCTTTTACAGTCCTGATTTAAGCGCTATTGACGCATCTGCACCTTGGAGTATTTATATTCCGTTAGGGATTTTATTGCCCGCTATCTTTTTGTTTTTAGCAGCGTCCATCAAGCACATGGGAATTGTAAAAACTGATGCTGCACAACGGCTTTCCTTATTTATTCCTATTGTAGCGGCTTGGTTATTATTCGATGAAGAATTCAATAGTATAAAACTGCTTGCCTTCTTGATAGCCCTACCCGCTTTATTATTAATTCTTTCAAAAAAAACCGACAACCTAAACAACAAATGGGTTTATCCTGCCGTCGTATTAGTAGGTTTTGGAACGATAGATATTTTATTCAAGCAAATCGCACTAACTACAAGTTTGCCTTTTACAACTTCGCTATTCATTGTTTTTGGTATTTCGTTTGGGATCATTCTAGCAGTAGTACTTTACGAAATAGCAATAAAAAAAGCCCAATTTAAAAGTAACAATTTACTTTTTGGAGCGCTTGTAGGTGTGTTTAATTTTGGGAATATTTTATTTTATCTTAAAGCGCATCAGGCTTTCGCCAAAAATCCATCGACAGTATTTGCTGCTATGAATATGGGTGTAATTATTATAGGAAGTATCGTAGGAGTAGTTATTTTTAAAGAAAAAGTAAGCCGTTACAATTATTTTGGACTACTATTAGCCATTGTTGCTATTGTGCTTATTACCTTTTCTCAAGTTATCACTTAATAAAAAAAATTGCGCTAAATCATATTTATAATTGGTATATTACTTGTCTGATTAATTTATAAATGCGGTTTCATTATGACTCGCAAATAAGACAGACGAACTTTAGCAAACAAGTATTTTTTTACATGAGCGCAAGTTCATTATATTTGTTTCATTTTCACAAAATACAATTCGCTAAATACAGCCAATACTTCAAGCTAATTAGAATATAATTGTTTGACAAACAAAATATTACAACTTAAAATAAAGAATACAAAATAGGAAATCACTTTTTTAATGGTGGCTTCCAAAAGGATTAAACTACTGAATTAATTAAGTTATTCAGACAATTATTCCTACTAAAGAATATCGTTCTACGGAACGCTTTAAATTATAACATTTATGACAAACAACATATTAATTGAAAATCAATATAAAAGAACAAGTTTATTTGAAAAAGAAAATGTAAACTATTTAGTTCGCATTTTAAAAAGATTTAATACCGTTCCTAAGGTAAATAACATTAATATTATTACCTCAACTAGTCAGCCTGATATTTTCAAAATTGTACCTAATAAATCGATTATAATTGGTTCATCCTATCTTGACAAACCCATATTAGCTTTAGTTTATTTAAGATATGGTATAGAATGGCAGCTATGGTACAAAGCGTTGAATATCGATAAAAAGGATGCTGTTTTATGTGATATCGCAGCACTTGAAGTGATTCGGATATTTTATAATTTACTACCTAAAGACGATAAAGAAAAACTAGAGGATCTTGATTACCTTTTAATTAACTTAATTAAAAATGAAACCTCTTTAAATGCCGAATCTTTGTTGAAAAATGAAGAGTTACAATCTTTTCATGGTTTGAAAAACTCAAACACTGAGCTGAAAGAATCTTGGAAACCTATTGTTGAAAATCTAGCAAAACCTACAGAATACTTATTGATGTCAGGAGGTGATCTTAGATTGAATATTGACGAAATTCATTTGTTAAACAAATACGGATGTCGCCCATTCCCAAGACCTGATGCATTTACTTTTGCCTCGTCGACAGCCTCAAGCGTTTCAAATTTTGCTTTTGATAAAACAGATAAAGTTAGAAGTATACTAATTAGAAATAGCTTGAAAAATGGTTTTAAAAATACTACTATCGATTTTTCTGAATTACTAAAAAATAACCTTAGAAAAATATTCAAATTAAATGAAGAATGTGAAATAATATTTTCGCCATCAGGTACTGATTCTTCACTTCAAATAGCAGCTATAACCCAAATTATTTCCGACAAAGAAATTACGCATATTTTGGTAGCCTCTGATGAAACCGGTAGCGGTGTCGCTTCGGCCTTAAAAGGCTGTCATTTTGAAAACACTACTGCTTTGAATTATCCAATTAAAAAAGGGGATAAAATTGAAGGTTTTAGAGATGTTGATTTAATTAAAATCCCTTTTAGAGATGAAAATGGTGCATTAAAATCATCTAGTCAATTAGATGAGGAAGTGTTTAATGCTGTTTCAAGAACCAAAGATCTAGGCAGACATGTCGTGCTGCATACGATGGATCAATCAAAATTAGGTTATCAATCTCCTAGTGATGAATTTACTAAAAAATTAAATACACTTGAAAATTTATCAATTCAAATAATTGTTGATGGTTCTCAACTTAGATTAGATCCAAAAGACATACAGAATTATTTAAACAAAGGCTATATTATTACCATAACAGGGAGTAAATTCTTCACTGGCCCTCCGTATTGCGGTGCATTAATTCTACCTGAAAGTGTCAATAAATTGATTCAATCTGTAAAGAATCCATTGCCCAAAGGTCTAACCCAATATTACAATCATTCAGACTGGCCTACTTCTTGGTTCTGTTCAAATGAATTATCTGATGGTTATAATTATGGTTCCTATATGCGCTGGAATGCTGCCATAGTTGAAATGGACAGGTATTACAAAACACCTATTTTATATCGAAATATGGGTATTGAGATGTTTTGCAATTTTGTTGATGACTCCATAAAAGAAGCCACTTTTTTACAACCTATTTACGGTGATGAAACCAAAACAAAGAGTTACAGTAGTAAGGAATTTGGAATAAGAAATATCCGAACCATTTTTCCTTTCTTTATTTTTAAAGACAAGGAAGTATTATCAGTTGATAAAGTTAAAAAACTGTATACTTTATTAAATTCTGATTTATCCGATCAGTTTGAAGATTCTTCTTTAGAAATTATCAGACTTGCTGCTCAAAAATGCCATATTGGTCAAGCGGTTAATGTGAAATTTAATAATGAAACTGAAAGTGCTATTTTAAGAATCAGTTTGGGTGCAAGAGTTATTTCTGAAAGCTGGGTCAATAGAGATATTAGTCTGTTTTTTAGAAATATAGAATTGCAAATGAGTCAGATTACGATTACTATTAAAAAGATAGAATTAATACTTAGTAATCCTGAACTATTGGATTAAATAAGTGTTTTATATAAAGGTCAAAAAAAAGTCCCATTCGCCGCGGCGAATGGGACTTTTTAAATCTATGATTTTCAACTTATTTAATCATTTCAATTTTTTGAACTTCTTCTTGGTTTACACTGTCAAAGAAACCTTGTTCGTTCATCCAGTCATCGCTAAAGACTTTACTCATATAGCGTGAGCCGTGGTCTGGAAATATAGCAATAACATTACTGTTTTCGTCAAACTCACCATCTTCGGCATATTGTTTTATTGCTTGTAAAACTGCTCCAGAAGTATAACCAACAAACAATCCTTCTTTTCTGGTGATTTCTCTTGCTGAATGCGCGCTTTCTTCATCCGATACTTTCATGAACTTATCAATCATATCAAAATCAGTAGCAGATGGAATTAGGTTTTTACCTAGACCTTCAATTCGGTAAGGATAGATTTCGTCGTTGTCAAATTCTCTTGTTTCGTGGTATTTTTTCAATACAGAACCAAAAGCATCAACACCAAGAACTCTGATATTAGGATTTTGTTCTTTTAAATACTTAGCTGTTCCAGAAATCGTCCCTCCAGTTCCGCTACAAGCGATCAGGTGGGTGATTTTACCATTGGTTTGCTTCCAAATTTCAGGTCCAGTTGATTTATAATGTGCATCAATATTCAATTGATTGAAATACTGATTGATATAAACCGATCCTTTTGTTTCTTCGTGCAATCTTTTGGCTACATTATAATAAGAACGCTCATCATCTGCAGAGACATGTGCCGGGCAAACATAAACTTTTGCACCTAAACTGCGAAGCATGTCAATTTTATCTTTCGATGATTTTGAACTAACGGCAAGAATACAGTTATACCCTTTGATGATACTTACCATCGCCAGACTAAAACCAGTATTACCAGAAGTAGTTTCGATAATGGTGTCTCCAGGAGATAATATCCCTCTTTTCTCAGCCTCTTCTATAATATATAATGCAATTCTATCTTTAGAGGAGTGCCCCGGATTAAAAGCTTCTACCTTTGCATAGAAATTACCTTCTAACTTTTCGGTGACTCTGTTTAGCTTAATAAGTGGTGTGTTACCTATTAATTCTAAGACATTATTATAAGCGTTTATTTCTTCTTTCATAAAAAAATAGTTAATCAAAGTCAATTTTATTTAACTTCGAAACATGGCAAATTTAACAAAAAATTTTGAATTAGTTTTTAATTTTCTCTAAATCTAATAAAAAGCTGAATTCCTTTGCCAATTCTTTAAGAGCTTCGAACCTCCCAGATGCACCTCCATGTCCAGCATCCATGTTCGTATCCAGAAATAAAAGCTTATCATCGGTTTTTAAAGTTCTTAATTTGGCAACCCATTTAGCAGGTTCCCAGTATTGAACCTGAGAATCATGTAAACCAGTTGATATATACATATTAGGATAGGCTTGAGCTTTCACATTATCATAAGGAGAATACGACTTCATGTAGCCATAATATTTCTTCAAATTTGGATTTCCCCATTCGTCATACTCACCTGTCGTCAACGGAATCGTATCATCCAGCATCGTGGTTGCAACATCTACAAAAGGAACTTGAGCAATTACCCCATTATATAATTCTGGCGCCATATTCAAAACAACCCCCATCAATAAACCTCCGGCAGAACCTCCTTCAGCATATAAATGCTCGGGAGAGGTGTATTTTTCTTTAATTAAATATTTAGAACAATCAATAAAGTCAGTGAAAGTGTTTTTCTTTTTTAATAATTTTCCGTCTTCATACCATTTTCTCCCTAAATCTTCCCCACCACGAATGTGTGCTATTGCAAAGATGAAACCTCTATCCAATAATGACAATCTTGTTGATGAAAAGTGGGCGTCCATAGAGTGACCATAAGAACCGTAAGCGTATAACAACAACGGATTTGTACCGTCTTTCTTCATACCTTTTCTGTATACTACTGAAATAGGAACTATAGTTCCGTCCTTCGCAGTTGCCCATAAACGTTCTTCTGTGTAATTATTTTTATCGAAATTACCTCCAAGGACTTCTTGTTCTTTCTTGATTTCTTTTTCTTTGGTCTTCATGTTAAAATCAATAATCGAAGCCGGTGTAGCCATTGATTGGTAGGCATAACGCAAAATATCTGTGTCAAAATCAATATTTGAAGTAGGATGCACCGTATAAGTCTCGCTTTCAAAAGGCAAATAATACTCCCCTATTCCGCTCCATGGCATGATTCTAATTTTGTTCAGACCATTACTTCGCTCTGATACAACTAGATAGTCTTTAAAAATATCAATATCTTCCAAAAGGACATCCTCTCTATGCTCAATAACATCTTCCCAATTCTCCATTTTCGTTGCTGATTCAGGAGTTTTCATCAGCTTAAAATTGGTCGCTTTGTCTTTATTGGTAACAATATAAAAACTGTCTCCATAATGAGAAATGCTATATTCCAAGCCTCTTTTTCTTTTTTGAAAAACAGTAAATTTACCTTCTGGCTTGTCTGCTAATAAAGTTCTGAATTCTGATGTTAAGGTGCTTGAAGAACTTATCAAAATGTATTTTTTTGATTTTTCTTTTCCAACAGCGACATCGTAAGTATCATCTTTTTCAAAATAAATCAACTTATCTAGTGCTGAATCTGATCCAACAATATGTTTCAATACTGTATCAGAACGTAAGGTATTTATATCTTGTTTAGTATAAAAGATCGTTTTATTATCATTTGCCCAAGTAGAATTCCCCGTGGTATTTTCTATTTTATCTTCTAAAACCTCGCCTGTAAGCAAATTTTTAAAATGTAACGTATAAATTCTTCTTCCAACAGTATCAACTGCATAAGTCGCAAATTGATTGTCAGTACTGATACTTAAACCGCTTAAATTGAAATATTTTTTCCCTTTTGCCAGTTCGTTACAGTCGAACATTATCTCTTCTTTTGCCGAAAGGCTCTCTTTCTTTCGAGAATAAATAGGATAATCCTTTCCTTTTTCAAAACGGGTAATATAAAAATAACCATTATATAAATAAGGTACTGACTCGTCATCCTCCTTAATCCTAGCTTTCATTTCCTCGAATAATTCCTTTTGGAACTCTTGAGTGTGAGCAGTCATTTTTTGGTAATATTCGTTCTCCTTATTAAGGTAGTCAATGACTTCAGGGTTCTCTCTGTCTTTTAACCAAAAATAATTGTCAATTCTAACATCTCCGAATTTCTCTAATATGGTGGGTATAATTTTAGCAACTGGTGGTTGTATCTTTTCTGTCATTTTTTAAGCTTTCAAATTTTTTAAACAAGCTACAAAAATAAACAAAGCCAACTCATAAAGACTGCGTTTTTCATCTTATTTAACATTGTGTATTGTTGCAAATTTTGTAATTTCGTACTTATATAATTTTAAAATTATCAAAATGGATTTAATGGGAATGATGGGAAAACTTAAGGAAACCCAACAAAGAATGGAAGAAACAAAGAAACGATTGGATTCAGTTCTTGTAGACGAACAAAGTACAGATGGTTTATTGAAAGTAACTATTACGGCTAATAGAACGATAAAATCAGTTACTATTGACGATTCTTTACTTGAGGACAAAGAGCAATTGGAAGACTATATGATACTAGTAATGAACAAAGCAATCGAGAAAGCTACAAAAGTAAACGAAGCTGAGCTTGACGCTGTTGCAAAAATGGACATGCCAATGATTCCAGGAATGGAGAATATGTTTAAATAATCCAACACAGTTATAAGAAATGAATTATGAGTTGATTTAAAAACTCATAATTCATTTTTCATCATTTACATCTTTGATAAGGTTTCTAATACATAAGTATGCATCACCTCTCTATAATCAAGATGCGTTACCATTCTTAATTTTCCCTGTCCCATAGAACTGATGGATATGTTTTTTTGTTTTAGTTTTTCAATTAAAACTTTCTCACTGTAATTTGGCGCCAAAGTAAAAATCAAAATATTAGTTTCTACTGGCTCTACTTTAGCCACCCATTCTTTAGTTTTTAATATTTCTGCTAATTCCTTTGCTCTGCGATGATCCTCAGCAAGACGACTAATGTTATGATCTAATGCGTATAATCCGGCTGCCGCCAAATATCCTACTTGTCGCATTCCTCCGCCTAATATTTTACGTATTCTTAAAGCACGGTGAATAGTCGCTTTATCTCCTAACAAAACAGAGCCTATTGGCGCCCCTAAACCTTTTGACAAACAAACTGAAATCGTATCAAATATTTTTCCAAATGACTTTGGGTCTTGCTTTTTAGCAATTAACGCATTCCAAATTCGGGCACCATCAAGATGGTATTTCAAATTATTGGCATCACAAACAGCCTTTATTTTTTGTAAATCTTCAATTTCATAACAAGCGCCTCCTCCTTTATTTGTGGTATTCTCGACACAAACTAAACTCGTTAAAGGGCTGTGATAAAACTCAGGATCATTAATAGCTGCCGCAACTTGTTCAGCAGTTATCATCCCGCGGTCACCATCAATCAAGGAAAAAGAAACCCCGCTGTTAAAAGACGCACCTCCACCCTCGTAAAGATAGACATGGGCATATTTATCAGCAATTATTTGTTCGCCAGCTTGGGTATGTAATTTAATTGCTGCTTGATTTGCCATTGTTCCAGAGGGAAAAAAAAGTCCTGCCTCCATACCAAAAATTTGTGCAATGGTATCTTCAAGTTCAATTACTGTAGGATCCTGTTTATATACATCATCACCCACCTCAGCATTAAACATATATTGCAACATTTCGTGTGTAGGCTTGGTAATTGTATCGCTAATTAAATTTATTTCCATATTCTAAAAACTATATCTTATTTTTGTCGAACAAAATTACATAATTTATGACAACTACCGAACAAATTAAAGGTATTGTAGAGCGCCTTGGTGCGTTGAGGAGGTATCTTTGACGTTGATGCCAAACTAATTGAGATTTCAAACGAAGAAGAGAAGACTTTTGCCCCTGATTTTTGGAACAATCCAAAGGAAGCGGAGGCCATTGTCAAAAATCTTAGGAATAAGAAAAAATGGATTGAAGATTACGATAGAGCAGTCGAAATGACTGACGAATTGCAATTAGCATACGAGTTTTATAAGGAAGGGGAACTAACTGCAGAAGAACTTGACGAGCAATATGCATTGATAGAAAATCATATTGAAGCTATCGAATTCAAGAACATGCTTTCGGATGAAGGTGACACCTTAAGCGCCGTAATACAAATAACTGCTGGTGCTGGTGGAACTGAAAGTTGTGATTGGGCCGAAATGCTCATGCGTATGTACATGATGTGGGGCGAAAAGCATGGTTACAAAATAAAAGAACTGAATTTCCAAAAAGGAGAGGCTGCCGGTATTAAAACTGTCACACTTGAGTTTGAAGGGGATTATTCATTTGGATACTTAAAAGGCGAAAATGGTGTACACCGTTTAGTACGTATATCTCCCTTTGATAGTAATGCTAAAAGGCATACTTCTTTTGCGTCCGTTTATGTGTATCCTTTAGTTGATGATAGTATCGAAATTGATATTAATCCTGCTGATATTGAAATTACGACTTCCCGCTCTAGTGGTGCCGGAGGACAAAATGTAAATAAAGTAGAGACTAAAGTACAATTAGTCCATAAACCAACAGGAATTCAAATTCAATGTTCTGAAACCCGTTCGCAACAAGATAACAGACAGCGTGCGATGCAAATGCTACGATCTCAATTGTATGAAATCGAATTAAAAAAGCAACAGGCAGAACGAGCTAATATCGAAGCAAGTAAAATGAAAATCGAATGGGGTTCCCAAATCCGGAATTATGTGATGCAGCCCTATAAATTAGTCAAAGATGTCCGCACCGGTTTCGAAACCAGCGATGTTGATGGCGTTATGAATGGTGAAATTGATCAATTCTTGAAAGCCTATCTTATGATGATGGGACAAAAGGAAGAGGAATAGTTAACTCTGCTAGCGACCTTTTGAGGTTCTAAATTTATATAAAAATCCTCTTCACTTTTATTTATCGAAAAGTGGAGAGGATTTTTTAATTTAAGCAGATGTTGTATTACTGTTTACAAACCATTTTTCAAAACATTCAAATTTCCCATTATAATCGATGGGTTCATTTTAGGGTCTAACCAGTTCACTATTGACTTCATGTTGCCTTCATCAATTGCAACACAACCTGCAGTAAAATAAGGTTTTTTTACACCTAAATGAAAAAAGATAGCACTGCCATTTCCTTTTATAACTGGATTAGTATTGTATTCTACAACCATACAATATTTGTAGGCATCATTCTTTAGCAATAAATTTTCATACGATTTTGCACTGGTAGTACCTTTTACATAAGTATTGTAATCCACTGAATCAGGGTCATCAATCCATTTATCGTCAGCAGTGGTTTGTTGATTCTCAAGTAGTGTATTTAATTGCTTTTCGTAAGAAAACAATTTTCCTAAACGAAATATTCCAGTTGGGGATTTTCCGTCGCCTTCCTTTTTAGTAAGTGGATTGGCAAATCCATTTTTACCAATACCTACTTCTACGGGATCAAATTTTAAAGCCCAACTTCCATCCTTTTTCTCAAAGGCAACAAAAACAGCACTGTAACTTTCTGGTTGATAATTGTAAACTACCAGCAATTGCTCAATGTTGTTTAATTTACTCTTATTATTCTTGGTTATTACTATTGCGTCTTCAATCATACTAGCATTTGTTTGGGCTCGCAGATTACAACAAAAAAGTAGCGCTGCTGACAAAAATAAAAATCCGTTCTTATCTTAAGTTTCATTTACTGTAAGTATATTGTTCAAAAACTATCAAGGAAATCACATTATCATTCAACTTCCCTCTTCCTTTCAAAAATACCAAATTTATCTTAAAAGCAGTGCATTAATTCAGTAGCCTTTTTTTGCTTTAGTAAACTAAAAAACTACAACCATTCAATTAAAGAAACTCCAACACCAACCGTTGTTTGCAAATGATTATAATCTATAAGCGTTTCACCATAACCATGAGTAACTTGTAGAAAACCTTTTAAATTGTTTTTTATTGGATAAGACCAAGAAAACATCCCACTTCCTCTTGCTTTAGAATTAAAATTCAAATTATGGGTTCCTATAAAGGATATAATATTCCCGTTTTTAGCATAAATTATATTTACGTCACCTCTTCCTATATATTCCCCAATATCTGGATTGTCATTTTTAGCTGCTGGTAAAATAAGCCAAGGTCTAACATAGATCGTCAAATTATTATATTCGAGTCCAGCGTGAAAAATAACTCTGTTCCAACTTCTAGAATAAGGATCACTTTTCCCATTTGATTCATGATTTAATGCCACACCAACCATTCGGGTTTTAAGTCCTAGAAAATTAAATTTAACAGGGAAATTCACAATTACTTCAGGTTCATAATTCACCTCTCTAAAAGGGCGAGATAAATCATTATTATAAATCTGCCAATGTGATATTTGCGTATAACCAACCCATAAATCCCCTTTTCCAAATAAAAAGCTTTGTAGAACTTTAGTCTTAAAACTCAATTGAAATTTAGCTTCCACGTTATCATAATCAACTCCTGCAGGTGCGATATAATCCGGGTCAGTATTCCCAGAACTAGGTTGCTCATTAGGAGAGCTAGTCCAATGAACTGGTAATACATACATGGATTTGTAAGGCGTAACTAAAAAAGTCCCCCTAGCAGATGTTGTATCTAATTCCCATCTTTCGGTCAAATTTCGTTGTTGGGTTTTATTATTAAACAAAGCCTGCAACTGAGCATTTGCGGTAAAAAAAGAAAATAAAAATATAAAAATGGAGAACTTTATTTGCAGTTTTTTCATGGTATATAATAGGATAATAACTTGCAAAAGTAGTTGATTACCAAATCAGATAGTTACATATTTATTATAATTGTTTATATAAATACCACATTTATACGTGTTAAAGAATTAAAAAATATTAGGAACTTTAACTCTAAATCACTTTATTTGAGAATTATACCCCAACTCAATCTTTAAACAACCTTATGAAATCCTATTCCGTACAAGAAATAAACGAAGTCCTAAATGGTGTTATTTTCGGTAATACTTTACAATCAATTACTGCACCTGAGCAATTGGAAGTTGCCTCTGATTCTGAAATATCGTTTATAGGAAATAAAAAATACGAAAAACTTTGGTCTAGTTCGAAAGCTTGCGTTGCTGTTGTAAATGAGGATATTTCTATCGAACCAGGTGAGAACCGCGCATTTATAAAAGTAAAAAATGCCGACTTGGCCATGTCACAAGTTCTAGAGCTTTTTGCAAAACCAATGCCGGAATTTTATATTGACATTCATCCAACTGCCGTAATAGACAGAACAGCGGTAATAGGTGTTGGTACTAAAATAGGTGCTGGTTGCTATGTTGGCCCTAATGTAAAAATTGGAGAAAACACTATTATATACCCAAACGCGACTATCCTAGATGAATCAACGATAGGAAAAAATACCGTAATTTGGTCTGGAACTGTAGTTAGAGAGCGTTGCCACATTGGTAATGACTGTATTATACATCCTAACGCAACAATTGGAGCTGACGGCTTCGGTTTTCGTCCTTGTCCTGAAAAAGGCTTGGTCAAAATACCCCAGATTGGAAATGTTATTATTGGAAACGGGGTCGAAATTGGCGCAAACACTTGTGTTGACCGTGGAAAATTCAGTTCTACCGTTTTGGGTGATGGTTGCAAAATAGATAATTTAGTTCAAATAGGCCATAACAGTAAACTAGGACGTTTTTGCATAATGGCAGGAAACAGTGGTCTTGCAGGATCTGTAACCTTAGGTGATGGTGTTATTATCGGAGGAAGCGCTTCTATAAAAGATCATACTACCATTGGAAGTGGTGCAATTGTAGGTGCAGGTTCTGGAGTAACAGGTGATATTCCAGCTGGAAAAACCATGTTGGGTTATCCGGCAGTCGAAGCACGCGATGCGCTTAAACAATGGGCCATTTTAAAAAGATTGGTTAACGAATCTAAAAAATAATTATCGGTAATAGTCTTAACATCGATACCTTTTTATAAAATAACAAAAAGAAAACAGATCTAAACAACTGTTTTCTTTTTTGCATTTATAAGGACACTAACAAATATTTAATTTTGATTCTAAACTAGTATTAATCCTGAAATTTATCTCAGCGAATTTTGTATTTTAGCCATCTATTTTCTCACAAAAAATTATAATATCATGGATTTAAGCTTCAATAAAAATGAAGATCACAATAAACTTCTACTTTCTCAATTAAAACAGAATTTTACGAAAGTAAAACTTGGCGGAGGAGAAAAACGTATTCAAAAACTTCATGGCGAAGGTAAAATGACTGCACGTGAGCGCATTGACTACTTACTTGACCCAAAAGCGAAGTGTATCGAAATTGGTGCTTTTGTAGGTGAAGGAATGTATAAAGAACACGGTGGCTGCCCATCAGGCGGTGTGATTGTAAAAATAGGTTACATAAAAGGAAAACAATGTATTGTTGTGGCTAATGACGCTACCGTGAAAGCGGGAGCTTGGTTTCCTATTACCGCTAAGAAAAATTTACGCGCACAGGAAATTGCAATGGAAAACAGATTACCCATTATTTACCTAGTAGATAGTGCAGGTGTTTATTTGCCTTTACAAGATGAAATTTTCCCGGATAAGGAACATTTTGGACGTATTTTCAGAAACAATGCACAAATGAGCAGCATGGGTATTACCCAAATTTCGGCCATTATGGGAAGTTGTGTTGCTGGTGGTGCTTACCTTCCTATTATGAGTGACGAAGCTATAATAGTAGATAAAACAGGAAGTATCTTTTTAGCTGGAAGTTATTTAGTCAAAGCAGCCATTGGCGAAAGCATAGACAATGAAACCTTAGGAGGTGCAACAACGCATTGCGAAATTTCAGGTGTTACTGATTACAAAGCCAAAGACGATAAAGACGCCTTAGACAAAATAAAAAACATCGTTGACAAAATAGGCGATTATGATAAAGCCGGTTTCAGCCGTGTGAAATCTGTAAAGCCTGCATTAGACGAGAAAGATATATATGGTATACTGCCAAAAGCTAGAAATGAGCAATACGACATGATGGAAATCATCAATCGTCTCGTTGACAATTCAGAGTTTGAAGCTTATAAAGACGGTTACGGCCAAACCATAATAACTGGTTATGCCAGAATTGACGGATGGGCTGTTGGGATTGTAGCCAATCAAAGAAAAGTGGTAAAAACTAAAAATGGTGAAATGCAATTTGGCGGAGTCATCTATTCCGACAGTGCTGATAAAGCTACCCGTTTTATAGCTAATTGTAATCAGAAAAAAATTCCTTTGGTTTTCGTACAAGATGTCACTGGATTTATGGTCGGTTCTAAATCAGAGCAAGGCGGAATCATAAAAGATGGTGCCAAAATGGTAAACGCAGTAAGTAATTCTGTTGTCCCTAAATTCACAGTAATTGTTGGGAATTCATATGGAGCTGGAAATTATGCGATGTGTGGAAAAGCCTATGATCCAAGATTAATTTTTGCTTGGCCAAGTGCAGAACTAGCAGTAATGGGCGGAACACAAGCAGCCAAAGTTCTGGCTCAAATTGAAGCCTCTTCTCTAAAATCAAAAGGAGAAGTAGTTGATGAGGCAAAAGAAGCTGAATTATTCGCAAAAATAAAAGCCAGATACGACGAGCAGGTTTCTCCTTATTATGCCGCTTCCAGATTATGGACAGATGCTATTATTGACCCTTTAGACACTCGTACATGGATTTCTATGGGTATTGAAGCAGCGAATCATTCTCCTATTGAAAAGAAATTTAATTTAGGTGTCATTCAGGTATAGTTTATATTAATCAGTGTTAAGGTAGTGGTCATAATACAACTACCTTAACACTTTTTAAAGGCCTTCGTGTAAATACAGAACATGAGAAAAACCATATTTTTTATCTTCATAATGTTATTCTTTGTCCAATGTGCTTCAGTAAAAAAGTACAACGAACATTTGAATAATTTAATCTCTGTTGAAAAACTAAAATCTGATGTTGATTTTACCTATCGGAAATTACAAAAATTACATCCCAATCTGTATTGGTATATTAGCAAAAAAGAACTTGACTATAAGTTCGACAGCCTAAAATCAAGCATTAGTAAACCCATGCTCCCTTTTGATTTTTATACAAAACTGAGTCCTGTGGTGGCTTCAGTTCGACAAGGTCATCTGACAGTCATTGCTCCAAGCAAAAAATTCAAAAAGAAAGAAATAAAAGCACTTCTTAAGAAAGGCATAGGTCCGCTTTCCCAATTCGACTATGAATTCTTGAACAATAAATTATATGTTGTAAAAAGCAAATCAAACAACAAAACGATAAAAGCAGGAACTGAAGTTATAGCCGTCAACGGAGTAAATGCTATTGATTTAATTAATAAAAATAGTCGCTTTTTTAGTTCAGACGGTTTCAATACTACTTTCAAAAACCGCAGCGCTGGCAAAAGATTCTCTTCTTATTTCACAAATGAAAATGGAATCAAGGACAGCATACAATTTAATTTCCAATTCAACGACAGTCTTAAAGCGGTTACAATCTTAAGGAAAAAAGAAGATACTCTTGAAAAACTTGCCAATAAAAACAAAAAGGTTCTGACTTCAATTGATAAACAAAAATCGAGGGAAATTCGAAGAAAGAAAAGAGTAAACGGTTACAATAAAGACGAAAAGAATTACATCCATGAGCTTCGCTTTTTAGAAAAAGACAGTAGTGTTGCTATAATGAAAATCAGGAGTTTTAAAAAAGGGCACTTTAGGACATTCTACAAAGAAAGCTTCAACAAAATTGAACAGTCCAAATCAAATACGCTTATTCTTGATTTACGTGATAACGGCGGTGGTCGGCTAAGCGAAATTGTAAATTTATACTCCTATTTGGCCGACTCCAGCTTCGTCTTTTTGGAGAAATCTGAAGTAGTTTCAAAAGCCAGTTTATTTAATGGTGCTTATTGGCATGGCGGTTCATTTCCCATCAAAGTATTAAAAGTCATATATTCACCAATAGTATATGGCTATTTACTATTGACTGTTCATAAGCACGATAACGGAAAAAATTATTATGCCACCCATACCAGACTTGATAAAGTGAATAAAAATGCCTTTAAAGGTAAAATCTATGTTCTAATAAATGGCGGGAGTTTTTCGGCATCTAGCATTCTTTCCACAAGTCTACAAGGTTCAAAAAGAGCTTTTTTTGTGGGTGAAGAAACTGGTGGTGCCTATAATGGAACTGTTGCCGGATTTATGCCTCTAGTGAAATTACCCAACAGTGAAATCCAAATTCGTACTGGTATAATGATGATGGAGTCCACATTCAAAACGGCTAAAGAAGGTCGTGGCATTTTTCCTGACAAGGAAATCATACCTACAATTGAAGACCGAATCAAAGAAAATGACCCTGAGCTGGACTGGATTCTAAAAGATATAAAACCCCAAAAATCTAATCTTTCAGAAAAACACTGAGAATAATCCCTTGCAGTTAACATTAATTTTTTGATCGTTTTCTCATTCAAAATATTTCAAGAACAATTCTAAAAAACCAAGCTAACTTTTTTTAATACTGACAAAAATCACTTGTTTTTCTAGACAACAGTGCAAATAGTTTATACAATATTCAAAACAAGTTTTACTACGGATTTTTTTACCTTTAATCGTTGATTAACAGTTTTTTATACAAATATTCTATATCTTTAATAGTATAGGTAGCAACTAAGAGCGTAAATAAGTAATTTATACTTTCCCAATACTCCCTTTTGTATATAGTGTAAAATACAAATAAAAACTTATCATAAAAATGATTAAATCAAAGGTAAAATGAAAAGGTCATCAGTTATATTGACAACTATAATTTGCTTTGCAATTCAATTTTGTATTGCACAGCAAACGTCCCAACCAGAAAATGCTAATGAATTAGACAAGTCAATTTTCTTAGAGGGTGGTTTCAATCTTTCTGTACCTGTACATATCCAAATGTACCGTTCACATAGGGCTGGTATCGGTATTAATATAAGGGCGGCTAAAAAAATATCTAAAAAAACAGAGTTAGGAATTAGAGCCGAGTATGATTATCGCTTTGCCAGAAATATGTCCCCAGATCTTTCGGACATCCAAAGTCCATTTGACGAAATAAAAAAAAGGGCTTTATATAAGAACTTTGGTTTATTTGCAGTGAAGCCAAATCTTCAATTTTATTTTAGACGCCAGTGGTTCCTAGGGTTTGAAACTGGAGTAGGTTATGCTATTTCCGATGAAAACAGCAGCATAGGAATGGGTTTTGTCTCTGAGTATTCTGGTGATGCCCGTTTTGGTTGGTGTTCTGGAATAAACCTAGGTAAATATTTTTCTTATGGCGAAAAAACTCGACACATTGGCATATCTTTGAATCTAACTAACTATGTCCTCAAAGGCCATGCAGAAAATATCTTAGGACTGAAGTTTAATTACTGCTTCACTAAATAAGATTTTTAGACTTTAAATTTTACAAATAACACCTAATAAAAATGGAAAATCTGGTTTTTAAAAACAAGTTGTGTAAAGCATGAAAAAGATAATTATATGGGTTTTGGCGGTCTTATTCATATGGGGCGTATTAACCGTGTGGGTAGAAAAAGAAGGTCCTTACGATAAATGGAATATGGGAAATATATACGCTTCAAAAAAGGTATTGATACTATATGATCCAGACCCATTTTACAATCTAGACCAGCAAATATCTGAATCCATTGGTCGTGTCTGCGCCGACAACGATTTTAATGTTACTATAGCTACGGTCGCTGCTATGAAAGATATTAAAACAACCGACTATCAGTTATATGTATTTTGTGCCAACACCTATAATTGGGCGCCTGACTGGGCTATATCAAAAGCAATAGAAAAACAACTGAAAATTACTGGAAAAGATGTAATTGCAGTGACAGTAGGAGCTGGTTCGACGGAGTATTCTCAAAAATCATTTGAAAAACTAATAAAAGCTAAAAAAGCCAATTTACTGGATTCAAAATCATTTTGGTTTTGGAAAGCAAACGACGAGTCTAAAACCTCAAAATCCAATGTAAAAGTGGCGGTGGAAATGAGTACAGATTGGGTTACTAAAATCCTAAAAGATCTAAATAAAAGAAAACCCTGAAAAAAAGTCTATTTCTGACTGTAACTAAACTGAATATTTGATTAGCAAAATTTATTCTTGGCACATGTAATTCTTATCATAGGCCTTTTCTTCTAATTTAATAGAAGTTGATTCCTATTTTTAACTACCAAAACAACCTTAAAAAAAAGAAGCATCTGCTGTGGCAAATGCTTCTTTATGCTATTTAAATACTTAGCAAAATTTCTTTCCTTTTGATTTTTCCATTATCCGTTTCCATAAACTTGGAAACATAAAAAACTTCTTTGGGTTTTTCATACTTATCTAACATTTCAAAGCTAACTCCATCCGAAGCTGGTTTTTCACCCTCTATAACCAGAATTAATTTCTCCCCTAAAACTGAATCCGAAATACCACCTACGAAAAAACGGGAATTAATTTCAGCTGATAATTTCGCTTCAATTTGCTCTGGAATTAATTTGATTCCTCCACTATTAACTACATTATCAATACGCCCTAAAAACACAAACTGCTTTTCATTTATAATTTCTACCAGATCATTTGTAATAATTGGTTCTACAGAAATTTTTGAAGCATTAATTATAAGACAATTATCACCGTTTTGCGAAATGGTGACATTTGGTAAAAGGGTAAATGCTTCCTCTCCTACTTTCTTAGCTGCAATATGACTAACTGTCTCTGTCATACCATAGGTTTCATAGACTTCGGCTTTCGATTTCACTAGTGTTTTTTCAAGAGACTTACTCATTTTAGCTCCACCAACAATCATCTTTCTTACATTTTTCAATCCAGCCAATGAGTTTTGAGCCTGCAACGGCACCATAGCCACAAAATCATATTTAGTCTTATTTTTAGCCAAAGGATGAGAGCTTGGAGCTACAAAATCAATCTCCAGCCCCAATATAAAACTGCGAACCAACATCATTTTTCCTGCAATATATCTGGTGGGTAAACAATACAATACTTTGTCACCAGGGCTCAATTCGAAAAAATCACCTGTAGCCAAAGCGGAGTTGACCATTGACTGCTTGCTTGTCTTTATAATTTTAGGTTCAGCTGTCGTTCCTGAACTTTGTAAATCGATGTTTGGATTATTATCAAACCAATCCAATAAAAAATCCCCAATAGATTTCTCAAATGCATCACCTTCTTTTATCAGATAATAGGCTGCTATACATAACTCATCCTTATCCAAGTGGACACCATTTAACTTAAAAAGATTATGTACGTTTTTGTAGGTTACCGTGTTCATTAGCAATTTTTTGTTTTAAATATTGTTGACTTCCTCTATATTAATTTTACCCGTCAGTTTTTCTCTCCAACCGGACCACTCGTATTTTCTACTAAAGATATATAAAAGTATCGGGTATATTACAATTACTGGTAAGATAACATCTAAACCTGCCTCAGGTTCTGATATGTCCTTAAAAAGAGAATGCGTTTGAAAAGCAGACCAATCAGAGGTAACCAGCAAAGCACTTACTAGATTGTTAGCCGCATGAAAACCTAAAGCCAGTTCCATTCCTTCATCCATTAAAGTGATTATCCCCAGAAACAAACCAGTGCCTATATAATATACGAAAACAATATTTCCCATCTTAGTAACTTCTGGATTAGACAAATGCATACCTCCAAAAATAATTGAAGTCATCAGCAATGGAAACCATTTATTCTTAGCAAGATTGGCAAATCCCTGCATTAAATACCCTCTAAACACATATTCTTCCGTGCTGGTCTGAATTGGAATCAAAAGCGTCCCTATAATAACAAGTATAGCAAAAGGTAGTGGTTTAAAATTAATTATAAAATCTTCGGGATTGACGAAGTAGAAGAGTAAAGTAGAAATAACTGTAAAAATTGCCCAGATGGAAAACGAGAAAAAGAATCTGGACCAATCCATTTTTTTCCGAGATGTTGTTATGGAAAGCATGGTTTGATTATGCAGGTACTTCACCACAAAATAAACACCTATTAAGGTAAATACAAAAGAAAGTAGAATCAGAAATAAGGTCAAATTAGGTTCAAAAAAGTGCATGACGGCATCATTGTTTGAAGGATATGCTTTTCCTCCCACCATTGTTTCATATAACAAACCCAATAATAGCGGAACCTGTCCTACAAACGAGGCGACTATAATTACCACTGAGCCAATCAAATATTTCCAAAACTTATTTTCTGAATTTACGCCTTGTTCTATAAACATGTATTATTCTTTAATTAAATGTGTGATTAGACTTTCAAAGCCTACTTTTGTATGTTCGAAAATAACCTTTTTATTTCATTCAAAAAAATAATAACCATGATTCAAATATATCATAATCCACGCTGCGGGAAATCCAGAAATTGTTTAGCTTTCTTAGATGACTCTGGACAAGACTATGAAATCATTAAATATCTAGAACAGCCACCCACTTATAATGAATTAGTTTCCCTGCTAAAGAAACTAAATATGAAGCCGTTGGAATTAGTGCGCCAAAAAGAAAAAATTTGGATAGAAAATTTCAAAAATCAAATAATAACTGATGATGAAATCATTAAAGCAATGGTTTCTAATCCTATACTTATAGAAAGACCAATTGTAATAAAAGGAGATAAAGCCATCATTGGCAGAGAATTAGATAAAGTAGCCGTTTTTATTTAATCCCTTTTTGCTTTTTTAACAGATTTTTGTGATTTGCCCTTTAAACCAAATCCGATTTTTGCATTCCAATTAAAAATAATCAAAACTAAAAAATAATGCGTTCTAAATTAAATTATTATTTTACACTTACATTGTTCTTTACATTCTTATTGAGTTTTGCGCAGCAAAGACCAGCTTCTACTGCGGAAAGAATTAAGATTACAGGTACAGTGATTGAAAAAATAAGCAAGCAGCCGCTCGAATACGCGACAGTTACATTTACAAACTCAAAGTCGGCGAAAGTAATCGCTGGAGGGATCACGAATCCAAAAGGAGAATTTAATATTGATGTAATCCCTGGAACGTATACTATTAAAATTGAGTTTATATCTTTTAAATCAATTGAATTAAAAGACAAAAACCTTAAAGAAAGCATCAGTTTAGGAACGCTTGCTTTAGTAGAGGACGCAGCCCAATTAAACGAAGTTGTTATCCGTGCAGAGAAATCTACTGTTGAGATAAAACTGGATAAAAAAGTATATAATGTAGGTCAAGATATGCTTGTTAAAGGTGGGACAGTAAGTGATGTATTAGAAAACGTCCCTTCTGTATCTGTTGATGTTGAAGGAAACGTAAGTTTAAGAGGTAGCGACAATGTTCGTATTTTCATTGATGGTCGTCCTTCAAACGCTTTAAACATGGCTGAGGCTTTACGCCAAATTCCAGCAGATGCTATTGACAAAGTAGAAGTTATCACAAATCCATCTGCCCGTTATGACGCAGAAGGTGGAGCCGGAATTTTGAATATCATTCTGAAAAAAGGAAAAAACCAAGGCTTTAACGGTACTTTTATCGTTTCTGCAGGAATTCCTGAAACATATGGCTTAAGCACCAACTTAAATTACAAAACAGAGAAGATGAATTACTTCACTTCTACCGGTTACAGCTACAGAACGAATGAAGGTGCTGGATTAACTAATTCACAGTATTTCAATCCTGACGGATCTATCAATAAATTCATTAACGAGGATCGCGATACGCAGAGAACTAGAAAAGGAATTTCTACTAAAACTGGAGTAGAATGGACAATTGCTCCAAATACATTCTGGACTAACTCGATCAGCTACAGAGAAAATAGCGGAAAAAACAAAGACTTAGTAAACTACAATGCATTTGATAGCAATAAAGATTTCACTTCTTATAGCTACCGTTTAAATGATGGAAATGATAAAGGAGAAGATTTCGAATTTTCATCTAACTTCCTTAAGAACTTCGATGATAATGGTCATAAATTGACCGTTGACGGATCATTTTCTAGAAATAACGATAAAGATGATTCAACCATTAATGGTGTGAATGTAACTTTCCCAGATCAATCAACGTATAGTACGACACTTAATCATGAAACTCAGAAACAGTTTCAATTTCAAGCTGATTATGTTTTACCTATTGGTAAAGGAAGTCAGTTTGAGGCTGGATACAAAGGGAATTTCAATAACCTGAATAAGGATTATGACATTTTCTCTAGTGATAACGGGAATAGTGTAGACAACTTTCTATCTAACACCTTAGAATACAAAGAGAAAATTAATGCTATTTACACTCAATATGGTTTTAAGGTAAATAAATTCTCTTACTTATTTGGTTTGCGTTGGGAAGACACTAATATCGACGTTAATTTATTGGACACCAATGAATTTAACAATAAAAAATACAACAAGTTTTTCCCAAGTGCATTTGTGAATTACGAAATTTCAGATGAAAGTAGCTTATCATTAAGTTATAGCAAACGTTTATCAAGACCTAGAGGACGCTTTTTAGACCCTACTCCTAACATTTCAAGTAATATCAATATCTTTAGAGGTAATCCAGATTTAGACCCTTCATTGACTGATAAATTTGATTTAGGATATATCAAACGTTGGGACAAAGTAACTTTTAATACTTCTATGTATTTTGAAAACACAACTGATGTATTTTCTTTTGTACGTTATGAGAGCGGTGAGTTTGTAGATGGTACGCCGGTAATTCTTAGTACTCCTATCAACATTGGAAAAGAACAAAAATTTGGATTTGAATTTACCCTAAATTATTCTCCTATCAAAAAATGGAAAATAAACAGTAGTTTCAATCTTTATAACACAAACACAACTGGAGATTTCATGTACACCAATTCACAAAATGAAGTGGTTGTTCAAAATCTTGACAACGAAGCTTTCTCTTGGTTCGCAAGAGTGAACTCTCGTTTAACATTACCATACAAAATTGAATGGCAAGCAAGCGGAATGTACTTTGGACCTAGTAATACGGCACAAGGGAAAAGTTTAGGTCAATACATGGTAAATACTGCATTTAGCAAGGATATCTTAAAAGACAATGCTACAATCGCTTTTAACGTAAGTGATATCTTCAATTCACGTAAAATGAAATCGGAGACTAATTTACTAAGTGTAAGTAACTATAGCGAGTTTCAGTGGAGAAAAAGACAATTTAACTTGTCATTTACCTACCGTTTGAATAAAAAGAAAACGGATAGAGATAAAAATGCTCCAAAAAACAACGAAGAAGAAGGTGGTGGTTTTCCAGGATAATAAATGATTTAATTGGGTTAATTAATTCATCATAAATGCGGGTTCGTTTCATTACGGACCCGTATTTTTTTTATCTAAAAATAAGGCATAAAAAAAAGGACTCGCGTAAACGGGTCCTTTTTTAAGTAACAATCAAACTAAACTGATTGTTCTTGCTTCTTTTTATCTCTCTTTTCTTTATATGCTTCCCAAGTTGCGCCACCTACCCAATAGGATACGAAACTAACTAAAAAAAACATTAACCAAAATCCTAATGTTAGAATTGATAAAAAAAGTAAAAAGCCTAAGTACTGTGAAAATTCAAACATGTTTTCCGGAATTTTTGAATGTAGCCACAAATATAAGTGTAATATCTTTTCTTAGCAATAAAAATCGAAATCAATTTTCATAAAATAGTATTTATCCGTATTTTTGAGCTCAATTATAAGGATTTTGTACTGATTTTTTCAGGAGCTATTCCCGCTATTCGTTTCAATCCACGTAAAAACGTGGGATTTCCACTGCTATCGGGGCTAAAAAAAAATTCGAACATTAAAAAACACCATTGGAAGCAATGGAAATTCAACTAAAAATTAAACACACAAATAAACAGTAAAATGAAATTCAGAATAGAAAAAGACACCATGGGTGAAGTGCAGGTTCCAGCTGATAAATATTGGGGAGCACAAACAGAACGTTCTAGAAACAATTTTAAAATAGGTGCGTCGGCTTCAATGCCAAAAGAAATTATCGAAGGTTTTGCTTATCTAAAAAAAGCAGCTGCTTTCGCCAACTGTGATTTAGGTGTTTTACCAGCAGAAAAAAGAGATGCAATCGCAGCAGTTTGCGACGAAATCCTTGCAGGTAAACTAGACGATCAATTTCCATTGGTTATCTGGCAAACAGGTTCAGGTACTCAAAGTAACATGAACGTAAATGAAGTGGTTGCGAATCGCGCCCAAGTATTGAAAGGTTTTGAAATTGGCGAAGGCGAGCAATTCATCAAAGCTAATGATGACGTAAACAAGTCACAGTCTTCAAACGATACTTTCCCTACAGGAATGCACATCGCTGCTTATAAGTCAGTGGTTGAAATCACAATCCCGGGAGTGGAGAAACTAAGAGACACTTTACACGCTAAAGCTACTGAATTCAAAAACGTAGTGAAGATTGGTCGTACGCACCTTATGGATGCTACTCCGCTTACTGTTGGTCAAGAGCTTTCAGGATATGTAGCACAATTGAATTACGGCTTAAAAGCTGTTAAAAATACCTTAGCTCACTTATCTGAAGTAGCATTAGGAGGAACTGCAGTAGGAACAGGTTTGAATACACCTGCAGGATATGATGCGAAAGTAGCAGAATACATCGCTGAATTCACAGGACATCCTTTCGTAACAGCCGAAAACAAATTTGAAGCCCTAGCTGCCCATGATGCTATTGTTGAGTCTCATGGTGCTTTAAAACAGTTAGCCGTTTCATTAAACAAAATCGCTAATGATATCCGTATGCTTGCTTCAGGACCACGTTCAGGAATTGGTGAATTAATCATCCCTGAAAATGAGCCTGGTTCTTCAATCATGCCAGGAAAAGTAAACCCTACACAATGTGAAGCATTGACAATGGTTTGCGCTCAAGTTATAGGGAATGATGTTGCTATCACTGTTGGTGGAATGCAGGGTCATTATGAATTGAATGTGTTTAAGCCAGTAATGGCTGCTAACTTCTTGCAATCGGCACGTTTATTAGGAGATGCTTGTATGTCGTTTGACGAACATTGCGCTCAAGGTATTGAACCAAACTACAAACGTATCAAAGAACTAGTTGACAACTCATTGATGCTTGTAACCGCTTTAAATACTAAAATAGGATACTACAAATCAGCTGAAATTGCTCAAACAGCACATAAAAACGGAACCACTTTAAAAGAAGAGGCAGTTCGTTTAGGATATGTAACTGCAGAGGATTTTGATCTATGGGTAAAACCTGAAGATATGGTAGGAAGCTTGAAATAAGCGCTCCCTTTTATAAAACTAAAAACCTGCAACTTTAATTAGTTGCAGGTTTTTTTATGACTGCCCATTGCTCAAAATAGGCGTACAAAAAAAGCCTCGAATTTCTTCGAAGCTTTTGCTTTCTGGGTGGGAGACGGGGCTCGAACCCGCGACCCTCGGTACCACAAACCGATGCTCTAACCAACTGAGCTACAACCACCATTTGCTTAGCGGTGGCAAAGATACAACTAAAGTTTACTTCTGCAAATATTTTTTTTAAAAAAATTCAGCAAATTTACTTCAAATCTGCTAAGCTATTGACTGCCAAATATCTTTCTACAGTAAAACCTTCAGCGTGATCTACTCCAGCAAGCCTTCCTAAATCCCTAGTACGGTAATTAAGGCTTTCTAAGAAATTTTTAGACGAAATTGGCGACTCCGGTTCCTTTGAAGACGGATCGTAAAACTGCGAGCCGTAAGCCAAAATAGATTCCGTTTTTCTATCGGTAAATCCAGTAATGTCTACTACGAAATCAGGCTCAATATTTTTCCATTGAATGTAATGATAAACTAGTTTAGGTCTCCAAGCGGTTTGCTTCTCCCCTTCTAGTTCCGTTTCTATTTTCATCAACCCCGACAAGAAACAAGAATCAGAAACCAACTTACTTCCTTTTCCGTGGTCAATATGACGATCATCAATTGCGTTGCACAATACAATCTCAGGTTTATACTTGCGAATCATTTTTATGATTTGCAATTGGTGTTCTTCGTCGTTTACAAAAAACCCATCACGCATCTCTAGATTTTCTCTTACAGAAACCCCTAGAATTTTAGCAGCAGCATTAGCTTCTTGATCTCTAATTTCTGCTGAACCTCGTGTTCCTAATTCCCCACGTGTTAAATCTACAATCCCTACTGTTTTTCCTAAGGAGATTTCTTTTAAAATAGTTCCTGCACAACCCAATTCCACATCATCTGGATGTGCTCCAAAAGCTAATATATCTAGTTTCATTTTATTCTTCTTTTATTATTGATTCCTATTATTGTTGAATGATATCTTCTCACGACCAACTATTGTCTTTACTCTCTTTTCTATACTCTCTTTCCTCAATATTCTCTTCTCTATACTCTATTTTCTTTATTCTCTCCTTTACAACACCCTTTTCATTGTCATTGATTTATTGACACTTTCTTTCCATTCATTTTCAGGGATACTGTCTTTAGTAATACCACAGCCCACATATAAATGAGCCTCTTTGTTTGTAATTTGCATGCATCTTAAATTCACATACAAATCAGTTTTAGATGTGTCTTTAGAAAACTCCTTCTTATTTATCTCTCCTAAAAATCCAGTATAATATTCTCTATCATACTTTTCATTTTCTAAAATAAAATTTCTGGAAGATTCTTTTGGCAAACCACAAACGGCAGGTGTTGGATGCAAAACAGAAACTACTTGTTTCATATTAGAATCCTTATTTAGTTTACCTTCAATATCTGTTTTAATATGCAATACACCACCAGCTTTCAAAGTATATGGACTTGAAATTGCGACTTCTCTTGTTAGAGTTTTTATATTATCCAAAATAAAATCAGTCACAAATTGCTGTTCTTCTATTTCTTTTTTCTCCCAGGCAACATCAATAGTATCTTCATAATTTTGTGTCCCTGCTAGAGCCATTGTAAAAAACTTCTTCTTACTGGCTTTCAACAACCGTTCTGGTGTAGCGCCAATCCATAAACCAATTTTAGGATGGTACCAACAGTAACAAAAAGCATCAGGATAACTGTATATTAATTTTTTAAAGACTGAAACCAAATCAAAATTAGGCAGGTCAATAATTTCCTTTCTTGATAAAACTACTTTCTTAAAAACACCGCTTGCTGTAGCATCAACTCCTTTTTGGACCAGTGATTCAAAATGTTCTTGGTCTTTATTATTTTCAGGATATTCAATATTTGCATCGCAATTCCCTTTAAAAGCAGTTAACTCAGCTTCCCATAATACGGACTCTTTTTTGGGAATAAGAATATTCTGATTGCCGTTAAAAGGCGCAAATACAAATCCCGTTTCCTTAAAATCTTCCGCAAAATACAAATGGTCATTTTTCTGAAAAAGACCAATTAACTTTGTTTTGCTGGGTTTCCTGTAAATCACAAAAGGTAAGTTTTGCGATTCCTGCTGTTTTACTTTTATAAAAAAATCAATCATAATTAATTTGTTTAAAATTAAATTTCACCAAATTCACGACTCTTTTTTATTGTTTTTTTTCTTTGGTCAAAACCATATTCGTCAATTTACAGAGCGATATTAAGTTACCAGCCTCGTCAGTAACCTTAATTTCCCAAAGATGCAGCGTTCTTCCTTTGTGGATAATTCTAGCCGTTCCGTAAACTACACCTTCTCGAATACTTTTTAAATGATTGGCTGAAATTTCGATTCCGCGTACCTCCTGCTCGGTATCATTAATAAAAAAATGGGAAGCTGCACTTCCCACACTTTCGGCCAAAGCCACTGAAGCTCCACCGTGCAATAATCCCATTGGTTGGTGAACAGATGGATTAACAGGCATTTTAGCAACAAGAAAGCCTTCTCCAGCGTCTATGAACTCAATATTTAAGGTTTGCATCAGCGTGTTTTTTGAAAAATCATTGCAATACTGAAGCATTTTATCTTTGTCTAATGTCATTTGTCTCATTTTATAGAATGTAAAAATAAATAAAAGATGATACACATAACAGTAATTACAATTGTTATTCTGATTTCAAAATAGATTTTTCCTATTTTTACAAAAAATGAAACTAAATGCGTTCCATCTCCTTTTTACTTTTTATTGGCTTATTTCTAGCTCTTGGCTCTTGCCGTTCTGATTTTGAAACGGTAGCCAGCTCGGGCGATTTGACCTTTTCAAAAGACACCATATACTTGGATACCGTTTTTACAAATATTGGTTCCAGCACTTACAGACTAAAAGTGTATAATAACAGTAAAAACGATATCAGCATTCCTACTATAAAACTAGCAAAGGGATTAAACTCTAAATATCGCATGACTGTTGATGGTATGCAAGGTACCCAAGGAAAGCTTTTCGATAACATTACTCTTTTAGCTAAAGACAGTCTTTATATTTTCATAGAAACTACCGCCGATATTACTGACGCAAACCCAACTGATTTTCTTTATACAGACCAGATTGAGTTTGATGCCGGAACTAATCTCCAAAAAGTAGAACTGGTGACACTCATACAAGATGCAGTTTTCTTATATCCAAAACGTTTTGCTGATGGAACTAAAGAAACGCTTCCTATTGGTGATCAAAAAATTGAAGGTTTTTACCTCGATGAAAATGATCCTGTAAATGGTAACGAACTCCTATTTACCAATAAAAAACCGTACGTAATCTATGGTTACGCAGCTGTTCCTTCAGGAAAAAAAGCTGTTTTTGAAGCGGGAAGCCGCGTTCATTTTCACGCCAATTCAGGACTCATTGTAAGCAACAATGCTACTATAAACGTAAACGGAACCCAATCAATAACTGAAGCCTTGGAAAAAGAAGTGATTTTTGAAGGCGACCGCCTGGAGCCAGAATATTCTAATGTTCCTGGACAATGGGGAACAATCTGGCTTACTGACGGAAGCACAAACAATGCTATAAATCATTTAACGATTAAAAACGCCACTATTGGACTGTTAATTCAAAACAATAACGGAACGAAAGTTTCGATTAAAAACACCCAAATTTACGATTCATCCAACTATGGTATTTTGGCGCAGACCGCAAAAATAGAAGGCGAAAACATTGTAATCAATTCTGCTGGTTTGGCTGGATTAAGCTGTTCTTACGGTGGAGATTATAAATTTACCCATTCTACCTTCAATAATAACTGGAACAGCTCCTCGCAAGTTGCCGTTTCCATAAATAACTACAGTATTGGTGCTATTCCTGAGGCTAAAGATTTGACACAAGCCACTTTTAACAACTGCATTATTTACGGTTCTTATGCTAACGAATTGGCTTTAAGCAAAAAAACGACCGCTGCTTTTAACTACCAATTCAACAATTGTTTGATTAAATATGATTCGGCTACAACGAATCCCGACTATCAATTTCAAACAGACGCTGTTCATTACAACGCCATCGTTTTAAATGAAAGTCCGAAGTTTTATAACCTAGCTCAGAACAAACTCAATATTGAAGCTGCTTCTGCCGCTTTCGCAAAAGGGAATTCGGCTTTCCTGATTCCAATTGACATTATAGGAAACAGCAGAACTTTGCCTCCAGATTTGGGAGCCTATCAAAGTAAACCATTTCCGAAATAAAGTGATTTTCACAAACGAAAAATAAAAAAAAGACCGCAAATTCGAAAATTAAAAAGCTAAAAACTCAAAGATAAATAAAGCGATTTTCAGTATTTATTTAATTGTTCGATTTTGTTAAATACTTTGTATTTCACATTTGCTCTTACTACTTTTTTAAACTAAATTTGCACCGTAATACAACAAACTACACAACAATGATCCATTTCTTTGAAAACCAAAGCAAAACTGTTTTTGCAGTACAATCGCAAAACGAAATTTCGGCTCAAGACATTTCAAAACTCAATTGGCTTTTTGCCGACTCCCATAAAATAGAAAAATCCGTATTGACGGATTTTTTTGTTGGTCCTCGTGCCACAATGATTACGCCTTGGAGTACCAATGCTGTTGAGATTACTCAAAATATGGGGATTTCAGGTATCATTCGAATCGAAGAATTTCACAAAGCAACGGCTGATTTCACTGATTTTGACCCGATGCTTTCTCAAAAATATTCCGAATTAAATCAAGATATTTTCACCATCGATATCAAACCAGAACCTATTTTGGACATTGATGATATCGCAGCTTATAATAAAGCCGAAGGCTTAGCTTTGAGCCCGGAAGAAGTGGAATACTTGGATAATTTAGCAACTAAATTAGGTCGTAAATTAACGGATTCTGAAGTTTTTGGTTTTTCACAAGCCAATTCAGAGCATTGTCGTCACAAGATTTTCAACGGGAAATTTATAATTGATGGTGTTGAAAAAGAATCTTCTTTATTCAAACTAATCAAGAAAACTTCTGCTGAAAATCCACACGATATTGTTTCAGCATATAAAGATAACGTGGCATTCGTAAAAGGACCACGCGTACAACAATTCGCTCCAAAAAGCGCTGACAAACCTGATTTTTATGAAGTAAAGGATTTTGATTCTGTTATTTCATTAAAAGCTGAAACGCATAATTTCCCAACAACTGTAGAACCTTTCAATGGAGCGGCAACAGGTTCAGGAGGAGAAATTCGTGACCGTTTAGCAGGTGGACAAGGTTCTTTGCCATTAGCAGGAACAGCGGTTTATATGACTTCTTACTCAAGATTAGAAGAAAACAGACCCTGGGAAAACGGAATGACCGAAAGAAAATGGTTGTACCAAACCCCAATGGATATATTGATTAAAGCTTCTAACGGAGCTTCTGATTTTGGAAACAAATTCGGACAACCGTTAATTACAGGTTCTGTCCTGACTTTCGAACATGAAGAAGATGCTCGTAAATTAGGTTTCGATAAAGTGATTATGCAAGCTGGTGGAATTGGATACGGAAAATTAGACCAAGCCATCAAGAAAAAACCACAAACAGGGGACAAAATTGTCATCTTGGGTGGAGAAAATTATAGAATCGGAATGGGTGGTGCTGCAGTTTCTTCTGCTGACACTGGTGCTTTTAGTTCAGGTATTGAATTAAATGCAATCCAACGTTCGAATCCAGAAATGCAAAAACGTGCTGCTAATGCCATTCGTGGATTGGTAGAAAGCGACAACAACCCAATTGTATCGATTCATGATCACGGAGCTGGAGGACACTTAAACTGTCTTTCGGAATTAGTTGAAGATACAGGTGGATTAATTGATTTAGACAAATTGCCAGTGGGTGACCCTACTCTATCAGCAAAAGAAATAATCGGTAACGAGTCTCAAGAAAGAATGGGATTAGTTATTGGTCAAAAAGACATTGACACTTTACAAAGAATCGCTGACAGAGAGCGTTCTCCAATGTATCAAGTAGGTGACGTGACGGGCGACCATCGTTTTACTTTCGAATCAAAAACAACTGGTGCTAAACCGATGGATTTTGCATTGGAAGACTTTTTTGGAAGTTCTCCTAAAGTGGTAATGACTGATAAAACAATCGATCGAAATTACGCTGATTTAGAATACAGCATTAAAAAAATATCAACCTACTTAGAACAAGTATTGCAGTTAGAAGCAGTGGCTTGTAAAGACTGGTTAACAAACAAAGTAGACCGTTGTGTAGGTGGAAAAGTAGCCAAACAACAAACTACCGGACCTTTGCAATTACCATTAAATAACTGTGGTGTAATGGCCTTGGATTATTTAGGTAAAGAAGGTGTTGCGACTTCAATAGGGCATTCGCCCGTTGCGGCATTGATTGATCCTGTTGCAGGAAGCAGAACTGCCATTGCCGAAGCATTATCAAATATTGTTTGGGCACCCATCAAAAATGGTTTGGAAGGAATTTCACTTTCGGCTAACTGGATGTGGGCTTGTAAAAATGAAGGTGAAGACGCTCGTTTATACGCAGCGGTAGAAAGCTGTTCTAATTTTGCAATTGAATTAGGAATCAATATCCCAACAGGAAAAGATTCACTTTCGATGAAACAAAAATATCCAAACGAAGAAGTGATTGCACCAGGAACGGTTATCATTTCAGCAGGTGGAAATTGTACTGATATCAACAAAGTAGTAGAGCCTGTTTTACAAAGAGACGGTGGTTCTATTTATTATATCAATCTTTCTCAGGATGATTTCAAATTAGGTGGTTCGTCTTTTGCACAAACGTTGAATACTATTGGGAAAGATGCACCAACAATTAAGGACGCCGCTTTTTTCAAAAAAGCCTTCAATACGATGCAAGAATTAATTCTTGACGATCAAATTCTTGCTGGACATGATATAGGAAGTGGTGGACTGATCACAACTTTATTAGAAATGTGTTTTGCTGATTTGAATTTGGGAGCTAAAATTGACTTCTCTGTTTTTGAAGAAAAAGACATCATCAAATATTTATTTGCTGAAAACATAGGAATTGTTTTCCAAGCGAAAGACGATGCTACTTTAGAAAATAAATTAAAACAAAGCGATGTTGCTTTCTATAAATTAGGAACGGTAACCTCTGATGAAAGATTAGACTTTGGTCCTTGTGGATTAAGCATCCCACAATACAGAGACATTTGGTTTAAAACTTCATTTTTGTTAGACCAAAAGCAATCTAAAAACGGAACAGCGCAAGCGCGTTTTGACAATTATAAAAACCAAGCTTTACAGTTTACTTTCCCAGCACATTTTACAGGAAAGAAACCCGTAATCGACTTCTCAAAACCACGTCCAAAAGCGGCAATTATCCGTGAAAAAGGAAGTAACTCTGAGCGTGAGGTTGCTAATGCGATGTACCTTGCTGGTTTTGACGTTAAGGACGTTCACATGACTGACTTGATTTCAGGACGTGAGACTCTAGAAGACATTCAATTTATAGGAGCTGTAGGTGGATTCTCTAACTCAGATGTTTTAGGTTCAGCCAAAGGTTGGGCAGGAGCATTTTTATACAACGAAAAAGCCAATACAGCATTGAAAAACTTCTTTAAAAGAGAGGACACTTTATCTGTTGGAATTTGTAACGGTTGCCAGTTGTTTATGGAATTAGAAGTGATTAATCCAGAGCATGAAGTACACGGAAAAATGCTTCATAATGACAGCAATAAACACGAAAGCATCTTTACCTCAGTTACGGTGCAAGAAAACAATTCAGTGATGTTGTCTACGCTTTCTGGAGCGACATTAGGAGTTTGGGTATCACATGGTGAAGGAAAATTCAACTTGCCATTAGCCGAAGACCAATACCAAATTGTTGGTAAATACGGTTATGATAGCTATCCAGCAAATCCAAACGGATCTGATTACAATACAGCAATGCTTTGCGACACTACAGGTCGTCACCTAGTTATGATGCCACATATTGAGCGTTCTAATTTCCAATGGAACTGGGCGAATTACCCGGCAGGTAGAAACGATGAAGTTTCTCCTTGGCACGAAGCTTTTGTAAATGCAAGATTGTGGATAGATAAAAAATAATTTCGTTGATTTACTATATAGAAAGCGTTCCTGAAAAGGAGCGCTTTTTTTATGGGTGAATTAAAGGCTATTACAATATTTGTCAGAAAATAATTATTATATTTGAACATAACTAAAGTCTGCCGTTTATCAGACCTATCTACCCAATTTAAGGATGATAGGTCTGATAGAGCCAGTCCTGTATACTAGTTATAGGGCAGTTGTGCCGAAATTACGCAGGTATATCCAATTTGAAAATAAGCATTTGTTTCCGCCGAAAGTTTACAAAGCAGAAGCGTGAAAATTGGAATCGACAACAGAAGTCGGAAAGTTGGAATCTGAACATAAACATACGAAAAACTAAAGCGTGAAAGTTGGAACTTGAAAAGGAAGCAATAAATTGTTCGACGAAACTTTAATTAATAGCAAGAATGAAATATATTCAAGATGAAAATTCATCAACGTTAATTGTTACTTTCATTGTTTTTGTGATTATCTGTTTTTTTATTGTTAAGTGGGATATGTATGAAACAAAAAAGTGTGAAATTGAAGGAGAATATAGAGAATTATTATCAAAAGTTAGGTTGCGTGGTGCTGTAATAATGATTCTAATTGGTGTTTTTTCTATATTAAAAGAGTTATATAAACGATTTTGAAGTATTGTAACTCTACAAACAAACGTATAAAATTTGCGATTTAATTGCAATTTCGACAAAACAACCGCCCTATAACACACGCTACCATAAAGTTTAGAAAACCGAAAAAAAACAGAAATATGTTAGAAACGATTATATCAGGATTAATATTAATGATTGTAAGCGGACTTGCTTTTATAGCATATAATCATCCTGATTTTTACGCAAGAAAAATAGATTCTGTTTTATTTTTAATATTTTCAAGTTTTGTATGTTTAAATGTTTATAATTCAACTCTTGAAAAGTCTTTTTCGATACTTGAAAAAACTATTCCAAAAGAAAAGAGAATGATTGCATATAATCTTTTGACAGAAAGCAAAATATCAGACAAATATGTTTTTGGTGGTTATTTAGCAATAACCTTATATCTATGTCTTTTAGGTTTACTAAAAGTAATGAGAAATAAGACTTAGAAAAAAAACCAAAACAGAAAACTAACAACGCAGAATTTAATTAATTGTGTTAAATCTTTTTTATTCATTATTATTGTTTTTTAAAAGTGACAAAATCAAACCGAAAAGAGAAACCGTATGTATGGTAACACACGTTTGTACTTACTGCGGGTTTAGTGGAATCTTCGTCCCCTCTGGCGCTCGTTTGTCCGTAACTCTGGTGCTTGCTTGCAGCGAGTACCTACTTAAATTAAAAGGTAAATCGTAGCGTTTGCAACGCGGCTCATTCCAAAATAGAGAATCTTGACCAAAGATATTGCTTCACATTTACTCGTTACGCTACTTTATTCGACTAAAAGCACATACAGTTGTTCTTGTAGATTGAAATTTAGTAGAATCACCATTTTTAATTCGTATTTTCGTTTAGCCGAAAATACTCGGTTACATAAGCTGCAAACTGATTGAGAAGCAAGAATGTAGGTAGTCATTAAAAACAAAAATAGTTTTATACTTAAATTTAAGCAATGAAAACAATATTAATCATACTCGCAGTAGTCGTTTTGGCCTTTATTATTGTACAGCTCTATGCCATAAATGGACAAAGAAATATTGAAAGCTATCCTTATGTAGTCAATAAAAAATATGATGCTTTTGAAATACGCAGCTATGAAGCAACTTTGTTTACTTCTGTGCAACTATCCGGTAATAAATATAAAGATGCTTCTAGTAAAGGGTTTTCCATTTTAGCAGGATACATTTTTGGCGGAAATAAAAAGAATGAAAAAATAGCGATGACTTCGCCTGTAGCTATGTCTTTGGACGACTCCATGACGATGATGTTTATGGTTCCAAAGAAATTTAAAAAAGAAACGCTTCCACAGCCTAACCAATCACAGATTAAATTTCGGGAAGAACCTGCAAAAACTGTCGCTGCAATCAGCTTTGGTGGTTGGGCTAATGATGAAAAAATAGAAAAGTACAAACAGCGATTAAAATCAGCTTTAGATGCCGAAGGAATAGCCTATACAAATCGATTTTACTTTTTAGGATACAATCCTCCATTTGAATTTTTTAATCGTAAAAACGAGATTATTGTTGAGTTGGAAAGTGATGCCCTAGCGCAATAAAATGATTATGCCCCTCTGGTTCTCATTTACAATGAGGACCTACTTTTTTTTGAAAACAAAGTATAGCGTTTGCAACGCGGCTCATTAAAAAAATGAATCTTGGCCGATGATATTACTTTGCCAGTTAGTAGCCATTCGTAGCTTCCTCATTCAGCTTGGTAAAGTTGCATTGAAATCTCCCCTATTTACCCATTGCGCCACATTACTCAACTAAAAACTGCCAAACTACCACCAGAACAGTTCTTTATCCATTTCCATGTTTAGTTTAATTCCAGTTTTTTATCGTATTTTTACATACCCTAAAACATTAGCTTTCATAAACTTACAAATCTACTACAGCCAGCTGGCAATTATTGAGTTCTTAAATAATAATTAGAAAAATATAATTAAACTAAAAACAAAATCATGACAGCAAATCAAAACCTTCAAGTAATTGACAATTTATACAAAGCTTTTTCAACTAGTGATATGCCCACTGTTTTGGGATCAATGGATTCTAAAATCGAATGGAATGAAGCCGAAAGTAATTCGCTTGCAGACGGCAATCCCTACATTGGTCCAGATGCAATTTTAGAAGGCGTATTTGCACGTCTTGGAGCGAACCACGAATACTTTGCGTTAAAAGATGTTGAAACTCACAGCATGAGTGATAATAAAGTCTTAGCTACCCTACGATATGATGGTAAAGTAAAGGCAACAGGAAAAACCTATAATGCACAAGCCGCACATCTATGGACGCTTAATGACGAAGGTGCAATTACTGCCTTTCAGCAATATGTAGATACGAAGAAGTTAGCAGACTCTGAAAAGTAATTACAATACTCCTCCCTTCTGATGCTCGATTGTATCGAGTATCTATTTCAATTAGAATGAAAACCTAGCGTTTACATGGCTGATAATTAAGGTAACCACACAGATTGGTTTCTTTTAGCCTGAAATAGTAAGTCGATAAAAAAATTCTATAAACTAAAAAGTTCCAAAAAACACTCCTGATAACATATTGTTATAGATCATTGGAATGTTTAAATTAGCGCAAAGTCAGGAAACTTTATGCAGCTAGAATTGATAGTAATCCCCAATACTCGCTATCCACCTACAGCTAAAACATCTATTTATCCCTTTGTAAATTGAATAGAATTACGGTTTTAATTTGTATTTTCGTAAAACTTAAAAGGCTCGTTTTAATAACTTGAAAAACGGCTAGAACCACCAGAACATCATGGAAAAATATTTGCGCCAATTAATTTCAATAGTATTTGAAGATCAAAAAGAAGTCTTTACTGGTTTTCTAATTGACTGGACCGAAGATTGGATACTACTAAAGAATAATCCCGTTGATTTTATAATTGATGGTTACACCATTTTGAAAAATAAAAATGTGAAGTCCATTATTCAAGATGAAGATTATGAATTCACAGAAAGAGTAATCAAACTTAAAGGTTTAAAAACAAGTGCTGAAGAAATAATTCCACTTAATGATTTACCTACAATTATTAATTTTCTCGCAAACAAGTACGAGATTTTCCAAATTGCAAAAAAATCTGACAAAGCGGTTTATCTTGGTAAACTTATTGAACTCAATGATGAAGAACTGATTATCGATTTCTTGGGAGCTGAAGGGAAATTTGACGGTGAAATGGATTTTAAGCTAAACAAAATAAGAGTAATCGAATTTGACACTGATTATATTAACTCATTGAAATTAATTATCGCAGAAGATAACAAGAACTAAGCAGGTCTCCCACTGGCGAATGAATCTTTTCGTGTGTTATGTGTTTAATAAAAGCTTTATTTTCTATACTTAATGTACATTCTGTTGCTTGCTTGCAGTGAGTTCCTACTTAAATTAAAAAGCAATACGCAGCACTTGTAACTGGCTTATAAAAAAAGGGATCTCTTTTTTATGAGATTCCTTTACTAATTCTCTTTACCTCTACTGTCTTCCTTCAACAGCAGGACAAGATTATACTTAATTTACTCCTAGCATTTCATTATTCGAATAACAGCAAGCAAACCACCAACAGTAGTTTACGTAGCTCTGGATTTTAGTGCAATCACCGTTTTCATAACTCTCAATAATTAATGGCTTGAGAACGTTGACACTAATTTAACGTAACATTGTCGTAGCATTAAAGTATAAAAAACTATCTTCGAAAAAATCAATCTATTCAGTTAGATAAGAGCTTTTTTTTTGCTTTGGCCCGAAATTTATAGCAGAAACAGCAAAACACCATACTATTTACAAAATAGGATATTCAGCCAGATAGCCCTCACTAGTTTCGTATTTCGAATCCTTAAAAAAATGAGCAAGCTCAACAAGACCCCAAATAACTCCATTATAATATTACTACATGAAAGAAAATCCATTAACTATGGAAATGCTGTTAGATCAACTAATAGGATTGAACATTATCGAACTTGCAGCCATTCCAATGATTTTACTTGTCGTCTTAGAGTGGATTCTAACAATTGTTCAAAAAAAAGATTATTATAATAGCTTAGATACTGTATCGGCTACATTTATTGGTCTTGTGAATGTGGGTATCTCCGCTTTATTAAAAATAGGGATTTTTGCAACTATGCTATTTTTTTATAATGTCGTTCCCTGGAGTATCCCACGTGAATGGTGGGCATATATTCTTTGCATTATTACTATAGATTTTTTTAGATACTGGTCACATAGATTAACCCATGTTAATCGTTTTTGGTGGGCAACTCATGTTACACATCACAATTCAGAAAAATACAATTTGTCTGTGGCTTTTAGGCTGGGTTGGACACAACACATCAAATTCATATTCTTTATTCCAATAGTTTTAATGGGATTTGACCCTGTGCTTTTCTTTATATGTCATCAAATCGAAGTACTCTATCAATTCTGGATTCATACGGAATATATTAGAAAATTACCGGCTCCCCTAGAATACATCTTTGTTACACCTTCTCATCACAGAGTGCATCATTCAACAAATGATAAATACCTAGATAAGAACTTTGGGTCAACACTTATTATTTGGGACAGAATCTTTGGAACTTTTGAAGCAGAGGAAGAACAAACCCTTTATGGAATTACGGTACCAATTAACTCTTATAACCCGATTACTTTAAATTTTCACGAATGGAAGGACATTTCCTCTGATGTAATTAAAAGTAGGTCATTAAAAGAAGCATATGCAATGCTATTTACAAGCCCCTCTAAATTAGAAGCTGTAAAGACTGAATTCAATTCGATTAATTTCAAAGTAAATCAAAAAGAAGAATCACAAAGTAAGAAGCCTGATTTTATAAAAGTAAATAAAATTGTTAAAACAAAAGATAAAGCAGAACTGGTCGAGGAACAAGTTTTATAAAAATTAATCTTATAGCACGGATCTGTTTATCCGTGCTTACTAAGTATATAAACCAAGGGAATCTGCTTAGCGAAAAAGTTCAAGAAAACTGATAATCAATACATCTTGGTATTGATTATTGAACTGCTCACTGATTGCAAATCCGTATTATCCGATACTTTTTTTCAATTATTTTTTTATTAAAACACCATCAGCCATAAGTGAATACTTTGTTTTTGGCGCAACGATACTGTCGATAGCAGCTTGAGATTTACCGCCGTCTTTGGCATAATGTTTCAAATCTTCGATACTTTCAACACTTACATACGCTTTTCCGCTAATTACAACTTCTTCATCGGTAGCATTTTTAGGAACGAAAAAAGCATAGTCCTTAAACTTAACAAACACTTCTTTATCATTGGATAGATCCAAACTCATCCAGCATCCTTTCTCCTTACAAACTTCTTTTATTTTAGACTTGAATTTTACATCAATTGTATCTCCCTGAGCAAGTTGACCAAATTTGGCTAACATCTCTTCTTTTGACAAAGCATTTTCATCTGAAATACTATCACCAAAAGTAGCGTATGCCACTTCCTTTTTCATTTCCTGAACTTTATCTTCTTTTTTACAACTCATTAATGCCAGAACCGAGCAAGCTATTACAATTGACTTTTTCATTATTATCTTTTTTTGTTGCGAATTTATTTTTATAACTCACAAAAATAGTAGAAAAACTGAAACATAAAGCTTATACGCTATCTATTTTAAACTATAAAGCAAAAAAACACTTCTTTGCAGAAGTGCTTTATATATATATTTATCAAATAAATGAATCTTAAATAACAATTCACTTGTACAAATTGATGTACAATTTATACTACTTAGGGTCTAAAATAAGTTCAATTCGTTTGATAATGTCTTCATAATGGTATTTAGTTTCAGTATTTAGGATGCCACTTTTTGCTTTAACTAATATCGTTTTTAATACATTCAGTTCTCCTCTCACTAATGCTTGAAGGTCTGATTGCGATACATTATAATATCCTTCTGATTTATCTGATTTTATTTCTTCGGTCATTAAATAGTTCATCCTTTCAATGTAAGCACGTTGCAGGTTTCTACGGTATATAACCGTATTTGTTCCCGTAATTGCTTCTTTCCAGATCCCCTTTCTCATATCACGAAGCAAATCAAGTGCCTTATAATTACTGGCCCCCATTACTTCTGCATCCATTAATCTGCCTATACGGCCAAAACTCAAAACATTATTTAAATGGCGTGCCTGCAGATTTCTGAACATTTCAGTATAGCCCGAATAATCTATGTTTTTTAAAGTCGAAACATTGACTAACCAAGTTGGAGCGTTAAATGCATTGTCCTGCAACCACTGCATCGCTTGTTGTTGCTGCAATTTGGGAACAATTTCATATACATTGCCTTTTTGGTTCGGCTTTTGAAGGTTTTCATGTACTCCACCCACATTAGTCACAACATGCCCCACATACCTACTCCATACATCTAACATTTCTTTATACAACTCGTCTAAATCTTCGTAGTTATTGGTTACATCACTAGTCCATTGAGACAAATGAGATGCAACAAACTGCAAGTTTTTCATACCGTAGGTACTGGCTTTCATAGAATTGTCACCTATATCTTCTGTTTGTGAAGTGGGATCAAAACTACTGCTCTGTTTTCCGAATTTATACATTGGATTAGCCGTTTTTTCCAAAATCCATTTATCCAATGTCGCTCTCTCCGATTCAGGCGATTTTGAATTTGGAATTACACGGTATCCCCAGTTAACGGCATAATGATCATAAGCTCCCATTTGACGTATAAAACGAATGTTTTTGTCACCTGGTTGTGCAATGTAATTGAATCTCGCATAATCCATTATACTGGCTGCAATTCCGTTTTTTTGCGTAAACGCTCCGTCTCTGTAGCTTTCCGTTTCATAAGCGCAGCTGGCTCCCATATTATGAGGAAAACCAAGTGCGTGCCCTACCTCATGTGCTATCACCATGCGCATCATATCTCCCATTTCTTCGTCACTGGTATGTAAGGTACGTGCAGAAGGATTGGCTGCTCCTGTTTCTAATAAATATCTATTTCTGTACGAACGCAAATGATTGTGATACCAAATCACATCACTCTCGATTATCTCTCCCGTTCTTGGATCTGTTACACTTGGACCTACCGCATTACGAGTTGTGCTCGCAACATATCGAATCACTGAATAACGAATGTCTTCTGGACTAAAATCAGGATCTTCCTCTTTTGTTGGTGCGTCTTTGGCAATGATGGCATTTTTAAATCCAGCTCCTTCAAAAGGCTTTTGCCATTCTTCGATTCCCAGTTTGATGTATTTACGCAATTTTTCAGGAGTAGCAGGATCTAAATAATATACGATTGGCTTTATAGGTTCCACTAATTCTCCTCGAGCATACGCTTCAGGATCTTTAGGTTCCAGTCTCCAACGACGGATATAGGTTTTACTGTCTGATTTTAATTCATCGCTTCCATAATCGAATTGGCTCATGGTAAACCATCCTACTCTTGGGTCAGCTAATCGAGGTTGCATTTGCTTCTCAGGAAGCAAAATCATCGATTGATTCATCTGAATACTTATCGTTTCAGAATCTTCTAAAACTGGTGGTTTTGAAGCATTATAAGTAAAATCTTGAACAACTTCGATGTTCATTGGAAAACTGCGCATCGTATTGATAAAGCTTCTCGAATCATCAAGTCCTTTCACTTTATAGGCCTCCCTCATAGCTCCTGACAACCCACTGATCGATTTCATATCAGTACTGTAAAATTTAGTTACATCAATTACGGTGTTAGCTGAATCTTTGCTAAAAGCGGCAATATCAAAGGCAAACAAGGTAGGTTCGTAATTATTTGATTTGACTGAAATACTGATGGGCAAACTATCATTAGCAACTGATTTATAAGACTTCAGTTTGATAAGTATTTTATCCTGAAAACGTTGCCAAACAATTAGTTGTTCATTAGTCTCTGAACCTGCATTTACATAACCACCACCTAAATTAGAAGGGAGTTTAGACAAACGACTTACTAAAAGCATATCCTTATCTAATAGAACATTAGGGATTTCAAAATAATATTTCTTGTCTACTTTGTGAACTGTAAACAGTCCCGGATCAGAAATTGCGTCTTTAGTAATTACCTTACTGTACTCTTTGATGGTAACTTCAGACTTTTTTTCGGGAGGAGCTGGTGCAGCCACTTCCGTTTTCTTATTTTTCTTGCGCTTTGACTGTGCAAATTGCGATGTTGGCGCGAGCATAATTGCTGCGACTGCGGTTAAAACGAGAAATTTATTCACTTACTGGTTATTTATAGTTTTCGGAATCAAAAATATCTTTTAACGGCAATATATTGATTGAAGAAGATTTCTTTAACTTATTATTAACAATTGTTCCAATTACGACTACTATTCACAGTGAATGACCGTACTTTCCATTTTATATCTAAAAACCACTTCCATATACAGCAGAATTCCCTATCACGCATCATTCATTCAGCGAGCCTACTAATTAATTCTCCGTTGATTCTATTTAAGTTATTCAAACAAAACCACGATCGATTATATCTGATTTGCTATCGTATCAACTAATAAAAAAAGGATTACGGCTTTAATCCTTAAACAAAGAGTATTTTTGCAGGGTGAAGAAATCAGTCTCAATTATTGGAGGAGGACCTGCAGCATTTTTACTCGCCGCATTTCTCGATCCGCAGAAGTTCAATGTTAGCATTTTTGAAAAAAATAAAACCCTTGGAAGAAAATTCCTTGTGGCCGGAAAAGGCGGATTTAATCTTACCCATTCTGAACCCATAGCGCAACTGATAGAACGCTATACTCCATCTGATTTTATTCAGGAAGCCCTACTCGATTTTGATAATGACGATTTTCAAAAATGGATTGACCTCATGGGAATCCCTACTTACATAGGTAGCAGCAAACGTGTATATCCTGAAAGCGGAATCAAGCCAATTGCCGTGTTAAACGCAATTCTTGATGTCCTCAATAAACGAGGTGTTGCTATTCAATACCAACATAGTTGGAAGGGCTGGAATGCAAACCATGATCTTGTTTTTAATGATTCCACAGCAATTAAGGCTGACCACACTATTTTTGCCCTTGGCGGCGGCAGCTGGAAAATAACTGGCTCTGACGGAACTTGGCTTAATTTATTCCATAATAAAGGGGTTGATGTTGTTCCTTTTAAAGCCTCAAATTGCGCTTACGCTGTCAACTGGGAAAGTAATTTCATCGATACATTTGAGGGAACTGCGCTTAAAAATATAGCCATAAGCTGCGGTGATAAAAGTCAAAAGGGAGAAATGGTGATTACGCGTTTTGGTTTAGAGGGAAATGCTATTTATGCCATCAGCCCGCAAATACGGGAAGAGCTTAACAACAAGCAAAAAGCAACGGTCTATCTGGATTTGAAACCAACATTGAGTTATGATGATTTGCTTCAAAAGATAAAAAAGTCAAACATAAAAAAGACGAGCGAGAAATTACAAAAAGAGCTCAAATTGACCCCTGCGCAAGTTGGACTTTTGAAAATATTTCTTTCGAAAGAAACCTACCTCAACTCGGAACTTTTAGCACAAAACATCAAAAAACTCCCTATAGAAATCTCGGCTTCTGCACTATTGGATGAAGCCATATCAACGACTGGCGGCATTAAACTAAATGCCTTAGATGACAATTTTCAATTGAAAATGATGGAGAACCACTATTGTATTGGAGAAATGATAGACTTAGATGCTCCCACGGGAGGCTATTTACTTCAATCTTGCTTTAGCATGGGTGTATATCTTGCACGACACCTGAATTCCATTTCCTAATTTTCGTCAGACAAAACAAATGTTTAGTAGAAGCATTCTTGCTAGCAATCAAATTTCTACTTCATTAAACAATAGTTAATTGATTGGCTTTTGGATTATTTACGAAGTACATTTTCATCATTCCCCTATTTTTAACTTCAACCTCACCTCTATAAACACAATCAAAACTATCTTTTATCAACTCATAGGTGTTTTCAGAAATATTGATTTTTCCGGACTCAGAGTTTGATTCCATGCGGGAAGCGATGTTGACAGAATCACCCCAAATGTCATAAGCAAATTTCTTCGTTCCCACCACTCCAGCAACAACTGGACCTGAATTAATTCCGATACGGATTTCAAAACGGGTGTGATTTAATGGATTATTATTTCTTGAATCTCTAACAAATTCAATCATTTCAAAAGCAGCAAAAACCATTTTAAAAGCATGGTCTTTCGTTGGAAAAGGCAATCCGCCTGCACACATATAACAGTCACCTACCGTTTTAATTTTTTCCAAATTATACTTTTCAATAATTGTATCAAATTTCGAAAAATAATAATCCACAATTTCTACTAATTTCTCTGGAGGAAGCTTTTCAGCATAATGAGTAAACTCTGCAAAGTCAGTAAACAAAACAGTCACTGATTCAAATTTTTTGGCTAATACTTTTCCGTTTTTCTTTAACTCATAAGCTGTTTCCAGCGGTAGAATATTAAGCAATAAACTATCTGATCGATTTTTTTCTTCTTCAATAATGACATTGGTTTTCTCTACAAACTTATACCGCCTGTACATTCCTAGTGCAAGTAAAAAAACAAGAAATAGCGAAATAAGTGATGAAGTCATTAAAATCTGTCGGTTTTTTTTTCCCTGATTTAGTAAGTCGACTTCAGACTGCTTTTTTGAAACTTCAAAATCAGTTCTTAAATCAGCCATTTGCTGCACTGACTTTATATTGGTAACACTATCTCTATAAGCGATATGATCTTTATAATATTGGAAAGATTTCGTGTCATCTCCTTTTTTTTGATACAGTTCTGAAAGTTTAAGATTAGAGTTGCTTATTTGTTCCTTCAAGCCATATCTTTGGGCTAGTATCAGGCTCCTCTGCGCATAATTGACTGCAATAACCCATTCGTTTTTCTTCAAATAAATATCTGACATATAAGTTAGATAATCTGAAATCGCGTAATAATCCTTTAGCTCTTCCAGAATTTTTATGGCTTCAGTTATGTAGGTTTCTGCTAGATCATTTTTCCCCTGCTCAGCATATACCATCCCAATGTTTCCAAGGTTATAAGCAGAACCAATTAAGTAGTCAGCCTTTTTAAAAAGACCTCCTGACTCTTCAAAATAGGCTAAGGCCAAATCATATTTCTTATCTTTTAAATATTCATCACCAGCGTTTAATAATACCGAAGCTAAGCCAATAGGATTATTCGTTTTTCGCAATAAGCTGATTGCTTTGTCGTAGTATTCCATCGCATTTTTAGAATTCCCCATCACGGAATACACATCAGCAATTGAGGAAAATGCAGTTCCTTGTCCTGCAATATATTTTGCTTTGGTGGCAGCCTCTTCACTTTTAAAAAAAGCATCTAAGGACTTATTCAAATTCCCTGTAATTCTAAGTTTAGTTCCTTTTTGAAAATACCCTCGATGCAGGTATAAATAGTTGTTTTCTAATTTTGATAGTCTAATCAGCTCTTCAGCATATCGTAGCGATAAGTCGAGATCGTTTACTTCATTAAAAGATAAATTTCGTAGTAATTCGAGTTTTTCAATATTTCCAAGGTTCCCTTCCCTGTAAATTTTAACAAGGCTATCAGCCACTTTTTGTTCCTGCGCGAACATAGACGAATGAAAAGAAAACAAAAAAAGGATGACTTTAAAGTAATATTTTAAAACACGCGGTTTCATTATGGATTTATCGCTAGTTTGGGGTCTATATGGTACTGACCTCCACGCTTTTTTTCGCCATTATAAACTGTAAAAAACAAAGTATACGTTTCATGATTACCATTGGTATCTTTCTTCACAGCTGCAGAAACTTTTTCAGGATGGCCATGCCCTTTCATGTTATCTTCTTTAAAAACATTATTACCACTGTGGTGATGCACTTTGGTAATATTGACTATATCCGTTTCTGGGGTGCTACTGGATACTCCTTTCCAGATAATAGTATCCCCTACTTTTGCCAAAGTTGAAAAGTCTTCGTTACTAATTCCCGGTTCTTGCCCAAAATTGCTGCAAGAATCTACATTTTTTTCTGAAATTTTACTGGTGTCAACATGTAGTGTGACGATTACATCTGCCATGATTACTCTATTTAAAGGTTAATATATTCTGCTGTAGAAACTATTAATTTAAAAATGGCTGGGGTACCAAGGAGTAAAAAATTACTCAACTGTCTAATTACGAGGTAAATATAATATTTATTTTTAAAATAAAGTGGTATATTTATTGGATTTTAATCCAAATTAATCCTCATGAATATTGCCCATCAATCAATAGACTGGAAAGAAATACTTCATCCTAAAAATATTCTATTAAATTTAGTGGGTGTGGCGTTTATTACCTTGGCATTAAAAGGCTTTATGATTCCTAATAAATTTCTTGATGGCGGTATAATAGGTATTTCAATTCTTGTACATGAAATCACACATTTACCTTTTGGAATTCTGGTACTCGGTTTAAATTCACCGTTTTTATATTTAGGTAAAATGTTGCTGGGCAAAACATTTGCTATACAAAGTTTGATGACGTTTTTACTAATAGCAGCAAGTATGACTTTTGTTCATATTGATGCCGTAACCACTGACCGTCTTTTGATTGCACTTTTTGGTGGTTGTCTTATTGGGATTGGAATGGGTTTATGCATCCGCAGCGGATCAACTGCTGATGGTGTAGAAATTCTGGCCTTGTTAACTACACGAAAAATTGGTCTAAACGTATCTGAAGTTATCTTTGCCATGAATACCTTGTTGTTTTTGACAGCAGCCTGGTCCTTTGGGATTGCCACTGCCTTATATTCAATAGTTACTTATTTTTCGGCCATTAAATCGCTTGATTATATCGCCCATGGTTTAGAACAATACACTTCCTTAAACATTATTTCATCTAAAAGCGACGAAATTAAAGCGATTATTGTGCAAAAATTTGGTAAAGGAATCACAGTTATCAAAGGCGAGCGCGGCTATTTGCCAGATACTTTTGACAAAAAAGTAGATTGTGACATCATCGTTACTGTAGTCACCCGACTTGAACTCCTTCGAATCAAAGATGAAATACGAAAATTAGATCCCAGAGCATTTATGTTTATTCAATACATCAAAGAAGCAAGTGGCGGCATTCTGAGGAACAGGCAAAAACATTAGTTCTTTAAATAATATCGAGAAGCCAGAAAACACAATAAAATCAGCCGTTTACGTATCAATTTTTAGCCCCTTGTAATACTATCAAATTATGAAAAACTGGAATGCCTTGTACGCAAACGTCCTAGAAAGTCTGAAAATGCAATTGTCTCCATTTCTAATGTATCACCGCTGGAAACACACACAACATGTGATAGAATTAGCAGAACAGATTGCAAAGCATGAGCATATTACTGAAGATGAACTTCTATTGCTAAAAACGGCTGCACTATTCCATGATGCTGGATTTATCAGTGGCATTTACGTGGGACACGAGGAAGAAGGCGTACGAATGGCTGAAAATATATTACCCGATTACGGATACAACATAAAAGAAATTGAAATCATTGCTGATATGATACGAGCCACTATTATCCCTCAACAACCGAAAACCAAATTAGAATGTATCCTTGCTGATGCAGATCTTGAATACTTGGGAACCACTAATTTTGAGCACCTAGGAAATATTCTATATTTAGAACTGAGACATTTTCATCCTAATCTTAGCTTAGATGAATGGAACGAAATGCAAATTAATTTCCTGCAATCACACGTTTACCATACGGACTATTGCATTCAGAATCGAGCGCCATTGAAAGAAAAAAATCTTAATCGCCTTATTAAAAAGAGGGTAAAACAAGAAAAACTGCAAACACAATCCCGGAAACGATCGAATTAGTCCTCATGATGGAATCTCTCAGCAAAGAATAGATTCCGAAATTCAATGAACAAAACTTTCTTGTCGCCTTTTTTTATGCGATACTATTTGCTCAAAAAAATAGCTTTACCTAGATTTGATTCCTTCTTTAAAATCAAATCTAGTATGAAAAACCTTAATTTCCTGATTGTAGCCTTAGTACTTTTAGCTACTGCTAGTTATGCACAAAAAGCAGAAAAAATCACTGCCAAAGGCGGAATCCATTACATCACCACATCAATTGATTATCCCATAACGGGAACTTATTTATTTTCAGGAGAAGCAGAACCTATCGTGCAACTCAATCCAGATGGAACAGGGATTTTTCAGTTGCATGATTTGTCAAAAACCAACATCGACTGGGGAATGGAATGTTTTGAAAACGGCACACCCAAATACCAAAAAGGTTTTAATTATGCTGTGTACTCACTTTGGTACAAAAACAGAGAGGAAAATGATGCCGAATGGACTTACGCCCACTTCTCTATTCACTTCCAAAAGAAGAAAATGTTCATTTCAGGCGAAAGAAGTAAAGACTACTCAGATCCGGCAACAGAAATAGCTAACTAGTCCATAAACAGCCATAATAACGATAATCAACTACTTAAACAGTGGTAAAAGAAATCGATTTCGTTAAAATATGATAATGTGGTTAATTTTTTACATTTATTTTTTCAAAAACAAAAAATTTCACTATTTTTTATTTAATTTGCGAGTCAATTCAACATTTTGATTAATGACTTCTATAACCAGACTCTTTGATTTTCCTTATTATCAGCAAGATAAATTCACTTCAATTCCTGACGCTTTAGTAACAAAGCACGATGGGGTTTGGGTAAAGACTTCAACACAAGAATATATCGCAAAAGCAAATGCCGTTTCGAGGGCACTTTTGAGAATGGGTATTCAAAAAAATGATAAAGTCGCCCTTATTTCATCCAGTAACAGGACGGAATGGAACATCATGGATATTGGTGTTTTACAAACTGGAGCACAAACTATTCCCATCTACCCTACTATTACTGAGGATGATTACGAGTACATCCTGAATCATTCTGAAGCCATGTATTGTTTTGTGTCTGATGTTGAAGTATTAGCAAAAGTAAATGCAATAAAACATAAAGTTCCTTATCTAAAAGAAGTGTATTCCTTTGACAACATTGAAGGCTGTAAAAACTGGAACGAATTACTAATTCTTGGTCTTGACACAAGCAACCAAGACGAGGTTGAAGCTCGAAAAAACAACGTTAAAACAGACGAATTAGCGACTATCATTTATACTTCAGGGACAACAGGAAAACCTAAAGGAGTAATGCTTTCGCACAAAAATATCGTTTCTGATGTACTAAATAGTGCTCCTAGAATTCCATTTGAGGCAGGAAGCAGCAGAGCTTTGAGTTTCCTACCCGTTTGCCATATATTCGAAAGAATGATTTTGTATTTATACCAATATTATGGTGTATCAATCTATTTTGGAGAAGCCATTGATAAAATCAGTGACAATTTAAAAGAAGTAAAACCTACCGTTATCACAGCTGTTCCTAGACTTTTAGAGAAAGTGTATGACAAGATTTATGCAAAAGGTACTGAATTAACTGGCATCAAAAAGAACCTTTTCTTTTGGGCTATTGATTTAGGATTGCGTTATGAGCCTTATGGTGCAAATGGTATGTGGTATGAAATGCAACTTAAAATTGCACGTAAATTAATTTTCAGTAAATGGAAAGAAGGTTTAGGTGGTAATTTAGATTTGATGGTTTCAGGGAGTGCGGCATTACAACCTAGACTAGCGCGTATTTTTGCTGCAGCTGAAATTCCAGTAATGGAAGGTTACGGATTAACAGAAACTTCGCCAGTAATCTCTGTAAATGACATGAGAAATCACGGTTTTAGAGTAGGAACTGTAGGTAAAGTGATTGACAACGTGGAAGTACTAATTGCCGAAGACGGAGAAATCCTTTGCAAAGGACCTAACGTGATGATGGGCTATTATAAAGACGAAAAATTAACTAATGAGGTAATCGTCGACGGTTACTTCCATACAGGTGACATAGGGATTTTTGACAAAGATGGTTTCTTAAAAATCACTGACCGTAAAAAGGAAATGTTTAAAACCTCAGGGGGAAAATATATTGCACCACAAATCATTGAAAACACGATGAAACAATCTCGTTTCATTGATCAAATCATGGTTATAGGTGACGGACAAAAAATGCCAGCTGCCTTCATTCAGCCTAATTTTGATTTTGTAAAAGAATGGGCAACCATTCACGGAATCGATGTGGGAGTGAGCAATGAAGCAATCATTTCTAATGAAAAAGTAATCGCAAGAATCCAAGAAGAAATTGACCACTTAAATTTGAAATTTGGAAACTGGGAAAAAATAAAACGATTCGAACTCACACCAGAGATTTGGTCTATTGAAGGAGGGCAATTGACTCCAACCTTGAAACTGAAACGAAAAATAGTGATGGAAAAATACATCGATCTATTCCATAAAATATATAATTAAACAAAATGAAAAACTACGAATTGCAATTCGTGGTTTTTTTATGTTTTTTTTTGAAAGTTGGTTTGCTAGGCTTTTGGGGATTTCAAAGTAGAAAAAAAAATTTTGATATAGCTTACTAAAAACTCACCAAAAATTTATCCTCAATGTTGTCATGCTGACGAAGGATTCACCTCAGTCCTTGTGTATTTTAGTTTTTTTGAAATCCAAGGTAGAGATAAAACCTCCGCTAATGTTTCGCCTTTAAGCCAGTTGATAATGAAATACTGTTGCCATATTTTTGTCAGTAAATTATCGACCTGTTAAAAGTCCTATAAGTAGTCTCTTTCTATTATTGGTCATTTCAAATTTCGTTCCTTTAAAAGTTCTTCTAAGTCTTTACTTCTTTTATTTTTAGGGTCATTAATCATTTTGTAGATAAGATACAAAGGGATTAATGTAAGCATTCCCCAACTGTTTTTAACAATACTATAAAATATTACCCCTACTAAAATCCCAATAATCAAAGCATTCGTAATTGAAAATGATCTCGTTTTTTTTGCTTCGTCTAATAATTCTTGGTCAGTTAATTCTGAAAGCTCTTTGTTTGTCATTGTTTATTTTGTTTAATGCTATTTATTGAGTAGTGGTTAGTATAACGTTCCAGCGCTACAAGCAGTTTGGGACTAAATTAAGCCCTATTTTCGGATTTGCCAAATCATCCCAAATACAAAACCAATTTCAAATTAAGCCTAATACTCAAATTACTTGTAGCGTGTGTTGGCAGATAGTTTACTTAGTTAGTTATCTCTTCAAAATCTAATTTTACTACTAAAGGATGTGGTTTTACTTCATATATTTTAATATGTGGGTATTCTTTTTTTAGGATATGCATAAGTAAATTATAATAATGAGGATCTTTACTTTTCATAAGTTGTCCAATATAAATTTCTTTAACATCCTTTTTATCAAACTTTATTTTTCGGTCAAATGAATTAGAATTTATAGAGACTGCTCTAAATTCTTTTTCATATTTCCAATCATAATATTTCCAACAATATTCAAATACCATAGTTAATGATTTTTGGATAATTTCCTTAACATCAGTTTTTATTGCCACATTTTTTAATTCTGAAATAACTTTCGAAATATTGTCGTTTGAAGGTTTGTAATCTTTTAGATACGCAACATGACTTTTAATTGCAATATTTGTATTTTGAAGTAATGATTTGTTTTCAAATTTTAAACAAAATCCAGAATAACTATTTGTATAATGTCCCCACATTAATGGATTATTATTTACAAGACTAAAACAACAAACACCTATGTTTTCGCGATGTTTTTTTATGCCTTCACCTCCTTTAATTATGTATTCTTCTCTATTGTTCAAACAATCAAAAGGATCATTAAAATGTTTTGGACTTGAGAAATATAAATAGCCATCTAAAAGTGAATTTAAACTTAATTCATTTTTCCCATAAAATTTATATAAATGTTCTGGGTTTATGAATTGTTCACCTTGTTTTGTTATTGAAGAAATATAACCGCCAACTCTTTCTAAACTAAAATTATGCGAATAAATATAGTCTTCATATTTCCACTCTATATTTAAGGTAAGTTCTTTTTCGTTCATGAAAGTATTGTTATTTCTAATTCCGTTTTTTTAAATGACCGCCAACGTTATGCCACTTTGAGATGGCTGAAAGTTCGTAACCGCTCAATTTTCGGCTTAACGAAAACTTGGTGCGAAACGATAATTCCACTAAATTCCAGCTATATCAAAACAGCGGTTGTGCGACGTTTATTTGTAGTAATCGTATTCATATCTATATTCATTTAAGCCAGATAATGAATATATATTTTCAACGTACTTTTTGATTAAATCATTTTCTAAATATTCATAAACTTCATAATTTCCATTTATTTCTTTCCCATTTTCTATGTCAAATAATTCTCTTTTGATTAGCCTGTTTTTTGAATCATAATAGAAATTGTTTCCATTTTGACCATTAGTTTCATTATAAATAATTTTCGTTATTCGATTTTTTGTGTAAGTTGAATTTGAAGAAAATCTTAATTTTTCATTGTTATAAGATTCTGTTTTAAATTCATTTTTGTTCTCATCAAAAAACGAAATATTTTTTCTGTTTTTTAGAAAATCTCCATTTATTAACGAAATTATTTCATTTCCATTATTTCGCTTTTCAAATATCGTAGTTTGAGATATTTTGTTTTCAGAATACATTATTTCTTTATTCTTAAAATTTGAATCATCATAAAAAAACTGAAATATTAAATTACCTTTTTCATCTTTAATGTTCAAAAGGTTTTGATTTTTATCATATTCCTTTATCCATATTGTTGGTTCTTTAAATGAGGAATGCGTGGATGTTTTTTTAATTAATTTTCCATTGTCATTGTATTCGTTAGATTCAGATGTTTTTAAAAATACAGCAGAAGTAAAATTGTCCATTGATTTAAATAAAACATTACCTTTTAAATCATATTTAGATAAAGAAACTAGATTGTTTTTGTTATCAAAAATTCTCACTTCTTTTACCTTATTTTTCACAATAACACTATCAGTATTCGTTTGGCAAAATGAGTTAAAAGTGATCAAAAATAAAAGTAATATGTTGATTTTCATTGGTTTTTTGGTTAAATGTCGCACAACTAGTATATAACATCAAATGTATACAACTTTTCTTGCCATTCAAATAAGCGCTGTAATTTCTTTCAGCTGTTTAGCACTCTTTTTCCCTTGAACCCAGAGCTGCATGAGGGATGGAAGTGGCATCCTTTTATAGCGCGATAGCGATATAAAAGATACAACGGACAGCCCGACCTGTAGTTTTAACGAAAGGACATGCCCAAAAAACAAGTTAATAAACCACCTAATTTTCTCTTATTCAGTGGTATTTTTCTATATTTAATACTTTTTATAAAAAAATAATTGAATTTATTATGCGTGCATAGTATTTTATTTCTTATATTTGAAATCGATATAGTTACCTATGAAAGACAAAACAATAGATTACATCCTCCGCGCTACTTGGCAAGCGGTTGCAAGAATGTATAACGAAGAAGCTTCAAAATACGATGCCAGTATGGCCACAGGTTTTGCATTGCTGAGCATTGATAAAGAGGGAGGAACTCCTTCGACAGCTTTGGGACCTAAAATGGGTATGGAAGCCACTAGTTTGACCAGAACCTTAAAATCTATGGAAGATAAGGGATTGATCATTAGAAAGAAAAATCCAGAGGATGGTCGCGGTGTTTTGATTTACCTAACTGATTTTGGTAAAGAGAAAAGGGAATTGTCAAAGAATACCGTTTTGAAATTTAATGAAACTGTGAAACAACATATCTCTGACGAAAAACTCCAACACTTCATTGAAGTAGCCGAGACGATCAACGAATTGATTCAAGAGAAAAACATATTTACTCAAACTGAAAATTCAGAAAGCGATAGTACTATCAGTCTGAAATAAAATTAAGAATGTCAATACTCCCAATACCTATTGGGATCTAATATAAAATAAATATAAACCACGTATGAAACGCACAATTAAAAAAGTTGCAGTGATAGGATCCGGAATTATGGGTTCAGGAATTGCTTGCCATTTTGCCAACATTGGAGTTGAAGTTTTACTTTTGGACATTGTTCCAAGAGAACTTACTGATGCCGAAACTAAAAAAGGTCTGACTTTAGAAAGTAAAATCGTTAGAAACAGATTGGTAAACGAGCATTTAGCTAATTCCCTGAAATCAAAGCCCTCTCCTATTTACAGTCAGAAATTCGCTAACCGAATCACGACTGGAAATACTACGGATGATATGGCTAAAATTACCAATGTAGACTGGATTATTGAGGTGGTAGTAGAGCGTTTGGACATCAAAAAAATGGTTTTCGAACAAATCGAAAAATTCAGAAAGCCAGGAACTTTGGTTACTTCAAACACATCTGGAATTCCAATTCACTTTATGAGTGAAGGAAGAAGCGAAGATTTTCAAAAACACTTCTGCGGAACTCACTTTTTCAACCCTGCGCGTTACTTAAAATTATTTGAAATTATTCCTGGACCACAAACTTCATCTGAGGTTTTGGACTTCCTTACTATATACGGAGAGAAATTCTTAGGTAAAACTTCGGTTGTTGCTAAGGATACTCCTGCATTTATTGGGAACCGTGTTGGTATTTACGGAATTCAAAGCTTGTTCCATTTGGTTAAAGAAATGGGCTTGACTATTGAAGAAGTAGATAAATTGACCGGACCAGTTATTGGCCGACCAAAATCAGCAACTTTCAGAACGGTAGATGTTGTAGGATTAGATACTTTAGTACATGTTGCTAACGGAATCTACGAAAACTGCCCTGATGACGAGCAACACGAATTGTTTAAACTACCTGATTTCGTCAATAAAATGATGGAGAACAAATGGTTTGGTAGCAAAACTGGACAGGGTTTTTATAAAAAAGAAGGAAAAGAAATCCTGACTTTGGATTTAAACACTTTAGAATACAGAGCGTCTAAAAAAGCATCGTTTGCTACTTTAGAACTTACCAAAACAATTGACAAACCTATTGACCGCTTTAAAGTTCTTGTAAAAGGAAAAGACAAAGCAGGTGAATTTTACCGCAAAAGTTTTGCTGGTATGTTTGCTTATGTATCAAACAGAATTCCAGAAATCTCAGATGAACTTTACAAAATCGATGATGCTATGAAAGCAGGATTCGGTTGGGAAAATGGTCCATTCGAAATTTGGGATGCTATAGGTGTCGAAAAAGGAATCGAAATCATGAAAGCGGAAGGCCTTGCTCCTGCTGCTTGGGTAAATGACATGCTAGCTGCCGGAAGTAAAAGTTTCTATACTATTAAAGAAGGTGCTACTTATTTCTACAATATCCCTACAAAAGCACAGACTAAAGTTCCTGGTCAAGATTCATTTATCATCTTGAACAACATACGCGAAAGCAAAAAAGTATGGAGCAATAGCGGTGCAATTATACAAGACTTAGGAGACGGAATCTTGAACTTAGAGTTCCAGTCTAAAATGAATACTATTGGTGGTGATGTTTTACAAGCGATCAATAAAGGAATCGACTTAGCCGAAAAAGAATATCAAGGTCTAGTTATAGGTAACCAAGCAGCGAATTTCTCTGTTGGTGCTAATATCGGAATGATATTTATGATGGCTGTTGAGCAAGAATATGACGAATTGAACATGGCTATCAAAATGTTCCAAGACACGATGATGCGCGTGCGTTACTCTGGAATTCCAGTAGTGGTTGCACCTCACGGAATGACTTTTGGTGGTGGTTGCGAAATGAGCTTACATGCTGATAAAGTAGTCGCTGCTGCAGAAACTTATATGGGATTAGTTGAGTTTGGTGTTGGAGTAATTCCTGGTGGTGGAGGTTCAAAAGAACTAGCCTTGCGTGCTTCTGATTTGTTCCACAAAAATGATGTGGAGCTGAATGTATTGCAAGAGTATTTCTTGACTATCGCTATGGCTAAAGTATCTACTTCTGGATACGAAGCTTTTGATACTGGACTTTTACAAAAAGGAAAAGATATCATTGTAGTAAACAAAGACCGTCAGATTGCGGAAGCTAAGAAACATGCGTTGATTATGGCTGAAGCAGGTTATACACAACCTATTCACAGAACGGATGTTAAGGTATTAGGAAAACAAGCATTGGGAATGTTCTTAGTAGGAACAGACCAAATGGAAGCTGGAAAATACATATCAGAACACGACAAGAAAATCGCAAACAAACTGGCTTATGTAATGGCTGGTGGTGATTTATCTGAGCCTACAATGGTAAGTGAACAATATTTATTAGATCTAGAACGTGAAGCTTTCTTGTCACTTTGTACAGAAAGAAAAACACTAGAAAGAATCCAGTTTATGTTAACCAAGGGGAAACCACTTAGAAATTAGAAAATAGAAAAAAGAGAATAGAATATAGATCAAAGACGACACGGAAAGTCTATTTTCTATTCTCTATATTCTCTACTCTTAAAAAGAAAACATTATGAAAACAGCCTATATAGTAAAAGCATACAGAACAGCCGTGGGGAAAGCCCCAAAAGGAGTGTTCAGATTTAAAAGACCTGATGAATTGGCAGCAGAAACCATCGAATTTATGATGAATGAACTGCCTGATTTTGACAAGACTCGTATCGATGACGTTATGGTAGGAAATGCCATGCCGGAAGCGGAACAAGGATTGAACATCGCGCGTTTGATTTCCCTAATGGGATTGAAAATCGAAGATGTTCCTGGTGTAACGGTTAACCGTTACTGTGCGTCTGGATTGGAAACAATTGGGATGGCTACAGCCAAAATTCAATCAGGAATGGCACATTGTATTATTGCAGGTGGTGCTGAAAGTATGAGTTTCATTCCGATGGGAGGTTACAAGCCAACTCCGGATTATGCTGTTGCAAAAGCAGGAAACGAAGACTACTACTGGGGAATGGGTTTAACAGCCGAAGCAGTAGCGCAACAATTTAAAGTATCTAGAGAAGACCAAGATGAGTTTGCTTACAACTCTCATATGAAAGCCTTGAAAGCGCAAGCTGATGGTAAATTTGACAAACAAATTGTTCCTATCACGGTAGAACAAACGTTTATCAATGAAAACGGTAAAAAAGAAACAAAGTCATACGTAGTAAACAAAGATGAAGGACCAAGATTTGGAACTTCAAAAGAAGCATTAGCAGGTTTAAGACCCGTTTTTGAAGCTGGTGGAAGCGTAACAGCTGGTAACTCTTCACAAATGAGTGATGGTGCCGCTTTTGTACTTGTAATGAGCGAAGAAATGGTAAAAGAATTGAATCTAGAACCTATCGCTAGATTAGTAAACTTTGCCTCTGCAGGTGTTGAACCTAGAATCATGGGAATTGGACCTGTAAAAGCAATACCAAAAGTATTGAAGCAAGCAGGACTTTCTATAAATGATATTGACTTAATAGAATTAAACGAAGCTTTTGCCTCACAATCGCTAGCAGTAATAAGAGAACTTGATTTAAACCCTGATATCATCAACGTAAACGGTGGTGCAATCGCAATGGGACACCCACTAGGTTGTACAGGTGCTAAACTATCCGTTCAATTATTTGACGAAATGAAACGTCGTGGTAACAAATACGGAATCGTTACTATGTGCGTAGGTACAGGTCAAGGAAGTGCCGGGGTTTATGAACTGTTGTAAAGAAGAGTATAGAATAAAGAGCAAAGAGTAGAGAGTAAAGAATATAGATCATAGAACAGAGAATAAAGAATAGAGAGAACAGAGCAAAGAGTATAGAGAAAAGGATATTGTTTAAAAAAGACAGTGTATGCGCCATAATTATAAGAATTTAAAAATTTGGCAAATAGGGATCGAAATCGCAAATGATGTATCGGATATTCTTTTAGAGTTCCCAAAACATGAACGATTTGATTTGAGTTCTCAATTAAGCAGATGTTCAGTTTCAATTCCTAGCAATATTGCTGAAGGTTCGTCAAGAACTGATAAATCTTTTAGTCACTTTATAGATATCTCTTTAGGCTCTTCATTTGAACTCATTACCCAACTAATAGTTGCAAAGCATAGAAAATACATTAACGACAAAAAATTTAATAAAATAGAAACAAAAATAGAAGAATTTCAAAGAATGACTATGGGTTTTCAAAATGGATTGAAATAATGCTGTCGGCACTACTCACTAATCTATTTTCTATATTCTTTACTCTAAAATCTTTTATCTAAAAAAAACAAAAAAAATGAGCGACGTAACTAGAGGAGGTCAATTCCTTGTAAAAGAAACCAAGTGTGAAGACATCTTTACACCAGAAGATTTCAATGAAGAACAATTAATGATGCGTGACTCTGTAAAAGAGTTTGTAGACAAAGAATTATGGCCTAATAAAGACCGTTTTGAAAAGAAAGATTACGCCTTAACTGAAGAAACAATGCGTAAAGCGGGAGACTTAGGTTTCTTAAGCGTTGCAGTTCCTGAAGCTTACGGTGGAATGGGAATGGGATTTGTAAACACGGTTTTGGTTTGTGATTATATTTCAGGTGCAACGGGATCATTCTCGACTGCTTTTGGAGCACATACAGGAATTGGTACTATGCCAATCACTTTATACGGTACCGAAGAACAAAAACAAAAATACGTACCTAAATTAGCTTCTGGCGAATGGTTTGGTGCTTACTGCCTTACTGAGCCAGGTGCAGGATCAGATGCGAATTCAGGAAAAACAAAAGCTGTTTTATCTGAGGACGGAAAATCATATTCTATCACAGGTCAAAAAATGTGGATTTCGAATGCAGGTTTCTGTAGCGTATTCATCGTTTTTGCACGTATTGGAGATGATAAAAACATCACTGGTTTTATCGTTGAAAATTCTGATGACAATGGAATCTCAATGGGTGAAGAAGAACACAAATTAGGAATTCGTGCTTCTTCAACTCGTCAAGTTTTCTTTAACGAAACTAAAGTTCCTGTTGAGAACATGCTTTCTGAAAGAGGGAATGGTTTTAAAATTGCAATGAACGCGTTGAATGTTGGTCGTATCAAATTGGCTGCAGCCTGTCTTGACGCACAACGTAGAGTAATTACTAATGCAACTGTATATGCAAACGAAAGAATCCAGTTTAACACTGCAATTTCACAATTTGGAGCGATTCGTGCCAAATTAGCTGAAATGGCAACTTCTTGTTATGCTGGTGAAAGTGCTACTTATAGAGCAGCAAAAAATATTGAAGACAGAATCTCTGCTCGTGAAGCTGAAGGTGCTACGCATCAAGATGCCGAATTAAAAGGGGTTGAAGAATATGCTATCGAATGTTCTGTACTTAAAGTAGCGGTTTCTGAAGATGTACAAAACTGTGCTGATGAAGGAATTCAAATCTTTGGTGGAATGGGATTCTCTGAAGACACACCTATGGAAAGTGCTTGGAGAGATGCTCGTATCGCTCGTATCTACGAAGGTACTAACGAAATCAACAGAATGCTTTCAGTAGGAATGTTGATTAAAAAAGCAATGAAAGGTCATGTTGACTTACTTGGACCAGCTTCAAAAGTACAAGAAGAGTTAATGGGAATACCATCATTTGAAACTCCTGACTACTCTCAATTATTCGCCGAAGAAAAAGAAATGATTGCTAAATTGAAAAAAGCATTCTTAATGGTTGCAGGTGGTGCCGTTCAAAAATACGGACCAGACTTAGATGCACACCAACAGTTATTGATGGCGGCTTCTGATATTTTGATCGAGATCTATATGGCAGAAAGTACCATTTTAAGAACTGAAAAAATGGCCAAAAAAGAAGGTGAAGACAAAATACAAGAGCAAATTGCAATGGCAAAATTATACTTGTACCAAGCAGTGGATGTTGTGACTCTAAAAGGAAAAGAAAGCATTATCTCTTTTGCTGAAGGTGACGAACAACGTATGATGCTTATGGGCTTGAGACGTTTCACAAAATATACTAATATGCCAAATGTTGTTGGATTAAGAGAGACTATTACATCAAAATTAGTGGCAGAAAATGAATATTGCTTTTAAGCAAAAAGATAGTTTTTAGTTAAATTTGTTTAGAAAGCCGCAATCGACCCGATGATTGCGGCTTTTTAATTTCTAAACTCCACGGTTTTTATTTCAATTGAATTGGAACTGCTTTCTTGTAAAAAAATAAGCCCACGATCAAAATCATGGGCTCATTTTTTTTATTTAATTTTACTTCTTTAGAATATACATATCTGCTAATAAACCAGCAATTACTTTTCCATCCAAATCCAATTGCGTCAACGTATTTTCTCCTACTTTATATTGATAAGGTATTCCTTTTAAAGAAATAAAGGAGCCAGATTCATTCCAAGTAAAATCCCCTTTTTCCTCAAAAACATTTTCTTTCTCTTTACCCAAATATTTTGTTTTGAGAACAAAAGTCAGGTCTTTACTCAAGATTAGTTCTGTTTCAATTCCCTCACAATCTGCACAAGGAGTCATTCCTTTGTAGGTTCCTGACCAATCTAAAGCATTTTGAGAATTATGCATATCTGCTGTAATTTCATCAACAACATTTGTAATTGTATCTGTATCTATTTTTACTTCTTCCGTTTTTATTTCTTTCTTACAGCTAAAAAAGAACAATGAGACACTTAGCAAGGCAACTATACTTTTTTTCATAACTTTACTTTTTCTCAAAACGCATCATTGCGATGTCGTCCATCATTAAAGTTAATACTTTTCCATCTTTTGAAACAGAATAAGAATCTATTCTCTCAAGTGTTGTCATATAAACATTTTCACCTTCGCCTGGGCAAAACATTTTTGTAGCTCCCATTGGTCCTTTGAAATTAATTTTGTTGCCGTCAACAGCCAACGGTCCGAAGTAACTGTTACAACTGTTTTTCCCAAAGACTCTGCTCTCTTTCAAATCAAAAGCAATAGTTGGCTTATCATTAGGATACAACCCTTCAAAAGCTATACGTGGCCCTGATATGTAATTTAATTCCCAAAAGCCTTCAAGTGAAGTCATTTTACTGCTAGATGTTTTTACAGAATTACAAGAAATTAGTACCGAACAGAAAATGGTCAGTGACAAAATTAGTTTTTTCATGAGATTTATTTTTAGTATTTAAAGCAATAACATTGCCAAAATCATAACTGTTGTACATTATTATAAAAAAAAGACGTTTTAAAATTTAATTGCAATACCATCAAAATTAGTAGCTAAAAATTCGTTCTGCTTTTAAGCAAAAAGATAGTTTTTAATTGAATTTATTTGAAAAAGCCGCAATCGACCCGATGATTACTGATTTTTAATTTCTATAGTAGACGGTTTTTTTCAACGGAATTGAAACATGTTTATTCAAAAAAAAATGAGCCCACGATCAAAATCATGGGCTCATTATATTTATTAGGACATGAATGTTATTATTGAATTCAGCTTGTTTTATAAAACGTAAACTTACTAATATCAATGTCAAACTCTCCCTTATTTTAATCTATTACTTTACAATCCATAAAGGCACTTCCAGATCTTGATTAAAAAGTTCCTCAGTAACACTTCCTACAAGTAAAGAAGAGAAAGTATTTCTACCTTTATCTCCTACAATGATAAGGTCAACCTTAGCAGCTGCAGCTTTAGCACGCAGTTTCTCGGCAACCCCACTATCTCTTCCAGGAATAATTTCAGTAGTTAGTTCCCCTTTGTACCCCACCTTTTTTATAAATTTCTCATATTTTTCCTTTAGGTGATTCTCAATCTTCGTATCAAGGTGTTCCTTTGGAATATAAGGAGAGAATTGCAACGGCACATTGTAAACGTGTACTGCTTTTACTTTAGCTGCTGTACTTTTCTGCAAGCTTTCAGCCACTTCAAAAACTTTATTTGAAGCACTTGAAAAATCTGTTCCAGCCCAAATATTGCTAATAACTGGTTTCGCATTTTTAGGAATAGACAGAATATTACATTTTAACAAACGCAATAATTTTCCACTAACTACTCCAGTACCTTTTACCTTATTTTTATTTCCAATCAAAGCCAACTGAACCTCATATTTGTTGACGATATAATTGATCAAAGATTCTGAATAAGGGTCTTCAGAAATAAGCACTTCCCATTCTACTGAAGACTTAAATTTTTCTTCTACCTTTTCATTTAACTCGTCCCCTATTATTTCGTCAAGGTTAATATCCTTTAACTGCTCTTCAAATAATTCTGAGATCTCATATTTTTTGATATTATGTACAAAGTACACTTTTTTAACCTTAAGCGTATCTGCAATAAATGATGCATACTCAATTAGGGCGTTATCAATATCCGAAAGGTCTAAGGCGACCAAGATGTTTTTAATTTCAGTCATTATTGGGATTGTTTAATTTTGTTTTGCTAATACTATTTTGTTTTTTAACGATATCCGAAACTATTTCCTCGTAATTCTCAAGGTCTTTTTGCGATTCTCGTTTTTGTAATTTCTTCAGGTCTTCACTTAAACCTTTGTAAAGTGAAAAACACATGACTATTAAAATCACGGCAAAAGGCAATCCGGTAACTATGGTTGCGGTTTGAAGTGCCTGTAATCCACCACCTATTAATAGAACAGCAGCTACACCACCTTCAGCAAGTGCCCAAAAGATTCTTTGTCCTACTGGTGCATCAATTTTACCTCCAGAAGTTAAATTATCAACTACTAAAGATCCTGAATCTGAAGAGGTAATAAAGAATCCTGCAATTAAAATTATAGCGATAATGTTAAGGTAAAATGCGAAAGGATAATCTTCTAAAAACACAAACAGTGCAGTAGCAACGTTATCATTCACAGCATTTGCAATAGTATCATCACCCAGAAGTGTCATATGTAAGGCTGTGCTTCCAAAAGCTGTAATCCAGAAAAAAGTTACAAGAGAAGGCACTAATAAAACTCCCAAAATAAACTCACGTACTGTACGTCCTTTTGAAATACGAGCGATAAACATCCCTACGAAAGGCGACCATGCAATCCACCATCCCCAGTAAAAAACGGTCCAGGCATTTTGCCAGTTAGCACCCGTATAACTTTCTGTCCAAGTTGAAAGTTCTAGAATACTAGATAAGTAATTTCCTGTATTTTGTACGAATGATTTAAAAATAAAGATTGTAGGTCCTAATATCACAACTATTAGAAGAAAAGTCAATGCTATTCTCATATTCCATTCACTCAGGATTCGCACCCCTTTATCCACTCCTAAAACAACTGAAACGGTTGCAATTGCAGTTATTCCTGCAATTAAAAGAATTTGAGTTTGAACACCACTATCTATTCCCCAAAGGTGATTTAATCCTGCTGCAATTTGTTGAACTCCCATTCCTAAAGAAGTAGCAAGACCAAATAAAGTAGCAATTACAGCGAAGATGTCAATGGCATCTCCAATTCTTCCGTAAATTCTATCTCCTAAATAAGGATAAAAAATAGATCTGATCGTAAGTGGAAGCCCACGTGAATATGTAAAATAAGCTAAGGATAATCCTACCAGTGCATAAACTGCCCAGGCGTGAAAGCCCCAGTGCAAAAAGGTAAATCTCATTGCTTCCTTGGCTGCTTCAGCACTTCCGCCTTCTGCCATTGGTGGGCTTAGAAAATGATAAACGGGTTCTGAAATACTCCAAAACAACAATCCAATTCCCATTCCCGCACTAAAAAGCATCGCGAACCAAGACAGCGTTTTAAACTCAGGTTTAGCATTTTGCCCTCCAATTCTTAAGTGACCAAATTTACTGAAGGCCAGGTAAACCATAAATATCAAGAAAATATTGACACTTAAGATAAAAAACCAACCTGCTTTGTTAGCGACAAAATTCTGAATTGCAGTAAAAACGTGTTCTGCACCGTCTTTAAACATCAGTGTTAATGCTATTATGATGATGATGATAATCGCCGATGTAAAAAACACAGGCCCATTAACATCCAATCCAAATATGGATTTCCTCTCATCACTTCTTATAATCTTCTTAGCCATAAATCATTTTGTTATTTAATGTAATTTAATCTCTCTGAGGGGTTAAAACCCTCCATTTATATATAAAACCTAATAATAGTAACCAACCAATATTAATCTAAAAGCAGAAAAAACTGCCTCCCATAGTATTCAAAAAAAGGATGTACACTTCCTGCAGAGACTAAATCTCTGCTTACATTCTTATAAAAAACAGTAAATCAGGAACCTTTTTTGCGAAAAAAGCAAAATAACAGCATAACTAAAGACCAAAAGCCCTAGCGTGTATATAGAAAAAACTTAAATGAGTAAATGATTAAAGATCTTTAATCAATGTCAACCTGTTTAATTAAAAACAGTCTTAAAAAAGCAAAATATTGGACTGCAAATTTAGTCAAAAAAGAAGCCTAAACCGCCATAATTCCGTAATAGCAGTTATTTCAGAGAATATGACACTAAAAAAAACCTAATTTTATGTAATTTACATTTATTTTATTAAAAAAAGACATTATAACAGATCAAAAACTTCAAATTGAGCTAATTACCTTAACTATTGTCAAAACAAACCCTATTTCACTTTGACTTAAACGGCCTATATCGTTCTAAAACTACAACTAATTCCCTTTCGGCTTATAAAATTAAAAAAGGTTGTTTTTCTACATTCTTAATTCATATTTAACCCAACATTTTAATTTATGATGCTATTTTATATGTAATTTTATATAAAAATTGCAAAACACAAAAATCATGAAAAAAATCATACTCTCGACAGCAGTTATCATTGCAGTCCTTATTGGTTGTAAAACAAATAGCAACTCTACTGATTCTAAAAAATTAGAAATCACTTTTGAACCTAAAAGCGATAGTAATGTTTCTGGTACTGCCACTTTTGTAGAAAAAAACGGTAAAGTTACTTTTGTTGCGAAATTAGCAGGCTTACAGCCAGGAATTCATGCGATCCATATTCATGAAAAATCAGATTGCTCAGCAGCAGACGGAAGCTCTGCTGGAGGACATTGGAATCCTACATTCAAAAAGCACGGCAAATGGGGTATTGGAGAATACCACAAAGGAGATATTGGTAATTTTACCGCTGATGCAAACGGAAACGGAACTATTAGCTTAACAACGGACGAATGGAATATAGGTTCTGGCGATCCTACAAAAGACATTCTAGGAAAAGGATTGATCGTACATAAAGGAGCAGATGATTTTGTTTCGCAACCCTCAGGAGATGCAGGTGCAAGAGTCGCTTGTTCAGCAATTATTAAATAAAGAGAAAAACGATTTGGAAGAAAAGGAACTGCATTATTTCAAAAACGCAATAGAATGGCGGAATTGGCTTCATGAAAATCATATGAACTCCACAGGTATATATCTAATTTTTTATAAAGTAGACAGCCCATTTGAGAGTATGCGTTGGGAAGAAGCCGTTCAGGTCGCTATTTGTTACGGTTGGATTGATTCTACAGTAAAAAGATTAGATTCCGAAAAGAGAAAGCAAGTATTCACACCAAGAAAAGATAAAAGTGTTTGGAGTAAACTCAATAAATCATACGTCGAAAAACTACTTCTTGAAAATCTGATGCATGAAAGTGGATTAAGCAAAATTGAAACTGCCAAAATAAATGGTTCTTGGACTTCGCTAGATGAAGTAGAAGATTTAATTGTACCATCCGATTTAAAAATCGCATTCGACGACAACAAAATTGCCTTTGAAAACTATCAGGCTTTTAGTCCATCGTACCGGAAAAGCTACTTATACTGGCTCAATCAGGCTAAACGAGAAGCAACCAGAAACAATAGAATTATAGAAATAATCAATTGCTGCAAAAACAATATAAAAGCAAGAAATTAACAGCAATTTAAACATTAATTGAAGCTTCCTTTTTTAAATAAATTCAAAAATAGACTTAGCTTTACATTTTTAAAATAAAACAATGATTAACCCTTCGGCAACAGGTTGGATAGACAAATATTTTCTTAAACAAAAACTAACGGAACAAACTGTATACCAGAGTCCCGAACTGTTTTATCACAATATCAGAAAAACAGGTTTTATATATGGTCATATTGTTTCATTCGAGACAAACGTCCCAATTGAAACTAAAGGTTGGGTGCAAAATGAGATCCCTAAAGTCGCATTACTAAATACCTTAAATGCCATTTATAGCTTAACAACCCAGGAAACTAATCCCGCCGCCTTCATAGCAAAAGTTTTGGGTTTTTATGACGAAATGAATCCACAAGGATTTAGCTTGTTCAAAAAAGTACTACCTAATGGTTCACCTTCTTTAAATTTGGAAAAAATAATTGATGAAAGAGTTCAAACCAATATCGATATTATTAGTAAGAACTTTTCGCATATTGTAACTAATGCGTTACTCTTTATTGATGTTTTGGCTTTTCGCCAATATTTAATTCATGGATCTATTCCTGAAAAATACCTTAAAAAAATTGAGGAAGCTGTTATCAGTATTGTTTCACTTGCATTGAAAACCAAAACCAATAAATCAAATTACGATGATTTATTAATTAAACTTTTTGAAGCCTCAGTTCGCTACAGTAAATTTTCAAAAATAAACACTCAAAATCTGGAAGAACTTGATTTAAGCTATTTCAATTCCGAACTGGAAAAGTTTTACCTGATTGACATGGCCGGAATGGCGTTATGGAGTGATGGGAAAATTGAAAATGAGGAAGTGTACTTTTTACATAAATTGGCTGAACAAATTTCAGTACCCGATGACTTTGTAACCGAGAGCATAAAAAACACTGATGAATTTATTACAAATCATAAAAAAGAGATTGCCTACTTTAATTATTCTAACCCCGTTAAGCATTTCTATGACCAGGCTACACAAAGTGTAATTACACCAATAAGCCGCAATAAAAACAGACTGGTTAAAGAAATAATCCAAAGTAAAGAGTTAATGATTTTATTAGCTATTTCTACACGCCGAGATTTGGACGAAAAAGAAAAGAAAAAAGTAAAAAAGCAGTTATTAGATATTTGTAAATCTGTTCCCTCATTAACTATATTTCTATTGCCTGGAGGAAGTCTTTTACTCCCAATATTAATTAAGTTTATACCCAAACTATTGCCTTCGGCTTTTAACGAAAATTTAGATATAGAATAAAAAAAATCCGCTTTTCAGCGGATTTTTTTTTATTTAAAACTGTAATTGAAAGACTTCATCTAAATCTTTATTGGAACTTATGTTAACACCCAAGTCAGTTACAAAACCAGAATTCAATCCGTAAACCCAACCGTGGATACTTAGTTCTTGACCGTTTTTCCATGCCGACTGTACAATCGATGTTTTTGATAAATCAAAAACTTGTTCTTTAGCGTTAATTTCAACAAAAGTATTAAAACGTTCTGTTTCATCTTCAATTGAATCTAAATACGCATTATGCAAGCGATACACATCTTTAATATGACGAATCCAGTTGTCAATAATTCCTATCGACTGGTTTCCCATTGCAGCTTTTATACCACCACAACCATAATGACCACATACAATAACATGTTTTACCTTCAGAATATTAACAGCATAATCTAATACACTCAACATATTCATATCAGAATGTACCACCATGTTAGCAATGTTCCTGTGTACAAAAACTTCACCTGGTTTAGCACCTATGATTTCATTTGCAGGAACACGACTGTCAGAACATCCTATCCATAATAATGGTGGTGTTTGCCCTTTGGCTAAGTCTGCGAAAAAATTAGGGTCTTTTTCTAAAGCCTTTTCAACCCACTCCTTATTATTATCTAATATTTTTTTATAAAAATCACTCATTAGCTTATTTTTTAAATATCCAAGTCAGTATTTAACCTTAAAAACAGTGTAAAGAAAATCCTTTTTCAGGTTTAAATTACATGACCTCTTCTTTTTTTATATTATTCTTGGAAAACTTCTTTTACAACTTCTTTCTTAACCATAACTCTTTTAGCAACATCATAATAATGCTCAAAAGAAACATGGTTTGCAACATCAGGACTATTGTCAAGATCGTAGGCATTTTTAAAGCCTTTAAGCTTCACTTTGATGTTTTCATCAATTGCCCTTGTTTCTTTAAATTCTCTAATGAGATCTAAGATATCATGCGCTATATAAACAGTATCATGCGCGTTTATAATCACTTTAGAATTTTCTGGAATGTCATTTAAAGTACTTTTTATTGCAGCTTTATTTAAGAACGACACTTCTTGAGCTAAATCAATATGAATGATATCTCCATCTATATACTCTTCCTTTTTGAAACTGTAAGCTCTTTTTAAATTTCCTTTTAGAATAAAAATAATACTAATCACAATTCCCAATAGTACCCCTTTTAACAAATCTGTTGTTACAACAGCTACTAAGGTAGCAATAAAAGGTATAAACTGGTATTTCCCTTTTTCCCAAAAGTGCTTAAATGTTGCTGGTTTTGCTAATTTATAACCTACTAAAATTAGTATCGTAGCTAAGGTTGCTAATGGAATTTTGTTTAACATAACCGGTATAGCTAGTACACTGATTAACAATAATACACCATGAATTATAGTAGACATTTTAGATTTTGCTCCAGCATTATTATTTGCTGACGAGCGCACAACAACAGAAGTCATTGGTAATCCACCAATAAGCGAACTTAACATATTACCAATACCTTGAGCTTTAAGCTCAACATTTGTATCAGTATATCTTTTTTGAACGTCCATTCTATCGGCAGCTTCGATACACAATAATGTCTCTATAGAAGCTACTATAGCTATTGTTAAACCTACTATCCAAACTTGTGGGTTAAGAAAACCTGAAAAATTAGGCGTTACAATGATTGACTTCAATTCATCCAAAGATGTAGGTACAGGTAAACTAACAAGGTGCTCATTAGATATTGCCAAAGAACTTCCTGTACTAATAAAAATTTCATTTAAAACTATTCCAGAAATTACTGCTATCAAAGCACCTGGAATTAATTTTAATTTCTTTAAAAAAGGAACTTTATCCCAAGAAATTAGAATAATTAAAGATATCACAGTGATCACAATTGCTCCCATTTGAATGTGATTAAAAACTTCGAATAAGGAAGAAAAAGAATTATCTCCATTACTTTGAATAAAGGACTGATCCCCTTCAAAATCGGCATCATAACCAAAAGCATGTGGCAGTTGTTTTAAAATAATGATAATTCCAATACCCGCAAGCATCCCTTCAATAACATTAGTAGGAAAATAATTTGAAATACTTCCTGCTTTAATAAACCCTAGAGCAAGCTGAATAAGCCCCGAAATAAAAACGGCTGTTAAAAAAATATCAAAAGCACCAAAATCAGTAATTGCGGTCAATATAATTGCCGTTAAACCTGCTGCTGGTCCTGAAACACTGATGTGAGATTTACTTAAGAAACCAACTACGATCCCCCCAATAACTCCTGAAATAATTCCTGAAAATAACGGTGCACCAGAAGCCATTGCAATTCCTAAACACAAAGGTAGCGCCACCAAAAAAACCACTAGACCAGATGCGAAATCAGACTTAAGGTTGGCAAAAAGATTAATTTTTTTTGTCATAATACTATAATAAATTATATGTAAACTTGTTACATTGAAAAATGTAACAAGTTAATTTTTTTTGAAATATAATCGGAAGTATTATGCCAAATCTGGCGGGGGACAGAATATACTAGCAGTAACATTATCGTGTTTAGATAAATTTTCTGAAAGTATAAGGCTTGATTTATTGTTTTTACCAATTAAGAATCCAACTTGAATTTCGTCGTAGCGAGTAAAAACTTTGATTTCTTTTTGAGTGTGCTCTTCTTCTGAGAGACTAAAAAATCTTGAGGTATCGCATGATTTTTTTACCATAGTCACAACCGTAGGCGTTGCCAAAAAGACTATAAATAAGAATAAAAATATGCGAGCTATTAATTTCATTAGCACAAAAGTAAATTTTAACTTAGAGAACCAATAGGAACTCTACGAAAATTCATAAAAATTTAACATTTAAAAAAACAGCAGCATTCTAATTTACTAGTATACTGCTGTTTAATCTTAACAAAGAAAATCCTTTATTCTTCAAGCCATGCTTGCATCATCCATAAGGTTTTTTCTTGTTCTACTATAAAGTCACTCATCATAGAGTTTGTTCCTTCATCATTTATTGCGCCTGCTTTATTAAGAATTTCTCTTTCCATTCTCAATAAATCTGACAATGAACTTACTATCAAATGAATTGCTTTTTCATCATTGGATACATTCTTACCTACTTCTAATTTATTATTTTTGATATAATCTTCAAAAGTATGAAGCGGTGTACCTCCTAGTGTAAGAACACGTTCAGCGATCATATCCACTTTTAATTGCGAATCGTTATAAAGCTCTTCAAATTTAACATGCAAATCAAAAAAACGTTTTCCTCTAATATTCCAATGAATTCCTCTCAAATTTTGGTAGTACACTTGGTAATTTGATAATAAAGTATTTAATTCCGTTACTATTAATTCTGATTCTTTAACTGGTAAACCTAAAATATTTGTTTTCATGTTTTTTATTTTTATCAAATTTAAGCAAGAAAACAGGATTTTACACTATAAAGTAAATTGATTGTTTTTATATTTGCATCATAAAATACTATACATGACTATTACTCAATTAAAATATGTGCTTGCAGTTGCGGAACATAAAAACTTCACTTTGGCAGCAGAAAAATGTTTTGTGACTCAACCCACATTGAGCATGCAGATACAAAAAATTGAAGAGGAATTAAATATTCTGATTTTTGACCGATCAAAAAAGCCGATCCAACTAACTGATATTGGCCAAAAAATCGTAAATCAAGCCAAGAACATTGTTAATGAAGCTGGTAGGATACAAGATATTGTCGAACAGCAAAAAGGATTTATTGGTGGGGAATTTAGATTAGGGATAATCCCAACTATCATGCCTACTTTACTACCAATGTTTTTAAATAATTTTATCAAAAAATATCCAAAAGTAAAACTCATCATTGAGGAATTAAATACTGAGGAAATTATCACAAAACTAAACAACGGTCATCTTGATGCAGCAATAGCAGCTACCCCGCTGATGGAGGAGAAAATTAAGGAAGTAGTTTTGTACTTTGAACCATTTGTTGCTTACATCCCAGAAAGTCACCGTGATTTTGAAAAAGAAGAGATTGAAGTATCCGACTTAAATTTAGACGAAATCCTGCTCTTGCAAGATGGACACTGTTTTCGTGATGGAATATTGAATTTGTGTAAAAACAATCCGAAAAATGAATTTAGTCATTTTCAAATAGAAAGCGGAAGCTTTGAAACTTTAATAAAACTAGCTGATGAAGGATTAGGTACAACATTACTGCCTTACCTACACACATTAGACTTAAAAGAAGCAGATAAGTTGAAGTTAAGACACTTTAAAGAGCCAAAACCTGCTCGAGAGGTGAGCTTAATATTTCCTAAAAGCGAATTAAAAATCCAAATTATTGATGCCCTTAGAAGCACAATAGCAGGAGTTATAAAAGGAGCAATCGTTTTTCAAAATGTGCAAATAGTTAGTCCAATTCAGAAGAAATAGACTTTTACAATGTTCTATTTATTCACAGATTAAAGAAATACATTTTTTTAATTCTGGTTTGCTGTCAGTATAAAACATGAGCCAATTTTTTAAATGTTCCATTTCATAAGGCAATAAGTTTCTTATTGCTTTTTTTAATTCTTTACTGAATAATTCAGGATTAAAGCTGACTTTCTCAAGAGAATCCTTGGTGTAAAAATAAATTAATCTTGACATAGCATATTATTTAAAGAGTTATTGATCTAATTATAGCATGAATATAATTATCACTTATTTTCTCTATTGCAAAAGCGAGGCCAAAGTGTAATAAACAGTAACTGGATATATTAAAAGAACATTAGTCTTTCATTAATGTATTTCATTCATCCTTAAAAGTTTTTCACATTTTCAGATCATTCATATAAATTAAAAAAGGAACCCACAAAGGTTCCTTTTTTTTATTCATTGATAATAAACAAACATTTTTTTAATTCTGGTTTTTCATTGGTATAAAATAAAAGCCATTTCCTTAAATGGTCAATTTCATAGGGTAACAAAGTTTTAACCGCCTTTTTTAGTTCCCTAATAAAAAGCTGTGGATCAAAACTAACTCTTTCGAGTATCTCTTTTGTGTAATCATAAATCATTCTAGACATAATTATACGGTTTAAAAAGTTTTCTTAATAAAGCACAGTATAAATATAAAGGTTTATGCTCTTAATTCTATGACAATATCCGATTAAATGCATAAAACAACGTTAACACACTCTTTTATAGATTTATTTTATAAAAAATCTTACAAATAATTAAATAGAAAAATCACTTTTAAAATTTTTAAAAAACACCATATAAGAACATAAAAAAGGAACCTTTTTAGGGGTTCCTTTTTCTATCTATTGATTTACAATTAGTAAACATTGTTGTAATTCTGGTTTTTCAATTATAAAATTTGACAACCATTCTCTTAATTGCTCCATTTCATAGGGTAATAATGATTTGATGGCTTTTTCTAACTCCTTGCAAAAAAGTATCGGATCGAAACTTACTCTTTCTAGTATTGATTTTGTGTAATCAAACATGATTTTCGACATAATAAATTATGGTTTTTAGGTTAAATTATGATTCTTATTCTTTAGTAAAAATACATTTATTATAATTAGAATCTATTAATTTAACGTATAATTTTGAATATTATTTTATCACTCGCAATTATTTTTGATGAATTATTTAAGCCAATAAAAAGCATTTATTGGGCTTTTCGCGCACGAAACATTTCTCTTTTCCCTGGAGGTCCTGCTAGTTTTTCTACGGTAAATCCAACTTCAATCATACTCCTTTTTACTACACCACGGGCAGCATAAGTCACTAATACTCCATTGTCTTTAAGGGCGTCATACATTTTTTTAAATATGGCAGTACTCCATAATTCAGGTTGAACTCTATATCCAAAAGCATCAAAATAAATTAAATCATATTGATTCAAATCATCAATTTCTTCAAATAATTGTTTTCGTTTCGTTAATGTAAAGTCCGCACTCAGCACCATTTTTTCCTCCCAATTGCACTGATGCATTTTTTCGAAAGTCGCCTTGTCATCGATAGCGTTTAATTCATCCACGTAGTTCATCGAAATTAACTCCTCAGGCGAAATGGGGTACGCTTCTACTCCAACATATTCAATAGACTGATTCATTTTTCTTCCTTCTAAAAAAGTAATGAACGCATTCAAGCCTGTTCCAAATCCAATTTCCAAAATTGAAACTTCCTTGTTTTGAAAAAGGGAAAGTCCATTCTTTATAAAAACATGCTGCGCTTCTTGAATGGCGCCGTGTTTAGAATGGTAACACTCATCCCATTCCTTTATTTGTATAGTGGTCGAGCCATCTAGTGTTTGTATTATTTCTCTTTCCAAAATATTATTTTTAATTCTTATTTTTATTTTATCCTTCCTCTGCACGTCAAAACTAATCAAAAACTAATATAGAAAGTTCAAAATATCCCAAATTATACAGATTTCACATAAATCAGTCTCGTTTTTTTAATATAATTAAATCACAATTAAACGCTATATTTAATGATATTTTCACAAGGAATTCATTGATTTTTATTTAATTTTGCATGAATTAAAGTTCAATTTGCAATAAAATGAACTTTTTAGGCTTTTGCTTAATTTTCATACAATAATAAAAATAAAACCTATATAGTATTATGAGCACAACTCACACCAACAAAATTGACATAATAAAAGCCCCAACTTCAAAAATAAACGAAGTTGATTTTGAAAACTTAAGCTTTGGCTCCGTATTTACAGACCATTTAATGGAATGTGATTATACAAATGGCGAATGGCAAAAACCGGTCATCAAACCTTATGCGCCATTCTTATTAGATCCTTCTGCTAGAGTTTTCCATTATGGTCAAGCTATTTTTGAAGGAATGAAGGCTTACAAAGATGATGAAGATGCGATTTGGCTTTTTAGACCTGATGAAAACTACAAACGTTTCAACAGTTCTGCAGTAAGAATGGCAATGCCAGAAGTTCCAGAAGATGTTTTTATGAATGGTCTTAATCAATTATTACAATTAGATGAAGCCTGGATTAAAAAAGGAAAAGGAAACACCTTATATATACGTCCATTTATGATTGCTACCGGTAAAGGTGTAATTGCAAACCCATCAGATGACTATAAATTTATGATTATCCTTTCACCGGCTAAATCTTATTATTCAGGTGAGGTAAAAGTATTGATTGCTGAGCATTTCAGTAGAGCAGCAAATGGTGGAATTGGAGCTGCAAAGGCTGCAGGTAATTACGCTGCGCAATTTTACCCAACAAGCTTAGCTAATAAAGAAGGTTTCCAACAAGTGATTTGGACTGATGATGCTACTCACACTAAACTAGAAGAAGCAGGAACAATGAATGTGTTTTTTAGAATAAATGACACCTTATATACTGCACCTACAAGCGAAAGAATTCTTGATGGAATCACTAGAAAGAGTCTTATCGAAATGGCCAAAAAAGATGGTATTACTGTTGAAGTTCGTCCGGTTCTAGTTTCAGAATTGGTTGAAGCTTCTAAAAACGGAACCCTAAAAGAAATTTTTGGTGCAGGTACTGCTGCTGTAGTTAATCCTATCATTGGATTTTCTTACCAGGATGTATATTATGAATTGCCAAAAATTGAAAACTCATATGCTTCTCAATTAAAAGAAGAATTAACGAACATACAACACAAACTAGCTGAAGATACTTTTGGCTGGACTGTAAAAGTTTAGTTCTAAATATTCCATAAAAAAAGGTGATTTTCAATTTGAAAATCACCTTTTTTTTATTCTGCTTATTTTAACTTCCAAAAAGAAAATTGTTGCAGCAAGATCTATATTTGCCTTCAAGGACTTTAAGAAATTATAATCAAACAAACGTTTTCAGAATACTATTTGAGTATTTTAGAGAAGTCTGGCTTAAAATAATTAGGCCCTTTCATTACCTTTCCATCCTCACGATAAATCGGATTTCCGTCTTCGTCTAACTTGCTCATATTGCTTCGTTGAATCTCATCAAAAACAGCTTCTATTTTGTGTTGTAAACCATGTTCTATAATGGTACCGCACAAAATGTACATCATATCACCCAAGGCATCTGCAATTTCGACTAAATCATTATTTTGAACTGCTTCTAAATATTCCTCGTTCTCTTCCTTCATCAAACTGTAACGAAGAGTGTTTTTGCTTTCGCCCAAACATGCGACTGGGGTCTCACTATGTCCAATTTTAAATGCCGTATGAAATTCCTTGACTGAATTTATTTGCTTTTGCATAACTAATTATATTAAATGAAAAGGCAAATTAGCAACTATTTCTAAACTATTAGCTAAATTTGTCCAAAATAATTCAAACTATGTTTAGTCAAGGACAATTAATATTTGCAGCTTGTTTTTTTGTTGCGTTTGCTATCGCAATGATTTACGCCTACCGAAAAGATGTAAAATTACACAAGCTATTTTATAAAGGAAGTTACAAGATTCTGATCGCCTTCATCGTTTTTATTGGGATTCTATTTGTGATAAAAGTGTATTTTAAGAGATAATCTTTCTTTTTTAAACAAACAAAAGGCCACGTGATGTGGCCTTTTGTAATATAATCAATTTAATTCTCCTTAATTTGTAAGAGGTAAAAAACCGAAGTTTTTAGAGTAGTACAGCATTTGTTCAGCGAATGAACTTGGCTGTTTCACATCTATCGAAATAATTGCTCCTTTTGCATCTAATTTTGGAACTAACATAGGGTTTACAAAACCACTATATGCCGCCGAAGAGAATTGCTTGTTACGCTCTAAAACTTCTCCATGTAATTTTTGATCCACTTTTACACCATAATTTTCTACTAATGCTTTACCCGCTTCATAATCTCCTTCAGACTTGATTCGTTGTACTTCACGCAACAACTGTCCAAATAAATCATGTAATTTTTCATAGTTCGTAATATTGAAATACGTTTTACCATCACGGTTTAACTTTTCAATTACATTGTCTTTTAATCCTTTTTCGAATGCCCAAGCACTTACCCATTGACGATTTCTCATATGAGCTTCTTCGATGTTAGCACCTAACTCTAAACGGAATAATTGAGTCATCAATCCATTACGGATGTAACTATCATAAGACTCCATTCCTGTTTTCTTCCAATCATCTACAAGACCTAATTCTTGAATTTTAGGGTTGTATAAGTAGTACAAACCTACTAAATCAGCTCTTCCCTCTTCAAGAGTAGACGCATAACTTTTCAAAGTTTCTTTAGGCGTTCCTACACCTGGATTAATTTGTCCTGAAGCATGACCTACAACTTCATGAAGTGCAGTGTGCAACTTATCACCTATCTCTCCGTATTTTTCAGCTAAAGCAACTTCTTCTTCATCATTTGCAAATTCTTGCAACTTCCCTTTTCCACCTGCTTTAGAATACGAATCGATAATATTTCCTAATGAAACTGATTTTGAACCATGACCGGCACGAATCCAATCTGCATTTGGAAGGTTAACCCCAATTGGTGTACTTGGGGAAGCATCGCCAGATTCACCTGCAACAATTACCGTTTTATAAGAAACACCCACTACATTCTTCTTTTTATGTTGTGGCATTAATGGAGAATTATCTTCAAACCATTGTGCATTTCCTGACACTACTTCCATCTTTTTAGACATGTCAAAATCTTTAATCTGAACAACTCCTTCATAAGATCCTCTGTATCCTAATGGATCATTGTAGACTTCGATAAAACTATTGATATAATCGATATTTCCTTCAGTAGCTGCTAACCACGCTATGTTGTATTCATCCCAAGTTTTTAAACTACCCGTTTTATAATAAGAAATCAACAACCCTAAAGCATCTCCTTGGTTTTTATTTTCTGCAACACTTTGGGCTTTCTCTAACCAATAAATGATTTTATCGATTGCTGTTCCATACATTCCATTGCTTTTCCAAACTTTTTCTTCTAATTGTCCTTCTGAGTTGCGAACTAATTTAGAGTTCAATCCATAAGAATACGGTTTCTTAGCATCTGGACTTGTTTTTTTAGCGTAAAAATCTTCCGCTTCTTTCAAGCTAATACCTTTTTCATAAAAATTGATAGCAGATCCAGCTAACAATCCTTTAGATTCATCCAAATTAACTTTTTTGGTATCGATGTCATTAAATAATACCGCAGCAATACTCGGTTCTAATTTCGTATTGGTTGCTTTCATCAAAACAGCAAAATAGGCTTCTGAAAAATCAGGCTGAATTTTCTCGTTTGAATAATGATGGTGGATTCCGTTTGAAAACCAAACTCTTTTAAGATAAATTTCAAAGTTTTTCCAATCTTCAGTGCTTTTATCCCCGTTGTAATTTTGATAAATATTCTCTAGCGCTTTTCTTATTGTTAGATTGTATCTATAGTTTTGATCCCACATGATATCACGCCCAGATGTTCCGGCTTGTGTAAGGTAATAGACCAGTTTTTGTTCTTTAAGCGTTAAATCTTCCCAACCTGGAATTTGGTAGCGTAATACTTTTATGTCGGAAAATTGCTCGACAACGTATTCAAAGGCTGCATTTTCTTTTTTATCTACGTCTGCTGTTTTAACTACTTGTACCGAACAACTAGTAGAAACCGCAAGAGCTATAAAAATGCCTGTGATTCTTAGTAATTTCATTATTATATTTTTTAAAGATTAATTAAACTATTATTCAACAAATATACACATTCTATAAATAAACCATAAAAAACATATCAATCAGCACGCCAATAATAAGGAAAGTGCAAAATTTATTTTCCATTAAAATCGTTACACATTCATTTAATGCCTTTTAAACTCACTATATTGAATGCAGCTAATTAAGTTAAAACCACTTTCTAAAAAAATAATTGTCCATAAAAACAGCTTCCCTATAATTTTTTTATGATTCGTCCTACATATTGATAAAAATTTTAACTTTACATCTGAAAACAACCAATTTATTATGAGAATTTTAAAATACATATTTCTTTTATTATTACTAAGTTTAGTGGCCTTGTCTATTTTTATGGCTACACAAAAAGGTGATTTTAATGTTGAGAGAAGTAAGTTTATCAATTCAGCAAAACCCGTAGTTTATAATTATGTAAATGATTATAAAAACTGGGAGGATTTTGGAAGTTGGACTACTGAAGATCCTGAAATAAAAATATCATACCCTCAAAAAACAATTGGTCCCGGGGCTTCTTATTCTTGGGAAGGAAAAGAAGGCGAAGGTCAGATGCGTACCCTTTTTGTAAAAGAGAACGACAGTATTTCTCAAAAAATGAATTTTAACGGTACCGAAGCTAAGGTTTCTTGGAGATTTAAGGATACTATTGGAGGAACAAAAGTGACTTGGAGATCAGCTGGAAAAATGAGTTTTATGTTTAAGATCTATGCTGCTCTGAATGGTGGCGTAGACAAAGTTATAGGCACAATGTATGAAAAAAGTCTAGCTAATTTAGATAAGGCTCTTGATTATGAAATAAACACCTTTTCAATAGAAGTGGACGGTTTAGTAAAAAAACCACAACTCTTTTATTTGAGTCAGACTTTTACCTCTGAAATTGCAAAGATCAATAAAAACTTCAAAGTTGTAATCCCAAAAATCGAAGCTTTTTGTCAAGAAAACAATGTCCAAATTAATGGAAAGCCGTTCGTGATTTACCACACTTATGACTTAACAAGCGGGTTAGCAAAAATATCCATTTGCCTTCCTATAAAAAGTGAGATATTCACAAGTGCGGGTAGCGATATTCTATCTGGAAAGTTGGAAGCATTTGAAGCTGTAAAAACTACTATGGTTGGCGACATATCACATAACAAAAAAGGCTATGACAAGACGATAGAATACATGAGTAAAAATCAACTTACAATAAACCCTGTTTTTTCACATATCGAAATTTATTCTACGTCAAAAGTTGATATAAAAAGCCCTTCAAAATGGGTTACCGAAATTTACGTACCACTGATTCCTAAAATTATTCCTGTAAAAGCATATGTTCCAGTAGCAACAAAAACTGCAGAACCTTCTGCGGAGCAAGTAGTGCCGAGCGTGGCAGAACCTGCAAAAGTTATTAAAACACCCATAAAAACCAGCGAGCCTAAAAAACCAGTTGCACCTAAAGTTAAAGAGGAAGAACCATCCGAATTTTAATTATTATTTTTTATTTGATTAAACCAATTTGAAAAATTCCATTCTAACTACATAAATAAAAGCTTTGTCAGAAGAAGAGGAATTTATTCAACAGCTATTGAATCCGAAAACGCAAAATGAAGCGTTTCAAAAACTCTTGTTAGCTTATCAAAAACCTTTGTACAATCACATACGTAACATCGTGTTGAATCATGACGATACTGATGATGTCTTGCAAAATACCTTTATAAAAGTATTCCAACATTTAAAGAAATTCAAAGGAGAAAGCAAGCTTTTTTCATGGATCTATCGCATCGCCACAAATGAAGCGCTTAGCTTTTTAAGTCAAAAAGCTAAAAAAAATGGGATTTCATCTGAATCGTTGCAGAATAAAACAATAGACAACCTTAAATCTGATCCTTATTTTGATGGAGATGATGTTCAAATTAAATTACATAAAGCGATTGCGGCACTTCCTGAAAAGCAACAATTAGTTTTCAAAATGAAATATTTTGAAGAACTGAAATACGAAGAAATATCAGAAATTTTAGGAACTTCGGTAGGTGCGCTAAAAGCCTCCTATCATCATGCAGTAAAAAAAATTGAAGTCTTTATCATAGCCGATTAAACCTTTTGTCAATAATTAAGTCTAACCATTGTTATGAAAGAATTTAAATTAGAAAATAAGCCAAAAATCGAATCTGGGTTCAAAACCCCAGAGCATTACTTTGAAAATTTTTCAGAAAAGTTAATGCAGAATTTGCCTGCGAATGAACCAAAAATAATATCGATTTTCCAGAGAAGAAAAAAGTCCTTAATGATTGCAGCAGCCATTTTAATTATGGCATTGATGGTTCCAATCTTATACAACACAACGGCTAATAAAGAATTAGACGAAGCTACCTTGGAAAATTACCTAAGCTATCAAACTAATATGACTCAATTTGATTTAATAAACGTATTAGAGTCTGAAGATATTGATAATATAAATACAACAATTGCTCTGGAAGATAAAACCATTGAAGACATGATGGCTACAAATCCTGATCTAGAGTTGCTCCTAAATGAATAAGAATAAATAAGAACATTGTTTCTTAACCATTGAAACGAAAATACAAAACACAAAAAAATGAACATCAAAAAAATCCTTCCGATACTTTTGCTAATCAGCTCTTTTAATTTTTATGCTCAGAGCGAAAGTATAAAAGACAAAAAAGAACAAATAAAAGCTTTGAAAGTGGCTTATTTAACCACAGAACTAGACTTAACCACTAAAGAAGCTGAAAAATTCTGGCCTGTTTACAATACCTTCGATGACAAACAATTTGAATTAAGGCACATGAAAATGAAAGCCTATAAGCAGAGAATGAGTGAAGCTGCTTTAGATAAAATGACTGAAAATCAAGCAGTCCTATTATTGACGCAAATGGAAAACACAGATGAGGAGTTATTCTTACTACGCAAAAATTACACTAAGAATCTAAGAAAGGTGCTCCCTGCAGTAAAGATCATAAAGCTTCGTATTTCTGAAGAAGGTTTCAACAGAAAATTATTGCACCAATATAGAGACAGACATAACAAAAAATAACATCTTGTTCTGCAATCAAAATTAAAAAACCCAATCCAATAATTTTAATTATTGGATTGGGTTTTTATTTTATTTCAAAAATTTAATCCGAATCATTTTATTTTTTCCTGCAGCAATTGCCGTTTGCTTATCTACAAAACGTATTGTGTAAAGATCTGGATCAGCGGCCAGTTGTTCCCATGAATGTCCGCCATTATAAGAATAATAAAGCCCCGAAGCACCTACACTAACTAGTGACTTCCCGTTACTATGAGGAACATACTGAACACATGAAGCGTATCCAAAACCTTGGTTCTCTGAAATCAATTCCCACTTTTTCCCGCCATCATATGTAATTGCCTTATTACCATAATTCTGATTTGGCGCCTCATAATCTCCCCCCGCAATAAATCCTCTTTTGGAATCATAAAAATCAGCTGTAAAGATACCTGCCATTGCTTTACCTTGCACTATTGGAGTATCGTACACTTTCCAGTTCCTTCCTTTGTCAGATGAGTAGAAAACCCTAGCTTTTTTTCCTCCCGAAACGATCCAGGTATTATTTCCTTTTATTACAATATTAGTATTACTTGCCGCAAAAGCAGCTTCACCTTCCGCAATTTCAAGTAATTCATTTGCTGGTATTTTATTCCATGTATTCCCCCCGTCTCGCGTTATTATTACAGAAAGTGCATTATTGATCGGATCACCCATTGCAATTCCCTCTTTGTTATTCCAAAACTGCATGCTATCATAAAACACCTTTTCGTGATTTTCCTGATACACTAATTTAGTTGTAAAGTCCTTTTTAGATACTTTATATAGTAAAGCTGGGTTAGCAACATTCAACAAAAAAACAGCGCTTGCCGTTTGTGCATTACTTCTGAATTCTAACTTTAAACTGTCTTTAACTATTTTTCTTTCAAATTTTACATTTGTTTTCAAATCGTAAAAACCAAATCGTGAATTATTTGCCGAATACCAGATTTTATTTTCGTCTACAACTACGGCCCGAATAGAAATGTTATCCTCAAATAGCGTATCGATTACAACCTTTTTATAAGTAGTCATATCCTTACTTATTTTTTCATACACCGTTGTTTTACAAGATACTAAAACAACAGCCACTAACCCTACCAAAAATATATTTTTTCTCATTCTATGTTTATTTAAAGCTAAATTACAACTAATTATAGGAATGGCAAATCAACTTAAAATTAATTGGCACAGTAATTGGATATTCAAAATTGTTATATTTTAATACACTGATTATGAAAACTAAAATACTATTATTGAGTCTTATGACTTCCTTTTTTGCGCTGCAAATGCAGGGACAAAATAGAACTAGGGTAAATGCAATGAACGACGAAATTAGTGATAATTTAGACCTACGAGCTGTTACCGATATTTTTGGAGATTCTAGAAATCTTCAAGACTTTGAAAAACGTTTAAATGATCCAGAGCTTCAAATATCAAATTTGGATCTGAATTATGACAATGAAGTTGATTACTTGCGAGTTATCGAAACTGTTGATTATAACACTCACGTTATCATCATCCAGTCAGTACTTGATCGCGATGTATATCAAGACGTTGCCACAATCGAGGTAGAAAAAGACAGATACAACAGAGTTCATATACAAGTTGTAGGAAATGAATATATGTATGGTCCCAATTACATTTATGAACCAGATTATTATAGTACTCCTGTAATATATGCCTCATTATGGTCTTATAACTATCGTCCTTATGTTTCAAACTGGTATTGGAACTTTTACCCATCTTATTATTACGCATGGAATCCTTTTCCGGTTTACAGATACAGGAACAACATTCAACTTAGCTTAAATATACGTAACAACTACAATTATGTAACTTCTAGAAGGAGTAACCAAGCAGTTGTTTTATATAGCTCAAGACGTTCAAATGGTTTTGAAAGACGCCATCCTGATTATGCTTTTTCAAGAAGAAACGCTACCGTGTCAAATCGATATGAATTAGACCAGAGAAGAAATTCCAGAAGTATAAGCGCACGCAACGACAACGGTAACTCTAGAACTAGAACAAGTCCTTCAAGAGAACAAAGTGGAAGAGTAGGGAATCAAAGGGACTATTCCCAAAATAGAACGAGTCCAGCTAGACAAAATGCGCCTCAAAGAAACGAAACGCAAAGAGACAATGCTCAAAACAGATCTAGTTCACCAAGACAAAATGCACCTCAAAGAACCGAAACGCAAAGAGACAATTCTCAAAACAGATCTAGTTCACCGAGACAAAATGCGCCACAAAGAACTGAAACGCAAAGAGACAATTCTCAAAATAGATCTAGTTCACCGAGACAAAATGCGCCTCAAAGAACTGAAACGCAGCGAGACAATTCACAAACTACAGGCAATTCTGCAAGACAAGCTGCACCTCAAAGAACTGAAACGCAACGAGACAATTCGCAAAGTAGAGGCAACTCTGCAAGACAAGCTGCACCACAAAGAACTGAAACGCAGCGAGACAATTCGCAAAGTAGAGGCAACTCTGCAAGACAAGCTGCGCCACAAAGAGCTGAAAGTCAAAGAAGCAACTCTTCTTCAAATAAAGAAGGGAATAACTCATCACGAGGAAACAATAGAAGAACATAATAGTTTTTCAACAAAATTTAAAAACACGGTTTAATTGAACCGTGTTTTTTTATGTCTTATTTCGAGATAAACAGTTCTAATTTATTTTAAAAGAGTAAATTTGACGAGTTTTTTAAAGATAATTCATGAGCACAAGCACATCGCATAAAAACCTGCATTCAAAATTAACGTTAGGTGGTTTATTAATTAGTTTAGGAATAATTTACGGTGATATTGGGACTTCTCCATTATATGTAATGAAAGCCATCCTTAGTAATAATATTATAAATGCTGATATCGTCTTAGGAGGTATTTCATGCGTTTTTTGGACTCTGACCCTTCAAACCACTATCAAATATGTAATTATAACCTTGAGTGCTGACAACCATGGTGAAGGGGGGATTTTCGCCTTATATGCATTGGTCAAAAAAACAAAAATTAAATGGCTCATCGTCCCCGCCATTATTGGGGGAAGTGCCTTGCTCGCTGACGGTATCATTACTCCTCCCATCTCCGTTTCATCAGCCGTAGAAGGAATCAAAACCTATTATCCTCAATTAAATACTGTTCCCATTGTTATCGGAATCCTATTCGTATTGTTTACGATTCAACAATTTGGTACAAAACTAGTTGGTAAATTTTTCGCTCCAATGATGCTGGTTTGGTTCAGCATGCTTGGAATCCTTGGTTTGATCCAAATCACAAAGCATCCTGAAGTTTTTAAAGCTTTCAATCCTTATTACGCATACAATTTGCTATCCATTCACCCTGACGGTTTTTTTGTTCTGGGATTTGTATTCCTTTGTACTACAGGGGCTGAAGCATTGTACTCAGATATGGGACATTGTGGTCGAAAAAACATTAGAATAAGTTGGATTTTTGTAAAAACAACCTTGGTACTAAATTACTTTGGGCAAGCAGCTTATTTAATTCATCACGAAGGAGAAACATTGCAAAGCCTAGGCGGTATCAATGGAAATACGTTCTACCTTATAATGGCTGACTGGTTTCAACCTGTCGGAATTGTAATCGCAACACTTGCTGCTGTGATTGCGTCCCAAGCCCTTATTAGCGGTTCGTTTACTTTAATAAACGAAGCCATGAGATTAAATTTCTGGCCAAAAGTAAAAATAAAATATCCTACGGAATTAAAAGGACAATTGTATATCCCGTCCATCAACTGGTTGTTATTCTTTGGATGTGTTGGAATTGTACTTCATTTCGAAGAATCAAGCAATATGGAACATGCCTATGGATTGGCAATTATACTTTGCATGATAATGACCACCATTTTACTTAATTTTTATTTAATTATGAAAAGAGTAAAATTATACCTTATTGTTCCATTGATCACAATATACTTAGCAATAGAACTAAGTTTCCTTGTTGCCAATATTACTAAATTTGCCGATGGTGGTTATGTTACTTTAATTATAGCTGTATTACTAATATCAGTAATGACAACTTGGTATCTAGCCAAAAAAATCAGCAAAAACTACACTAAAATTGTAAAAATTGAGCATTATAAAAAAGTACTTATGGAATTAAGTGCTGATTTATCTATTCCAAAATACGCTACTCATTTAGTTTACATGACGAATGCAAATCGTGCAGATGAAATTGAAGAAAAAGTAATGTATTCCATTTTACAAAAAAGGCCTAAAAGAGCAGATATTTATTGGTTTGTGCATGTAAACATTTTAAGCGAACCGTATAAAACAGAATATAAAGTAAGTGAACTAATCAAAGATGATTTGTATCGTATAGATTTCAATTTAGGTTTTAGAGAGCCAACAAAAATAAACCTGATGTTCCGCGAAGTAATCAGAGACATGGTTAAAAAAGGAGAAGTAGATATTACCAGCCGATATGAATCATTGAATAAGAACAATATCATTGGTGACTTCAAGTTTGTATTATCTGAAAAATTCCTATCCAACGATAGTGATATGAGATGGCATGAGAAAATAGTCATGAACTCTTATTTCTTAATTAAAAAATTAAGCTTATCAGAAGAAAGCGCCTTCGGATTAGACAGTAGCTCGGTAAAAATTGAGAAATTTCCTATGGTGCTCCATGCTCCTGAAAACATCGGATTAACACGAGTTAAATAAAGGATTTCATTCCTTAAAAATCAAAAACACTGCCCCTATAGGCAGTGTTTTTTTTATGCTAAAAATTTAAAATCAACATTCATTATTAAAAATTTAACTTTCAACCAATTAATAGTACCTTTGCACCTCAATAATTAAAAATGAGATTACACAGAAATTTAGTTTATACCACCATTGATTCCCTAAATGCAATATTTAACGAAGGGGAATATGCTGATAAAGTGGTTGCAAGAGCCTTAAAGAAAGACAAACGTTGGGGAAGCTCTGACAGAAAGTTTGTTGCTGAAACCATCTACGAAGTAGTAAGATGGAAACGACTATATGCAGAAATTGCCGAAGTAAAAGAGCCATTTGACAGAGATAATATTTGGAGAATGTTTTCAGTATGGGCTGTATTAAGAGGTTACCCTATTCCAGATTGGCGTCAACTGGAAGGAACTCCAGAAAGAAAAATAAAAGGTCGTTTTGACGAACTTTCAAAAGTAAGAGCCTTAAAAGAGTCTATTCCAGATTGGATGGATGAAATGGGAGTAAAAGAATTGGGAGAAAAAGTTTGGGCTACTGAAATAGCTGCTCAAAACCAACCTGCAAAAGTGGTTCTAAGAGTCAACACGCTAAAAACTACCAAAGAAAATCTAAGAGCCATCTTGATGGACTTAAACATTGAAACAGACACTCTAAAAGGCCAACCAGATGCGTTAGTTTTAAAAGAAAGAGCAAATGTTTTCATGACTGATGTTTTCAAACAAGGATTTTTTGAAGTTCAGGATGCCAATTCTCAACTTGTTGCTGCTTTCCTTGATGTAAAACCAGGAATGCGCATTGTTGATACTTGTGCTGGTGCTGGTGGAAAAACATTGCATATTGCCGCTTTGATGGAAAACAAAGGACAATTGATTGCTATGGATTTATACGAAAGTAAATTAAAGCAATTAAAGATTAGAGCAAAAAGAGACGGTGCTTTTAATATAGAATACCGCATAATCGATACCACAAAGGTTATTAAGAAGCTACATCAAAAAGCAGATCGTGTTTTGATTGACGCTCCATGTAGCGGTCTTGGAGTTCTTAAAAGAAATCCAGATGCCAAATGGAAATTGAGACCGGAGTTTATTGACAATATTCGTAAGATACAATCAGAAGTTTTAGAAAGTTATTCTAAAATTGTAAAACCAGGTGGAAAACTGGTATATGCAACTTGTTCTGTATTACCATCTGAAAACCAAGAGCAGGTAGAACGTTTCTTGACAACAGACATTGGTAAAGAATTTACTTTTATCAAAGACCAAAAAATTCTGGCTTCAGAATCTGGTTTTGATGGTTTTTACATGGCTCTTTTAGAAAGAAAAGAAGAAGTAGCTAAACCACCAAAAGAAGCAAAAGTAAAAGAAATAAAAGAAGCTAAAGCAGAATAACATCAGCTTATAAATAATAGAAAATGCCTTCAATCGAAGGCATTTTTTTAGCTCATATCATAAATAAAAAATCCTCGAAAAGTAAATTACTTTTCGAGGATTTTTTTTGATAGAAAACAGACTACTCTATTTGCTTTATTCTATTCTCTCTAATTTAATCGTTCATCGAGATTAAAAACTCTTCATTATTTCTAGTTTGTCTGAAACGGTCGTTTATAAAACTCATCGCTTCCACTGGGTTCATGTCAGCAAGATACTTTCTCATGATCCACATTCTTTGCAATGTTTTTTCGTCTAATAACAAATCATCGCGACGTGTACTTGAAGATGTTAAGTCAATTGCTGGGAAGATACGTTTGTTAGCAATTTTTCTATCCAACTGTAACTCCATATTACCAGTTCCTTTGAATTCTTCAAAAATAACTTCATCCATTTTAGAACCTGTTTCAGTTAATGCAGTAGCTATTATACTTAATGAACCTCCGTTTTCAACATTACGGGCCGCTCCAAAGAAACGTTTTGGTTTCTGCAATGCATTCGCATCCACACCACCACTCAATACTTTACCTGAAGCAGGTTGTACTGTATTATAGGCTCTGGCTAAACGTGTAATCGAATCCAGTAGGATAACAACATCATGTCCGCATTCTACTAATCGTTTTGCCTTTTCCAGAACGATATTAGCAATCTTAACGTGTTCTTGTGGCTCTCTGTCAAAAGTAGAAGCAATTACTTCTCCACGTACGCTACGTTGCATATCAGTAACTTCCTCAGGACGCTCATCTATCAATAAAACGATAAGATAAACTTCAGGGTGGTTAGCTGCAATTGCGTTTGCAATTTCTTTCAACAACATTGTTTTACCCGTTTTTGGCTGGGCTACAATCATACCACGCTGTCCTTTTCCTATTGGAGAAAACAAATCGATAATACGTGTTGAAATCGTGCTTTCACGTGCAGCCAAATTGAATTTTTCTGACGGGAAAACTGGGGTTAAATGTTCAAAAGAAACTCTGTCACGAACAACTTGTGGGTCGTGTCCATTAATTTTAAGCACTTTTACAAGAGGGAAAAATTTCTCCCCTTCTTTTGGAGGACGTACCACACCTTTAACTGTATCTCCGGTTTTAAGTCCGAATAGTCTAATTTGTGATGTAGATAAATAAATATCATCTGGCGATGCCAAATAGTTATAATCTGAAGAACGTAAAAAACCATAGCCATCAGCCATCATTTCTAAAACTCCTTCACTTTCTATGATTCCATCAAATTCAAAATCAGAATCCCTAAAATTGCTCTTTTTAGCTTTAAAAGTAGGGTTTTGGTTTTGTTTATTTAACTGGTTTGGGTTTACTTTTTTAACAGGAGCAATAACTTCTTGAGTTGATTTTGTTTCAGTATCCGTAGCTTCTTCGTTTTCTTTTGATACTTCTTTTGCTTCTTCCTTATCTTTTTTCAAAGCAATTTTCTTTTCGTAAGCAGATTTATTGAATTTAATCACCTTTCCTACTTTCTTTTCAACTACTGGAGCTTCATCAGGAGTTTCAGTTTGAGTATTTACAGCTTCAACTTGCGAAGTAACTTCTGCTGGCACCTCAATTTTAGCTTGTAACTCTGTATCCACAGCATCTTCTTTCTTTGAAAATAAAGGTTTTGTTGTCGCTTTTTGAATGGCTGCCTTTTTTACAGGCACAATCCGTGCTCTTTTTGGCTTATCATCTTCAGTATTATTTACCGCTTGTTTCTCTGATGTTGAATCAACAGTGCTATTTTGATGATCCAAAATCGCCCCTATTAAGGTGTCTTTTTTTACACCATTAAATTTTATGGTTTTAGCTGATTTAGCTATTTCTTGAAGCTCAGCAAGCTTCATTTCCTTTAATGCAGAAATATCAAACATGAATGTTCTATGAGTTTAATTAAATTGGTAACACTATAAAAAGATAGGTAGTGATTTTTTATTTCGAATTGACCGCAGTATGAAGTGCTTACGGTATTGTCATGCAATAATACGAATAAAATTTAATGATACAATAGTATTTTAAAAAAAGAAAATATATTTTTGTAGAACAAAATTAAACAATGATACAGAGAATACAGACGATTTATTTAATTCTTGCTTTTGTAGTTACAGGAATATTACCGTTTTTATTTCCATTATGGACAATGAATGACGGAAAGGAATATTACTTTATGCAAAACCAATTTTATGTAATCTTATTGGGATTAAGTACAACACTTACCGTTTTTAGTATTGTTTCCTATAAAAAAAGACAGAATCAATTTGTCGTTGGCAGATTGAACATGATATTAAATTTAATTTTATTAGGATTGTTTGTATATCGTTCACTAAATGTATCTGGAGAAACAGTTCTTGTTTCTGAGAAAGGTATTGGGATGTTTCTACCTATAGTTGCTATCGTATTATTAGTCTTGGCTAATAAGGCCATCAAAAAGGATGAAGATCTTGTAAAATCTGTGGACAGATTGAGGTAAACCTATAAACTTAGTTTATTAGTGCGAAGGAAACCCGAATTTAATTATTCGGGTTTTTTTATGACTTTTACTAAGAATAATTTAGTAAATAATAATGCATAAATGATTTGTTAGCATATTTTTTTCTAAATTTGAATGCAGTATTATATAACATGAACGAAAAAATACGAATACATCTTGCAGACGATCATCAAGTTCTTATAGATGGTATGAAAACGCTATTAAACACCGTCTCTAATTTTGAGGTGGTCGGTTTTTCATTGGAAGGAAGCACACTTTACGACGAAGTAAAATCAAACAACACAAGTATTCTCATTCTTGACATTAGCATGCCTGTAAAAGACGGTATTGAGGTAGTCAAAGAATTTGCAAAAAAAGGCTTCCCTTGCAAGGTAATCATCCTCTCCAGCTATGATGATTTAAAAATAATACAAGAGGTCATGAAACTTGGTGTTAATGGCTATTTAACAAAACAATGTGCCGGAGAAAATATCGTAGAGGCCATTAATGCAGTTGCATCTGGTGAAGATTATTTTTGTAATGTAGTTAGGGAGAAAATCTTTAATTCGGCAACCAAAAACATTCCAAAACTAAACAAATACAAGCCTACAATCAATTTACTGTTGACCTCCAGAGAAATTGAAATCATTACTTTAATTGCGTTAGAATATAGTGGTAAAGAAATTAGCGAACAGTTATTCATCAGTGCGAATACTGTTGAAACACACCGCAAAAACATCATGAAAAAACTAAAAGCAAAAAACACCATCAGTCTGGTTAAATTTGCCCTTAAAAACAAATTAATTAAAGCCTAAATTGGTTCGCAATCAACTACAGATCCAACAGGAATTTGACCAAAAAAAACAAGAACTGTTTAATTTACATCAATTTTTCATGATTCAAAACCGATTCTTATTATTACTCCTGCTCCTATCAGCTTTTTTTAATCATGGGTTATTGTCCCAAAACACACCCCCTACGACAAAAACAATCACTGAGCTAACAGCAGAGGCTACCAGCCTAATGAAAGATGGAAAATACGAGAAATCGTTAATAAAATCTCGAGTCGCTTTAAAATACGCTATTGCCTTAAAAGACGATGATGCGATTGCCACTTGCTACAATACTATTGCTGCCAATTTTGACGAACTGACCGAGCCTGACAAAGCTTTTTTCTACTATCAAAAAGGACTTATCTATGCCAGCAGAACCAATAATAGCCAACTTAAAAACTGGCTTTACAACAATTTGGGTAACATCTACTGTTTTAACAAAAAGGAATATGCTAAAGGCATCTTTTATTACAAAAAATCACTAGACTACAGCACCAAAATTCATGATTCATCAGCTATTGTTTTTACGAAACTCAATATAACCTGGGCCTATTTTGACATTGGTCATTTTAAGGACGGCCTACCCTATTTGGAATTCGTCAATAAACACCACGAAAATTTTGGTGACAGCACTACAATTGCAGCCTTAAACATGCTCAACGGCATGTATTTCAACCATACTAATGAGGATGAAAAAGCGAATTATTTTTTTAATAATTCCATTAAACTTGCAATTAAAGAAGGATTCAAGTCTGACTTAGCATTTGCCTATTTAGAATACTCTAAATTTTTATTAAAAAAAGGCGACCATAAAAAAGCATATCAAAACCTAGCGCTTTACAACACCACAAACGCTCAGGTAGTCGATGAAGACAATCTCAAAAAAGTAAACGTTGCAGGAATCAATCTGCAAATAGACGAGTACAAAAGGGAGATTGATAACATCGAAACTAAATACAAGACAAAAGAACAAATCCTTTTAGAGAAACAGTCTAAAAACAAACAAATTAGTATCATCATCATTTCGCTGCTGCTATTGGTTATTATATTATTTTACTTTTTCTTTCAAAATACCAGATTGAAACAAAACAACAAACTCAAGGATATACAAAGTAAAATTCAGGAGAATATCATCAATGCCTCAGTCAATGGGCAGGAAATGGAACGAAAAAAAATAGCCAATTTTTTGCACGACAACATAAGCGCCCTACTTTCGACAGCTGGATTACATTTAAGTGTTTTCAGCGCTAAAAACCAGTTAGAATCAGAAGAAATTATGAAGACAAAAGCGGTGCTAAGAGAGGCCCACGATAAAGTCCGTGACCTTTCGCACGAGCTTTTACCTTCACTCTTAACTCGTTTTGGCCTATATTATGCGCTCAATGATTTGTGCGAAAAAAATTCAAACTCAAGCATCAGTTTTGAATATTCAAGCACAATGGAAATGAGCGTGCGCTATAATGAGGATTTTGAAATGAAGATCTATTTTATAATTACAGAACTACTGAATAACATCATAAAACACAGTAATGCTACGCATGCATTTGTTGGAATAGAAGAAAAAAACAACACCCTATTAATTCATGTAAGAGACAACGGAAAAGGCTTTGACACTAATGAATACTCCATAATTGAAGGTTTTGGTCTGAATCAGATTAAAGCGAGGATAAACAATATAGGTGGAGAGATAACAATCCAGTCTAAAGTAAAATCAGGAACTTCAATTCATATTAAAACGCCTATTTTATATAAAAAATAATTATACCCGTTTCTCCAGCTCAATAATCTCCAGATCTTTGATCTTGTCCCCTTCAATCACAAAACGAAGCATCGTGCGTACCTGATGAAAACCGCTTTTACCACAGGCACCAGGATTCATGTGTAAGAGATCATGCTTCTTATCAAACATCACTTTGAGAATATGTGAATGCCCACAAATAAACAATTTAGGAGGATTTGACACCATTTCGGCCTTAATATTCGGGTTGTATTTTCCCGGATAACCGCCAATATGCGTAATCCAAACATCAACTCCTTCGCACATAAAACGGTTGTGCAACGGGAATTCCAAACGCGCCGTCGCATCATCAATATTCCCGTAAACTGCCCGCAATGGCTTTAGTTTTTTTAAAGTATCAGTAACACTCAAGTCGCCAATATCACCAGCATGCCAGACTTCATCAGCTTGGTTCACATATTTTAAAATACTGTCATCCATATGACTATGGGTATCTGAAAGGAGTAGAATTTTTTTCAAAATATTTTTTTAGGAGCTTTTTCCTGCTTTGCACTACAATCTTTTTATCCGCCAAAAAGCGTATAAAAAGTATTTTCGTTTCAGTCAGGGCTAGGATTTTGTGGTAAAAATAATCATTCAGATTCCAATTAAAAAATCTATTTGAAATACAACAAACTTTGCGCCTTAACTGGTTCACAAAAAAATTAATAAGTATCTTTGCCACTTGAAAAAAACAAATTGAGGTATTTTATAAAATTAGCATACAACGGAACCCAATATCATGGCTGGCAATACCAACCCAATGCTTCCTCTGTTCAGGAAACAATGAATAAGGCGGTTTCGACATTGCTAAATACAGATATCAACCTCATGGGAGCAGGACGCACAGATACTGGGGTTCACGCTAAAGTAATGTATGCCCACTTTGATTTTGAAGCATCTATTGAGATTACAAAATTAGTACACAAACTCAACTCCTACTTGCCTAAGGATATTGTTGTTTATGACATTATTCCAGTTGCTGACGAAGCACATACTCGTTTTGATGCGACCAAAAGAACATATGAATACCACATCAACACTTTCAAAGATCCGTTTTTGCAAGAGCTTAGTTGGTACTTTCATCAAAAACTAGATGTCGATTTAATGAATGAGGCAGCAAAAATCTTGTTTAAGCACACTGATTTTCAATGCTTCTCAAAAGTCAACACGGACGTCAACACATTTGACTGCACAATATTTGAAGCACATTGGAAACAAGAAAACAATAAACTGGTATTTACCATATCAGCAAATCGTTTCCTGAGAAATATGGTACGTTCCATAGTAGGAACATTAGTAAACATAGGATTACACAAGATTACGCTTAACGATTTTAATGCCATTATCGAAGGTAAAAACAGAGATAAAGCTGGATTTTCGGTACCAGCACACGGATTATATTTAACCGAAATTGATTACGATTACTTAACGAAATAGCCCTGATAGCAGTGAAAATCCTTTTTATTTTTTTCTTTAAAAAACAAAAAGATTGTAACGAATAGCAGGAAATAGCTCCTAAAACTGAACTAAATTCAGCTTAAAATAAAATGAAAGCAAAAGCATTCGATACCCGATTATTCAAACGAATATTACAATATACAAAACCATACCAATGGCGTTTTAATGGCGTTATTGCATTCGCAGTTTCCCTTTCGGTATTTGCGGCATTGCGGCCGTATTTATTGAAGCAAACCGTTGATGGCTACATCCAGACCAGAGATGCAAACGGACTTTTATTTTACATCACCTTGATGGGAGTAGTTCTTTTATGTGAAGTTTTTTCGCAGTTTTACTTTGTATTTTGGGCAAACTGGCTGGGACAAGACATCGTAAAAGACATTAGAACGAAACTGTTCAAGCATATCTTGAGCTTCAGAATGAAGTATTTTGACCTCGTTCCTGTAGGCCAATTGGTTACACGTTCCGTTTCAGACATTGAGTCGATCGCTCGTATTTTTAGTCAGGGTTTATTTATGATTATAAGTGACCTGATGAAAATGGTCGTAGTGTTAGTTTTTATGTTTTACATGAACTGGCAATTGACTTGGATCGTAATTGTTGCCATGCCAATTTTGGTTTTTATCACCCGAATATTTCAACGAAAAATGCAGGTCGCTTTTGAGGATGTGCGTAACCAAATTTCAAACATGAACTCTTTTGTACAAGAAAGGGTTACGGGAATGAAAATTGTGCAGTTGTTTAACAGAGAAGAAATTGAGGCTGATAAATTCAAAAGCATCAATGACAAACACAAAAAAGCCTGGATAAAAACGATTCTTTACAACTCGATTTTCTTTCCTATTGCTGATATCATTTCATCTTTAACACTAGGTTTTATAGTGCTTTACGGTGGAATCAAGATTTTGAATGGTGATACGTTTACCACTTTTGGGGATTTATTTTCTTATACCATGTTCATTGGTATGTTGTTTAACCCTTTGCGTCAAATTGCTGATAAATTCAATGAAATGCAGTTGGGAATGATTGCTGCAAATCGCGTTTTTGAAATTATTGATACCGAAGACCAGATTCAAGATACAGGAACAATTGAGGCACCTGTTTTCCTAGGAAACCTAAGTTTCCAAGATGTTCATTTTAGCTACATTCCAGACGAAGAAGTAATCAAAGGCATCGATTTGAACGTAAAAGCTGGCGAAACCGTAGCTATTGTTGGTTCTACAGGTGCTGGAAAATCAACGATTATCAACTTACTGAACCGTTTTTACGAGATCAACAGCGGAAAAATTTGTATTGACAACCAAAATATCGAAAACTACACTTTAGGTTCACTGAGAAAGCAAATTGCTGTGGTATTGCAGGATGTATTCCTTTTTGCCGATACGATTTTCAATAATATTACGCTTAACAATCCTGATATTACGAGAGAAGACGTTTTGACTGCAGCAAGAGAGATAGGCGTCCATGAGTTTATCATGAGTTTGCCTGACAATTATGATTTTGACGTTAAGGAGCGTGGGGTGATGTTGTCTTCTGGACAGCGACAATTGATCGCTTTCTTGAGAGCATATGTCAGTAATCCAAGTATTCTTATTCTAGATGAAGCCACGTCGTCTATTGATACCTATTCAGAGGAATTAATACAACGCGCTACAGAAACCATTACACAAGGCAGAACATCTATTGTAATTGCACATAGACTAGCTACTATTGTCACTGCAGATAAAATTGTGGTGATGGACAAAGGTTTGATTGTGGAACAGGGAACACATCAGGAATTAATCAATCGCAAAAGTGGGTATTACAAGAATTTGTATGATTCTCAGTTTTCAGTGGCTAATTAGCAGCTTAACCACTAAAGCACTGGGGTCTTAGCAAATAGCTCATTATTTTTTAGGTTAAAAGGTTCTGTAAATACACTAAAAAATCAGCGGAAACCCGTTTAATCTGTATCATCTGTGAACTCTTTTCTAACCGCAATTAATGCTGAGTTTTCGCAAGGATTACTGCGATTTTATTAAAGGCAGAGAGCGGTCGAAGCTCAACTTATTTGATTAAAAATGATAGTGAATTTTATAAAATTTGTTACTTTACTACTTTATCACTTCTAAGCTTTCCAAAAACAGAATAAATCCTTAAATTCGCAAAATCATTTAATCGAAGAAAAACAAATACAATATGAAATACGATATCATTGTTTTAGGAAGTGGACCAGGCGGATATGTTACTGCCATTAGAGCATCACAATTAGGCTTTAAAGTTGCCGTGATAGAAAAAGAAAGCTTAGGTGGAGTTTGCTTGAACTGGGGTTGTATCCCAACCAAAGCATTACTAAAATCAGCACAGGTTTTTGATTACCTAAAACACGCTTCCGATTACGGATTGACTGTTTCATCATTCGATAAAGATTTCCCTGCTGTAGTTCAACGCAGTAGAACTGTTGCAAGTGATATGAGCAAAGGAGTTCAATTCTTAATGAAAAAGAATAAAATTGACGTTATCAATGGTTTTGGAAAACTAAAAGCAGGTAAAAAAGTTGATGTTACTGACAAAGACGATAAAGTTACTGAATACAGTGCTGACCATATTATTGTTGCTACTGGAGCTCGCTCTCGCGAATTACCAAACTTGCCACAAGATGGTGTAAAAGTAATTGGATACAGACAAGCAATGACTTTACCTACGCAACCTAAATCGATGATTATCGTAGGTTCTGGAGCGATTGGGGTTGAATTTGCACATTTCTACAATTCAATGGGAACTGATGTGACTATTGTTGAATTTATGCCAAACATTGTTCCTGTTGAGGACGAAGACATTTCGAAACAAATGGAACGTTCTATGAAAAAAGCAGGTGTAAAAATTATGACCAGCTCTTCTGTTGAGAAAATTGATACTACTGGAGCAGGTGTAAAAGCATTTGTAAAAACAGCTAAAGGAGAAGTAGTTCTTGAAGCAGACATTTTACTATCAGCTGTTGGTATCAAAACTAACATTGAAAACATAGGTCTAGAAGCAGTAGGAATTGCCACTGATAAAGATAAAATCCTAGTAAACGAATACAACGCAACTAACATCCCTGGTTATTATGCTATTGGTGATGTGACTCCAGGACAAGCTTTAGCTCACGTAGCTTCTGCCGAAGGAATCAACTGTGTGGAGAAAATTGCAGGTATGCACGTAGAACCTATCGATTACGGAAACGTACCAGGTTGTACTTATGCTACTCCAGAGATTGCTTCAGTAGGTTTAACTGAAAAACAAGCTAAAGAAAAAGGATACGACTTAAAAATTGGTAAGTTCCCATTCTCAGCTTCAGGAAAAGCAAAAGCATCAGGAACTCCTGATGGTTTCGTAAAAGTAATCTTTGATGCCAAATATGGCGAATGGTTGGGATGTCACATGATAGGTGCTGGAGTTACAGATATGATTGCTGAGGCAGTTGTAGCACGTAAACTAGAGACTACAGGACATGAAATCCTAAAAGCGATACATCCACACCCTACAATGAGTGAAGCGGTTATGGAAGCTGTGGCTGATGCTTACGGTGAAGTAATCCATTTGTAAATAAAATATGCGTGTTAGAGACACACTGCAGTGCGTCTCTACTACATTTAATAAAATCCGATTTGCGAAAGCAAATCGGATTTTTTCATTTAAAAAACACATCCATCTAGAAAAAGGTCTCCATTTTAACAAATAAATATTTATTAATTTGTAACTTTAGTCTTGCCGATTTGTATTTATAAGTAAATATGTTAAAACACTAACCTTTTAAACTATTTGACTATGAAAACCGTAAAACAATTCAGTCTAGACCCAATACTAATAATGGTTATTTTTTCAATTGTTCCGATAACCAGTTCCAATTCAGATATCGATAGTAATCCAAATGCTAGCGCCCCTTCAGATGAGCACGATATTATTGCTATAATTGTGACTAACGGAAGTTGGAAAATAAATTGTTACTGGAAAAGCGAAGACAGTGAAATGATCAATTTCAATGGATTTAATTTTAGTTTTGGAGCCCATGACTCGCTAACCGTAACGGATGGGGAAAACACATACAAGGGAACTTGGTCCATCCTAGATCTTAATAGAAATCAAGAAAGCATCGCTGATGTAAAATTCAATATTACCTATGCTAACCCAATTCATTTTGTAAAAATAATTGACGGTTGGGAAGATATTGAAAACACGGTCAACTTTTTTGAAATAAAAGACCTAAGCATTGGAAATGGTATAACAGACTTTTTAACCTTTAGTAAAAATTAAGAATCTTAACTATCAAAGCAGTTAACAACTAGCAATTAAAGCAAGAAATCCGTTTTGGCCCATTCTACTGAATAAGGCCAAAACGGATTTTTGGGCGTAATCGCCAGGACGAGTACGGCTTTATTTTTCATTCCGTCTTAAATAAAACGACTTCCACTACCATTTTTTACACAAATCAAAACAAATAAAACAATCCAGATACTTAAATAGTAATAGCTCTCGCCTAGTACTTTATTCAAATTAATGTTGATTTCTCTTAAATGCAAAAATAAGACAAAACTTAAATTAGACTCTAGCAATCTTTATAATACTTCTAATAACTTCATCTAGTTGGTTGGAACTTTCTAATATCATGTCACAAATATTATTTGTATTACTATCTAGCAATTCTTTGTCTAAAAGACTGGTAAGTCCAATTATGTTACTTAGTGGAGCGCGAATAAGATGTGATTGTTGAAAAATAATTTTTTCAATGATAGTACTATTTCTCTCAATCTTTTCATTTGCATTTTTTAAATGTAATTCCTCAGCAACATATTTTGTTATATTATATCCTATACAATATATTCCAGCAGGTTTTTTATCATCATCCATAATAGCTCTATATTCCCACTGAGTATAAATATAACCTCCTTGTCCATCATGCTTCCTTATTGTTGCTGGAAATAAATCAGTCGGGGATTCAAAACATTTGGCAGCAACTTCGCTACATGTATTCATATCATCTGGATGCATTGTAATATGACATGCTTGTCCAACAAAATTGCTATTTATATGTGCAAATTGATTAGCATAATTTTCATTTATATAAGAATAATTACCATCCATACCAATAGTTATCAAATAAAACAAAGCAGACTTATTCAATAATTCTTTAGTTTCTTCGAACTGTTTCATAATCTATTTTTAGATTCCTTAAATGTAACAAAAATTCCTATAAAGAGCTCCGCTTTTAATTCAAACTATGGCTATCTCCCAGAAATTATTAATCCATATAATAGCAAGGCAAAAGAAATATAAAGCTGCAAAAAAACAATAAGGTTTATGGGAATCAGAAGAGTTTTTTAATCCTTTATAAGGTTATTAATATTATTATATATTTGATAATGAATAAAGTATAATGGCTGTCACGCCTATCTACATCATTTAGGGTGATAAGTCTGATATCGCCAGTACTATATACGAGTTAGATACAAAAACCTTAGTTGATTAACTTCTGAAATTCAAATTACTCTTTTCGCTCGCTTTGATTTTGACACTTACTGCTTGTAAAAAAGAGATTGTAGCAAAGAAAAACTACGTGATTTCAAAGGCTGATTCGAGTAGAACAGCTTGGATGAAATCAGCGAAAGTTCCTCCACCTTTGACACCACACAATTTAAAATAGTATTCAGATGTAGTTTTTATTTTGGACTCAACTAAAGTTTATGTTTATCAAACAGAAAAAACTCATTCGGGATCTGATACTAATCAAGATTTTGAATATCCAAATTACATTGAACTTAGACCCGAATATTTGCTAACTAATGATGCTGAAAATTTTATCTCATTTCTAGAGAATAACAATGATCTTTATGGAATTTTTTCAGATAATTCAGTTCAGCCAATTATTTATTTAGCAAGCCAGACTGATACCATAAAAAATATAGGGTTAAACCAATTATGGGAAAAATTAGAAAAAAAACAAATCCAGAGCAGTCTTCTCTATTCGATGAACTACCGAAGAAGAAAGCACTGTACTTTCATATAAAAGGAAAGGCAAAGAGTTTTTACCAGAAACTATAAAATGGTCCTCTAACTTCTATAATGGAAAAGTACAGCCTTTCACTAAAAACTATAAGGAAATAGAATCAACAAATCAACTTATCAGAAAAGCAAAAGAGACCTTTAAAAAAAAGAAAATGGCAGTTGAAATGTAATAATTCCCGCCAATAGCAAACGTCTCTATCCATTTGCAAATTCAGTGTTATTGCCGTTTTTAATTCGTATTTTACTTTTGCTTAAAAACACTATTCTTCATAAGATGTAAAACGGTTATATTTGCGGAAAGACTGAAATAAAGAATTTCTTAAGTTAACTTATATAGAAGTAATGATCACTACTTCACAATTAGGCTGTGCATCAATTGTATAGGATTATTTTTTTTTATCATAGAGGAGAGTCAAGATCAAGGTAAATAAATTAGGAAGTGAAAAAGCCGGGAAATGAAGCCACAAGATGGGCTATTTGTAAGGAATGTCAGGGACGCGGCAAAAAAAGTCGGGGACTTAGCAAGAAAGTGCGACATAGCTACCGTTTGGCGCTCGATGAATTTGAAAAAAACAAAGGCGAAGGAACAGCTCCAGAGCTTCCAAAAGGACATCTGTATTCCTGCGTAAATTGCTGCGGATCTGGCTTGGTTCATTCTTTTAGCGCCCCTATACCGGATAAAGAAAACTACCCGAAGCTTGCTATTATCGGTGGTGGTATAGGAGGAGTTGCTCTAGCTGTTGCTTGTTTACACCGCGGAATCCCCTTTACATTATATGAACGCGATAGCGACTTCGATGCTCGATCTCAGGGCTACGGACTCACTTTGCAACAAGCGAGCAAAGCAATTGAGGGGTTGGGTATTTTCTCATTAGCAGAAGGTGTGGTTTCAACAAGACATTTGATTCATACTACAGAGGGAAAAGTAATTGGGGAATGGGGAATGCGAAAATGGATGCAGTCAAATGTAAAAACAGATTCTAAACGCACTAATGTTCATATAGCAAGGCAATCTTTGCGCTTAGCACTGCTAGAGCAACTCGGCGGACATGATGCGGTACAGTGGGGACACCAGTTAATCGATTTTAAAGAATCTGAGGGCGAAGCTGTTAATTTAACTTTTGAGGTGAACGGCGAAATAAAAACTACCAAAGCGGACCTTGTGGTTGGCGCCGATGGCATTCGTAGTTCAGTGAGGAGGTTGCTGATTCCTGAGGATAGTACCCCTTTACGCTATCTAGATTGTATTGTGATATTGGGAATTTGTCCTTTGGAGGCTCTCGAAGGGCTGAATAGTTCTTTACTCGACTCGGCGACTGTATTTCAAACCGCCAATGGCAATGAAAGGATTTACATGATGCCGTATAATTCAGACTCAGTAATGTGGCAGCTTAGTTTTCCAATGCCAGAAAAAGAGGCTCAGGCATTAAGTGCGCAAGGACCCCAAGCACTCAAAGAAGAAGCATGTCGTAGGACGCAATGGCACGATCCAATTCCACAAATTTTAGCGGCAACCTCAGAAGCTCAGATTTCTGGCTATCCTGTCTATGACCGAAAATTACTTGAACCAGAATTGCTAAAAAAAGGAAAGCAATTGACTCTGATTGGAGATGCAGCACACCCCATGAGTCCATTTAAAGGACAGGGAGCAAATCAAGCTTTACTAGATGCACTCATGCTCGCTCGAGGGATTGCAAAAGGATGCAGCCCCTTATCGCAATGGAGAAAAGTTGGAGTAAGAGAAAGCGTATTGACCGAGTTTGAATCAGAAATGTTAGAACGCAGTGCATCTAAAGTAAAAGATTCGGCAGAGGCCGCGCAGTTCCTACATTCCGAAATTGTGCTCCATGAAGCTGACCAGCCAAGAGGAAGTGCTCTAAAGAGAAAAGATGCCTGAAAAGACACTTAAACGAAACTTAAATAGTTAGTTTTGTTTAATGGCTTAAAGATTTTAATATTTAGCTTTAAAAAAAGAAAAGAAAAAAACGTTTTCTGTTCTAAAAATCAGCGACTTTTACATGCTAGATTTCGTAAACAAACCGTTATATTGCCTATAAAAAACTAGTAACATTTCAGATATGGATATCCTTAAAGATTTCACGAACCAAACAATTAAGTTGAAGCCCGATTACGAAGGCGAAGTCGTAGCAACGCTCGTTAGTTCAAAATTTAATTTAGGGACCAGAACGAGTGTATTGTATCTGCATGGTTATGTGGACTATTTTTTTCAGGCGCATGTTGCAGAAAAATTCAATGCCCAAGGTTTTGATTTTTATGCACTCGATTTAAGAAAATACGGACGATCACTACTTCCCCATCAACACCCCAATTATTGCAGGGATATTAGTGAATACTTCGAAGAAATCACAATCGCCATTCGACAAATTCATGAATCTGGTAGTGGAAAGCTTTTTCTAATGGGCCATTCAACAGGAGGATTAATCGCTAGTAATTATATGAATTTTGGACAGGAAAAAAATTTAATAAAAGGACTTATATTAAATTCTCCTTTTTTTGATTTCTACCAGAATAATCTTCAGAAAACGCTCGTTTATTTAGCCGCAAAAGTAATTGCAAGCATCTTTCCTTACGCAAAAGTCAATGGAGCCTTGCCTACTGCTTATGCGAAAAGTTTACACAAAGATTTTCATGGTGAATGGGACTACAACTTAGACTGGAAACCTATTACAGGCTTCCCTACCTATTTCGCTTGGCTCTTAGCCATACGATCAGCACACCAAAAATTAGCAAATTCCAATATAAAAGTCCCTGTTTTAGTTATGTATTCTAGTGCTTCCTCTAATCTTTCAAAATTTTCAGAAGAGGCCATGGTAAAAGACATCGTTTTAGATGTTACTGATATTAAAAGAATTGGAGCAAAACTTGGTGCCCAAGTTACTTTGCTAGAAATTGAAAATGCCCAACATGATATATTCCTATCAAGCAAAAATGTAAGAGAAAAGGCTTTTAATGAAATGTTCGCTTGGCTTAATAAGCTGGAATCAAAAATGGACTGATTTTATATTTCCTCTTGAATATCCTTTGAACCCCATTCATCTAAGTTTTTCAGAATGTTTTCCAATGATTTTCCTCTTGCGCTTAATTCGTACTCAACTCTGGGAGGAACTACCGGGAATACTTTCCTGGTTATTAGTCCGTCTTTTTCTAATTCTCTAACTGTTTGGGTAAACATTTTATTAGAGATTCCCAAAATATGTTTCTGTAACATTCCTGATCGCAAAGGACCTTCCAACAAATGAAATAAAATGAGCGGTTTCCATTTTGTCCCTATTAAATTCATGGTATAATTTAAAGGGCAATTGTTATTTTTATCCAAAATTTAAATACTATAGTGTTGATAATCTTAATTTTACTCGTTTAGGTAACTATATAACTTTTTAGTAAGTTATTGCTATTATGGCAAATATAGATTAATTTTGTGGTCTAAATTATAAGATATGACAACTAAAAAAAATTATCCGAAATCATTTTCACATATTGGAATTACCGTACCAAATATAAAAAAGGCAGTAGAGTTTTATGCCGAAGTAATGGGCTGGTATATAATCATGCAGCCATCAACGGTTAAAAAAGAAAAAGAAACAGCTATAGGACAAATGTGCATTGATGTTTTTGGCGAAGACTGGGAAGAATTTGAAATTGCCCATATGTCCACTTCAGATGGTATTGGGATCGAATTGTTTTCTTTTCCTCATGGTGTAAAAGAAGCTCCCGAATTTAACCCGTTCAATACAGGACTTTTTCATTTCTGTATTCAGGACCCAAATATTGAAGAGTTAGTAGAAAAAATAGTTTCTTTAGGTGGAAAGCAACGCATGCCAATAAGAGAATATTATCCTAATGACAAGCCCTATAAAATGTGTTATGTTGAAGATCCGTTTGGAATTGTGTTTGAAGTTTATACGCACAGTTACGAACTTACGTACTCTTCAGGAGCATACGCAGAATAACAACTTCTAGTTAAAAGCTGTTTATCTACCTTACCTTTATTATGCTTTTAAAGGTATTACTAATGGTAACATTAGGACAGTTAAGTCGCAATTTTCGGTAATAGTCCGGAAATCATCAAATAAAAAAAGGTGATCTGTTTCCAGATCACCTTTTTCTGCTTCATAATTAATACTCTTGACCATCCGACTTACTTCAACCAAAATTACGCTAGATTGAACTAATTTAAATTCATAACCATATTCCAAGCTACTATACAGCTATGTCCAAACTTTTATTTGGCATCTCCAGACTCATAAACTTAAGCAATAAATCTAAGTTGTGAATTCAAACAATAGATAAGATCCACTCGACTACCAGTCCGCTTTAATTCAGATGTTTACCATAATTACATGCTTTATTATTTTATAAATTTCAGTTGCTAATTCCCATAGTTTTTACAACCGTAATTATTTTTTCAAAAAATAAAACTATAGTGCTAACGAATTAAGGTTATTTATTAAAATAAAGTCTGTGCCTCATACAATTGGTTTATAAGACTAAACGATGGTGTTTGAACTAAATATTAATGGTATTTTAGCGTATCGATTTTACTAAAAAAAGCTGACGGCTATTTTTAGAAAGCGAATATTTACTCCCCAAATTACAATGCATTTATAGTATCAATACCAAAACAAAAGACCAACATGAAAATAAAAATAGCGATTATATGTATTTTAATTACACAACAATTCGTAGCGCAATCCTATAAAAAAATTCATACTAATGCTATTGTTATCGATAGCCACAATGATATTCTGACCAAAATGCTTGATAGTAAACTTGCAATCGATACAGATCTAAAACCTACCACCCATACTGATTTAGCCCGATGGAAGGAAGGCGGTTTAGATGTTCAGATTTTTTCCGTGTTTTGTACTGGTGAAAAAGCAAACCCATTTGCTTATGCTAACCAACAAATGGACGAGTTGGATAGTACCCTAAAACGCAATCCTGATAAAATTGCAAAAGTATCAAATAGTAAAGATCTTCTCAAAATTGTAAAGCAGCACAAAATTGCGGCCATGTTTGGTGTTGAAGGTGGCCATATGATCGAAAATAATCTGATTAATTTAGATCACTTTTTTAATCGTGGAGCACGATACCTGACCCTCACGTGGAACAATTCTACTCCATGGGCTACAAGTGCCTACGACGAGACATTTACAAAAGATTTGCCTCATAATGGTTTAACTGACTTTGGTAAACAAATAGTTCAGAGAATGAACAAACTAGGGATGATTGTTGATATCAGCCATGTGGGAGAGCAGACTTTTTGGGATGTAATTCATACCACAACAAAGCCCGTGATGGCATCTCATAGTGCTGTTTATGAACTATGTCCCAACCAAAGAAACTTAAAAGATGACCAAATAAAAGCAATTGCAAAAAATGGAGGTGTTATACAAGTTAACTTTTACTCAGGTTTTTTAGACCCCAATTATGCAAAAAAAGAAGAGGCATTTATGGAAAAACACAAGGTTGAAGCTGATTTATTATCCAAAAGCGGTAAATCTTATTTTGCAGTTGAATTAGAATTGTACGCTAAGTACAAAACGGAATCTGATTTAATGAGACCACCATTTTCTTTATTAATGCAACATATCGAATATATCATCAAATTAGTGGGAGTCGATTACGTAGGATTAGGTTCCGATTATGATGGTATAGAGTCTCTTCCTTTACAAATGGATGATGTCACCACATATCCGCTTATCACAAAAGCTTTGGTTGAAAAAGGATATACTTCAAAAGAGATAAACAAAGTTTTAGGAGGTAATTTTATAAGAGTTTTAAAAGCTAATGAGGCAAAATAACAATTACCCCATTCTAAATACGATTCTTAGAAAACTTTATGGACGTCCCAAAGTTTGTTCTATATTTGCGCTTCAAAATAACAGTAATATAGATTGCTTAAGCCCGATAAAATTAGCTAAAAGTCAATCCTATTAAAAGTTTACTATCAAAATAATATGGTGCTTGTTTTTTGGCAAAAAAACACACTACAGTTAATACTATTTTACAAGCATGGGTATTTTAAAAAAAATAAATTCAGTTAGAAGGAATTTGATGCAGGGAATGACTAAGAAAATTAGTGGTTCTGCCATGAATCAAAACCTACCAATGATCAATAAGGATGCGGTAAAGACTGTATTAATTTGCAGACCCAATCACCGATTAGGAAACCAATTACTAATTACTCCACTGGTCCAAGAGGTTGCTGATACATTCCCAAACTGTAAAATAGATTTGTTTGTAAAAGGAAATGTAGCGCCAATTATATTTGAAAATTTCGAGAGCGTTGACAGCATCATTAAATTGCCAAAAAAACATTTTAACGATTTACTTCCTTACCTAAACGGTTGGTTAGCGCTAAAGAAAAAAAACTACGACCTTGTCATAAATGTAGATAAAAACTCTTCTTCAGGAAGGCTTTCTACCAAATTTGCAAAGTCCGACTATAAATTATTCGGGGATGAGGAAACTGACTTTGAATCAAAATACCCAGACCACAAACACATTGCAAAATATCCAGTATACAGTTTAAGAAGCTACTTATCTAAACTTGGAGTCCCAAATAAAGAGAATCCAATACCAACATTAGACCTTAAATTGAGTCCTTCAGAACTTGCAGCAGCCAAGCTAGAATTAGAAAAACTTATCGATAAAGAAAAAAAAACAATCTGCATATTTACTTTCGCCACGGGCGCAAAATGCTATTCGGAAGCTTGGTGGAATGAATTCTACGAGAGACTGAAAAAGGATTACAGCAACTACAATATTGTTGAATTACTACCCGTTGAAAATGTTTCGCAAATAGGCTTCAAAGCGCCATCATTTTATAGTAAAGACATTAGAGAAATAGCGGCTTTTATTGCTAATACAGATATCTTCATTGGAGCGGATAGCGGTATGATGCATTTGGCAAGTGCTTCAAAAACACCAACAGTTGGATTGTTTTCAGTAACTGTGGTGAATAAATACGAACCTTATGGCAATAATAGCGTAGCGATTGACACTAATGCAATGAATACAGATGAAATGATTAAAACAATAAATACCATTCTTTCAAAAAACGAATAACACCTATACGTTACATTAAGAATAGCGATTGTTTGTAGTCCCAACTATTGGCTTCATTAATTTCCCCTATAGTTGATTCTACTAAAAATAATCAGAATCATGTTTAGACATTTTTCACGATAGTTCTTAGTTGCTTAACTTTCGAAAAAACTGAGACTTTATATATAGTAGATCAAATCGTTTTTATTCCCTCCATTACGAAGGAACTTAGAGCATAAGTAATTCCTTTTCGATCTACCGCTTGTCGGTATTTGAACAGCTTAAAATAGGATGCTGCTGTAAATATCGAGGATAGTTTCATAAATTTGTCACTACAAAGCTTCGACCGAAGCTCTAAAAAATCCGAATTTAAGCAATTCGCCAATTTTGAAATAAAATGACAATAGAAACCATAGACAAATCAACATTAAAATTCCTTACTGATATTGCTGCAAACAATAATAGGGATTGGTTTCAAACGAACAAGCCATTTTATCTTGAGGCACAGCAAAACATGCATTCTTTTATTGAAGGGCTAATCTTGGAAATCAACAAACACGACCAACTAGAAAATCGATCTGCTAAAAAAAGTCTTTACCGAATTTACAGCGACATGCGATTCAGCAAGGACAAACTACCCTATCACTCAAAATTTGACTTTAATTTAAAACGATTCGGCAAGCAAAGAAGAGGTGGGTATTATATGAATATTAAGCCCGGAAATAGTTATTTAGCCTGTGGCTTTTTTGCCCCAAATCCCGAAGATTTAAAAAGGATTCGTTTAGACATCACAGCCAATCATTCACAATGGAATGCGTTACTTCAATCAAAAGAAATACAATCTAACTTTGGTGATCTACAAGGAAATTCCGTTTTGACCACGCCTAGAGGATTCCAGAAAGACCATGTTGCTATTGAATTAATCCGTCACAAACAATTTTTTTTAAGACATGATTTTACCGATCAGGAAGTACTTTCAGATGACTTTTTAGCGAAAGTAAATTCTATCTACAAATCAGTGATGCCCTTTTTTGATTACATGAGCGAATTATTGACTACAGATTCTAATGGTGAAACTATAGTTTAGTATTACTGAACTATCCTATTTCCATATTATTTTTAAACCTAAAAAAAACACAATCCATAGATAAGAGAGACTAGGTAGACGTCCTATTCTCTTTCTAATATTTTATGTATATTTGGCCACTCAGCTACATCGATTACGTCATTTCTTGTTTTATGAAGCGGGAACTTCTATTGTAGTATTTTGAAAAACAAATCACAAAAACATTTATTAAATTGAAAATCAAGATTTTATTTATTTGTTTTCTTTTTATAGGTTTTGTTGCCTGCAACGACAAAGAAAAACAGTCGCCCAATACCGCGAATGCTAATCTTCAAAAGGCCACAGCACCAGAAATGCAAAGCAGTGCAATAAAATCAGCTGCAGACTCAGCAAAAACTTCAGAATTAAAGTACTCTCTTGAACAATTAGACAACACCAAAGGACTCTCGAATAGTTCTGTAAACACTATTTTTCAAGACTCTGAAAATTTACTTTGGATTGGTACTTGGGACGGATTAAACCGCTATGACGGAAATACATTTAAAATTTTCAGACCCGAATTAAATAATGAAAATAGCTTGAGCAATCAGGTGATCCTAAAAATAGACGAGGATGATTTAGGTCGAATTTGGATTTTGACGATGCACGGAATAAATCAGTATGATAAAAAAACCGACCGTTTTAAACGTTTTTATTTTTCCAGAAAGAATACTCCCCCATTATCTGAATCTGAATTCAACATAGCCCTTGACGACTCAAAAAAAGTATTTTGCGCCGTAAAAGATTGGGGAATTGGTTATTATAACGGCACCGATTTCCAATTGTTAAAATCAAAAACTCTTCCTTCAAAAGCTGTTAAAAAAATGGAGTTCAGCTCCAAAGGCAATTTATTGGTTTTGTTTGAAGACGACCAACTTTATTCTTTGTCCATTGCAAATAGCAATGAAACCGAAAAAACAATTACAAAATCAGAGTTGATTTCAAAAAACATCAGAACATTTGAAACCATCTCCACTGATAAAATTTGCATTATTCCGACTTCTGAAAATGCCCGTATATATTCAGTGTTAGATAAAAAAAATCAAGTTCTTTCAGAAAAAAATATCGATAATCTTGTAGGACGTATTCCTGAAGGCCTTGTTATTTCAGGAAAATCAGGTTATAGTATTATTGATAGCACGGGAACTCTACTTACAAGTTCTTGGTTAAGATACCTGAAAAATCAGAAAATAACCGCTTTAATTCAAGGTAGCGAAAATGTGATTTGGACTGGTACAGATGGAGATGGAGTTTTTAAAATCTTTCCGCTTAAAAAATCATTTAATCTTATTTCAAAAGCGCAAATTCCCGAACTAGATGGCGGTATTATAAGGGCTTTTCTAGAATTAGAGGGGAATTCATTTTGGGTGGGAACAAAGGGAAAGGGCCTTTTTAAATTTCCTTCTAATTTTTATCAGAGCGAACAACCATTAAAGTATGTGACTTTCAATGAAAATAATAGCATCATTAATAATGCCGTGTTTTCATTATGCAAAGGACAGAATGATCTCTTATTTATAGGGACAGATGGAAAAGGTATCACCGTTTATGACTTAAAAAACTCAAAACTTATTAGCTGGTCTGAAATTATAGGAAACGAACAAAGCGACTACTTTAAGTCTATATATTCTATTTATCAAGATGAAAACGGTTTTATATGGCTTGGTACTAATGGTTATGGAATGATTCGATGTAAAATAGAACGTTCAGGCAACAAACTAAAATTATCTCAATACAAGAAATACATTGCGGATAATGAGGATGGAAAATCCTTAAGTAGTAATATTATTTTTTCCATTGTGCCAAAGAGTCAAAACCAACTTTGGATAGGAACCAGATTAGGCGGCCTTAATCTTTTTGATAAAGAATTAGGCTTGTTCCGTACGTATAAAAACAAAAAGGATGATTCTCAAAGTCTATCCAACAATGATATATTGTGTTTGAAAAAAGATGCTAAAAACAAGCTTTGGATTGGAACAAGTTTTGGACTGAATATGCTGGAAGGCATAAAAAGTGACGGTAGTGCAACATTCAAAAACTATACAGTCAAAGACGGACTACCTAATAACACAGTACATGGAATTGTATCTGATAATAAATCGAATCTGTGGATAAGTACTAATTTTGGATTGTCCAATTTCATTCCTGAAGAATCCAAATTCATTAATTACACTAAAAACGAAGGACTGCAAAACAATGAATTTGCTGATGGCGCCTTTTATCAAAATCAAAAATCAGGTTTCATATTCATGGGTGGAATAAAAGGATTCAACTACTTTCTTCCTCAAAAAATAAAGGAATCTGCAATAGTTCCTGATTTATTAATTGATAAAATTAGTGGTCAAAATCAGGCTGAACCCTATTATCAAGGACTGGTTATCTCTGCTGATTCAAAAACGCCTCCTTCAATTGTTTTGGATCACAATCAGAACTTTTTTGACATTGAATTATCAGCATTAACCTATATCAATAGTGAAAAATGCCAATATGCCTATCAATTGGAAAATTTTGATAAGGAATGGAACATGATTGGTAATAGGAGAAATATTTCTTTTACCAATGTGCCAAGAGGAAATTATTCCTTGTGGATAAAGTGGACAAACAGTGACGGAGTATGGACTAGCCCTGTGCATGCAATTGACATCAGAGTTAGACCAGTTTATTGGCAATCTAACCTTGCAATTTTTATTTACTCGATATTGTTTTTCTTTTTTATGCTGTTTGTTCTAAGTTACTACAAGAAACGTCAGTCATTAAGTCAAAATATTCTTTTCCGTCAAAGAGAAGAAGAGCTACATGAAAACAGACTTTCGTTTTTTACCAACATTGCACATGAATTTTTAACTCCTTTGACATTGATTGTTGGGCCCATTCAAAAACTTGGCGAAACATCAAACCTGAGCGAAAAAAACCAGAAGTTCATTCAAATGATTGAGCGCAACTCTTCAAGATTGCTTTTTTTAACGCAACAATTATTGGAATTCAGAAAAGCAGAATTTGATTATTTAGAAGTTGTCGTGAAAAAATTTGATTTGGTCAACTTAGTCGAACAAATTGCCGAACTATTTGACGAATGGGCATTGGATAAAAACATAGATTATAAGCTTGAAATCCCTTCGAAACTTAATGGATGGTTTGATAAAGATAAAATTGAAAAAATAATATTCAATTTATTATCGAATGCTTTTAAATACACACCCGAAAACGGTAAGATTGATCTAAAAATTTCTATCGATAAAACCAATTCTAAAAAACTAAACATTACGGTTGTAAATACTGGAAAGGGAATACCACAAGAAAAACTAGACTCCCTATTTGATAAATTTTTATTAACGGATACTAATTCCAGCACTGACAATGATTTGTTTAGAACTGGTATTGGTCTGGCATTTATAAAGAAACTCGTGACCGTGCTCAAAGGTGATGTTCAAGTTTCGAGTATTGCTAACGAGACTACCACTTTTACAATCCTGATTCCATGTGGCAAGAAAGCATTTATTGAAAAGGAATTTGAAATCAATGAGGATGTTGCTGGCGAAACTAGCCAAGTTTTCATTTCTCAACACCTAAAAAGCATCTTGGAAGAACTACCAAGTAAGGATAATACCGTACCTGATAAGATATCAACCCTTGATGCAGTTATTGATCATCGAAAAACAATATTAATTGTTGAAGACGAAAAAGAAATCCATTCCTTTTTAAATGAATTATTAGGAGAAAAATATAAAATTAATATCGCTTACAATGGTGTTGAAGCTTTAGAGAGCATTCAAAATGAAATTCCTGACATTATCATCAGTGATGTTATGATGCCTTTGATGGACGGTATCGCATTGTGCGAAAAAATAAAAAAGGACATACAAACCTGTCATATTCCTTTTATTATGCTTACCGCAAAAGAATCTGTAGTGCACCGAATTGAAGGACTTGAAAGCGGTGCCAATTCCTATATCCCGAAACCATTTCATCCAGACCACCTATTAATAAGAATTCAAAAATTACTGGAAGAAAAGGAATTAATATTAAAGCACTTTGCGCAGGACAGTCTCGTCGAAAACCTATCTACTCTACCTATAGAAAATGATGAAAAGGAGTTTATTAAAAAGGTCATTGATTTAATACGAAAGAATATAGATAACGAGAACCTACAAAGTCTTTTTATCGAAAAAGAATTGGGCATCAGTAATTCCCAATTGTATCGAAAAACCAAACAAATTTTTAGTTTGACTCCAGGTGATTTGATTAGAACTATCAGAATAAAACATGCCGCTGAACTATTGCGTAAAAATGTTTTGACTGTATCAGAGATTTGCTATCTATCAGGTTTTAATAACCGATCTTACTTTTATCGCGAGTTTAAAAAGATGTACGACATCACTCCTAAAAATTATCAGCTCAAGTACAAATCCAAGTACTAAAAACTTAAAAACAAGCTACATACCTGTTTGTATACACCTTTGATGAAATAGTGTACACAATTTCTTGTGCTCTCTAAGTAATTTTATGGACTGATTATTAAATCTAATTAAAACTCAAAACAAATTAATTTAAATCAACTAAACTATTTAAAACCATGAAAACAACTAGCCAAATTATTAATCAATCTAACACTTCCTTATGATGAAGAAAAGTATTATTTATAAATTGTTCTTAGTGGGAACAATACTATCAGCAAGCATCATGAATGCGCAAACCGTTACAGGTATTGTTACTGATAAAAGTGGTCCAGTACCACAGGTAAATGTTATTGTTAAGGGAACGAATACAGGAACAATAACTGATTTTGACGGAAAATATACATTAAACAATGTAAGCCCTAAAGCTGTTTTAGTTTTTAGCTATATTGGTTATATAAATAAAGAGATTGCAGTAAACGGAATGAGTACTGTTAATGCTTCTTTAACACAAGATGCACAACAACTAGAAGAAGTGGTACTTATAGGATATTCATCAGCAAAAAAATCATCCCTTAGTAGCGCTGTAACCACTGTGAATGTTGATGATTTAGCAAAAACAAAGGTAGCAGATGTTGCACAAGCACTTCAAGGACAAGTAGCTGGTGTTTTTGTTGCCGCTAATACCGGAGCTCCTGGTGATGGAATCAAAATACGTATTAGAGGTGAAGGAACACTTGGAAACAATGATGTATTGTACGTTGTTGACGGAGTTTCAACCCGCGATATTTCTTTCCTTAATCAATCAGACATTAAATCTTTGACTGTATTGAAAGATGCTGCTGCCGGAGCAATTTACGGAGCAAGAGCTGCTGGAGGTGTTGTATTAATAACAACCAAAAGCGGGAAAATAGGAAAAGCGACTATCAGCTCAGAATATTTTACTGGGTTTCATGTAGCTACAAACCTTCCTGATATGTTAAATACAGACCAATATTTGACCGTAAAAGATCAAGCTTGGCATAATACAGCTGGTAATTCAGCATCTGCAATTAGTCCTTATGCAGCAGACAGAAGCAGAACTGATTTAGCCGACACAGACTGGCAAGATGAATTATTCACAACTGGTATTTCTAAAAACTTCCAAACTTCAGTAAGTGGAGGTTCAGAGAATATTCAATATTTAGTTTCTGGAGGTTATTATGGTATCGATGGAATTGTGACGGAAGACCACGATCAATATCAACGTATTAATTTCAGATCAAACATTAACGCTAACGTCTCAGATCGTTTTAAAGTAGGAACGAATCTTCAGATCAGTTACGAAAAACAAGACAAATTATCTTCAAGCGGTGATGCACCTGGAATTATACGTCATGCTTTAATTCGTCCTCCAGTTTTGGCGGTTTATAAAGACATAAACGATCCTACTTATTCAGCAAGTAATCCATACACAGATTTACCTTTCTATACAGGACCTGATAATGGCTGGAGTAAAAATTATGAGTATACCTCAAACCCACTTGCTATTGTGCATTTTACTGATGACAAACGAAATACCTACAAAACCTTTGGAAACTTATATGGTGAATATGCTTTCTTAGCAGATAAATCTTTGAAATTCAGAAGCAACTTTGGGGCAGATATTAGTTTCAGTCACAACAAAAATTTTGGAGCTAATTTTGGGGATGCTGACATTAGTGATACTGGAAACCAGTATTATGGAATGGGAAGAATCAATAGACCTAATGGATTAGATGAAAATAGAGGTCAAAATATGACTTTTACTTTCAGTAACACCTTAAACTATATTAAAACGATCAACGACGACCATAGTATCGACTTTTTACTTGGAATGGAAAACATCAGTAGTAAATCATCAGCTATAGGTGGTAGCAGACAAAATTTTGACAATACCTCTAACTCGTTTAGATACCTAGACTTTGGTAGTACAACAAATGCCTATAGCTCTGGTTCTGCTGAAAACTGGGCGCTGCAGTCTTTCTTTGGATCAGGTACTTATGGTTATGCAAGTAAATATTTTGCAACAGCGACAGTAAGAGCAGATGCAAGTTCTCGTTTTGGACCAAATAACAAATGGGGTTATTTCCCTTCTGTTTCTGCAGGTTGGTTGGTTTCAAGAGAAAACTTCTTGGCAAAAGCAGATTGGATATCAAACTTAAAATTAAGAGCAAGTTGGGGACAATCAGGTAACCAAGAAATACCGAATAACGCCTACGAAACTTTGGTTTCTACATCAGGTGGTGTGGTTAACATCATTCGTTACGGAAATCCAGATTTAAAATGGGAAACGACTACACAAACGAATTTTGGTGTTGATTTGAGTACATTTAGCAATAAACTTTCATTTACAGCTGATTACTTTGTTAAGAACACAACTGATATTTTATTGGGCGTGACCCTACCGGCAGTTTCTGTGGGAGTGATCAATCAAACTATTGTAAATGCTGGAGAAGTAAGCAATAAAGGATTTGAATTTGGACTTAATTTAAAAAATTACGATCATGATTTCAAGTACAGTGTAAATGCAAATATAGCTACACTAACGAACAGAGTTAATAAGCTTCAAACCTATGTAAAAAGCATTATTGATGATGGTACGCATACAAAAACGGAAGTTGGACAACCAATCAGTTCTTACTACGGACTTGTATTTGATGGTATATACCAAAATGCAGGAGAGGTAAGCACGCAATTATTTGCAAATTCGAATAATGCACAACCTGGAGACATTCGATTTAAAGACATAAACGAAGATGGACAAATTAATGCCGATGACAGAGCAATCATTGGAAGTCCTATTCCTAAATTAACGTATGGATTTTCTTTCACTGGAGACTACAAAAACTTTGATTTTTCTTTCTTATTACAAGGGGTAAATGGAGTAGATCGTTATAATGACTCAAAACAAATCTTAAACTACGATAGTCGCCCTTTTAATTCCACAACTGCAGTATTAGACAGCTGGAATGGCGAAGGTTCTACTAACACTACACCAAGACTTACTTTTAATAATAATGGTGGTGGAAATGTATCGAGCGTATTTGTTGAAGATGCTTCTTACTTGAGATTGAAAAACCTTGAAATAGGATACACTTTTAACGCAGAAACAATAGGTGTTAAAAACCTACGTATTTATGCTTCAGGTCAAAACCTTTTCACCATAACTGATTACACAGGATTGGATCCAGAATCTACTTCATTGATTGACAAAGGAACGTATCCGCAATCAAAAGCATATTTATTGGGAATCCAAGTAAAACTATAATTAAACATCTAAATATTTAGTCATGAAAAATATATTAAAATCGATGCTATTAATGAGCATACTGTTTTTAACAAGTTGCCAGGATGAGCTTACTTCTGATCCGATTGGAGCAACAACTTTGGAGCAAGCAAACACTACTCCTACCCTAAATTCAGTAGAACTTTCAGTCAATTCATCTTACCAATTATTATCTAATAGATTGAACATTTTGGCCGAATGGGACTGGAACGGAGGACTTGTGTTTCAAAATGATTATGTGATGCAAGACATCGCCTCAGATGACATGGAAAAAAAATGGAGTCCTGATGGAGATCAAGTTTGGATGGACGATATCAATAACTACACTTTTACTTCAACTAATGGAGGTCCAAACGGTTTGTGGAAATACGATTATGAAGGAATTAAAAGAACCAATATTGCTATTGGATTCTTAACCAAATCAGACATTGAGACCATTACAGGAATCAGTGCAGCGAGAAAAAACCAATTGTTAGGTGAAGCTTATTTCTTAAGAGCACATTATTACTTTTCATTAGTTACTAATTTTGGTGATGTGCCATTAATTCTAGGTTCTGTCCAAACTTATCAAGAGGCCTTTGATTTTGCAGTACGCGCTAACAAAAGTTTAGTTTGGGATAGCATTAAGTCAGATTTAGCTTTAGCAAAAGGCTTATTGCCAAATTCAAAATACTCGTCGACAACTGAAAAATGGAGAGTCTCTAAGGGAGCTGCAATTGCACTTCAGGCAAAAGCCGCTTTATACACTGAAAAATGGTCAGAAGTAATTACTTTAGTTGATGAGTTAGCTCCACTAGGGTATAGCTTAAACGCTAATTATTTTGACAATTTCAGCACTGCCAAAGAATATACAGATAATGAAGTGATTTTTTCTTACGATCATCAATCTAATACCAATCCAAGAAGTGGGAATGGTATATGTGCACCTTTAGGATGGGGATTTTTTGCTCCGAGCACCGATTTCTTAAATTCATTTGAACCAAATGATCCAAGAAAATTATATACTGTAGATGCTCCTAATCAAAATGTAAATAAAATATTGGGAACACTTAACGGAGCTAACAAAGGAAACGATGATGCACCTACAAACAAGGTTTATATGCGTTATGCTGATGCATTGCTTTGGAAAGCAGAAGCACTTAATGAAACTGGTGATTATTCTGGCGCAATCGCAATTATCAATAAAATAAGAGCTAGAGCAAGAACTACGGTAACGGCTTTAGGAACAATTCCTCCTGTTGGAACTTTAGTAGATAGAGTTGCATCTACTGATAAAGCAACTATCAAAGGCTGGTTAATATCTGAAAGAAGAGCAGAACTTGGTTTTGAAAACCAAAGAATGTTAGATCTAAAAAGATGGGGAATTGCAAAAGCAGTTATGACAGCACATGGAAAGAACTTCCAAGACAAGCATCTTTTGTTTCCAATACCGCAATCAGAAATTGATGCTTCAGCAGGATTATTAGTTCAAAACCCAGGATATTAATATTTAAAGTACGTTTGTTTAATTTGGTTAATACATTTGAGAAGTAGTTAATTATTAATTGCTACTTCTCTCTTTTTAAACTAATTATATATTACATTTCAGACTTTTGATTTATCAAATATAAAAAAATCACACATGACAGATATTGCCAATCGTTATAAGAACAATCCCATTTTATCACCTAAAGATTTAAAAGCAAGTGATGGGAACATGATTATCGAATGTTTACTAAATCCTGGGGCATTTGAATTCAATGGAAAAACAGGATTACTTGTACGAGTAGCCGAAAGAACAGTCCAGAAAGAAGGTCTTTTATCTGTTCCAATATATAATAATGTCGGAAAAATTGAAATTTTAGATTTTAAGCTTGATGATCCAAAATTAAATGCTTCAGACTCTAGAGTAATCCAGTACGATGGGGTTGACTACCTCACAACCATATCTCATTTACGATTGGTTTGGAGTGAAAATGGAGTGGATTTCAAGGAAGATCCTGCCTATCCGTCTCTTTTTGGAGAAGGAGAATACGAATCCTATGGTATCGAAGACTGCCGTGTATCTAAAATTGGAGACACCTATCACCTTACTTACACTATGGTTTCTTCAAACGGTGTTGGTGTTGGTCTTAGAACTACAACCGACTGGAAAACATTTGAGAAAAAAGGGATGATTTTTAGTCCACACAATAAAGATTGTGCCATTTTTGAAGAAAAATTCAACGACAAATTCTATGCTTTGCATCGTCCAAGCAGCCCTGAACTAGGTGGTAATTATATTTGGTTAGCAGAATCTCCTGATGGTGTACATTGGGGAAACCATAAATGTATTGCTAAAACTCGCGAAGGAAAATTTGACAGCAAACGATTAGGAGCTGGCGCAGCACCAATAAAAACGGAGAAAGGCTGGTTAGAAATATATCATGGCGCTACAAAAGAAAACAGGTATTGTTTAGGGGCTATTTTACTAGATCTTAAAGATCCTTCTATCGTTTTGGCCCGTTCAGAAGAACCAATTATGGTGCCTACCGAAACCTATGAAAGAACAGGTTTTTTTGGTGAAGTAATATTTACCAATGGGCATATCGTTGATGGAGATGAAATACATATGTATTATGGCGCGGCGGATGAATTTGTAGGCTTAGCCACATTCTCCATTGCAGAAATCTTAAAAACACTAAACGTATAATGGAAAAATTAGCAAGAATAGGACTCAAGGATTTTTCCAGGAGCACAAAGATTTTAATCCTAACCAATTTAATTTACGCGTTCGTTTTACCCGTAATCGACATTTTTGTAGCTTCGTACATCATGCGAAACTCTAATGATCCATCTAAGGTAATGATGTATCAATTAGCTATTTACACCGGTATCCCAATTACCTTTTTTATAAATGGTTTTTTACTGAATACCGTTAATATCAAAAAATTATTCTCCCTCGGAATGCTACTCAGTGGGGTCTCTATGGTATATATGATGTCTTTAGACGAAATCAGTTATACTGGATTAATTTCAGCTGGATTGATAATGGGAATGTCTTTTGGTTTGTATTGGGCTAATAGAGATTATCTCGTATTGGCTACGACAACGGATAAAACACGGAATTTCTACTACGGTCTGGATACCTTTTTCTATACTTTAACCGCCGTTATTGTACCTATAATTATTGGATGGTATCTAATGAATGGTAGTGATTCAACTACAAATGAAAGTGTAAATTCAGGATATAGAATCGTTACCGGAGTGGTATTTATATTCACCATTTTTGCTTCCATTGTATTTCATTTTGGTGATTATGAAAAACCAAGGAATGAAAAATTCCTGTATTTTAAGTTTCATAAACTTTGGACAAAAATGCTTCAAATGGCTGTTTTAAAAGGCCTAGCGCAAGGATTTATTGTAACAGCTCCAGCCATGCTTATGATGAAGTTTTTTGCTTCTGAAGGTGCATTGGGAACAGCACAATCAGTAGGAGCAATAATAGCTGCGGTGATTATGTTGATTCTGGGAAAACTATCGTCACCTAAACATCGATTGGTGATTTTTAGTATCGGGCTTATCTTTTTCTTTTTGGCCTCCTTTTTCAATACTTTGATGTTTAATTCAACTGGAGTAATTATCTTTATATTCCTATTGTTAATAGCAAGACCCATTCTTGACATTGCGTATTTTCCAATTCAATTGAAAGTCATTGATATTTTGTCTGTAATCGAAAACAGAAATGAATTTTCATATATCTTAAATCACGAATTCGGATTATATGTAGGACGTCTATTAGGCGCAGGTACTTTCTTAGGTATTGCTTATTTCGGAAATGCAGATGATGCCTTGAGATACGCCTTATTAATCATAGCCGTAATCCAATTACTCTCAATCCTAATTGCCAAACAACTTTTGGATCAACAATCTAAACTAGAAAATAAAGATGCGTAAAACAATTCATTTAATAGTTCTCTTTCTCTGTATTAGCTTAAGTTCTTGTAATACAACTCAATCTACGGTTGCTACTATTCCTGCAGTAAAACAGGAATCAATACAACGTATTACAGATATGCCCAACTTTCCCAAACCGTTTAAAATCCTTGATTTTAACCAATTGGCAAAAGACTACGATGCGAAAGTGTATGATGTCAGCCAAACAGGTAAATATTGGCCGTTAATATGGAAAGATGACTCCCGCAAGAACTTTGATCAGGAAACCTTTGGAATTTACACTGCTATGGGAGATGTAAGACAAGGTGTTACGCATCACAAAGGGATTTTCCATGAATCATTAGCCAGTATTGGGTCTGTAATGGGCGCCAGTTTAGTGGGAATCGACAAGTCTAACCAAGAAGGAAAGGACTATGTTGGGATGCTGAAAAATTATTACAACAGCGACACCAAATGGAATATTATCATGAACAACACTTCTCCTGAAGTTGCGCTTCTTGGAGGCGGTTACGCAAGAGACTGGTGGTATGATGTATATCCTAACTTGATGTTCTATGCTGTTGCCGATTTTTATCCGAATGAAAAAGACTATTCAGATATTCAACGTTCTGTTGCAGATAAGTTCTATAAAGCTGATTCAACAATGGCTGGGAACTACAAACATTCATTTTTTGATTACTCAACATTAGAACCAAAAGACAATTGGATTTGCAAACAAGAAGATGTTGCTGCGGGTCATGCTTATGTTCTGTATTCAGCTTACCAAAAGTTCAACGACCCTAAATATTTAAAAGGCGCTGAATCTTCTTTGGAAGCATTATTAAACCAAAAAGACAATCGCTATTATGAAATATTGATGCCTTTTGGAGCCTATGTAGCCGCACGTTTAAACGCAGAAGAAGGAAGAAACTACGACTACTCAAAAATTCTGGATTGGACATTCAATGGCACGCCAGAATGTAGAGAAGGATGGGGAATGTTACTAGATAACTGGAACGGATACGATGTTTCAGGATTGATGGGAAGTACAGTAGATCACGGAGGTTTTGCCTTTTTGATGAATACTTATGACTCTATGTGGCCATTAGTACCTATGGTTCGTTACGATCCAAGGTATGCTAATGTTGTTGGGAAATGGATGCTGAATGCCAGTAATGCCATCAAATTCTTTTATCCGTATGAAATAGCTGATGAACATCAGACGATACCTGAACAAAAACAACATACCAAAGGAGTGATTGCTTATGAAGGCTTAATCAAAAAATCACACCTTAAAAAATATGAAAACCTAAAAGCTCCTGTTGCCATTGGTGACGGTCCAAACTGGATTGAAGGAAACCCTGATGTTTCACAATTTAGTGTATACGGAAGTGGGCATGTAGGAATAGCAGGTGCCATCATTGAAAAAACAGATGTTCCTGAAATTTTAAAACTGAATTGTCTGGCTACTGATTTTTACCGTGGGGAAGCCTATCCTACCTTTTTAATGTACAATCCTTTTGACGGAGAAAAAACGGTGACTTATAACACTCAAACTACCACAAACGTAGATTTATATGATGCCATATCGCACCAAGTGCTATTGAAAAACGTTTCTAAAATGGGAAAAGTTACGATTCCGGGGCTTTCTTCAAGGTTAATTATTGAAATTCCTTCTCATTCCAAAATTGTATTAAAGGATGGGAAATATTATGCTAATAACATTGTAGTTTCCTATTTGTAAAGTATTCTTTCAATAGAAAGTAAAAATAAAATTACTGAAAGCGATAATCCGTTTCTTTAATTATCAGCAAAAATGGACGATAACTACAACAAGTTACTCGTCCATTTTTTATTAAAGCCTCTAGAATATCCAAAATTAAAACTAACCAAATACTATGACTGACTTAAATAATAAATATACATTCCTGTTTCTGACACTACTATTTTGCATCATTGGAACAATGGGTTGGAGTCAGAATCTACAGCTAAAAGTTGTTGGTGATGCCGAGAAAGGATACAATGTGAACGTTTATAATGGCAAGCAAATTCTCCTTCAAAACACAGAGGAATTTTCACTCCACATGGCTAATCTAGACCTAAGTGAAAATATTTCAATACCAGCCTGGAAAGGAGCAAAATGGACTGGAGATACTAATAAGCTTACTATGTCCAGAGATACTTATGTATCTGAATTGGATTTAAATTTGACGATTCATGTTACTTATGAAATAGTAAATAAAAATATCATTAAAAAGAGCATTGATTTATTTCAATCCGGAATGCCGTCTTTATATTATTCAATTGAAGAAACGGCTAAACCAGCCGTGACTCCTTTAAAATACCTGACTTTCGAACACGATAATTTTCCTGGTGGCTTTGTACATGAGATGTTCCCTTCGGCTGGATTTGTAACCCCAGACAATCTTGTTGTAGGCTTTCTGATGGATGCCGGTTATAAAAACCAATATACGAGAACCACACGTCGCCGTTTCAACGGACATGGAGGTGGTTTTGTAGGAATGAGACGGTTACCTGATCCTGCTTTGGTTTCAGTCGCAACTGTTGCTGAAAGAGAAAACGGCCAAAATTACATTAAGCAAACCTTTGGTGAAATGTACAATTTGGACGCAGGAAAAGAAGTCAGCTTAAAAATCAACCCTGATTTTAAAAAAGTGGGGACTGTGGATATTGAACATAAAGAAGCTAATTATGCCATCAATTATAAGTCAAATGAACAATCTGGAATTGAATTTATAACAGCTATGAAAGATCAAAAAGTCTATTCTCTTTCTTTTCTTTCTAAAGGAACTGCTCCTATAGCGGTGAAATTATTCAGAATTAAAAATGGAAAAAAGACGGTTGAATTAGAGCACGGCGTCAAATACATTGATCGTTTTCCGATCAAAGAAAATGAATGGACGCTTTTTAAAGGCAGTGTTTTAGTTCCCTACATAGAAAATGATAGTGTATCCCTATTTATTGGTGCACAATCTTCTGACCATTGTAACCTTCAAATAAAAGAATTGCAAATTGTAGAACACTACCCTCAAAAGCAACCCTACAACAAGCTCAATATGGGCGAAAAGGCCACAAAAACTACCTATATATTTGTAGAACCATGGAAAAACCATCATGATTTTGTGATTTCATCACAATCCCGACTTGCTGAAGGAAAAGGCTTTAAAGGATCGCAGATTGAGAAAATGTTATATGCTAACTTCAATATGTTGACATGGATTACATCTGTAAATGATTTTTCTCCTTTTAATGTTCCCAATATGAACTACGCTCCAGATATGTATAATAGAGATTCTTTCTTCTCCATAGTTTCCAGTTATAACAAAGAGCTAAATTTGAGTATTTGGGAGAAATGGGCAAATACGCAAACTCCCGAAGGTGGAATTGCTACGATCATTACACCATACATGGGGTCTATAGAAGTAAAAGACAATGAGGCAACGATCCAATGGCTAATTTGGGCGATGATGAACAAAAGACGTTTTGGCGTTACACTTCCCAAAGAAAAAATTGACAAAGCTGTTGACTATGTTTTGAAACAATTTGATGAAGATGGAGATGGAATTTGCGAATCACGCTTTACTTTAAGCCAGATAGACATTATTGACTACCAACCCAAAACAAATCGCCTTGCAGTGAACCAAGGAATGCTTGCGATTGCCCTGAGAACGATTAAAGAATTGGGCTATGACATCTCTGATGCTTATGTTGAGAAAGCCGAACAAGAATACCGTAATTTCTATGACGTAGAAAGAAAACATATTTTATTCGACAGAAACTATCCAGAGATCATGTCATTAACTGATTTAGAGCCAGAGTTTTTCTCTTTATGGTTATTCGACAGACCAATATTAACGGACGAAATGGTAAGCAATCAATTGGACAGAGTGCCAATGCTGAATAAAGTTCCAAACTCTCCTCATCCAGAATTTGGAACCACTGCCCCTATCTGTTTCCGATTGACAAATGACGAAAAGGGATATTCCTATTTATCATCAGATTATCAGCCTTTTGGGGAATTTGGAGAATCTAACTATGCTGATGGTTCTCGTGATGGAATGTACTATAATGGCGGAAGCTGGATGCGTGCTGAATATTGTGCTTATGCCGTTGGCCAAAGACATGGCTGGAAAAAAGCAAAAGCTTACATGGAAAATAGAGCTTGGGCAGAAATAAATCTAAATCCAAACTGGCCTTACAGCAAGGAATTTATTCCGACAAAATGGACTACAACCGATTCCTGGTGGCCATCAACAAGAGGTTTATGTTGGAATGTTTTTATTCTTATGGCTGATGAAGTTGCTGGTTTAAGAACCCCAGATATGGATCCCGATTATGAAAAGCAGTAGCGTATTTATTAATTCATCTTTCAAAAAATAAAACCATGAAACTTATAAAGCCCATAGTACTACTACCAATTATATTTCTACTATTTTCCTGCAATAAAGAGAAAAAAACTGCTTCGGATAAAGTGTGGTGGAAAGAAACGGTATTCTATGAAGTCTACATGCCCAGCTATAAGGACTCTAATGGAGATGGTTTTAGCGATTTTAAAGGATTCACTTCCAAGTTAGATTACATTGAAAGTCTTGGTGTAAAAGGAATTTGGTTAACCCCATTTCTGGAATCTCCAAAAGTGGATAATGGCTACGATGTTTCCAATTATTACAAGGTGGATCCCACTTACGGCTCGCTTAAAGACTTTAAACAATTCTTAGAGGAAGCACATAAAAAGGACATCAAAATAATCATGGATTTAGTGGTTAACCATACATCAACCGATTCTAAATGGTTTCAGGAGTCCAGAAAATCAAAAGACAATCCGTATCGGGATTATTACATCTGGAAAGATAAACCAAACAATTGGGAATCGTTTTTTGGTGCTTCAGCTTGGGAATTGGATAAAACGACAAACCAATATTACTACCATCAATTTGACACTAGAATGGCCGATCTTAACTGGGGAAACCCAAAAGTGGTTGCAGAAATTCAGAACGTATTGCGATTCTGGCTGGATTTAGGTGTTGATGGTTTCCGCTTGGATGTGATTAATTTCTTGACCACAGATGGAATAACAAAAGACAACCCCACGAAAGATGGTGCGCAGGAACATCTGAATGACATTAACCAAAAAGGGGTTAAAACCGCCATGAAATCAATTAAATCAGTTGTAAACGAGTATGACAATCGCTTTATCGTGGGAGAGATTGGAAGCGATAAAATTGAAGTTTTAAAACAATACCAATCTCCGGAACTACTGGATGTAGTGTTTAATTTCAACTTTGGAAGCATCAAAGAATTCTCGGCAAAAAAAATATATGATGAGTTACAAAGCATGGAGAAAAACATGAAGAGCTACCCTACTCTATTTTTCGGAAGCCACGACATGCCACGCCTTATTGACCGTTTGGCAAAAGACAGTCCCCAAAGGGCTGAAGCCTTGGCAGCACTAATGCTCACTGCAAAGGGAGTTCCATTTATATACTACGGTGAAGAAATTGGAATGGAAAACATTAAAGCTAATACCATAGCCGAAATGATGGACGTTCAAGGACGAATTAACTATAATTTAGCGATCAAAGCTGGCAAATCTGAGGCAGAAGCGCTTACAATTGGAAACGAACATAATAGGGATAAATCCAGAAGTCCGATGCAATGGAATGCTGAGTATTTAGCAGGGTTTTCGGATAAGTCTTCATGGATAAAAGTGAATCCAAACTACACAAAAATAAATGTAGCCTCTTTAGAAGCGCAAAATAATTCTTTGTTAAATAGGTATAAAAAGCTAATTACATTGCGCAATACAGAAGCTGTGTTACAATATGGCAAGTATTCTCAATTATCCTTTTCGAATGATTGCATTTCATTTGTGAGAACGTACAACGGCGAAAACATTAAATGCTACTTTAATTTCAGTGCTAATCCTTTAGAAGTCATAGTAAAATCCAACCAAAAAATATTAGAAGGAAAAGCACAAATTCAAGCTAATGCGTATTTAATTATAAAAGGATAAATTCAATCTAAAATTTAAATAACGAATACATTTTCCCTAATTAATAAAGTGTAAAAAAAAGGCCCTGAAAAATTTCAGGGCCTTTTGTAATTTAATCTGCTACTACCTTATAAGTGGGATCTTCAATTATATTGATATCTATAACATCATCAGCATCATGCAGTAGTCTACGGCAATCAGCACTTAAATGACGCAAATGAATCTTTTTACCTTCTTTAGCATAGCGTTCAGTAAGTTTGTGAACCGCGTCGATTGCACTCATATCGGCAATTTTGCTCTCTTTGAAATCTATAATCACTTCATTTGGATCATTTAAGACATCAAATTTCTCTGCAAAAGCAGTTGTGGAAGCAAAAAATAACGGCCCATATATTTCATAATGTTTCACTCCATCAGCATCAACATATTTCTTGGCGCGAATACGTTTAGCGCTTTCCCATGCAAAAACAAGTGCAGAAATAATAACTCCAATCAAAACAGCCAAGGCTAAATTATGTAATAAAATAGTAATAACCGCCACCAACATTCCTACGAATATATCTTGTTTTGGCATTTTATTAATAATCCTGAAACTAATCCATTCAAATGTACCAATAGCAACCATTACCATAACCCCAACAAGTGCAGCGATAGGCAATTGCTCAATTATAGGTGCTCCAAATAAAATTATAACAAGAATAGTTAATGCTGCAACGATACCTGACAAACGTGCTCTAGAACCTGCAGAAAGGTTTACTAGTGTTTGAGCTATCATAGGACAACCACCCATACCAAAGAAAAACCCATTCAGTACATTAGCACTTCCCTGCGCAATACATTCTCTATTTCCTTTTCCTTTAGTACCCGTCATTTCATCAACAAGGTTTAAAGTCAATAGTCCTTCAGTTAATCCTACTGAAGCCATAATTAAAGCATAAGGAAAAATCAATTTTAACGTTTCAAAAGTCAATTCAATATTCGGGATATGGAACGGAGGAAAACCACCACTAATAGAGGCGATATCAGCTACCGTTTTAGTATCAATTCCCAGACCTAAAACCAATCCAAATACTACAATAATAGCCACTAAAGAGGCTGGTATGGCTTTCGTTATTTTTGGAAAAAATAAAACTATCGCAATTGTTAAGAGTACTAACCCTAACATAATATACAGTGGGTTTCCGGACAGCCAAACGCTCTCGCCATTAACCATTGTCTTAAATTGTTCTAGCTGCGACATAAAAATAATGATGGCCAATCCATTCACAAAACCAAACATTACGGGCTGCGGCACCAGTCGGATGAATTTACCCAACTTAAATAATCCTACCAAAATTTGCAGTATTCCGGCTAAAGCTACCGCTGCAAATACATATTCAAGTCCACTTGACTTCATTAAGGCGATTAGTACAATTACTGTTGCTCCTGCACCTCCAGAAACCATTCCTGGTCTTCCTCCAAAAATAGCAGTAACCAAACCCATTATAAATGCTGCATATAATCCTACTAAAGGTGGAAAACCAGCTAAAATAGCAAAGGAAAGCGATTCTGGAATCATGGTCATCGCTACCGTTAAACCGGCCAAGATTTCAGTCCTGTAATTCACTTTTTGCGTAAAGTCAAATAAATTTAAATACTGTTTCATTCTTTTTTATAAAAATTTGTAAAATAATATGGTTTTGGAACTATAAATAATTCCGTAGCTGACTATAAACCAATAAAAATTGGACATGATCTCTTTAACAAGACCTAAAAAAGGCACAACTACCTTAAGAAATAGGCGAAATTGTCCTATTTACAAGAATTGCAAATGTAAATCTTTTTGACCGATGTCCAATAGAAATCCAAAATTGCTCAACAAATAAGATATTAGGGCTTTTTATAGCTGTCAAATTTGACATTAGACAAAAACTTGGAAGCAATATAAATCAGTGACTCCAGCAAATTATTCGGTTATATTAGGAGCCATAAAAAAGCCACTCCGTAGTTAATTAAAACTACAGGGTGGCTATTATTATTATTATACTATTTAGAACAGTATTGCTTAGTATATGATATCTTTCGGCTTAGGTCTGTACCGATACTAAAAGTCTTTTAACTCTTACAATTAACTCATTCGGGCTAAATGGTTTAGTGATAAAATCATCTGCACCAAGATCAAAAGCTTCTAAAACCGTTTTTTCTAAACCAACAGCTGACAAAACAATTATTGGAATATTGAGTTTTAATTCTACTTTGACCTTCCTAACGATGTCAAGTCCTGTTATAAATGGCATCCTGATATCCGTCACTATAATGTCCGGTTTTTCAGATACTATTTTTTCCATGGCCTCTTCACCATTGGAACATGCAATTACTTGAAATCCTTCTTTTCTTAGCTTAAACTCCATTGTTTTAAGCATCATTTCTTCATCTTCGGCAATTAAAATTTTCATGTCTCGTAGATTAATTATTATTTGGGGAAATAATTATTTAAAATAAATGAGCTTAGTATTTTCAGGGGAAAAAACACTTCTCAAAATTGTTATTCGGTGGTTTAAAATTAACTATTAAAAATCATATTTATTACTATTTTCAGTAATTATTTAGGCTGCACTTACACCTAACTATACTTTAGAAAAACCATGTATCATTTCTAATTCATTGAAAGCGCGCATACAAATATCGTTAAATATTTTTACTTCTGCCTTTCTTTTTTCTCCAAAGGGATTAATTTCAATTTCATTTTCGATATTTTCAATACACTTTGCTGCTTGTGATATACCTAACAAACTGATTGAAGATTTTAATTTATGAACTTCCGATTTTAAAACTGCCATGTTATCCGCCTGATTCGCTTCCAGAATTAACTGCAAGGAAACGGGTGTATTATTTAAAAACATAGATACCATTTTCGCTATAAATTCAGAATCATCATCTGCAAATTCATTTAAATAGCTAAAATTAATTAAGTTTTCGCTGTTGATTTCTTGTTCTACTAAATCAACCGATGTATTATTTCTATCAATATTCATTAAATTGTCGTGTAATTTCTGAAGCAATACGCTAAAGTGAAATGGTTTGGATAAATAATCATTCATGCCGTTTTCTAAACATCGTTTTTCTTCGGCTAATGTAGCATGTGCCGTCAAGGCAATTATTGGTATATTGGATTTTGACCCCATATGCTTCCTTATGTATTTAGTAAGCTCGTTCCCATCCATTTCGGGCATTTGGATATCCATCAAAATCACATCATAATCGTTATTTTCAATTTTATTTATAGCTGTTTTTCCATTATCAGCTACTGTAATTTCTTTATCCCAGCCTTCAAATATTTTTATCGCTAAGAGTTGGTTCAACTCATTGTCTTCTACTAAGAGGATATTAATATCTTTTAAGAATTCAGGAGATAATTGTTTTATTAATTCTGCAGCTCCGTCAGGGTTTCTCTCTTCTGCCTTTTTATACTGTATTGAAAATGTAAATTCACTTCCTTTTTCCAATTCACTTTTTACAACTATAGATCCGCCTAGTAATTCAATAAGTTTTCGGGTGATGGTAAGACCTAAACCCGTTCCACCAAACTTTCTTGTTGTTTCATTTGAAGCTTGATTAAAACTTTCGAATATTGAATCAATCTTATTTTCAGGAATACCAATACCAGTGTCGATTACCGTAAAGCGAATAACAGCAGATGAAGCCGATTGTTCTTCTTGGGAAACAATCAGTTCGACAGATCCTTTTTCGGTAAACTTTAAGGCATTTCCCACCAAATTAATTAAAATTTGTGATAATCGTGTTGGATCTCCAACCAGAAAATTATTTATTTCAGGGTCAATTTTAAACAATAATTTCACCTTTTTTTCTTCCGCTAATGTAGAAAGTAATTCAATTACAGTTTTTATTGCTTTAGATAAAGAGAAGTCTACTTCTTCAAGTACTATTTTATCAGCCTCAATTTTTGAAAAGTCAAGAATGTCATTAATAATTACCATTAGGTTTTTTCCTGCCCTTTTTATGGCTTTTACACTTTGTTCTTGACTACTATCTAAATTTGTGCGTTCCAGAATCCTTGCAAATCCAATGATTCCATTCATCGGTGTTCGGATTTCATGGCTCATATTAGTCAGAAACTGTTCTTTTACCCTTACTGATTGCTCTGCTAAGTTTTTGGCCAATATTAATTCCTCTTCTATTTGCTTTTGATCTGTTATATCTTGTATGGTACCCAAAATTTTAAATGGCTCATTGTGCTCGTCATTTAAACATTTTATATACTCATTGATATATTTTTTTGTTCCGTTTTTAGCTTGCAAGCTATGACTAAACTGGATCTCCGAATTATTGTTTTTTACATAACTCAGGTTCTTTTCAAACAGCTCAACATCCTCATCATTAATAAAACGTGATTTTAAAAGTGCTAACGAAGGAACACAGCGTTCCTCGATTTCAAAAATAGCTTGAAATTGTTCCGAGAAAAAAACAGCACCATCATTCAAATTTATTTCCCAACTTCCAATCTTGGCTAGCTTCTGTGCTTCAAAAAGTCGGTTTGCATTTATTTTTAATTCCTGCTCTGTTTTTTTTCTAAGTAGGATACTCTCATGAATTTTAAGTACATTTCTAATACTCTGCGAAATACCATCAGGAGTCAATAATGTTTTGGGAATATAATCCGAAGCTCCACCCAGAATAGCCTGACTTGCAATTTTTTCGTCACCTTGAGACGTAACAAAAATAACTGGTGTTTCAACTCCTAAATCATTTAGTTTCCTTAAAAAAGAAATTCCATCACTATCTGGCATCAGATAATCCAGGAAAATTAAATCGTAATTAGTTTCATTAAGTTTTTTTATTGCTTCTTTGGCTGAAAAAGCATTTTCAACATGTGCTATTATGCCTGATTGCGAAATTGACCTGTTTATGGTGATTAAATCAACCTTATCATCATCTATTATCAAAATTTTTAAAGCTGTGGCCATGGTGTTTTATTTTTTTTCACTTGTAAATTCAATGATATTCCAATAGTCATTTAATATTGAAAAAAAATCGATATTACTTTCGCTTTCAATTGGCTTTCGAATATATCCAGCAATATTTAAATTTAAGGCGGCAACTTTATTTTCGTCATTATCTGTATTTGTAATCACGAATACCAATATTGATTTTAGATCTGGAGTTTCTCGTATTTTATGTAATAAATCTATACCACTCAAGCCGTTCTCATTGATATCTATCAAAATAATTTTAGGGGTAGGAGAGATTTTATTATCTCCCTGAAGCAATGACCATGCTTCACTTTCGCTTTCCGCAAAATGTAACGTAGTCCCAATACCGAGCTTGGAGAAAGCATCTCTTGTACTGACAACATCAATTTTATTATTATCAACCAGCAAAATGTTTGAGCAAATCATATTCTAACTTCTATAAATTATTACATTTCGCATAACTGCCAAAAATTCTTAAGCGTAGCCACAGATGAAAGGAATTTTTCAAAAGACAATGGTTTTAGAATATATCCAGCAACGTTTAAATTATAAGCATCAATTTTATCACTATCTTCATTTGATGTCGTCATCACGAATACTGATATATTCTTAAACTTATCATCTTCTCTCATTAATCTAAGAAATTCGATTCCATTCATTTTTGGCATATTTATGTCCAAAATAATGATTCTCGGCAAAGGAACAATTGAATTGTTTAGCATTTCCAATGCTTCTACACCGTTACCAGCGACAAAGAGTGGGTTTTGAATGTTGTTTTTTGCAAATGCTCTTTTAACATTCATTACATCAACCTCATCGTCTTCAACCAATAAAATATTAACTAATCTATTTGTCATAACTATAATTTTATATTCTTATTACTTTAGGCCAATTAAATTTAAAAACGGACCCCTTATCTATAGCCGGAACATACTCTAATGTTCCTCCAACCATTTTTAAAATTCTATTAGAAACTGTTAATCCTGCACCAGTTGTATCGACAACATCTTTTGAATTTACAGTATAGAATATAGCAAAAATCTTATCCTGTACTTCTTCCGGTATCCCGGGACCATCATCCGAAATTGAAATTAAATAGTCGGTTTCATTTTCACTTACTTCAATAATCACATTCTTCATTTCTTTATCATGAAATCGAATCGCATTATCCAACAAACTAAAAACCACCTTTTCCAATTTTTTCCCCAAGGTAATGCATTTTTCTTCTTTCAGATGATAAGTCATGTGAAATTCAACATTTGACTTATTATCTAACATCTCTACACAGTCATTAATCAATTTTGGTATATTAACTTCATATAATTCCATATTGGTTCTACTAACCCTTGAAATTTCAAGTAAAGCGTTCATCATATTTTCAAGACGACCTACTCTATTTTTCAATAAACTGAAATTATCTAAAATATCCTGATCCACATTACTACCTAGGTCATCTTCAATCCAAGTTGTTATGTTTATAATGGCTCTCATAGGTGTTTTAATGTCATGAGATACAATATAAACAAACTCTTCATATTCCTTTTTAAGTGCTTCTAACTCTTCTTCACAATTGTTTACTGACTCCTTCATATCCATTTATTTGGGAAGCGTAAAAATAAAGCTTGCTCCCTCGTTTTCTTTCGATTTGATTTTGATACTCCCCCCTTTTTCTTCGATTATTTTTTGTACAATCGATAATCCAATACCTGTACTTTCCTTTTTATCGCGAGCTTCAATGGTTTGAAAGACTTTAAATACTTTTACATGGTATTCTTCAGCTATCCCTGGACCATTATCAGCAATCGTAAATTCATGAAAATTAGGTAGGGATTCATAGCGGCATTCTATTATTCCATGTGGCTTGTCATTGTATTTTACTGCATTACTAATTATGTTGCTAAAAACTTGGTATAACAAAATATTTGCTGCGGTAATGACAGGGAAATTTTCAGTTATGGAAATTTCAAAACCCTTCTTTGGAACTAATGTTTCGCCAATTTGATGTAACATCAGTTTCAAATCTACCTCTTCTGTGGCTATTTTTGTTCGCCCAATTCTTGAATAATCTAAAACCCCGTTGATTAGGTTTTCCATTCGTTGAACACGTCCTCTCAAAAGTCCAAAATTATCACTAACCATCGTTGGCATTTCTGGCATATCTTCAACAATCCACTCTGAGAGATTATTTATGGCTCTTAGCGGCGCCTTGAGATCATGTGATACAACATAGGCAAACTGATCTAGTTCCCTGTTCTTTTTTTCAAGATCTACTAATACGTTATCTAAATTTTCTTTGGCTAATTTTTGTTGCGTAATATCAGAACTTATAGCTATATATTGATAGGGTTTTCCTTTATCATCTAAAAAGGGAACAATCGTGGAGTTCACCCAATAATATGAACCATCTCTTGCCCTATTTTTAATATCGCCTTTCCAGACATTTCCATTAGCTATAGTAGTCCAAATATTTTTAATAAATTTATTTAATTGATATTCGGGATTATCAACATAGTGGTATTTCCCAATAAGTTCTTTTTCTTCATACTTGGATATGGAACAAAAATTTTCATTAACAAAAGTAATTACACCTTTGTGATCTGTAACTGTTACGATAGCAGATTCATCTAATGCTGCCCTGATATCATTTACTTCTTTCGATTTTTCTTGAATTTTTAGTTCAGCTAAAGTTTTTTCAGTAATATCCTGAACAGAACCTTGGAGACCAACTATATCTCCCTTTTTATCTTTAAAAGGCCTTCCTATTTCTGAGATGTATTTTATTCTATCATCAGGAAATAAAATTCGATACACAGTGCTGTAATCCTCCCCAGTTTTTATGACATTTTCGTCTAATTTATCCAATAAAACCAAATCGTCTGGGTGTATTCTATTTCGATATGCTCCATACAATTTATCTGCAGCTACATCATCTAATTCAAAGATTGTAGAATGCCCCTTAGACAACAATAGATCTTTTGTGATTGAATTAAATCTCCAACTTCCAATTTTGGCAATTCGCTGTGATTCATCTAATAAGGTATTACTACTTACTATCTTTTGTTCCGCAACTTTTTTCTCTGTAATATCCTGAATAGAACCTTTTAAACCTATTGTTTCTCCTTTTTCATTTTTAAAAGGCTGACCTACTTCTGATATATATTTTATTCTACCATCTGGAAGTAAAATCCTATATTCAGTACTAAAGTCTTTATCCCCTTTTATCTTATCTAAAATCTGCAAATCAGCGGGAAATATTGTTGCACGATATGCCTCAAATAGTTTGTCAGAACTTGTTTCTTCCAACTCAAATATCCTATAATGTCCTTTAGACCATATCAGGTCATTGGTAGCCAAATCAAATTTCCAACTTCCAATTTTTGCTATACTTTGCGATTCGTCTAATAAAGTATTGCTGTTTATTAAATTTTGCTCTACAAGTTTTTTCTCAGTAATATCCTGCGTACTTCCTTGTGCAGCAATCACTTCTCCAAATTCATTTTTAATAAGCTGTCCTAAGGTTAAAATGTATTTCACTCTATTATCAGGAAACTCGATATTAGTGAGAAACTCAAAATTCTTTCCCGAGGCAACACTTTTTGCTATTGCTTTATCAAGTCGAATCACAGTTTCTGGACGAAGTAGTTTTCGATACGCGTCAAATAGCTTATTTGGAGGTAATTCCTCAAATTCGAAAATTTTATAATTTCCTTTTGACCAAACTAATTCCTTCGTGCTCAAATCAAATTTCCAGCTCCCCGTTTTGGCAATACTTTGAGATTCGTCTAACAAATTATTACTATTGATTAAATTTAGCTCCGCTTCTTTTTCTTTTGTAATATCCTTCGCAATGCCTAAATATCCTGTTACATCCCCTGCAACACTCTTGATAGGTGTAACTGACAATTGTACCGGAAATGTGCTACCATCTTTTCTTTTATACGTCCATTCATTTACATCAGCTATCCCGGACCTACATGCTTTAATAACAAAGGTCCCGAATCCAGGTTCCAGCATTTCTCCAAGCTCAATGCTTAAATCTTCAGAACGTTTTATTACTTCATCTAAAATATGAAAAATTGCGGGAGAAGTCTTCCCTACAATTTCCTCGGCTTTATAGCCCAATAATATTTCTGCTCCCCTATTAAATTCCTTAATAGTTCCATCTAGCTCAGTTGCTATCATAGAAAATTCAGAAGCGTTTAGTATGGCTGTTAAATCAGCAGTAACATCAAGAATTTCATTCTCCCTTTGCTTTTCCACGGTCATGTCTCTCGCGATACAGTATAAATTGCCAGTAACCGGATCCGGAGAGGTATTCCAACTTAAAACAATGTATTCTCCGTCTTTACATCTATAACGATTTTCAAAACTAATGGTTTTGTCTCCCATTGATAATTTTTCGACTTCTATAAAAGTTTTTTCTAAATCATCTGGATGAATAAAATTAACAAAAGGGACTCCTTCTAATTCTTCTTTTGAATATCCTAATACGTCCGTAAAAGCAGGGTTTACTTTATGAAACTTGCCATCTACATTAGCAATACAAACGAGATCCTTTGAAAGTTCTATAAAATTCTGAAATTCTTTTTGGGTAGTATATAAATCAACATTCCTTTTTCGTAATTGCAATAATAAAACCACTTGATCTGCCAGCAGTTTCAAGGCCTTCCTTTGTTCTTCTTTTAATATTCTTGGAATTGTATCAATTACACAAAGTGATCCTAAATTAAAACCTTCAGCATCTTTAAGAGGTGCTCCAGCATAAAATCGAATATCAGGATTTCCGGTGACTAACGGGTTTTTAGCAAATAATTTATTCTCTAATGCATTATTTACTTCATAAACCTCATCTTGTAAAATGGTAAATTGGCAAAAGGAAATGTCTCTAGCAGTTTCTTCTACTTCTAGACCTACACTAGATTTAAACCATTGTCTGTCTTTATCTAATAAACTCACTAAGGCTATCGGGGTACCACAAATATAAGAGGCCAGCTGAGTTATAGCATCATATTCCCTTTCAGGCAAAGTATCCATAATTGAATAACTTTCAAGTGCCTTAAGACGATCTTGCTCATTAGAAATAGTAGGAATTTCTTTCATGTAGAATATTTTTTTTTAAATTAGAAAATGGGGTAAATTCCTAATTAGCAGTAATAATACTTTTTGAGTTAATACAAAAATAAAATTATTTTTGTATTAACAGTGCCTTTTCATTCTTTATATCATTCAGACACGAATTTATTATACGCGGTACAAAAGAAGCTTAAATTCCTATCTGAAAATTCTATCCTTATTATCCTCCAAGGAAATGATAAAAACTCAAACACATTTTCCTGTCAAATAACAAAATCACACATACGATTTAAATAACATATTACTAACCAATTACTTACAACTAAAAAACCCTGAAATAAATAGTCCTTTTTGTTTCTAAAAAAAAATAAATTTACTAAATTTACAATAAAGCATACAACAAGCGGGAACTCCTACTACCTTCTTTTACAATCACCTACGGTCCAAGTGACATTAAAAACACTATTGTTTGCCCTTTTGAATCGCTTTAGCATAATTCATCATTTTTTATCACTAATGCATAAATTAAAATAAGTCATGGAAAATTCAAGACACATTCTGTTTTTTAATAAAATTAATATAACTGATATTGAAAAAGTGGGCGGCAAAAATGCCTCTTTAGGGGAAATGTATAATCAATTGAATCCATTGGGGATCAACATCCCTAACGGTTTTGCCTTGACTGCAGATGTGTACCGATTGTTTCGAAAAGAAAACAATATTGAAGCTGTTCTAACGGAATTACTTGTTACTCTTGATTCAAAAACTTACAGCAACCTATCGGAAATTGGAGATAAAACTAGGAAACACATTTTATCAGCTAAACTATCCACAGAGATAAAAAAGGAAATTCATGTTGCCTACCAATCCCTTTGCGAACAAAGTGGTATTGAAAACATGGCAGTAGCAGTTCGTAGTAGCGCCACAGCGGAAGACTTACCAACAGCAAGTTTTGCGGGACAAATGGAATCTTTCCTAAATATTAGTGGCGAAAAACAGTTAGAAGATGCTATACATCGCTGTTATGCCTCCTTGTTTACGGACCGCGCCATAAAATACCGTCATGATATGGGATTTGCAAAAATGGATATAGCTATTTCTGTTGGTGTTCAACAAATGGTGCGAAGCGATAAAGCGGCCTCGGGTGTTGCCTTCACCATTGATCCTGATACAGGATTTCAAAACACAATCATTATCAACAGCAGTTGGGGGTTAGGAGAAAACATTGTAAAAGGAACCGTAACTCCTGATGAGTGGATGGTCTTCAAGCCTACTTTACAAAATAAAAACTACAACCCCATCTTAAAAAGGCATTGTGGCAGAAAAGAATTTACCATGATTTATGCACAGCAATCAACAGCAAATTCTGCCGAAGAAACTACCCTAAATAATGAAACGTCAATAGAAAAACAACACCAATTTACCTTAAAGGACACCGAAGTCATCCAACTTTCACATTGGTGTTATGCCATTGAAAAACATTATAAAAAACCCATGGATATCGAATGGGCCAAAGACGGTTTAAACAACCAGCTGTATATTGTTCAGGCACGTCCGGAAACGGTTTATGGAATCGATAAAAAGCAAGTTCGGGAGATTTACAAACTCAAGGAAAAAGGAACGCTTATCACGCAAGGAATCGCATTGGGAGACAAAATCTCCTCTGGAAAAGCAAGAATACTTCATAATCCACAAGAAGGACATCAACTGCTGGAAGGTGAAATTCTTGTTACCGATTTAACAAATCCCGATTGGGATCCCATATTAAAAAAAGCAAGCGCCATCATTACCAACAAAGGGGGACGAACCAGCCATGCGGCTATTGTTGCACGAGAGCTTGGAACTGTCGCCGTGGTGGGATGTGGAGACGCCACAACATCTATCAAAAACGGACAACAAATTACGGTATCCTGTGCAGAAGGCAAGGACGGAAACATTTATGACGGCAAACTAAAATGGGAAATCACGGAACAGGATTTTAGTCAATTAGCCATGCCGGAAACAGACCCTATGTTTATTCTTGCCGACCCAGAAAGAGCCTTCGAATTGAGTTATTACCCCAACAAAGGCGTTGGTTTAATGCGAATGGAATTTGCCATTTCAAATAGCATTAAGATCCACCCGCTGGCTTTGTGTGAGCCGGAGAAAATAATTGATGCGAAAATAGCAACCGAAATTGACGAATTGACTAAAGACTATACAGACGGCAAAAATTATTTCATCGATAAATTAGCCGAAGCCGTATCCATCGTAGCAGCCGCTTTTTACCCTAAAGATGTTATTGTACGAATGAGTGATTTTAAAAGTAATGAATATGCCAATCTGATTGGTGGAAAATATTTTGAACCTGATGAGGAAAATCCTATGATTGGTTTTCGCGGTGCTTCGCGCTACTACAGTGACTTTTACAGAAAAGGATTTGCTTTGGAATGTGAGGCTATGAAAAAAGTACGCAACGAAATGGGGCTTCAAAATGTAAAACTGATGATTCCGTTTTGCAGAACTATCGAAGAAGGGAAAAAGGTAATCGCAGAAATGAAAAAAAACGGATTGACTCAAGGCGAAAACAATCTCGAAATATATGTAATGATTGAAATTCCAAGCAATGTGATACTAGCTGACGAATTTGCCCAACTTTTTGACGGATTTTCAATTGGCTCGAATGATTTAACGCAATTAACTCTAGGATTGGATCGCGATTCTTCATTAGTAAGCTATTTATTTAGCGAACAAAATCCAGCCGTAAAAAGTCTAATTAGAGAAACCATTAGTGCCGCAAAACGAAACAAAATAAAAGTTGGATTGTGCGGACAAGCACCAAGTGACATTCCACAATTTGCCCAATTTTTAGTAGAGGAAGGAATTGATAGTATTTCCTTTAATCCTGACGCGATGATAAAAGGCATTGAAAATATATTAGTAGCCGAAAAGAAAAATATGGTTCGCTTATAAATCATTTTTAAACAAAATCAATTATGGAAACTGAATTCAAAAATAAAGTGGTGATTGTTACAGGTGGTTCATTTGGGATTGGTAGAGCAACGGCTCTGGCTTTCGCCAAAAAAGGAGCGAAAGTCGTTGTAGTGGATAGGAAAGAAAATCCCGAAACAATTGAGCTTATCAAAAAATCTGGAGGAGAAGTCCTTTTCATTAAATGCGATGTGTCAAAATCGTCAGATGTAAAGGCGATGGTCAGCAAAACAATTGCCACTTTCGGCCACTTGGATTTTGCTTTTAATAATGCAGGAATTGAAGGTGAGTCGGCACCCGTTCAAGATTGTTCAGAAGAGAATTGGGACAAGACAATTGGGGTAAATCTGAAAGGGGTTTGGCTCTGCATGAAATATGAAATCCACGAAATGCTCAAACAGAGCAAAGGAGTGATTATCAACTGTTCCTCAGTAGCCGGATTAGTTGGATTTGCAGGTTTACCAGCTTATGTAGCCTCTAAACATGGTGTTATAGGCTTAACAAAAACTGCAGCATTAGAATATGCAAAAGATGGAATTAGAGTGAATGCCGTTTGTCCAGGTGTAATAAAAACGGCTATGATGGACCGCTTAACCGGAGAGAAAGAAGAGGTAGAAGATCAGTTTATTAGTCTAGAACCTATGGCTCGTATGGGAACACCTGAGGAAATTGCAAATACTGTAGTATGGATGTGTTCTAATGAAGCTTCATTTGTGACTGGACACGCTATGGCTGTAGATGGGGGTTTTGTCGCTCAGTAATTAATTTTTAAAATCGATTTTAATCATGACTACATTAAACAAAATGAATTTTAAAAATAACAGATTCTATCTACTCATCATCATTCTGGTTTTTCAGGGCTGTCAGGCCCAAGATAAAAAAAACGAAAAAGATATTGAAACGATTCAGAATAATGCCACCGCCACTACCAGTAAAGTTTCCTATACAGGCATTGTCGATTTCAGAAACGCTGCTAGATTAGCTACGCCCGGAGTGGTGAACATCAAATGCACTTTCAAATCGCAAAGGCAACAATTAGAAAACGGAGATCAAACCCCATTTTATAATTTACCTGATCCATTAAAAGAGTTTTTCGGGGATGATCCTTTTTTCAGACAGTTTAAATTAGAAACGCCAAATTCACAAGGATATCAATCTATGCCTTTAATTGGTAGTGCATCAGGAGTAATCCTCACCGAAGATGGATATATCGTTACCAATAATCATGTGGTAAAAGGCGCTTCTGAAATCAACATAACTTTAAGCGATGGCCGATCATATGAAGCCAAACTTATTGGTGCTGATCCACTAACGGACCTTGCGCTACTTAAAATTGAGGAAAAGAAACTTTCATTTATTCGATTTGGAGAAAGTGATGACATAGAGGTAGGAGAATGGGTTGTTGCTGTAGGAAATCCATTTAATCTAGCATCAACTGTTACTGCAGGAATTGTAAGTGCCAAGGCACGAAATATAAACATATTAAGGGATCAAGGTGCAATAGAATCTTTTATCCAAACGGATGCCGCTGTAAATCCTGGAAATAGTGGTGGCGCCTTAGTAACATTAGAAGGAAAATTGATTGGCATTAATACTGCCATAGCAACGCCCACGGGAGTTTATGCTGGCTATGCTTTCGCGATTCCCGTAGACATCGTAAAAAAAGTTACTAATGATCTAATGAATTATGGATTAGTCGAAAGAGGCGTTTTAGGAATCAGCATTCGTGATCTCAATAGCAGCCTTGCAAAGGAGATAAAAATTGACCGAGCTAACGGGGTTTATGTTGATGATGTTATAGCTAACGGTGCTGCAGCAATAGCTGGAGTGAAAGCGAAAGATGTCATAATAGGAATTGATGATATCGAAACCGTAACCGCATCTAAATTACAGGAAATTGTAATGCGAAAACGTCCAGGAGAAAAAGTCAAAATATCTCTAATTAGAAACGGTAATGAAAAAAAAGAGCTAACAGCGACATTACAAAAACCAACTGAAATCAGTAGCACACCACTAATTGAAACAAGCGAATTGCTCAAGGAATTAGGAGTCGACCTAGTCGAGATTAATGCGCAGGACCGCAAAAACTATAATGTCAAAAACGGTTTAAAAGTAATAAAACTCTATGATGGTAAATTGAAGAGCAATACTGATATAAAGGAAGGGTTTGTAATTACATCCGTTAACAGAAAACCTGTAAACACGGTGAAGGCCTTTGTTGAAGCTGTGAGAGCGCAACAAGGAGGAATAATGCTGGAAGGAAAATATGCGGGAGACTCCGCTATCTATTATTATGCCTTTGGAATATAAAAAAGGACTGAATATAGAGATTTCAACACAATTTAGCAGAGAAAAAAGGACATCCCAGCATATCTCAGAGGTCAATAATAAATAAACAAATGAATTTTAAAACTCATTACTATGGAAATTAAAATATTATGTCAAAGCTGCGGCATCCCGCTTGATAATGAAGCGATAAAAGGAGTCGAAATAAACGGTTTAAAAAGTGAAGAATTTTGTAAGTTCTGTTATCATCAGGGGGCATTCACGAATCCCAACTTAAAATTGTCAGAAATGCAGGAAAACGTAGAAACCTTAATGAAAAAACTAGACCTTCCTGACGACGCTATACAACAGACTATCAATATTTTGCCTAACTTAAACCGTTGGAAAGCCACCTAAGATATTATTTTATAAAAACGGCCTTAATTAAAAAATGGGAAACAAGATTCAAAAGATAAACGAACAGTATTCAATATGAAAATCTAAAAAAACAAATCATGAAAATTTTAATGTACAGCAGCTATGAATTTGACAGACCAATTATCGAAAATGCGATGCATGGAAAACTTGAATTTGTCTATTCAGAACAGCCCCTCAATGAGGATACTGTACAACTAGCGGAAGGCTTTGAAGGCATCTCACTCTTTACACCTGATAATGCTTCAGCAGCAATACTAGAAAAATTATATTTCTATGGTGTCAAGTATATTACACTACGTTCTGTTGCTTATGACTACATTGATCTAAAAAGAGCTAGAGCATTGGGGATTAAAGTAGCAAATGTGCCTTCCTACTCTCCTTATTCAGTAGCTGAGCATGCTGTTGCCTTGCTCATGACTTTAAATAGAAAAATTGTATTAGGTCAAAAACTGATGAATATGGGTGACTACCGCTTAGACCACTTGATTGGTTTTGATCTTCATGGAAAAAAGGTTGGAATTATTGGTACTGGGAAAATCGGAAGTGCTTTTGCTAAAATCATGCATGGTTTTGGCTGTTCCATTATAGCACATGATCCCATCGAAAGCGAAGAATTGAAGCAACAAATATATATTTCTTACACTACTCTGGAAGAAGTTTGTATAAACTCTGATGTGATATCAATACATTGTCCACTGAACAGGGAAACAAAATATATGTTCCATAAAAAGATTTTCTCTTTAATGAAAAAAGGAGTTGTCTTTATTAATACCGCTCGCGGAAAAATTGTTAATACAGAGGATTTGATAGATGCTTTACAGCATGGAAATGTTCATGCAGCAGGCTTGGATGCCTACGAAGGTGATAAAAAAATATTCCTCAGAGACCTCATCGACAAAAATATTGACGATGAGATTTATACCATTCTGCGCTCCCTTCCCAATGTCTTGATAACGGGGCATCAGGGATTTTTAACCAATGAAGCATTGCAGGGAATTGCAAATACAACTATTGCTAATTTAAATGCTTGGGCATACAATGGCATTTGTGAAAACGAACTGAACTAAATATTGCTTTTCAAATGTTATCCCTAATATCAGACATTAGTGTAAATTATAATTTTGAAAAATGGAAAGAAATAACTTTTAAAATAAATTCAAATGAATTGGCACTTACTTCCTCTTTCCGAAGTATCCCGTTTGCTAGATACAAGTCCTTCTGGCCTTGAGCAAACAAATGCCTCAAAACGTTTGGTCGAATATGGCAAAAATAAGATTGCTGACAATAAAAAAAAGAATATCGCATCTATTTTATTTAGGCAATTAACTAATTTTATGATTCTCATTCTTATTGTCGTAGCCATTATATCTGGTTTTATAGGAGGTATAACAGATACGATTATAATTTTGGCTATAATTATAGTCAATGCAGCTATCGGGTTTATACAGGAATACAAAGCCGAAAAAGCGATGGAAGCCTTGAGAAGTATAATCCCAAACAAGACAAGGGTTATTAGGGCAGGCAATACCATTGAAATACCTTCAGCCAATTTAGTTCCTGGTGATCTAATTTTACTTGAAGCTGGAAATAGGATTCCCGCAGATGTTCGCTTTGTTGAAACCTACCAAATAAAAGTGGATGAATCAACACTTACAGGTGAATCACATTCAGTGGAAAAAATAGTGCAACAGTTACCAAAAGGGAATTACCCCTTAGGTGATCGTGTCAACTTAGGTTTCAAAGGTACTTTTATCACAAGCGGCCGTGGTTCTGCCTATGTGACTACTACTGGTATGAAAACAGAACTCGGCCACATTGCTGAAATGATTAAAAGTGGCGAAACATTAACCCCTTTACAAATCAGACTAGCCACTTTTGGAAAACAATTATCCATTGTTATTCTTCTAATTTGCGCTGCCATTTTTACAATTGGCTGGTTGCGTGGTGAAAATATTCTGAGCATGCTGCTCACTTCTATTGCACTGGCTGTAGCGGCCATACCTGAAGCATTACCTGCTTTAGTAACCATTGCTCTAGCCTATGGAGCTAAGCGGTTAATTAAAAGAAACGCAATCATCAGAAATCTTCCAGCAGTTGAAACCCTGGGTTCAGTTACCTATATCTGTTCAGATAAAACTGGAACCCTAACCCAGAATAAAATGACAGTACAGGAAATTTACGTTGCACCCGACATAAAAACCAAATCACCCCTTTTCCAAAATAATGCACTACTCAATGCAATGGCACTTAATAATGATGTCTCACAAAAAAGTAACGATAGTTGGTTTGGAGATTCCACTGAGATCGCTTTAGTTCAATATGCTTTTAATAAAAACGTGGGAAAAATTGAGTTGGAAAAAATATTTCCAAGAGTAGCAGAATTTCCATTCGACCCCTCAAGAAAATGCATGACGACAATACATCAAACGGAAAAAGGATTTATAGCCATCACCAAAGGGGCTGTAGATGTCTTATTAACCAATTTAGTTGAAACTCAAAAGCCACTGATTTCTGATTTTCAAAAAAAAGCAAACAAAATGGCTACAAAGGGCTACCGCGTCCTTGGATATGCGATTAAAGAAATCGATACTTTACCGAAGACTCTCGATATTGAAATCTTAGAATCATCACTGCAATTTATAGGGATCGCGGGAATGATTGATCCGCCAAGGAAAGAAGCGAAGCAAGCAGTAAAAGAGTGCAAAGAAGCAGGTATTATTCCTGTTTTAATTACTGGCGATCATAAACTTACTGCAAAAGCTATCGCGATGATGCTTGGAATAATCACTTCTGAAGAAGACATAATATTGGGAGGCTCGAAACTGGCTTCTTTAACAGATCAGCAGTTTGAGGATATGGTCGAGAGAGTTCGGGTTTATGCCCGTGTCAATCCGGAGCAAAAATTAAAAATAATCAAAGCTTTACAAGTCAAAGGCCATTTTGTTGCCATGACTGGTGATGGTGTAAATGATGCCCCCGCTCTTAAAAGTGCCAACATTGGGATTGCTATGGGAATAAACGGAACCGAGGTTGCCAAAGAAGCAGCCGACATGATATTATTAGACGATAATTTTGCCACCATCGTAGTTGCTGTTAAACATGGGCGAATGATCTTTGACAATATCTTGAAATTTATAAAATACATTCTTACGGGAAATTTCGGGGAAATATGCGCCATTTTCCTAGCGCCATTTTTCGGCTTACCTTTTCCGTTACTAGCTATTCATATTCTATGGATCAACTTGGTAACTGATGGGCTTCCTGGATTGGCTCTTGCTTCAGAGCCAGAAGAATTAGACATTATGAAACGTCCACCCAAAGACCCTAAACAAAATATTTTTACGAAAAGAATGGCATTTCACATCTTACGCGTCGGCTTTTTAATGGCTGCAGTAACCCTAGGAGTTCAAGCTTGGGCAATACAACAACAGATTCAGCATTGGCAAACCATTGCATTCACAGTTCTTTGTTTTAGCCAGATGGGACATGTTATGGCCATCCGATCCCAACATAATTCCTTGTTTAAAATAGGTTTACTGTCAAATAAACCTCTTTTAGTAGCATTGTCAATTACTGTTGCATTACAGTTACTGATTATTTACATCCCTTTTTGTAATGTTGTCTTCAAAACCCAACCGCTTTCTCTTTTTGAGTTAACAATAACGGTAGTCGCATCAAGTGTCGTTTTTTGGGCTGTGGAAATAGAAAAATGGATCTTTCGATATAAAAACAACTAGCATAAAGTTGCTGTTTAGCAAAATAGTAGAAGTATTCTAAACCAAATTTTTGGTGTTTTGTACAAAAAATTGTCGTATTTTAGTTTAGCTGTTGGGAACCCAAAACTCCCACAACCTACTTACAAGTTATTGATTTTAAATAAATTGTGCATTTTTTTTTAAATTCCTTTAAACTAATTGAAATAAAAAAATAAAAAAAATGAAAGGATCACTGAAACTGGGAACAATAAGAGGCATTGGCATATTTGTACATTGGACATTCTCATTGCTTATCGCTTTTATCATTTATATTAATTACAGGACAGGATATACTGCCTTACAAATAACTTGGTCTGTATTGTTCATACTTTGTGTTTTTGTAACCGTTTTTTTGCATGAACTTGGCCATTCTTTTGCTGCAAAATTATTTAATATTGGAACAAAAGACATTACCCTATTGCCAATAGGTGGAGTATCACGATTAGAAAGTCTTCCTGAGAAACCTAAAGAGGAATTGATAGTCACCTTTGCGGGGCCGTTAGTCAATATCGTTCTGGCACTCATAACGGGCCTATTTATAAGCTTCCCGGCTACATCAGAAGAATTGGCTCAAGAATTATCGGCTGGTGTAAATGCCAGTAATTTTTTCCTTAATTTTTTTATCGTAAACATCATACTCGCTATTTTTAATTTGATCCCTGCTTTTCCAATGGATGGAGGAAGGATACTCAGAGCATTATTATCATTTAAATTTGAAAGGCATATTGCAACAAAAATAGCGGCACGAATAGGGCAATTTTTAGCGATTGGTTTTATGCTTCTCGGTTTTCTATATAACCCTTTTCTGATTTTTATAGGCTTATTTGTCATTATGGGTGCGCAAATGGAGAGTAAACATGCCGATTCTAAGTACTCTCTCCAAGGATACAAAGTGAGAGATGTGTTAATGAAGCAATATATTACCATTGATGCTCGTGAACCTATAAAAACGGCTATTGCTTTATTACTAGATTCCCAATCTAAGATTTTTTTGATTACTGAGAATAATGCACCCGTAGGGACATTAAATCGAGATCAAATTATAGTGGCACTTTCCGAAAAAGGTGAAAATAGTACAATTCATTCTGCAATGAACGAGAACTTAATTTATCTGGATGTGGAAACACTTTTAGAAAACATCTTCGAATTGGTCTACAAAAACAAAAACAATTTAATGCTAGTCTTAGAAAACAATGAACTAATAGGTACACTGGATACTGAAAACCTTTTGGAATTCCTTTTGATAAAAGGGGTAAAATCAAAAAAAGCCTATGCCACTTAACAACTACTTTACTGCTTCTGATGAAAGCGTGGAATTAGTGCACAGTGGAACAGACTATTTTTCACGATTGGAACATATTATTCAAAACGCCCAATATGAGATTCACTTGCAGTTTTATATTTTCAGTAATGATTCTATAGGTACAAAAATTTTGGAAGAATTAAAGAAAGCAGCATCCCGTCGCGTAAAAATATATATTTTACTAGATGGTTTTGGTTCCTTCTCCTTTTCAAAAGAAGTGATTATTGACTTAAAAAAACTTGGAATCAACTTTCGGCTATTTTCTCCTTTCTTTTCAGCAAACTCTTTTTACATAGGCCGAAGATTGCATCATAAAGTGGTGGTTGCCGATGCAGAAGTTATTTTAATTGGAGGAATTAATATTGCGGATAAATATCATGGCACTCCTACAAAAAAACCTTGGTTAGATTATTCCGTGCAGGTACATGATGTAAAAATTGCAAAAGCGCTTCAATTACTTTGCAGGGATCTTTTTTTCAAAAAAAGGTACTTATTCAAAAAAAAAATAGAATCCATTTTACATAGTCAAGAAGAAACTGTCATTCGCATTATTCAAAACGATTGGCTGAAAAGAAAAAACGAAATCTATGATGCTTATATTAATTCCTTTAATAACGCACAAGAAGAAATAATCATAGTAGGCAGTTATTTTCTTCCAGGTAGTAGAATGAATAATGCGCTTAAAAAAGCAGCACGGAATAAGATTAAAGTAAAATTAATTCTGTCTGGAATTTCAGATATTCCCCTTTCTAGAAGAGCTACATATCATATTTACTCTGCGCTTCTTGAGAGTGATATTGAATTATACGAGTGGAATAAAACGGTACTACACGGAAAAGCAGCCGTAGTTGATGGTTACTGGTCCACCATTGGCTCTTTTAACCTAAATAATTTAAGTACTTACGGAAGTCTGGAAATGAATGTAGAAATTAAATCTGCTGCATTTTCAAGCGCCTACTCCATGCATCTCAAAGATATAATAGCACAATGCCAAAGGATAACTCCAGATCAGCTAAAAAAAAGAAACACCATTCCCTCAGGTTTCATTAATTGGCTGTCTTATTGGACTGCAAGAATGATTTTAAGCATTGTCACCTATTTCCCTCATAAGCGACTCAAAAAATTTTACTAGAATCCACAAACTGGTTCCGTTTAAAAGAACAAATGGGCAATAGCTATTATTGATTAATAGCATCCCTTTTAGTTAAATAACTAATTATTATTGAGTGCTTTTTGCTAACAATAATAACAATTTGTTAATACTATTTTTCTTAGGTAATTATTAATATTTATATTTTTACTTTTTTAATAAACTTATAAATATATGAAACACTTTTACTTAAAAAAGCAGCTGTTATTGGTCGCTGTATTTTCTTTTTTAAGTCTTTTATCATTTGGTCAGGTTCCCTCCTATTATAATGGAACCAACATAAACCAAACGGGAAATGCCTTAAAATCGAGCCTTGCCACTTTAATTAGTAGTAATACAACAAATTTGAGTTATACCCCAGGAGTGTGGGACGCATTAAAGCAAACAGATTTAGATCCTAATGATCCGACCAAAGTATTATTAATTTACGGTTACAATGACACTGATGGGGACATCACTAATGACCGAACTCGCTCAAAAGATCTAAACGGTGGAAACCAGGGACAATGGAACAGAGAACACGTATTTGCAAAATCACTGGGGAATCCTAATTTAGGAACTACAGGTCCTGGAAGTGATGCGCATCACCTTAGAGCTTCTGATATTACTTTGAATTCAACAAGAAACAACTATCCTTTTGGTGCTGGTTCAGGTAATGCAACATTAATTAACGGAACTTACTGGTATCCAGGAGATGAATGGAAAGGTGATGTAGCTCGTATGGTAATGTACATGCATTTACGCTACGGAGACCAATGTTTACCCAGTGCAGTTGCTGTAAGCGCACAAAATTACAGTTCGGACATGTCAGATATATTCTTACAATGGAATGCCGAAGATCCAGTTTCTCAAGTAGAAATTAATAGAAATACAATTCTAGAGGGAGTTCAAGGAAACAGAAATCCTTTTATTGATAACCCCGCTTTTGCAACTATAATCTGGGGTGGACCACAAGCTCAAAATAGATTTGACGGAAGTGTTATACTAGATACTGAAGCACCAACTACTCCCGCAAATTTATATGCTACTAATACTACACAAACTGAGACTACGTTATCATGGACACAATCTACTGATAATATAGGTGTTTTAGGATATCGAGTTTACAATGGTACCGTACAAATAGGATCTTCCTCAACGGCAAATTATGTGTTATCAGGGCTTAATTCAAATACAAACTACTCTTTATCGATAAAAGCATTTGATGCAGCTGGCAATATTTCGAACTCTAGTAATAGTATTTCAATAACAACAACAGCGGGAACACCTCCTGCTAATTCTGTCGTTTTCATGAATGAAATACATTATGATAATGCAGGAACAGATGTAGGTGAAGGTGTTGAAATTGCTGGTACTGCCGGTACTGATCTTAGCGGCTGGAGCATTATTCCTTATAATGGGAATGGCGGAGCTTCTTATTCACCTGCAGGAAGTTTATCAGGAATTATTCCTAACCAATCAAATGGTTTTGGTACCGTGTTCGTATCTATAAATGGTTTGCAAAATGGAGCTCCTGATGGTCTTGCATTAGTTAACAATCTAGGTAATGTAATTCAGTTTTTAAGTTACGAAGGAAGCTTTGCTGCTACAAATGGTCCTGCTAATGGCATGACAAGTACTGATATTGGTGTCTCTCAAACAGGTTTTGAAGCAGTAGGCTTATCTTTGCAATTAACTGGTTCTGGTACAAATTATAGTGATTTTACATGGCAAACAAGTACTGCAAGTACTTATGGTAGTATTAATACTGGCCAAACGTTCTCAACAACTACTGTTGCCCTTGCCGCTCCAACAAATTTAGTAGCTAATAATATTACAAAAACTACAGTTGATTTGTCTTGGGATGCTTCCAATGGAGTTTCCTATATCATTCTGAACGGCACATCAGAAATTGCTGCTACAACTGCTACAACTTATAAACTTACTGGTTTAACTTTAAATACTACTTATAACTTAACCGTTAAAGCGGTTGATGCAGATGACAATACTTCTGAAGATAGTAATCTAGTTACCATAACTACACTCAAGGACGCAACTACACCTACTCCAACTGGAACCGTATTTATCAATGAAATTCATTATGACAATGCGGGTTCTGATATTGATGAAGGAGTTGAAATTGCCGGACTTGCTGGAACTGACATAACAGGTTGGAAAATCATTCCTTATAATGGTAATGGTGGTGCAAGCTACATGCCAATAGGAAACTTATCAGGAACAATTCCAAATCAATTAAATGGTTACGGAACCATTTCTGTAAGTATTTCTGGTTTACAAAATGGTGCTCCTGACGGAATCGCACTAGTAGATGCTAGTAATAATGTCATTCAATTTTTAAGCTATGAAGGTAGTTTTACAGCTACTAATGGTCCTGCTGCTGGTATGACTAGTACTGACATTGGCATTGAAGAGGCAGGTACTGCTACTGTTGGAACTTCTCTACAATTAGTAGGTAAAGGAACTCAATATTCTGACTTTACTTGGGAAGCTGCAGTTAGTACTTCTGGTAAAGTAAATAAGGGACAAAAATTTGGTGATTTAGTATTTATCAACGAAATCCATTATGATAATGCTGGAACAGATGTTAACGAAGCAGTAGAAATTGCTGGATATGCAGGAACTGATTTAACGGGTTGGAGTATTATTCCTTACAACGGTTCTGGTGGGGCAAGCTATACTCCTACTGGTAACCTTTCGGGAATTATCCCTAACCAATTAAATGGATATGGAACGGTATCCGTAAATATTCCTGGATTGCAAAATGGTGCGCCTGATGGTCTTGCATTAGTTGATGCCGCAGGAAAAGTAATTCAATTTTTAAGCTACGAAGGTAGTTTTACAGCAACCAATGGTCCTGCAATCGGAATGACAAGTATTGATATTGGAGTACCTGAGGCTAGTACTGCTGCCATTGGAACTTCACTTCAATTGACAGGCGCTGGTTATACTTATGCTGATTTTACTTGGCAAGCTACTAAAAACACTTTTGGTGCAGTAAATGCAGGACAATTTTTTGGAGATGCTGCTGATATATTAGTTGTAATTCCAATTGCAGAAGCTAGAACAAAAGCAGAAGGAGAAATCGTGACTGTAACTGGTGTTTTAACTGTTTCAGATCAATTTGCAGGTTCTGCATATATTCAAGATACAACTGGAGCGATTGCTGTTTTTGACAAAACGGTTCATGGAACAGGTATTTTCAAAATAGGTGATTCAATTACTGTTACAGGTACAAGAAGTAATTATAGTGACCAAGTTCAAATTAGTCCTGTAAGTGCTGTTACCAATAATGGATTAGCTAATCAGCCTATTCAACCAATTACGATCACTTTGAGTGAAATGGTAAATCATCCTGCTGAATTAGTTCGAATAGAAAACACCACTTTCCCAAAACCAGGAGCAATACTATTTGGTAATTCAAATACTGATATTACAGATGCAAGCGGAACGGCTCAATTACGAATTGATGCAGATGTGAATGATCTTGTAGGTTTTGGTCAACCAGAAACTTGTTCAGAAATCATTGGAGTTGTGGGTAACTATTTTGCAACACAACAACTTTTACCAAGAATGAGAACCGACTTGCCTTGTGCAGATAAATTTCAACAATCAGGAAGTGATTTGAGTATTTCTAAAGATAAAACTTTAGATATCGCTACGTGGAATGTAGCTTGGTTTGGAGATGAAACGAATTCGCCTGCAGCTGGAAAACCAGATTCAGATGCTATCCAAAAAGAAGCTGTAAAAAATGTATTGCAAACTTTAGATGCTGATATCTATGCTATCGAAGAAGTTTCTGATGATGCATTATTAGCACAAATGGTAAGCGAGATGAATGATTACAGCTTTATTTTATCTGAAGCTACTTCATATCCTAATGATACATCAGGGGCAAAACAAAAAGTAGGATTCATTTATAAAAACAAAACAGTTGCCGCTGTTAGTACTAAAGTGTTGTTAAAAACAATTCACCCTTACTATAATGGTGGTGACGCAGCTGCTTTAGCTAATTATCCAGATACTGATAAATCTCGCTTTTTTGCTAGCGGAAGATTGCCTTTTATGTTAACTGCCAATGTTACTATTGATGGTAACAAAAAACAAATTAATATCATTGACCTTCATGCTAGAGCAAATACTAGTGGTGACGCTCAAGGCAAATACGACATGCGTAAATTTGATGTTGAGGTCTTAAAAGACACATTGGATGCACAATATCCAAATGCTAACTTAGTTTTACTAGGAGATTATAATGATGATGTAGATCAAACTGTATCAGATGTTTCTACAACTGTGTCTTCTTATGAAGCCTATGTAAATGATGCTGCAAAATATTTTGTACCTACAAAATCATTAAGCGATGCTGGTTATAGATCGTATGTGACTTATGAAAACATGATTGACCATATTACACTTTCAAATGAATTAACTGATTTATATATACCAGAATCAGCAAGAGTTCATTACGAATTTTATTCTAGTGATTATACAAAAACAGCATCAGATCACTTCCCAGTTTCAGTGAGATTACAAATGAAACTGATGAATGTTGATAGCTTAAATGTAACCAATGTTACTTGTAACGGTGAAGAAAATGGTACAGCTAGTATCGTTGTTTCTGGCGGAATTTCTCCTTACTCTTATACATGGAGTACAAATGATACTACAAACGGTATTACAAATATTGCGGCTGGAACTTATTCTGTTATTGTTAAAGATGCATTAAAGAATACAATATCCAAAGAGGTTACAGTTACTGAAGCTACAGCAATTGAGATACCAACAGCTGAAGATGTAACTGTTTATCGCGGGTACAGTGAAAAATCCTGTACTACTCTAACTGACGACGGTATTTCGGGTGGTGTACAACCTTATTCTTATGCTTGGAGCAATGGCGCGACAACAAATGCTATTAAAGTATGTCCAGAACAAACTACAACTTATACGCTAACTGTAACTGATGCTAATGGTTGCATTGCTGTTTCTGAAAGAACTGTAATCGTAGAAGATGTGCGTTGCGGAAATAACCCTAGAAACCCTAAAGTCGAAATTTGCCACAATGGAAAAGCTATTTGTGTGGATGAACATGCAGTAAAATGGCATTTGGCTCACGGAGATCTTTTAGGAAGTTGTTCAGGAAATGATAGCCAAATCAATATTACAAACGTTAATGTGTATCCAAATCCATTTGTAAATAATGTAAACGTTAGCATTAATAGTTCTACAAATGGCAAAGTAGATTTCTTAGTATATAATTTCTTTGGGCAATTAGTTAGCCAGACTACACAAGAAGTAAGTGCAGGAAAATCAGTAACGAATTTAGAATTATCCAAATTAAGAAAAGGATTTTATTTCTTAAAAACAGTAGTGAACGGAAAAATCAAAAACATCAAATACTTGGTAAAAAGATAATGCTTCCTATAAAATAGAGAAACAATATACTTTTGTCTAAAACTAAAGCCTCCAAAATAATTATTTTGGAGGCTTTTTATTTTAAACTAACATTATAAAAAAATTACTTAAAACAAGGCTTGCAAATATATTTTTTCGTAACTTTATTAAGCACTATTTACGGCTAAATAATTTATATAGAGATACTTATAAATAAATAACATTTTCAACGACTCCATAAAAATTTTCATAAAATGGAAACAAACAAGAGATTGAAACGAAAAAGAAAAGAAGAATGGATTTCAAAAGATATGAAGAGTAAAATTCCAAAATTGGATAAGAAAACAATATACGTACCTCTTCAGAACGAATTGCCTTTCTAATCATTTTTAACGATTTTGTTAGCTTAGCTAACATCGGAGCAGTGAGTCACTGTTCTGTAATTGAATGCTTTTTCAAGCACTGGGTTTAAAAGGCCCTCCGCAGAGCTCCGAACCTTTTAAACCCGTATTCCTAACTGGAGTGAGAGACGTAAAAATCCTCACTCCATTATCGATTTTAACGTTATGGATTTTTCACAATACGAAGATGCTTTTACAAAGGAAGCCACAAAAATGGGCTACAGTCCACAGCGTATCGAACGCTGCTTGGATTATGCCGAAATGTTGTATTCTAATGATGTGCCGGTGATTTATAATTCATCGCATCTAGCGGGACTAGTGGGATACAAAAAAGAATACCTAAAAAAAGCAGCTCTTCATACCAAATATTTTTACCGTGATTTTGAGATCCTTAAAAAGAACGGCAAAAAAAGACCAATCTCCGAGCCCTTACCTAGTTTGAAAGAAATTCAGCATTGGATTCTAAAAAACATATTATATAAACGTCCAGTCAGTGCTTTCGCCAAAGCCTATAAGCCTAATGTGAGCCTTATCGAAAACTTGAAATTTCATAAAAATCAAGCTAAGGTCTTTACGCTGGATTTAGAAAATTTCTTTCCCTCCATTGGCATCGAAAGCGTTGAAAAAGTCTTTGCCGATGTGGGATATACTAGAAGTATTTCCGATTTATTGTCGAAATTATGCACTCGAGATGGGAGCTTGCCACAGGGAGCTCCAACCAGCCCCTATCTTTCGAACCTGATTTTTGAAGAAGCTGATAAAGTCATTTCTCAATATTGTATTCAAAAAAAAATCAGGTACACCCGCTACGCAGATGACCTAAGTTTTTCAGGAGATTTTGACGAAAAGGAACTATTTAATATAGTGACTGAAGCAGTTGAGAAACTGAAACTAAAAATAAACCCAAGTAAAACAAAATTGATGACTCCTGACTCTAGACAAACCGTGACAGGAATTGTTGTCAATGAAAAACCGCAGGTAGTATTTCACAAACGTAACGCGCTGCGACAAGCAATGTACTACATCCAGAAATTTGGTATTGATGAACATCGCGAATATAAGGAAATCAATCAAGCCAACTACCTAGAGCACCTGCTGGGAAAAATAAATTTTGTCCTTCAGATCAACCCAAAAGACTCAGAGTTTATAGGATACAAATCTTTTCTTAAAGACTTAAAAAAGAAAAGGGAAGCAAGCAATAACAGAATTATGCCATTGTTGATGTAATGCCGCTTTTCCATTTACTGAAATTAAACCTCCAAAACGTCCCCTCGTAGGACGTTCTCATTTCTAAATTTGAGTACATTGAATATAGAAAAAGAATTAAAGTACAGTATAGATTGTCAAAACAAAACTGACACTTATTAAGATCATAATACATACTTTGATTTAGGTATTTTTCAACTTTGTCATTTTTTATATGCTTTATGCCGTTATTTTAGACAAAATCGACATTTGCCTCTGGATTGGATATACTCTAATAGTCTCGGAAGGCATTACCTTATTAATCTTTAAATTCTTTTGCCCACTAACCATTATTGCTCGAAAATATTCCGATTCTACAAAAGACAATTTTGATATTTATCTACCCAATTGGCTAGCAAAATACAACAAACGCATTTACTCAGGAATCATGGTTATTATAATTATACTAACTATTTATCGAGTCGCGAAATGAAGCTTAAAAAACTGCTTCTCTTTAGCTTTGAATTGCAATATTATATCACATATGATTTCAGAATTTAAATACTACCTAATTTATAAATTCCATTTAATATGAAAGCAACAACACAAGTACTTATTGAACTTTGGCAAGAAGCCAGAACTCGTTTTACAAATAAGTTACAACAAATCACAGAAAATGATTTAACAAAGAAGCTAGCTCCTTGTCCGTATAATCTTGGATTTCTCATACGTCATATCGGTGACATGGAATTGCTTTTTGCAAAAAATGAATTAGGATCCACTGACATTAAGGCAATTGTAAAAACAGATATTGCACAAAAAGACACTAGAGATTGGACTAATCTCGCTGATTTAAAAGACTATTCTGATTATGCCTTTAAAAGTTTATTGTCTATTCTCGAAAAACAAACAGATGCAGATTGGGAATCCACAATTACAATCAAAGAAGCTGGCACTAAAACAAAAGCCGAAGCTTTTGGAAGAATTATTTCTCATACGGCATATCATGCTGGACAAATTTCTATCATACATAAATATGGAAACATCTAGAATTACTATTTTTTGATTCAACTGACAAACTCAATATTTTTCAAACCACAAAAGGTAGTGTACCAAACAATTTCATTACTATAACTTATTGAAATAAAACATTTTATTACAACTTATCCGTTAAAAATTGATTAAATTTGATAGTGCACTTTTCGATTTAGATGAACCTTTATTTCTAAGGAAATTCTGCAATTAAATAATTATAAAATATATTCTAAATGGCATTTATAGACTATTACAAAGTTCTTGGGGTAGACAAAAAAGCGACGGAAGCTGAAATAAAAAAGGCATACCGTAAGATGGCTCGAAAATACCACCCTGATTTGAATCCAAACAATAAGGAAGCTGAAAGAAAATTCAAGGAATTAAATGAAGCCAATGAAGTATTGAGCAACGCTGAAAACCGTAAAAAATATGACGAATACGGGGAGAACTGGCAACATGCTGAACAGTATGAACAACAGAAAAAGCAACAGCAACAATACCAAGGAAGTGGTCAACAAGGCGGTTTTGGAGGTTTTAGTGGCGGTGGCGATTACTCTGACTTTTTTGAATCAATGTTTGGAGGTCAATCCGCTCGAGGAGGTGGTGGGCGTCGTAGTGCTCAATTTAAAGGCCAAGACTTTAATGCTGAACTTCACCTTGATCTAAAGGAAGTCTATACTACACACAAGCGAACCTTAACCATTAATGGCAAAAACATTCGGCTTACGATTCCGGCAGGGGTTGAAAATGGTCAGGTAATAAAAATTACTGGTCATGGTGCTGCGGGATCTGGCGGTGGCCCAAAGGGAGATTTGTATATCACCTTCACCATAGAAAACCACACTAATTTCAAGCGAGACAAAAGCAATCTATATACAACTGTAGCTTTAGATTTGTATACCGCCATTTTAGGGGGCGAAATAACTGTAGATACTTTTGACGGAAAAGTAAAATTAAAAGTGGCAGCAGGAACCCAAAATGACACAAAAGTAAAACTGAAAGGAAAAGGCTTTCCGGTTTATAAAAAGGAAGGTCAATTTGGCGACTTATACATCAGCTATCAAATACAAATACCCACATCCCTTTCTGAAAAAGAGAAAGAACTATTCACCGAACTTTCAAAGTTAAGAAACATATGAGCACAGAAAACTTCATTCCCCTAGAAACCTTATGTAGCCATTATAACGTGGAATTATCCTTTTTCTCCAATTTAGATGAAATTGGATTGATTGAAATCCAAATGGTTGAGCAAACACAATATATTCACCAAGATTCTATTTATCAAATTGAGAAAATGATTCGAATGCATCAAGAGTTAGATGTTAATCTCGAAGGTATTGATGTGGTTTTTAATTTACTACAAAAAATAGATTCTTTACAAGCTGAGTTGCTTTCTGTAAGAAATAGATTGTTACTCTATGAAAACTAAAGTTAATTATGTCCATTTTATTTGTTTTTTACCATTATTAATTAAACGAAAACTTTATTTATTTGCTATATTTGGGATCAGTACCACGATACCTATTTATAATTATTAATTATATTTAATATTAATAATTCATGCCCTATAAAATTCCAAAACTCTTCTTTAATTTTGTTTTTTTATACCGTTTTTAGCGGTATAAAATTTTATATTTAAAAAAATAGATAAATTAAAATACATCGCTATGAAGGTGTATAATATTATAAAAAAGTCCCTTTAGTAAAATGAGTTATCTCAAAGAAGAATTATATCAGCTTGTAAGGAATGACAGTAGGTTTTTTGATTTTATCCAAGAACATGCAATAGACGGCTTGTCATATCAAAACAATGCACAGGAGTGGAAAAATCCTAAGTTATGCTTAACCTTAGGTTATAAAAATCAAGAAACCCTACAAAAAAACAATGACGGATCACATCTACAAGACTTAAACAGTTTTAAAAAAATAGATATTAATTCAGATACTGATCTGTCTTTACTCCATACTCAACAATTTGCACATAAAAATGGTACTACCATATCGATGCTGTGTAAAACACTCGCTGTTAAAAACGAAAAAGGTGAAGTTATAAGTATTTTAAAAGGATTCACAAAAATCAATACCCCCAATCAACCTACATTAAAAGATAAAAAAATAGAAGAGCAAGTTGAAAAACTTCAAAAGCAAGAAGATTTTATTGAAAAAATCAATTCTGCAGCTTCTATAGGATATTGGGATTTCAATCTAATAAAGCAACAGATACATTGGAGTAGCATGACAAAGGTAATTCATGAAGTGCCTAAAGATTACGAACCTCAACTTGAAACCGCCATTGATTTTTTTAAAGAAGGAGAGTCGCGAAATAAAATCACTGCAACTATTGAAATAGCAATTTCAAAGGGCCAAGCATTTGATCTTGAACTGCAATTAAAAACAGCGAAAAACAATAGCCGATGGGTAAGATCTATTGGTCAATCTGTCATAAAAGATGGGAAATGTATCCGAATATATGGAACATTTCAAGATATCACTTTAGCAAAGGAAAACCATATTGCACTACTTCAAGAAAAAGAAAAACTCCAAAGTGTAATACATGCTACAAATTCTGGAACTTGGGAATGGAATATACAAACTGGAGAAACGCATCATAGTGAACTTTGGGCAAAAATCATCGGGTATCGATTAGACGAACTACATCCTATTACCACAGAAAAATGGGAGAAATTAGTGCATCCTGATGATATACAACTCTCGAAAAGCAGAATGGATGATTGTTTTGAAAAGAAAACAGAATATTACAATTGTGAGTATCGATTAAAACACAGAGATGGTAGCTGGGTATGGGTTTTAGATAAAGGTAAAATCATTAGCTGGACAGATGATGGCAGCCCTTTAATGATGTTTGGAACACACACAGATATCAGTGAACAAAAAATGATTATTCAAAGAAATATCATGTTTATTGAGCAAACACCAAATGCCATTGCCATGTTTGATATTGAAATGAACTATTTAGCAGCATCAGAAAAATGGAAAAAAGAATATAAACTCATCGATAGAGAGATTATAGGAAAATCTCATTATGAAATATTCCCAGAAATATCAGATGAATGGAAAGAAATTCATCAAAAATGTCTCGCTGGTACATCCTTTAAGAATGACGAAGATAAATTCATTAAAAAAGACGGAGAATTACAATGGTTAGAATGGGAAGTTAAACCATGGTACAATGACAAGGGTGTTGTTGCTGGATTAATTATGTATACCGCAGATATCACTGCAAGAAAAAAAACCGAAGAACAACTGCGTATTAGCGAGGAAGCTTTTAGAGGAAATTTTGAAAACGCAGCCATAGGAATGGCCTTACTTAATGAAAAAGGACAATGGCTTAAGGTCAACCAAAACTTTTGCAATTTATTGGGGTATTCAGACAAGGAATTAATGAAACTAACATTGCAGGACATTACCCATCCAGATGATTTAGAAGCCGACCTGAAACTACTCAACGAACTCATTATAGGAGAGCGCAAATTCTATCATCTAGAAAAAAAATACATTTGTAAAGATGGAAGTATCATTAACATTATACTTGCCGCATCTTTAGTTAGAGATGCGAACAATAAGCCATTGTATTTTATTTCTCAAATAATTGATATTACACAGCAAAAAAAAGCCGATCTAAACTTAGCCGAAGCTTTAAGTAAAATACAGGGAATACTAGATGCCAGTACACATGTTTCTATAATTGAAACCGATATAAATGGAACCATTACAACTTTTAACAAAGGTGCCGAAAATTTATTAGGCTACAGTAAAAGTGAAATTTTAAACAAAAAAACACCTATAATAATTCATATAAAAGATGAGATAGAAAAACGCAAGTTAGAAATCTCAAATGAGCCTAGTGACTCGATTCACGATTTTAGTGTTTTTACTTACGAAGCAAATAAAGGGAATTTTGACACTCGTGAATGGACATATATTAAAAAAAACGGAACTCAATTCCCAGTACAATTAACCGTCACTTCCATAAAAACAAATGGAGAAATAACGGGTTACTTAGGAATTGCAGTTGATATTAGCAGCCTTAAAGAAGCCGAAAAAGAAATTCAATCCTTACTTCATGTCACCAAAGACCAGAATGAAAGGTTAAAGAATTTCACGCATATTGTTTCACATAATCTTAGGTCACATTCAGGGAACATGGCTATGATGTTAGACTTATTAATTTATGAAAACCCCGAATTTGCAAAAAACGAATTCATAGAATTATTAGGTGTTGCTTCAAATAATCTTAAAGAAACAATACAACATCTAAATGAAGTTGTATTAATAAACACCTCTATAAAAGATAATTTAGTTAATTTAAATTTGAATAATTATTTTGAATCCGCATTAACAAACATTAATATTCTAGCAATAAACGCCAATGTTACAATCGTAAATCAAATTAATCCAGATATAATGATTCAGGGAGTACCTGCCTATCTAGATAGTATTCTATTAAATTTCTTGACAAATGGAATAAAATATAAATCAGAAGAAAGAGATAGCTACATTAAAATGCATTGTACCGAAGAAGATCAATATATTATACTTCATATTGAGGATAATGGAATAGGAATCGATCTTAAAAAAAATAGAAACAAACTTTTCGGCATGTATAAAACGTTTCATAATAATACGGACGCCCGTGGAATTGGACTTTTTATAACTAAAAACCAGATAGAAGCCATAGGTGGAAAAATAGAGGTCAATAGTGAATTAAATAAAGGAACAACATTTAAAATATATTTCAAAAATGAAAAAAATTGATATTGCATGCATTATAGACGACGATCCCATTTTCGTATTTGGTACAAAAAAAATTATGCAGTTAGCTAATTTTTGTGAAAGCTTCATGGTATTTCATAACGGAAAAGATGCTTATGAAAAATTAAAAGCTATTATAATTAATGAGGAAAAACTACCTGATTTAATCTTACTAGATTTAAATATGCCTATTTGGGACGGTTGGGAATTTCTTGATGAGTTTATTAAAATACCAAATGATAGACCCGTTACAATTTATATCATAACAAGTTCAGTTGACCCTGCGGATGTTGAGAAAGCAAAATCCTATGATTTAGTGAGTAATTATATAGTAAAACCAATAACGATGGAAGAATTAAAGAAAATGATGGTTTAATTACTTTCCTAAAACAGTTCTTTAAATAGTAAAAATGAGACTACTTATTCCTTTATAACCTAAGGAAAAGCTTGTGTCATTTTTTTATTGCCTTTAGTCATCCAACACCTTTTTTTAAGTTGAGCTAAAACATACGTTTTAATTCATATAGTAACACTCAACAAATTTCACTCTTCATACAACTACAGAGTTACTAAATAGTTACTAACTTATTATTTCGTACTTTTATAGGTACTGATTCCTTTATTACATTAAAAAAATAAGTTATTTAACTCCATAAACTAGAATTAGATGTCTGTACCATATAACACTTTAAAACTGGTTCATCTTGGTATCGATACCCAAAAAGAACATGTCGTATTCATTCGTAAGGACTGCTATATATGCAAATCAGAAGGTTTTGAGGCACTTAATAGGGTGTTAATAACAGTTAAAGGAAAATCTTTAATCGCGACTTTATATATTATTACAGATGGAATTCTGAAACCTGGGAAAGCAGGAATATCTGAAAGTGCATGGTACAATTTAAATGCAAAAGATGATGATGAAATCAGCTTTTCTCATGTCCAACCAGTCATTTCTATGCGGAGTATACGTGCTAAAATGTATGGAAAAAAACTAAATTATGAGGCCTTCCAAAACATTATTGATGATATTGTAAAGGGTCAATATTCTAATATTGAGATTGCCGCTTTCATAACTGCTTGTGGTGGAGACAACCTCAGCATTCATGAAATAATTGGCCTTACGAAAGCAATGGTTAATTCAGGTAAAAAGCTTTCTTGGAGAAAAAAAATTGTAGTAGACAAACATTGCGTTGGTGGTCTTCCGGGAAATAGAACAACACCAATTGTCGTCGCTATCATAGCTGAGTTTGGGCTTACAATACCTAAAACTTCTTCCCGTGCCATTACATCTCCAGCTGGGACTGCTGATACATTAGAGACGATGACAGAAGTTAACCTTTCGATTAAAGAAATCCAAAAAGTGGTGGAAAAACAAAATGGTTGCTTTGTCTGGGGAGGCTCAATAAAATTAAGTCCTGCCGATGACATTTTAATACGCGTTGAACGAGCCCTTGATGTCGATGGCGAAGGACAAATGATTGCTTCCGTATTATCCAAAAAATCAGCGGCAGGTTCCACTCATGTAGTTATTGATATTCCAATTGGAAAAACAGCCAAGGTCAGAACAGAGGAAGACGCCGAAAAATTGAAATACTACTTCAATGTCGTAGGAAAAGCAATTGGTATAGAAGTAAAAGTACTTTTTACTGATGGTTCGCAACCCATAGGTAGGGGAATTGGCCCTTCACTTGAAGCCATGGACGTGTTAAGTGTATTGCGAAATGAAAAAAATGCTCCCCAAGACTTAAGAAATAAAGCGTTATATCTTGCTGCTAATATAATCGATCTGGTACATAGCAAACCACATGAAAATGGGTTAGATATAGCCGAAAAAATACTTTCCTCTGGACAGGCATATGAAAAATTCATGGCTATTTGTAAAGCCCAAGGTGGATTTAAGGAGCCTGAATACGCCATCTATAAAATGGAAATTCATGCAGAGAAATCGGGAATTGTAATCGAAATTGACAACCGAAAACTGGCTAAAATTGCTAAGCTTGCCGGAGCTCCACATGATCGCAAAGCAGGCGTTTTTCTGCAAACCCCTTTGAATACAAAAGTGAATAAAGGTGATTTGCTCTTTTGCATTTATGCGGAAACGGAAGGGGAATTGAAATACGCAATAGAGTATATGAAAAGCGAACCGGATATTATTTTAATAGAATCAGTGTCATGAAAAAAATATTTTTTGCATTACCAGGAAACGAAAATCTGACTGATAGACTTATTCAAAGAGAAAATGCTGAAAAGGGCGCCTTTGAACTGAGACAGTTTCCCGATGGAGAAACTTATATTAGGATTCTATCAAGTGTAAAGAATAAGATAGTGGTTTTAGTTTGCACGCTTCATCAACCAGACGCTAAATTACTCCCTCTTTATTTTTTGTCTAAAAAAGTAAAAGAGATGGGTGCGAATACTCTTACCCTAGTCGCTCCATATCTTTCATATATGCGGCAAGACACCATTTTTAATCCAGGGGAAGCAGTCACCTCTACTTATTTTGCCCATTTAGTATCTGGTTTTGTAGATTCTTTGATTACGATTGATCCACACTTACATAGAAGATCTTCATTATCTGAAATTTATACCATCCCTACAAAAGTAGCGCATGCCGCAAACCATATTTCTGAATGGATAAAAACCAATATTGATTTCCCACTATTAATTGGGCCAGATGGAGAAAGTGAGCAATGGGTATCTGAAGTGGCTAAAAAGGCTAATGCTCCCTATATAATATTGACTAAAATTAGACGTGGAGATCGCGACGTAGAAGTTTCTATTCCTCATATTGACATTTACAAAAATCATATCCCCGTTTTAATAGATGACATTATTTCAACGGGACGAACCATGCTAGAAACCATAGGTCATTTGAAAGCTGCAGGAATGAAGCCAGCTATTTGCATTGGTGTCCATGCCGTTTTCGCAGGAAATTCATTTCAGGAAATTAAAGATTCTGGTGCAAAGGAAATCATTACATGTAATACCATTCCTCATAAAAGCAATCAAATCGATATTAGCGATTTGTTGAGCTTATAATCTAAAAAGTTATACCGATTTTTCATAATAACTGAATATAAAGTCACCAAATTGCTTTCAATTTACAATTTTACCTCAACTCTTATGAGCTATTGCCTTCCCTTCCTTTCATGGCAAGAATCTACTGCAATACTAAAATCATTTTATTTTTTTCTTCGCTACACTTTATAAGAATTTACCTGCTAAAGTTCATATTGTTCATTCTGCAAACTCCTTTTATCGACAAAACCATCAAAATAACAGATTAACAACAACTGAAATGTCTGATAATCAATAAATTAGTCCGTATATTTGAGTAGCCCCTTTACTATTAAAAATTATTTCATTATGCCTATGAATGCTGTTTTTAACATAATAGAACTTTTCAAATCCTTTTTACTTGAAATTGGTGAACTCTCTTTTTTCGCTGCGCGCTTTTTTAGAGAATCATTTAAACGTCCAGTAGAGTTCAAGGAATTCCTTCGCCAATGCTATAATATGGGTAATCGTTCCCTATTACTTGTTGCGGTTACAGGATTTATTATTGGATTAGTTTTTACCCTTCAATCACGTCCAACGCTTCAGGAGTTTGGAGCCGTCTCCTGGATGCCTTCGATGGTAAGTATTTCCATAATAAGAGAGATTGGTCCCATTATAACGGCACTGATTTGCGCGGGTCGAATAGGCTCTGGAATAGGAGCTGAATTAGGTTCTATGAGAGTAACGGAACAAATTGATGCCATGGAAGTGTCAGGTACAAATCCCTTTAAATATCTAGTTGTTACCCGAATTATGGCAACGACATTTATGCTACCCATATTAGTGTTTTTTGGAGACGCCATAGCACTCTTTGGTTCGTATCTCGTTGAAAATATAAAAGGGAACGTTTCCTTTTTATTGTATTTCAATCAGGTATTTGATGCGTTGGAATTTGGAGATTTAATGCCTGCAACAATCAAAACGTTCTTTTTTGGTTTTGCAATAGGCCTAGTAGGCTGTTTCAAGGGCTACTATTGTAAAAAGGGTACAGCGGGTGTAGGTGTTGCCGCTAATTCAGCGGTAGTTTTTACCTCCATGCTCCTATTCATTATTGACTTTATAGCTGTTTTCGTAACCGACATTTTTTATGATTTATAACTAATTATGAGTACAACCATGCCAAATAAGAAACCCATTATAGAAATCAAGGACTTGAGAAAAAGTTATGGTGACAATCATGTTTTGAATGGTTTTAATATGGTATTAAATGAAGGAGAAAACTTGGTTATCATGGGGAAATCTGGTTCTGGAAAATCTGTAATGATAAAATGCTTAATCGGACTAGAAAGACCAGACAGCGGAACCATTATTGTTATGGGAGAAACTATCGGGGAACTAAGTCGGACAACACTAGACGAACTAAGAACAGAGATTGGTTTTCTTTTTCAAGGAAGTGCACTTTATGACTCTATGACTGTTCGCGAAAATTTGGAGTTCCCGTTACGACGACATACCAAAAAATTTGGAATCTTAAAAGACACAACGCCCTTAGTAATGGAGGCTCTCGAGAGTGTAGGCTTAGCACATGCAGTAAACTTAATGCCTGCAGAACTTTCAGGAGGAATGAAACGAAGAATTGCTCTTGCCAGAACCTTGATTCTGCAACCAAAAATCATACTCTATGATGAGCCCACAACAGGACTAGATCCCATAACAGCAAAGGAAATATTGATACTTATGAAATCAATCCAAGATAAATACAATACATCAGCAATTATAATTACCCACGACGTCGATTGTGCTCGAGTGATTTCGAATAGAATGATTTTGCTCGTCGACGGTATCAATTATGCAGAAGGCACTTTTGAAGAATTATCAAAATCTACTGATCCTCAGGTTCAGGCTTTCTTTAAATAACTACAGACATGGAAAAAACAACAACACAAAAAATAAGACTAGGCCTCTTTGTAATAATTGGGCTGCTAATTTTCGTTTTAGCCACTTATCTAATTGGCGATAAGCAAAAAATGTTTGGTAATACCGTGCAACTAGCAACCAGCTTCAACAACGTAAATGGTTTACAATTAGGAAATAATGTACGCTACTCCGGTGTAAATGTGGGAACGGTACGAAACATCGAAATGATTGGAGATACTAATATTCGAGTAGAAATGATCATCGATAAAGAAATATTTAAACACATTAAAAAAAATGCAGTCGCCACCATAGGTTCTGATGGATTAGTGGGAAGTATGGTTATAAATATCTTACCAGGCAAAGGCATGGCAGATTTAGTTGAGCCAGGTTATGAAATCAGCTCCCTAAATCGCATCCGTACAGATGACCTTTTAAATACGTTTAGCAAAACAAATAAAAATGCCGAACAGCTAACAGAGAATTTACTTAAAATCACAAATGAAATTAATGATGGAGAAGGAACTGTGGGATTACTGGTCAATGATATCGCCATGGCAAAGGACCTAAAGTTAACCATGAGTTATTTGAAAGTATCGAGTCAAAAAACCTCCGAATCGATTTCAAATTTGAATAGACTAATTGCCACTTTAAACAATAAGGATAATGTTGTTGGTATTTTAAAGGATACGGCTGTAGCCAATAGGATCCGAAATATAGTAGGCAATTTAGACAATACAAGTATCGAAATAAATAAAGCGGTTAGCAATGTGAATAAAACTGTTTTAAACATAAAAGACGGTAAAGGCGCGCTGAACTACCTTTCCAATGATCCTGGGTTGGTTCGAAAAATAGATTCGACAATGACAAATGTGAATGAGGCCAGCATACGCTTGAATGAAGATTTAGAAGCCTTAAAACACAATTTTCTATTTCGCGGATACTTTAGAAAATTAGAAAGAGAAAAATTGCGGGAGCAAAAAAAATAGGCAATTGAAATAGTACAGAGTTAAAATTCCAAAACAGCCAATTATGATTACTATAGAAAAACTTGGTACTATACTAAGTCCCACTAATTTCGAATTTGAAAACACTGGTGTCTTAAATCCAGCCGTATATCAAGACGGAAATACACTTCATATTCTATATCGGGCAGTCCAAGACGGAAATTCATCCACCATTGGCTACGCCAAAACAGATGGCCCGACGACTATTGTCGAGAGAATGGAAAAGCCTTTGATTACAAGAGATTTTGAATATGAGAAGCAAGGAGTCGAAGACCCTCGAATTGTAAAAATTGAAGATACCTTTTACATAACTTATACTGCTTTTGACGGTATTAATGCCATGGGAGCACTAGCCACGTCTAAAGATTTAATCCATTTTGAAAAACAAGGAATCATCACCCCAAAAGTCAACTACGAGCAATATGAAAGCCATGTGAATTATTGCAATGAAAACAAATTGAACCCTAAATACCATCAATATTATAACTTATTTGCCCAAATAGGAGTCGTAGGTGATGAGACTCGGTTATTACGAGATAAGGATGTGGTGTTATTCCCAAGAAAAATCAATGGTCAATTTGTGCTTCTGCACAGAATATGGCCGGGAATCCAAATAGTAAAGTTTAACGACTGGAACGAATTGACTCTCAGTTTTTGGGTAGAATACCTCAGAAATTTAACCGATTATATTATTCTGGACCCGAAAGACTCTTATGAAATGAATTATATCGGAGCGGGAGTACCTCCAATTGAAACTCCAGACGGATGGTTATTAATATATCATGGTGTACACGAAACAACAACTGGTAAAGTCTACCATGCAAAAGCCGCTCTATTGCATTTAGACAAACCTGAAATGGAGATTTCCAGATTGCCCTACCCTCTTTTTTCACCAATAAAACAATGGGAAAAAAATGGCGTGGTAAACAACATTGTCTTCCCTACAGGTCATGCATTATTTGAAAATGATCTTTACATCTATTACGGTGCCGCTGACAAGCACATTGCTGTGGCAAAAATGAATATCAATGAAGTACTTCTTGAATTAAAAAAACAACCTTAAAACATTACGGAAATGAAGTTTGAAAAAGAAATAAAAATGCTAATTGTAAGTTCCTATCCCCCTCGAGAGTGTGGATTGGCAACTTTTTCAAATGACATTGTCAATGCAGTAAAAAATGTATTTGGTGATACATTGCCTATTGAAGTGTGCGCTCTACAAAATAAAAAAGACCAATACCAATACAATCAGGAAGTGGTCTACACTATAACTTCTTCCAAGTTAGAAGAATTCCAAATTATAGCCGAAAAAATAAACGAACGAAAAGATATTGGGTTGGTTTGCATTCAGCATGAGTTTGGACTTTATGGTGGCGAATACGGTGATTATGTCCTTGCATTCATATTGGCTTTAAACAAACCAATCGCTACTATTTTTCATACAGTATTACCAAATCCTGATCAAAAACGAAAAAAAATAGTTCATGCCATAGCAGATCTATCAGACAAAATAATAGTGCTAACTAAAAAATCTCGTGAGATTTTGACATCTCATTATGACTGTTCCATGTCCAAAATCCAAGTAATTCCACATGGCAATCACAGCATACTTTGGGAGCAGAAAGCAAAGCTAAAAGATAAGTATGGACTATCAGATAAAATAGTACTGTCCACTTTTGGTCTCATAAGCGAAAACAAGAATATTGAAACAACATTATTTGCCTTAACAGAAATCGTAAAAAAACATCCACAAATTGTCTATTTCATAATTGGTAAAACTCATCCTGAAATTATTAGAAAGGAGGGAGAGAAATATCGTAATCTATTAATTGCCACAGTACAGGAACTACAATTAGAAGACAACGTTGTATTCATCAATGAATATCTTGAATTGAAGGAACTCTTGGAATATTTAACATTATCCGATATCTATCTTTTTTCCTCAAAAGACCCTAATCAGGCGGTGAGCGGTACTTTTGCTTACGCTATGAGTTGCGGATGTGCAGTTATTTCGACCCCAATTCCGCATGCCGTTGAAGCGCTTGAACATAATGCTGGTATATTATTAAAAGAATTTGATAATCCAGAAGAATTTAAAGCCGCAATATTGCGACTTGTTGAAAATAAAGAAGAGCGAATTGCGATGGGGAAAAATGCTTTTTCCTTATCACATGCCCCGGCTTGGGAGAACATAGCCATACAATATGGATTGATGTTTGGTGAATTGACAAACAGAGTAGAGGATTTACAGTTCAATATGCCACCACTCAAAATAGATCATATTAAGAAACTAACAACAGACCTTGGTATATTACAGTTTTCAAAATTTTCTGAACCTGATCCGGAATCTGGATACACTTTAGACGATAATGCAAGGGCGCTAATTGATATGGTTATGTACAATAAAATTTTTCCAGATGATGAAAGCTTGATAATGGCAAGCACCTATCTTAAATACATTGAAGATATTCAAAGGGAAAACGGTTGGTTTGACAACTATAAGGATTTCGACAATCAACTGACAAAGCAGAATGGCGAAGTCAATTTAGAAGATGCTAATGGAAGAGCTTTGTGGAGTTTGGGAACTGTAATTGGTCATAAGGAAACGCTGCCTATTGAAATTGTACTAAGAGCAAAAAAATGCTGGGATAAAGCAATCCTAAGACTTGCCGATATCAATTCACCGAGGGCCATGGCCTATGCAATAAAGGGACTATATAATTATTACTCTACCCATAAAGATGAAGCAATCGAGAAACATATTGAAAAATTAGCTAATGAATTATTACGCCATTATCAAATTAACTCAGAAGTGAACTGGTGTTGGTATGAAGATTATATGACTTATGCTAATAATGTGCTGCCGGAAGCAATGATGTACAGTTATCTGGTAACAGGAAAAATGAAATATAAAAAAATCGCACTAATCACCTTTGACTTTCTACTATCCCATTATTTCATGAAAGGGCAGTTAAAGGTAGTTTCAAACAGAAGTTGGTTTAAAAAAGAAAACGCAAGGACCTTTTATGGAGAACAGCCCATCGAAGTGGCTACAACGATAATCACTTTAGATTTGTTTAATGAAGTAACAAGGAATAGAAAATACAAAGATCAACTCAAGCTCGCTTTCATTTGGTTTTTAGGCAATAACCATCTACAGCAAATTATGTATAATCCTGAGAATGGTGCCTCTTATGACGGACTAGAAGACAAATGCATTAACATAAATCAGGGTGCTGAGTCAACATTATGCTTTTTTAAAGCCCGCCTGATAATGGAAAAATATTCCAGCTAATCAACAATACCTATATGTAATAAAAAAGAACGGAAAGAATTACTGCCTGATAAACAGCTAAGTGAAAGAAATAGAATTAACAGATGGTAACTTTTTTTTTGATATTTAAACTAATTTTTATGTTTTGACAATCAAATGTACTATATTTCGGGTCGGCTGCATCCATTATAATTAGTGGATACACATTAAAATTAAAAAAAAAATAATTTTCTATGACAATAATAATTTCACTTTGTCTATTGTTACTGGTTGCTTATTTATTTGATCTTACTGCTGCAAGGACTAAAATACCTTCTGTAATATTATTACTGCTATTGGGATGGATAGTAAGAGAAGCTACCTACTTATTTAGTATTGAGATTCCTGACCTTTCCTCTACCCTACCTGTATTAGGTACCATAGGACTAATCCTTATCGTACTCGAAGGCTCCTTGGAACTTGAACTCAATAAGTCTAAAATTGGACTCATAAAAAAATCTTCATTGGGAGCATTTCTGCCTTTGATTATTTTGGCCTTTTCCTTAGCTTACTTATTGCATTATTACGGGGGATATTCGTTTAAAGATAGCCTTACAAATGCGATCCCTTTTTGTGTGATTAGCAGCGCCATTGCCATTCCAAGCGTTAGAAACCTATCTTCAAGTCAAAAAGAATTTATTATCTACGAAAGTAGCTTGTCAGATATTTTTGGGGTAATATTTTTTAACTTCATCATCTATAACACTAGTTTTGGCTTAGAAACTTTTGGGTATTTTTGTCTGGAGATTTTAATTATTATCGCGATTTCATTTGTCGCTACTATTTTGCTTTCTTTTCTTCTAAAGAAAATTGACCATCATATCAAATTTGTACCTATCATATTGCTAATCATATTGATATATGAAATTTCAAAAATATTCCATTTGCCAGCACTTATTTTTATCTTGGTGTTTGGATTATCAATTGGGAATTTAGATGAACTAAAACATTTTAAATGGATTCAAAACTTTAGACTTGATTTATTATTATTAAACAAGGAGGTTTCTAAATTTAAAGAACTTATAGTTGAAGCTACTTTTCTTGTTAGAGCGCTATTCTTTCTTTTGTTTGGGTATTTGATTAAGACCTCTGAAATAATAAACCTAGATACATTAGTATGGTCAGTTGGAATAGTATTAGGCGTTTTTATATTGAGAATCATTCAACTAAAAATCTCAAAAATCCCCTTATTTCCTTTGTTATTTGTGGCACCAAGAGGACTTATAACCATCTTATTATTCCTTTCGATCGCTCCTGAGCACAAGATATTATTGATTAATAAATCAGTTATTATTCAGGTTATACTATTAACCGCCTTGGTTATGATGGTTGGCCTAATGGTAACTGCCAAAACAAGAGAATCAATTTTGTTAAAAAGACAAAAAGCTAAAGAGGAAAAGGAAGCTAAAGAAGCTTTAGAAAGAGTTGTAGAATAAAATCAAATCTATACTATCTAAAAACAGAAAAACCGCTTTGAAGCGGTTTTTCTGTTTTTAGATATTTTTTAATGCCGCTATTAGCAAATCGACATCTTCCTTGCTGTTGTAATGGCTAAAGGAAATTCGTAGGCTTGGTTTTTTCAAATCCTCCTGAGAGAGCATTTCCGCTAAAACATGCGATGCTCTAATGCTACCGCTCTGACAAGCGCTTCCTCTAGAAACTGCAATCCCCTTCATGTCCAGATTAAATAAAATCATTGCCGTTTTATCAGCTGAAAAAGGTAATAAAACATTTAGCATATTATAAAGTCCATCTTGGCTTCCGTTTACAACATAGCCCGCAAACTCAATTTCAAGCTGTTCAATCAAATATTTCTTTAATTCGGATATATGTGCCCTTTCTGTATCTAAATTGGCATACGAAAGCTCTAATGCTTTTGCCATTCCTGCAATTTGGTGTACCGCTTCCGTTCCAGCACGCAATCCCTTTTCTTGTTCGCCACCATAAAAAAGTGGCTGCAATCCTGAATTTTTCCTTACAAATGCAAATCCCACACCTTTAGGTCCGTGAAATTTGTGTGCGCTGGCAACTAGGAAATTTATTGGAAACGCTTGCACGTCCAATTCTATTTTTCCTATGGATTGTACAGTATCAGAGTGAAACAAGACATTATGCTCTGCACAAATCACCCCTATTCGTTTTATATCTAAAACATTTCCAGTTTCGTTGTTCACATGCATCAAACTCACTAAAGTTTTATCATCCTGTGATAACAACTGCACTAAATCAGTAATATCGATATCACCATTAGACTTGACGGCAACATAATCGACCTGAATACCAAATTCTTTTTGCAATGCCTGAACGGTATATAGAACGGCGTGATGCTCAATTTTGCTTGTTATTATTCGTTTTACCTTCAAATCCACAACAGCTGAACGAAGAATCCAATTGTTAGCTTCTGTTCCACAGGAAGTAAAAATAATTTCCTGAGCCGCAGCATTCAATTGCTTGGCGATTGATTTTCTAGAGAGCTCCAAAACGCTTTTTCCATTGCGGCCAAAACTATGTGTTGAAGAAGGATTTCCAAAATCTTCTGCCATTACCTTGGTCATTTCTTGAATGACTTCGGCACGAATGGCTGTCGTTGATGCGTTATCGAGATATACTTTTTTCATTACTGCAAAGTTATGAAATATCAATTGTGTATTCTCAATTATCAATTGCCATTTTTTTCGCTATTTTTGTCAAAATATATTTTACGATGAAAAGAGTTCTAAGCCTATTGGTTTTTGTGGTACTATTGAATGGTTGTGATGACGGTAATTTAATTCAAGAAGATATCGATTTTGAATCTGCAACTATGCAAAGTTGTAGTACTAATAATATTATTTACAAGCTAAACGAAAAAGAAGCTTTACTAGTTGAAATTCCGGAAACTTCCTTTACAACTGAGCCATCTTCTACTAATACACCTACGGAGCTAAGCATCAGTAGCACTAGTAATCGCGTTGTTTACCGCTTTTTTAACGGTACCGTATCAGCAGATAATATCTGTGAGACCATACCAGCAGCAGCACCTATTGTAACGGACCAATGGACTGCAACTGACGGTACTATTCAAATACTCACTACAGCAGTAAAAACGACAAATACTACTGATAATAGTACTAAAATTACTGGATACAATCATAATATTGTTTTCAAGAACATCACATTTGCTAAGAGTAGCGGAACGCAGGTTTATGAAACTTTCGCTTTTGGCGATTACGTAACAACTGCCACCACTTTGCCTTTCCTATTTGATGAAACGCTAGAAAAATGTTCTACTTCAAATCAAATATATAACTATACCAGTAGCGAGGCTTTAATGTTAACTATAGATCCTAGTTTAATCGTTAATGAAGTAACTCCATTAAATAGTCCGCGAACAGGAATTATTGGAACTACTACAAACATCCTTAAGTATCGTTTATTTTCGGGATTACTTACCTCAGCCTATTTTTGTAATGCAACAACACCAACTACTCCTGCGTTGAGTCAAGAATGGAATGGTGTAGCGGGTATATCTGGAATAAGTGGTATCATCGAGGTTACAACAACAACTAACGGACCAAGTAGTTTTAAGCATACAATCGTGCTTAAAAAAGCATCTTTGGCCAAAGGAAATAACAATTTTTTACTTGGTGATAATTACATTTACGGGGAACTTTTAACGACAAATTAAGCCTCATAATTCAACTCAAAATACCTCATAAAAAAGCTCCCATTTGCAATCACAAATGGGAGCTTTTTTATTTAAAATGGTATGCTTTTATTTGCTGTTTTGCTTAATAAAAACCTCGGTGGCACCTTGCCCATATTTTTGATAATTGCCTTCTTGAAAAGCGATATTGTCATATCGTCCTAATAAAAAATCAAGCTCTGCTTTAAGCACTCCTTCACCAACTCCGTGAATAAAAACAATTTTAGGTATACGATTACGGATAGCAAATTCGATGTGCCGTTTTGCCGTTTCTGATTGTAAAGTCAGAATATCATAATTTGACATTCCACGTTTGTTAGGCACTAGTTTTTCAATGTGCAAATCGAACTCAGGAGCCGAAACTTCGTGTTTATCCTTGCGCTCTTTTACAAAACTACGTGGTTTTGGAATCTCTTTCTCCTTCGAAATTTCATCTACATTAATTCTTCTAATAGAATCCATTAAGTTATTGGAATCGTTTACTTTAAGTAATTCATTGACAAGAAATGTCATCACGAATCCATCCTCTGTTTCTACCGTTACTTCTTTATCTTTGGTTGACAAGACCACTCCATTAATGGCTTCGTCGAGCACTGTAACCTTGTCTCCCTTATTGAACATCTTTATCGTCTTTTTCTTGATTTTTACTTGGCGTTTTGGCACTTAACCTCATCATCCCAAACATAAATATAGCGATTGCAATTACCGTTATATACACGTTTTTATCGTCACTCACCTGCTCAAAAAAAGCAACCAGTATCGCAACAATCATAATTGGAATTATTATTTTTTTCATTTCTTTACATATCAGATTCCAAAAGTAATAAATTTAAAACTGCCTTTCTTTTTTATTGAAAAGGATTCCTGTTATTTTGTAAATTGTAAAAAAATAAAACCATTGGATTTAGAAAAATATATGTTCCCTTGCTTGAGCAAAACACTCTTTGGAGTGGAGTGTTTGGGCTGCGGTTTTCAGCGATCATTCCTGCTTCTTTTGAACGGAGAATTTGCCGCTTCTTTTGAAATGTATCCAGCGCTATTTTCAACACTTTTATTTTTGGGCTTACTGGGATTTCATTTAATATTCAAACGCTTTTTTTCTCAAAAATTAATTTTTGCAGTCGCAATTATAAACGTTCTTTTTATGATTGCCGGCTATATTTACAAACACTTTTGAGCCGAATATATTAGCTAAAAAACGGAATTACTTATTAATTCTACTCAATATATCATTCATCATTTCGATCTGAATCTTTTGAATTTCTATCAATTCTTCTTGTTGATGCCTTACCAAATGATCCAGTTTTTCGTGCAGCATTCTAATTTCAAGTTCTGACTTTAAATTAATCATATAATCCTTTCTGGCCCTTTCCCGATCTTTTTCCTCCTGCCGATTTTGACTCATCATGATAACTGGAGCTTGAAGAGCCGCAAGGCAAGATAAAATCAGATTTAATAAAATAAAAGGATAAGGATCAAAGCCTTTATTGTATAGAATATAAATATTAGCCAAAATCCAGAGCAGGATGAACACGCCAAACAGAATGATAAATTTCCAGCTTCCGCCAAAATTAGCAACTTTATCTGCTACCAACTGTCCAAAAGTTCTCACTTCCAACTTCTCTTCCATTTTACTGACCATGGAATCAGACTCCATAAATTCTTCCGAAACAGCATCTTCTATTTTAGACAACTCCCCTATTTCATTGGACAAATAATCAGAAATATATTTTTCCCGATACAAATTAAGTTCTGTAATAGACAAAAACTGATCGGTACTGAAATCAGGAAAGTCGGTTTTCATCAAAGATAAAATAGGCTTGCGAACTATTTTCCCAGAAACCTTGTCAGTCAGTGGAAACTCCTTCTTTGATAGATCACTTGTAAATGTCGGAATAGCGTTCATTTAAACTGTTTTTAACAAGCTAATTTACGCATTTAAAATTATTTATGTTAAAATAATACTACATCCAAGTTTCATGCAACTGTTATTTATACCTCTATTAGCAGAGTCTATCAGTTCTTTCAGAATTATTCGAAATAGTTCAATATATTTGTTTCATTTTTTATTTAAACCAAAAAATACAGTCATGAGCAACAGTCAACTTATTTTCAACTTAAACGTTTCAAATTCCTACTGGAATTGTTGTTGCCATTACTAAAAACATCATTTTCTACGTCCTTTCTATTAACAATTCAACCCCATAATCATGACAAAAGATCTGATTATCAAAAATATCGCCGCTTTAAAAAGCCACACCAATATTAATTACGGAATCAAAACAAAAACGGAAGTATTTACTGAGAAACTCTTCTATACTTTATTTGATTCGAATGCTCCATTAAGCGAAAGCATTGACGAACTGAAGGTTCTTTTCAAAGAAATATCAGTAGTAGCATGCAAAAAGCCAAAGGGAATATGCGATTCTATTTGGGATAGTTTTCTTGAAAAATTACCTTCCGTACTCGAAAAGCTAAATGCAGATGCCAATTTCTTTTTGGAAAATGACCCTGCCTCAAATAGCGTACAAGAAGTATACCTTGCTTACCCTGGGTTTTATGCCATTGCGATTTATCGTCTGAGTCATGAATTATACCTTTTAGACCTGCTGTTATTCTCCAGATTAATGAGTGAATATGCCCACCGCATCACTGGAACGGATATCCACGCAGGTGCCAGTATTGATTCGCCTATTTTTATAGACCACGCTACAGGTATTGTAATTGGTGAGACTACCGTGATCGAAAAAAACGTAAAGATTTATCAGGGAGTAACTTTGGGAGCATTAAGTGTCAGCAAAGAAATGAAAGATAACAAAAGACATCCTACTGTAGAAAAAAACGTCTGTATTTACGCGAATGCAACAATTTTAGGAGGAGAAACAGTAATTGGTAAAAACAGTATTATTGGCGGAAACGCATGGATTACCAAGTCCATTCCCCCAAGATCATTGGTTACCAATACTACAACTACAGAAGTAAAAATAAAAGAGCTAAGATAATATGGAGCCAAAAAAATTATTAGAATTAATTGGCAATACGCCTTTAATGGAGACTGTCAATTTAATCAAAAACAAGAATGTAAAACTCTTGTTGAAGCTCGAAGGGAACAATCCTGGAGGAAGTGTCAAAGACCGCGCAGCCTACAACATGATTGCATCAGCCTTAGAAAGAGGGGACATTAAAAAAGGAGACAAACTAATTGAAGCCACCAGCGGAAATACAGGAATAGCACTAGCAATGATTGCGCAGTTATTCAATATTGAAATAGAATTAGTCCTGCCAGAAGACTCTACTAAAGAGCGTACTCAAACGATGAGAGCTTATGGTGCAACAGTCATTTTAACCTCCGCAAAGGAAGGAATTCTAGGGTCTAGAGACTATGCCGACAAGAAAGTGGCCGAAGGTGGATATGTGATGCTAAACCAGTTTGCTAATGATGACAACTGGAAAGCCCATTATAAAACTACCGGTCCAGAAATTTGGAACGATACTGATGGAACTGTAACCCATTTTGTTGCGGCAATGGGAACCACTGGAACGGTTATGGGGACTTCTACTTATTTGAAAGAGAAAAATCCAGCCATACAAATCATAGGTGCACAACCTAGTGACGGCTCACAAATTCCAGGAATCAGGAAATGGCCACAGGAATATTTGCCTAAAATCTTTAATGCTTCTAAGGTAGATCGTATCGTTGAAGTGAGCGAACAAGAAGCCCGTGCGATGACCAAACGTTTAGCTCTTGAGGAAGGCGTTTTTGCAGGAATGAGCAGCGGTGGATCAGTTGCTACGGCGCTTAAAATTGCTGAAGAACTGGAATCGGGAGTGATAGTAGCCATCATATGCGATCGAGGCGATCGCTATTTATCATCTGATTTATTTGATTAAAATGATAACAATTACAAGAACTAGCCCGGAGAATGTTGATTTTACTGCCCTCATAAAGGAACTTGACAACGATATTGAAAAACGTGACGGAGAAGAACACAGCTTCTACGCGCAGTTTAACAAAACGGACAACATCAAACATGCAATTGTGGTTTATGAAGACCAAAGAGCCATTGGTTGTGGTGCTTTTAAATTTTATAAAGGCGATGTTGCCGAAATAAAAAGGATGTTTGTTAATCCAGAAGACCGCGGTAAAGGCATTGCCTCAAAAATACTGAAAGAACTGGAATCATGGGCAAGAGAAGAAAACTTCAATAGCTGCATACTGGAAACAGGCAAAAGATACCCTGAAGCCATTGCTCTGTACAAGAAAAATGGATACAGCATAACCGCTAATTACGGACAATATGAATTAGTTGAAGATAGTGTTTGTTTCCAGAAGACAATCTCTTAAAACCAGCATTATTTAAATTACAAAAAGGGCTCTACTTAGTAGAGCCCTTTTTTATACAGTTTCACCACATAAGTGGTAATTTATTTATCTGCTTTTTTTGTCGGTTTGATACATTTTCAAAAGAAATTCGTTTCTAAACCAAAGCAATAATTATTGTGCTAAAGTCGCAGAAGTAGAAATTGCTGCATTCAACACTTTAGAAATTGGACAGTTTTTCTCCGCTTTTGTAACCTGTTGTTGGAAAACATCATCTGAAATGCCTTTTACTTTAGCATTAACAGTCAGATGAGAAGTTACGATTGCACCATCAACCAAGTCAATGTCACATTTTGTTTCGATACTTTCAATTTCAAAATCCAATTCGCCAATATAAGCCGAAAGCTGCATTGTAAAACATCCTGCGTGTGCTGCTGCGATTAATTCTTCTGGGTTTGTCCCTACACCTTGCTCAAAACGAGATTTGAATGAATATTGTGCGTTTTCTATAAGTGTACTTTGGGTGGTCAATTTTCCTGCTCCCTCTTTTAGGGAACCGTTCCACACTGCGGTTGCATGTCTTTTCATAATGGGTTCTTTTTTAGTTTTCTCAAATTTAACCTTTTTAAAATGTAAGTTTTTCAGTCCATCATTTTTTTAACGAAAATTTAATCTGCTTTCCCTAACTCCTATTTAACTACCCAATCTAAATTGCTACCCTATCAGAAATTTAAGCCTCAATACTGACATCTTGTTTATTGCTTCGAAATTATTAAGTTTGTTTCTTCCAAAAAACAGCACTTATTTTCAACTACCTAATCTAGTCACTTATGAAAGCTTACAGATTATTTTTCGGAATACTATTTACATCATTTTTTATGGGACAAAAACTACAGGCACAAGACTGGCCAAATCTAAACAAATACCAAAAAGTCAACCTCTTACTACAAAATGCGCAGCCTAATCCTAACAGAGTGGTATTCATGGGAGATTCTATCACTGAGTTTTGGAGCCGTGAAGCACCTGAATATTTTCAAACCCATAATTATATTAATCGTGGTATTAGCGGGCAAACAACACCACAAATGCTTCTTCGTTTTAGGGCTGACGTAATCGCTTTAAAACCTGCTGTTGTAGTAATTCTAGCGGGAGTCAATGACATTGCCGGTAATACTGGCCCGGCAACCTTAGAAATGATTACAAATAATATTTTCTCTATGATTGATTTGGCGAAAGCCCATAATATAAAAGTGATTCTCTGCTCCGTATTACCTGCAGCTGATTTTCCTTGGAAACCTGATCAGGATCCGGCTAATAAAATTATGGCGCTAAACAGTTTATTAATAAATTATGCTGATGATAACGCAATCACTTTTGTCGATTACTTTTCGGTGATGGTTGATAACCAAAACGGATTACCTAAAACCTACTCAGGCGATGGTGTCCATCCTAACAAAGTAGGTTATGAAATTATGGCGCCACTGGTTGAAAAAGCCATCCAATTTACGCTGCAAACACGATAGTCAAAAAGCGATATAAACTAAAAACCCAATCACTATTTCTAGGATTGGGTTTTTTACTTTTTGGGAATTTCTATTATTTCAATACCGTAAAAATGATTTTAGAATTATCATACACACGTTGCGTTTGCTTTTTGAAATCTGATTCTTTAGCATAGAAAATATTGTCTACATAGGTTTGCGGATTCAAATCTATCAAAGGAAACCACGTGCTCTGAATCTGCACTTGAATTTTATGTCCTTTCTTGAATGTATGCATTACATCCTGCAGTTTGATATTCACCGCTGTTTTTTGATTCGCTACAAAAGGTTCCGGATTGATGAAGCTATTTCTAAAACGGCCTCTCATTACCTCGCTACGCACCATCATATGGTAATTGCTCATCTTTAAGTATGGTGCGACCTCAGCAGTTTCAGGTTCGTCTGCAGGAAAAACATCTATTAATTTCACAATCCAATCAGAATCAGTTCCTGAAGTAGACACTTGTAATTGCGCTAGGATATCTCCGGCAAGCGTCATATCCTTACTTAAAGCTGACGTTTCATACACAAGAACATCTGGGCGTCTTGCAGCAAAACGTTGGTCATCGGTCATGTATTTTCTTGGGGTAATCCCTTTTTGATTGATATCTTCGGTAAACGGAACCGGTTTTTTAGGATCACTGATGAATTCTGCGAAAGCATTACTTTTACCTGTTTCCTCAGTAATAGTATTTTGAGTTAAAAAATACGCCTCTTTCTGTGTGTTTTTAGGAGGCCATGCATCGTAGGTTTTCCAATCTTTAGCGCCAGTATCAAAAACATAAGCTTCTGGCAATTTGTTCTCCCCTTTAGCATTGTCTTTAAGGAAATGACGAAAGAAGTTAGCTTCAATATTTTTTTGGTAAAAACTAGAAACACTATCTCCAAATTTTATATTTCCAATGGTAGCTGTTGCACTATTTCTAGCCCAATCACCGTGACTCCAAGGTCCCATAACGATTGTATTGTAGTTTTTACTGCTTTTTTCGATTGCTTGGTAAGTGTTTAAAGGGCCGTATAAATCCTCGGCATCAAACCAACCTCCTACAGTCATTACTGCAGGTTTGATATCTTTTAAATGTTGTAGAATCCCACGTTTTTGCCAGAAATCATCATAGCTGCTGTGGTCTTTTAGCTGTTGCCAAAATTCATCTTCTTTACCATAATATTTATCCAGATTAGACAAAGGTCCTGCATCCAGAAAAAACTGGTAGTCATCCTTAGTTCCTAAATCAGGAAAGGTATACCACGATTTGCTGGTTTTTTCTGATTTTTGAATACCAAATAAAGGTGTTGCTTTCCAGTAGCTCAATAAATAAGCGCCATTGTGATGAAAATCATCAAAAAAGAAATCACTGATACAAGCTTGTGGCGAAACTGCTTTCAAAGCCGGGTGATTGCTCAACAAAGAATAGGTAGAATAAAATCCCGGATACGAAATTCCCCAAACACCTACATTTCCGTTATTGTTTGTTGCATTTTTCACCAACCAATCAATAGTATCATAAGTATCTGAAGCTTCGTCAACTTGGGTTTTTCCTTTTTTATTAGGGATAAAAGCACGCATATTGTCATACAAACCATCACTCATCCAGCGCCCACGTACATCTTGATAGACGACAATGTAGCCTTCATTCATCATTGTTTCGCTGGGACCAATGCTCTTTTTGAACTCGTTTTCCCCATAAGGCGCACAGCTGTAAGGCGTGCGTTGCATGATGATAGGATATTTCTTTGATTTGTCTTTTGGCGTGTAAATGGCGGTAAACAAAGTAGCGCCATCTCGCATTTTAATATGCACCTCTTTCTTGGTGTAATTTTCGCCAACAGTACTTAGACTGTTGTCTTGGGCAAAAACGCCTGCAGTAATTGCGAAAAACGCAATAAATAATAGTTTTTTCATTTGAATAATAGCTAATTATAAAAGCGTAAAGATATTTAGAATAAAACTAATTTTAACACTTAGTTTTTAAGTATTTGTACATATCACTAAAAGTGGGTATTGTGGTTGTGGTTTTTAAAGTGTTTATTTACAATTAAGTAAATAATGTATTAAAACACGTATGTTCTAGATGTTATTTACGAGTTATGCAACATTTAAAACATGCCTTGACAAATGAAATTTAAGATAATTACAACCATTTTTTATATTTTATTCTTTTGCTCATGTAATCAAAAATTTGAAATGTTATCAGCAAAAAATACAGAAAACGGAGTTCTGTTGAAAAAAATTATACCAAATAAAAACGTTAAATATTGGCAAGTTGAACACTTTCCAAATTATAAAACTGAGGATTTGGATTTTGAAATTTTATTTTCAAAAGGGAATACGGAAAATATATCCATTCCGAAAAACGAATTTAATTTAAATGGATTTTTTTCAGGTTGTCATCCATCACTTTGTGCTTACAGAATTACTTATTTGGAAAAAGACCAGTGGAAAATCATACAGTCAGAAAAAGAATTGAAAACTTTCATTGATAAAATTGATAATGTGTATGAAGCCTATTTGATCGGAAAAATAAATGAATACGACATTGACCAAAATTCAGAAAAAGGAAATGGATTTGTAAAGCAAAAAGATGGTTACAAACTTAAAATGATGAAATACAACAATTGTCCAGAATCAAAAGAGAGTTTTACTTTATCTATCAATAACAATGGAAATATCGAAAACACAAAAAGCAATGGGTTTTATTTTAAAACTACTGATTGCATAATTTACTAAAATAAAAACGTTGCATAACAGCCATTTAGCAATATTGCGAGTTTTGTGGTAAATTCACGTTTACGTTTCGTAAGAAATTATATCTTTAACGGCAAATAATAGGTCACGAAGTTCGCAACATCGCTAAGTGGCATAACGTTATAGGCTAGTTTACCGCCGACACTATGAAATCAACCAAAATGAAATATTTTTAATCAATGGAATACCAACAAATTTTTGTGAAAAATACATCAGAATGTAAAAAAACGGAAACCTACATTGGAACAGGAAATCCAAATAGTAAAATTTTAATTATTGGAAAGGAAACAGCAACTGATATAGAAAACAAAGCAAATCGTGATGAACATTATGTTAAGTTTCAGATAGAGAATTTACAAGATTTTAAAGAAAATGCCGTCAAATGGGATTTAAATATTAAAAATAATGTTGTAGTAAATTCAATTCCTAATTGGATTGGCGGTAAAGATTCTCCTTTAACTTCAAATCCATTGTTTCCTTATAAAAGTTTGCATCCGACAGAACTAAAAGAAGGACAAACTTGGCGTAAATATCAAAAACTACACGACTTAATATTTTTAAATGATCTATCATCACTAAAAGAAAAAGAGATTGATTTTCACAATAATTTCTTTTTGACCGAAATGAATAGTTCTCCTGCTAAATTTACTAAAGATGCAAACAAAAGCGGAATTCCATCTAGAAAATTTTTTTCAAAGAAAGTGATTTCTTTCAAAGTTTTGCTGTTGTTGTTTTAGCTTGTAGCAACTATATCAATGGCGATGAAATTAAAGAAATTTTTGATGTGAGTTTTGATAAACAATATGGTAATGGGAAACAATTATTTTGGACACACTATAATTCTGACAAGACAAAATTGGTAATTCATACAAGACAATTAAGTGCAAATGTTTCAAACGATTTATTGAAAGAAATTGCAAATGAAATTCGAAATTTCACAAAGTAAAGGCACGAATCCTTTCGTGTGGTAAATCTTGCACGGCAAATAAATCATGATTCCAACACAAACTAGTTCTAAACTCATAAATGCTGTAACAAAAACCCCTTCTCTTCGTCTTGTTTATAATAAAGATACCTTACATGAAACCTAGCTTACTATATACTTTTTTCATTCTATTTTTGATTCAAACAGCATTTGCCCAAAACATCAGGGGGAAAATTATTGATTCTAATACTGGGGAAAGTATTCCCTATGCAAACATTAGAGTAAACGAATCAGAGAATTTAGTTTCTAATGGGGAAGGTTATTTTACTTTATCTGAAAACAACAGTCGTGATGAAACCGTACTTACTGTTTCTTATTTGGGTTTTGTTAATCAGCAATTGAGTGTTGCCCAATTGAAAAAACTCGACTTTACTATTAAACTCTTAGCCGGAATTTATGAATTGAGCGATGTTGCGGTGTCTAACATAAAACCAAATCCTTACGAGATTATGGCAAATGTAAAAGCCAACTTGAGCCAAAATTATACTACCGGTGAAAAAGGGTCAAAAGAAATGTTCTTTTTCAGAAAATCTAATTATTTCAATCCTTCTATAATTGATATCGAAATTAACAAATCAACTGGCTTTAGCAAGCAAGCATTATCAAAAGTCAACAACGACTTGCAGTCTTTCTCTACTAAATTAATTTCGAGGCCACCAGTATCATTTACTGATGTGCTTTGCAATTACTATTCAGTTAAAACAAAAAAAGCAGATAAGTTTGTGTTTAGATCCAAACTAGATGTGTTAAAAGCCACTATTTTAAAAAATGCAGGAGAATCTATATCCATAGACGATTTAGAAAAAACAGCCGAAAAATTGATGCTACAACACCTAGATACTACTAAATATTACCGCATAAAAAGTGGACTTATAGGATCTAGAGATACGATATCATTACGTAAAGACTTCAACAACAAAAAAACCTCTAAAGACAAAGAAGAAAAGAATCAATTAACTGCTGCAAAAATTAATTTGAACAGCTTCATGAATGAAAACAACTTTTTAAAGAACAAGAGATTTGATTTTATACAAAATCCGAAGCTATATGACTATGCTTATGAAGGAACGACCTACACAAACCAAAATGAATTTGCTTATGTACTGAGTTTTAAACCTCGAAAAAGTAAAGCGATGTATGTGGGGAAATTATATATTTCTGAAACCGATTATGCCGTTCTGAGAGCTGATTATGTCCTAGATGAAGGAGAGAAAGTGAGTAATTTTAATATGAAGTTTCTTTTAGGAATTAAAGTCTCTGAGAATGTAAGTAAAGGAACTATTATTTATAAAAAAAGAGCCGAAGACGATAACTACTACATGCAGTATGCCGCAACAGAAAGCGGAAATTACTTTTACCTAAATCGCCCACTTAAACTTATAGAGTTAGCTAAGGGTGAAAAAGATGTTTTAGCACTTGATTTTAAAATGGAAGCCAATATGCGCAATAAAACAGAGTTTCTAAATATGTCCCGCACTGAAATATCGCAGTCAGCAATTGAAAAAATTAAAGAGGAAGATTTTAAATATATAAATATCAAATCCTACGATCCAAAGATTTGGAAAGACTACAATGCCATCGAACCCTTGCAAGAAATGAAGCAATTCAAGGCTGTAAATTAAACAAAATGAGAAAAAGCAAGCTGTTTATAATTCTATTTATTACTATTAGCATTTCGATTGTTTCTGCGCAAAAAAAGGAAGTTTATGTAAACGACGACTTAGAGTTGATTACTCAACAAGACTACGACCGCAATTCAGGCGACGATTATTTGAATCTAAAATTTGATGCTGATTCTATCTACTTAAATGTTAGCGCTAAAAGAATTAAAAAAGGAAAAATAAGTAACAGTCAACTTAACGCCTTAAAAGCAGATTTAGCAATTAGTTCAGCCTATTATGATAAAGAGGATAAAATAGTCATCTATTATTATCCTGGCCAAGATGCCTGTAATAGTAGTGGTGACAAGGAAATGACGAGACAGAACTATCAAGAGTATTTAAAAAAGCTTAAAAAGAACCAAAATATCAAACAGTTTTTTGTCTATAAATCCCCCGAAGGAACAGCAGCTTATGGAAATATTGATTGGATCATGGATAAAAACAAATTAATAGAAACTATTTTTTTTCCTGTGCATTATCCTTGTAATAGCACCGTTATAATAGATTCTTATGGAAACTATTATTCGCATCGCGGAGAAAACAATATTAGTGACGTTTTTAAAATTTTGAAAGACAAAAAAACATTTACAAATACGGCAAACTAAAGTACAATCCCTTCCTTTAAACAAGGTAGTTTTTCCTCTTCTTATTCCTAATTTAGTCTAATTTTGCTTTTTGTAAAAATAGCAACACCCAATTATGCTTTCGAAAGTACAGTTTAAAGAATGGTTTGATCGTTATAAATATGCCGAATTGGCTGCGACTACTGCTGCCTTATTGGGTTCGCAGTTCAGCAGGATTTTTAGTGGTTTGACTACGGCTTACTTGATTACCTTTATGGAGTACTTTGCTTTTTATGGGGTTATTATTAGCATGGCCTACATTCAACTCGCCAAAAAGAATAAAGACCTAGAAAAACAGACTTCTTTAAATGACATTTTAAGGATTGTCAAAAACTTAGTATTGGAATTTGGTTACCCTGCCCTTTTAGATATTTTATTAGTACGTCCGTTTTGTATGTACTGGTTGCCTATTTTGACAGGAAATGCGGTAACGGGAATCATGGCGGGAAAACTTTGCGCTGATTTCCTGTTTTACTTTCTCTCTATTGTGAACTACGAATGGATGAAGCGCAAAAATCATTTTTAAGTCAAATAGGAATTTTAATATAGAAGAAATTCGATACGAACAACAAGCACAATGCTTTTTCAGAATTTATGATTGAATTTAGTTCTTTTTATAAATTCCAAAATGCAAAACAATTCCTTTTGAATGTTTTAGCTGAAATAGACACTACTAACCTGCTGTTTTCATAATGATTGAATCGTTATTTTGTAACTTTTTTTTATATTTTAGTCTAATGAATAAATTTAATTCGTGAAACATAACACTATTAATAAGCAATAAAATTATATGTGAAATTAAAGTAGTATTTATTGATAGTGCCACCCTTTACTATTTGCAACTAGTTTTGATCAGAAATTAGAATGGAGCGATATCAAGTCATTAATAATCATAATGCTTTATTTATAAAAGCATTACTTTAGTTATCAGAATTACAAAGTTGCAAAATTTCAGCTAATGCAATTACTTTAACACTTTTATTTCAATACAATTTAAAGATATGGAATCTATAATCATTAAACCAAAAAATGAAATCCTGAGAAAGTATATTCAATATTTTCTGTTTTTTAAAAATACAGAAAACGCTATTCTCAGCTATACTACATTCCCTAATAATAATCTATGTCTGGCTATTTATAAACAAAATGAAATAAAACACGTAAATAAATCACAAACAAATCGTTGTATCATTACTCAAGGAAGCAAACCGTTTGTAAGTAAACTTTATGGATTTCATAAAACCCCTTTTCAAGTTGACATTAACTCAAGTCTTGACCAAGTTTGTATCATTTTTCACCCTTCAGCATTGCGATCGTTCACTAATGCTTCTTATACTGATTTAATGAAATCGGATACTGTTTTTGAGGATATTTTTTTAAACAACAATGATTTTCTTTTAGAACAAATTTTTGAAGAAGATGATTTTGCCAAAAGGACTCAAAAATTAGAATCATTGCTTTTAGGGAATTTAAAACACGAAATTCCCGATAAATTGAAAGAAGGATTATATTTTATCTCAAAAAACAATAACGAAAATCTTACGGTTGAAACACTTTGTAAAAACCTTAAAATAAGTGAAAGCTCCTTATTTCGATTATTCAAAAATAATTTAGGACAAAATCCAAAATCATACCTAAAAACAATCCGATTTAGAAATATTCTGGATGAAATTATGCTTGGACAGAATACACATACTGAAGTAGATTACCTCAATCAATATTACGACCAAGCACACTTCATAAATGATTTCAAAACACATACAGGCTATTCTCCAAAAAGTTTGATCGAAAAAGTATCTGTTCAACAAAATGATTTGACTTGGATTTATAATAAAATGAATCGTGAATGATTTTTACAATTTTAGACACTAGCAATTGATTTCATTTGTATTCTAAAAAATAAAGTAAAATGAAACAGTTTTTTTCCATTAGTTTAGTTTGTTTATTAATTGCTTGCAGTAGTCCTAAACATACCCTTTCTAATTCAGAAAGTTTACCTAAACTATCTTACCAACAAATGCTGGAAGACCATGATACCTTAGTGTCTAAAATCAAGCAAACAAGTCCGATAATCTATTTCAATAAAGAAGTTAGAGGCATAGACTTTAATCAACATGCAACTACTCTTAGAAAGCAAATTAATACCAAGACTACAACACAACAATTCCTTCAAATAGTAGACAAAACACTTAATGCGGCACAAGACGGACATACAAATAGATTGAATGATGCATTACTAGATCACATGAAAAAATATGGTATTCCATTGGGAGCTATAAAGGGCATAGATAGCACAGATGCCAAAAATAGTTATACATATAACAACTATTTTAAAAACGAAGTATATACAAAATTAGATTTGAATCTGATTTATACAAACGGTGCGTATTACAACTTATTGCCATTCTCCTACAAAGAAAAAAACTATCCTACTGCAATGAAACTTATTAGTTGTAATGGAATAGAAATCCATCAATTTGTAAATAGTCTTACCGAATTAGCCTCTCCTTTACGTTGGGATAGAACAAATAATAGAACTTATAAAGAAGATTTTTACCGAAATTCTGAAATTTATAAAAACAATGTACTAAAACTGGTTTTTCAAGATAAAGGATTTAAAAATCACAAAATATCCATCATTAAAAATGATAAAGTAACTTTCTTGCAAGAAAGAAATTGGAAATACGGTTACAATCAGGCTAAGGATTCTTTAGCAACACATTTTTTTGAAAAACAAGGTGTTTTTTACGCTAAACTGCCAAGGATGGACGTACCATTAGGCGATTCTATAAATCAACGTTTAGGAACGATTATTAACAAACACAATGTAAACGCCGTTGTGATTGATATCCGTGGAAATGGCGGTGGAAATGACGAAACTTACAATAACGCTTTAAAATCAATCATCAAGGATACCTTACGACTGAACGTGGTATTAGGTATAAACTGGAGTCCATACACACGTAATTATTATGAATACAATCGTGATTCTATACAAAAAGAGCCTATATTTAGTTTTAAAGTGGATGTTCCTACTTTAAAAGAACCGGAAATGTTTTATATCACATTTGCTAGTGCTTTAATAGTTCCTGATAGTATTAAATATCCTTTTGAAGGCAAAATTTATATTTTACAAGACAGGTACATTTATTCCGCATCCAGTAATCTGTCCGCTTTAGCAAAAAACACCGAACAACTAATCAGCATAGGAGAAACACCTGACTTACTGGGTGGGATGCAAAGAGACCCTTTTATTATGATGCTACCACATAGTAAAGTCATTTTTAGAGTAGAGCCACAAATTGATTTTACAGACAACAAAAAAGTGGAAGACTGCTTTAAAAACAACGTGGAGTTCCCAGTTCAATACTCTATTGATAATTTGTATTTGCGTACTACTACAAAAGAAAATGTATTTGGAAAAGAGTTTCTTTTTAACAATGATCCAATGTTTAAAAAGGTAATAGAACTAGAAGGTATAAATAATTAGAAAGTTATAATTACTATTGGCGACATACTATTTAAACAGGTAAAGTATCTTAGTTCTAAGTTGTTTTACCTATAAATAGTATTACTTACTGTCAAAGGGATTACATTCTATGAAGGAAATAATTGCCTATTTTCAAGAGATTGGAAAAAAAATAATTTTAAACAACAAAATGCAATTTGTTCCCATCTCCCTGCCCCCGATTGAAGCGCAAAACCCGCAGTTGCGACAGCCTACAAAGCCGTGCAAGAAAAGAGCGACCGCAGGAAGCTCCTTTTATGGCCGGATCTGGGCTGTAGAAACGAGGATTTGTAGCGGAAAGCGGGATTTGGCCCAAATAAAAAACACTTCTTTTTGAAAATATTTGCCAAATTAAATTTATAAAAGTTTACAAACGCTTATTTTTGCGCCATGGCTAAGAAAAATACAGACAAAGTTGTCTTTCATCAGATAAAAGTCCTTGATGCAGGTGCAAAAGGCGTATCAGTTGCGAAAGCTCCTGATGGGAAAGTAGTGTTTATCCCAAATGTGGTTCCGGGTGATGTGGTTGACGTGCAAACGTTTAAAAAGCGCAAGTCCTATTATGAAGGGAAAGCAGTACTTTTTCATGAATATTCAGAACATCGTACTGAACCTGTTTGCGAGCACTTTGGTGTTTGTGGAGGTTGTAAATGGCAAAATATGAAATACAGCCAACAGTTGTATTACAAGCAAAATGAGGTTTTGAACCATTTGCAACGCATAGGAAAAGTAGAACTTCCTGAATTTGAACCTATTTTAGGTTCTGAAAAACAGTTTTTCTACAGAAACAAAATGGAATTTTCGTTTTCTAACAGCCGTTGGTTAACTGAAGCAGAAATTGCAAGTACCGAAGACTTAGGAAACAGAAATGCACTTGGTTTTCACATTCCGAAAATGTGGGATAAAATCCTGGACATCAACAAATGTCACCTTCAAGAAGATCCATCAAATGCGATCAGAAACGAAGTGAGAGATTTTGCTAATGCAAACGGGCTGACTTTCTTTAACCCAAGAGAACATTCTGGTTTATTAAGAACTTTAATGTTACGTACGTCTTCAACTGGCGAAATCATGGTTTTGATTCAGTTTTTTGAAAATGACAAAGCTAACAGAGAATTAATCCTAGATCATTTATACGAGAAGTTCCCGCAAATTACTTCATTACAATATGTGGTGAACGCTAAGGCAAATGATACCTTATATGATACAGATATAAAACTGTATAAAGGTCGTGACTATATCCTAGAAGAAATGGAAGGTTTGAAATTCAGCATTAATGCTAAATCTTTTTACCAAACCAATTCAGACCAAGCTTACGAGCTATACAAAATAACACGTGATTTTGCAGGACTTACTGGAAATGAAATCGTGTATGATTTATATACTGGAACAGGTACTATTGCTCAGTTTGTTTCTAAAAAAGCAAAGAAAGTAATAGGTGTAGAAAGTGTTCCTGATGCAATTAAAGATGCTAAAGCGAATGCGGTGCGCAATGAAATCACAAATTGTGAGTTCTTTGTAGGAGACATGAAAGTGGTTTTTAACGATGAGTTCATCGCACAACATGGTCATCCAGACGTTATTATTACTGATCCACCAAGAGACGGAATGCATAAAGACGTGGTTGAACAAATCATGAAAATTGCTCCAGATAAAGTGGTGTATGTAAGTTGTAACTCGGCCACACAAGCACGTGATTTAGCGTTGATGGACGAGAAATACAAAGTAACTCGCGTGCGACCTGTAGATATGTTTCCACAAACGCATCACGTTGAAAACGTAGTACTTCTTGAAAAGAGATAAGGTTTCTGATTTAAGAATTGTGATTTTTGATTGCTGATTTTTTTTTTAAAGATCTGAAATCAGCAATCGTTAATCTACAATCTTCATTCAATATTATTATATGAAAAAAATAATTCTTCTAGTATTAGCTATTGCCTTCACTTTCTCCGGTTGTGAGAAAGATGATATTTGTGATGCAGATACAATCACCACTCCCCGATTGGTCATTTCGTTTTACGACATAAACAATCCATCTGAATTGAAAAGCGTTACTGATCTAACCATAATTGGAGAAGGAAAGACCGAAGGAATTACTTTCAATGAGAGCACCCTCGTTAACGGGAGTACCGTTTCGATCCCATTAAAAATAGACGCTGATGCCACTAGTTTTAGTTTTATTTTAAATTATGGCAATTCAGATACTGCCTTGGTAAATGAAGACGAATTAAAACTTAATTATTCTAGAGAAAATGTTTTTGTTTCTAGAGCCTGTGGTTTTAAAACAGAATTCACTTTAGACCCTATAACGCCTTATGTTCATACTGACGCAGCGGTAGCTGATGAAAAGTGGATTCAATATATTGCAGTCAAAAACAGCACGATCGATAACGAAAATGAAACACACCTTGAAATATATTTTTAGTATTTGCCTCGTTTTTTCTCTGTTTTTAGTTCAAGCACAGGAGACTACCACACTGAAAAACACTATTGACAGCACTAGTACGGAGGCTATAATTCCTGATAACGGGAATTTAAAGACCGTAAAATTGCCTGAAGAACAACAACAGGTAGTGGTTCCTGCTAAAACAAATCGATACGGCTTGCGTGTAGGTGTTGATTTATATAAACTGACTCGCGGTTTGTATGACAGTGACTATAAAGGAATTGAGTTTGTGGGAGATTACCGACTGACAAAAAAATATTATTTGGCTGCCGAATTAGGTAATGAAAATAAAACTACTGATGACACTCGATTGAATTTTACCACTAAAGGTTCTTATCTAAAAGCAGGTTTTGATTACAATGCCTATGAAAACTGGTTAGATATGGAGAATATTATCTCTATTGGTTTGCGATATGGTTTCAGTACTTTCAACCAAGAACTCAACAGTTACAAAATATACAATGCCAATCCTTATTTTGGTGAAATACCATCAATTGCATCCGGAGAAAAATTCAACGGATTAACTGCAAGCTGGATTGAAGTGGTGGCAGGTGTCAAAGCAAAAGTGTTTGACAACGTATTTATGGGTTTCAGCCTTCGTTTAAACCTATTAGTTTCCAATAAAACGCCAGACAATTTTGAGAACCTATACATCCCTGGATTCAATAGAACTTATGATGGTGATTTTGGAGTAGGATTCAATTATACCGTTAGCTATTTCATTCCTCTTTATAAAAAGAAAGTAGAAGCAGTTGTCGTTCCTAAAAAACCACAGCCAAAAAGATAAATTTTCTAATCTATAGAACAGTAAAAAGGAGCTAATTATAAAAATATAATTAGCTCCTTTTTTTTTATGTTGCAATCAACAAATTATCCTATTTCTTTCACCCCTTTGGCAAAAATCCATTTCATAAATAATCTCTCGCCGTCTTTGGTTTTTACTGCCTGAAACTTTGGAGATAAAAGCGTACCTACAATAAATGCAGTACCAGGAATCCACAATCCAGTTAATTCAGTATAACGTTCCACTAAATAGCGTGCTGAAATGAATAATATTGCGAAACACCCTAGTTGGTATAAAAATGCTCTTATTTGTAATTTTGTCATTATATTATATTTTATTTTTCGTTTAAAGTTTAAGTTTTAAGGTTTAAAAAAGTTGGAAAATGATTACGCTCCACAAACACCCATCATTCTTTTTTCTATACTCTGTATTCTTTACTCTTTATTCTTTATTCTCTTCAATCTCTTTTCCCTCAATTTCATCGTCCTTTTCAGTCACCTGAAATTTAGTTCTCTTACTTCCTTCGTACATTTCGTATTTTACTAAACGTGCTTCAATACTTGCATTAAAAAGTTTGATTTTTCTTGAAGGTTTCAGTCCAACAAATTTCAAAGCTTCTAGATTTCCAGTAATAAACCAAGCGTTAGTTCCAGGATAGTTTTTCTTAAGCGTATCGCCAATGTTTTTGTAGAATTCTTCCATGTGAATATCCAATCGTTCATCATACGGCGGATTGAAAACCATATGCAGTTTTCCTTGAGTAGTTTTTTCAGTATCAAAGAAATTTTGCTCTTCAATAGTGATGTATTCGTCAAGATTAGCATTCTTGATATTGTCTTTGGCTTTTTGAACTGCTGATGGTGCTTTGTCAAAACCTTTTATCGTGTAATGAAATTCACGCACTCTTTTCAATAAACTGTCTGTGATATTGTCAAACAATTCATTGTCCCAATCATGCCATTTTTCGAAAGCAAATTCTTTACGGTTAATGTTTGCCGGAATATTACAAGCAATCATAGCCGCTTCAGCAAGAAAAGTTCCAGAACCACACATCGGGTCTAAGAAATCACCTTGACCGTCCCAACCTGAAAGTAATAAAACTCCTGCTGCTAGTACTTCGTTGATAGGTGCAATATTCGTTGCTGTTCTGTATCCACGTTGGTGCAATGAATTTCCTGAAGTATCTAATGCTACTGAAACTTGGTCTCTGTCAATATGAATATTGATTCTTAAATCAGGATGTATCTTATCAATACTTGGACGTTGTCCTGTTCTTTCTCTAAATTGATCTACAATCGCATCCTTACATTTCTGTGAAACGAATTCAGAATGATTAAAATTATCCGAGTGAACGGTAGCGTCAATCACAAAAGTCTGATTGGCGTTAATATATCTTGACCAGTTTACACCAGAAATTCCTTTATATAAAGCTTGTTCGTTGTTTGCCTTAAAAAAATAAATGGGTTTTAAGATTTTTAATGCCGTACGCAAAGATAAATTCGCTTTGTACATAAATCCTTTATCCCCCTTAAAACTTACCATTCTTACCCCTTGTTCAACGTCTTGTGCGCCTAACATCAGTAATTCCTTTGCTAATATTTCTTCAAAACCAAAAAAGGTTTTGGCAACCATCTTAAAATTATTTTCCATCTTTTTGTGTCAATTAAAACAAGCATTTTCTATATAAAATTCTGCCTGTAATAAAAATTTTAGTATTTGTTACGAGAATGTCCTTGTATATACCCGTATTCGTTATTTTTCAGCAAAAATACACTAAATTTGCCGGATAGAATAAATTGAAAAAGAATAAATGTCTGAAGAACAAAAACCAACGATAATAAATCAAGATCAACCAACTCAAACTTGGTTCAGTTCATGGTTCGATACACCTTACTACCACATCCTTTATAAAGACCGTAATTACAGGGAAGCGCAGATTTTCATGGATAATCTAACGCACTACCTTAACCTTCCGGAAAAAGCAAAAGTGCTTGATTTGGCCTGCGGAAAAGGGCGTCACTCTATTTACCTTAACCAATTAGACTTTGATGTTTTGGGTGCTGATTTATCAGAAAACAGTATAGCCGAAGCCAATAAAAATGCCAATGAAACTTTGCATTTTAAAGTGCACGACATGCGCGAGCCTTTTGAAGAGAAGTACGATGCTATTTTCAATTTATTTACCAGTTTTGGCTATTTTGAAAATGACGAAGACAATCTTACGACTTTAAAAGCAATCAAAGAGAGTTTATCTGAATATGGATTTGCCGTGATTGACTTTATGAACGTGGCTCAAGTCCTAAACTCCTTAGTTCCTGAAGAAACAAAAACAGTTGATGATATTGATTTTCATATCAAACGCTATTTGAAAGACGGTCATATCTATAAAGAAATTGACTTTGAGGACAAAGGACAAAAATTTCATTTCACTGAAAAGGTAAAAGCCTTGACCCTTCAAGATTTTGAAACCTTAATGGAAGAAGCTGGCATCTATTTGTTGGACATTTTTGGAGATTACAAATTGAAAAAATTCCACAAGGCGGAAAGCGAAAGGTTAATTATGATTTTTAAATAACAGATAGATTAAACGGTTAAACAAATAAACGGGTAAGCAAAAACATGAATTATCTTTTACCATTACTATCCGTACTATTAGGATATGTTATAGCATTGGTTTTAAAACCAAAAAACAAAACCAACCTTAAGCTATTGTTGGCTTTCAGTGGTTCTTTCTTACTTTCATTAACCGTAATGCATCTTTTACCGGATGTTTACGAAAGCCATGAAGAGAACATTGGTGTCTTTATCATGCTGGGAATTTTATTCCAAATCATACTCGAGTTCTTCTCAAAAGGAGCAGAACACGGTCACGTACACGGTCATGTAAATATGTCTCACATCCCTTGGTTGTTATTCGTTAGCCTTTGTATACATGCTTTCCTGGAAGGTTTCCCTGTAGGTCATCATCATGATAATCTCGCCATAGGTATAGCTATTCATCATTTGCCTATTGCCATTATCCTGACTACCTTTTTTATTAACTCACACTTAAACAAAAAAGCCATTTTTGCCTTCATGATTACCTTTGCAATTATGACTCCATTAGGAACCTTTGTATCTGATTATTTACCTGTTTTAAATCAGTATACTACACAAATTACAGCCGTTGTCATTGGGATATTATTCCATATTTCATCGACTATTATTTTTGAAAGCAGCGAAGGACATAAATTCAATATCGCCAAAGTTTCCATGATTGTTCTAGGAATTGCATTGGCATATTTTCTATGATTTTGGGCGTGACCACACTTCCACTATCGTTACAGCGCGGTCGGGCTATACGCTTCAAATGAAATTCACCGAATTCCGACTAAAATAAAAATAATATGAAGTAATCTTTTTATTTAAAAAAACAAAAAGGATTTACGCCGCAAACGAAGTTCACCGAACTCCGATAAAAAAAAATAAAAGTGAGGTACTCCCTCACGCAAAATAATCAGTCACAACCCATGAATTGTTACTTCATGTAAAACTTTGTAACTTTGAATCTTTGCAACTTTGAACCGCTATAAAAAATGACATTCATTAAAACCACAGAACAATCCTCAAAATACGAACATTTGGAAAAAATGTCCGTTCAAGAGTTGCTTACAAACATCAATCAGGAAGACAAAACGGTTCCATTAGCTGTTGAAAAAGCCCTACCACAAATTGAAACTTTGGTGATTCAAATTGTCGCTAAAATGAAACAAGGAGGTAGACTTTTTTACATTGGTGCAGGAACTTCAGGACGATTGGGAGTTGTGGACGCATCAGAGTGTCCGCCTACTTTTGGCGTTCCTTTTGATATGGTAGTAGGTATTATTGCAGGTGGTGACACGGCGATTCGTAGAGCGGTAGAAAATGCCGAAGACAATGCTACCCAAGCTTGGAAAGATTTAGAAGAATATCATATAAATGAGAATGACGTTGTAGTGGGAATTGCAGCCTCAGGAACAACTCCTTATGTGATTGGAGGATTGCAGACTTGTAATGAAAACAACATTATCACAGGAAGTATTTCCTGTAATGCAGCAAGTCCGCTTTCGCAAACAGCACAGTTTCCTATCGACGTAGTTGTAGGTCCTGAATTTGTAACTGGAAGCTCCAGAATGAAAGCAGGAACAGCTCAGAAATTAGTGTTAAACATGATTTCGACAGCCACCATGATTCAATTGGGTAAAGTCAAAGGAAACAAAATGGTCGATATGCAACTGAGCAACAGCAAACTCGTTGACCGCGGAACAAAAATGATTATGGGAGAGATTCCAGTCAGTTATGAGGAAGCAGCAAAATTATTAGAAACACACGGAAGTGTCCGCAAAGCAGTTGACTCTTATAATAATAAACAGTAAACAGTGTTCAGTGTTCAGTGTTCAGTGTTCAGTGTATAATAAAGAGAAACGATAATTAGTAAACAGTGTTCAGTATGCAGTAATTAGAAGCAGTGTTCAGTAATTAGGAACGATAAGTAGTAAACTGTTTTCCGTAAACAAAATAACCTGAAACTTTAAACAAAAATTAATGGCGACAAATAAGAACATACTATCCAAGGGAATCAAATACTTATCAGGGGCTTTGCCGTTGATGTTTATTGGCCCCTCGCTCATTTATAATGCGTTTATGAATAAACAAAACGTTTGGCATTATCTCGTTTTGGCAATCGGAATTATAGCTTGTCTGGGTGCAATGTTCCTCATGTATTTAGGTTTAAAAACAATCATGAAAAGCTTATTTAACGACTAATGGAAGACCTTATACACATTCAAAAGACATTTGAAAAAGTTGTTTTCGTCAACAAGAGAGTAAACAATAGAGAATTTGAGGATTGTACCTTTAAAAAATGTGATTTCTCTAACAGTGATTTCTCTAACAATACCTTTATGGATTGCGAGTTCATCGATTGCAATCTTTCGATGACACAATTGATTGGAACAAGTATGAAAACAGTCAATTTTACTAATTGTAAATTGATGGGAATTCAATTTAACAGTTGTACTGATTTCTTGTTTGGAGTGAATTTTCAGGATTGCGTATTGGATTACTCTTCTTTTGCGAACAAAAAAATGCCCAAAACAAAGTTCAACAACTGCTCGATGAAAGAGGTTAGTTTCGTAGGAACTATCCTTATCCAATCGGTTTTTGACAACTGCAATTTAGATGACGCCATTTTTAATGATACGCAATTAAAAGAAGTCAATTTCTTAACCGCTTACAATTATAAAATCGATCCCGAGTTTAACCCGATGAAAAAAGCACGCTTTTCGACTCAAGGAATACCAGGACTTTTGGATAAATATGATATTAAAATTCAATAACAACAACATGAATATAAAAAGCATACTCTTATTACCACTACTACTATTAGTTGTTTCTTGCTACAATGTGGAACACAACTGCAAAGATTTTAAAACCGGTAAATTCAGTTTTGAATACGAGGTAGATGGCGTTAAAAAAACAACTATGTTTGAACGAAATGACAGCATAGAAATTGAAACTTTTGAGGGTAAAACGGATACGGCTTCAATACGATGGGTTAATGATTGCGAGTACATTTTGAAAAAATTGTATCCTAAAAATATGGCAGAAGAAAAAGCAATTGCAATGAAAATTTTGTCAACATCAGGAAACACCTATACCTTTGAATTTGGGATGGTAGGTGCTGCACAAAAGCAAAAAGGAATCGTAACAAAACTATCAGAGTAAAGACTAACAACCAGAATGCAATCAAGCCAATAAATCAATTAACACCTTACTAAAATGGAAGTATTTTTAAATCCGGATGCGTGGATTGCCCTGTTAACATTAACATTCCTGGAAATTGTCCTAGGGATTGACAACATTATTTTCATTTCGATTGCAACGGGTAAACTCCCCCCAGAAAGACGTAAAAAAGCGACTAAAATAGGGATGTTTTTGGCCATGTTTATGAGAATTGCCCTTTTGTTTGGGATTAACTTATTAATTCAAATGAAAGCAGCTTGGTTTACCATTGACCTTAGTTGGTTTTCTGCCGGAATCACGGGACAAAGTTTAATACTACTCTTTGGAGGTCTATTCCTGATTTATAAAAGTACCAGTGAAATTCGAGAGAAAGTAGATGAAAAAGGACTTGAAGAAAAAGAATTAGGTAAAGCCGCTACAAAATCATTTCAGAATGTATTACTGCAAATCATTATGATTGATTTGGTTTTCTCTTTTGACAGTATTCTTACTGCCGTAGGTATGACTAACGGTGTTGAAGGCGCCTTGTACATTATGATTACGGCTGTTGTAATTTCTGTTTTAATCATGATGCAGTTTGCAGTTCCTGTAGGGAATTTTGTAAACAAACATCCATCGATCCAGATTTTAGGGCTTTCATTTTTGATTTTAATTGGAATGATGCTGCTTACAGAAAGTGCTCATTTATCGAATGCGCTGATATTTGGTAGTCATGTGACACCAGTACCGAAAGGTTATCTGTATTTTGCGATTTCATTCTCCTTATTTGTTGAAGTATTGAATATGAAGTCTACTAAAAATAAGAAATAGTATAAAAAAAAACAGTTCTAATAAAAAAGCTTCCGCATATAACGGAAGCTTTTTTTATTTAGAATAAGATGATTTGACCATCTTCATCGCGTTGTACATCAGGATCATCATCATCTGATTCTCCTTTAACACGCTCTTCCTTTACTTCTACAGGAACCTCGTAATGCAAGGGCTCTAAAAGATTTACTTGTTTTAATTTATCAGTTGTCAATTGATTTCCCATTGCCTTAAATCCTTTCACGGCAATAAAATCTTCAATATCAATCGTCATACTTTCTTTTTGCACTCCCTTAATTTTCGGAAAAACCAATTCGGCCACAGGGCGATAATCTGTTGATACAATCTCTAATTGTGAATTAGGATGCTCAGTGATGAAAGTCTCTTCTTTATTTTCGGCTTCCACTAAGAAGCGCTTCACATAGTAACGTGCTTTTTCTCCATCAAAGTAAATGGCAGAAATAGGTTTCTTAGGAACCCATTTTTCTAACACTACCATATCTTCCTCAAAATGTGTAGATAATTCAGGCGTAATCACTTTCAATTTTCCTGATTGATGGATTATCAAAATTTTATCACTTGGTCTGAACTCACCCAATAATTCTCCTCTTCCGTCAACATTCAATCGTTGTATAGTATCATCATACCATACTTTCCTTGGCAACAAAGTTGAAATTCCTTTTTCCTTTATTTCAATTTTCTTAATTGGATATTTGGAAGCCAAATTCCCTTTAGAAGCACGTCCTTTGATTGCTAGTTTAGCAAAGTCAATATCAAATTTTAATTTTTTGATAGTACCTACCTGACGCAATATTACTGTAATTACTTCGGCTTCACCGTTTTTATTACAAGTGAAATAAAGAATCTGAGATCCTTTGGTACCATTAGTCAAATCGTACAATTTATCCCTGGTTACACCAGAAACATTAAATCGTTTGATATAAGAAGGTCCAGATTTTCCGTCACGATAAATCACATTATAAATGGTGCGTTTATCACTTTTGTCAAAAATGGCGATGTGAATAATGTCTTTCCCCACAAAGGTTTTGGCATCGACCTTGGTCACCATCATATTTCCATCTCGTAGAAAAACAATCACATCATCAATATCAGAACAATCCGTAACGTACTCGTCTTTTTTCAAACTTGTACCTACAAATCCTTCTTCTCTGTTTACGTATAGTTTTGTATTTCTTAAAACTACTTTTGTAGCTTCGATATCATCAAAAATTCGAAGTTCAGTTTGGCGTTCCCTTCCTTTTCCGTATTTCTCTTTCAGTTTGGCAAAATAGGCAATTGCAAAATCAATCAAATGCTCTAAATCGTGTTTAACCTGCTCTATATTTCCTTCCAGAGCTTCAATCTTATCTTGTGCTTTATTACTATCAAATTTAGAGATACGCATGATTCGTATATCCAATAAGCGCAGAATATCTTCTTCAGTTATATCGCGCTTTAAGTGCTTAATATGCGGTCTTAAACCGTCATCAACTGCTTGAATTACATCTTCTCTTGTCGTTTTCTCTTCAATATCACGGTAAATCTTGTTCTCGATAAAAATACGTTCCAAAGACAAGAAATGCCATTGCTCTTCAAGTTCACTCAATTGAATTTCAAGTTCACTTTTAAGTAACTGTACGGTCCTGTTAGTTGAAATTTTCAACATATCCGAAACTCCAATAAACAAAGGCTTATTGTCTTCAATCACACAACCCAGTGGCGCTACCGATGTTTCACAAGCCGTAAAGGCAAACAAGGCATCTATTGTTTTGTCTGGCGATACTCCTGGAAAAAGATGGATTAAAATCTCAACATCAGCGGCAGTATTGTCTTCAATTTTTTTAATCTTGATTTTCCCCTTATCATTGGCTTTCAAAATACTATCAATCAAAGTGGTTGTATTTGTAGAAAACGGAATTTGGGTAATCACCAAAGTATTTTTGTCCAATTGGCCAATTTTGGCTCGCACGCGAACACGACCACCGCGCAATCCATCATTATAATTAGACACATCAGCAATTCCTTGCGTCATGAAATCAGGATAAATCGTGAACGGTTTCCCCTTCAGAATTTTTATGGATGCGTCAATTAGTTCGTTAAAATTATGAGGTAACACTTTCGTCGAAAGTCCTACTGCAATTCCCTCTGCGCCAGAAGCGAGTAATAATGGAAATTTTACTGGTAGGTTATTCGGTTCTGCACGACGTCCGTCATAAGACATTCCCCAGTCGGTAATCTTAGGGCTATATAGTACTTCCAAGGCAAATTTAGACAAACGCGCTTCAATGTAACGAGAAGCTGCTGCGCTGTCACCAGTAAGGATATTTCCCCAGTTTCCTTGGCAGTCGATCAACAATTCTTTTTGACCTATTTGCACCATCGCGTCACCAATACTCGCATCACCGTGAGGATGATACTGCATAGTGTGACCTACAACATTCGCTACTTTATTGTAACGGCCGTCATCTAGCTCTTTTAGCGAGTGCATGATTCTACGTTGAACAGGCTTAAAACCGTCTTCAATCGCGGGAACTGCACGCTCTAAAATAACATAAGAAGCATAATCCAAAAACCAGTCTTTGTACATTCCTGTAACTTTGGTAATGGTATCCTGCTCGTCTTCTTGGTTATCATAAAAATGTCCTTCAGGCTTCTTTTCTTCTTGTTGCCCTTCTGGATTTATATTTTCTTCTTCGTCCATGTATCTTTTTTGGATTGTATAAGAGCTACTCTTATCAACTATAAACTATATTTTATACTGCTTCAACCACATCCAATTCTACCTTCAGGTTCTTAATAATGAACTCTTGACGGTCTGGCGTATTTTTTCCCATATAGAACGACAACAATTGCTCTACAGATGTGTTTTTGTCCATCATAACGGGATCTAATCGAATGTCTTCGCCAATAAAAAACTGAAATTCATCAGGAGAAATTTCCCCCAAACCTTTAAATCGGGTGATTTCTGGTTTTGGTTTTAATTTTTCAATCGCTGCTTTTCTTTCATCATCAGTATAACAGTAGATCGTCTCCTTTTTATTTCTAACCCTAAAAAGTGGCGTTTGTAAGATGTATAAATGTCCTTCTTTTATTAATTCAGGAAAAAATTGCAAGAAAAACGTAATCAGCAATAACCGAATGTGCATTCCATCGACATCGGCATCTGTTGCAATTACGATATTATTGTAACGTAATTTTTCCAGTCCGTCTTCAATGTCTAATGCCGACTGTAATAAATTAAATTCTTCATTTTCATAAACAATTTTCTTGCTCATTCCATAGGAATTTAATGGCTTACCACGCAAACTAAAAACAGCCTGTGTATTCACATCCCGAGATTTAGTAATCGACCCAGAAGCCGAATCTCCCTCCGTAATAAAAAGAGTACTCTCTAAATTTCTTGGGTTTTTAGTGTCTGGAAGATGGGCGCGACAATCTCTTAATTTCTTGTTGTGCAAATTTGCCTTTTTGGCACGATCAGTAGCTAATTTTCTGATTCCTGATAATTCCTTACGTTCTCTTTCGGCTTGCAAAATTTTTCTCAATAATGCATCTGCCGTTGGAGGATTCTTGTGCAGATAGTTATCTAATTTCGTTTTTACAAAATCATTTACAAAAGTTCGTACTGAAGGCATTCCCGGTTCAGAACCTATATCCGTAGAACCTAATTTGGTTTTGGTCTGTGACTCAAAAACTGGCTCCATCACTTTGATACTGATGGCTGTAACGATAGACTTTCGAATATCAGAAGCCTCGAAACTTTTGTTGTAAAACTCTCTGATGGTTTTTACAATCGCTTCTCTATAGGCAGCTAAATGCGTCCCTCCCTGTGTGGTATTTTGTCCATTCACAAAGGAATGGTACTCTTCGCTATATTGTGTTTTACTGTGCGTTAAGGCAATTTCGATATCTTCTCCTTTCAAGTGGATGATTGGATATTCTAGATCTTCTGTATTAATGGTTTCTTCCAATAGATCTTTCAATCCATTTTCAGAGAAATATTTTTCGCCATTAAACAATATTGTCAACCCATTATTTAGGTAACAATAGTTCTTCAGCATTTTAATTATATATTCATAACGAAATTTGTAGTTTTTAAAAATCGCTTCATCTGGGATAAAGGTTACTTTAGTTCCTTTTCGTTTTGTGGTGTCAATAATGTCTTCTTCGAGAACCAAATTACCTGCCGAAAATTCAGCGGCCTTTTGTTTCTCATCACGCACAGATTCCACGCGGAAATAATTAGACAAAGCATTAACTGCTTTTGTTCCTACTCCGTTCAAACCTACTGATTTCTTGAACGCCAAGGAATCGTACTTACCACCGGTATTCATTTTAGAAACTACGTCAATCACTTTCCCAAGCGGGATTCCACGACCATAATCTCTTACGGTAACAGTTTTGTCTTTAATGGTCACTTCGATCGTCTTACCAGCTCCCATAACGAATTCATCGATACAGTTGTCCAGCACCTCTTTTAAAAGGATATAAATACCATCATCAGGTGAAGAACCATCACCCAACTTCCCAATGTACATGCCGGGTCGCATACGGATATGCTCTTTCCAGTCAAGCGAACGTATATTGTCTTCGGTATATTGATTTTTATCTGACATTTTGAATTTTAACGATTTGTTGCTAATGTAGTATAAAATGATAAAAATTAAAAGAGGATCCCATCAAAGTTATTAAGAATAATATTGACATTTTTTTTGACAGTAACAAAGTCACAGAGTCTCAAATTTTCAAAGGACTACAAAGAGAGCTAATTGCTATTGTCCAAACTTTGTTTCTTTATTTTTAAAACTAAAAACCTTTAACAATTTCTTTTAGCTGATTATCCAATTCCGGATTAGAAATTTGTCCTTTTTTGATATCGAAATTATCGTTGAAACTAGGCAATGAGAACGTTGCATTGATATTTCCACCGTAAAAAGGAAAGGCGTTTTTAGCTACTCCCAGTACACTTGCCCCCCCTTTTGCCCCAGGCGAAGTTGCCATAAGCAGCATAGGTTTATTTTGAAAAACTTTAGCATTTATCCTGGTACACCAGTCAAAAATATTTTTGAAAGCTGCGGAATAATTCCCGTTATGTTCCGCCATGGAAACCACCAGAATATCGGCTGTGGTAATTTTATCTAGAAAGGCTTGCGCCAAAGGATGCTGACCTATTTCTTCCTCAATATCTACGCTAAATAAAGGCATTTGAAAATCATTTAAATCCAAAACTTCTACATCAGCATTTTCAAATAAAGACGCAGCATAGGTAGCTAATTTTTTATTGATTGAGTTTTTACTTGGACTTCCTCCAAAGGCTATTATCTTCATACTAGTAGTTTTTTATAAAAATAGTAAAATTCCGCCATAGATTCAACGTATTAAAAAGAAAATGGAATCCAGGTCAGATAGATTTAGCAGATTGAGATGGTTTTATTTACCGCTAATTCGCAGATTTTTAATACGTTTTTCTCTTTTTTCTATTTTCTCTACTCTCTTTCTTCTTTCCTCTCCCCTCTATTTTCTATTCTCTATTCTCTCTCCTCTTTCTTCTCTTTCTTCTTTCTTCTCTTTCTTCTTTCTTCTCTTTCTTCTTTCTTCTCTTTCTTCTCTACTCCCTACCCCCGATTGAAACGAAAAGCATTTTAACAGGATTTCCTACTTTTTTATAGACCAAAAAGAGCGCCCAAAGGAAGCTCCTTTTTTGACTAATAAAAAAAGGCAAGACGATAAAATCTTGTAGTGGAAAGCGGGAATTAGGTCCATAAAAAAAACCTGCAAAATGACTCTTGCAGGTTTCTTTCTATTTTCTTTATTCTTTACTCTGTTTTCTAGAAGCTACACGTTAAAACGGAAATGCATTACATCACCATCCTTAACAATATATTCTTTACCCTCTACTTTGAATTTTCCAGCTTCTTTCGCTTTTGCCTCAGATCCGTAATGAACGAAATCTTCATAAGCAATTACTTCAGCACGAATGAATCCTTTTTCGAAATCAGTATGAATCACTCCTGCAGCCTGTGGTGCTGTTGACCCAATATCGATTGTCCAAGCACGAACTTCTTTTACTCCAGCAGTAAAGTAAGTTTGTTGTTTTAATAATTTATAAGCTGCACGAATAAGAACTGAAGCACCTGGCTCAGTTAATCCCATATCTTCAAGAAAAACCTGACGTTCTTCGTAGCTTTCTAACTCTGTAATATCAGCTTCTGCACCAACAGAAAGTATAATTACCTCTGCATCCTCATCTTTAACTAGTTCACGAACTAGATCTACATATTTATTCCCTTTAACTGCTGAATTTTCGTCAACATTACATACATACAAAACTGGTTTTGCAGTGATTAACTGAAAGCTTTCCATCAATACTTCCTCATCGTTCCCTTGAGGAATAATAGTTCTAGCTGATTTTGCTTGAAGCAAAGTCTCTCTAACTCTATCTAAAAGTGCTTTTTCTGTTTGCGCTTCTTTATTTCCAGTTTTAGCAGCACGATTTACTTTCTCAAGACGTTTTTCTACTGTCTCTAAATCTTTTAACTGCAATTCGATATCAATAGTCTCTTTATCACGAATTGGGTTTACATTACCATCAACGTGAACAATGTTATCATTATCAAAACAACGCAATACGTGAATAATAGCATTACATTCTCTGATGTTTCCAAGAAACTGATTTCCTAAACCTTCTCCTTTACTTGCTCCTTTAACTAAACCAGCAATATCTACGATATCAACTGTAGCCATTTGCACACGCTCTGGCTTTACTAATTCCTCTAATTTTTCAATTCTTGGATCAGGAACGTTCACAACTCCTATATTAGGTTCGATTGTACAAAAAGGAAAGTTGGCACTTTGCGCTTTTGCATTTGATAGACAATTGAATAATGTTGATTTTCCAACATTTGGTAATCCTACAATTCCTGCTTTCATGACATTTATTTTTACAGATAATGATTTTTCATTATCCGTCTTTAGTAATTCCTTTTTTAAAGTTTGCAAATATAAGATATAATGCACTTACTCAGCAAATTTTCACTCTTCCTTTTCAGCACGAAACTGAGGTTGAAAACAAACACTTTGATTCGGTAACAATTAACAACCTTCAAAATACTATAACGGTTACTTAATTCGGTAACGTTTTTATTCTCCCAATTGTTTTCTTACTGGCAATTATATGACATGTTCTTTCATTATTAAAATAACATTCTCCTTTAAACGCAATAAATACAACGCGTACTAGTCTAATAGAACATTATTTCGACTAACTTAAAAAGTTAAATTATCGATATCATTTTTAACTATTATATTGATGCAATAATAATTTCCATCATAATTTACCACATCTATAATTAGCTATCTACATTTTAGATTTACAGTATTTATTTTTAGAAACACGAACGAAATATTAAAGTTTTGTTAAAAAAATGTTATATTGCAGTCCAAATTAAACCAAACAAAAACCAAAATTCAATTATTTATGAAAAAAATCACATTATTATTTCTACTACTGAACGTCAGTTTCCTTTTTGCACAAAAAGAAATATCAGGAGTAGTAAAAGATAACACTGGGGCAGCGCTTCCAGGAGTTAACATCGTAGAAAAAGGAACCAGCAACGGTGTTTCAACAGACATTAATGGTACCTATAAAATAAGAGTTAAGGAAGGCGCTATGCTACTTTTCAGTTACATTGGTTTTTCTAATGTTGAAAAAGCAGCAACATCTTCTACTGTAAATGTTGTTATGGCTGAATCAGGTGGACAAGCACTACAAGAAATTGTTATTACTGGATCTAGAACTGCTCCAAGAAGTAACACAACTACTGCATTACCTATTGACGTTATTTCTTCAAAAGACTTAGCATCTACTGGGCAAGCAAGTTTTGACAAGGCGTTACAGTACAAAATTCCATCTTTTAACACGGTACAAACACCGGTAAATGATGCAACTTCATTATTAGACCCTTATGAAATCAGAAACATGGGACCTAGTAGAACTTTAATCCTTATTAATGGTAAACGTAAAAACTTAAGTTCTTTACTTTATGTTCAAACATCTCCAGGACGTGGTGAAACAGGTGCTGATATCTCAGCTATACCAACTGATGCAATCGAAAGAGTAGAGATACTTCGTGATGGTGCTTCGGCTCAATACGGTTCTGATGCAATTGCAGGGGTTATGAATATCATCTTAAAGAAAGACACTAAAGGCGGATCAGTAACTGTTAGAACTGGAATCACCTCTGAAGGTGACGGAGAAATGTTAGGAGTAAGTCTTAACAATGGTTCTGAAGTAGGTGATGGTAAAGGTTTTGTCAACTATACTGTAGATTTCTCTAAAGTTTCTCAATCAAACAGACCTGGTACAGTTGATGCTGCTGGTGAAGCTACTGATTTTGGTGCTTCATTATCTGACGTACAAGCTTTCTTAGCTAAAAAACCAGATGCAGGAAACATCAATGGTTCTCCTGAAACTGCCGCTGCTAAATTTTTAGTAAATGGTGGATTTGATCTATCTGAAGAAACACAACTTTATTATAATGCAGCCTATGTTTACAAAAAAGTAAACTCTTTTGCTAATTACAGAACTCCATATTGGAGAACTTTATCTGACTATCCTTACTTAAAGGATTTCTTTGGAGACGGTACTCCCGCTTCATATGTTGGTTATGTACCTACATTTACAGGGGATTTGAATGACTATAATGCTACATTAGGTTATAAATCAGTTAAGAACGGATGGAATACTGATGCGAGTGTAACTGTTGGTGGAAACACACAAACCTATTCAGTGGAAAACTCTCACAACAGATCAGATTTACAAGATGAAAATGGAGCCAATATTTACCTAGAAAACAGCCCTATTGCATTCAAACCAGGTGGAACTTCTTTCAACCATGTTGTAGGAAACCTAGATATCTCAAAAATTCTATCTGATAAAATCAGTATTGGTTTTGGATCTGAGATCAGAACAGAAACTTTTGAAGTTATAGAAGGAGACTTAGCATCTTATGACGGACAAGGAGCTGACTCATTTGCTGGTAACCTTCCACAAAATTCAGGAAAATGGAATCGTTATAACTTAGGTGGTTATTTTGATGTTGCGTATGACGTAACTGAAGATTTCTTAATCAACGGAACCCTTCGTTATGAAGATTATAGCGATTTTGGTGGAGCAACAGTTTGGAAAATCAGTTCAAGATATAAATTTGCTGAGGATAAAATTACATTAAGAGGATCTGTTTCTACAGGTTTCAGAGCTCCTACATTACACCAAATCTATACTCAAAAATCACAATATTCATTCGTTGCAGGAGAAGGAATTCAAGTTAGCGGAATTATAAATAATGTATCTCCACAAGCTCGTTTAATAGGCGTACCTAAATTAGATGCTGAAAAATCTACTAATATTACTGTAGGTATTGGAGCTAAACCTTCAAGAAATTTCAATTTTACTGTAGATTATTACAATATCAAAGTTAAAGACAGAATTATCTTAGGAGATATTGTATCAACACCTTACGGAGATGTAGCTTGGTTTGAAAACTCATTTGACTCAAGAACTTCAGGTTTAGATTTTGTTGCAAATTACAGCAACATCTTACTTGGAGAAGGTAAATTAGGATTCAACTTATCTGGAAACATTACTATAGATAACGAAAGAATATCTCCATTAAAAAGAGACAATTTCAGCGCAACACTTGACGCTTTAATGTTTACTTCTAGACCAAACACAAAATGGATTTTAGGAGCTAATTATGAAATTGGAAAATTCGATTTCTCTCTTAACAACACTTATTTTGGTAAAACAACCTTTAAACAAGCTGGTTTAAGTGATAATTTAAGAACAGAATTTATTCCTAAAATCGTTACAGATTTAGGAGTTAATTTTTCTGCAACAGAGAAGTTAACTTTATCTTTAAACGTAAACAACTTATTAAATGTATTGCCAGAATGGGAATTCAAAGCTGAAAACGCTGCAGGTACTACTTTATTAAACGATCCAGCACTAGTAAAAGAGCAATCTAACTTGATTACTTTTAACCAACGTTATTCTCAAATGACATACGATGGTTTTCACTTTAGCCAATTAGGTACAATGTTTAACTTATCGTTGAACTATAAATTCTAATTCGATTATCGAGTAATTCAAAAGGGCTATCCATCGGATAGCCCTTTTTTTATATACTATTTTTCCATAAATTTATAAAGTGTTTAAAATCTATTGATTGGATGCTATATCCTGCTTTGCAATATCAGTTCAAACGAAAGTAATATACACTTCTAAACGAAAAAATATGGCAACTCTTTATCACGGAAAAATGGCCGCAATATATGACGCCATGTATCAAACCTTTGTTGACTATGATGAAGAGTATGCATTCTACAATAGCTTTATCAAGGAAAACAATTGCAAAACCATCCTAGAAATAGGCAGCGGAACAGGAAACCTTGCCAAAAGATTTAAAGAGAGTCAGCAAGATTACAAAGGACTGGATTACAGCGAAAGCATGATAGCTATTGCCCGAGAAAGAAACAAAGATTGCACCTTCATTCAAGGTGACATGAGAGATTTCAATCTAGATAAGCAAGTCGATGCTATAATTATTACTGGCAGATCTACTAGTTACCTGACGACAAACGAGGATATGGATGAAACCTTTGCGTCCTTATTCAACAATATCACCGATGAAGGTATAATTGTATTTGATTTTATTGATGCCAATCGGTTTATTCCCTATATAAATGAAAATCAAAAAATAATACATCAAGCCCGACACGAGGGAATAAATTACATAAGAGAAAGCCACTGGGAAACGACGACTGCAGATAATTTCATGGTGGAATGGCAAGCAAAATACTACACTAACATAAATGGTGTAAAAAACCTGATAGCTGATGATTTTTCTACTGTTCGGGTTTTTACATTAAATGAAATGCAACTATTCCTATATTTAAATAATTTTGAAATTATAAAAACAATCGACCGAAAAACATACGCCTATGACACCTACGTCATTGTTGCTAAAAAAAAGAGTAAGTAAAGCCACTTTGTTTTTAGTGTGAATAATACAATCTTTAGCTACAATTTTGTAATAAATTAAAAGTCATATAGTTGTAAATTTGTACTGTAAACCTTTAAAATAAAATATCATGAAAATTATAGTTTTAGGAATGGCCGCTTTTTTATTTTCTGTAAATATTCAAGCACAAAACAAGAATGTAAAAACAGAAGTCAAGACAAATATTACGACCATCAAAGATTCTCAAGGGGAAAAGAAGTTAGTCGAAACTAAGGAAATTCAAGAGGTTCAGAATTTAGAATTAAATGATGCCAATTCGAATGTGTTAAATAAAGACATAAAAGAAAGTCCTGTTGAAGTAACAGCAACTACTAAAGTTACCGCTGACGGGGTTACTAAATTAATTGATGTAGACAGATCAGCATATTATGAACTAGATGGAACAAAATATCAAGTCTCTACTGATAAAAAAGGTTATTCAGTTTTTATGCCAGACGGAAAAAAAGCTGCTATTTTGAGAAAAACATCAAACAACAATTATATCTATAAATCAGGAAATAAAACTTCATTTGGTCATTTTAACTCTGATGGAAACATGATATTAGAAACTTATGATGACAAAACAGATACGATTACAATTACTACGTACCATATTGAAAAATAGTAAAAAATAGATTTGAACAAAAAAATCCTGTTCGCCTCTGCGAACAGGATTTTTTTTGTTCTACTATTTCTAGATGCTATTCGTTGTGTAAAAACGCTTTTCTGTTAAGTAACGTCTCTTCAGATTCTACATGATTATCATCAGGAATACAACAGTCAACAGGACAAACCGCAGCACATTGTGGTTCATCATGAAAGCCTTTACATTCTGTACATTTTCCTGGAACAATGTAATATACTTCATCCGAAATAGGCGTTTGGGCATCCTCAGCATCAACCTCAGTACCGTCAGGTAAAATTACTTTCCCTGTTAGTTTAGTCCCGTCTTTATATCTCCAATCATCTGCTCCTTCGTATATCGCAGTATTTGGGCACTCTGGTTCACATGCGCCACAATTAATACATTCGTCTGTTATTATAATTGCCATTTGCTATATTATTTGTTATTCGGGTCAAAAAAAATTCTATTAAGTGACTTTTGACTTTAAGACTTTTGACTTTCGACTTATTAAAGCTTATTTTTGTGCAAAATTACAATCAAAACAATTCATAAGCAAACATAATGACATTAGAAACAAAAAAAACTGTTTTTGTTGAATTAGGGAGATTTTTAAGTCAATTTTCCGAAGACAACAGTTCCAAAGAAGAAACTGTTCTGCATAACGATCTGTTTTTTGACGATTTTATCAAATTAATAAAACTATCCCAGTCCCACAATGGATGGTATACACCTGAACAGGTATACTTTTCCATTCAATCATGGGCAAAAGCGCTAACGCAAGAAAACTTAGACAAATGGTTATCTAGTTATGAAATTGACACCGTAAAACCCAAAAACATTGCGTTAATCTTAGCGGGTAATATACCATTAGTTGGTTTCCATGATTTCTTGTCCGTTTTAATTACAGGTCACTCTGTACTAGTAAAAACATCTTCAAATGACCAACATTTACTTCCGTTTCTAGCCAAATACATAATTGCAGTTGAGCCTAAGTTTGCCGATAAAATCACATTTGTTGAAGGGAAACTAGAAAATTTTGACGCAGTTATTGCAACCGGAAGTAATAATACAGCCCGTTATTTTGAATATTACTTTAAAGACAAACCGTCCATAATTAGAAAAAGCCGAAACTCCATTGCAGTATTAAATGGTACCGAAACTAAAGAGCAGTTGAGCGCTTTAGGAGAGGACATTTTTAGATATTTTGGCTTGGGATGTCGCAATGTATCGAAGCTATTCGTACCAAAAGGCTACACATTTGACAGCTTTTTTGAATCTATTTTTGAGTATCAAGATGTGATTCATTATGAAAAATATGCAAATAATTACGATTATAATAAGGCTGTGTTTTTAATGAGTAATTTCAAGTTATTAGATAATGGATTTCTAACTTTAAAAGAAGATAAAAGTCACGCCTCTCCTATTTCGAGTGTGTTTTACGAATTCTATGATGACATCGTAGATTTACAAACACGTTTAAAGTCAGAAGACGAACAAATACAGTGTATCGTTAGTAATAATCTTGTTGAAAACAGTATTATTTATGGTGAAACACAAAATCCTCAATTATGGGATTATGCAGATAACGTCGATACTATAACGTTTTTGTTAACAATATAGGTTAAAAATGTTTTATTTTTTCGAATTATTTAACGCTTTTTAAAGTCCTAATGCCGAAATTTGCGTTTTAATTTTTCGGACATAAACTACACCATGAAAAAACACAACTACAGCGCAGGACCATGCATTTTACCACAAGAAGTTTTTGATAAATCAGCACAAGCTATTTTAAATTTTAATGATTCTGGCTTATCCATTTTAGAAATTTCGCACAGAAGTAAAGATTTTGTTGCAGTAATGGATGAAGCGAGATCACTTGCTCTTGAATTATTAGGACTAGAAGGCAAAGGATACAAAGCTCTTTTCCTTGCAGGTGGAGCAAGTCTTGAATTTCTAATGGTACCTTATAACTTAATGAAAGAAGGCGGTAAAGCTGCATATCTTGATTCAGGGACATGGGCTAACGGAGCAATAAAAGAAGCAAAATTTTTTGGAGAAACAGTGGTCGTAGCTTCTTCAAAAGAAGAAAACTACAATAATATTCCAAAAGGATACAGTGTACCTGCTGATGCAGATTACTTTCACTGTACGAGCAATAACACCATTTTTGGTACACAAATGAAAGAATTTCCATCGCTTGACATGCCAATTGTTTGCGATATGAGTTCTGATATCTTTTCTAGAGTATTAGATTTCTCTAAATTTGATATCATTTATGCGGGAGCACAAAAAAATATGGGCCCTGCAGGAACAACTCTTGTTATTGTTAAAGAAGAGATTCTTGGTAAATCAGGAAGAACTATTCCAAGTATATTGGATTACGAAAAGCACATTAAAGCCGAGAGTATGTATAATACGCCAGCTGTTTTTCCAGTTTATGCTTCATTATTGACTTTACAATGGTTAAAAAAACTAGGTGGAGTTGCAGCAGTTGAAAAACTGAATAATGCAAAAGCCGAGTTACTTTATAACGAAATAGACAGAAACCCTTTATTTAAAGGAGCTGCAGCTGTTGAAGATCGTTCAAACATGAATGCTACTTTCTTATTGAATGATGCTGCACATACTGAAACTTTTGACACTATGTGGAAAGCAGCAGGAATCTCTGGAATACCAGGACATCGTTCTGTAGGTGGTTACAGAGCTTCTATGTACAATGCAATGCCAATTGAAAGCGTTCAAGTATTGGTAGATGTAATGAAAGCTTTAGAAAAAGCAATTTAAAAATTAAAACATTGAATGATTTAAGGATTTGAATAGTCCATTTATAATCATTCACTACATTAAATAATAGATCGAATCTTTAAATCTTTAAATTTTCCAATCTTAAAATATAAATAAAATGAAAGTACTAGCAAACGACGGAATTTCTAAAAGTGGAATTCTAGCTTTAGAAAAAGGTGGATTTGAAGTAATAACTACAAAAGTAGCACAAGAACAAGTAGCTAATTATGTGAACGAAAACAACGTAAGCGTAGTTTTAGTGCGTAGTGCAACTAAAGTTCGTAAAGATATAATTGATGCATGCCCAGGTCTAAAAATAATTGGTCGTGGTGGTGTAGGAATGGATAACATTGATGTTGACTATGCAAAAAGCAAAGGGATTCACGTAATTAATACACCTGCATCTTCATCAGAATCTGTAGCAGAACTAGTTTTTGCTCACCTATTTTCTGGAGTTCGTTTTTTACATGATTCAAACAGAAATATGCCTCTTGAAGGAGATTCAAACTTTGATGGTTTGAAAAAAGCATACGCAAATGGTGTTGAACTAAGAGGAAAAACATTAGGAATTGTAGGAATTGGACGTATTGGCCAAGCTACTGCAAAAATGGCTCTTGGATTAGGTATGAAAGTCATTGCTGCGGATAGTTTTATCCCTAAAGTTGATTTAAAAGTAGAATTCTTTGACGGACAGTCAATCACTTCAACAATAGTTTCTCAATCACTTGAGTCATTATTTAAAGAGGCTGACTTTATTACCTTACACGTTCCTGCTCAAGATGGTTACATCATTGGTGAGAAAGAATTAGCTATCATGAAAGATGGTGTAGGTATTGTAAATTGTGCTCGTGGTGGTGTTATTGATGAAGTAGCATTAGTAAAAGCATTAGACAGCGGAAAAGTATTATTTGCAGGATTAGACGTTTTCGAAAACGAACCAACTCCTGAAATGACTATTTTAATGAATCCTAAAATTTCATTGACTCCACATATTGGAGCTGCAACAGGAGAAGCGCAAGATAGAATTGGAACTGAATTAGCTTCACAAATCATTAATTTGATTGGATAGTTAAGAGAAATTCTAGTTATTTATACGAGTGGGTTTGTTAATTTATTTTAACAAACCCACTTTTTTTTGTAAATTGTAAAATGAACTAAAAAAAGTATATAATGTTTGAACAATTAGCACAATTAGCGCAACAATTTGGACAGGAGGCTGTAGTAAATAACACAGCAGTTCCAAATGAAAAAAATGAAGCTGTCATAACTGAAGCTAGTAATTCAGTAATAAGCGGATTGCAAAAAATAGTTTCAGAAGGAGGTGTCGACCAATTAGCAGGATTATTTCAAGGCAATAACGCTGCAGATAAATCGAACCCAGTAGTTCAAAAACTAACAAATGAATTATCAGGTAACTTAGGTGAACAATTTGGAATTAATGCTTCAGATGCATCTGGAATAGCTTCTAAGTTAATCCCGCAAATAGTAGCAGCATTAGTAGGAAAGGCTAAAGACCCAAACGATTCAAGTTTTGAAATATCGGATATTATTGCTGCGATTTCTGGTGGTTCTGGTGATAATTCAGGTATTATGGATGCCATTTCTAAGTACGGAGGACAATTTGGTTTAGACCAAAATGGGGACGGAAAAGTAGATCTAAGTGATGCGATGGATGCTGTCAATAAAAAAGGCGGTGGAATTGGTGGAATGCTAGGTGGTTTATTTGGAAAATAATAAAATCAAAAGTCATATAATTATAAATCATTTGCCTGTTGCAAATGATTTTTTTTTCCTAAAACACTAAAAACCAATTGTTAATTTTTGTAACTTTAATTCAAATCTTTCAATCATGAAAAAAAGCTTCTACATATTAGCCATCATTTTAGTTTCCTTTTATAGTTGTAAAACTTCTAACTCTACAATAACTAAATCAGATAATCCTAATGCTACACAAAACGATACGGTAAGAATTGCTAATGATGAATTAGAATATGAAGTAATCATTATTGACATTGGTTTTTCAAGCTGGCTAGCCTCAAGAGCCTTTCCTAGAGGTTACCATTCCCAGAGTTATTTGGAAAACAAAAACAGCCTTTGGATTAACGAATGGAACAATCGCGTTTTACAACCTTTCCGCTATAATCCTAATTTATATGAAATGACCATAGCTTACGACCCAAATATTAATTACGGATACGAAGTCAATTATTTAATTTATAATTATTTGGTTTATTTTCAAAATACCTACAAACAAAAACTTTTTGGTTATGTTCCTGCGAGATAATGTCACTATATTTGTAATCATTATAAATAAAAATGAAGGCATTAAAAAAACGTTGGGGCATTGACTCTAATTTCCAACTAGCAGTTATATTTATCGTTTTTGCAATTACGGGTTCTACTTCAGCTTGGCTGTCGAAACCTGTGTGTTTTTGGCTGGGAATTTTAAAAGAAGACTTCGGCTTTTGGCATACACCTGCACGATTGATTATCATTTTTCCACTGTACCAGGTTTTATTAGTGCTGATTGGATTTCTTTTTGGTCAATTCAAATTCTTTTGGGCCTTCGAAAAGAAAATGCTGAAACGATTGGGATTTGGTTTCCTGTTTAAGGAAAAAGAATAGCTAAACTATTGTTTTTTCTTTATTACATAATTATAGATCCAAGTTAACGTAAAGGAGGGAATAACATCCGTAAAGGGAATGATTTCTTCTAGAAATGTTACTACTCCCCCTACTTTTCCAACCGTCCCTTTATACATCCTTGTCATTAAATAAGCCGCTATTGGCGCCCAAATAACATCAGAGAACTCACCAACCATAGGTACGGTAAAGGATAGCATGCCAATGGCATCAAAAATAATTCCTAAAATCAGGTTTCTATTTCTCACGCTTTTATCATCTATAATTGTTTCCCTTTCCATTTTTAAAGTAAAATTTGATTTGCTGTAAATTAAAGCAAAAGTAATGCCACTACGCTTTTAATTTTTCCTGAAAATACTTCTTAAGCTTTTCTATCTTTGGAGTAATAACATAAGAACAATATCCCTGCGATTTATTTTCATTGTAGTAATTATTATGATAGTCTTCTGCTTTATAAAAGGTAGAAACTGGTGAAACCTGAGTTACGATAGGTTGTCCAAAAGTATTTTCATTTGCCAATAAAGAAATATACTCTTCAGATATTTCCTTTTGCATTTCATTGTGATAAAATATTTCACTTCTATACTGAGTACCTACGTCATTTCCTTGACGATTTAATGTTGTAGGGTCATGAGTTGCAAAAAAGACCTCCAATAATTCCCCAAATGCTATTTCATTAGCATCGTATGTGATTTGGATTGCTTCTGCATGACCTGTATCTCCACCACAAATTTCCTTGTAGGTCGGATCTATTGTTTCTCCGCCTATGTAACCCGAGACAACACTTTTAACGCCTTTTAGCTCTAAAAAAACTGCTTCTGTACACCAAAAGCAGCCGCCGGCAAAGGTTGCTACCTCAGTTCGTTCTTGTATTCCCATAATTAGGTTCTCTTTTAGTTCTTAAAATTATTCAATTTCAAATTTAGGGTATTAAATACAGTAGGCCGATTCTTATTAACTAAAATTTATTATTTGCCCATTATATAATTCTAAAAATCTTTGTTTCTTTGTAAAAACTGCCTCAAATGATACATGCAAAAAATTTACATAAATATTACGACCAACTCCATGTTTTAAAAGGAGTGGATTTGCATATTCAAAAAGGAGAAATCGTATCTATAGTAGGAGCTTCTGGTGCTGGTAAAACTACGCTATTACAAATTCTTGGGACCTTAGATAAACCCACACCCGAAAATGAAATCATGCTGCGCATCAACGATGAGGATATTTTGACGATGAACGACAAAAACCTATCCAAATTTAGGAATTTGAACCTAGGTTTTATCTTTCAATTTCATCAGTTACTGCCTGAATTTACAGCTTTAGAAAACGTATGCATACCTGCTTTTATTGCCAACAAGCCGAAACAAGAAACGGAAACTGAGGCTAAAAAACTATTGGAATATCTGGGGCTTTCTCATCGAATAAACCACAAACCAAATGAGCTTTCTGGTGGTGAACAACAAAGAGTGGCTGTTGCAAGAGCACTAATAAACAAACCCGCGATCATATTTGCCGATGAGCCTTCAGGAAACCTTGACACAGCATCTGCTGAAAATTTACACCAATTATTTTTCAAACTGCGTGATGAGTTAGGTCAAACCTTTGTGATTGTGACCCATAATGAAGAGTTAGCCAATATGGCTGATCGGAAATTGATAATGATTGACGGTTTGATTAGTAACTAAATAAGTTAAAGGTTCTTTTTGTAAAGAGAACAACTTTAAACATTAGCCTATAAACAAAAATGAATCATACAGATCTCAAATCTTTCCTTGACGAGAAAGTCATTCAATACAATACTCTTGAATTTATAGAAAGTGACCCCATACAAATTCCGCATTTATTTTCTCAAAAAGAAGATATCGAAATTGCCGGTTTCCTCAGCGCAACAATAGCTTGGGGTAATCGTACAATGATTATCAGGAACTCTCATAAAATGATGGACTTAATGGGAAATGCACCTTATGATTTTGTGATGTCTCATACAGAAGAAGATTTAGAAAAGCTAGAGACGTTTGTCCATCGTACTTTCAATGCACAAGATTTTACTTTTTTTATAAAGAGTTTAAAAAACATTTATCAAAACCATAATGGATTAGAATACGTATTTACTAAAAACGAACATTTAGAAAATATGCAACTATCCATTTCAGAATTCAAAAAGACATTCTTCGAAATTCCGCATCAATATCGCACCCAAAAGCATGTTTCAGATCCCATGAACAATTCGGCTGCAAAACGCATCAACATGTTCTTAAGATGGATGGTTCGCCAAGATAATAAAGGAGTCGATTTAGGGATTTGGAAAAGTATTTCAGCTTCTTCACTTTCCTGCCCTCTAGATGTGCATTCTGGGAATGTGGCACGAAAATTGGGTTTGCTTTCGCGGAAGCAAAATGACGGAAAAGCCTTAGCTGAATTGGATATTAAACTTCGTGAATTTGACAGGATGGATCCTGTTAAATATGATTTTGCCCTATTTGGTTTGGGAGTATTTGAAGGGTTTTAATTTATAGTCTCATAGAAAAGAATTGTCGGTTAAGATTTAAGTCAACTATTGTCTTCTTTTAATTTGAATCTGATTGAAAAATTAATAGTTTTTTTCGTTCTTTTCTACCTGCTAAATCGACAATATTTGTCTTTAATCGTTGATTTTAGCTTTTAATCTATAAAAAAACATCAAATTATCTTAATTTTGGTCTAACCAATTTTAAAAACATACTATTTTAAAATTTAATAAAGTTAACCGAGTAAAATATAATGCAACATGGTTGATATTAAAAAAATTGTTATCGCTGAAGACAATTCATTACTTTCTTCATTACTAAAGTTCCGATTAGAGAAAGAAGGATATAAACTGTTAGTTGCTGAGAATGGCAAAGATGCGATTGAATTGATAGAACAACATCAACCTGAGTTGATTTTGACTGATATTATGATGCCTTTCGTTAGCGGACTAGAAGTGATCAGTCATGTAAGAAATAAATTAAATATGCTAACCCCAATAATAGTGTTTTCAGCAGCGGGACAAGAAGAAATAGTTTTAAAAGCTTTTAACTTAGGTGGTACTGATTTTATGAGTAAGCCAATTAGCCCGAATGAATTAGTTATTAGAATAAAAAGACTGTTAAGATAATATCTTAAATCGCGAGCTGAAATAAATTCCATGAATAACAATCAATATTTTTTTGAATATCTGCAAAATTCTCCACCTATCATTGAATTGGTCTGGTTCATGATTGGCGTTTCTCTTTTGTCTATTTTAATTTTAATAATTTACTTAAAATATTTAAGAACACATTTGAGAAGCAATGAGAAAATACGGGAAACATATCAAATGAAGTATGAGTTACACCTCATAACCTATTTATATTCTGGAAATGAAGAAGAGACTATTAGCCCGGAACAACAAACCATAATCGATGAATTAAAAAAAGATCTATCAGATTCTTTTAAAAGAAGTATTGTAGTTGCAACTCTTCTCAAATTAAAAAACGAAATATCTGGAGAACTGGACGAATCTATTCAAAAACTTTATTATCAAACAGGGCTTATAAATTTTTCTATCTCAAAACTGAGAAGTAGAAAATGGTACGTAGTTGCAAAGGGAGTTAGGGAGCTAACACAATTTCACATAAAAGAAGTTCACGATGAAGTAATAACCTTGATAAATCACCCAAAAAATGAGGTTCGAAAAGAAATGCAATTATATTTGGTGAATTTATTTAGTTTTAAAGGGCTTGATTTTTTAGATGTCTTACAAACACCCTTATCTGAGTGGGATCAAATTCAATTACTAGAGGTTTTGCAACGCTTTGACGATCAGCAAGTTTTCGATATCAAACCATGGTTGAAATCTTCGAACGACTCAGTAGTGACTTTCGCCTTAAAACTAGCTGATATTTACATACAATTTCAAGCGAAAGAGGACCTTATTGAGCTATTAGATCACAAAAGCGAAAAAATAAGAATCGAATTAATTAATGTTTTGGGTAATTTAAATATTATAGAAGCTAAAACTATTTTAAAGAATCATTTTATCGAACGAAGTCAACAAGAACAAATTGCCTTTTTCAAAATGATGGAAAAAATGCCTGAAAGTGATGATGAATCTTTTTTGTTAGAATACATTCATCATGAAAATTTTGAAATTAAGTTGTCAGCCTTAAAGATTTTGAAAATGATTAACTCAAACACTTTCAATATTCAAAAGCACAAAGGAACAGAGCCCGATTTTGTGAAAATTGTTGAATATTTAGAAAATAACTAATATGGAGATCAATACTATTTCAATTTTTCTTATAATTCGTTATCTATTTTTTGTTTATGCTATTACAACAATAGGATCGTACATTGTATTGGCTATAATTTCTGCAGTTGAAACTGTAGCCTACATGAAGAAAAATAGCTTCGTAAACTACAAAGAAATTTTATCATCTAATATTGCTCCTTCGATTTCGATTATAGCGCCAGCTTATAATGAAAGTTTGAATATTATTGAAAACGTACGCTCCTTACTATCCAATCATTATGTGAATTATGATGTAATAATAGTAAATGACGGAAGCAAAGATGACAGTCTAGAAAAACTAATCGTAGCATATGACTTAGTCAAAGTAGAGCATCTTATTAATCAACAAATTCCAACAAAACCGCTAAGAGAAGGGATTTTTAAATCTACTAATCCAGCATTTGAAAAATTGATTGTTGTTGATAAAGAAAATGGCGGAAAGGCAGACGCATTGAACACTGGTCTAAATATTAGTCAAAACAAGTATGTTGCATGCATTGATGTAGATTGTTTATTGCTTGAAGAAGCGCTTCAAAAAATGATTAAACCATTTTTAGAATCAACAGATACAAAAGTAATCGCCGCAGGTGGAGTTATAAGAATTGCTAATTCATGCATCATCAGAGACGGAAAATTAATTGATGTCAATCTTCCGAAAAAAATGCTCGAAAAAGGCCAAATTCTAGAATATATACGTGCTTTTTTATTGGGGCGAATGGCATGGAGCAGGCTTAATGGCTTATTAGTTATATCGGGTGCCTTTGGTATGTTTGACAAAAAAATTGCGATAGAAGTTGGAGGCTACGACACAAAAACGGTTGGAGAGGACATGGAAATCATTGTTCGAATGAGAGGGTTTATGGAGGAACAAAAAGAAAAATACAAGGTAGCATATATCCCTGATCCCCTTTGTTGGACCGAAGCTCCTGATAATTATAAAATATTTATTTCCCAAAGAAACAGATGGACCCGCGGTACAATTGAAACACTTAGAAAACATCGAAAAATTGGGTTTAACCCAAAGTACAACTCCATGGGACTTTTAAGCTACCCCTATTGGTTATTTTTCGAGAGGTTGGCCCCATTAATCGAAGTCCTTGGAATCCTGTATTTCGCGATACTCGTTGTCCTTGGTCAAGTGCGATGGGATTATACAGCTGCCTTTATTATTATGGCCTATTTGTTTACAGTTTTATTTTCTATTGTTGCCATTTTATCAGAAGAACTGACTTACCATCAATATAAAAAGAAAGGGATAGGGTATAATTTATTAAAAATTGCTTTCTTAGAGCCTTTTGCCATTCATCCCTTTATTGTCTATTCCGCTGTCGTAGGAAACATAGATTACTATTTCAACAAAAAGAAAAAATGGGGAGAGATGACACGAAAAGGAATGACAAATCCTGAAACAATATAGACAAAACCAATATCTATTCTATGCCAATTAGATTTCCATTTACTACAACTTCAAATTATATTTATCTTACATTTTCGCTAATACTAACGTTTTGGCTGATTACCATATTTGAGATATATTCTATTATATCCAATGGAATAGAAATAGAAGTTGCAAGCACACTTATATTCAAATTAATCAATGATTTCTGGACAGGAATAATTATTGGTCTACTACTTCTACCGTTATATTTGGCATTTATTTACATCAAAAAGCCATTTAATGATATTGCAATTAAAATACTGTTTTGTTTAATTGTAATTGGCCAATTCGCCTTGGTAAAATACAGTCTTACCACGCTTATAAATCTTGGAGCAGATATTCTTGGCTACTCTATGGGAGACATGTACACAACCGTTACCGCTTCAGAATCATTGTCGTATTTTTATTTCTTTCCTTTTATTTTGTTTCCCATGGTATATTTGGGCATCAATTTAGGTGTAAATACTGTTTTAATCAACTATTCAAATCAATGGAAAACTTATATTATTTCTGGAATAGTAGTACTTACTTTAGTTAGTTTAAGGTTCATCATTCCTGAAGTAACAAATACTCGATATCAAAATAAGTTATCCTTCTTTACAACTGACATCATCCGATTTCAGAATGATAAAAATTTAACTAATTCAGCAAATTTATTTTATAAAAAGGAGTATCCACTAGTCAAACCTTTCAAGTCATCTGACGATGTTTTGGCCCCTTTTTTTGAAATCCATGAGGAGAAGCCAAATATAGTGATGATCATCGTAGAAGGATTAGGAAGTGAATTCATAGGCAAAAATGATTTTAGAGGGTTTACACCTTACCTTGACTCCTTAATTCCAAAATCATTGTATTGGGAAAATTTTGTCAGTAATGCTGGTAGGACTTTTGGAGCTCTTCCTTCGTTAATAGGATCGTTACCCTATGGAGAAAAAGGTTTCTTGGAATTAAATCCATTGCCATCACATATCTCTCTAATTAGTGTTTTAAAAGCCAATGAATATACTACTTCTTACTATAGCGGTGACGAATCCAGTTTTGACAGAAAAATTAATTTCTTAGAATACAATGGAATAGATAATGTAATAGACATTAATAAATTTGGACCCGGTTATCAAAAAACAAAAGAAAACTCAGGCGGGTTTTCATGGGGCTACCCCGATGCTGAAATTTTCAAAAAAACATTATCAGAAATTGCAGGTAAAAAAGGACCACGTTTAGATATCGTTATGACGCTTACTAATCACGAACCTTTTGATTTTCCATCTAAAAATGTGTATTTAAAAAAGGTAGACAGCATCAGCAATTCCAATAAAAGTATTGCAGTTTCAGCATCTGAAATAAAAGCGTATAAAGATATATTTGCCTGTTTGCTATATACAGACACTTCCATCAAAAATTTTATGGAGTCCTATGCTAAAAGGCCTGATTATAAAAACACAATTTTCATAATCACAGGGGATCACAGACTAATTCCTATAACACAAAGAGACAAATTAAGTCGTTTTCATGTTCCCTTTTATATTTACAGTCCTATGTTGAAAAAAACGGAAACTTTTAAATCCGTTTCATCACATTGGGATGTTACTCCAAGTTTACTTTCTTTCTTAATGAACAATTACAAGTTCAATAAGATGCAAAAAACAACATGGATGAGTCAAGGATTAGACACCACGAAACAATTTAGAAATGTACACCGTATCCCTTTAATGCGCTATAAGGGTAGCATTAACGATTATATTTATAAGGACTACCTATATTCTGATGGAGAGTTATTTAAAATAACCGAAAATTTCAAAACTAACAAAATCGAAGATCAGGCTGTTCTAAAAACAATTTCCGACTCTTTACAAGAGTTTAAGAGGTTAAATGCCTACTTAACACAGAAAAACAAAATTATTCCAAATTCTTTAAATATATACACGCAACCCGCCTTTGAGTTTTCTACAAAAGAACTTGCCGTAATTAAAAAATTGACAAATGGATTGAATTTTGACCAGACATTCTTACTAGCAAGAGAACTTGCATTTAATAAAGAAAGAAAAAATGCAAGATTACTGTGTAATTATATTTTAAATGAATTACCTAATTATGGTGATGTAAGAACTTTAAAAGCAAGAACACTAGCCTGGGATGGCGATTATAAAAATGCCGAAATCGAATTATTAAATGTAATAAAAAGAACTCCTTTTTACAATGACAGTTACCTCGCTTTGATGGACGTATATTGGTGGTCAGGCCAAAATGAAAAAGGAATTGCAATCGCTAAAAAAGCGATAAAAAACGATGTTAAGACACCAGAACTGAGCCTTAAATTAGCTCAGGCTTATAAAAGAACAAACAACCTTGCGAAATCAAACAAAATCATAGATAGCATTATTAAAATTTATCCTAAAAATGTTGATTTCTTAAATTTCAAAAAATCCTTAAAAGAATGATTTCAAAAACAGTATTTAAATTCAGTTTAATAATCACATTTGCATGCGTGATTCAAATATATGGTCAAAAAAGCGTCTATAACGGTAATCCTGACACTTCTTTTGAAACAGCTCGTCAGTTAGCATTTAACGAGCAAAGGAAACAAGCTCAAGATACTTTAGTATCCATTTTGACAAAATACCCTGACTATCATGATATTCGTTCTTTTTTAGCCTCTACCTATTCGTGGGATAGTGAATACAAAGATGCAAGAAAAGAATTTGCGTATGTATTAGAGAAGGATCCACAAAATAAAAATACTTGGATTGCCGCAATAAAAAATGAAATTTGGGCAGAAAAACCATATAATGCTTTAGAGATAACAGCTGAAGCATTGAAAAAATTTCCAGATGATGCCGAAATATTATACTTAAAGGCCACAGCACAAGAAAACACAAACAATCCTTTAGAAGCTTACAGTACAATACAAGCTATATTAGACAAAAACCCTGAAGACCAAAAAGCGAAAGACTATAAAGTTAATTTAAGTACAACACTTCGAAATAATACAATTGGAATTACTACGGCCGTCGATTTGTACTCGGAAGTCTTTGATCCCATGCAATATTACACTTTGTCTTACGGCCGACAAACAAAGTACGGAAGTATAATAGCGAAATTTAATTTTAACAGAAGGTTTAATGAAAATGGAACTCAAGTTGAATTAGATATGTATCCAAAAATTGCAAAAGGACTATATGCTTATCTGAACGTAGGAGTTGCCAATACTTTCCTTTTTCCCGATTTAAGATATGGTGCTGAATTGTATAAATCATTACCTAAAAGTTTTGAAGTTTCACTTGGATTCCGTTCTCTACAATACGACACTACAACTAACATTTATACGGGTTCGATAGGATGGTATACTGGAAACAGTTATTTATCTTTCCGCCCTTATTTTACTCCAAGTGACAATGGCACCAGTACTTCTGGAACTTTCACCTACAGAAAATACCGTAGTGATGCTGACAATTACCTAGGCTTTACTCTTGGTATGGGGTTTTCTCCAGAAATAAACCAATTTAATTTTAGCGAAAATCAAAGTGCAATTGTGGACCTAAAATCCCAAAAACTAAATATGGGCTACTACTTTACCTCGGCTAACAAAAAAAATGCGTGGGGAGCACAATTTGGAGTGACACATCAAGAAATTACTTTTGATCAAGGGAATTACTTTTGGATTTATAATCTTGCTTTGTCATGGGATATTCGTTTTAAATAAAAACACAGCGATTAAAAAAATATCGTGAAATAACGAATCTAATTTTAGGACCACTTTTGAGCAATTAAACGATACTAAATTAGCATAAAAGCTATTGATTATTTAGAATTCACGCGGCTACTACCTATTAAAGAAAAAGCAAAACATAAGCATCGCTAAACTAGATCCGTATTTACTTTAGAAGGACAATGCTACGCTAATAATGAGATCGTTTAGGGAATTAGGAAAAGTAATCCTGACGCTTCTTGAAACTCTTTTTTTTTTTAAAATTTACTCTATAAAAGTAGTAAGCAAAAAAAATAATATCTAAAAAAAAATGATGCAAAAACACCAGATTAGTTGCATTTAAACTCCTGTGCTTTTTTGTTCATAACATCCAAAATCTGATTTTTGCTTGTTTACTTTAGTTACTTATATAAGGGTTTTATAATATTTTAAAATAAAACCCAATTTCTAAATATTTTAATTAATTTAGAAAACTAAGCGATAAATTGCCGTTTTCACCATGAAAAACATAAGCTAATTGCCTCAAATTTAAGATCATACATTACAATAGTTACGCTTTAACGACTATTTAGGTTATTGATAGGAAAAAGAAATCATTGTATTAAAAATTACATAAATTTAATATAGCGCAAACTTTTACTTATCTTAATTTAAAGAAAAACCAGTCAATAAATGCTGATATTAAATACACTAAGCGATTTAAGCAACCTATGTACAAATGAATTATCTGTGCAATATGGTGACTCTGCTTTATCTTTTTTAAAGGATTTATTCACTAACACAAAAAATGGATTGTATAATTATTACAATTCTACAAATTCGACTGAAATCTTTTATGATGTATTACAATATATAATTATCCCTCTATTATTATTAATCGTTTCTATATTTATTTACTTATTAATAACGAAGCGATATCGTTATCAAAAAAGATCACTTTTACGTATTGAATTAGATATTACATCAGATAATTTTCTTACAGAACTTATTTTTTCAAATTTTTCTAAAGCGGAAATTGATAGCAAAATTGAAGAATATAAAAAAACAGCGATTTTTAAAAAAAAATGGTTTAAGAAAATAATTTTAAATAAAATCATTTCAATTAAACAAAACATCAATGAAGTTGATCCCAATTTTCTACTAAAAATATATAAAAGTTTTGGGTTTGATCGCTATAGTAAAAAATTGATCTTAAGCAGAAATTGGAAAAATAAATTAGTAGGATTAAACCATTACCAAATATTGGGGTATAAAATTAAGACAGGTTACATTAGACCCTATTTAAACAAACCAAAAAATAAATATCTTAATTCAAACGCTTTAATTGCAATGATTGTTTTATCAGATGAACATTTTGAATTAATAGCTAATTATAAAAGAAAGATTTCAAAAGCAGATGAGCTTAAAATTCTAAATATTATATATAGTAAGAAGGCCAATCTGCCTAAAAATATTAGTACTTGGCTTTACTCTGAAAATTCAGCCATTGTGACACTTGCTATAAAGTTGATGGTTCGCTATAGAAAGGCTCTAACGTTAGATGAAATAAAGCAGCTGATGAATTATGATTCGATTAAGGTCAAAAATGAAACTTTATTAGCTATTAGATTACTGTTCATATTTGAAGCAAATGATTACTTAATTGAATACTATGAAACGATAGAAAATATAGAAACTAAAATTTCTTGTTTAAAAACCTTTGCAGTTATTGGAGATGATTCATCTAAAAAATTTCTCACTAAATTCTTGGAACAAGATCATATAGATGTGAAATTTCAACTTATTAAAACAATAAACAAACTCGATTGTCATTATTTTGAGACCTATAAAACCAATAACGGCACTGAAGTAAGTATAGTAGAAAAAATTTTACTTCACGTTAATAATCCATATATAAATTGAATACAATAGAAAAATTAATCAATGCTTTTGAGTCGTTTATTATATACTACTCTATAAGTTATCTTTTATTATACTTGACCTTAGCAATACTTTCTTGGGTAGCAATAAAAAAATATTACGATATGAAATATTTTTTACCCAAAGATATATTAGTTAGGTCTAACCATGCAGTGGGTGTTTCAATAGTAGCTCCGGCTTTTAATGAAGCAGTCACAATTGAGTATAATGTTAAATCACTTCTTTCTCAAGAATATCCCAAATTTGAGGTTGTAATTATTAATGACGGCAGCACAGATGAAACTCTTGAAATACTTATTAGCAGGTTTAACCTTGTGAAAGTGGACTTTTTTTATCAGGAAAAAATTCCAACACAAAAAGTTATAGGTCATTACAAATCAACAAATCCAATATATTCTAAACTACTTGTTGTAGACAAGTTAAATGGAAAAAGTAAAGCCGATGGCTCCAATGCAGGAATAAATTCTGCAAAATACGATCTTTTCATATGTACTGATGTAGACTGCATATTAAGAAAAGATACTATCACAATGTTAGCTAAACCATTTATAGAAAACACTAAAAAAGTAATTGCTACTGGTGCAGCAATTAGAATTTCAAATTCATGTGAATTTAAAGACGGAACCTTATATAAATCGCATTACCCAAGCAATTTTTTTGCTGGCTTTCAAGAACTAGAATATATACGTGCTTATCTATTTGGAAGGATGGCTTGGACTAGTGTAAATGGATTATTGCTAGTTTCTGGTGGTCTTGGAATGTTTGATAAAGAGACAGCTATTGCGGCCGGCGGGTATTGGCATAAGTCTCTTGGAGAAGATATGGAACTTATTACTCGAATGAGAAAACTGATGCATGAGAAAAAAGAAGAATTTTTAATTATATATATACCAGAGTCATTATGTTGGACTGAAGTTCCAAGTACGTTAGAAATATTTTTAAGGCAGCGCGTAAGATGGGCAAGAGGATTGGTACAAACATTATATTTACATAAAAATGTTTTTTTAAATCCAAAGTATGGGAAAACAGGTTTTCTAATTTTCCCCTATTTTATCTTTTTTGAGTTTTTAGTACCAATCGTAGAGGTCATAGGCCTAGTATTATTAATAATAGATATCCTTTTCTTTGATATAAATCTATATTACCTAATGATAGGGAGTAGTTTTGTATACTTATTTTATATTACAATCACGCTTATTTCTGTATATTTAGATCAAGTCATTTACAATCATTATACAGGTATGAAAGAAGTTCTACGACTCATTTTTATGATTTTTGTTGAACCTTTAGTATTTCATCCTATAAACGTATTCGCATCTATTATAGGATATTGGCATTTTTTTAGACAAATAGAACAAAAATGGGGAATACAAGTACGTCAAGGATTCCTAAAAGCAAAAATAGAAAAATGAAAAAAACAGTCTTTATTACCTTATCGATAGTACTTTTTATCGCTAATTTACAAGCTCAAAAAATTGACACTGATAGTTTACTAGTTAAAGCATATTACGAATTAAAAACTACAAAAAACTATACAAAAGCAATTGAACTTGCTAAATTAGGAATCAAAACTGCACCAAGCTACGTCGATTTTAATGTAGTCTTAGGAAGAAGTTACATGCTCATAAAAAAAACCGATAGTTCAAGGGTTTATTTTAATCGTGCTATAAATCAAAATCCAAAATACAAAGAGGTCTTTTCATATTTAACAAAACTTGAAATCCAAGATAAAAATTTACCAAATGCTAAGAGCTGTATCGATAAAGCACTTCATTTTTATCCAGACGATTTAGATTTTAACCTATTGAAATTAAATATTCTAGAGTTAGAAAATGACAAGAATAAAACAATTGAGTTTTTAGATTACTTGATTGTAAAATATCCGTCAAATTTAGATTTTAAACAGAAATTGACTCAGTTAAAGACTAAACTAGATTCAGACAGAATAGGTATAAATTACAGCTATACAACATTTAGCCGAAACGGTGTTGGTCCATGGCAGCTTTCTGGTTTACAATACATTAGAGAACGAGAAAAAATAACATTAGTTGGTCGAATAAACTATGCTGACCGACAATCTTTTGGTACTAGTATCAGTTCTGGATTTCAATATGAATTTGAAACATACATTAAAAATAATTCAAAAAGTTATTCCTATCTAAGTTCTTCCTATAGTGATGCTATCGTTTTTCCAAAATTACGACTTGGGTATTCTTATTTTCATAACTTTAAAAAAGGTTGGGAAGGAGATATTGGAGTACGCTATACAAAAACAGTCGATGATAATTTATATGCAGGCGTATTTGGAGTTGGAAAATATGTTGGTTCCTATTGGATCAATTTTAAATCCTATTTACTTATAAATAAAAGTGAAATTAATCCTGCTTTTACTGCTACTGCAAGATATTATTTTGATACAAAATATGACTACGCGACAGTATTGATTGGTTATGGATCATCGCCAGATGAAAGAGTTTCTTTGGTTGACATACAAAAAAGAATATCATTAAATTCCTATAGAATTGGCGCCGGTTATTATAAATCATTTAATAATCATTATTTGACTGGAATTCAAACAATATTTAACAATCAAGAATATGTACAAAACAAAACACAAAATGAATTCGAAATAGCATTAATGTTCCAATACAAATTCTAATATGAATTATAAAAAACTGACATTAAACAACATAATGTTTCTATTCCTTGTTCTAAGCTTCAAAATGATGGCTCAATCTGATATTATTATTAAAAATCAAACAGCAAACGACAATGTAATAAGTATTGCGTCTGAGAGTGAAAGACCAGCAGCAATGTTACTAAAATCATATTTGGATAAATCTTTTACGAATTTATTTTTAATCCAAAATGAAAAAAAACAACTTGAAAAAAACGCTACAATTTATCTCAGCATATCAAAATTAAAAACAGATAATAGTTTTGTAATTAAGAGTGATGAAAAAGATATTTTTTTAATTGCACCCAACATTAAGTTGTTACGCTATGCCGTTTATACTTTATTAGAATCTTGGGGATATAGAAAATTCACAGCAAAAGAAACTTATATCCCAAAACTAGATAAAATTACATTTCCGAAAAATACAGAACAATATTATAAACCTTCTTTTGAATATCGAGTATTACTATATCCAGATGCGTATGATGAAGATTTTAGAGACTGGCATAAACTCGATTGGCATTTAAATGATTTTAATGTTTGGGGCCACTCCTTTGGTAAACTTTTACCACCTAAAGAACACTTCAAAACAAATCCATCTTTCTTTGCACTTTATGAAGGATATCGCAATGACGAATCTCTTTGTATGACTAATGATACTGTAGTTGATATTGTTATAAAAAACATGCAGAAAGTAATCTCACAAAATCCAAATGCTCAATTCTATTCTGTAAGTCAAAATGATGATGTTGTATATTGTGAATGTCAAAAATGTAGCTCAATAAATAATAAATATGGAGGTCCGCAAGGTTCGTTATATTATTTTTTAAATAAAATAGCTAAACATTTTCCTAAAACAAAAATAGTAACGCTAGCTTATCTACATACATTTAAACCACCAAAAAGATTAAAACTGCAATCAAATTTATACACCTTAATTTGCCCTATTGAACTAAATCGAGGAATTGCTATAGAAAACGACAATACCAGTAAGTCTTTTAGAAAAACACTAGAAGACTGGAACAAAACCTCATCGCATTTATATTTATGGGATTATACAGTTCAGTTTTCCAATTATTTATCCCCTTTTCCTAATATCCATACGTTCTCTGACAACTATAAATTTTTTAAAAATAATAACATAAAAGGCCTATTCGTTCAGGGATATGCAGATATACCAGGAGATTTCACAGAATTAAGACAATATCTTTTGGCCAAATTATTATGGAATTCCGATATTGATATCAATGCCGTTACAGATGATTTTCTAAGAGGTTTTTACGGTAATGCAGCTCCATATATTAAAAAGTATTTAAATCTTTTAACCGAAAATCAACAAAAATCAAATTCCTTTCTTGATATTTATTCTGGTCCTGTTCAAAGTAGAAATACCTTTTTATCTCCAGAAGCAATGGATCAATATGATATTTTAATAAATGAAGCTGAACTTGCGGTGCTTCAAGACTCGACATTAGAACCAAGAGTCCAAAAATTGCGATTAGCATTAGAATATGTCTTTTTTGAGCAATCAAAATTTTATGGTAAAGATCAACATGGTATGTTTACCATTAATGAAAATGGAGAAAAATCGATAAGAAAAGGACTAACTGAAAGAGTCTTGAATTTTACAAAAAGATGTTCTGAACTAGGAATCTATGAATTAAGTGAAGCTGGCTTGTCTCCAGAAGAATATTACGAAGATTGGCTCGAAATAACTAACAACTCAAGCCCTCATTTAGGTGAAAATCTAAAAGTTGATTTTATCACCACACCCGCTGAAGAATTTACTGGTAAAGGAACCTATGGATTAGTTGATGGAGCTAGAGGCTATAAAGATTATAATATCAACTGGATTGGATGGTATGGAACTAATCCTGAGATAGAATTACTAACAAACAAGTTGAATTTCAACCGCATAAAAATAAATTTTTTAGACGATCAAAGACATTGGATCTTCCTTCCAAAAAAAATCTCTATCTACGGTTTTAACAATAATGAATGGTCCTTAATTACAGAAGAACTTACTGAAGATTTAACACAAAATACTGATATAAAAATAAATAGCATAGTACTTAATCATAAAAACTTCACTAAATTTAATAAACTAAAAATCATAATTGAGAATCAAGATGATTTGCCAATTTGGAGAAAACGAAAACAAAAAAAACCAATGGTCATGATTGATGAAATTGAGCTCTATAAAATATAGAAAACACTAAAATGAAAAAGAAAATATTAATTATTGAAGATGATCCACTTATAATAAAAATTTTAGTTTTTATTTTAAAAAAAGAAGGGTACGAAACGTTCGTAGCGACAGAAGGTACTGATGGTATTGATCAAATAGGAAAACTCAACCCTGACCTAATAATCACAGATATCATGATGCCTTATAAATCGGGACTTGAAATCACATCATTTTCTAAAAAAAACTACCCTAAAATTCCTTTGATAATTGTATCGTCACTTGGAACAGAAGATCACACAGTTATAGAAGGTTTTAAGCTTGGTGCAGATGATTTTATTGCTAAACCATTTAACCCTATAGAATTAACTTTAAGAGTGAAGCGCTTTTTACTATAAAGCACATATCTATACAAATCACAATTCATTATACAGTAAACACAATAAAGTCATAAGCTTATTGTCTTATAAAAACGTATATTTGCAAAAAATATACGTTTTATGACCACTTTTGAGCAATTCAACCTTCCTAAATCAGTACAAAAAGCAATTGATGATTTAGGGTTTACAACACCTACTCCTATTCAGGAAAAAACTTTCTCTGTGATAATGTCTGGTCGCGATATGATGGGTATTGCACAAACAGGAACGGGTAAGACATTTGCCTATCTTTTACCCTTATTAAAATTATACAAATTCACTGAAGGACATACCCCAAAAATAGTAATCCTAGTCCCTACTCGTGAACTTGTAGTTCAGGTTGCAGAGGAAGTAGAAAAACTGACTAAATACATGTCGGTTCGTACTGTCGCTATTTTCGGTGGAGTGAACATCAACACGCAAAAAACAACAGTTTATAAAGGTTGTGACATACTAGTAGGAACGCCTGGAAGAATCATGGATTTAACATTAGACAATGTAATCCGTTTTGAGGACATGCAAAAACTGGTTATTGATGAATTTGATGAAATGTTAAATTTAGGTTTCCGTACTCAGTTGACAGCTATTTTGGCTATGATGCCAAAAAAACGTCAAAACATCCTCTTTTCAGCAACTATGACTGATGAAGTAGATGCAATTTTGAATGACTATTTCGATTATCCTGAAGAGGTTACACTTTCAGCTTCTGGAACTCCGTTAGAAAACATAAAGCAAATCGCGTATAACGCTCCCAACTTTAATACTAAGGTAAACCTGTTGAAACACTTATTACAAAACAACGAAAACATGAGTCGTGTTTTAGTTTTTGTCAACAATAAGAAAATTTCTGATATGCTTCATGAGCGTATCGAAGAAGATTTTGAAGATCAATTTGGAGTAATACACTCTAATAAATCTCAAAATTACCGTTTGAGCACTATGGCTTCTTTTCAAGAAGGAAATCTTCGTGGTCTTATAACAACGGACATTATGGCTAGAGGATTGGACATTTCTAACATTACACATGTTGTCAACTTCGAAATGCCAGACATGCCAGAATTATACATGCATAGAATTGGTAGAACAGGTCGTGCTGATAAAACCGGTATTGCGATCAGTTTTATTGCGCCACGTGAGGAAGAGTATAAAGTTGAAGTTGAAGTCCTGATGAATATGGAATTAGCAATTGAGACATTCCCTGAAGAGGTAGAAGTTTCTGCAAAACTAATCGAGCCAGAAAAAGAGCGACAAGTAGTTAAGTTCTTAATGAAAAAGAAGAAACTTGAAGGAGATGGCGCTTTCCAAGAGAAAAGTAAAAAGAATAAGAAAGTCAATTTAGGTGGTCCTGGAGTTACCAAGAAAAAAACTCATGGATCTGTCAATCGAAATATGTTAAAAACGAGAGACAAAAAGAGAAAAGACAAAAACAAATAGTATAAAAAAAAGGCTAAAAAATGAGATTCATTTTTTAGCCTTTTTGCTTTTACAAAAACAACATTACGATTTACTACTTTTCAGTAAACACTAAACATACGGGAGAACATAAGTCGATTCTCTTTCCAGTATCAGTAAGTGCACCAGTTGATTGATCTCTTTTAAAAATCATAATGTTGTTAGTGTATTGATGTGCAACCAATAGAAAGTTTCCTGTTGGGTCAATTGCAAAGTTACGTGGTCCCTTACCCAACGTACTTGTTTGTCCTTGTAATTCTAATTTCCCTTTTTTTGCTATTTTAAAGATCGTAATATCATTTGCTTCTCCTCTATTTGATGCATACAGAAATTTTCCGTCTGGTGAAATATGAATATCAGCAGAACTAAATGCTCCTTTGAAATCTTTCGCTAAAATACTGGTTTCCCCCATTTTTTTCAATTTCCCTTCTGAATAGCAGAAAGTGGTTAAAGCACCATTCAATTCTTGCAATAGATAAACATACTTTCCATCTTTACTAAAAGTCAAATGTCTCGGTCCACTACCCGCACCTACTGAAATGCTATCTTTTACTTTTAAGGTCTTGTTAGTTGAGTTAGCATCATATTCATACGAATACACCTTATCATTCCCTAAATCATTAGACAATACAAACTTTTTGTCAGGAGAAAAATGCACCATATGTACATGTGGCCCTTCCTGTCTTTTGGTGTTAGGCCCTTTTCCGTAATGCTGAATCACTTGTTTTGCTTCGGCAATACTTCCATCACTATTTTTTCCAAAGACGGAAATATTTCCACCGGAATAATTGGCAACGATCACGTTTTTATCGTCGTTGATTATATAACAAGGGTCTGCTCCCTTTGAATCTTGAGAATTTAAAAAATCTAATTTTCCGCTTGCTGAATCATAACCAAAAGAACTTACTTTGCTTTGAGCACCGAATTCATTTACAGAATAAACAAATTTATTGTCTTTCGAAACAGTCAAATAACTTGGATTCACAACATTCTCAGAAGCATTTTTAAAATTAAAATCGCCTGTTTTTGAATCAAACTCATACACGTAAATTCCTTTACTCTCACATCCCTGAGTATACGTCCCAATCAGTAAATTAAATTTATCCTTTTGCGCTTGCGCCATTGTGAAAATTAAAAGTAAAAAAAGTGTGAAATATTGTTTTTTCATTTTTTGAAGTTTTATTAGAAAAGCTAAAATACACAATATACAGAACCCAATTCCTATTCCTTTAAAAATATAAAGTTATTTGAAAACTCATTTGTTGCAAAAAGAGATAAAATAGATTCCCTTCAATAAAAAATCAAACAATAGCGCCTTACAACTGCAAACAAATATGTATTTTTGATAAACTAAATATTAGAATGCAATTTAGACATCCCGAAATTCTATATTTTCTCTTCTTGCTGATCGTACCAATTTTGGTTCACTTATTTCAATTTCGTCGTTTTAAAAAAGAATATTTTACCAATGTTCGCTTCCTTAAAGCACTTTCTGTACAAACCCGAAAAAGCTCTAAAATTAAGAAATGGTTACTTCTTAGCAGTCGTTTATTATTGCTTACTTGCATTATCCTTGCTTTTGCACAACCTTACTTCGAAGCTAAAGACAACAAAAACACAACTAATGAATTGTACATTGTACTAGACAATTCGTTCAGTATGCAGGCGAAAGGAAAAAAGGGAGAATTATTAAAAAGAGCTGTCCAAGAATTACTCGAAGATACTCCTGAAAACACTACTTTTTCATTACTCACTAATTCCGAAAACTACTGGAATACTGACATCAAGTCAATTCGAAATACCTTACAAAACATAAAATACAGCGCAATACCATTTCAACTAGACTACGTGTTGGCTAAGATAAAGTCCCACAAATCGGCATTCAAAAAAGATATTGTGATTATCACTGATGCTGTTGGTCTTGATACTAAAAAACTCAAAAAAAGTGACCAAAATGAGCTAATACATTTCATCATACCAAAAGCAGAACAAAAAAACAACGTTGCCATTGATAGCGTTTTCATCCATGAAACACTGGAAAATTTCTATGAAATCACTGTTAATTTGTCCGCTTATGGATCTGGTATTAAGCCCGTTCCAATTGCTGTATACAATCAAAGTAAGCTTATCGCAAAAACGCTTATTGACTTTGAAACCAATAAAAAGAGTGTCAATTTCACTATTCCAAAACAGGCTTTTCATGGCTATGTTTCCATAACTGACAACGGATTACCTTATGACAATATTTTATATTTCAGCATTTCCGAAATCAAAAAGGCAAATATAATCAGCATTGGCGAAGCAGAAAAAAGCAACTTCTTAAGTCGGATTTACACCAGTGATGAATTTAATTTCAACAATTCAACAATTGGTTCATTAGATTACAATGCAATTGAAAAACAAGACGCAATCGTATTGAACGAACTTGATGAAATTCCGCAAGCCTTACAAAGCACTTTAAAGTCTTTTGTGCAAAAGGGTGGCAATCTGATTATAATACCTTCAGCAAAAAATCCAATTACAAATATGAATACATTTCTGATGAATTTTGGATCCATTCAATTTAAGAGCTTTGAAAACGTCGAGAAACTAATTACTAAAATCAATTTCAACCATCCTTTATTTACTTCAGTATTCGAAAATAAAATTAACAATTTCCAATATCCAAGAACAAATAGTTCCTTTAGACTATCTAGTTCAAGTCCGGCGGCATTGTCTAATGATGATCAAAGTGCTTTCTTGAGCTCTATATCAAATTCTAGTTCTACAGTTTATGTATTCTCGGCACCAATAAATAAGGTAAATTCTAATTTTCAGCAGTCGCCATTAATCGTTCCTGTGTTCTATAAAATGGCAATAAGCAATCATAATAATGGCATCAACAATTTAACGATAGGCAATTCAAATCCTTTTCTTGTAGATGTGTTATTGTCAAAAGACGCAGTGCTAACCGTTAAAAACACGACGGAACAGTTTATCCCCATTCAACAGATTCTAAACAATAAGGTCAAATTAGTTTTTAATGATTATCCGGAGCAAGCAGGAAATTTTGAAGTTTTCAATAAAAATGAAAGACTAGAGAACATCAGTTTTAATTATAGTAGAACAGAAAGTGATTTGGCTGCAGCCAATGAAAAAATGCTTTCCGACTATAAATCGACTAATTCTATAGCGTCTTTTTTCGATACTTTACAAACGGACCGAATGGACAATCAAATTTGGAAATGGTTTGTTATCTTTGCACTGCTCTTTCTTTCAATAGAAACAGCAATCATAAGATTCATGAAATAAACGAATTCGTTTCTGGAATTCAGAATTAAAAAAATAATACCCGCATATGAAAGTAATCATCCGAGAAGCAAAAATTATCGATTCGACAAGTCCTTTTCACAACAAGACAGTAGATATTTTAATTGTAGATGGTTTAATTGAAAAAATTGGAGATTCCATTCCCAATACAGAAAATATAGAAGAAGTAAAACGATACAATCTTCATCTTTCCCAAGGTTGGTTTGACAGCAGTGTTTCACTTGGCGAACCTGGTTTTGAAGAAAGAGAAACCATTACAAATGGATTAAATGTAGCCGCAAGAAGTGGTTTTACAGCAATTGCTCTTCAACCAAACTCCTTCCCTATCATTGACAATCAATCACAGGTTAACTTCGTACAAAATAAAGCCAATGGCAGTGCCACACAACTTTACCCTATAGGTGCTTTAACAAAAGGCAGTGAAGGGAATGACATGGCAGAATTGTTTGACATGAAAAAAGTGGGAGCCATTGCTTTTGGAGACTACAACAAAAGCCAGCCTAATGCTAATTTGCTAAAAATAGCATTACAATACGTTCAGGATTTTGACGGATTAGTCATTGCATTTCCACAAGATGAAAAAATAAAAGGAAGCGGAGTTGTAAACGAAGGAATTGTTTCAACTGGTTTGGGATTAAAAGGTATTCCAAATCTAGCAGAAGAACTGCAAATCTCAAGAAATTTATTTTTGCTGGAATACACAGGAGGCAAATTACACATCCCAACAGTTTCTACAGCAAAATCAGTCCAGTTAATTAAAGAAGCTAAAGCAAAGGGCTTAAATGTAAGCTGCAGCGTTGCTGTGCATCATTTAGTAATGACAGACGAAAAATTAGAAGGATTTGACACCAGATTTAAAGTATCGCCTCCCCTTAGAACTGAATTAGACCGAAAAGCATTATTAACGGGGATATTAGACAATACGATCGATATGATTACATCAGATCATAACCCGATGGACATTGAACATAAAAAAATGGAGTTTGATACAGCTAAAAATGGAACTATAGGACTTGAAAGCGCTTATGGTGCTTTGATGACTGTATTACCTCTTGAAAAAGTAATCGAAAAACTGACTTCTGGAAAAACTGTTTTCGGAATTGAAAGTCAGTCTATCAAAGAAGGCGCGCCAGCAAACATCACTTTATTCAATCCCGAAGGAAATAGCGTTTTTACAAAATCATCTATACTGTCCAAGTCAAAAAACTCCGCATTTCTAGGAATGGAAACCAAAGGTCAGGTTTACGGGATTTTAAATCAAGCAAAATTAATTTTAGCATAACAACATGAATAACACTATTGAAACAGGTAAAACGGCGGCAATTACAAGCTATATTTTAGGCATTGGGGTATTTATTGCCATGTCTATGAATTCCGACGATAAAAATACCTTTGCCTCATTCCACATCCGTCAAGGACTAGGATTAACACTTACTTTTATCTCATTGGGATTAATTATAAGCAATTTTGACAGCTTAATGATTTCAGCACCAATGTGGATTTTCGTATCCGTTTTATGGTCTTATGGAATTTTCACTGCTATAAAAGGAGAAACAAAACCGGTTCCATTATTAGGGAATCTTTTTCAAAAATGGTTTGTAAATATATCTTAAACAAATGAAATTATCACTGGACTACCTCATCAGAGAACCAAAAATCAAGTTAGACAAAAACCCACTTATACTTTTACTTCACGGATACGGTAGCAACGAAGCTGATTTATTTTCGTTTGCATCAGAACTTCCAGACGAGTGTTACGTCATTTCAGCTCGTGCTCCTTATGATTTACAATACGGGAGTTACGCTTGGTACGCTATTAATTTTGACGCTGATGAAAATAAATTTTCAGACTTAGATCAGGCGAGAGAATCTAGAAATTTAATTGCTGGTTTTATAGAAGAATTGATTGCTAATTATCCAATTGACGCTAACAATATTACTTTATTAGGCTTTAGCCAAGGTGCTATTTTGAGTTATGCAATTGCGCTTTCGCATCCTGAAAAAATCAAAAATGTAATAGCCTTAAGTGGTTATGCTAATGAAGATATTATGGAGCCTAATTACCAAAATAATGATTTTAGTCAATTGCGAATATTCCAATCTCACGGAACGGTTGACCAAGTGATTCCAATTGATTGGGCTCGTAAAACAAAGCCTTTTCTAGACAAACTAAACATCGCAGCTGTTTATAAAGAATACCCAATAGGTCATGGGATATCCCCACAAATATTTAATGACTTTAAAAATTGGTTATTGGCATAAAAAACAAAGGTTCCAATTTAAATTGGAACCTTCCTTTTTTACTCTTTTGGATAAAGCAACGATTGATTGACTTCAAATGAAATGCTTTCATCCCCATTTACAAAGTATTTAAGTAGTACTTCTCCCCAAATATTTCCATCGCTAAAATCAGCAATAATCCATCTGTGATTTAAAATTTTCACTTTGTTGATTATAAATTTGTTTTCTCCTATTTTATCCTGTCCAACATAAGGGTTTCCTTTGGGATTTGAATTATAATCTAATAATTTCTCCGTTACATAAGGAATCAGTTTTTCATATTGAATCGTTTTTTCTGAACTTCCTGAATCAAAATAATTTTGCGCATTTTCGTTTTTTTCCAAAGAAAAATAATTGGCATTATTCAGTTTAGAATTAACAGAAACCAAGCTATCTTTCAATTTTTTGGTTACTTTTTCATATCTTTCTTCTTGGAATGCTACTTCCTTACTATAAAACATGTACGTAAATAGGTTCATAAGTACAAGTATAATAAAGGCATAGAGTAATAATGATTTTTTCATTTTAAGTTAAATTATAGTGTGATTTCTAAATTATCATAAGCAAGATAAACATTTTCAGGCAACCTTTTTTGAACCTCCTCATGAAACCCCAACATATGGCTAACGTGAGTAAGATAGGCTTTCTCTGGCTTTACCAAGGCTATAAAATCTAAAGCTTCCTGCAAATTAAAATGGGATATATGATGTTCTTCCCGCAATGCATTTATAACCAATACCTTTAGATTTTTAAGTTTTGAAATCTCATCTTCGGCAACTGTTTTTGCATCAGTTACATAAGCAAAATCATCAATTCTATACCCAAAAACCTGTAGGTCTCCATGCATCACATTAACGGGGATTACTGATTTACCTCCTAGATCAAAAGATTCGTTATTAAGCACTTCAATCGCTTTTACAGAAGGAGCACCTGGATATCTGTCTATAGTAGCAAAAACGTAATCAAATCGATTTTTCAGATTATCAATTACCCTTCGATGTGCATAAATTGGTATTTTTCCTTGTTTAAAATTAAAAGGTCGAATGTCATCTATACCTGCCGTATGATCAGAATGTTCATGTGTAAACAATATCCCATCGACATGTTGACAGTTTGAGGCAAGCATTTGTTGCCTAAAATCAGGACCACAGTCAATTACATAGGAGTGCTCATCCCAAGAAATCCATACGGAGACCCTAAGTCTTTTGTCTTTATTATCAGTGCTTTTACAAACAGGATGATCGCTTCCTATAACTGGGATTCCTTGTGAAGTACCGGTGCCTAAAAAATATACCTTCAATTGCGTTTAATTTTTTTACAAAAATAGGATTAAATCTCTTTCATTAGAACCCTATTTAATTAACTTTGTAACATATTAGCCATATTTAAAATAAAAATGGATACTGAAATAAAACTCAAAGGTGATAAAGTCATCGCACAAATACCTTCAATAAAGGATAAAGCACTTCGTATCAATTTGAATGAAAATATATACGGAACTTTTGCTGAAATTGGGGCTGGACAAGAAACGGTAAGACATTTTTTTAGATCTGGAGGTTCTTCCGGAACTATTGCAAAAGCGATGTCAGCCTATGACAAGGATTTTAGTGATGCCATATATGGTATTGAAGCAGACGGCCGCTATGTAACAGAAAGCCGACTTAAAAAAATGCTGACTTTTGAAGGCCAGTTGATTGAGGAGCGCTTGAGCAGGGAAAAACATCCTAATAAAATGTTTTTTAGTTATGCAAACACCGTTGCTACAATCGATTTTGCAAAACAATTTAAAGGACACGGCTGGGTAGGAATTAGATACCAAATCGAACCTGACGAAGATTATAATGAGATCATTCTTCATATTCGGTTCAAAGAGACAGATGCTCGACTACAGCAAGAAACTCTTGGGACTTTAGGAGTGAATTTAATTTATGGTGCTTACTATAAGTACAATGACCCTAAGCGATTGTTGCGTTATTTATACGATCACTTAGACAAAGACCAACTTGAAATTGACACCATTAATTTTTCTGGTCCTCGTTTTGCTGATGTAGACAATCGTTTGATGAGTTTACAATTAGTAAAAAACGGAATGACTGATGCCGTAATGTTTGATCCTAACGGTAAAAACATCCTTCCAGCAGCAATTCTTTACAAAAAGAACATCCTTGCCTTAAGAGGTAGTTTCCGACCTGTAACAAAGGTTAATATGGACATGTATGAGAAATCATTAAAAATGTTCCTTCAAGAAAACAAAGTCGAAAAAGACAACACATTGGTGGTTTTTGAAATCACTTTATCTAATTTACGTTCTGACGGAGAAATCGACGAACGTGATTTCATGGATCGGGCAGAGTTGCTGTGTTCATTGGGACAAACAGTAATGATTTCGAATTTCCAAGAATACTATAAAGTAGTTGAATATTTTGCTAATTATACCAAAGCAAGAATGGGACTGGCCATGGGTGTAAATAACCTGGTTGATATTTTTGATGAGAAATACTACCGTCATCTAAGTGGTGGAATACTTGAAGCGTTTGGAAAATTATTCTTCCGCGACATGAAAGTGTTCTTGTACCCAATGCTAGACGAAAATGGAGACATCACCACATCTGAAAATTTAAAAGTTCATCCTAGAATGAAAGAGTTATACAAATTCTTTAAATTCAACGGTAAAGTGGTTGACATAGGTGATTATGACCCTGAAATCCTTGAAGTTTTCTCTCGTGAAGTACTAAAAATGATTAATGATGGAAAACCAGGTTGGGAACCTATGCTTCCTTCTGGTATTGCTGAAATCATTAAGGAGCATTACCTTTTTGGGTATGAGCCAAATAAACTTTTGAAAGAAAGTGACAAATAAAAAACTTTCGTTTATAATGTTCAATTGCTAAAATAGCTACAAGCACATTAAAAAACTGTAATATAAAAAAGTCCATAATTAAGGTGTTTAACAACCCTGATTATGGACTTTTTATTTTTTGAAACTATTTAAGAATTGATTCAATTAACTATCTAGTAGAGTCGTTGAACAATTACTTAAGTATCTGATCAGCGTGTGCTTTAGTCTTTACTTTTTCAATTACCTCATCTATTATTCCGTTTTCATCGATTACAAAAGTGGTTCGGTGAATGCCATCGTACTCTTTTCCCATGAATTTCTTAGGTCCCCAAACACCAAACGCCTCGATCACTGATTTGTCTTCATCAGCTAGTAACGGGAATTGGAAATCATACTTTTCCTTGAATTTAGCTTGCTTTGCTTGAGCATCAGCACTAACACCTAGAAGTTCATAATTATTAGCTTGAAATCGCTCAAAATTATCTCTTAAATCACAGGCTTCAGCTGTACATCCTGGTGTACTGGCTTTTGGGTAAAAGAAAACTACTAATTTTTTCCCTTTATAGTCTTCTAATTTATGTTCTTTACCATCTTGATCTAATCCTGAAAAACTTGGTGCTTTATCGCCCTTTTTTAATGTTGTCATCGTTATATGTTTATGAGTGATTAATGATATGCCCCAGATTGAAGTAAAAACCCCGGAATACGGTTAGTTTCAATTTTATGTGTTTATAAAGCGACCAAAGGAAGCTCTTGAAAACACTTAATAATTGTACTAACTGGATGAGGAGTTGTAACGGAAAGCTGGATTAGGCACATCCTGAAATTTATTCTATTTTTACAAGATATAAAATTACGAAAATGACTAAGCAAGAACGGGTAACATTTGTTATAAATACGTTAAAAGAATTATATCCTACGATTCCGATTCCTTTAGACCATAAAGATCCCTATACTTTATTGATTGCTGTTTTGCTTTCGGCACAATGCACGGATGTTCGAGTGAATAAAATCACGCCTTTACTTTTTGCGAAAGCAGATAACCCTTACGACATGATAAAAATGTCAGTCGAGGAGATAAAGGAAATAATTCGTCCATGTGGGCTTTCACCAATGAAGTCCAAAGGAATACATGGTCTTTCCCATATTTTAATTGATAAACATGGTGGCGAAGTTCCGCAAAGTTTTGAATATTTAGAAGAATTACCTGCGGTGGGTCATAAAACGGCAAGTGTGGTTATGTCTCAAGCTTTTGGAGTTCCCGCTTTTCCCGTGGACACTCATATTCACAGATTGATGTATCGATGGAATTTAACCAATGGTAAAAATGTCGTTCAAACCGAAAAAGATGCCAAACGTATTTTCCCAGAAGAGATTTGGAATGACTTGCACTTACAAATTATTTGGTACGGAAGAGAATATTCACCTGCTAGAGGTTGGGATTTAGAAAAAGACATCATAACTAACACTGTAGGAAGAAAATCAGTTTTAGATGAATACCATAAAAAATAAGATTCACTTATTTGAAAATCAAATTAGTGAATCTTATCATACAAGATCTTTAAACCAAGTCTTGTCTTATTTGATTTTGAAAAAAATCTAATTGGATATTATTTCGAAATTCTTGTTATCAACTTTTACTATACTCAACGCTTTAGAGTAATTTAATAAAAAAGAAACGATTTCCTTTCTTGGTTTCATTGTCCTAGTTATCAATGAGTCTTTAGAGTAAATTTTTGCCATGTTGTATAAATTTTGTTATTATACTACAACGTACAAAATATCGATATATTGTTAATTCGTTAAAACAATTTGATGCTTATCAATAACTTTTCTTAGATTCATTAAAGCGTAACGCATTCTGCCCAAGGATGTATTGATACTTACTCCTGTAATCTCAGAAATCTCTTTAAAACTCATGTCTTGGTAAATTCGCATAACCAAAACTTCTTTTTGATCAAGTGGTAATTCCTCAATTAATTTTTTTATATCCTTTTCAAGCTGTGCTGAAATCAATTGGTTTTCTATTGTAGGAGAATCGTCAGACATAATGGAGAAAATAGAAAACTCCTCTGTTTCTCTAAATAGGGGCATTTTCTTCGTTTTTCTAAAGTGGTCTATGATTAGATTATGAGAAATTCGCATCACCCACGGAAGAAATTTACCTTCCTCGTTATAAGAATTAGACTTTAACGTTTTGATTACTTTAATAAAAGTGTCTTGAAAAATATCATTTGATATATCTCTATCTGATATCTTGGAGTATATAAAGCCGTAAATTCGGGATTCATGCCTTTTGATTAATGTAGCCAAAGCGTCTTCGTTTCCTGCTACATAATTTTGTACCAATAAAGCATCTGGTGTTTGTATATTAGCCATAGTTTTACCTTTTAGTTTGGGTTAAAATTTGTAAAAAATTTTCTAAAAAAGTAGTTTTATGTTATAGGCTAATTATAGTTTTATGTTAGTTCAATGTCCAAATTTAACAAATATTTACTTTAACCTACTATTAAAATTAAGAAAAATTAACAAACACAGCGCTAATATGTTAAATATCAGTACCGTTTCATAAGCTAATTAGTCCTATTGCTTTTTTAAGCAGCTAAATACGATGAGTTTATGTAGCCAAAACGCTTAAAACACAAACTAAAATTAATATTATAAATGTTTAATTTACAACTACTTAAACCTAGTCATTACTCACTTATATTTGCTTTTTTCCTATAAATTACTTCATCGTCGTATATTATAATAAATTGTTCAGCGATTTTTTATCAATGAAAATCGATTTGTTACTTCATAGAAAAACAAACTTTAGTAATTAAAAAAAGAGAGAAGGTATTGTTGAAACAATACCTTCTCTCTTTCAAAAAAATAACGACTACAAACTAAACGTTACTGATATTCTTTTATATAATCAATTACAAATTTTTGAGGTAGAGCAGAATCGTCAACTGCGGGACCTCCAAAATCACCACCAATTGCCAGATTAATAATCAAATAAAATGGCTGGTTATAAGGCCATGTATTTTCGTTTTTAATAACGGGTTGAAAGGTATAAACGAGTATGTCATCAACGAAAAAATCGATTTTATCCTTTGTCCAATCTATAGCATAAATATGAAATCCATCTTCTATACTTTCAATTTTGGTTTTCTTAGTATTAATCGTATTACCATGGCTATCTTGTGTATGCAAAGAGGTAAATACCGTATGAGGTTCTTTACCTACATATTCTAAAATATCAATTTCACCAGATTTTGGCCATCCTACTTTACTAATGTTTTCACCTAGCATCCAAAAAGCTGGCCAAAGACCATGTCCGACAGGAAGTTTTGCCCTCGCTTCTATCCTGCCATATTGAAACACTTTTTTATTCTGCGTTGTTATTCTAGTCGAAGTGTAAACATCTTCTTCTTTTCTCGCATGAATGATTAATTCCCCGTCTTTAATCTCGTGATTTTTATTCGTATAAACTTGTCTTTCATTATTTCCCCAACCGCATAAATTAGGACATCCATCTCCCAACTCAAAATTCCAAACCGATTCATCTAATGTAGGTTTATTGAAATTTTCTTCCCAAACCAGTTTTCTTTTGGTTTGTCCGAAAGAGAGAGTTGTTATAAGGATAATGATAAAATATTTATTCATTTTCATTTGTTTTATTTGATTTAATACAATCATTTTTTAATAGTCATACTACTCCTCTAGCCTGATGTAAATCAAATTAGATACATCTATTTATTATTCACATTTTATCGTTTCAATGTGAAATGAGACCTAAACGTTTTGGCAATTCCTTTTTCAACATAATTAGTCAAAAACCAATAATCATCCGTTACTAATTGTTTTCCGTTGAAAGTTCCATCCCAGCCCAATCCTGAAGAATTAATTTGCTTAAGCAACTTTCCATAGCGGTCAAAAATCCAAATGGTAGAATTTAAATCTAGGTCTTTAATGTTCCAAGTATCATTAAACCCATCATTATTTGGAGTAAAATATCTAGGATAATTAATTACGGTAACATCAATTTCCAAATTAGTGCACAGTCCATCATCGATAACCGTTATTAGATGCGTACCAGATGAAACATCATTAAAAACATTAGAATCTTGGAAATCTAAGGAATCTAATTTATAAAGAAATGGACCATTCCCCCCTACTACAGTAACCGCTATCGATTGATTGTCATTGAAAGCAGTTTCTTGTTCAATAACTAAACTTTGACCTTGAACAAATTCATTGATAACAGCATTTACACGTAAAGAAGTACAAGCTGTTATATTGCTGGTTGCCTCTACTGTGTAATTACCAATTTCATCTGCATTATAAGTACTATTATTGGCATTGGGTATCAATCTACCCTCATAATACCAAGAAAAGCTAAAATCAGTAGGATTCAATTGTGTATCCAGAGTAAAAAATTGTGAAGAAGGCTTTGACGAATTAAGACAAATTACGCCATCAGTAATTTTAGGAATAGGCAAACCATAAATCGTTACTGGTATTGAAATTGTTTCTCCGTCACAACCATTATAAACAGGCGTTACAAAATAAGTGATAACCGTATCTGTTTCACTATTTGAAATAGGGTTCTGACTTATTAAATCTCCATTTCCTGCTGAAACTCCTTCGACTCCATTTGAATTAACAGTCCAATAAAAGGTGGTTCCTACTATATCTGAAGTTAAATTAATAGCTGTCTGTTCGTTCGAACAATAAGCTACAATACCTGTATAATTTGCCACTGGAATTCGAGTGACGCCTATTGAGACTGCTCCTGAAACCAACTGTATACAGCTTAGTGATCCAGACAATGAAATACTTTCAAGTTGATAAACAATAGTCTTCTTCAGTGGCGCAGTGGTTATGGTTGCAACTCCACTAGCATCCAAATTGATCGTTTGACTTGGCCCTCCATCTACTTTGTATTGCACAATTGCATTGGATGTACCCTCAAAATTAATTGTTGCTGCATCTCCACAATAAACAGTATTAACACTAGAAATTAAAACAGATGGCAAAGCTAAAACCGTTAGACTCACTGGCGTTCTAGAGTTACTAGTACAAGTCGTGTTTAAATCATAAGCTTCTGCATAATACGTCCCAGCGCTTGTGGGAGTATACGACACATTATTTGCTAATATCAAATTACCACCTGTGAGTGAATCATACCAATTGACACCAGAGGTAGTATTTACCGATACCGTTAAAGGAGGTATTGCTGTGTTATTACAAATGGTCTTATCTCCATTACTAACAGCATTAGGTGTAACAATTGAAAATGATATTGTAAAAATATCCGAGACAGCAGAACAAAAATCATTACCTAAATTAGCAATATCTTGAGCTACTTTTGTTCTATAATAAGTCGAAACAGTGACATTTGAAGCTTTATAATTAGCCGTATTGGCTCCAATGATATCAGTCCAATTTACACCATCAGTACTAGATTGCCACTGATAAAAATAGGATGAAGAGCCGAGAGTTTTAGCCTCTAAATCAAGTGTGACAGGCGGTGAATTGGAACAAGTTTTATAAGCATCTCCTGTTACGGTTGGACTTGTAATCGTTGTGAAATCACCGCAAGATCTAAATTCGATATCGTCTAGTGCTAAGTCGTTTCCACATCCTCCAGTACTGTTATTTTTCATTTTCAACACTACTGCTGTTTGATTTCCAGTAGTGAATACCAGACTAAATTGTTGCCAATTAGGGCTTGAATTCCCAATAATACTTCCCGTATCTCCAAATCCTAAAAGTGTAGATTCTGTTTCATCCCAAATTTCAAATCGAACATTAATGGGGATTTCATTGGCACCACAAAAATTGGAATTAGGATTATAAACATTTAAAAGCCAAGACGAAAAAACAAAAGTTGTATTAATACACAAACCTGTAACTTTTCTTTTATAAAATTCTCCAGTTGTCAATGCGTTTCCATTAACAATTAGTGCTTTTCCGTCAGTATCATTAGGAGTATGATCTAAAGAATTGTGCCAGGTATCATAGAGATTTGTTCTGTTAAACAAGGTATAAAAACCATCGTTAGGACTACCAGCAATATATGTATAATTGGTAACGCCTGAAGGTAATTGAGGACCATAATTAGTTCCGCTTCCAAAATCCTCAACAAAAACAGGAATCCCCTTACTTCCAGAACAACTACCCAATTGCGAATAGCTAATAAAGGGTACTACTAGAAGTAAAAAGAATATAGATTTAAAACGATTCATTATGAATTAATTATTTTTTATCGCCCAGATAAAATTAATTAGTATAAGAAAAACTGCGTTCTAGTGTTGCAGCTGAACTACCTCCAATAAAAACCTTAAAATCACCTGCTTCTGCTTCCCATTTAGAATTCGCAGTATAATATTGAATTGTATTTTGATCAATTACAAAAGATACAGTTTTGGATTCATTTGGTTTTAACTCAATCATTTCAAACCCCTTTAGTTCTCTAACTGGTCTTGTTACACTACCAATTAAATCTCTAATATAAAATTGAGCTACCTCTTTACCAGTTACTTTCCCTGTATTTTTAATTGTAACTGTGGCGTTAATACTACCACCTTGTGTGAATGAAGATGCCGACAATTGTAAGTCAGAATATTCGAATTTTGAGTAGCTCAAACCATAACCAAATGGATATAAAGGAGTTGTTTTTTCGTCAATATAATGAGACCAGAAAACACTATCTTCTTCAGTCATTTCGGGTCTTCCCGTATTTTTATGATTGTAATATAAAGGTAGCTGCCCCACATTTCTTGGAAAAGTCATTGGCAGTTTACCACTTGGGTTGTAATCACCATACAATACTTGCGCTATTGCATTTCCGCTTTGAGTTCCTAATTGCCATGCTTCAACAATAGCAGGAATGTTTTCGGCTGCCCATGGAATAGCTAAAGGTCGTCCGTTGTTTAAAACCAAAACTATATTAGAATTGACTTTGTAAACCTCTTCTAATAATTCTTGCTGAACACCAGGCAAGCCAATATCGGCTCTACTTCTACCCTCTCCAGATTGCAAGCCATGTTCTCCTAAAACCATTACTACAACATCAGCTCCTTTTGCAGCAGCAATAGCTTCGGCAAATTCGCTTTTATCAGTCATATTGATTTTAGTTTCCCAAACAAATTCAGTTCTTCCCACAGCGACATCAGCTCCTTTTTTATAAGTGATTTGATTGCCTTTGTAGTTTTGCATTCCTTCCAGAACAGAAACGGCTGTATTATCATCAGCAGCAATTCTCCAACTTCCTAACGGACTTGTTTTATCATTTGCTAATGCTCCAATTACAACAATTTTTTGTCCTGATTTTTTAAGAGGTAATAATTCCTTTTCGTTTTTCAAAAGCACAATTGATTTTTTTGCCATATCTAAAACTCCCGCTTGAAATTCTGGTTTTCCTACGGTTGCAGTTTCGCGATTTTCGTCGCAATATTTATAAGGATCATCAAATAAACCTAATTCAAATTTTACTTTTAAAATCCTTTTAACAGCATCATCAACAATGGCTATTGTTACTTTTCCTTCGTTAACTAATGCAACCAAATGATCCACATAAGCACTGGATTCCATGTCCATATCAGACCCTGCATTAATAGCTATTTCTGCAGCTTGTTTACTGTCTTTCGCATACCCATGATTCATCATTTCATTGATAGAACCCCAATCTGAGACTACAAAACCTTCAAATTGCCAATCGCCTTTTAAAATCTGTCTTTGTAGATATTTACTACCCGTTGCCGGAATTCCATTCAACTCATTAAAAGAGTTCATAAAAGTTCTAACGCCTGCATCAACAGCTGCCTTAAATGGAGGGAAAATAGTGTTTTGTAAAACCGTTTCACTAACATCAACAGTACTATAATCTCTTCCGGCCTCAGCAAATCCATAACCTGCAAAATGTTTTGCACAAGCTAAAATAGTATTGGTTGCTGCTAAATCATCACCTTGAAAGCCCTGTATACGAGCTACAGCAATTTTACTTCCTAAATAAGGATCTTCACCAGCTCCTTCCATTACTCTTCCCCATCTTGCATCTCTAGCCACATCGACCATAGGTGCAAAAGTCCAATTTAGACCTACGGCAGCTGCTTCTTCTGCAGCAATAGCTGCTGATTTTTTTATCGCTTCCATGTCCCAACTTGCTGATTCAGCTAATGGTATTGGGCTTATTGTTTTATAACCATGAATGACATCAAAACCAAAAACAAGTGGAATTCCTAATCGTGTTTCTTCGACAGCAATTTTTTGAAGTGCTCTAACATCTTTGACTCCTTTTACATTTAGCATTGATCCTACCAAACCTTTTTTAAGGTCTGCGTATTTTTTAGCCGCCTGTCCTTCTTTAGGAGTTGGTCCAGTTATTTCCCAAAAACCATTGTATTGATTCAGTTGTCCCACTTTTTCTTCTAAAGTCATCAACTTTAAAACTGAATCAACTTTTCTCTCTAAAGGATTCTCAATAGAGAAAGCAGTCGAGGGTTGTGTGATTTTTTTACTGCAAGAGGCAAAGACTAAAACAATTACGCTGCATGATAAAAATAAATTTTTCATTTGTTTGCTTTTTTATAATAATAAAAGGTAGGCAAAAAAACCTACCTTTTTTATTTTTTAATTTTCTGTATTGAATCCTATTTACGTTGTCAATAAAAGTACTGACTAGCGGCAGCTAATCTATGCCGCCAGTCAGTATTATTAATATTATGGATTTATTACAACAGAAACGTTATCTAAATATAAAGTTGAACTACAACCTGCTACTCCACCACAAATTGCGACAAACTCAGTAGTAATTCCACCACTTACATCGCCCGCTGCTACCGTATAAGTTATAGTATAATTTTGCCATGTACTTGTTGGATTAACTGACATGTTTACCACTTGATTAACGCCATTTGCCGCTTCAACAAAAGATTGTAATGAATAAGTACCACTTTCTCCAGTTAATGCTCCCTTATAATCAAAAGTGATTTTTACTTTATCTCCTACTTTAATTCCACCTGCACCTTTTCTTTCTTGCTTAAGCGTTGGGTTCTTTCCATCAGGACTAGCATAAAGTTTTGCAGACCATGTTCCTGTTTTACTTGTTGTATTATCAGCAATAATAATTCCTCCATTTTTATAAACTGCCCAACCATCAAGGTTTCCATCTTCAAAACCACCGTTTACAGCTATATCTCCAGTAGCTGTCCCAGGTGTCCCTGTTCCTCCACCAGTTCCTGATCCTGTTCCTGACCCAGTACCATAAAGAGCAAGATCATCAAAATAATACGTATCCTTATTATTAGCATTCAAATCAAAAAACAATACTATTTTATCAAATTTGCCACTATTTGTACTAGCAAAAGGAAATGTAAGTTCTTCCCACTCATTGGTTTTAGTGGTTGTAACTTCTAGTTCCGTATTATTTCCCGCATTTGCTTTCTCTTCTAACTTGATTCTAACTTTAAATCCAGCTTTTGCAGAATACACTTTTATCTTTAAACCAGAATTAGTATTAAAATCTAATTTTGCATTCAAATTAATTTGGTTGTTATCCCAAGGGTTGTTCCCTAGCTTTACTATTTTACCCACTTTACATGAAGTATTTATTCCAGTGTCAGATTTAGGATTAGCTACCCAACTAAAATTGGCTCCATCATTTATTACATTTGGCGTTTGATCTGTTTTGAAAGTAATATTTAAACTTGCTGCTGCCATAGATTCAACTGCTTCAGTTGTACATGCAGTACCAGTAGGCGTACCACTTCCTGTACCGTATAAAGTAAGGTCATCAAAATAATAACTATTAGTGTTTTTGGTCGCTAAATCAAAAATCAAAACAATTTTATCATATTTACCACTTTGAGTTCCTGCAAAAGGAAAGCTTAATTCTTCCCATTCATTAGTTTTAGTTGTTGTAATTTCAAGTTCCGTATTTGTTCCTGGATTAGCTTTATCTTCCAATTTTACTAAAACTTTATATCCTGGTACAATAGAAAACACTTTTAACTTCAAACCTGATTTAGTTGTAAAGTCTAATTTCGCATCTAAACTGATTTGAACGTTATCCCAAGGGTTCGTTCCTGTTTTTGTTACTTTACCTACTTTACATGACAAATTGATACCTGCATCTGATTTAGGGTTGTCTGACCAACTAAAATTAGCACCATCTTTAATGATATTTGCTGTTTGATCTGTCTTAAAAGTCACATTCAAACTTGCTGCAAGCATAGACTCAGCTGTTTCAGTTGTACATGCACTACCTACGCTAGCACCACTAATTATTATAATGTCCTCATAAACGGCTGATTCTCCAGCAACATTTGTTATTTTCAAACGTACCGTATAAGTACCATTAGCATAAGTTTTAACAGGATTTATTTCGGTAGAAGTTGTTCCGTCTCCAAAATTCCAATCGTAATATCTAACCTCTGTAGACGTATTGATAAATGTCACAGTATTTGCATTAATAGTATGAGAGAAACCAGCAAAGATTTCAGGCATATTACAGTCATCGTTTTCACAACCATTAAAGGATAGTGATACTACCAATATCGTAATAAAGGTCATTGCTTTTTTTAGAAATTGTTTCATAATTTTTAGTTTATTAGTTTAGTTTATTATTTTTATATACCCTCACATAATCAACCAACATGGTTTGAGGAAAAACGGTTTCATTATTAGGAGCTCCTAAAAAATCGCCCCCTACTGCAAGATTAATAATGATATAGAAAGGATGGTCAAAAACCCATTCACCTGTAACATTGGCTGGTGTAATTTGATTATATAAAACATCATCTACATAATAATTGATATATTCTGGTCCCCATTCAATACCAAATATGTGAAAGCCTGTATCAAAACGATCATTTAACAAGCTATACCCTTTTGAAATTGATGTTGCACCTGAATATCCAGGACCATGTACAGTACCTAACACTTTAGTAGGTTCCTGACCGCGATATTCCATAATATCAATTTCTCCACATTTAGGCCAACCAACTTCATCCGAATTGTCTCCTAATAACCAAAAAGCTGGCCAGATCCCTTGACCATACGGAAGTCGAATTCGCGCTTCAAAACGACCATACTTCTGTGCAAACAGACCTTTAGTTAATAGTCTTGCAGAAGTATATGAAGATCCATTAAAATCTTCCTTTTTAGCGGTGATCAATAAGTATCCGTTTTCAACTTTTACATTATCGGTACGTTTTGTATAATACTGCAATTCATTATTTCCCCATCCATTAGTTCCAGTACCTATGTCAAACCCCCAAATCTTATTATTAGGAGCACCATCAGTATCAAACTCATCCGCCATAACCAATTCACTAAAAGTGGTGACCGTTTGCTTTTCATCTGTAGTACAACTAGAAATCACAAATATTGGCAATACCAAAAGGAGAGCCTTAGAAACTAGTCCTTTTATTAACATTAAATTTCTATTTATTTTTTTCATTTTTTCTTGTTTTAATATTTTCTCCATTGTTGTTACTCTTTATAGAAATACATATTATCTAGATAAATAGTTTTTACATTAGAAGATTTGATATTTTCAATAATGATTAAATTGACTCCTGTCTTATCCAATGAAGTTTCTGATGTTGGTCTAATTGGAATTTTTATCGTTGACCATACTCCTGCTTTAAAATCAGCACTTGGATAAACCACTGGAGCTCTACTGTCTAATTGATAACTTTGACCTATACGGTTTTGTTGAAAAGTCGTAGCAGTAGAATTTTCATTCTTAAATGTGAGAAGGAGATCAATATCAGTGGGTAATTCTAACATCATGATATCAACACTAAAATGTGTCATCTGTGAAATATCTAATGGAGTTGTAAGCTGAGTACCAACAAAATTAAAATCGGTATAGTTTATTACATTCTGGCCATTTATAATGGTTTGTTCACCTTTGGTGGTTTGGTAAGGAGCCCAATAGCCATTATAATAATTTACGGGTACGTTTGTATATTTGTCGCTAAATATTGAAACTACATTATTTTGAGCCAAAGTAGGAACAGGTGCAACAGGAAAGCTTCCTGGAACATTAACCGTTAAAGATCCAGTTGCTTTAACATTACCTAAAGTAGCTGTTATTTTAGATGTACCCGTACCAACTAAAGTTACAATACCTGCATCACTAACTCTTGCCACATCAGTATTAGATGATTTAAAAGAAAAATACGCCGGTGCTGCAGTAACTGTTTGATTTACTCCAGACTCCAAATTAAATGTTTGTGTCAATCCATATGCAGCCATGCTAACAGAATTTCCTAAGAACTGAGTTTCTACTTTATCCAAGCCATTTACAATAGATGGTCTTGGCTGCGCAATGGTTCCTAATTTTTCAAATTTTAATTCGTCAATCCAAAAAGTATATCCCTTATTATCTTCTGGACCTTCAGCATACCAAAACATTCCTTTTTCAGCAATCAATTTACTTGCATCCGGAATTGCAATAGTATATTTTTTCCAATTGGTTGTTAACTGTAAATTGGTAGTAACCAAATATTTGTTTTCACCAAAATCTTGACCAAAACCTATTTCGTTAATTAAACCTGGCACAGTACCTTTTGCCCAAAAAGTTAAAGCATCATAAGTTGTTAAATCACGTTCACTTGCTAATCGAAAGATTGCTCCTGCAAATGCGCCATCAGGATCACCTACATTAGGCACATCAAATCGCATCGATGAAGCTCCTTTGTAGCTTTCTTTAGTATCTACTGTAAAGGCATCTGCTTTAGAACCACTAAAAGGGAAGTAATCTAATCCACCTGTAAAACCGTCAATAAAAACTTCGGCTGTGTTAGGAAAAGTTGCAAATTTCGTTTCGTCAGAGAGTTCTCTTTCACAACTTACAGAAGCGACAAGAAACAATCCTAAGATGAAGCTATTTGTTAAATATGTATATTTTCTATTTTTCATTTTGTCTCTTTTTTATTTTCCAATATTAATGTGCACGTAGGTTCTAATTTCCCATTCATTACCATACGGAAATCCAACTGGACTTATCGTCGGACTTGTTGCAAATTCAGCAGCATCATTAGGTGAATATCGAGGTGAATTTTGATTAAGTGTTCTCCAAGTACCGCGGATTCCAATTTTTGTGTCTGGTAAAATAAACCAATTTGGTTTTCCTACTGAAGTAGACAAATCCATCATTAACTGTAGTGGGTAAGTAAGATTGAAGTCACGATGGTAATCAAATGGTCCCCAATCATTAATTTTTACAGAGCTTACTAGTTTTGTTTTATTATAAACAACTCTAAGATCTCCTCCAAAACGTTCCACTAGTCTAGGGTCACTACCATTTGCTTGTGCATTACCAAAGTAAAAATTAGCTATTAAACCATAATCTGGACTTAACTTAGATACTATACGAGTGTTTGATTCCCATAAATCATGTGCTGGCGCTGAGTTTGGAAAAGCAAAAGTCGAACGACCATCAGCAAGAATACCAATTGCAGCATCCTGAGAATTAGGTAGGTGACGAAAAACAAAACCAGTACTTATTGCAAATTTTGCATCTTCAACCATATCATTATCCCATTCATACATCCAAGTAGCAGGCGTTGGATCATAAGTAAAAAGTAACTCTCCTCCTATGGTTTCTCTATTTGCTCTTACTGCAAATGGATCATCCTGAATGTTTCTAAGTCTTCCTGGAGCCTGAACATCATTTGGCATCGCCCCAACAATCGGTTTTTGCCATAAAAAGTTAGGTGCTATCTGTAAATTACCAACGCTATAAGTAAACCCTGAAAGAAAATTTACCTGATTTCCGCTTCCACTATCTTTAAGTCTCCATCCAGTAAAAGTTTTCGTGTTATCCGCACCACCATTGGCAACTAAGCCCATTGCTGCAGCTTGACCATACCAATTAAAAGCTCCTTCAGAGTACGTTAATTTAACTTTTCCTCCCCAGTTATCCTTTGAATTAATTTTGTCAGTATAAATCACATAACTTCCTGGTTCGCCTTGCGTAAATTGAAAAGTCCTTCCGTTCAAGGGTTCTCCACCCCATATACCTCCAAGTTCAACACCTACAGATCCTATTTTTGTTTTTGCGTGAAAAGTAAGTCTTCGTGTTTTAGGAAGTGGTACCGCTATAGAACTAACCGCTTCTGGAGCATCGGCTATATCCTCGTGGTAAATACCAGTAACATCAAAACGACCTATTGTTCTACTGTATTTTAACAACACTGCTGGGTTTGCTCCCCACCATAATTGAGGTCCAAAGGCAGCTTTAAAGCCACTAAATGCTTTTTTACCATCTATTTCAAATCCTAATGTTTCTCCATTATAGATATCTAGGTTTTGACCATAATTTGCTTCAGGGTATAAACCAAAAAAGTCGCCTTCATATCCCCAATGATAATGTCCCGTTCTATAGAAACCTCTTAAATCAAAGTCTTTTGCGTTCCAAGTATAACTGGCATTATAAACTTGAATTCTATTTAAATCATTTAGTTCCAGATTGCCTTCATCAGTATTAACCGTGCGTGAACGACCTCTATTTTCATAAAAAACTTCATCAATTGGATTTTCTGCAACATGTCCCAAAATGTTAAAATTAACATTAGCCTGCATATTAGCATTAGGATTCCCTTCAACTCCCACAAAATAAGATTGCATGTGGTCAAAGCCTAACTTATTAGGATATACTGATTTATCAGGATCTGCAGTTTTTGGCGTTGTAATTAAACTACCTCCAGTATTGTAAGTGGTAAATTCAGCTCTTAAATTACTAAGACGTATCTTTTCACTTGCACCCCCACCTAAAGCCGCTTTATCACCACGAGCCCTAAGTATCGCGTCCATTAATGAAATACTTGCAAAAGTATTATCTATACTCTCAAGCGTTACCCCTTGAGCATAAGGATTTACATTATGTGCTTCTTTTAATGTATAATAAGCGGCACGTGGATAAAGGTCATAAAGACCACGAGCATCTGTAGGTCCTTTGGCACATATACCAAACCATTCCTCATTCATGTTATTTTCATTTCCTTTTAAATCCAAAGGGTAACCGCCATTAGACCAAGAGGCATTATTATCATGTATGTCCAGATTTTTTGTTTGACCAAATTTCCACCAGCCATCACTAAATTGAAAAGTAAAACCTCCTATAGAATTTCCTGCTTTTCCTAAACCAGCCGCATTTTCATATATTTCCTTCCAGTTGCCCATTAAATAATAAGCTTGAGATTTCTGATCTTCGCTATTATTGATAGTGTTAAAAGCATCAGCGCCAAACTCTGTAAACATAATTGGTACATTAAGCTCCTCTTTTACTTTTTGAAAAGCATCTCCAAAAGATACACCACGGTATACATTTGTACCTAATATATCAATGGCTGGGCATTCTTTCTTTATGATGTCCAGAAAAAGTAAATCTCCATTACAGATAGCCATTGGGTGTGACTTATCCTCTTTTTTCATTTCTACAACAGCTTCATTAAAAAGCTTATACAAAGCATGTGCTCTAATTGTTGACTTTCTGTCTTCCAAAGGAATATTTTCAGTTTCTGCACCACCCCAAAAAAGACCGTAGTTATTTTCATTACCTAACAAAAACAATAATAACCCTGGTGTGTCCTTGTATTCATTTACCATTGCCTTTGATTCAGCCAGTAGTAATTTACGAGTGTTTGCGTCAGAATAATCTGTGTCTGATACCCAAGTCCCATTTATGGTCAAACCATAACGACCGAAAGTATGATTCAACATAGTATAGATCCCGTAATTTTCATAGATATACTTAATCCATTTTGGTGGGACTCCAGTATATTGTCTAATTACATTAACTCCCATGTTTTTTAATAGCCCCATTTCAGCATCAAGTGCTGCTTTAATTACGTCATCAGATTGTTTCCATAAACTATATGTATAATTGGTGCCAATTGGAAAGTAATCCCAATTCATACCATTAATCATAAAGTCTTTGCCATCGACAACTAATTTCATTCCTTTATCATTATTTACAACTGCGACATTATTCGATTGTGAAAAACCGGTTGTTGTTAATAAAAAAAGTAATAGTCTTAAAATGTTGTTTTTCATATTAATTTTAGTTTTAGTTTGTTCTTTAAAAAATACCATCCTTATTAATGGTTGCGTCTTTTCTTAGTAGTAATTATTCATTTAGTAATTTGGGATTAATTTGAATCCTATTTAATAATAAGGGGAATGGATTAGAAAAGATGTGGTTCTGATTAGTTCATTCGAAACCTTATATAAATAAGATAAAAATCAGAATAAAGGAAAAGGATAGATGTTTTGGTTTCATATAGTTTGTAGCTTTATTTGTGAATTATAAAATTAGCAGGACTTACCGCTAATACATTAAAAATAACCTCTACAAAAAACATACAAGATAAAAAAAAGGCATTTTTAGACACAATAATTCAAAAAAGTCAGAAAAACATTGTGAATTTAAAAATCTTGATAGTGTTAAAAAAAATAAAAAAACCACAACATTTTATCAATGTTGTGGTAATGTATAGTTATTTCCAATCTTACAAAGTACAACTATACGGCTAGAATATACTCAACAAGTCCTTGTTCATGTGACAAATCCATTTTTTTACGCAAACGATATCTTTTTATCTCTACACTTCGCACAGAAATATTCAACAGAGGTGCTATTTCTTTAGAAGAAAGATTTAATCTAAGATAAGCACAAAGTCTCAAGTCACTTGGCGTTAATAATGGATGTGCTGCTTTTACTTTTTTCAAAAACTCCTTATCAGTATTTTCAAATGCCTCTTTAAAAACGCTCCAGGAATCCTTTTCGGTAATGTTATTGTTAATAATAGATATCACCGACTTGACTGCTCTATTATCATCCTTGTTCGTTTTTTTCAAGTCTTCCTTAATAATCGCCAACAATTCATTCTTATTATGCAAATTCATCGTTGAAGCTGCCAGCTCTCTGCTTTTTGCATCGACATCACCCAATAGCTGTTCGTTCCTCACTCTCATCATTTGTTGCTCATTTTCCAATTCTTTAATCTCCAGTAAAAGATTATTTTCCTCAATTAACTTATCCTCCTTCTTTTTGTAATAGTTCTTATACGCTTTATGGATAAATCGTGCTAAAACAATACCAATCAAGAAATAAAAAAACAATGCTATATTAGTCCTATACCAGGGTTTAAGGACTGTAAAAGCATAGCTAGCAGTATTTCCTATCAAGGAATTTGCAAATTTAGTTCTCACTTTAAATACATACTGACCCGAAGGCAAATTTTTAAAATTCACGGTGGTTCCTGTACTCCAATCACTCCATTCATCTTGAAATCCTTCCAGTAAGTACTGATATTCAGCATTGATGTATTTGTTATATTCAGGTACCGTGTAGTTAAAAATTATGTTATTTTCATCATATTTAAATCTGCCTTCTTCCCTTATAGAATTATTTTTGAAATCTTCATTCAACTTATTTGTAGCAATATTTGAAATAGTTACATTGTAATTATTAAAACTCAGATCATTGATATTCATAGTATAATAACCATCAGTGGTCCCAATAAGATAATCATAATTTGAGATCTGCTCTATATTTTCAAAACCAGACATTGAATTTGTTAAGGAAGTTGGAATAGGAATTACATTTTGCTTCAATTGATTACTTAATTTACTCAATGAGAAATAATGGATATAATTTTTAGAGAACAACCATATTTTATTCGAATTATCGACAATCAATTTCCCTGAAGTATATTCATCTTTTTCAAAAACCGAACTCAAAACTTTATCTTTTTCAAATAGCTTTGATTTATTATTCAGTTTAAAGATCCCCTCTTTATAAGCATAATAAATCGTATTATTATATTTTATCAATCCGGCATTTTTCCCTTTTTTGGGCTGTTCATAGGCAGTAAACACCTTTGTTTTACGTAACTTATTATCAAGCTGTAATCTAAAAACTCCTTTATATTCATGACTAATATATACTTCCAAAGCATCCGTAATCTCGAAATATCGCGCTGAATAATCAAAACCTGCTATTTTATTTCTAAAACGCCACTGATTATTAACTTTCTCCAATATTGAAATCCCAAAATAGTTCCCTTGGAGCAAAAGTCCTTTTTGATTTGGAATCGTTTCAAATTTCCAAGTTCCTGATTTTGAGAATATATTTTTTGCAGCACCATTTTCTATAATAAATGTTCCAGAATCATGCCCGCAAAACAAGCTGCCATCGTATTCGAATAAGGACCAAACTTGCCCTTTAGTACCATTTATAAATTTAAACTCTCCACTACTCAGATAGTCTTTATAAAACAAGCCTTGATTTGTACCTATGTATAATCTTCCTTTATACAATTTAGAGGCATATACTGTACCCAAAATACCGGTGTCATCAACAAAATTTTTAATGGGGGACTGAAGGTTAATACAATTAATTCCGTTATCTAATCCCACCCAAAGATTCTTATCAGCATCTTCAAACACAGACAACGCTGTATTATTACTCAATCCTTTATTTTGAGAAATATGATATTTAATCCCTCCTTTAGCAGTTAAAATAAAAATTCCATTTGACACTGTACCAATAACATAACTACCGTCCGATAGCAAATGACTGCTATAAACACTATTTGCCATCATTTCCGCATCAGCTTCTGTCGAAAATTTAGATAAATTCACTCCGTTCAACCTATAAAAACCGTTCAATTGTGTTTGAATCAATAAGCCTTCATCTGTTGAAAAAACATTAACAATCCTATTATTTTTTAAAATTGGATTATTGGAAACCAATCGAGCTTTTCCACTTTCTATTTCAAAAAGACCTTCACTAATCGTTTGAAAGTAAATCGAATTTTTAGTACTGAAAGATTTGGTAATTTTATTCTTTGGTGCAATTACTTTAAATTGATTTGTCTTGCTATCATAAATATATATTCTGTCCAATGACTGAAAAATAACCCAGTGATCATAGTTTAATATGTTCCAAAACTGTTCTTCATCTAGAATATTCTTTTTTATAGTTTTACTAAGTGAGGTGTATTTTAGCTTTCCTGTAGCTTGCCTGGTCCAGTATCCAAATTCCATATAACTACCAGTGTATATTTTATTACCAATCACTTTTACGGAACGTAATATAGTCTCGTTTGGCGAAGGATACAATTCCCAATTAGAACCGTTAAATTCCAATAGCCCTTCATTGTTTGCAAAGAAAAGGTAATGATTTTCGTCTTGAGAAATCATCCAGTTTTGATTTCCTGCTCCATAAGTAAACGGCGCATACTTTACAATTGGAGGTAACTCCTGTGAAAAAACACAACAACATATCAAAAAAAGTGCAATACAAAATTTACTTTTCATCTGGGGAATGGGATTAATTTATCGTAAAACTAAAAATTAAAACACAATAAAATTATTAAAAGAAAATATTTAAACCATACAGCAACAAAAAACAATATTGCACTACTATTTTTCTAACTCTATTTCTATTCTTCTAACAAAAATTTGTGACTTGTTCAGCCTTTCTTCTCCGCTGAAAATTGATTACTTTTGTAGAAATACAATATTTTTTATGCAAGTTGACTTTTCAAAGATAGATCCAAAGAAAAACATCATAATAAAAGGGGCAGAAGTACACAATTTAAAAAGTGTGGACGTCGTGATTCCTAGAAACAAACTGGTTGTAATCACTGGGCTTTCTGGTTCAGGAAAATCCAGTCTGGCTTTCGATACTTTGTACGCCGAAGGGCAGCGCCGTTATGTAGAAAGCTTATCATCCTATGCGAGGCAATTCCTTGGACGACTAGACAAGCCAAAGGTAGAATATATTAAAGGGATCGCTCCCGCTATTGCCATTGAGCAAAAGGTAAATACTACTAATGCCCGATCTACAGTAGGAACTTCTACTGAGATTTACGATTACATGAAATTATTGTTTGCACGAATTGGGAGGACATTTTCACCCGTTTCTGGACAAGAAGTCAAAAAAAATACTGTGACTGATGTTGTCACTGATGTGAAAAGTTTTGAATTAGATAGCAAATGGCTTCTTTTAGCACCGATACACTTAGAAGAAGGAAGGAAACTTGAAGACAAACTAAAAGTACTGTTACAACAAGGTTTTTCGCGAATTTTGGTTGATAATCAAATGATCCGTTTGGACGAAATCGACCAACATTCTTTAGACAATAAAGAGGTTACTCTAATCATTGACCGAATAGTAGTTAAAGAAGAAGAAGAATTTTTCAATCGTTTAGCTGATGCAGTGCAAACTGCCTTTTATGAAGGAAAAGGAATCTGTCACTTGCAACAATTAAATTCGGAAAAAAGATTCTCTTACTCCAATAATTTTGAGTTGGACGGAATCACCTTCTTAGAACCAAACGTACACTTGTTTAGTTTTAACAACCCTTATGGCGCCTGTCCTATCTGTGAAGGATACGGAAACATTATTGGCATTGACGCTGAGCTTGTTGTTCCTAACACCACGTTGTCTATATATGAAAATGCACTTTTCCCATGGCGTGGCGAAAGTATGAGTTGGTTTAGAGACGAGTTAGTAAACAATGCCTACAAATTTGATTTCCCTATCCACAAACCTTTCTATCAACTGAACGAGGATCAGAAAGAGTTACTTTGGACAGGAAATAAATATTTTCAAGGTCTAAACGACTTTTTCAAAGAATTAGAAGAGAAAAATTATAAAATACAAAATCGCGTAATGCTTTCGCGTTACCGCGGTAAAACAAAATGCTATTCTTGTAAAGGAAAGCGTTTGCGTATTGAGGCTTCCTATGTAAAAATCAACTCAAAAACAGTTTCTGACTTGGTAGATTTACCAATAAAACACTTAGTGACGTTTTTCGAAGGTTTGGAATTAGATGTTTACGAGCAGCAAATTGCCCGTCGTTTATTATTAGAAATCAACAATAGATTATCTTTCTTAACTGAAGTAGGACTAGATTACCTAACTTTAAATAGGAACTCCTCTACCCTTTCTGGTGGAGAATCGCAGCGCATCAATTTAGCGACCTCACTTGGAAGTAGCTTGGTGGGCTCCATGTATATATTAGATGAACCTAGTATTGGTTTGCATCCAAAAGATACGGAGCGCTTGATAAAAGTACTGCTTTCATTACGTGATTTAGGCAATACCGTAATTGTGGTGGAACACGATGAAGACATCATGAAGGCTGCCGATATGATTATTGATATTGGCCCTGAAGCAGGTTCTTTTGGAGGAGAATTAGTAGCACAAGGTACATTTGAGGAAATCTTAAAATCAACTTCACTGACCGCTCAATATTTAAATGGCGATCTTGAAATTACAGTTCCCGAAAAACGTCGTGCTTTCAAGAATTTCATAGAGATAAAAGGCGCGCGAGAAAATAACTTACAAAATATAGATGTCCTCTTTCCTCTTGACGTTCTTACTGTAATTACTGGTGTTTCCGGAAGTGGTAAAAGTACGTTAGTTAAGAAAATCTTGTTTCCAGCAATGCAAAAAAAACTGGAGAATGTGGGTGAGAAAGCAGGACAATTCACCGAAATCAGCGGTTCATTTTCCCAAATAAAACACATTGAATATGTGGATCAAAACCCAATAGGTAGAAGTTCCCGTTCCAATCCAGTGACCTATATCAAGGCCTACGATGATATTAGAGATTTATTTGCCAAAGAAAAATTATCAAAGATTAGAGGCTACTTGCCTAAACATTTTTCTTTTAATGTAGACGGAGGGCGATGTGAAACCTGTAAAGGCGAGGGTTCTATAAATGTCGAAATGGTTTTCATGGCTGATGTTCAATTACCATGCGAAACTTGCAACGGAAAACGATTTAAGAAAGAAGTGCTTGAAGTGGCATTTGCGGGCAAAAACATCCATGATATTCTAACAATGACTATCGATGATGCTGTAGCCTTTTTTGAAACAAATGAGCAACATAAAATAACGCAGAAACTGAAACCCCTGCAAGATGTGGGATTGGGATACGTACAATTAGGTCAGTCTTCTTCAACACTATCTGGAGGAGAAGCACAAAGAATAAAACTGGCTTCTTTCCTTGTAAAAGGAGCGACAAAAGATAAAGCGCTGTTTGTATTTGACGAACCTACCACAGGGCTACATTTTCATGATATCAAAAAACTATTAGCCTCTTTTGAAGCCTTAATAGCAAAAGGGCACTCCATTCTTGTCATAGAGCACAACCTTGATTTGATAAAATGTGCCGATTGGATTATTGATTTGGGACCAGAAGGTGGTGAAAATGGAGGTGAACTTTTGGCCGTAGGAACTCCGGAACAAATTGTTAAGATAAAAGAATCCGTTACCGGAAAATACCTGAAAGACAAACTTTAGAACAAAAGACCACATACCTACTTATAAATAAAGAACGGCCGATTTACATATGTAAATCGGCCGTTCTTTTAACTACAAACAAATTATTCTAATCCGCTCTAAAAGTGAATTAGAATAATTAATTATAACATTTATCTTCAAATGTATTTCCATCTTCATCTATAGCGATCAAAATTCTTGTCTCTTTTGAGGAAACGCAACACTGATAAATCCATGGTAAAGACCATACACCAAGTGTAATGCAAGACAGCAATAAATTAAAATTATGGTTAACTTTTTTTCTTTTTTTTGACAAAACCGCAAAAGGTAATTTATCATTTCTTTCCTCTATCTCAAACCCTTTACTCATTTTATCCTTTAAGGCTTTTGAAAATTTGAGTAAGTTCTCTTCGTTGGTAATTTGGGTAATTTTCATCCTTTTTTATCCTTTTTATTCTGATTAATTCCTTTAAGAATATTTTATAAAATTAAGCAGATGATTCATTCCCCACAATACCCACTTTTAGTGATATTTGATAAATCTTTCTGCGACTATAAATTGAATTATTAATTTATTTAAAGCAAATATATTTGATAATTGAAAACATATCATTACACTTTAATCATAATAATTTATAAAATTCACAGAAGACAACTCCATGATACAGTAGTAAATAAGAGTCGAAAAAGCAAAACAACCTTATCTAAAACAAAAAAAACTACCCCAAGCATGATTAGAGGTAGTTTCTTTATTCATTCACAAAAAACCTATAAGCAGGCTGTTTAGTGCATGAATTATTTAGTCATATTAGTGAGTGACTAATTATAATGTAATTTTCAATCTTTTTAAAACAGTATCAATAACCTGATTAATCTCAGTAGAAATTTTAAACTTATAATTGAAATAAAAGTATGAAGCTGTTACTAAAATTGACTTTAGTCCGATTGCAATAATTGGGTTAAAGGGAAAATACCAAAAATAAAACAACAAAAACAGAGCAAATGTTAATGCCATAGAATATACTGTTTGTTTTGAAAATGGGTATAAATGCAATCTCTTTACAACAAACATTAGTTTAGCTAAGCTATATAATGTTATTGACAATAAAGTGGCAAAGGCAGAACCTAGAATACCAAATATTGGAATAAAAATCATATTTAATCCTATGGTTAAAAATACTAAAACCACACCCAAAAATAATACAGCTCGATAGTATTTTGTATTAAATATTATGGCGTTATTATTCCCTAAGATTAAATCAAAATACTTTGATAGTCCTATCATAAAAACGACTAATATTCCTCCCCCATATTCCTTAGGGACCATTTCATATAGTTGGCTGATGTTGACAAAAATACACAACATCACAAAACCACCCACTACTTGTAAATTGATAGAGGTTTTCTTATATAAATCATTCAACTCATCGTGTTTGTTATCATGCATTAATTTTGCGGTGATAGGATACACAATCTGATGCATTGCACGACTTGGAACTGAAATAACTAATGCAATATATGTTGCAACTGAGTAGTAGGCTATATTCTCGATTTTGATATACTGATTCAACATTATTTTATCAATGTCTAACAGCAAAGTGGCGACACTTCCTGATAAAATAATAAAAAAAGTATATACCATAATATCTTTAGCATTATGGGGAACTGAAAATTGAAATTGTGGCTTTTTTAGGTAAAAAGCGTACAACATAGTCACAATAAAAGCTAAGAAATAAATAGCGGCAGTTACATAAACAAATTCAATAACTGTAATCCACTTAAAATATACACCAACCAAAGCCAGTAAAGAAAAAGCACGCAAAGCAACTTCTTTAATAAAATTTCCAAAAACTGAATGCATATGAACCCGAGCCCAGGCGTAGAATATTTCGAAATAAGCCATACTCAATCCCGTGAATGGAATCAACCATAAATAATCCTTCACTATGGGGTTTTTCTTCGATAAATAAAGTGAAATATCATCAAAAAAATATAGCCCAATTAACAATAAAGGAATTGATAATAAAAGTGGCAGTAAAACTGTAAAAGACAAAAATTGAGATTCTTCCTGTTCTGTTTTACATTGGGAGTAGAATTTCACCAATGAATTTTGCATACCAAAAGCGAACAATGGCATCACAATACTAGCCGCAGACAAGATATAATTAGTTAATGCGTAATACGTTGCACCAAGAAAAAAAGGATATAAATATATTGTATTAATTGCACCAATACCAAAACCGATATAGGTAATTATTGTATTTTTTAAAGACTGATTTAAAACTATTCCCATCCTTTGTCATTGAGAGGCACGAAGCAATCTCTTTATATTATTTATTAAGAAGTTCAACTAATTCCTTCGTCAAACTTTTTCTTGAATATTTTTGCAAACCTACACCATTCGACTGAAGTTTACCATTCAAATATTGATTATAAAATTCCCCAATTACTTTTTTAAGCTTCTCCTTCTCAGAATAATCAAAAAATACTCCTGTATTCGTATTAGTAATTATTTCAGCAAAGTCAGAACCGTTAGGCCCGATGGCAATAATAGGTCTATTAGACACCATATATTCAAATAATTTACCTGGAATAATACTACGTGTTTCCTTAGAATTAATTTCAATCAGTAATAAAACTTGCGATTTTTTCTGATGGGCAATTGCCTCACCATGTGAGACATATCCCAAATTATTCAAATAAGGGTTTAGGCCAAACTCAGCAACGGCCTCTAACACTTCCTGACTGACAGCCCCAATCAATTTGATCTCTAAATGTTTTTTGAAATCCGGAATTTCAGATAGCAATTCCACTAAGCTCTCCCATAGAATACTAGGATTTCTTTCGGAAAGGAAAGACCCTATGTGCGCCAAACTGAATTTAGAGTCCAAAACTTGCTTCTCTACATTCTCATTATCGTAGCCATTAGTTATAACGGCAATTGGCCTGCTTGTTATCGCTTCAAATTCGGTTTTCGTAGTTTTACTCGTTACAATGATTGTATCCGCCGTATTCAAGACTTTATGTTCTAAAAATTTGTGCTTTTTAGAAGCGTAATTTGACAACCTTAAAGATTTATGGTATCCTATTGTCGTCCATGGATCTCTAAAATCAGCTATCCACTTAACACTAAGTTTTTGTTTTAGTTCAAGTCCAATAAGATGTAAACTGTGCGGAGGACCTGAGGTAACTATAGTGTCAATATTATTTTCAACAATATACTTCTCCAAAAAACGTACCGACGGTTTCACCCAAAATACCCGCGCATCAGGAATAAAAAGATTCCCGCGAATCAGAAGAAACAGTTTATCTAAAAAAGATTGCTTTTTTTGATTTGGAATAATCCCAGAGCTTATTTTTTTAGTTTTATTTTTCGAAAAAAAAGAAGCCAGTTGATACGGTTCAAATATTTTATGTTTTAAAATAATAGCATTATCTGATACTTCCTTTACTAAATTTTCATCAATAATTGGGTAAGTCGGATTCTCAGGAATATAAACAATAGGCTGAATTCCGAAATCAGGTAGGTATTTCACGAATTTCAACCAACGTTGCACACCTGGACCTCCTGCTGGTGGCCAATAATAGGTTATGATTAAGATTTTCTTTGATTCCAAATTATGCTTTTTCTTTAATTGATTTTAAATCTATAAAGAACATTTTTCCGTTTTTATACAATCCTTTGGAAATAAAATAAAACAAAGGAAGCGAAGGTATGAGTAAAATAAAACTATAACCTTTAGAATTGGCAATGTATAAATAAAGCTGAACCCCAAGAATAAACCCAAGCATAAACATCCAAAAAAATATTTTCTGAAATGATTCCAACCTATAAAATTGTTTCATACTATTTTTTTTTTCTTTCATAGTAAACCCCACCAACCAAAAGCAACAACATTCCAGCAACACTAATTAGTGTAATTGTGCTTCCCGTTTTTATGACTTGAGGTTCAAATTTGAATTCAACAGTATGTTCACCACCTGGTACAATTAATGCTCTCAGTACATAATCTACTGGAAAATGCTCTGTTTTTACTCCATCAATGTAAGCATTCCAACCGTTTTCATAATAAATTTCAGAGAAAACCGCCAAACCTTCATTTGGATTATTAGAAATATATTTAATGTAATTAGGCTTATATTCTTGGATTTTGATAGTTCCTGTTGTATCCAAATTTCTTTTTAAGCGAGCATTTTTGAATTTATCTCCATAGATATGAATATTGAAAATAGCTGCTTTTTTAGTATCAAATTTATCCAACATTTTCATTTCGTCATTGGCTTTATTTACCAATTTAACGTCATGAACAAACCAAGCATTTCCATTGGCATTCGGATTTTGAGTAGGGAATACTTTTCCCTCTTTATCTGTTTGAATGATGTATTTAACATTCAACATATTCAAAACTTCCATGTTATTTTTAGAAATCTGGTAATCGAATAGTTGCTGAACTCTTCTCGGTTTTGCAGCATGATAACCACCAATTGATTTATGGAAATAAGAGGCTCTAGCACTAGAGAAATTACCGCTTACCTCAAAGACACGGTATATTGAGGTATCCTTAAGAATCTCCATATCTGAAGGAGTTTCCTGAAAAGGAACTTCTATTTCCCTACTACTTACAAAATCCTTTCCTGAAACATAATTCTTATCAACAAAAAACAAATCGGCAACCATAAATACACCTACAAGAATGATAGCGGTATTTTGGGCAATTCTATTTTTGATAAACAACCATAATATCCCTGCCACTACTAATATAAAGAAACCAGAACGCAACAAATCAGCGCTATATAAACTCATTCTGTCGCCTTTCAGCGCATCAACGAATTCAGGTCCGTAACTCTCTAAATAATACCCATCATTAACTCCTGAAAAACTAAATAGCCCTTTGCTGAAAAACAAAACTACTATTAGCCCAAGTGCTACAGAACCAGCTTGTTTAAGAGCTTTCCACTGTTGTTCTTTATCTAATTTAAAAAAGGATTGCAGTCCCATAATAGCTAATACAGGAAAACACAGTTCCAGTATTACTTGTATAGATGATACAGCCCTAAATTTATTATACATTGGAATGTAATCGATAAAAAAGTCTGTCAGTATAGGGAAGTTTTTACCCCAAGATAGTAATAGTGCAGTGATGGCTCCAGAAAGAAAAACATATTTTATTTTTCTCTCATCTATAAATAAGGCCAAAATTGCCAAAAAGAAAACTACGACTCCAATATAAGCAGGTGCAGCTACAATAGGCTGGTCTCCCCAATAGGTAGGCATTCCGCTTACAAAATCACTGGCTTGATCAGCTGGCACCCCTTTTCCAATCATGAACTCGTACATATTACTGTCTGTCCCTACAGCTTCGTGATTTGAACCTCCAAAAAGTCTTGGAGCAACAAGATTAAGGCTTTCCGCCACTCCATAACTGTATTCCGTAATATATTCACGGCTCATCGCGGTGGAGTTCGTATTACTTGAACCATCTGGATTGTAACTCAATTCACTTTTTCCTCTAGTACTAAAGCTGGCATATTCTGCCGTAGCCAAAAGATTAGTAGCATTCGCGCCAATAGCAAGAATCCCTGCAATGGCTAATACCCCAAAAGCTCTTAAAAGTGATTTATTGTCTTTCTTTTTTATGTCTTGGTAAATAAAATAACCCGAAAGTATCAATAAGAATATTAATAAATAATAGGTCATTTGAAAGTGATTGGCATTAATTTCCAAGGCCGTGGCAAACATCGTCACTAAACCTCCCAGCACGTATTTCTTCCTGAAAACCAATATAAAACCAGCAATCACAAGAGGCATATAGGCAATGGCATGCGCTTTGGCATTATGCCCAACACCCAATATAATTATCAAATAGGTCGAAAAACCAAAAGCCAAAGCACCAAAAAATGCTTTCAGCGGGTCAACTTTCATTACCAATAGTAAACCGTAAAACCCTAAGAAGTATAAAAACAAATAATCTGCTGGACGAGGTAAAAATCGTAACGCATCGTCAATAGCACCTATATAATCGTGTGGATATTTTGCACCTAGCTGGTACGTTGGCATTCCACCAAAGGCCGAGTTTGTCCAAAAAGGCTCTACATGCTCTGAAGCTCTAAAGTCGTTTTGCTCTTTAGCCATACCAGTATACTGAGCAATATCAGATTGAAAAATCTGTTTGCCCTGCAGAACAGGATAAAAATAAAGGAGTGAAATGAATACAAAACCAAAAATGGCAAGCGCGTGCGGGTAAAACTTATTTATTATTTTCAATTTATCGAGAGTTTTTTTTGAATAAAAGACTGTAAACTACGGCAAATTTAATCTATTTCTTCGTAATCAACATATTCTCCTACTTTTTTAGTTTCTCGAGGATTTTTATCGTTTTTTGTATCGTAAATCACTTCATCTTTAGATTGTGTATTACCCCATGAAGTAGATTGCGAGCGTTGTTGTTGCTGCTGAAAATTTTCCCCTGCTTTTTGTACTACTTTTTTAACTATTAATGGCAAAAACAGTTTAGCCAAAAATTTAAAAATGTAATAGAAAGCAAGTATATAAAATACTATTCTTATAAAACCCGTAAAAGAGGCAGTTTGCATAATTTAATAATTTTTTCCAAAATTAATAAATCCTACGCTCAAAATTAAACTATCATTCTTAAATAAATAATAAATTATAGTACATTTGAAAAGCGTTATTACTTTTAAACTCAAAAAAAATAATATGTCAAAACTTAAAATCGTCTTCCTTTTTGCTCTAATTATTCTACCTAACCTTCATTATGGGCAACATACAGATCAAATTAATTCCAATAGACCTGGAGAAACGATGTCCGCATTTGCCGTTGGGAAAAATGTGATTCAAGTGGAAACTGGAATTTATGGAATCAAAGAAAACCACAGACTATTAGAATATGATGCTAATGGCTACGGATTAGATTTGACCTTAAGATGGGGATTATTTATGGAAAAACTCGAATTGATAGCTGATATACAGTATCAAAACGAAGATTTCACAACTCAATACAGCAGCATCAATAAATCCGCATTAAAGCAAACCGTTTTGGGAGCTAAATATTTAATTTACGATCCTTTTAAAAATTACGAGAAAAAAGTAAATGTATACAGCTGGAAAGCAAATCAAGCTTTCGACTGGCACAAATTAATTCCTGCAGTTTCCGTTTTTGCGGGTGCCAATTTCACAATGGCTGACAATCCGTATTCTTTTTCTCCTTATGCTAATATCTCACCAAAAATCATGTTAATCACGCAAAACCATTTAGGTGACGGTAGCTGGGTTTTTGTAACCAATATTATTGCTGATTATGTTACAACTGATTATCCAAGTTACGGTTACGTATTAACTTTAACAAAGGGTTTCTCAGACAAATGGTCAGGTTTTGTTGAGAACCAGGGCTTTAAAAGTGATTTTTATAGCGATGCTATTGTTCGTGGCGGTGCCGCTTATTTATTGAATAACGACATGCAAATTGACGCATCCATCAGTAGTAATTTTAAAGATACTCCAACGGTTCTGTATGGCGGAATTGGATTCTCCTGGCGTTATGATGCCAATTATAAAGAAGTGAGAATGAGCCTAGACAATGGAGGCAACAAAAAATCAAAATCTCAAAAAAAGGCAGAAAAGAAAAATAAAAAACGCAAAGAAGCGTTAGAAAACACACTATAAAATTCCACAATGATTACAATTAAAGAAGCTACTACCAAAAACGAATTAACTGATTACATAAAATTCCCTTTTTCACTATACAAAGACAACGAATTCTGGGTACCACCAATCATTGCAGATGAATTGGAGTCCTTTGACAAAACAAAAAACCCAGCTTTCGAGAATGCTGAAGCTTATTTTTACATTGCCTACAATGGCAGAGATATCGTGGGAAGAATCGCTGCCATCATTAATTGGAGCGAAGTAAACAATCAACAAAAAAAGAAAGTCCGTTTTGGCTGGTTTGATGTTATTGATGATATTGAAGTAACCAAAGCATTACTTGAAAAAGTATATGAATTAGGCCGAAAAAACAATTTAGAACATGTTGAAGGTCCAATGGGATTTTCTAATCTAGATAAAGTAGGAGTTCTTACTGAAGGTTTCGATCAATTGGGAACTATGATTACCTGGTACAATCACCCGTATTACGCTAACCATTTTGAGCAATTGGGCTATGTAACTGAAAAAGAATACATAGAAAGTAAATTCCCTTTTGAAAATGTAAAACCGGAGTTTTTCGAGAAAGCCAATGACTTGGTAAAAAGAAGATATCAATTAAGTCCTCTTAATTTCAAGACCACCAAAGAGGTGATGCCTCATGTAGACAAAATGTTTGATTTATTCAATGAGTCTTATGCTTCATTATCTTCTTTTGTCGCTATTTCAGATACTCAAAAAGAATATTTTAAGAAAAAATATATTAGCTTAATCAATCCGGAATACATTAAGTTTGTAGAAGACAAGGACCATAATATCGTTGCTTTCAGCATCGTTATGCCATCATTTTCTAAGGCATTGCAAAAAGCAAAAGGAAAATTATTCCCTTTTGGATTTATCCATTTATTAAAAGCAAAGAAGCAAAGTAAGGACATGATTTTTTACCTCATCGGTGTGCATCCTGATTTTCAAAACAAAGCGGTTACAGCAATCATTTTTAATGAATACTACAACACTTTTACTGAAAAGGGAGTTATAAACTGTTTCAGAACGCCGGAATTGGCTGATAATATTGCCGTTCATAATTTGTGGAAACACTTTAAACCTGAAGTTCACTGCAGAAGAAAAACTTTTAGAATCGAACTTTAAAAAAGATCGGTTTTTGAAATTCTTATAAAAACAAAAATATCCATTAGCCTAAACTAATGGATATTTTTTTATTTTGTATTTATTGACAATTATTATTTACAATCAATTTTATTGTAAACTACATTTCCGTCAAATTTAATATTGCTTTTGTCTTTCAGTGCCATTTTTCCGTTAGTTTCTAAAACTTCACCGTGTCCTTCAATAATAGTATTTGAATCTTTTTTTAGAAAAACCAATTCTCTTATTGACGTAATTCCTTCGGACTGAAAAGTGTAATCAGCAAAAATAGTATCGCCTTTCATATTCCCTAAAAGAGTTCCAAAGCTTTTATCCTTTTGATAGTAAGAATAATTTAATTCCCCTTCAAATTGATTTACATTATTGACATCAACAGTTAGCGTGATAGTATCTTTTTCAATTATGGCTTGATAGCATTCTTTGACTGTTGTTTCCATCGGTGCTTCAACTTGTAATTTAGGCACACCCTCCACTTCTTTTTTACTATTCATACAAGAGCTTGATATAGCTATTAATATAACGGCTGAAAATAAATTTACTTTTTTCATAATTGTTTCTATTTATGGTTAATACATTGGTAAAGTTACCTAAAAACAAAAAAATCCATTCATACAATGAATGGATTTTGTTATATAATTCTCACATGGAGAAATTAAGATTTTATAATATTAAGCGTCTAAATCAACAGTAGTTTTTGATGCTATTTCTTTATAAGTTCCGTTTTCTAATTTCTCACGAATCGCTTCAAAAGCAACTAGTGTTTCATCAATATCTGATAATGAATGTGAAGTTGTAGGTATCATTCTCAATAAGATAATTCCTTTTGGAATTACAGGATAGATCACGATCGATAAGAAAATACTGTAGTTTTCTCTTAAGTCGTTTACCATAATCATAGCTTCTGGCACACTTCCTTCAAGATATACTGGTGTAACACAAGTATTAGTATCTCCAATATTGAAATTTCTAGAACGCAATCCGCTTTGTAATGCATTTACGTTTTCCCAAAGTTTGTCTTTCAATTCTGGATGATTACGTAACAATTCCAAACGTTTCAACGAACCAATTGTTTGAATCATTGGTAATGATTTAGCAAACATTTGAGAACGCATGTTGTATTTAAGGTAATCAATAATGTCTTTATCAGCAGCTACAAATGCACCAATGTTAGCCATTGATTTTGCAAAAGTTGAAAAATAAACATCAATATCATCCTGAACTCCTTGTTCCTCACCTGCTCCAGCACCTGTTTTTCCTAGTGTTCCAAAACCATGTGCATCATCTACAAGTAAACGGAAATTGTATTTTTGCTTCATAGCAACAATCTCTTTCAATTTTCCTTGTTGTCCACGCATTCCAAAAACACCTTCAGTAATGAATAAAATTCCTCCACCGTTTTCTTCAGCTAATTTCGTAGCACGTTGCAGGTTTTTTTCCATACTTTCAACGTCATTATGACGGTAAGTAAAACGTTTACCCATGTGCAAACGAACACCATCAATAATACAAGCATGTGCATCTACATCATATACAATAACATCGTTTTTTGTAACCAAAGCGTCAATGATAGACACCATTCCTTGGTAACCAAAATTCAATAAATAAGCAGATTCTTTCATTACAAAAGCAGCCAATTCTTGTTCTAATTGCTCATGATATTTAGTTTGTCCACTCATCATTCGCGCTCCCATTGGGTAAGCCGCTCCGTATTGAATTGCCGCATCTGTATCCGCTTGTCTCACCTCAGGGTGATTCGCTAAACCTAAATAGTCATTCAAACTCCAGTTCAAAATATCTTTTCCACCAAACTGCATTCTTGGACCTAACTCACCTTCTAATTTAGGAAAAACAAAATAGCCTTCAGCCTGTGAAGCCCATTTTCCTAATGGTCCTTTATTGTTTTGAATCCTTTCGAATAAATCTTTTACCATAATATATTTAAGTAATAATTTTAACTTTAAGAAGCTGCAAAAATAAAAATTTATATTTTATAAAGGGTTTTAAAGTAAATTTATTTTTATAAGTACCTCTTTTTGACTGTTAGGAGCTATTCCTGCTCTACACTATATCCACGCAAAAAAGCGTGGGATGCCGTTTCGATCAGGGCTAAAAAGTCGATTTCATCAATAAACTTTGTACCTTTGATTAAATAAATCAATTATTCATTTATGGCACAAGATACAAAAGAACTAAAATTAGCTGTTCTAATAGATGCAGACAATGTTCCTTATAGTAATGTAAAAGGAATGATGGAAGAAATAACCAAATTTGGAACACCTACAACCAAACGTATTTACGCTGATTGGACGAAACCAAATGCTGGCGGTTGGAAAGGAGTTCTACTAGAACACGCCATTACTCCTATTCAGCAATACAGCTATACAGTAGGTAAAAATTCTTCTGATTCAGCGATGATTATTGATGCCATGGATTTATTATACTCTGATAAAGTAGATGGTTTTTGTATCGTATCCAGCGATAGTGACTTTACTCGTTTAGCCATACGTCTTCGGGAATCTGGTATGAAGGTCATTGGAATAGGTGAGCAAAAAACACCCAACTCGTTCATTGTAGCCTGTGATAGATTTATTTACATTGAAGTTTTAGATGGTCACATTAAGAAAAAGAAGCCAAAAAGAGCTTCAGCTACTGAAACAAAAAAAGTAATTGATAAGAATACGCCAAAAGTTGTTGAAAAAGCACCTCAAAAGCCCCTTAATAAAATTGACGAACCCACTATTGATCTCATTGAAGACTCAATAGATGACATTGCTGATGATAGTGGTTGGGCATTCCTTGGTGATGTAGGAAACCTTATCGTGAAGAAAAAACCGGAATTCGACCCTAGAAATTACGGTTTTCCAAAACTAACACCCATGCTAAAATCCTTAACTGACATTCTTGAAATCGACGAAAGGGATTCTGACAAAAAAGGAATCAAGCATGTTTATGTGCGCTTGCGTTATACCTAGACTAAGTTTTTTATTACCTGAAACAAAGTTTCTTTATTAATTGGCTTAGTTAGATAATGATTCATTCCTATTTCTGCTACTCGTGACTTGGTGCTTTCCATAACATCAGCCGTTAGAGCAATAATAGGAATGTTTGAATTATCCTGTCCCACTTCACCATTTCTGATCGCAATGGTAGCTTCATAACCATCCATAACCGGCATTTGTAGATCCATTAAAACAACATCTATTGCATTCGTTTTAAAAGCATCTAAACCCTCTTGACCATTATTTGCATATATAACGGTAGTATTCAGCCATTTTTTAGTGATCATTTTGATCACCATCTGATTCATCGAATTGTCTTCGACCACCAGAATCGTTTTTCCTCCTAAATCATATACTACAGCTTCTGTAGCAATGGTTTCAAGCTTTTTTTGTTCAACAACATCAAAATCAATCGTGATGTTGCAGCTTGTTCCTTTTCCTACATAACTATTCATGGCTATTGTTCCGTTTTGCATATCCACAATGGTTTTTACAATGTAAAGCCCCAGTCCCAGTCCGCCAAACTTTCTCTTGTTATCAATACTATTTTGAGAAAAAGAATCAAAAATACTATCTAACTTTTCTTTCGGGATACCTACACCGGAATCAGTGACTGTAATTATTAAACTTGCCCTATTATTCTCTTTAATTTGAGTTTCTATTTCAAATTTTACAAATCCTTCCGAAGTAAATTTAATCGCATTGCTCAATACATTGTTTACTACTTGGCTCAGTCTGTTTTCATCTCCCATCAGTAAAGCAGGAAAACCATCTCGTTTTGTATAATGAAACTCTAACCCCTTGTCCTGAGCTCTAATTTCAGCATTTCTAGCTATTCTTTCCAAAAGTTGCAGCGGATTAAAAGCAGCATTCTCTAATTTCAATTCCTTTTTCTCAATTTTTGAAAAGTCTAAAATATCATTCACAGAACTCAATAAACCATGTGATGAATATTTAATAACCTGACAATTCTTTTTAATCTTCTCGTCTTCTACTTCACTAGATATGGAATCAATCAAATTCATAATAGCATTTAACGGAGTTCGTAATTCATGACTGATATTAGATAAAAAGTATGTCTTTAAGTCATTCATTTCTTCTGAACGAACTAGGGCGATGCGATTCAACTCATTTTTTTCATTTTTAAGATTCCTGATTAAATTGGACATGGAAAGCGAAAGAAAAATAATCTCCAAGCCTGTACCGAGCTTAGAACTGTTTTGTGTTAAAAAACTATGAGGCAACAATCCAAAATTATACAATATAAATACTCCGAAACCCAATATCAGAGACAGAAATCCAACGGTAAAAAAAGGGTCTACTGGTTTTCTTTTATAATATAGGTAGATTATCGAATATACAATTAGAATCAAGAATACAAGCGTAAGTACATTTATCGCGATATAACTCATTAACAAGATGGATGGAAAAAAGATCACACACAAAAGCAATAAGAACAATGATACATAAGCGATATTAAATAATCGGTAAATACTCTTGCTGTGTTTCTTTATATTCAAAAATACTTCACTGTATTTTCCAGATAGAAAAACGGCGATTATGGCGATTAACAATACTGAATGATTTGAAAACCAACCCGCAGAAGGAGTCACGAATTCATAAAAGAAACCATCTAATGCAAATTGTAATAAACCAACAAAAACTACATATAAACTATAATATAAAAAGGTAATTTCTTTAAGGGCAAAGAAGAAAAAAAAGTAGATAATTGCTACAATTGCCAAAATCCCATAAAACAAACCAAAAATTAACTGCTCAAAAGAAAGCGTCGATATAAGACTATCCGCTGAGTATAAATTCACTGGCAGTTTTATATTTTCTCCGTCGCTCCTTAAGTGCAAAAATAATTTCAGCTTTGAATTAGACTGGATATCAATTTTAAAAAGAGTTTTTCGATTATCATAGGTTCGCTCTGCAAAAGCCAAATTATCTCCGCTTATGGCTTTAGTAACCTTTCCTGAGGTTTCATCTACCGTGTATAGTTCAACTAAATCAGTTATAGGACGTGCCGTTTCAAGGTAATAATGTAAATCTAAATCAGTTGCATTTTGAAGTTCTAATTTTGCCCAAAAATTATTTTGGTTAAAACCCAAATCATCATTCTCCGTTTGCAGCGGTCTTGGCTTCAAGGATTCGAAATTAGCAATTACATATTTAATTTCTAAATCTCTCTCCCCTACATCAGCAACCGTCGTATATTCATGTAAGGAAATTTTATCAGGCATAGTATTCACCTGAAAAACATATTGTGAATACGAACTTGTAAAAACTAAAAAGAGTAACAAAATCTTTGTAACACTAAAATATGGAAGGCATTTATTTATATTCATTATAATTCTTTACTATTTAACTACCTACGTTAAAAACAACTAATCGGTTTCAACATAAGCCTTATTTACTGTGCGAAATATAAAGTTAATTTTTTCTTTTTTTTAAGGTTTAAATACAAATAATACCATATTCTTTCTAATTTAGTTGAAAACTAATATTTTCGACATGAGAAAACAATTTTTTACTTTTGGAATTATAGCATTCATTATATCCTTGGTATTCTTTTTCTATTTTAAAACCAGTATTCTTATCCCATCCGCTATAGTAGTCCTACTACTTATTGGACTTATGAATAGTCTACAGCACAGACATGCCATTCTTAGGAACTTCCCCGTTCTGGGATATTTCAGGTATATTTTTGAAGGAATTGCTCCAGAAATTCAGCAATATTTTATCGAACGAACAACTGACGGTAAACCTTTCTCGAGAAACGAGCGCTCCCTTGCTTATCAAAGAGCTAAAAATATTGATGCCACAACTCCTTTTGGAACACAATTAGACATCAACCAATCCAATTATGAAGGGATTAGACATTCTATATTTCCTGCAAAAGTCAATGATGAGTTACCACGTGTCCTAGTGGGAGGACCTGATTGTAAACAGCCTTATTCCGCTTCAATACTAAATATCTCAGCAATGAGTTTTGGCTCATTGAGCGAAAATGCTATTATAGCACTCAACAAAGGAGCTCATAAAGGTAATTTCTATCACAATACTGGAGAAGGCGGACTTACAGAGTTTCACTTGCAAGGTGGTGATGTCACCTGGCAAATAGGAACCGGGTATTTTGGTTGTCGCAATGACGAAGGGAGTTTTGACGCAGATAAATTCACAGATAAATCCAAGCATCCTTCTGTAAAAATGATTGAAATAAAATTATCACAAGGTGCTAAACCAGGTCATGGAGGCGTACTACCAGCTTCGAAAAACACGGAACAAATAGCTAAGATAAGAGGTGTGAAACCACACACAACCATTCTTTCCCCGCCAAGTCATACTGCTTTTCACAATCCGGAAGGCCTAATCAAATTTGTAGCTCAGCTACGTGAACTATCAAATGGAAAACCCATTGGCTTCAAATTATGTATTGGTCAGACCAGCGAATTTGAAATGATTTGCCAAGAAATGATTTTGCAAAATTGTTTCCCTGATTTCATAACAATTGACGGTGCCGAAGGAGGAACTGGAGCAGCACCACTGGAGTTCTCTGATGGTGTGGGTATGCCATTTGAACCCGCACTAATATTTGCAAATAAGACATTAATCAGATTAAATATTCGTGATAAAATAAGAGTGATAGGGAGCGGAAAAGTAATTTCGGGCTATTCTATACTTCGAGCAATAGCAATGGGAGCTGACATGTGTAATAGCGCCAGAGGCTTTATGTTTTCATTAGGTTGTATTCAAGCTTTGCGCTGCAATACGAACAACTGTCCTACAGGGGTTGCTACCCAAGACAAAATGCTAATGAAAGGTCTTGTTGTTACTGACAAATCGGAACGAGTTTTTCACTACCACAAAAACACCCTGCATGCCGCCAATGAACTTCTCGCAGCAGCTGGAAAATCTAGTTATAACGAAGTCGACGGCTCAATTTTTATGCGTGGTGATGAATTTACGCATTTAGCCGACTTATATTTTCCAGATAATCTGACAAACGTAACAAAGTATTAAAAAGGAATATAATATCCATAAAAAAAGGAGGGCTTTAAAAGCCCTCCAGTTGTAAGTTCTGATTTACCATTATCAACTCATACTGAATTTGTATAGCTGAATATTGCGCTATCAATCTTATGTGAAGATTAAAAACACAAGTAATTAATCAAAACCATACTCAAAGATACAACTAACAAACACGTAAATACATCATAAACAATAGATTAACTGATATTTAACTCAATATCATATAGAAACTGAACTATTTTCATCTTATTCCACAAAAGACTCTATTTTTCAAAATCAGCTCCCTATTTTTATGAACATCCCATAAATAAGTGAAAATTTTAAAAAATATAATCCTGAGGTTAGTAACCACAATAAAAAAGGAGGCCTTTTTACAGGCCTCCAATTATCGACTTTGGTTTATCATTTTCAACTTATACCTTACGATACAAATGACTATCTAATACGCTACTCTTTGCAGATGGCCATATTCGAAAACAAACCAAAACCATACTCAAAGATACGAATAATAATTACTTAAAACACTGTAAAACAATTAATTAACCACTATTTAACAATTATACGTACCGCCTAGAAAGATTAATCAAGAAATAAATTTTAAACAAGTAACTATTATCAAAATCACCTAATTCATTTGACAATTCTGCAATTCCGATTCTGTCTAATCTATATTATTTAGGAAGTTTTAAAAAATGTATCTTTGTATACTCTATTTAAACCTAAAAGAAATGCAACTAGTTTTCGCTTCCAATAATAAAAATAAAATAAAAGAAATCCAGCAAATACTTCCTCAATCGATAACAATTCTGAGCCTCGAAGATATTGGTTGTCATGAAGAAATTCCCGAAACTTCAAATACAATAGAAGGAAATGCGATTTTGAAAGCCAATTATGTGACTCAAAAATACGGTTATGATTGTTTTGCTGATGATACAGGATTAGAAGTAGAAGCATTAAATGGAGAACCTGGTGTTTACTCTGCTAGGTATGCGGGCGAACAACGTAATTCTGAAGACAACTTAAACAAACTTCTAGACGTTTTAACTGGGGAAACTAATAGGAATGCACAGTTCAAAACGGTAATAGCCTTAAATACCAATGGCAAACAGCATCTATTTACTGGTATTGCTCCTGGGAAAATCAGCTTAGAAAAATCTGGCGCTGAAGGCTTTGGTTACGACCCTATCTTCCAGCCAGAGGGCTATCAGGAAACTTTTGCCGAAATGGCATCAGATCTTAAAAATAAAATAAGTCATCGAGCTATTGCAACCCAACAATTGATTTCCTTTTTTGAAAACCAAAAATAATCTTTGAAATTTCAATAGTTTTTGATTAAATTTCATAGAGACACGCCAACTTTTGGATCGTTAAATCTAAAAATAGCACAGAAAGTATTCAATGAAAAATATAACTTTCTGATAATCAAATAGTATTAAAACGACGAAACTTGAAACACCATTAGTTTATCTCGATAATTTAGAGTACTTTTGCACCCTATTTTAAAAATACATATGAACAAATTTGAACAATTAGGATTGAGTGAATCGTTACTGAAGGCGATTTTAGATCTAGGATTTGAGAATCCGACCGAAGTACAGGAGAAAGCGATTCCCCTATTATTGGAAAAAGACACAGATATGGTTGCGTTGGCTCAGACAGGGACAGGGAAAACGGCAGCATTTGGTTTTCCAGTTATCCAAAAGATTGATGCTAACAACAGGAATACTCAAGCATTAATTTTATCTCCAACACGCGAACTTTGTTTGCAGATTACCAACGAAATTAAAAACTACTCTAAATACGAAAAAGGTATTAATGTGGTAGCAGTTTACGGTGGGGCTAGCATAACAGACCAAGCAAGAGAAATTAAGAGAGGCGCACAAATTATTGTGGCAACTCCAGGAAGAATGCAAGACATGATTAATAGAGGATTGGTAAACATTTCTCAAATTAACTTTTGTATTCTAGATGAGGCTGACGAAATGTTGAACATGGGTTTCTACGAAGATATCGTAAACATCCTATCAACTACTCCAGACGAAAAAAACACATGGTTATTCTCGGCTACAATGCCAGCAGAGGTTGCTAGAATTGGTAAACAATTCATGAAAGACCCTATTGAAATTACTGTAGGAGCTAAAAATTCAGGTTCTGCAACAGTTTCTCATGAGTTTTACCTTGTAAATGCTCGTGACCGTTACGAAGCTTTGAAACGTTTAGCTGATGCTAATCCAGACATCTTCTCAGTAGTTTTTTGTAGAACAAAACGTGATACACAAGCTGTTGCTGAGAAATTAGTAGAAGACGGATACAGTGCTGCTGCATTGCACGGAGATTTATCTCAAGCGCAACGTGATGGTGTAATGAAATCTTTTAGAGGAAGACAAATCCAAATGCTTGTAGCTACTGACGTTGCTGCACGTGGAATTGACGTTGATAACATTACTCACGTAGTGAATTACCAACTTCCTGACGAAATAGAAACTTACAATCACCGTTCAGGTCGTACTGGTCGTGCTGGTAAATTAGGTACTTCTATCGTTATTGTAACTAAAAGTGAATTGCGTAAGATTTCTTCTATTGAAAGAATCATCAAGCAAAAATTTGAAGAAAAAACAATCCCTTCTGGAATTGAAATCTGCGAAATACAATTATTACACTTAGCTAATAAAATTAAAGACGTAGAAGTTGATCACGAAATTGACAACTATCTTCCTGCAATAAACAATGTTCTTGAAGCTTTATCGAAAGAAGAGTTAATCAAGAAAATGGTTTCTGTAGAGTTTAATCGTTTTATCAACTATTACAAGAAAACTAGAGATATCTCTAATCAAGCTTCAGGTTCTGAAAGACGTGATGACAGAGATGGTGCTCCAAGAGAAAACAATAATGGTGGCGCAACAAGATATTTTGTGAACATAGGTTCTAGAGATAACTTTGATTGGATGTCATTAAAAGATTACTTGAAAGAAACATTAGACCTAGGTCGCGATGACGTTTTCAAAGTAGACGTAAAAGAAGGTTTCTCTTTCTTTAACACAGATCCAGAACACACAGATAAAGTAATGGAAGTATTGAACAACGTACAATTAGAAGGACGTCGTATCAATGTTGAAATTTCTAAAAATGATGGTGGCGGAAGACGCGACCATAACGGAAGAAGTTCTGGTGGTTTTGGTGGAGGTGGAAGAAGTTCTGCTCCAAGAAGAGAAGGTAGCTTTGCACCAAGAAGAGAAGGTTCAGGTGGTGGATTCAGAAGCGACAGAAACTCAGCTCCAAGAGAAGGTGGTTTCGGTGGAAGAAGTTCAGCTCCAAGAGAAGGTGGATTTGGCGGAAGAAGCTCTGCTCCAAGAGGAGAAGGTTCTTCAGATAGAGCTCCTAGACGTTCTGAGAGTTTCGGTGATTCATCTAGACCAAGAAGACCAAGAAGAGACTAACATTTATTGTTAATTTTCTTATAATAATATAAGGGACTACAAAATATTTAATCCTGTTTTATTACTTTTAAAGTTTTAAACCAGTTTATGAAATATTTTGTAGTCTTCTTTTTTTTAATACTATCCACAGTCGCTTCGGCACAGGATATAGTTCCATCCCAAAAAGTATCCGGTTATATCTATAACGATAATACTAAATCTCCCCTAATCAATGTCAATATCATTAATATCAACAAGGTACGAGGAGCAAGAACCGATTCACAAGGTTACTTTGAAATCGATGTACAGCCAACTGATACATTACATATTTCGTTTTTAGGTTTTCAATCTCTAAGGGTTAAAGTCACCAATGACTGGATAAAAAACAAAGTTGCCAAAATATTCCTTACCGAAAAAGCTATAGCATTAGAGGAAGTAGTAATCAGACCTTTTAACTTAACGGGATATTTGGAAGTTGATTCAAAAACAATTCCAACAAATGAAAACTACCGTTACAGTATTTCTGGATTAACACACGGCTATGAAGCTGGTGAATACTCTCCAAATGCTTTTGGAAGAGTTCTAGGCTCCATTTTCAATCCAGCCGACATGCTATATAATTTCTTTGGAAATAATCCTAAGGAGCTTAAAAAACTTAAAGAAATGAAAAAGGACGACACTGTTCGAAATCTTTTGGAATCCAAGTTTGACAGAGAAACAATTGCAGTATTACTTGGTGTAGATAAAAAAGAAATTGCCGAAATATTACAACGATGCAATTATTCGGAATCTTTTATTAAAACAGCAAATGATTTGCAAATTATGGATGCCATAAGTGGTTGTTATGAAGAATATAAGATTTTGAAAAAAAGATAATTATTCTACATCGACAACTTACTTTAATAAGTTAACAAAAATATATAATCCTCAATTATAGTCATAGTTGAGGATTTCATTTAAAAAATGAATTTAAGTTTTAATTAAACTACTCAAATTATGTCTAATATACCTTTCCAATCCATTAATTGGGACAAAATAGAAAAAATTGAAAGTCCAGGAGAAACTGGAACTGTCATATCTCAAACTATACAAATAGCTGGACTTAGAATTAGAAAAGTTACTTATTCAGAAAATTATCAGGCTGACCATTGGTGCCAAAAAGGACATATTTTCCACTGCCTCAAAGGACATCTAATAAGCGAAATGGAATCAGGGGAAGAAACATACATTTCAGAAGGAATGAGCTATGTAGTCTCTGATAATGAAAGCTCGCATCGTTCTATATCAGTAAATGGAGCTGAATTATTAATCATAGACGGCGATTTCTTGCAATAATATTTAAAATAATCAAAATATTATATACATTTACTTACATTGTAATAGAAAACCTTAATACTTATATCATGGCAAAAAGTCAAGACGCGAAGAAAACCGCAAAAAAAGAGCCTCTTAAAACGGCTAAAGAAAAAAAAGACGAAAAAAGAGAAAAGAAAAACGCTCCTAAAAGAGACTAATTTCTTTAAAATAACAAACCCTCGCTTATTTGATAAACGAGGGTTACTTATTTTTATTCGTAATAGCTTTCTATTATTTCATTGGAATATTAGCCAAAATTTCCAGTAAAAACTTCCAGAATTTCTGAGAAGAAGAAATACTAGCTCTTTCATCAGGTGAGTGTGCACCATGGATAGTAGGACCAAAAGAAATCATATCCATTTCCGGATAATTAGTACCTAGAATACCGCATTCTAATCCTGCGTGACATGCTACCACTCTAGGTTTTTCTCCAACTTGTTTTTCATAAAGAGGAACTAGAACATCTAAAATTTCTGATTCCGCGTTAGGTGTCCAACCTGGATACGATCCTGAAAGCTCCACTTCACATCCCATCAATTCAAATGCAGAACGTAAACTGTTTGCCAAGTCAAATTTAGCCGTTTCTACAGAAGAACGTGTTAAGCATTGAATAGAAAGATTCCCTCCTCCTAATACTACTTTAGCAATATTATTAGACGTTTCTACTAGGTCAGCAAAATCAGCACTCATAGCATAAACTCCATTATGAGCAGCATACATTGCTCTAACAAAATAAAACTGAGCAATAGAAGGCATTACTTTAGCTGGAGTAACATCTAATTTCTCAAAAACAACCTCTAGATTTGGTTCTGTCGTTTTCAATTCTGTTTTGATATCATTTACAATTTGCTGCATATCATAAACAAATGCTTCGTCATACACTTCAGCAATCACCACTTTAGCAACGCTTTCTCTTGGAATTGCATTACGTAAACTTCCTCCTAGAATTTCAGAAATCTGTAATCCAAAATTATCAAAACCATCAAATAACAAACGGTTCATAATTTTATTTGCATTACCTAAGCCTTTGTGAATATCCATTCCTGAATGACCTCCTTTTAATCCTTTTACAGTAATAGCATAGCCTACTGAACCTTCTGGAGTTTCCTCTTCATCATATTCTGCGGTTGCGGTAACGTCAATACCTCCGGCACAACCAATATCGATTTCATCATCTTCTTCGGTATCTAAATTCAATAGAATTTGACCTTGAAGAATTCCTCCTTTAAGATTTAATGCTCCAGTCATTCCTGTCTCTTCATCAATTGTAAACAATGCTTCAATAGCAGGATGAGGAATGTCAGTACTTTCTAAAATTGCCATAATTGCGGCAACTCCAAGACCATTATCAGCACCAAGAGTTGTACCTCTAGCACGCACCCAGTCTCCATCAACATACATGTCGATTCCTTGAGTATCAAAATCAAAAACAGTATCTGAATTTTTCTGGTGTACCATATCTAAATGCCCTTGCATTACAATGGCTTTGCGACTCTCCATTCCTGCAGTGGCTGGCTTGCGAATAATTACATTTCGGATATCATCTTCAAAAGTTTCTAATCCAAGGTTCTTCCCGAAGTCTTTCATAAATTCAATTACTCGTTCCTCTTTTTTAGAAGGGCGAGGCACAGCATTTAAATCGGCAAACTTATTCCAAAGTACTTTGGGTTCTAAATTTCTTATTTCTTGACTCATTTATTTATATTTGAATTATATTATTTTTAAAATTCAAAGTTACAAAGTTTAAACTCTTTTTCGGCACTAATAGATATTGTAATTACCTTTACATTTTATAAAACATTGCTGTGAAACAAAAACACATTCTTCCGCTCTTTCTTTTTGTCCAAATAATTATTCTTCAAATTATTCCTTTCTTTCCAGAATATGTGGAACGGTTTTACAGCAACGGATTATACCCTGTTATTACATCATTTTCAAGAACGCTATTTGGAGGCATTCCTTTCTCTGTAGGAGATTTTATTTACTTTATTTTAATCTTCCTTATATTGAGATGGCTCTGGATTAAAAGAAAAACTTGGAAATTAGACTGGAAGGATAATGCATTAACTGTTTTAAGTTTTGTGTCCATCTTTTATTTTATGTTTCATCTGCTATGGGCAATGAACTATTATCGCCAACCTCTTTTTGAAAAAATGGCAATCGAAAGGGATTATTCAGATGAGGAATTGCTTCGATTTACAAAAAAACTGATTGTAAAAACAAATGCCATCCAAAATCAAATTACAAAGAATAGCAGTGAAAAAGTGGTCTTCCCCTATTCACAAGAACAAGCTTTTCAAATGAATATGAACGGTTATGAAAATTTAGCCATCAGCCACCCCTTCTTTTCTTATAGCAATTTGAGCGCAAAAAAATCACTAATCAGTCTGCCCTTAATCTATATGGGTTTTGGCGGTTACCTAAACCCATTTACTAATGAGGCCCAAGTGAATTACTTAGGTCCGATGTATAATTTCCCAACCACATCTTGCCACGAAATGGCACACCAATTGGGATTTGCCAGCGAAACCGAATGTAATTTTATTGGTTTTCTGGCCTCGGTAAACAATGACAATTTATACTTTCAATATTCTGGATATAGTTTTGCCTTGCGGTATTGTTTAGGCAACTGGGAAATGCGCAATAAGCCTATTTTTGACCAACTTGTAAAAACCGTTCATCCCGGGATTTTAAAAAACTATCAAGAAAGCAAAGATTTTAGAGCAGAATATGAAACTGCAATACAAACTGGTTTTCATCTTTTTTACGATAATTTTTTAAAACTAAATCAACAAGCAGACGGAATGCAGAGCTACAGCAAATTTGTCAATTTGATGGTGAATTATTATGGCAAAAAAAACCATGAGCTGTAAATATTGGTAAAACTCCTGATAAACAGCTTGTAAAAGAAGTAAACTTGTCAAATAGCCCCGATGGAAATGAAAATCCTTTATTTTTCTTTTCTTTAAAGAAAAATAAAGATTGTAATGTACAGCGGGACGACTGTTGATTGTGTCTCAAAAAAGCTGTGCTACAAAATAAAAAAGCAGTACTTTGTAACAAATCTGAATAGAGTCGTACTAATGTATCATGAGTGAAAATCTAGAACATTCTTTTGTAAAGCAATTAACGGACAATCAAAATATAATCCACAAGATATGTAGATTGTATACTGATTGTGAAGATGCACACAAAGATTTGTTTCAGGAAATAACCATTCAGTTATGGAAGGCTTTTCCAAAATTTAGAGGCGATAGCAAATTTTCTACTTGGGCCTATCGCGTAGCATTGAACACGGCCATTACCTTATATCGAAAAAACAAGCGTACAGTCGCTACTGTAGAGTATGAGGGCCGACAGCACTTCATAAAGGAAGTGGATTACAACTATGAGGAAGAAGAGCAAATTAAACTAATGTACAAAGCCGTATATCAGTTAAATGACATTGAGAAGGCCTTAGTTTTTATGTATCTCGAAGATAAAGACTATCGAGAAATAGCCGAAACTCTAGGTATTAGCGAAGTGAACGCCAGAGTTAAAATGAACAGGATTAAGGGCAAATTAAAAAAAATATTAAATCCGTAAGGAATATGAAAGAGCTGGATTTATTAAAAAAAGACTGGAAAAAGAACGAAAATTCTTTTGAGCAGATATCAGAAATAGAAATTTACAAAATGATTCATAAAAAATCATCTTCAATAGTGAAGTGGATTTTAATTATTAGCGTTTTGGAGGTATTACTATGGACGTTGATTAGTGTGTGTTTTAACACTGATGAATATTTAAAGAAAATGAATCATATAGAATTAGTGTCTTATTTCAAGGTGCTAACCATTTTTAACTATGGAGTGATATTAGCCTTTATATACTTATTCTACAAAAACTACATTAGGATCACTACGACAGTAGCTACTAAACAATTGATGAAAGACATTTTAAGGACCCGTAAAACGGTTCAATATTATGTATGGTACAATTTAGGGATGGCCGTTTTGAGTTTGATTATAGGCTTTGTAATCGCTATTGCCTACAATCCAGAAACTAGTATTTTAAACGATCAAATCGCACATAATGGAAAAGTAATGGCAATCACAATAGGAGTTTTGTTTTTAACTACCGTTGTGTTCTTTGGACTTTTTTGGCTTTTTTACAGACTCTTATACGGAATCCTACTCCGAAGATTGTATGCCAATTATAAAGAATTAAAGAAAATAGATTTATAAAAGAAAAGAGTTCGCCGTGGCGAACTCTTTTCTTTTATATCAATATTCCCATCGACGCAGTTTATTTAATTTTTCCTCTTCTTCTCTTTCCTCGCAAGGGATAACTTTAAGAAAGGAACTGTGTTGCTCAATAGCGTATTCTACTTTTTCAACAATTTCATCGATAGTGTCATTATCGTAATCAATTTCTAAAGGTTCCTTAATGATAAAGGATTGCAAAATCCCTTTCTTTTTCATCCTCAAACCTTTTTTGTCAAATGAGCGTCTAAAACCGTCTATGACAATGGGAACTACAATAGGCCGGTGCTCTTTGATGATATGTGCCGTTCCCTTCCTTACTGGTTTAAATGATTTGGTTGTCCCTTGGGGGAAAGTAATTACCCAACCATCTTGAAGCGCTATTTTAATATTTTCAGTATCATTAGGGTTTACCTCTTTTTTCTCTTTAACATCAACTCCTTTTGAACGCCAGGTTCGTTCTACTGTAATAGCACCAGCATAAGCCATAATTCTTGGCAAAATCCCTGATTGCATAGTTTCTTTGGCTGCTACATAATAAATATTCAGCTTAGGGTTCCATAAATACAGTACGTCTTTTATATTGTTTTCTCTACCTTTCAAACTAGCATTAAAAACGTGAAACATAGCCACGACATCAGCAAAATAGGTCTGATGATTAGATATGAAAAGTACATTCGTATCTGGTAAATTTCGGATAATTTCAGAGCCTTCAATCTTTAATTCATTAAAACCTCTATACCGCCTATGGGTAATGCCTCCGAACATTCGAATTAACCATTTCTTTAAAAACAGTATATGACCAAAAGAATTTCTCTTAAATAACCCCATAAAATTGTGTTTATTTTTTGCAAACTTGAATTACAAACTTACGCTTTTTATTTTTTAAGTTTTCAACTGAAAATCCAGCACAGCGACTGATTACCATAATAAATACAAAACCATTATATTCGTCTTAGAATATTAAAGTCTTGAATTTAACACCTCTTTCAGCACATCTTTTAACTCACTCAACATCATTGCTGTAGCTCCCCAAACAACATGCCCTTCAATATTGAATGCTGGAACATTAACCTCCTTTGCATAGGAAGTGGCCATTTTTGCTTCAATGAGTATTTCATCATTCAAGAAAACAGACAACGGTAATTCAATTATGCTTGACACCTCTGTAGGGTCAAGAACAAAGCAAATTTCCTCCTTACATATTCCTAAATAAGGATGGACCATAAAGTTACTTGGTGGAACATACACTTCTGTAAAAGGTTTGACTACGTTAATCATAGCAGGATTCACACCTACTTCTTCTTGTGTTTCACGCAATGCCGTCCAGGAAAAATCCTGATCCCCTATTTCAAATTTCCCGCCAGGAAATGCAATTTGCCCTGAATGTACCCCTTCATAGGAGTTACGAACGATAAGCACTAAATGGGTCATTCCTTTTTTAGGGTAAAACAACATCATTACTGCAGCCACTCTTGGATTCTTACTTTCCAAGCCGATGTTTTTTAGACTTTCGATCCTTTCAAACGGGGCCATTTTTATATGTGCATCTATTGCCGGAAGCTTGGCCTCAGCTAAGTTAGGAACATATTCTAAAAAATATTGAAAATCCATAATCAAAGTCTATTTTTGCAATTAGAATATAATATAAATATAGTTTAGAAAATAGCATTGCGCAAGTTTTCTAAAACCAAAACAAACAAAATGTATAGCAAAGAAGAAACTCAAAAGTTAAAGCGAGAATTCTGGGTCACATTCGCAGAGAAGTATCCCCGAAAATGGGTGCTATACGACACTAAAATAAAAGATTTCTCTTTTAAATTTTATGTAGACAACAAAAAAGCACAAGTGTTAATCGATATTGAACATCGTAATGACGACTTGCGAACTGGTTATTTTGAAAAACTGGAAGCTCTAAAAAATATTTTAGAAGAAGAGTTTATAAAAGACCTAGTCTTCGAAAAAAATTATGTCCTTGAGAATGGAAAAACTATCAGCCGAATTTGGATTGAAAAATTAGGTGTAAGTGTCAGTAATCGCAGTTATTGGGATGAAATATTTTCTTTTTACAACGAAAAAATGAGTGCTTTAGAGCTTTTTTATTCAGAGTATGATGATTTTATTAAAGATGTAAATTAGATTCTCAGAACAAAACTCTGGTTTATAAGCGTAAAATTATCATCGTAAACCAAAGATATTTCAAATAAAAAAAGTCGCGATTAGCGACTTTTTTTATTTATCCATTACATATTGAATATGTTATAGACAATAATCCTATTATTATAATTGATATACAACTGCTTCCTGTTGCCTTGATTTTTTCTAGTAATTATAGAAAGTGTACAGTCATCTCCGTTATTGTCTTTACAAGTAAAAGAATAAACAATATCTGTATCATTTTCCTCTGCAGGTTGATACTCGACAATTTCAAACAACTGAATAGCTTGTGAGTAAACAATAATTCTACTCTTATCGGTATCCAATGATACTAATAGATTCACTAATTTTAAGTCGGACCACTTACCCCATTTACCTCTTTCGTTTTTTTCTAATACACTAAAACCAGAGGTTTTGAATTGATACTTCTGACCGTAAGAATGTTGCAAGCCAAGACCTAAAAAAAGCAACACGATATATATTTTAATTTTGTTCATTATTTATAAAAATTAGAAATCAAACGACTGCACTTCTTTCCTTGCTTTTTCAAAATCTGTCATCATTTCAACAATGATTTCCTCTGTTGATTTTATCTGATGAATCAATCCTGCAATTTGACCAATCTCTAGCTCGCCTTCGATTAAATCGCCTTCAAACATACCTCTTTTTGCTCTTGCTCTGCCTAAAAATGTTGATAATTCTTCCTTAGTTGGACATTTTTGATACAAATCTTGAAGATCCTCGTAGAATTTATTTTTAACCAATCGTACTGGCGCCAATTCTTTCAATGTCAATTGCGTCCCACCTTCCTGCACTTCTATAATTGTTTTCTTGAAGTTCTCATGAGCCGAAGATTCTAATGAAGCAGCAAACCTACTTCCCACCTGAACACCATCGGCACCCAAGACCATAGCGGCAAGCATTCCACGACCGTCAGCAATACCTCCAGCAGCAATTACTGGAATCTGAATTTGTTCTTTCACCATCGGAATCAAGGTGAATGTTGTGGTTTCATCTCTTCCGTTGTGACCACCCGCTTCAAAGCCTTCAGCAACTATGGCGTCAACACCTGCGGCTTGCGCTTTCAGTGCAAAAACAGTACTACTTACCACATGTACTACCGTTATCCCATTTTCTTTCAAATAAGGCGTCCATGTTTTAGGGTTTCCAGCTGACGTAAAAACAATTTTCACCCCTTCCTCTACGATAATTTTCATGATTTCCTCGATGTTAGGATATAACATCGGGACATTTACTCCGAAAGGTTTTGAGGTTGCTTTCTTACATTTTTGAATATGTTCCCGTAATACTTCAGGATACATAGAGCCTGCTCCTATTAAGCCCAATCCACCTGCATTACTTGCTGCGCTGGCGAGTTTATAACCGCTAACCCAGATCATTCCTGCTTGGATAATAGGATATTTAATATTGAAGAGTTTTGTGATTTTATTCATTAGTAAGTTGAGTATTATTGTTTTATTATTTTACCGCTCTTTGAGAAAGCATCGACTTCTATTTTGTAAAAATAAATCCCGTTGCTCAATGACTTTAATGAAAAAGTATCCGATTGATTGCTGATGCTTCGTTCCAAAACTTTTTTACCTAATATAGTATAAAAAATAACTTTCCCAGTATTGAAGCTTTCGGGAAAAGAAACTGAAATCAGATCAGTGGTTGGATTTGGATAGGCTACAAAATATTTTTTGGAAAAATCATCAACAAACAATGTCTTGTTTAAAGCAAGACTAAAATCCGGAATCCCATAACCATATTGAGAATCGGGCACAGAAAACCTATCTGCTGACTCAATGATTAACTGCCTAATTTCTTTGTTTGTTTTATTGGGAAAAGCTTGCCATAAGCAGGCCACCATTCCCGCCATAATAGGACTTGAAAATGAAGTCCCATTTGCTGTAATTATATTTCCGAATTGATCCGATAAAACAGCTGAAGCCCCCTGTGCCATCACGTCTGGTTTTATTCGGTTATCATAAGAAGGCCCAATTGAACTAAACGAAGCTCTTGTTTTACCTGAATTCACGGCACCAATTGAAAGTACTGAAACCGCATCGGCTGGTGCCCCAATATGAGGTTGTGAGGTAGTTCCTTCGTTACCTGCTGATGTAACCACAATAATTCCTCTACTAAATGCAATCTCTGCACCACGCGAAATAAAATTAGTGGTTCCATTCATATCAGCATAACTATGACTGTAAGCCGTGTTATCATATTCAAAATATCCCAAGGAAGTATTAATGATATCTACACCTAAACTATCTGCTTTTTCGGCAGCTTCTACCCAAAGGGATTCTTCAATAGGGTTTTCAGCAGCATCATCCTCAGTTATAAATAAGTAATAAGAGGCGTCTGGCGCCGTCCCTACTAATGAGTTTTCTTTATAACCTCCTATAGAAGAAAGTACGAGAGTACCATGAGAACTACCCGTATAAAAATCAGTATTTCTAGACACATAGTCATAGCCACCTAAAATTTGCTTGTTATCTCGGAGTCTCTGGAAAGGTTGAACAGTATTCACACCCGGAAAACCAGCGTCCATAATAGCAATTATCTTTCCTGAACCAGTATAGTTTTTTTGATGCAAAACATCCCCATTTAGCATCTGGATTTGATTAGCTGAAGTACCGTAAGCATAATCTATTTTTGTTTTCTTAGTCTTGCTTTGTTCATTAATCTTAAACGTTTTGGCTGTCTTTCCCGTTTGGTTTAATGTTTTATTTGCAAAATCTATGTTGTCAACAAAAGCAAACGTTTTTAATGAATTTATCGCAGTTTGAGTTCCTCTTACATGGATCGCATTGAGCCATTTTGATTTGGCCATCACTGTAATACCTGATGCTAATTTTATTTGACTTATATAGGATTTGTCAATTGGAATATCTTTTAAATCTATGGCAATACTTTGATTTGTTCTTCGATCCAAAGCCCTCTGCGAAAGCATTTCTAATGGTGAATCAAAATAAAATTGCGAATTATTTTTGGCATTAAAATATACCCAAGCATCTTCTTGCGAAAAAGCAATTGTAGTGAGAAATAAATAAAAGAAAAGAAAAACTTGTTTCATAATCAAGTATTACATTAAACCAAACATAAGAGTAATAATGCATTGACTCTTAAAAAAGAATATTTACAATAATATCAAATTCTGAAATGAAAAATTATTATAGCAAAGCACTAATCTAAGAAATAACTCCCGAACCAACTAATTCATCATCGATGTACCATGCTGCAAATTGCCCTTCAGTTATTGCTGATTGCGGTTCTTCAAATGAAACGTACATTCCGTCCTCAAATTGATGTAAAGTAGCTTTTTGTAAAGGTTGTCTATAACGAATTCTTGCCATAACTTCCATTTGTTCGCCATTTTCCAAAGCCAAATCAGTACGAATCCAATGCACTTCTGATTTTTCTATAAACAGACCTTTTCTAAACAATCCTGGATGCAGACTACTTAAACCAGTGTAAATCGTATTAGTCTCTACATCTGTTGCAATAATAAATAATGGATCAGTTGTCCCTCCTACGTTCAACCCTTTTCTTTGGCCGATTGTGAAGTAATGTGCACCCTGATGTTTTCCAACTACCTTACCCATTTCGGGGCTGTATATAATTTTATTGGATGCTAACAACAAAGATTCTTTTGCAGACAATTTCTCTTGTTCTTGAGCATTATAAACAGAATGACTCTTGTCTATTTGAATAATAGCACCTTCTTTTGGCTGTAATTTTTGTTGTAAAAATTCTGGCAAACGTACTTTACCTATGAAACACAAACCTTGAGAATCTTTCTTTTCGGCTGTCACCAATTCCATTTCCGCGGCTATTTCACGCACTTGTGGCTTGGTTAATTCTCCAATAGGAAACAATGATTTTGCCAATTGTTCTTGCGATAATTGACAAAGAAAATAGGATTGATCTTTATTGTTGTCAGCACCGGCAAGTAATTGATATATTGTTTCGCCATTCACCTCGACTTCACTTTTTTTGCAATAGTGACCTGTGGCAACATAATCTGCACCAAGGCTTAAAGCTATTTTCATAAAAACGTCAAATTTGATCTCACGGTTGCAAAGAACATCAGGATTTGGAGTTCTCCCTTTTTCATATTCCCTGAACATGTAATCAACAATTTTATCTTGGTATTGCTCACTCAAATCTACTGTTTGAAAGGGAATACCCAATTTCTCAGCTACAAGCAATGCGTCATTACTATCCTCTAACCATGGACATTCATTAGAAATTGTTACTGAATCATCATGCCAATTTTTCATAAAAAGGCCTATCACTTCATATCCTTGTTGTTGCAATAAATAAGCGGCAACACTCGAATCAACACCTCCAGAAAGTCCTACTACAACACGTTTCATCTTGAAATCTTTAATAATTTTATAAGACTGCAAAGTTACAATGTTTTATTAGAGTATCTGTGCAAGGATAAACTTAATTGCGATTGGCCTTAGAGATACTCTGTAGATTACTCATGTCAATTTCTTTTGTTAATTTCCCTTTTTCGAAAAACTGCCAAATACCTGCTTTCTTCCCCTTTACAAATTGTCCTTTAGAAACCACATTACCATCGGGATCTTTAAATACTGACAACCCGTTGTATTCATTATTTTTATAAATTGATTCTTCTAATACAATTCCGTTTTCAGAATATTTCTTGTAGACTCCCTCCTTCAAATTATTTTTATAATTGGTTTCTTCGGCTAATTTACCGTTTGGATAAAAAACAGACCGTAATCCTTCCAACTTCCCAGCTTTATAGTTTTCGATAGTCATCACAATTTTTGAAGCCTGATGATAATACTTCCAAGGTCCTTCAAATAATTTATTTAACACTACACCTTCACTCACTTTGTTCTTAGCCTGATCAAAGAAAATGGTATAAGCTGAATTGTCATTCGCATTAAACTCTCTAGTGGCCACTATAGATTTTGCTTTGGTATCATCAAAAAACTGAAACATTCCAATTTCTTTGCCATGCTCAAATGCCCCTTCGTATCTAGGTCTTTTAGATTCTTCATAAAATCCTTTCCACAAACCATGCTTTTTTTCTTGTGCATCTAATTTATTAAAATCTGTCTGAGCCATTAGAGTTTGACTAAAAAGGATAAAAAAGAACACATTAAAAAAACAAAACTTAATTTTTTTCATAACTACCAAATTTTGACTTGAATCTACCCAACTAAAATCATTTCTTATTTTGACAAATTTACATTTAATTACAGAAAAAGCATATTCAAATAATTTTATAATTGAGTTGTTTGAAAAAGATCTCCCTTTTTAATTTGCACCGTAGTTTCAACAAAAAATAACTAATCTTAATCCTTCCATGATTTTACCTAACCTCTAATAACCTTAACAAAATATCATTTGTAGACTACCAATTAAAATGTTTAACGAAAACGCTACTTTCCATGAGAGATAAAAACTCGTTAAATACACAATACGCTATATTACAGCCTATTAATGTCGGCTTTTCAAACCTTAAACAAATAATAAGGAAATCATAAACTTTCATTTTGTTTAGACTTTTTACCCAAAACTTAAACAGTTTGTCAATTTTATGTTTTAATTTAGATAAAAATTTAAAACTCTTTATTATGAAAAATTTATTTAAAATCAAGAATCTGACCCTAATTCTGTCTCTGTTCGTTTTATTAATCTCATGTAATAACGACGACAACACGGTTACTCCAGTTGACAATTCCATTACTGGACTTGCGTTAAAAACTCCAGACTTGAGTATTTTAGTCCAAGCTCTACAAAGAGCAGAACTAGCGACCACCTTGCAGACAAGTGGAACTTATACCGTTTTTGCACCTACAAACACGGCGTTCACAGCTTTTCTTGCAACAACCCCATATGCAACAATAAATGATGTACCAAAAGAAGCGCTGACTCAAATTCTATTGAATCATGTAATTTCAACTAAGCTTATGGCTACTGACTTAACTAATGGCTATATTAAAACCTTAGCAAAGGGAACTGCCTCTTCCACGAATACACTGAGCATGTATGTAAACACGACTGCCGGAGTAAAATTAAACGGAGGTGCAACAGTAACAACACCTAATGTTTTAGCCTCTAATGGTGTCATTCATGTCGTTGATAAAGTTATTGGCTTACCAACCATTGTTACTCATGCAACTGCAAATCCAAATTTCACCTCTTTAGTTGGTGCTTTAACTGGCCAAGGACAACCAGACTTCGTATCCGTTTTATCAGGAACAGGTCCATTTACCGTATTTGCACCTACTAACGCTGCATTTACTGCATTAAATACTGAATTAGCACCTGGAGGGATAGCAGGGGTTTCTGCAGCAAATTTGACAAAAGTTTTACAATACCATGTAGTTAGTCCAGCAAACGTATTGGCAGCGACTTTGACAGAAGGACAAATTGTTACACCAATTCTAACTCCAGCTCAAACTTTTACGATACAATTAAGCGGAGGTGCAAAAATCAAAGATGCCAACAACCGAATATCAAATATCGTGATTACAGACGTACAATGTTCCAACGGTGTGATTCATGCAATAGACAAAGTTCTATTACCCATTTTATAAAAAATTGCTTTAAAACAAAAAAGCTTCCGCCGTGGCGGAAGCTTTTTACTTCTATTTATTTTTATCCTTTGCCTTTTGAGCTTCGGCCTGTTCCATAACTTCTTGAAGTTTTCGTTGGAACTTACCTTGTTTCTTAGGCTCTTTCAATTTATTTTCTTGAATTTGAGCGTGAATTTTATCACTATCAATTATATAATTCTTAATAACAAGCATGATTCCGATAGTAATAGAGTTAGATACAAAATAATACAAACTCAAACCAGATGCATAACTATTAAAGAAAAACAACATCATCAATGGAGAGATATAAATCATCACCTTCATCATTTTAGCCATATCTGGCATTCCTTCTTGCTGAGGTTGTGCCATTTGTTGATCACCAGTTGTCATTTTCATATAAAAGAAAATTGCGATAGATGCCAAAATTGGAAACAAACTAATATGATTTCCGTACGCTGGAATATGAAATGGCAACTCATAAATAGAATCATAAGAAGACAAATCATTTGCCCAAAGAAAACCTTGCTGTCTCAACCCTATTGCTGATGGGAAAAATTGAAACAAAGCATAAAAGACTGGCATTTGCAACAAACCTGGTACACAACCGGCCATCGGGTTTACTCCAGCTTTATTATACAGCTTCATTGTTTCTTGCTGTTTTTTCATTGGGTCTTTTTTGAATTTTTCCCCCAATTCATTAATTTCAGGTCTTAATACTTTCATTTTTGCTTGAGACAAAAATGATTTATAAGTAATAGGTGATAAAACTAATTTAACCAATATAGTAAACAAAACAATTGCCCATCCATGTTGTATGAACATACTTAAGAAACCATAAATTGGTATAAATGCATGACGATTAATCCATCCGAAAATACCCCATCCTAAAGCAACAATGTCTTCTATATTTCTATCGTAACTTTTCAATAACTTGTAATCGGTAGGACCGTAATACCAATTCATTTTTTGGTCAATTTCCCCATTTTTGAATGCTAAAGGGACAACCGCCTTAAATTGTTTAGTAAAAATGGTATCCGTTTCAGAATCTTTAACCAAATTATTTGAAAACAATTCCGCTTTTTCAAAAGGAGTGTTCGTCAACAAAATAGAAGTGAAAAAATGCTGTTTATATGCGATATAAGATACATCTTCAGCCGACTTCGACTCATCACTACCAAGTCCTAAATAGTCGCTTTTTCCATCTTCATGCTCGAAATACATTTCAGAATAACGATTTTCAGTAGTTATACTTTTTTCGTTAGTATATGACTTCAAATCCCATTCTAATTGTAATGGTTTAGATGCATTCAAAACTTTATTTAATCCTTGAGTATGAATATCAAAATCAAGCATATAGTCATCAGCTTTCAATACGTATTTATATTCTAAATACTCATTTGCACCCGCTTTCAAACGCATAGCTAAAATTTGGTCTTCACCATTTTTAGTCAATGTTGGTTCAAAATAAAGATCTTTAGTATTTAAAGTACGATTGTCACTTGTAAGCAACTGCACATTCAAATTAGCATTGTTGTCTTTTATCAAGTCTACTAATTCTCCTGAGCCTTTTTTGAATCTTTCAAAATTCTTTAAAGTAGCCTCTACAATATATCCCCCTTTATTAGCAATTTTCAATTTCACTAATTTATTCTCAATGGTTGTGTAAGAGTCATTAGCCGAAGGAAGTGTTGCTGAATAAGCAAAATCACCTAAGCTTTTTTGAAGTTGAGCCAACTGTAAAGTATCTCCCGCAGTGATAACAGCTGGAGTAGCGGCCATTTTCGCTTCCGCTTCTTTAGTTTTGGCATCTTGAATTACCAATTCTTTCTTTACTTTATCAGCTGCAATATCAGCTTCAGTAGGCTGATTTTGCCACATTATCCAAAGTAATATCCCAAAAATCAATACAAAACCAATTATCGAATTCGGGTCAAATTTTTTTCCTTCCATTATAATTTAATTCAAAGTTTAATGCTTTAAGTTTCTTTATTGAAACTCGCCACAATGAGAAATAGTCATTATCATTTTTAGTTATAGTTATAGTTACACCACAACCAAAGACGTATTACCGTATATTATTTTTTTCTTGCTTTTACCGCAGCTGCAACAAAATTCACGAAAAGCGGATGTGGGTTTGCCACAGTACTTTTGTATTCTGGATGGTATTGCACACCGATGAAAAAAGGATGATCTTCTATTTCTACAATTTCAACCAATCCTGTGTCTGGATTTACTCCAGAAGCTTTTAAACCTGCTTTTTGCAATACATCAACAAATTCGCTATTGTACTCATAACGGTGACGGTGACGTTCAGAAATAGTAGTTTGACCATAAGCTTTATAAGCTAATGAATCTTCTTTAATATCACATTTCCAAGCTCCAAGACGCATAGTCCCTCCCTTTTCAGTTACGTTTTTTTGATCTTCCATCAAATTAACAACAGGATATTTGGTTTGCTCATTCATTTCTGTCGAATTAGCATCTGCATATCCTAACACATTTCTTGAGTATTCGATAACAGCCATTTGCATTCCTAAACAAATTCCGAAAAAAGGAACTTTATTTTCACGTGCATAACGTACAGCTTCTATTTTACCTTCGATACCTCTTTCTCCAAAACCTGGTGCCACAAGTATACCGTCAAGACCTTTCAATTTCTCTTCAATATTTGAGGCATCAATATGTTCTGAATGGATAGAAATTACATTTACCTTAGTTTCATTTGAAGCTCCTGAATGTATAAAAGCCTCCAATATTGATTTGTAACAATCTTGCATTTCTACATATTTCCCAATTAAACCAATATTTACGGTATGTTTTGGGTTTTTTAATCTGCGTAGAAAAGTATTCCAGTGTTTTAAATCAGGCGCTGCTTTTTTAGGTAAATCTAATTTCTTTAATGCAACAATATCAAGCCCTTCCTCTAACATCAAGTTAGGCACTTCATAAATAGTTGAAGCATCAATAGATTGAATAACTGCTTCCCTTTTTACGTTACAAAACAAGGCTAATTTATTACGAATTTCATCCGAAATTTCATGCTCTGTTCTACAAACTAAGATATCAGCTTTAATACCGCTTTCCATCAACGTTTTTACAGAGTGTTGTGTTGGTTTTGTTTTCAACTCACCAGCAGCAGCTAAATAAGGCACTAAAGTTAAATGAATTACAATGGCATTATTTTCACCCATATCCCAAACCAGTTGACGAACCGATTCGATATAAGGTAAAGATTCAATATCCCCAACTGTTCCACCAATTTCAGTGATGATAATATCATAATCACCTGAATTACCAAGCAATTGCATTCTATCTTTAATTTCATTGGTAATATGAGGTACTACTTGTACCGTTTTCCCAAGAAATTCTCCTCTTCTTTCTTTTTCAATAACTGAAAGATATATTCTTCCTGTAGTAACATTATTTGCCTGAGAAGTAGGAACATTCAAGAAACGTTCGTAATGTCCTAAATCCAAATCAGTTTCAGCACCGTCATCAGTAACATAACATTCTCCGTGTTCATATGGGTTCAATGTCCCTGGATCAACATTTAAATAGGGGTCAAATTTTTGGATAGTCGCCCTATACCCTCGTGCTTGTAACAATTTTGCTAAAGATGCTGCAATAATTCCTTTCCCTAAAGAAGAAGTCACACCGCCAGTAACAAAAATATATTTCGTTTGATTCATTATGTTGTTGTTTGTATTGTAGTTGTGTAAAAAACTCGGCAAAAATACGATTATAAATTGAGAATATGCTAATTTACAAATGAGATAATTTGGAAAATTGACAATTGCTTAACCTATTATCTTGAAAATAAAAACCTCATTAATTTCATAAATTAATGAGGTTTTGGATACCTTTTTTTAATATTCCGTATCAATTCTTCTAGTCCGTTTAGTTTTAACTCATATATAAGTTTTAACTGTTCTCCTAATTCTCCTTTTGGAAATCCTTTGTTATGATACCACACCACATAGTACTCAGGAATATCAATAAGGTATTTTCCTTCGTATTTGCCAAAAGGCATTTTAGTATGAGCTAACTTTATGAGTTGCTGTTGATTTTTATCCAAGGTTTAAGGTTTTAAAGTTTAAGGTTCAACCTGAAACCGATTACTTATTATTTGTCTATTTCCAGCTGAAAGTGATTCTTTTTTCTATTTCGCTATTCAAACTTAAGAAAACAGGACATGTCATCGCTGTTCTCTCTAGAATAGTTCTATTTTTGAGATCAACATCAATATTCATTTGAAATAAAATTTCAATCGCTCCAATTCTCCTTGGTTCCGCATTCATAATCTTAGTAACTGATGCTATAGCTCCAGTCATATCGACATCTAAATCACGGGCTTTGATTCCCATCACGGTCATCATGCAACTGCCCAACGCATTTGCAACGGTATCCGTTGGCGAAAAAGCTTCACCTTTTCCTTTATTATCTAAAGGTGCATCAGAAATAATTTCGATTCCGGATTGTAAGTGTATTGATGATGTTCTTAACTCACCTAGATAGGTTACTTTTGATGTCATTAGTTTGCTTCTTTCAAAGTTAAATCAGTATCGTAATACATGATAAATACTCCTTTATTAGTATATCCCCCATCAGGTTTTTTATAATACTCGAATTTATTTTCCACTTGTTTTGTCGCGGCAGCATTCACGGTTTCTTCAAAAGTCTTGTCTTGTACCAATCGCATCATAGTATCAAATGTCACATCAAAACCACGAGTTGCAAAGTCACTTGGATAGATATTATTTATCTTTCTAAATTCTTTATCAAAAATAGCAGCTTCAGCAGAGTCATTATCACGAGTAACCGAAGGATACATTAATTTCAATTTTGTTAGATTCAAAAATTTAATTTCATCAGTGTCCAAAGTTTCATTTGACTCTAAGATCACTAACTGCACTTGATATCCAGACATTGAACTAACCATAGCCGAAATTGTCGTTTTTATCATCCAGGTATTCCCGGTTTCCATCACAACATAGTTCATTCTATCTTTAACTAACATGCTTTTCAAGCTTTCAGTAGAAACGCTACCATTTTCTTTGAATGCCACAAATGGAACATCTTTTTGATATTCTTTAATATACTTAACAATTGATTCTTTCTTTCTGTCAACCACTGCCATAATATTTCCATTATGAGCTCTCATATAGTCAAACATAGCATTTTTAATCACTTCGTTTGCAGGTATCGTTTGATATAAATTATTAAAAGGATTCCCTACATCCTTCGACAATGGCGAAATAACAGGAATATTCCTTTCACTCAATAACTGAGCGGCAGTTTCAGCATTACTTTGGTAAAAAGGTCCAATTAAAGCATTGGCAGTTGAAAGATTATTATTTCTAATAATAGCAGCTACATTTGAACCATTTTTAGTTTCTTCAGAATCATAAATCTCCACATCAATAGGAAGACCTAAAACTTTAGCAGAATCAATAGCCATCAAAGCTCCTGCATAGAAATCTAAAGTCATGTTCAAAAACTTATCTTTTTTCAAACGATTTGAAGTTGAATTGATAGTATCGCCTTCTACCCTAGCGATGTTAAATGGTAAAAGCAACACCATTTTTTTACGCTTACCTAAACTGATTTTTTTAGATAAAGCAGTATACTCTTTTTTATCCTCTTGCAGAGCAGACATTTTAGAAGGCACCTTCAAAATCATACCTATTTCAACACCGTCCTTAAGCTCAGGATTAAGTGCAATGAACTCTTCCTGAGTCAGACCGAATGTCTTAGACAGACTATAAAGAGTTTCTTTGGGTTGAACTTCATAAGTCGTATAAACAATTTCCGTTTTTTCTTTTAATGGCTTCTGAATTGCATCTTCTTTTTTTACTTCTAGCTGCTCAAGAACTTTAGCCGCCTTAGGTACACTTCCTTTTATTATTAATCTATATCCAATAGGTAAACCCGTTACAATTTCAGGATTGCGTTTTTCAAGTTCCGCAATTGTAATTCCGTATTTTCTAGAAATAGAGTATTTAGTTTCTTTAGGAAGCACATCATGATAAATCACTTTCTCTTGCGCTACAGCCACAGCCGCCACAGCTGTATTTACCGTTTTATTTTTTACAGGAATAACCAGCGTTTGCCCTATTTTCAATCCGTCATTTTCGAGAAATGGATTGGCTTTTTTCAATTCATCATCTGAAATTCCGTATTGCTTTTCAATACCGTACAAAGTTTCTTTTGGTGTTACTAAGTGCGTAATTGCTTTCGCATTTACTTTGGCCGGAAGGCTTGTAACTTTATTAGTCGATTTACTTGGAATCAGCAGAACACTATTTGGCTTCAAACCATTTTGTACGTCTGGATTTAATTGATAAATATCAAATGGAGTAACATTATACTTCAATGCAATTTGAACTATCGTTTCCCCTTTTTCCACTTTATGCGTAATCGCTTTTTCTTGTGCAAAAACAGTATTGGTCATCAGTACTATGGTAATACAAATCGAAAAAAAATACTTCATCATTTATATATTATAAAAATTATTAATTCAAAGACAACAAAACGGTATCAAATTTTATTCCAAAATCTGATACCGTTTATATAAAGAACATTTTAAACAAAGATTCTTAAGAAAAGTAAGAAGCTGTAAAGCCTATTCCCACTCAATAGTTGCTGGTGGTTTTGAGCTAATGTCATACACTACTCTATTAACACCTTTTACTTTATTTATGATATCATTAGAAACTTTCATCAAGAAATCATATGGTAAATGAACCCAGTCAGCTGTCATACCATCCGTAGATTCAACTGCACGAAGCGCCACTACTTTTTCGTAAGTACGCTCGTCTCCCATTACACCTACACTATTTACAGGAAGAAGGATTGCTCCTGCTTGCCATACTTTATCATACAATCCCCAAGATTTTAGTCCATCTATAAAGACAGCATCAACATCTTGCAGAATACTCACTTTCTCTGGCGTGATATCTCCTAAGATACGAATTGACAATCCAGGTCCAGGAAAAGGATGTCTTCCTAGCAATTCAGCATCAATTCCTAAACTAGCCCCTACTCTACGTACTTCATCTTTAAAAAGCATACGAAGCGGCTCCACAATTTTCAATTTCATATAATCAGGCAAACCACCTACATTATGATGCGATTTTATAGTTGCTGATGGTCCTTTTACAGAAACAGATTCGATTACATCAGGATATATAGTTCCTTGTGCTAACCATTTTACATCTTCAATTAAATGCGACTCATCGTCGAAAACTTCGATAAACACACGTCCAATAATTTTACGTTTCGTTTCAGGATCACTAACTCCTGCCAATTCTGACAAGAAACGATCTCCAGCATCAACGCCTTTAACATTCAATCCCATTCCTTTGTATTGATCCAATACTTGAGCAAATTCGTTCTTACGAAGCAAACCGTTATTAACAAAAATACAATATAGATTTTTACCAATCGCTTGATGCAATAAAACCGCTGCTACTGTAGAATCTACACCACCAGAAAGTCCAAGAACTACTTTATCGTCTTGAATTTTTTCTTTTAGTTCGGCAACCATATCCTCAACAAAAGCGTTAGGAGTAAAGTTTTGTGGAACTTCAGCAATTTTAACCAAGAAATTCTCTAGCATTTTTGATCCATCTGTGGAGTGAAATACTTCAGGATGGTACTGTATCGCATAGGTAGTTTCTCCTTCGATTTTATAAGCGGCAAATTCCACATCATGAGTACTAGCCAACTTCACCCCATTTGTAGGTAATGCTTTAATACTATCACTATGACTCATCCAAACCTGACTGTTAAGGTCAACTCCTTCAAAGAAAGTTTCGTCTGGTTTTATATAAGACAAATTAGCCCTACCATATTCTCTGGTGTTTGAAGCGGCTACTTCTCCACCACTAAAATGAGCTAAATACTGTGCTCCGTAACATACGGCAAGCATAGGTAGCTTTCCTCTAATTTGAGATAAATCAGGGTGTGGCGCATCTTCTCCTCTAACAGAAAAAGGGCTACCTCCAAGAATTACGGCTTTATAAGGGGACAAATCACTCGGAAAATGATTGTATGGGAAAATTTCGCAGAATATATTTAATTCGCGAACTCTACGCGCAATAAGCTGTGTATATTGCGATCCGAAATCTAAAATAAGTACGTTGTGTTGCATGCGCAAAAATACTTTTTATATTCGGAATTGAAAAATTGAATTTTAAAAAAATTTATTTTTTTTCTATCAGTAAATAATGTAGACTTAAAAACTCGTAAACTAAAAATAGATTCTCTTCTGCCAGGATCAATTAGTAAATTAGATTAATTGAAAATTATAAGAATTCCCTTCACAACTAAAAACAGCAAATCTAAATTCAAAAGCACTCCCAACAAGCTGTTTAAAAACGAATTAACTCAGATCTCGCATTAAACAAAATCATTAAAAAGTAGAAGCGTAAGCAAACAAAAAAATAATTCCGTTTAATTATCTACTTTTACAAACTCAAATTTTAAAACAACTATTTTGAAAATAAAAAAATTTACAGCAATCGCCATTTTTGGTATTTTAATTGCTTCTTGTAGCGTAATTGATAGTTTACTGACTTTTACAATATCAAACCAAACTACTTTTAAAATTGCCAGCGGATTCCCCTTAAACATTGCTTCTGAAATTGTTACACCTGATGTCACCACTAATTCAAGTACTGTTTTTGAGAACAACAATACAAAAGCAGATTTAGTAAAAGACGTAAAATTAGATGAGTTAAAACTGACTATAACAGATCCTACTGATAAAACCTTCAGTTTTTTAAAGTCTATACATATATTTATATCAACAGATGCTAATGATGAAATTGAATTGGCTTATTTAGAAAACATCAATTCTACTTCAAATACGATAACACTAATTTGCACTTCAGAAAAACTAGATAAATACGTAAAAGCGTCTTCTTATAAATTAAGAACTAAGGCAACTATAGGGGAAACGGTAACGAAAGATATTACAGTACTTTCAGACATGAAGTTCAAAGTCACTGCAGATCCTTTTTAGTCCATAAAGTATAAAAAGCAACTCTTATTCTTTTATAAATGTAAACTTAGATTTAACTCCTGTATCAAAATTATTCCACAAGTCCGACATTAACATGGTTCCTTCGGCATCATAAATATAAAAGGCTCCTGTATTTCCGCCCAAAGCCCCACGATTCAAAGCTTCTAACTCTAAATAATTCAAACCCTCTTGAAGTTCTATTTTTATGTCTTTAAAATTGGTGTCTAGGTATAAATTATTTGCTAAAATAGTACTCTTGTAATTGCGTATAATTGTCGCTTTTATTAAATCGCCATCGATAGCACCATAATCCCGTACTCGAATCATTAAAGTTTTTGACTTGGTTCGAATGACTCCAAAATTCAAGTCCTTTACATTAAGATAAGAAGTATCCTCTTTTAGCCCATTATTGACTAATGATTTATCAATACTTTTATTCATTTTATCTCGTACCTCATCCCCAGGATTAATAAAATCATTGGTTTGAATCATAGAAATAGGATCAGGATCGCCAATTTTAAAATTAGTGCTAGGTAGTTTGTATTCCGGTTTTTTAAAAATATCGGGCGCTATAATATCCCGAGGTGCAACCTTTAAAGGCGTTGCTTTTTTGGTTTTAATACCTATATCTATAGGAGGTATTACTTTAAACTTAGAACTGAACTCGGCTTGAGAATAGCCGTTTATTGTCATGCACATTATAATAACCAATAATACCTGTTTCATATTATACCACTTTGTTTTTAAATACTCTAAATATCAAGTTGCGACAAATATACCAAGCTTTCTATTTAGAAAACAAAACCTCTGGCGAACATTAAAAAAAATTTAACCCTATCCGATTGAAAAACAATATTTATTGCTTGTCTACTATTATGGTAGCCATATAGCCTTGGCCTATATTCCATTGGCTAGTAGAAATTAACTGTCCTTTATCATCATATACTTTAAATTCGGCTGTATTAGGAGCAGCAAACCCTTCATTCAACGCTTCAAAATCGATTCTATTTACCCCTTTTTCAAGCTGCACTACAAATCCTTTAAAGTCACCTTCCAAAAGAACATCATAATCTATAACTTTATAATTTACATAAATCCTAATGCGGTCCCCGTCAACATAAGCCCCATCTCGATATTCCACTTTTGCTGTATTAGAATTCGTTTTATAAATCCCTAAATCTTGATTTCTTAGATACGCTTTAGCCCCTACAAAGACTTCATTTTTAGGTACTTTAAAATTATTTTCTGGAAATACAGACGGAATATAAGGTATAACTGTAGGTGGCCCAGCAATTGATGGAACTACTGGTTTAATTTTTACCTCTTTACTTTTAGGAGCTATCGCTTTAAATTTAGTACCAATTTCATTCTGGGAATACCCTTGTACAGAGAGTCCTATTATTAATATTAAAAAGAAAATTCGATTCATAATCCTTGTGTATTGATTCATTAATTTGTGTAATTTTTTTTAAAAATAAAAAACCAATATTATAAAAACATAAAAATGGCATTCTTTTACTTTCCTTTATAACTTCATATTTTCGAATTTATTACATTTTGGCTTTAAAACCATCTGATTAAAATCGAACTTTTTTATATAAAATCAGTATTTTTTATTTTACTATTTTTCATAAATTGCAAAAAATATACCAATTTTTAAATCAGGCTAAATTACTTTCCAAACAGCCTTAAAAAACAAAACAAAATGAAAAGAGAAAACATATTATCAGGCTCTCCTTGGGAAGATAAAATGGGGTATTGTCGTGCTGTACGTATAGGAAACAGCATCGAAGTTTCAGGAACAGTTGCAATAGTAGATGGTGACAAAGTAAAAGCCACCGATGCCTATGCCCAAACCTTCAATATTCTTGAAAGAGTTGAAAAGGTACTCGAGGACTTAAATACAAGCATGAAGGATGTCATTCGTACCAGAATATTCACCACTGACATTACTACTTTTGAGGATGTTGCCAAAGCACATGCCGCTTTTTTCAAGGACATTAAACCTACAACAGGATTCTATGAAATCAGTAAATTAGTAGCACCAGAATATCTCGTTGAAATAGAATTTACGGCCGTACTTGCTGAAAAGTACCATAATTTGGATGTATTGTAATACTTTAGCAAAATAGTATTTGGCAATTCCCCTAAAGAAAAGAATGATTTCAGAAAAAATTAAAAAAACAATATTGCTCTCCCTCAAATGGATTCTCATTTGTGTATTGATAGGCTTCTTCTCTGGTTCTGCTTCCGCATTTTTATTAGTGGCCTTAGAATGGGCGGCAGAGTATAGGGGCGAAAATAGCTGGATACTTTGGCTTTTGCCCATAGGAGGTTTACTTATAGGACTATTGTACCATTATTATGGATCATCTGCAGTAAGAGGGAATAATTTATTGTTAGAAGAATATGAAACGCCAAAAAAGACGATCCCGTTAAAAATGGCTCCTTTAGTACTCTTTGGAACCATCATTACCCATCTTTTTGGTGGATCAGCAGGTCGTGAAGGAACAGCCGTACAAATGGGTGGCTCTATTGCTGATCAATTTACAAGGATTTTTAAACTCGATAATTCAGAAAGAAAGACAATCATCATCTTAGGGATAAGCGCAGGATTTGCTTCTGTTTTCGGTACGCCATTAGCGGGAGCTTTATTCGCTTTAGAGGTTTTGTACTTCAGCAAGGTCAGCTATAAAAGCATAATTTTATCTTTTTTGGTCGCATTTATCGCCTACTTCACGGTTGAAATTTGGGCAGTAAAACACACGCATTATTCCATCCCCATAGTTCCTGACATTAATATCAATACACTGCTTTGGATTATTCCAATTAGTATCGTATTTGGACTAACAGCCATGCTCTTTTCCAGAAGCACACATTTTTGGGGCACTTTATTTGCAAAAATCCAATACCCACCATTGCGTCCCTTTGTTGGAGGAATTGTGTTTGCTGTAGTAATTTATTTCATTGGCACAACAAAATATCTGGGCTTAGGAGTCCCAATTATCGTGAATTCTTTTTCGGAACCTAGCGAGTATTATGATTTTTTAGCTAAAATATTATTTACAGGATTTACTTTAGGTGCTGGTTTTAAAGGTGGTGAAGTCACTCCCCTTTTCTTTATTGGTGCGACACTAGGAAGCACACTGTCGTTATTTGTCCCCCTTCCTATTGCCTTATTGGCAGGAATGGGCTTCGTGGCTGTATTTTCGGGTGCCACACATACTCCTATTGCCTGTACCGTTATGGGAATAGAGCTTTTTGGAATACAAAGTGGCGCATACATCGGACTTGCCTGTTTTATTGCTTATTTAGCATCAGGTTCAATCGGAATTTATCATTCTCAGATCGTTCGTGGACCGAAACATTATTTGTACCAAAAATTAAAAAGAAAAAAACTGGATAATTTTTAAATTCGCAAAACGTGTTATTTACTAAATGATTTCAAACTTTACATTAAAAAATGTAATTTCGCAGACTATGAAAATACAAGACATTCAAGCGATACAGTTGTTATTGGCAACACCAAAAAAAATTGCAATAATTCCACATAAAGGTCCTGATGGCGATGCTATGGGTTCCACTTTAGGATTATATCATTTTTTATTGAAAAATAATCATAAACCGACCGTCATTGCGCCAAATGAATTTCCCGATTTTCTGGCTTGGCTTCCAGGTTCAGAAACGGTTAAAATATTCGAAAAAGAAAGAGAAAATAGTGTAAAAATTCTTGAGGAGGCCGACCTAATTTTTACTTTAGATTTTAATGCTTTACACCGTGTAGGTGGCGGAATGGAAGAGGTATTAGCCGAGATGAAAGCGCCTTTTATCATGATCGACCACCATCAAAAACCGGATGATTATGCTGCATACACCTATTCAGATACTTCGATTGGATCAACATGCGAAATGCTTTATAACTTTATTTCCTTTCTTGGAAAAAAAGAAGATATCGACAAAACGATCGGAACTTGCATTTATACCGGAATTCTTACTGATTCTGGTTCGTTCCGGTTTCCTGGAACCACAGGAAATACACATCGAATTGTTGCAGAATTAATAGATTTAGGTGTAGAGAACACGAAAATACCTAGCTTACTATTTGAAAACAGCTCTTACAGTCGCTTGCAGCTTCTTGGTAGAGCACTTCAAAATCTGAAGGTTTTATCTGAGCATCAAACTGCCTATACCACACTGACCCAAGAGGAACTAGATACTTTTGACTATATAAAAGGAGATACTGAAGGTATTGTAAATTATGGTCTGAGTATAAAAGGCATTGTTTTTACAGCTATTTTTATCGAAAACAAAGATGAGAAAATAATCAAAATTTCATTCCGTTCCCAAGGTGACTTTGATGTAAACCAATTTGCAAGAGATCATTTTCAAGGAGGTGGACATCGCAATGCCGCCGGTGGAAAATCGGAAGTATCAATGGAGGAAACCATACGTAAATTTGAAGATTTAGTAACAAACCTAACGATATAATAGATTATGAAATTCAGCCAATATATCGCAGTTGTATTCTTTATATCCGTTATGCTGACTGGTTGCAAACAGCATCAGGAAGTAAGAAGACCAATTTCTCATACCTCTGGAACTTTTATGAAAAAATCAGCGGAAAGAAATAAGAAGTTGGTGGCAAGCGAAGAAGACCAGATTAAAACCATAATGAAAAGCAACCCTACTATAGAATATTTTGCTTCGTCAAAAGGCTATTGGTATTCTTATGAAACCATGAACGAACTAGACACGCTGACTCCAAAAAAAGGGGATATCGCTTTCTTTGATTATGAAATAAAAGACATTGATGGCAATATAATATACTCGCAGCTGGAATTAAGACCCCAAATCTATTATGTAGATAAACAAGAGATTATGATAGGATTAAGGGACGGTATCAAACTGATGCATAAAAACGAAACGGTAAACTTTTTTTTTCCATCACATATGGGATTTGGTTATCATGGCGACAATAAAAAAATTGGTGTAAACCAGCCTTTACTTTGCACAGTGACACTAAATGATTTCATACCTGAATCCGTTTATAAAAAACAAAAGGAATCAAAACCGGCTGTTGTTAAAACACCTTTACAAGCAGTTTCAACGGACAGTACGCCAAAACAAGCAGCTGCTGTGAAAAAGCCAATTCAAAACATAAAACCAAAAGACACACTTAAATAGTAAGTTAATTTATATCGATATGAAAAAAAAGATCCTATTCGTATTACTTGTAATTGCAAGCTTTTATTCCTGCAACGAAGAAAACAGTAACCTTCCCGATGGTCTCTATGCTAAAATAGAAACAAGTAGAGGAGCCATTATTGTGGAGCTGGATTATAAAAAAGCCCCTATAACGGTCGCTAATTTTGTTACTCTGGCAGAAGGAAAAAATGATTTTGTAACCAATGACAACTTGAAAGGAAAACCTTTTTTTGATGGACTAAAATTTCACAGGGTTATTAAAGACTTTATGATTCAAACCGGAGATCCATTAGGTACTGGATCTGGGGATGCTGGCTATAAATTTAAAGATGAAATTAATGACTTGCGTTTTGATGGCGGTGGAGTTTTAGCTATGGCAAATAATGGTCCGGCAACTAATAGCAGCCAGTTTTTCATCACGCACGTTTCAACACCATGGTTAGACGGAAAACACACCATTTTTGGACATGTGGTAGATAATGGAATGAATGTAGTAAACATAGTTGAGCAAAATGACTATATCAAGAAAGTTACTATCATTAGAAAAGGTGAGGCCGCAAAAAAGTTTAATGCAGTAAAAACATTCTACGACTACTTCTCAGTAGAATCGGAAAATCAAAAGAAGAAACTGGCCATTGATGCAGAAAGCAAAAAGGCATACGACGAAAAATACAAAGACGTTCGCGATGACAAGGTGAAATATTTTAATGCCCTAAGAAGTAAAGCAGTGAAGACCTCTAGTGGTCTTAAATATGTTATCACTAAAAAAGCAGGCGGTAAAAAACCGGAGAAAGGAAGTACAGTATACATTCATTATGCAGGTTTCCTAGAAGACGGACAACTTTTTGATACCAGTTTAGAAAGCGAAGCGAAAATATTTGGGAAATTTGACCCTGCCAGAGCAGAACAAAATGGTTATCAGCCTATCCCATTTCAAGCAGGTCGTAAAGACGGTATGATTCCTGGATTTATTGAAGGACTGGAAAAATTATCTATTGGAGATAAAGCGATACTGTTTATACCTTCACATCTAGCTTATGGCGCAGGTGGTGCAGGAGATGTTATTCCACCAAATACTAATATTGTCTTTGAAGTGGAATTATTAGAATCAACAGCTGAATAAAAAATTAGAATTTAAAAATCGTATAAAATGAAACTTAAACTTTTATTTTTGGTTTGCTTGGGCATGTTAAGTGCACAGGCTCAAAGCATAAAAAAAACTGTTCCTACACAGAAACAAGTCACAACAACAAAGGCCATTGTTACAAAACCCATTGCTATTGAAGGGATCTTTGCAACAATATCAACTAACAAAGGGGATATCACGCTAGAGTTACAATACAAAAAAGCGCCTATAACCGTGGCCAATTTCATTGCATTATCCGAAGGAAAAAACAGTTTTATCACTGATTCAAAACTAAAAGGAAAACCATTTTATGATGGTTTGAAATTTCACCGTGTCATTAATGATTTTATGATTCAAACCGGAGACCCACAAGGAACTGGTGCTGGCGGAACTGGATACGCATTTAAAGATGAATTTACCGATTTAAAGTTTGATAAAGCTGGTATTTTAGCTATGGCCAATTCTGGTCCCGCTACAAACTCAAGTCAATTTTTCATTACACACAAAGACACCCCTTGGTTAAACGGCAAACATACTATTTTTGGTCATGTGACTGAAGGAATGGATATTGTAAATAGCATAGTTCAAGGTGATGTTATTACAAAAGTAACCATCTCTCGAAAAGGAGCTGCTGCAAAATATTTTGACGCTGCCAAAGTATTTGCAAATTATTATGGCAATAAAGAGGCAGATGCTAAAAAACAAGCTGCTTTAGAGGAAGAAACAAAAAGAAACCTTGCCGCTAAATATGCAGCTGTAGTAGCCGCAAAAAAGGCCTTTTTTGACGTAACAAAAGCAACTGCAACAACTACTGCTTCTGGATTGACCTATAAAATAATTCAAAAAGGTAGCGGAATTAAACCGGTTGACGGCTCTACTTTCTATTTTCACTATGCAGGTTACTTTGAAGATGGAAACTTGTTTGACAGCAGTTACGAGGACGTCAACAAAGCCTATGGAAAATATGACGAGCGCCGAGCTGCCCAAAATGGATACCAAGCCTTTCCATTTGAAGCTGGTAAAAAAGACGGTATGATTCCCGGCTTTATTGAAGGCTTAAGTTTTATGTCTTATGGAGACAAAGCCTTACTGTTTATCCCAGCCAATTTAGCTTATGGCGAAAGAGGTGCTGGAGGAGTAATTCCACCAAATACAACCTTAATTTTTGAATTGGAGATGTTTGATAAACCTGCAGCCTCAAAATAACAATCAGTAATACTACTAAATAAACAAACCCGACAGATCTTAAAATCTATCGGGTTTTTGTTTATTACTTATTCTGAGAGAAAAACTATTTTCAAAGACAAAAAGCCTTCCCTATTGTTAATCTATTTCTTTCCGAATTTCCAGTCAAACTCATCTTTTTGATTGATGATGGCACCAATTTCAAATTTAACTACCTCATCAAATTCTGTTTGAAAAATGATCCAATTTTCTTCGTTAAAATAATTTTCGAAAGTATCAAATTCTTCTTGAGTGAATTTAATGAGGCCTTTTTTTGCCAGTTCTTTCTTTACTTCAGCGATATTTCTATTGATTACTTTGTTCCCAAACAAATCCAATTCAGGACTTGAAGCAACCATATATCCTAATTTGAATTCTTCTTCTTTGTAGAAAGTCAAACGAATTTTCAACGTATTGTAAGCAAAAATAACGTTGTCATCTTCGTCCTTATAGTTCCTATCCGGTTTACCGTAAATTGCGGTAACATCCTTTTGTTTCATTCCGAAAATGAGCTTGTCAATTCCGATTTTTAGATTTATTTTCATGTTCTTTTATTTGAACGCAAAGTTCGCAAAGTTTTTGGCAAACTACACTACATAACGATTAAATAATAGAAAAACACCACAGCATTCTATATCCCTGAAAATGAAAGTCAACATTTATAGATACCCTACACCTCAGGATAGAACGTATATTTTATTCTTTAGAACAAAAATATTAACTTAAATTAGCCATACAATACAACTGTTACTTAAACGAAACTTCTTTAAAAAGGAAATTGAAAGCATTTGAATTCTCTAGTTCGATTGCTTATTCTTCTATTATATAGAATTCCTGATCATTAAAATTAAAAAAAACAGTAAAACAAAATCTATTTTATGCAACTACCTATCAAAGACAAAAAATTTCTCGTTTTACTTTCCTCAATCACGATAGTTGTTGTCTTAGAAATATTATCCCTAATAGGCATTACTATCCCCCTACCCTATGGCCCTTTTGTTTTTGCCGCTTTCATTATTGGTATCGGTTACGAGGTTTTGATAGACGGATTTAAAGCCATTTACAAGCTTAACTTTAGCAGTATAAATCTATTGATGACCATTGCGGTTTTTGCCGCTTTCTATCTGGGAGAATATCCCGAGGCGGCTGTAGTAATTGTTCTATATGTTTTGGGTGAACGGCTGGAAGACATTGGTCTTGAAAATTCAAAATCAGCCTTGGATAAATTAGTAAGTATCGCTCCAAAAATGGCTTTCGTAAAAGAGGAAAACAAAAATATTCCAATAAATAAAATACCCGTCGGTACGATTATTCAGGTTAAACCAGGCGAAATGATTCCGCTTGACGGCAAAATAATTTCAGGAGAAACTACTGTTGACGAAGCTGCGATTACCGGCGAACCTATCCCAAAAGACAAACATCCTGGGGACTATTTATTTGCGGGGACGCTCAACAAAGATGGCTTTATTGAAATTGAGACTAGCAAACTTTCTATCGACACCACTTTTTCAAAAATTATCCGACTCACCTTTGAAGCTGCGGCAGCTAAAAGTGACACTCAAAAATTCATTCAACGCTTTTCAAAATTTTATACACCTACAATTATTGCCATGGCAGTACTTGTTTTTGCAATTCCCGTTTTTATACTGCATTTGGATCTTGATATTTGGCTAAACCAAGCCATCACTCTTTTAGTGATTGCCTGTCCTTGTGCTTTGGTTATTTCCACTCCCGTTGCAATTTATGCTGCCATTGGAAATGCTTCCGCAAAAGGGGCTCTAATAAAGGGAGGCAAGCACATCGAGTCCATGGCAAGCATAAAAGCAATAGCCTTAGACAAAACCCGAACAATCACTTATGGTAATCCAATCGTTTCTGATATATTCCCATTAAACGTAACCACTCGAGAAGAACTGTTGGCTTGTACTGCTGGTACTGAACTTTTTTCTGAGCATCCTTTAGCACAGGCAATTGTAACCGCCAGCAGAAAAGAAGGTTTTGAACCCCACAAAGCGGAAGCTTTTAAAAGCATTATAGGAAAAGGAGCTATCGCAAAATGTTTGGTTTGTGAAAATGAAACCGTTTATGTTGGAAAACTTGAATTTATCAAAGAATATCATGAGGTAAATGACAAAGCCGAACAAATAGTGGAGCAGCTTGCCTCAGAGGGGAAAACAAGCGTCGTAGTCAGTTTTGGTAATGGTGTTGCTGGAATCATTGGTTTAACCGACGAAATTAAACCGGACAGTGCTTCCGCAATAAAACAATTGCAAAAACTAAATATCAAATTAATAATGCTAACTGGTGACAGCCAGAAAGCAGCTCATTATGTCGCGGAACAAGTGGGAATAGACAAGGTATTTGGTGGCTTGCTTCCAGAAGAGAAGTCAGATAAAATAAAAGAACTATTAAAGGAATTTGGCTTTGTGGCTATGGTAGGTGACGGTATAAACGATGCGCCGGCTTTGGCATTAAGTACCGTAGGAATTGCAATGGGAGCAGCTGGGAGTGATACAGCAATTGAAACGGCTAATATTGCACTAATGAACGATAAACTTTCTCTTATCCCCTTTCTTATTCGTCTTAGCAAAAAAACCTTGGCAAGAATAAAATTTAACACTATCGGAGCAATTGTAGTGAAGCTCGTTTTCATCACTCTAGCTTTTATGGGCTACAGTAATCTGGTTTTCGCCATTGCAGCTGATGTTGGCGTTACTTTGATTGTAATTCTATTGAGCCTGAATTTGATGAAATTTGAAAACGCAAAACAATAATCTCGATTTAAGTACTAAAATCTATTTGCCATCTTAAAAAGCCGCTACATATCCTAAATCACGAACTATTATAAACAGTAGTATTTAATTTCTGCTTTGAGGAGATATTTCTTAAAAAACACTACCCTTTTAAATATAATTCACTAACTTTCATATACATAGGTTTTTATATAAATAGTGATTTATAAATTAAGTTTAAAAAACAGGGTCATGAAAATTTCTTTTGAAAAAAAAATATTTTTAGGATTTATAATTAATGTTTTAGTAGTTATTGCCTCGGGCTGGATTTTTATTGCCAGACTCAATAAGCAAAGAGACATGACTATGGACAGCCTATTAAATTGGATAGAAGTTTCGTTATTTATTCTTTCAATCGTTTTATTAGTAATTGTTTACTTTATCATTCGTTCCCAATTACGTGCAAAGAAAATTTCACGAGATTTACTTTTCGAAAATAAGCAACTACTGCAGTCTATAATTGACAATACCTCCAATCCCATCTTTATTAAAAAATTAAATGGGGAATACTTATTGATTAACAAACAATTTGGTGACTTGTTTAAAATTTCAAATGAAGAAATCCTAGGAAAAACTGATCATGATTTTTTACCAGAAAAAATAGCTGATACTTACAGAAATTCTGATATTGAGGTAGTAAAAAAACTTAGAGAACTAAAAACAGAAGAGACAATCGAGCAACAAGATGGCAAGCATACTTATATAGCCGTAAAATTCCCGTTGTATGATGCAAATGAAAGAGTCTATGCATTAGGAGGAATATTAACAGATATCACAGAGAGAAAAAAAATGGAGGATTCATCAAAAGCCGCCAACAAGTTCTTCAATATGTCTTTAGATATTATGGTTATTGCTAGAAATGATAAATTTGTAAAAATTAACCCATCCCTAAGTAAAACATTGGGATATTCAGAGGAAGAATTAATTAATCACCCTTTTCTAGATTATGTTTTTCCAGATGATAGGGATAATACTCAGAAGGAAATTGACAAGCTCAAAACAGGCATTTCAACAATACAGTTTGAAAACCGGTGGGTGTGCAAAAACAAGTCTGTAAAGTGGCTTTTATGGTCTGCTTCTCCTGATCTGACAACAGGCTTATTATATGCGGTAGCACATGATGTTACTGAACAAAAAGAAATTGAAAATTCCCTGATTGTTGCCGACACATTTTTTAATATCTCTTATGATATTTTCGTAGTTGCTAAAGATGGATATTTTCTCAAAATCAATCCTGCTTTTACAAGAACTCTTGGATACAATAAAAATGACTTGGAAAATAAACCTTTTATTTCATTAAGCCATCCTGATGACAAAAAGACTTCTCTCGATAACTTTAAAAAATCTCAAAAGAAAAACTCAGTATTAAGTTATAGGGCTCGTACACTTTGCAAAGATGGCTCCTATAAATGGCTAGATTGGACCAGTACTTTTGATGTTAGAACGGGGGCAATGTATGCTGCCGCACGTGACATCACAAAATTAGTTGAAAATGAAGCTTCTTTAAAAACGGCAGACCAGTTTTTTAAAATGACATTTGATATACTTACCGTTACAAAAGGAGATGATTTTGTACAAATCAGCCCTTCATTTACCAAAACACTTGGATATAGTCAAAAAGATATTGCCAAAATAAAATATATGGAGCTGGTCCATCCGGATGATAAAAAAGCAGTAGCTGAAAGTCTAAGTGCACTTTCAAAGAAAAATCCAGCTACTAATTTTAAAAATCGCATCCTTTGTAAAGACGGTAGTTATAAATGGTTGGACTGGAATGTCAATTTAGACATTAAAAAAGACATTTTATATTCAGCAGCGCGTGACATTACTGAAAACGTCAGATTAGAAGAAGAAGAGAAAACCATAATAAACAACCTTTATGAAAATGAGGAAAAACTACGCCTCATTGTTGAGAATATAGGCGAAGGTGTCATTGTTGCCAATGCTGATAAGGAAATAATCCTTGCTAATTACAGAGCCAACGAAATTCTTGGAATCTATCAAAATGAGAAAATATCGACTTCTTTAACAAATCATTTTGAGCTCTATTTTCCAGATGAAAGAACTATATTCCCTTCTCAAAATTTACCTATGGAGCGGGCCTTCAATGGTGAGGTAACAGATGATATAGACGTAATTCTTTGGGATCCAGAAAAACGCGAAAAAAAACGTGTTCTTATTAGCGGTAGACCATTGGTTGATCAAGATAACAATGTGGTAGCGGCAGTAATAACCATAAAAGATATCAGTCTTTACAAAAAACTAGAGGAGGAATTAGAAGAAACAGAATCAAAATACAGACAATTAATTGGTTTTAGGGTTGAAGAGGAGAAAAAGCAAGAAGACGCAACGCAAAATACCGATAAGAAAACCTTATAGCTTTTTGATTAGATTAGCCTTAACAGTATCAAACCATTCTGATCTGAGAATGCTTAAAATAATTGTATCCCTACGTAAATCGCTATTAAAAGTAGGCATATGGTTTCTCAAAACGCCTTCTTCTGTGCAACCAATACTTTTCATGGCAGCGATACTGCGAGCATTATTGTTGTCAGCCCTGAATTCAACTCGCTCCATGCCCAATTCTTCGAAAGCAAATTGTAGTAGCAAGAATTTGCAGTGTTTATTTAAGCCAGTTCCTCTAAACTGTTTCCCATACCAAGTATAGCCTAACAGCAGTGTTTTAAAATCTTGATTAATCTCATAGAATCGGCTGCTTCCTCCATATTTTCCACTTTTTTTATCAAAAACAATAAAGGGAAATTGCGTTTTACTTTCTCTGGCTTTAACAGCCAATTGAATATAGGTCTGCAAGTTTTCCTTTCCATTAGCTTGCACTAAAGAATACTGCCAAGTCTCGGGCTCATTGAGGGAAATCTCCAATAAATTATCAACATCTGTTATTAGTAGTGGGCGTAGTAAAACCTGTTCGTCTTCAAGAACGAGATCTTGAGAAAAATTGAAATTCATATTCGACTATTTAATTACTTATAAACTGGACTTGTACTAAATATAAAAGCATTAAGAAAATTAAGAAAAAATACTTAATAAACTTAATGCTTTATGTTTTTAACGAACTAGAAGCTTATTCACTCATTTCATCGTAACGCTCAGGAACCTGTGGGTCATAAAGTGGACATTTGAATTCTTCCATTATATTTACCAAGGTATCCATTGTCTTTCCTGCGGTACCGTAACAATCAATTTTTATACTTTGCGGAGTGGTTCTAATATGAAAAGCACCTACTCCGTCATTGTTTTTCCAACTTGAGTCGTCTACTTTTTCCCATTTTGAGAATACGGAAGCGATTCTATTCAAGATGACTTGAACAGGAAGTACTTCTAAACCTTCGATCTCGGCTTGTTCTTCTGAAATGATTTCATAAACCTCGTGATGGTTTAAATAAACTTCCTCCAGATATTTCCAAAATACTAATTCGTACATACTATTTATTTTTTAGCATCTATAACTGGCATCTCCCGATTTAGAAAACAAGGCTTTTTAGCCGTAGTTTTTATTTATCGGGAATACAGCGTAGAGCGGGATTAGCTTCAGGTAAATCAGTTAATATTAATATTCAAAAGTTCCGTATTCGCTACTGATCGTCAATTTCTTGCTATCAGCTGCTTCTACTCTACCCACAATTTGCGCATCGACATTGAATGACTTAGAAATCGCAATAATATCTTGTGCGACAGCTTCAGGAACATAAACTTCCATACGGTGGCCACAGTTGAAAACCTGGTACATTTCCTTCCAGTCTGTTTTAGATTGCTCTTGTATCAATTGAAACAATGGTGGAACTGGAAATAAATTATCCTTTATGATGTGTAAGTTTTGTACAAAGTGTAAAATCTTAGTTTGTGCTCCTCCGCTGCAATGTACCATTCCGTGAATGTCATCAGACGAGTATTTATCTAAAATTTTCTTAATAATAGGCGCATAAGTTCTGGTAGGTGAAAGTACTAGTTGACCTGCGTCTATAGGTGAATTTTCAACGGCATCAGTCAATTTAACTTGACCCGAATAGATTAATTCTTCAGGGACTGCTGCGTCAAAACTTTCTGGGTATTTAGTAGCCAAATATTTCCCAAAAACATCATGACGTGCTGATGTTAATCCGTTACTTCCCATTCCGCCATTATAGCTTTTCTCGTAAGTAGCTTGACCAAAAGAAGCCATACCCACGATTACGTCACCTGCTTTAATGTTTGCATTATCAATCACTTTAGAACGTTTCATGCGAGCTGTTACGGTAGAATCTACAATAATAGTACGAACGATATCACCCACATCAGCGGTTTCACCTCCTGTAGAGTGAATAGTTACCCCAAAAGAATCCAGTTCTTTTATCAGTTCTTCGGTTCCATTGATAATAGCTGATAAAACTTCACCTGGAATAAGATTTTTATTTCTTCCGATTGTTGAAGAAAGCAAAATATTATCCGTTGCCCCTACACATAATAAATCATCAATATTCATGATTAATGCATCTTGAGCGATCCCTTTCCAAACAGAAATATCTCCTGTTTCTTTCCAGTACATATAAGCCAGAGAAGATTTAGTTCCTGCACCATCAGCATGCATAATCAAGCAATAGTCTTCGTCTTGGGTTAAATAATCCGGAACGATTTTACAGAACGCTTGAGGAAACAATCCTTTGTCAATATTTTTTATGGCATTATGCACATCTTCTTTGGATGCCGAAACACCGCGTTGCGCATATCTTTTTGAAGTATCTGAACTCATGTAGTGTAGTTGTGTATGTTGTTTTTAGGCAACTGGGTTGTGAGGCAAAGATAAATATTTTTTTTGGGTTTCGTGTATTCGCATTTAGGAAGTGTTTAGTGTATGCAGCAGCGCCAATAATAAAAATTGAAAATAAAAAAAATACCCAAATCGCTAAAGATGGGTATTTTTTTTGTGATAGAGTCTTAAATTACTTCCACTCTGGCATAGAACCTCCAGCAAATAGTGTGGTACTTGTACCTCCGTTTAAAATACTTGCTTTTTGAACATCTTTAACCGAAATTCCGTCATTTGAAGTATTTGTAAAAATAACTTCTGCTTCATTTGGAGAAAACTTAACATCTAAATTATTAAAACCATTACTTTTCCCTGTTGCAAGTTCAGTCGAAATATTTGTTGATTTATCATATACAAATACTCGAGAGTCTAATCGTCTATAAGTTGAATTTTGGAAACCTGAAATATCTCTAGTATATACTATTTTTTGGTTGCTAATCGAAATATTCAAACCACTTACACCTCCATTTAACCCAGAAAGAACGGAATATAAAACTGTACCTGAAGTATCAATCACATATATTTCAACATTATATCCTGAATTATCATTTACTTTCAGTGCAATTTGACTTCCATCCTGACTCCAATCACACTCGGATATAAATTTTCCATTCGGTGTTTGAAATATTTGAGCAAGACCACTTCCATTGGCATTTATGCGATACAATTTATCAAAGTTAGGATATATAATCTGACTCCCATTGGTACTCCAACAATAATTAACATGCTCCATATTAAAACCTGCAATTGCTATAGAACTAGTCACCTTAGATTTATTTGAACCATCAAGATTCATTGTGTATATCTGATTCTGAGAACCATCTGAGCTTATAAAAGCTATCTTATTGATCTGTAAATTTTTTCTTGGACGATAACTATTAACCTCAGGAGATGATAATTGCAATTCATTCCCGCTTTCATCAGCAGTAAAAATAACGTTATTGTTATTCTGTTGTTTTACATATAAAAATCTAGGATTTGGAAAAGCTAATGTTGTAAAACTATTTGTAACACTATTTGAAGAAGCATTTATCCCATCAGAAACTGAAACCTGCCAATAATATTTAGTACTATAACTAAGGTCACTAATTTCAAGACTTGTTGTTTTGACATCTGAATACGTTTTAACAACGTCTGTTGTTCCATTTTTGACAGTCACTGTATACGTTAACACATCAGATTCTTTATCAGTAGCAGTCCAAGTTAAATTCAATTTTAACGCTTGATTAGTAGCATTATTAGCTGGAGCTGTTAAAACAGGAATTTCAGGTGGCTTATTATTTGCTGTAGACAACGTCATTTCAAATATAATTTGTGTTGTAATACCAGCTTTTATAACAGCTGGTTCAAATTTAGCTATATAACCTTCTTTTTGAGCCTGAAAAGAATATTCTCCTACCAATATTTCTTCAAAGACAAAATACCCATCTTCATCAGTAAAATAAGTACTTGTAGTCGGGTTAGTTGAAACACGAGCATTTACAATAGGTTCAAATGATTCTGAATCAACGACCCTACCTTTTACTGTGCCTTTAGCATTTGAATCTAATTGTTCCTCGCTACAAGAACTCAATATAAAAAAGCAGATAAATAATTTCACAACAATTTTTTTCATCTTCAGATTATTTTGATAATTATACCAGCAATTAATTAAATATTTAAATTTTATCATAGTACCAAATTTACCTTTTACTTCTATTTGGGAAATAATAAGTCATCCCCAGTCCAAATCTCCAATAATAGTCATCTCTAATCCCAGTTTCAAAGTAGTCTAAATTATCTGAAAAATTCAAATTATGTTCCCCATATAACTTAAGCCCAAGTCTATCCGATACTAAATACTCAAATCCTAGCCCATATTGAATTTTCAAACTTTTGTTTTCAAATTTTTTATTAAAATTCATACCTCCTCCAGCAAAAACATAAGGTGTTAATTGACTATTAGGACGGAAAATATATTCTAGATTTAAATCTAAAGAAGCAAATCCCTTTTTAGTAATGCTTTTATCTCCTAACCAAAAAGCATTTGAAGACGCACTGAAGTTGACATTTTGATTTAAAAAATACTTAATCGCTCCTCTTATCATTGGTTCAGGGATGGGGTTTGGATAATCACCTTTCAAATAAGTTGCTCCAGCGCTACCTTCAATACCAACTCTACCTCTTTTTGTACTACTGCTTATTACAGTTTGTGCATCCGAACTAGTTTCAATTTCATCTCTATCGTAATTATCTACGAATGTTTTAACTTGACTTTCTGAAGCGTCTGCTTGCCAAATTTTATCTTTTATTCCATCTACAATCATTCCTTCCACAGCTTTCTCAATCGCCTCAGTAACGGCTAATTGTATCGGCTCATTTCTTGTAAAACCAGTTTCTACTTCTAGCAATCTCTTTATATTCACATACTTAAACAAGTTAGCATCAACACTTTGCGACAATATTGTTTTAGAAACGTAAACAGTGTTTAAAATCTTACCATTTGACGTAGAAACTAGTCGAAGGTAGATTGTAATTCTATCTTGTCTATATCTGGTAGAGGCTCCGGTCCCAAAATATCTAGCTCCAAATCCACCAGTAATTATATTAGAATCATATGACACTATACCTCCTTCTAATAAAACTCCAGCAAATAAAAGGGGGGTAAGTTGATTTTCTTTAGCATCAGAATTGGATGCGTATTCTTGGCGAGTGGAACGGATAATATTTCTTTCATTCAAAAGGTTTCCTAAATTCTCTCTTTCAATAGGTATGAACCATTTCGAATCTCCCAATGCTTTAATTAAAATTGAAGTCGCACCTTGGGTAACAGCTGTGCTAAAAGTACTCCCTGACTCAACAGCTTTATATTGTCCCGTCTGGTCTTTAAACTTATAAACTCCTACGACAACAGGCTCTTTTGGCCTTGGTAGTTTTTTTAAAGAAGAATTTAACGAACTACTTTCACCAAAAGAAGCTTTTTCAAAACCAACTGGTTGGTTAAAATAAGCGGCGCAACTGGATAATAATAACACAATAAAAAAGCAGAAAACATTCTTAGTCATAGCTTGTAATTATTTATAATTAATAATTTTGAATATTACATCAAAGGCGATTGTTCCATAAATATTTTAAAAAAAATATTAATTTCCAGGAACTATCACTTGACTCTGTTCTCCAGTATCTGTATCTAATATATCAACTACTAGCCCCAAATTAGACCGATAAATATCTATTGATAAACTTCCAAAAACATAAGAACCTTCAGTCAATCCGTCTGTACCAAATTGTGTCTGAAATAATGAACTCGACACTTGATTTAAAATTTGACTATTTAGATTTTCTTTAAATCTTTCCAACTCAGATTGCTGCCCGAAACTTAAATCCTGTGTTTCTTTAAATTTATTTTGCGATTCAGCAGAACTTAACAACCATTGATAATTAAATGTATCTCCACCAAAAGCAGGATTTATAGGCTTATACACTAAACTCTGAGCATTTCCAGAAAAGAAAATTCCAATAATAAAAATAATTGTCGCTACAATTTTCATATTCATTAATTTAGATATTAATTTTAATTTAAAAAATATAATACTGTTTTTACGAATCCATTGGAATCAAATTCCGTGTTTTAAAACTCAATTAATTCTGTTTTTAATATCGCGTTAAGTAAAGGGCTTGCTTTTCTAAATTTTTAAAATATTTAAAAACATTATCCGAAGAGACTGTTGCCATATATTTCAAAAACTCATCATCTGGTCTTGCAATAAACTCATCAATAACATCTCCATTAACACTAACAATTATCTTGGTAGTTATACCAACTGTTAATTCTTCTCCCACACTAACTACTTTATTTGAATTTATTTTTAACTTTGAATACTCATAATAAAAATAATCATAAAATTCATTTCCTAACCTAGTTTTAGTCTCATTAGCTACAATACCTATCATTTCAAGACCGTCCTTAGGCTTAACAACACTAACTTTAGATTCTTCATCTCCTCCAACTACGACTCTGTCTTTTCCTATTATAACATCGTTTTCATCATAAATTAATAACAATAATATTATTTGATCATCTTTATTAAAATTAATTTGCGTTTTAGAAAGATTGACTTTTTGAATTGGCTTCAATGTAACACGCCCATCTTGCGAATTTTTTGATTTATTAGAATTTGATTTATTACTTCTAAAGACAGTTAACTTAAATGAGATGTTTTTAAATTCTGAATCTAAATTTTCAGCAGTACCAATTATTGTTAGCATGTTTTCAACTTGTTCAACATTAATTTTGGCTTTTACTTCCTTATTGCTTTCCTGAGAAAAGCCAACTGAGCAACTCAGTAAGAAAAATAAAAGATAAAAATATAATTTATCGTTTTTCATAACTTAATGATTAAAAATATAAATAGTTCCCGAATTTCCTTTTTGATTAATTATCAAATTTTTTGAGATAGAGTTAGAACCATTATTATAAATTTTTAAATTATTTCCGTTTTGATTAATTGTCATATTAGATTCTATATAACTATTAGAAGAGTAATCACTCACAAAATTATTATTTCCTGATTGAAGAACATTTTGCACTACAGCAGAGCTTTTTTTATAGATATCTACGTTATTATTATTTCCATATTGATCTACATCTACCTTAGAATTTGAACTTTTAATATAGATATCAGAATAATTGCCAGCACCAACTTGCTTTAAATTAACCGAGTTACTATTAATTAATTGATTACTACTATTTTGCAATAAAAAATTATTTCCTGAAATATAATTAGTATATAGCGTATTTAATTGGATGTTTTCCTCTTGTGCTACTAGATAGCCAGAACAGAAAAACAAACCTATTAACAAGCAAAAATCTTTAATTGTTCTCATGATATTTTTTTTTATAAAAATTAAAAATAATACTACATGAAGATATTCGAAAAATTAAAAGATGAGTACATAAAAATATACTCAAAAACACCTAACCTCTCTAAAATAAAATCTTAACCTAAATCTTAGTAAAAAAAAAGATGGAATCATACAACTCCATCTTTTTTTTATAACTATTAAACTTTAGTTTGTTTGCATAATATAACCAGTGTTCATAGCGCCAGTTTGAAGCACAGTGCTCATATGATCATTACCTAACTGCATTACGTTTGCTGTATTACCATTATTAGTTTGGGTAATAATAGATGTATTATCCCATCCCATTTGCAACGTATTAGCTGTATTGTTACGACCTGTTTGATTTACATCAGATTCATTATTCCAACCCATTTGTCCAGTGTTAGCAGTATTATCGCGACCTCTTTGGTACACTTCAGAATCATTACCTATTCCTACCTGTATGGTTAAGGCGCTATTATCTCTTCCTCTTTGGGCTGTTATTGATTCATTTCCGCCCCCAAATTGCATAGTAGTCGCCTCATTATTTCTTCCATGTTGATCTATAGTAGCGTCGTTAACCCATCCAGCTTGACCAATAACAGCATCATTGCTTCTTCCATGTTGATCTATATCTGCAGAGTTAAATGCTCCTACTTGCCCTACGTAAGCATCATTACCTCTACCATATTGATCAATAGTGGCTAAATCTCTAAAGCCACCCTGATTTACATCAGCTTCATTGCTTCTTCCCTGTTGATTTACAAAAGCTAGATCACCATTTCCTAATTGCAACACGTCTGAATCATTCATGTACCCCACTTGCAGAACCGCAGCGCCATTATAATCACCACTCTGAGTTAATGTACTCACATTACTTTGTCCGTAGCTTAAAGAAGCTAATAGCATCGCTGAGACGCTTAAAATTACTTTTTTCATAATAAATATATTTAATTGGTTATTAATACAAACTATTATGTAGGTTTTAAAAAAGCGATTTGGGAACCTCCTTTTCATCATAATAAATAACAAGATTTTTAGTATAAATACATACCCCTTATTTGATTATTACATTTCAAAGATAGAAAACATATCTTGAAAAAACCAAGTATAAATACCTGTTTTTCACATACATAATTACATTTTCGATGAAACGCAAGCCTTCTTCGATGAACTACATGTTTTTTTCACATCTGTATAAGAAAAGAATTACTAAACATTAAAAACCACTTAAAAGAATATGATTTTATTAATTTAACAAGATTACACCCCAATATATTGCTCCTTTTTTTTACGAATTATAACTGCTACTGCTCTTGCATTGATAATAAATTTCAAAATGCATTATTGTAGTAAAAACAAAAAACTGTAATACTACAACTAAGGTTGATCCATTTTACCTTTTAAAGTCCCATCTACCAATTGCTAATTATTTTACCATTCTGCAATACATTTTATTAATGACGTGGCTAATCATTCTATTCTATTGACCTTGTTAGTACCTTTTATATATCGACGGCCAAAAGGCCTAATTTACTAAATCACTATAGTAGTGCTTAAAATTCGTTTTAACACAATACAGCGCAGGATAAACGTTATTCCGCTTATGATACAGCACACATCTTCAGCGAACACTTTATTCGTTGTAGAAAACATTCATTTTAAGTAAAAAGAATACTGTTTCATACCAATCCATTCAACTAGTATAAATTTGAAAAAAAAAGATAGGCTACCCCTAAAACACATAAAAGAAACTGTCTATTTAGCACAGCCACTTTTAGATACTTTGAAAATAGCCCATAAAAAAATGCCTATCTGAAACAGATAGGCATTTTATATTAAAATATGTCCCGTCCTGAAATAGCGATACACAAAAAGTATCCTAATGGAAAAACATGAAGAAACACGCTATGTTAAGCGAACTCAAAAAGATTACTCAATGTCTTTTAAATTACAAATTGTTCAAGAAATTGAACGAGGAGAACTTACAGTTACGAAAT
>NZ_FNMV01000006.1 GCF_900106645.1 Flavobacterium degerlachei
TAAAGAACTTATTCGTTGTTGCGGGTGCAAAAGTACCACCTTTATTGACTAATTCAAGCTTTTTATTCGCCTTTTTTTGATGTTTTCTTAACTTTCGCTTTAAGCTACTGAAAACCCGTGATTTGAAAGGTGTTTTTTTCCTCCCCTACCAATAGCTATCAGGACTATCCTATAAAAACAAAGACTTTGTGGAAGTAGCTTGACTATAAACCCTGTATTAAATCAATAATTTCCTCACTCCAATCCCGAAGCGCCGGGAACGAATTCCCTAAAAACTCCCAGTTATTCAAGAATTCCCGAAGCCTTTATAGCAAATAACAAAGCTTCCTGCCTTTGAAAGACAGGAAGCTTTATGAATATTGCTGTAATTTTAAATTTACTACCATATAACAAGGACGCTTTCTTGTCAATTAAAAACAAAAACAACTTTTTGAAAGCGACTCCCTAGCCCTGATAGCAACGAAAATCCTTATATGCCGGCGTTCGGCATATAAGATTGTAGTGAATAGCAGGAAATAGCTCCTAATTTAAAAGACAGAACGGCAATTTAATCTTTAATCAAAACGAATGGCTTTGACGGGTGAGATTTTAGTTATTATATAGGAAGGGATTAACAACACTAGGAAACACACGCTAATCGTTAGAAGGTTCAGTAATCCTATATATCCCCAATTAAGATATACTGGCGCCTCATTTACATAGTAATTTTCAGGATTGAGCTGTATTATTCCAAAATGCTGCTGAATTAATAAGATAGATATCCCAATAAGGTTTCCCCAGAATAATCCGCGAAGAATCAGATAGGACGCATTGTACAGAAATATTTTACGAATACTCCAGTTGTTTGCGCCTAGCGCCTTTAATATCCCAATCATTTGGGTACGTTCAAGAATGAGTACCAGCAATGCCACCACCATGTTAATGGTTGCTACCAATATCATCACAATCAAAATGACTATAATATTGAAATCAAATAATTGAAGCCACTCAAATATATAACTGTATTTTTCTATTATGGTTTTAGTGTCAAGCGTTGAACCCGTTTGTTGATAAACCTGATCTCCCACTGGCTTTATATCGTCAAAATCATCAACGAAAACTTCGAAAGCCCCAACCTGATCGGGTTTCCATTTATTAATTCGTTGCATATGCCGGATATCTCCAATAATATACGTGGCATCAAATTCTTGAAAACCTGAATTAAAAATCCCCATGATTTTAAACCTTCGAATATTAGGCAACTTATTCTGCCCCTCTTTCATAAAGAAGGTGTTAAATGCATCTCCTACTTTCAGCTTTAATCTATTGGCGAGGAATTGAGAAATCAATACATCTTCATTTACTTTAGCTGAAAAATCAGGTAATTTCCCAGAAACAAGATAGTCCTCTATGTTTTTCCACTGATAATCAGCACCAACACCCTTGAAAACAATTCCCTCAAAAGCGGTCTCTGTTCTTATAATTCCAGCTTTGCTTGCAATGGCCTGAATATGACTTACTCCGTCAACCGATTTAAACTTGGGATAAAAATCCTGATTTTTCGAAATTGGGACTAAAGTAACTTCTGATTGGTTATTGTCATAATTGGAAATAATGATATGGCCATTAAATGCTGATATTTTTTCCCGTATCTTTTGTTGCAGCCCAATTCCTGTTGCTACCGAAACAATCATCATGATCATTCCTATGGCAATGGCTGAAATTGCAATTTTTATAATTGGTGCAGATATGCTACTTTTATAATCTTTAGCAGTTATTAGTCGTTTGGCTATGAAGTATTCTAAATTCAATTTTATTGAGTTTCTTATTTGGCTTCAAAAATACAGCTAAAACGCGAATTACACTAATTGACACTAATTTATTCTACACCAATAAATATGATTCTATTTATAAAAAAAATCTCGTTTAAAATCATTCCGTTGACTCTTTTATTAGCTTGTTCTAGCATAACAGACAGAAACAACGTATCAAAGAAGAACTGGGCTCAAGATACTATTGCAACTGCAGTTTACTCAAAAGAGGAATTAATAAAAAGCGAAAAAAACAACGCATTAACCACTAAAACTGGTGCAGATAATTTTGAAGCCTACTTACCTTTATTACAAGATAAAAAAATTGGAATTGTAACGAACCAATCGGGGCTCTTATCAAACGGCATTCATATTGTCGATTTTCTTGTAGAAAAAAATATCGCAGTTCAAAAAATATTTGCACCAGAACATGGTTTTCGAGGGACTGCTGACGCAGGCGAGCATGTAGTTGATGGGAAAGACAGCACAACAGGACTTCATATCATATCACTATATGGCGACAACAAAAAACCGAAGCAAGCACAATTAGCCGGAATCGACATTATGGTATTTGATCTGCAAGATGTAGGCGCCCGATTTTACACCTATATTTCCTCTTTGCATTATGTAATGGAAGCTTGCGCCGAAAATAACATCCCACTAATTATTCTTGACAGGCCTAATCCTAATGGAAACATTATGGACGGCCCCATTTTAGAAAAGGAATATTCGAGTTTTGTAGGCATGCACCCAATTCCTATTTTACACGGTATGACTATAGGCGAATATGGACAAATGATTAATGGAGAAAAATGGTTGAAAAATAATATTCAATGTAAGTTAACAATTATCCCTTGCACTAATTACAACCGAGAAATGACTTATAGCCTCCCTGTGAAACCATCACCGAATCTCCCGAATGATCAATCCATTAATCTATATGCAAGTTTATGCTTTTTTGAAGGAACCAATGTAAGTGTAGGCAGAGGAACGGAGAAACAATTTCAAATTTACGGATCTCCTTACTTACCAAAAAGCAACTTTAGTTTCACACCAAAACCAAACGTAGGAGCACAAAACCCAGTTTATAATGGGGTCGAATGTTTTGGTGAAGACTTGTCGGCTATTGCCAAAGTAAACCAATTGGAATTAAAATGGCTGATTAACGCTTTTAAAACCACCAACGACAAATCAAAATTCTTTAACGCGTTTTTCACAAAACTAGCAGGAACTAAAAAACTTCAAGCCCAACTGGAAAATGGACTCCCTGAAGAAGAAATAAGAAAAAGCTGGGAAAAAGGATTAACCTCGTTTAAAGAAATGAGAACAAGATACTTGATATACTGATTTGACTTCAACAGCCAAGAAGAAAGAAACAGCAACGTTCTACAACGGCAATTTCTTCTTCATTTCTTCAACTATATTATAAGCTGCAGGGCAGATTGCAAGATTTTTTAAAGTTAAATCTGTAATTTGATTAAACTTCTTTCTGTCTGTGTGAGGAAATTCTCTACATGCTTTTGGTCGCACATCATAAATCATACATTCATTCTCATCATCTAGAAAAGTACAAGGAACACTTTGCAGCACATAATCCTTATCTTCATCAATGCGCAAGTTTTGTTCGATAAACTGCTGTGGTTTTTGTTTCAAGTATTTTGATACGCGCTCGATGTCTGCTAATGTAAACAATGGTCCCGTTGTTTTACAACAATTAGCACATTTTAAACAGTCCGTCTTCTTAAATTCAGCGTCATGTAAATCCTGCATCACATAATCTAAATTCTTAGGCGTTTTCTTTTTAAGCTTATCGAAATACTTTTTGTTTTCTATATGCTTATCTTTGGCTTCTTTAGGAAGGTTGTTTAAAATGTGTTTCAAGTTTAAAATTTAAAGTTGGAACCACAAAAGTAACAAACTTGTAACCTGAAACCTGAAACTTTAAACAAAAAAGATGAAAGACCTTTTTGGCAAAGCCATCCTTGATTTTCAAACGAATAATTCTCCTGAAGACTTAATTACCGAAACTACAATTTCCGAAGAAGACGAAATGAGTGTAGCTTATCTATTCCGTTCCTATAGCGAAATGCCAAAAATGGAACAAAAAGCACTTCAACTTGCCAAAGGCAGAGTACTGGACGTAGGTTGTGGCGCAGGAAGCCACAGTTTGACTTTACAAAATGAAAGAAATTTAGAAGTAACGGCAATCGACATTTCTGCAAATGCAATTGCAGCTTGTACATTACGCGGAATAAATGACGCAAGAGTACAAGACGTTATGACCCTGGAAAACGAAAAATACGATACCATCTTATTATTGATGAATGGTGCAGGTATGTGTGGAAAACTAAAAAACATTCCAAAATTCCTTTTAAAACTAAAATCGCTACTGAATCCTGGGGGACAAATTTTAATGGATAGTTCTGACATCATCTATATGTTTGACGACGACGAAGATGGCGGAAAGTGGATTCCATCTGACAATGCCTATTATGGCGAAGTTGTTTTCAACATTGCTTACAAAGGCGAAAAAGAAAAACCTTTTGACTGGATGTATATTGATTACAACACCCTTCAGAACGCGGCGTTCGCCAATGACTTAAAATCAGAATTGATTTTAGAAGGCGAGCATTATGATTATTTGGCAAAGCTTTCGATTTAGAAGCAACCACAAAGACTTAAAAAAGTAAAGCAGCGATAAATGGAAAATCTAAATTTAGAAAAATTAAGCTATCCGATTGGAAAATTTACAGCTCCTAGAATTTATTCCAAAAATTACCTGTTAGAAAAAATAGCAGAAATAGCAGCTTTTCCAGAAATATTAAAAAAGGAAGTCGCACATTTAACAGCGTTACAACTTGACACATACTACCGTGAAGGTGGCTGGACGGTACGTCAACTAATTCATCATTGCGCAGAAAGCCATATGAATTGCTATATAAGAATAAAATGGACTTTAACAGAAAACAAACCAGTCATAAAACAATATGATGAAAATTTGTGGTCTGACCTAAACGATAGTCTAACAATGCCCATTGAACCCACTTTATCATTACTTGAGGGATTACACTTTAGACTGGCTTACATTATGAATAGTCTATCCGAAAAAGATTTAGAAAAAAGCTTCATTCATCCTGAAAACGGAAATGAATTTGCGCTTAAAGAAATAATTGGAACGTATGCTTGGCATGGAAACCATCATTTAGCACACATCACCGAATTAAAAAAAAGAAACAACTGGTAAAAAAAAATGCTTGATTGTATAATACTAAAAAAGCCAAACAACGACTATTGTTTGGCTTTTTTACGTATTAATATTCCGATTACGGTATATTTAGATATTTATGTGTTTGTAGTGATACTCTCCATTTTGGATTATTCATTACATAGTCCACTATTAGCGGCGTCATTTCTTCTTTCTTGCTCCATTCTGGCTGAAGAAATAGAATTGCGTCGTCGTTCACCAACTCAGCTTGCTCTTCTGCAAAAATAAAATCATGCTTATTAAAAATGATGACTTTCAGTTCATGCGCTTTGTCATAAACCGTTTTGGTAGGTAATTTATTTTTCTTTGGCGAAAGACAAATCCAATCCCATGTTCCGGTAAGATCATAGGCTCCAGAAGTTTCAATATGAACCTTACGCTGATTATCCTTAAGCATTTGTGTTAGCAGAGTCATATCCCACATTAATGGTTCTCCTCCTGTCACCACGACAGTTTCAGCATACTTACTTGCATTTGCTACAATTAAATCGACACTTGTAGGAGGATGCAAACTAGCATTCCAACTTTCTTTAACATCGCACCAATGACAACCTACATCACAGCCACCTATCCTTACAAAATAAGCCGCAGTTCCCGTATGAAACCCTTCACCTTGAATTGTATAAAACTCCTCCATTAAGGGAAGCATCGCCCCTTTATTCACTTCTAACTGTACTTCTTTTGATAGCATTATTGTAATTTAAAGCTGCAAATATAACCAATTTGAAAGTGAGTAATTAAATTATATGGAAATGCTTTCTAAAAAATACCTACAAAACTATCTGAATCCTACTTACTACTCTTCATATAGAAACAAAAAAAGAAGAGATAAAATCGACAAATCAACTAGAAACCAACTTGTAATTTTTTATAAGTAAACAAAAAAAAAACCGATAGCGTTAAAGCTATCGGTTTTAATCTATTAAATAAATTATATTATTTAAGCGTGTTCAAAGACTGTTTTGCGTATCCGTTTTCAGAATCTATTGCAAGTGTTTTATTAAAGAACTCAATAGCTTTTGCTTTATCTGTGTTAGCATAACCAGCAGCCATAGTGTTATAAGCTTCAATTAATTTAGTTTTCACTGCAGCTTTAGCCAATTCTTCTGCCCCTTTTTTAGTTACAATGTCAATATATTGTTGGTAATATTTAATCATCAACTCATCATTTCCAAGTAAACTATTAGTTCTTGCACGGTAAACATATACATCCTGAGTCGCTGGTGAAGCTTCAATTACATTTCCAAAAGCAATATCTGCTTTATTCAAAGCAATTGTATCTCTTACAGCACCGCTTTTTGTGTTATCAAAATACAAAGAGTTACCTAAATAGAAATTGTCAAGCAAATAGTTTTTAGATTCTTTGTAAGAAGTTGCAATTTCAAAGATAGCTGCTGCTTCTTTATACATTTTTTTCTCATAAAGATCTTTTCCAGCTTCGCTTAAGTCATTAGCGACAGCATTTTCCATGTCATATGCTTTCTTAACAAGAGCAATTCCTTTATTAAACAATACTGGTTCAGCAACTGTTGCGTCAGCACCCATTGTTGATTTTTTAATATTTGATAAACCAAGATATAAATAATCAAGAGACATCACATTATTAGATGCATTTGAAGTATAGTCTTGTAATGCTTTAATAGCAACATCCACATTATCATTAAAGTATGCAGAGTAACCTAAATAACGTAAAATCCTTGGATTTACATTGTCGATTTCCTTCATTTTATTAGCTTCAATTTCTAAAGCTTTATAATCATGAGCAACAATCAAGAAGTCAGCATGACGCATACGAGAAGCCAAAGAATAATCTGTTAGGCTCATGTATTTTTCATAATATGACAATGCTTGTTTCATGTATTCATCATTTTTAGATGGTACATTAACTGCCCAGTAGTAATAAGTTTCTGCAAGCTCACGGTAAAGTGGTCCGTAGTTAGGATTAGTTGCGATTACATCATTGAATGCTTTTACAGCTTCAGTATATGCTTTAGCTCCTTTAAGCAAAACCCCTAATTGCATTTTTGCTCTAATTAAAGAATTGTCCGCTTGAAATGCATTACGGTATGCTGAATATGCTTCATTTTGGTTTTTATCACCATAATAAGCATCTCCTAAAGCAAGCAACACAATAGGTTCTTGGTTGTATTTTTCATTAACTCTTTTTAAAGTACTGATAGCAGCTTTGTAATCTGGTTTTTCAGCATTCATATATGCTTTAGCAACATATACAAACTCTTCAAAATCTCTTCTACCCATTTCTTTAATAGCAACTTCAAATTTAGTTTTGGCAGCAGCTGAATTATTAGCGTTAAGATCTAATTGACCTAACCCAATATAATTAAAGTGCGCCTCATCCTTAGCCTTTACACCATTATCATAACTGATTTTTGCAGAATCCGCCACCTTTTGAGTAAGATAAACATTTCCTAAAAGGAAATAAGCAAGTCCTTTATCTGGATCTGATTTAATTATTGATTTTAACGTTGTTTTTGCATTTTGGAATTTTTCAGCGTCAATCTCTTTTTTTGCTTGATCGATATCTTGCGCATGACTTAACGTTACGGTAGCCAAAAAGGCAACACTTAAAATTTTAAATTTGTTCATTTTTAACATTTTTTTATTTATTCATATTCATATTAATTATCATTTTTTTTCTTCAATATTAATTGAATTTCTGATAATCATATTCCTTCCTGGCGTCCTAACTGGAAGTAAACCAGATTTTAAAATTATTCTTTGTCCTATATCCCCGGCAACAAATGAAGCGAACCCCATTCCTAATCCAGAGTATCCCTGACAGTTTATTATATACAAATCACGTGCCAAAGGATACTTTCCTTCTGCAATGTTATTTTGAGTAGGCGCAAAATACCCAATATTATTAAGACCTTTAACATTCAAAACGTTAATGTTTTTCATAAAATTTTTCATATTGGGCTTTGGTTGAGATAACCAATTGACTCCCAGCACACCAATCATTCCGTCATTTTCCGATACATATTTAATTACGTCTTCATTTGTTTTAAATGAAAAAACATCTTTTTCAGGCATTTCTTTGAGTCCTGCTAAATCATTAATATAACGTACTGTACTTGAATTAGGATTGTCAAAAACCAATCCTTTTACATTAGATTGTTCTTTACCTTGTAGAAACCTGATTACGTCCTCTAAATCAATTAAAGTATCTTTTCTGCTTTTGTTTGAAATAAACGCAATCGCATCCGTTCCTATCTTAGTGGTTTTAGGAAGAATCTTTTTTGACTGAAAAACTTTCGTCTCTTCATCACTCAGTGGTCTACTCAAAACAGCAATAGAACTGGTATCATTAAGCATAGCGTTGATCAATTCCCGTTCAGACTTTGCCACTAACGTAATTTTAGCATCGTACTTACTTTCAAAAATCTCTATCTGATCATCAATAATTGGTTTCAATGTTTCATCAACGAGAATCGTTGTTTTACCCTTAAGAATTGTCTCATTAGCCTTCTTAGGAGAATCACCTTCTTTGCAAGCTATAACCATTGCAAACACTAAAGCGACAGCTAAATACGGATATTTCACGAAGTTTTTCATAATTTACTCTTTGTTATCTTTAATAAAACGCGCTAACCTAATAAAAGCGTATATAATTAGTATCATTCCAAAACCAATCCTATATTCACGTTTCATGTCTAAAGGAAAGTTATCCATAAAGATAATAAATAATCCCAAAACAAAATAGACAACAAAAAACAAAACTCCTATAACGAGAAGAAATCGCTCTTTAAGCGATTTCTTCTGAATATTTCTATTTATATTTTCCAACATTAATCTGCAGTTTGAATAGTGATCGGAAGAGAATAAAGTACCCTTACCGGTTTTCCATTTTGAACTCCTGGATTCCATCTAGGACATCTTTCCAAAACTCTTATTGCTTCTTTTCCTGTTCCATAACCAATATCTCTAAGTACTTTGATATCTGTTAATGAACCATCTTTTTCAACAACAAAAGTAACGTAAACTTTACCTTTCAAACCTTCTTCTTCTGGTGCACGATAGTTTTTACCTACATAAGTGTAAAACTTATCCATTCCTCCTGGAAATTCAGGTTTCACTTCGATACCTGCCGTGTTGTAAATTTGATTGTCTTCTTCAACTATCTTAGTTGGTCCTGGCCCTACTGGCGCTACAGTTAATACTGCATCAGGATCTCCTTTGATTGTTTCAGCACCAATCTTTTTTTCCTTCATTTCGACAATCTTCGGTGGCTCTTCAGTCACTTCTTCTGCCTTAGCAACCACTGGCTTCACAAACTTAACCTGATCCACTTTTGGTGGTGGTGGTGGTGGTGGTGGCACATTTAATTTAGGCTCTTCTTTTTTCTTCGGTGGAAGTTTAATAGCAGTGATTTTAATATCCCTGTCTATATCTTCTTCGGCACCTTTAGGAAGTAAGTCTATGATAAGAGGAGCTGCCAGAGCAACACTAAAAAATATCGCTCCAAGAATAAGCGCTTTTATAGTAGTTTTTCTGTTTGACTTTCTTAATTCATAAGCTCCGTAAACTTTATTACGCCCTTCGAATACGATATCAAGCCATTGATTTTTTAATATGTCTAATTTCATTTTTCTTAATTATTAGGTTATTGGGGCATAAGAATAAAACTTACTTTCCTTCTAACAATTTTTGTTCCTCTGGTGTAAATTCAGGTACGATAGCATAGGTTTCAACTCCTGTAATTGCCATTTCATCAAGAATGTCAACTAAGTTTTTATACTTCGATTTCTTACTAGGTTTAATAATAACAATCATCCCTTTGTCTTTACTCCCTGTATATTCCACAACTGATACTTTTCGAGACAATAATTCTTTACGAATTCCGTCTTTACCAAAAGCCATGTCTTTTGGACCACCAATCGGCGTTGCTAACAACCCCATATAATAAACTAATTTATTATTTTCTCCTAACAAGACCGTCATTGTACGATTTTCATCTACTTTAATATCTTTGTTTTTAGAAGGATCATCATCTTTATCTGGCAACCCCAAACTCATCGATTGAGGTTTAGACAACGTCGTGGTAAGCATAAAGAATGTTATCAATAAGAAGGCCAAATCCACCATAGCAGTTAAATCTACTTTTGCGTTTGATTTTTTACTTCTTACTTTGCCACCTTTTCCGCCTCCGTCGTCGCCGGTATTTAATTCAGCCATTATAGTGTCTTTTTTTTATTAAAAATCTTTTCCTCTCAAACCAGTAACTAAACTAAAGCTATTGATTTTTTGCTCTTGTAAAATATCCATCACTTTTCTAATGGCTGGATACTCTTCTTTTCCGTCACCTTTAATAGCAACTTGCAATTCTTTATCGTTAACCTCTATATTAGCAATACGCGCATTATAGATCCATTCTTTTAACTGATTATCAAGCGAATCAATAGGAATACCAGGCTGCCCCGCTTTACTCCTATCAGCTGCTTTCATCTCAATTATTTGTTGAAGATTAAGAATCGGCACACCAAAATCATCCATCATTGAAAATGTCTGTTTATCAGCATCAGAAAAAGTCACACCGTATTTCTCTCCCATCAACTCTAAGGTTCTAGTACGAACTTCTCTTCCTTTCAAATCAAAGAATACTTTCCCTTGACCTACTGTTAAAGTAGCCAAATCAGATTCAGGCAATTTAGTCTGAACTTGTGAAGCAGGAAGATCTACAACTAGTGCTTCAGGTATTTTGGCTGTTGAAGTCATTACAAAGAAGGTAAGCAAAAGGAATGCGACATCGCACATAGCAGTCATGTCTGTAGACCCCGGATTTTTTTTTATTTTTATTTTAGCCATTCTTTATGTTTTTTATTTGATATAAATATCAAAATATTATTGCTTCAAACTTCCTCTGAATCTTCTGTAAGTATTCACAATTGAAACAGCAGCTTCGTCAATAGAATAAGTTAAGTCATCAATTTTTGAAGTAAAGAAATTGTAAGAAATAATCGCTACAGCTGAAGTTCCAATACCTGTTGCAGTATTAATAAGTGCTTCAGAAATACCATTTGCCAAAGCCGCTTGATCAGGAGTTCCTGCCGCTGCCAATGCACCAAATGCTTTAATCATACCCGATACAGTTCCTAACAATCCAACAAGAGTACCCAAAGAAACCAAAGACGAAATAATCGTCATATTCTTTTGTAACATAGGCATTTCAAGTGAAGTAGCTTCTTCTATTTCTTTGTGAATAGTCTCTGCTGCCTCTTCACTATTAAATCCTTCTTTCTTAACTGCTTGGTATTTCACTAGTGCAGATTTAATTGCATTTGCAACAGAACCTTGTTGTTTATCACAAGACACAATAGCTTCTTCGATTTGACCTTCTTTGATACTTGCTTGTATCTTAGTCATAAAAGTATCTAATTTAGTTTTTCCAGCTGCTTTAGATATAACGAAAAATCTTTCAATAGAAAAAACAAGAACCATTAATAACATTCCTAACAATACTGGTACAACTACACCTCCATGATATACTTGTCCTAAAAGATTCAAAGGATGTCCTGTTTCAATATTTCCACCTTCAAAATTCGAAGGGTTACCCATGATGAATTTCCAGATTAATACACCAACACCAATACATGCAACAATAATAAGCCCTGAAACCATTCCTCCTCCGTTTGAAGTGCTTTCTTTTTTAACGTTTGCCATTTTTTTTAATTTTAATAGTTTTAAATAATTTATTTTTAGTTATAATAAACTTGTAGTCCCGCAAATTTATATGAATAGTTCAAATAAAAAAACTTTTTTTAATTTTATTCAGAATTAATTTTATTCGGAATAAAATCAGATTTTACAATTATTTGTTTTTTCATCAGCATCGTTAAACAAATTTACTGTTTTTTAAAAAATAAACCATGTTTTTATGAATTAAAAAGATATTAATTCAAAATTTAGTCTGTTATAGTTAAAATTATTTTTTTTACTTATTAGCAACAAAATAGGAATAAACATGAGTTAAACACGAAAATACTTCCATTTAAATCAAAAATAATTTTAATTATAATATATTGCATCTCATTTTAATTGATTTACACCATGGGCAAGAAAGAAGATTTTATAGAACTAATCACTGAAGGATATACTTCAAAAGGAGAGAGTATAACCCTAGGCGGCGCAATCCTTGACGGTGAAGCCTTGGGAGATGCCCATGTAAAAATTCCATTAAAGACTTTAAATAGACATGGATTAATTGCAGGTGCAACAGGTACTGGAAAAACAAAAACTATCCAAGTTCTATCTGAGCAATTATCTCCTTTTGGAATTCCAGTATTAATGATGGACATCAAAGGTGATTTTAGCGGTATTGCAAAAGAAGGTGAAGAAAAGTCTTTTATAACAGATCGCCATGCCAAAATCAACCTTCCTTATCATACAGCAAAATTCCCAGTTGAACTATTAACCCTATCTGAACAGAATGGAGTACGGCTTCGTGCCACCGTTTCTGAATTTGGCCCGGTGTTATTTTCTCGGATTTTAGACCTTAATGACACACAAAGTGGTGTAGTATCAGTGATTTTTAAATACTGTGATGACAATAAGATGCCTTTATTAGACCTAAAGGATATCAAAAAGGTAATCAACTATATTACTGAGGAAGGCAAAGAGGAAATTACAAAAAGCTACGGAAGGATATCCACTTCGACTACAGGAATCATTCTAAGAAAAATTATTGAACTAGAACAGCAAGGAGCAGAACTGTTTTTTGGCGAAATGTCATTTGATATTGATGACTTAATGCGAATTGACGAGAACGGAAAAGGCTATATAAATATCCTTCGATTGACCGATATTCAAGATAAACCTAAGTTATTCTCTACTTTCATGCTAAGTATGCTAGCTGAAATCTACCAACAAATGCCCGAAAAAGGAGATTCAGACCAGCCAGAATTAGTCATATTTATTGACGAAGCACATTTAATCTTTAATGAAGCGAGTAAAGCCTTATTAGAACAAATTGAAACCATTGTAAAACTAATACGATCTAAAGGAGTTGGTATTTATTTTGTAACACAAAACCCAATGGACGTTCCAAGTGGCGTATTGGCGCAATTGGGATTAAAAATCCAACACGCATTGCGGGCTTTTACAGCAAAAGACAGAAAATCTATCAACCAAACTGCTGACAATTATCCTACTTCTGACTATTACAATACTAGTGAAGTCTTGACTAGCTTGGGAATTGGTGAGGCATTAGTTACCGCACTTAACGAAAAAGGAATCCCCACTCCTCTTGTAGCCACCATGATGCGTGCTCCAATGAGCCGAATGGATATTTTGACCGAAAGTGAAATACAAGAAATCAACAGCAAATCGAAGTTAGTAAAAAAATACAGTGAACTTATCGATCGTGAAAGCGCATACGAAATGCTCAATAAAAAAATCACAATTATCGAAGAGGAAGCTGCTCAAGAAGAAAAAGAGAAACAAGAAGAAAAAACAACTAAAACCATAACAACCCAATCAAAAAAAGACAATAGCGCAATGGGTAAATCAGTTATAAAAGTTTTAACTAGCGCCACTTTTATTAGAGGAGTCTTTGGGATTTTGTCGAAAATATTAAAAAAATAAAATTTAATGATAGAGATGGAGTTTCAAGTTTACTTTGAAATTACCCAAATAAGAACTCCAAGATTCATCTATTTTGCAAACAACATATATAACAAAAAATGAAAAAATATTTCATCCAAAATGCTCCTTTTATTGTCCCAACGACGGATGGCAAATTAATTGAAGAGCACCATGGATTGGCTTCGACCAAGAACCCAGACATTTCCATTGCTCACATGATCGCGCCTCCAAAATGGAGCGAACCCTATCAAACCCCTGAGTTTGACGAATACACTTATATTATAAAAGGAAAAAAGCAATTTATTATTGATGACGAGATTGTCATACTTGAAACTGGGCAATCTATTAAAATAGAGAAAAACACTCGGGTTCAATATTCAAACCCTTTTGATGAAGAATGCGAGTATATCGCGATTTGCCAGCCTGCATTTGATTTCACAAAAGTGCATCGCGAGGAATAATGTAGCCCCGATAGCAGTGAAAATCCTTTATTATCCTCTACCGTTTAGGTAGAGGATAAAAAAGATTGCAACGAATAGCGGGAATAGCTCCTAAAAAAAACTATTTCAGCAATTCGAGTATTTTATTTTCGATTAGTGCGCTGTCCCAGACATTCTCAATATTCTCTGTTTTTAAAACTTTCTCCATAATAGCATTTTGAAGATCACCGATACCCAAGGCTTCAGTATAAGGGCGGTCGCTAAAAGTCACTCTGCTATATAAAGGAATCCATTTATCAGGATGTTTATCTGAGAACCATTTCTCTATTTTCTTTTGCAAAAGGAATTTATCATCAGCCGTTTTAGAACTCATTTCCATAAAATTGCGGTACGAAAGTTCCGCTATAGCATCAGCATTTGGTTTGCGTGATTTTTGATATTCTGAAAAAATCAACTCCCAATTATCGCCATACTCTTCAATCATCTCATAAAGAACAGAAATATCCTCAAAACCAGCATTCATTCCTTGGCCGTAAAAAGGCACAATGGCATGACAGGCATCTCCAATCAAAGCTACCTTATCTTGATAAGTCCAAGGATAACATTTCATAGTCACCAAAGTACTTGTTGGGTTATTGAAAAAATCTTCGGCTAATTTTGGGATTACATCAATAGAATCCGGAAAGTTTTTTTCAAAAAAAGCTTCTACTTCCTTGCGGTCTTTTAATAAATCAAATGAGTTTTCGCCTTCAAAAGGCATAAATAAGGTACAAGTAAAACTACCATCCAGATTAGGCAGCGCAATCAACATATAGTCACCGCGAGGCCAAATATGAAAGGAATTCTTATCTAATTTATGTGTTCCGTCTGGGTTTGCAGGAATATTTAATTCTTTGTACCCCATATTCAAAAACTCTTGGGAGTAATTAAACATACTTTGACGTTGCATGCGGTGGCGAATTCTGGAAAATGCCCCATCAGCACCAAAGACAATATCATATTTTTTTTCTTCCCAAACTCCTCTTTCGGTTTCCCCGATATGTAAAGTGGCTTCTTTTAAGGTTACATCCCAGATTTTCTGGTCAAAGAAAAACTCTGCTCCAGCTTCTTCGGCAAGATCTATCATTTTTCGATTCAAGATTCCTCTCGAAATAGAGTAAATGGCTTCACCTTCTTGGCCGTAATTCTGAAAATTAAGTTTGTCTACCAAATGAATGGCACGTTTCTCCATGGGAATTGCAATTTCACGAACTGCATCTCCTACACCTACGCCGTCTAAAGCTTTCCAACCGCGGTTTGACATGGCTAAATTTATAGAACGTCCTGAGAATTGAATTTGTCTAATATCAGGACTTCTGTCATAAATATGAACTGTATGACCTGCTTTGCGTAAGTAAATAGCTAATAAAGATCCGACTAAGCCGGAACCCACTACAGCTATTCTTTTTGGAGTTTGCATTATTTTTTATAAAGAGTTAAGCAAAATTACTGATTTATTATTTCAAGGGCTTTAAAAAACTCAATTTTTACTTGGCATAAAAACCAATTTCGTTGAAGTTTTAACAATTTCATCCTTATTCATTTTCATTTTTCTAAACTTACCTTCATTATACATTGTCGCCTGATCATTATAATGAGCACTTAATGGATTACCCGATTGACCCGTAGGCAGAATACTCCAACTGTTTTCTATATCTGAAAAATCGACAATTCTTCTTGTTGACGGACCTCCTTTAACTACGTATTTCGCTTCATTTGTATAGTCAAACATTTGATTGTTGATTACTTCATTTGAGCCCGAAACTTCAAATGGACCAACGTTAAATATTTTTCGCAATGCAGCCACTTTCCCCAACGGATGCTCATATTCTACAACATGTACTTTGTTCCAAGTCCAGTCTGAAACTGAATTCCCCAATTGTTCTTCTAAAGTCACTACAGCTTCCTTAAATGATTGGGAAAGAATTTCCTTTCTGGTTTCTTTTTTGTTTTTAGTTCCAATATCATCCCACCAAAGTGAATTATCGTTAGTAATTTGTCCTGCAATCATTTGCTTCATGACATGAGTTGTCAAAAACTGTTTGAAACCCTCCTTCCCAAGTTCGTCTTCAAAAGTATTTTTCAGGTACAAATAAATCCATTTATTATAAATCGTAGGTGCTATATCATTTAAATTACTGCTGCCTTTCCAAGCTTTTAAAGCAGCAACAGCCTGCGCTTCATTTTTTGAAAGTGCTGCTACATTCAGATTCGAAATTAAATTTTTAACTACATCCAATGCCACTACTGAGGTATTATCTGTTATCATTTTACTGACCGATTCTTTATCCCAATTTGATTTGGGATCCAGTAACTGGGTTATTCTTGTCGCCCTGTCTTTCGGAAGATAATATCCGGGATATAAAAATTCATCAATTGCTTCCGGTTGGTTGTTTGCCGAATATACATAATTCCAATCAGGATTAACCGCTGAAGGATTCTTGGAGAAATCTAAAAATTCAGTAATATCATCATTCCCCGAAGCACCTTCCAAAATAAAATGCGTATCAACCCCTTTATTATGTTTGTAAAGTTTCCCAGTCGCCCACCATGCTACATTTCCTTTTGCATCTCCATACATCACATTCAGTCCTGGCGCTGCGATTAAGGCAACTCCCTTTTGAAAATCAGCTTTGCTTTTAGCATGTGAAAGCGTATAAACTGCATCGAGAATATGAATGGGTTGTTGTGTGTAAATCCAAGACATCGCTACAGGTTTCTTTGCATTTAAACCGTCTATCAAATCATTCATAATAGGACCATGGCGACTCACTTTGACATTCATCACCAGATTAGTGCTGTCTTTTACTTTGATAATCTTTTTTCTGATTTCATATTTACTGAAACCATCAGGAGTTTTATACTGATTACTATCAGTAGAGCTATTTTTTTCTTGATAAAAGTCGATATCATCATTTTCGAACATAGTCAATCCATAAGCATACTCTCTATTATGTCCCAAAAGAGGATATGGAGTTCCAGCTAAATAACAGCCGTACAACTCGAATTCTGGAGTTACAATATGTGCTTCATACCAAGTCCCAGGCTGTGAAAACCCGATATGGGGATCATTAGCAAAAATTACTTTACCGCTTTTGGTTTTCTTTCCACCAAGTACCCAACTATTACTTCCTATGAAAGGAGGAATTGGAGACTGATCTAATAACGCAGAGATTGATTTTGAAATGGCAAGATATTCCTCAGGCTTCTCTTCAGCACTTTTGATCTGGACCGTATTAAAAGCATTATCCAAACCAAAATCTTTTAAATAATCCATTCCATATTTATTTCGAATGTCTGTCAGCAAAGGGTCTGTTTTTTGAGCCATCGCAAAACTGAAAGACATATATCCATAAATATTATACACATCTTTAATAGTGAATTTTTCTTTTTTAACTCCTACCAGTTGAAACTCAATTGGACTAGGTCCTTCCTCCATGAATTGATTGATTCCATCAAGGTATGCCATTGTCAATTGATAACTAGGACTATTTTTATCTAATTCGACAATCGCCTTATCTGAAGCTTCTTCTATTCCCAAACCTGCAAAAAACTGGTCATTCTTCAAAGCCACTTTCCCAAAAAGCTCTGATAAACGTCCTGGTGCAATTCGTCTCATCAATTCCATTTGCCATAAACGGTCTTGCGCATGCACATAACCCAAGGCTACCATGGCATCCTTAGGATTAGAAGCGTAAATATGGGGTACTCCATATTCATCAAAATACACTGTTGTTTCTTTCTGAATACTTTTAAGTCCTATTTCACCATCATATTTCGGTTTTAAATAGAAACCATAAACAATTATAGTTATTGCTAACACTACCAATATTGATACTAAAATCAGTAGTCCTTTTCTAAATTTATTCATATTGAAGTTTTATTACGCAAACAAATATAAATGATTTGAAATTCATTTTGAACGAATTTTATTCCAAGACTATCAATCAACACACAAAAACAAATTTATTTTGTTTAATTAATTATTAAAAACAATAAACAAAAAGTATATTTGTAAAAAAAGCAAAATGAAACAGCTCTCTAAACTCGATTTTTTAAAGATGGAAAAAGTGGAACGATTGAATTTAATTAATTCTTGCACTGGATATAAATCGGCTAATTTAATTGCAACCAAATCCATTCATGGAAAATCAAATATTGCCATTTTTAGCAGTGTTACACATTTAGGTAGCGATCCCGCATTGATTAGTTTCATCGTCCGCCCCACTACAGTGCCTAGAGACACGTACCAAAACATCAAAGACACGAACTACTTTACTATAAATCATATAACAGCATCTATGATCTTCGACGCACATCATACATCAGCAAATTATGAAAATGGCGTTTCTGAATTTGACAAAACAAACCTTGAAGAAGAGTACAAGGATGATATAAAAGTTCCTTTTGCAAAAGGAAGCCCTATTCAATTGTACTGCAAATATTTAAATGAATACTATATTAAAGAAAATGATACTATTCATGTAATAGCATCAATTGAAAACTTGTATTTCGAAGAAAACTTGAGGCACGATGATGGCTGGTTACAAATAGACAAGGGCAATGTAGTTGCTATGAATGGTCTAGACGGATATTGCTTACCTAAACTAATCGATCGTTTCCAATATGCAAGAAAAGATACTCCCACCGAGTCATTCTTAAAATAGACTATTAAAAAGTGACACAGAACTGCATGAAAAAAGAGTGTTTAAATCTAATTAAGATTTAAACACCCTTTTCCTATTAACAAACCATTTGTTTTATTATTTTTTACTTCCGTCGATAATAGCACCGGTACCAGCACCAACTCCAGCCCCTGCAAGACCACCAATTATTGCACCCTCACCCTTTTTCTTACTAATTACCGCTCCTGTAACAGCTCCAACTCCTGCACCAATTACAGCACCTTTTGCAGCTCCACTCCAACCTTTTTTCTCAGTCACAGTCGTAGTAGTTGTAGTACTACTACTACTTGCCGGCTGATTAACTACAATAACTTCTTTTTGTGTTGCAGCTTTACTCATTTCAATTTGCATTGAATCAACTACTTTTTGTTTTTCAATTTCGATTCTCATTGAGTCGATACTTACCTGCTTGGCATCTTCAACACTCATTTCTCCTTGATTTCTACAAGAACCTAACGCTAAAGCTAATATTGCAAAGTATACTATTTTCATAATGTGAGTTTTAAAATTTATAACTCAACAAAGGAACAGCTAATGCTTGTAAAATAGCTTACACAATTCCTAGAAATTGTTATATAATTCTAAGAAATGAAATAGCAATGATATAAGTATTAACGCAATATCCCCGATTTCAATATCTGTCCAAAGTCAAAGATATCTTCAAAAGAACAATATAAAGGTACTGGAGCCAGACGAATCACATTTGGCTCACGCCAATCAGTAATTACACCATTTTCCATTAGGTAGTCAAACAAACTGCGGCCTTCCCCATGAAGGAGAACCGATAACTGACAGCCTCTTTCAGAAGAGTCTGCCGGCGTTATAATTTCAAAAGTACTATCTACCTCTTTATCTATCTCGTGAAGAATAAATTCTAAGTAAGCAGTTATCTTATCTCTTTTCTCGATCAAGGTATCCATTCCTATTTCATCAAACATTTCTACAGATGCTAAATAAGGTGCTAAAGACAGTACTGGTAAATTACTAATTTGCCAACCGTCAGCTCCCTGAACTGGGTCAAAAGTAGGCTCCATTTTGAAACGGCGTTCTTTATTGTGTCCCCACCAGCCCGCGAATCTTGGTAAATCTGGATTATTGTGGTGTTTCTCGTGTACAAAACAACCAGAAGCATTTCCAGGTCCTGAATTCATGTATTTATAACTACACCAAGCAGCAAAATCTGCATTCCAATCGTGTAGTTCTAATTTAATATTTCCTGCAGCATGCGCTAAATCCCAACCAACTATTGCACCAGCATCATGTCCAGCTGCAGTTATCGTTTTCATATCAAAAACCTGACCCGTGTAGTAATTAACGCCACCTATTAAAACCAAAGCTAGTTCATCACCAACTTCCTTAATTTTAGCTAAAACATCTTCCAGTCTAATATTGTGTTCTCCCTCTCTCCTTTTAATCTCTACAATTGCATCTTCGGTTTTGTAACCATGAAAATGCACTTGAGACTGAAACATATATTGATCCGAAGGAAAGGCTTTCTCTTCACAAATGATCTTGTATCTTGATTTTGTAGGTCTGTAAAATGAAACCATCAGCAAATGAAGATTTACCGTTAGGGTATTCATTACCGTAACTTCAGATGGTAATGCTCCCACAATTTTACTTAAAGGTTTAGCAAAACGTTCGTGGTAATCCCACCATGGCTTTTCGGCATAAAAATGTCCTTCTACAGCAAGATTAGCCCAATCCTCCATAACTTCATCAACATAGGCCTTTGTTCTTTTGGGTTGCAAGCCCAATGAATTTCCAGTGAAATAAATCACTTTTTCGCCATTTACTTTGGGAAAAATAAATTCATCTCTATATTTATTCAGTTTGTCTTGTGAGTCAAGTTGCTGGGCAAATTCTTTAGTATTTTCGAAAGTCATGGATATAATTTAGTTTTGTAAAAATAACTAATATTTATTGCTGCACAAAGTGCTACTCCTTTATTTTCTAACTTAAATAAAGTCGAATATCAAATGGAACATTCCTTACAGCCATATACCTTAAGACCTTATTTTTAACTATATTTGATTGTATTTAAATTTAAATCAAATGCTTAAAAATAGCCTAAACGTTATTATTCTTTCAGTAGCCGTGGTCATCTCTGCTTTTTTGTTTTCCAATGCTTTTCAAAACAGAAATAAAAGTGATGACACCATAAGTGTTACCGGCTTAGGAAAAACAGACTTCGTATCAGATCTAATTGTTTGGAAAGGTTCTTTTTCTAAAAAAAGCAGCACCTTAAAAGAGGCCTACGCATCACTAGACGCTGATCGCGACAAAATAAAAAATTATTTATTGAGCAAAGGAATTCCTGCTGCTGACATTATATTCTCGGCTATTAGCTTCAATAAAGACTTCGAGACTAGTTATAATGCTAACGGAACCGTTAGACAAACTATTTTTACTGGTTTTACTTTAAACCAAAATGTTAGTATTCAATCGAAGGATGTAAATAAAATTGAAGATATATCCAGACAATCCAGTGAATTAATTAATACCGGAGTAGAGTTTTACTCGAATGCTCCTGAATACTACTACACTAAACTTGCCGAATTAAAAATAAAAATGATTGCCGAAGCCACAAAAGATGCCAGTACAAGAGCCAAAAGCATTGCCGAAAATGCCGATGCCGCTTTGGGCAATCTTAAAAAGTCTGACATGGGGGTTTTTCAAATTATAGCCCAAAACTCATCTGAAGATTATTCTTATGGCGGTTCCTTCAACACCAATTCTAAAAACAAAACGGCAACTATTACAATAAAATTAGTGTATCAGGTTGACTAGGTTTTAGTACATTTTATTATATGCCAAGAGATGCATGAGGGACTGCCTCGCCAGTTCGATATCGATCGTGTGAAGTGAAAATCCTTTTTTATAATGTAGTGCTAGCAGAATTATAAAAAAGATTGCAACAAATAGCCCGCTTCGCTACAGCGAACACGCCCAAAAAAAAAATCTCGCCATTGCTGACGAGATTTAGTGAATTAACCTTTATTTCTTATTAGATGATTAGCATTGCATCACCGTAAGAATAGAATTTGTATTCTTCTTTGATTGCTTCTTCATACGCTCTTTTCATTAAATCATGTCCACAAAAAGCAGAAACCATCATTAATAAAGTAGATTTTGGTGTATGAAAGTTAGTGATCATACAAGTAGGAATTGTAAACTCATGAGGAGGGAAAACGAATTTGTTTGTCCAACCATCAAAAGGGTTTAATGTTCCGTGTGAAGAAACTGAACTTTCAACAGCACGCATTGAAGTAGTACCTACTGTACAAATACGTTTTTTCTTTGCTTTTGCATCATTTACAATATCACAAGCTTCTTCAGTAATTTTTAATTCCTCCGAATCCATTTTGTGTTTTGACAAATCCTCAACCTCAACTGGGTTGAAAGTTCCCAAACCTACGTGAAGTGTAACCTCAGCAAATTTGATTCCTTTGATTTCTAATTTTTTTAATAAATGTTTAGAGAAGTGCAATCCTGCAGTAGGCGCCGCAACAGCTCCTTCTTCTTTAGCATAAATTGTTTGGTAACGATCCGCATCTTCTGGAGTTACGTCTCTGCTTATGTATTTAGGGATTGGAGTTTCTCCAAGTTCCGTTAATTTTTTTCTGAATTCTTCATAAGAACCGTCGTAAAGGAAACGCAATGTTCTTCCACGAGAAGTAGTGTTATCAATAACCTCAGCTACTAATGAATCATCATCACCGAAATACAATTTATTTCCGATTCTGATTTTACGTGCTGGATCTACTAAAACATCCCATAGACGTTGTTCTGCGTTTAATTCTCTAAGTAAAAAAACTTCGATTCTAGCACCTGTTTTTTCCTTGTTTCCGTATAAACGAGCTGGGAAAACTTTAGTGTTATTTAAAATCAAAACATCACCATCATCAAAATAATCAATAACATCTTTGAACGTCTTGTGTTCGATCGTTTGTTTTTTACGATCAATAACCATTAAACGAGCTTCATCTCTATGTTCAGAAGGAAATTCTGCAAGAAGCTCTTTTGGTAAATCAAATTGAAATTGTGATAGTTTCATCTTTATTTTTTTGTTTAAAAGTTTAAAGTTTAAGGCTTAATAATTTAGCCCTAGCATTAAACTTATTTAAGGCTGCAAATATACGACTGTGAGATAGGCGTTGTCAAGTGTTTTGCTGTTTATTTTAAGTAAGAGCATTAGAAGTCCTTACATATTAGTCCTGAAAGGGCATAAACATTGACAATCTCTAATTAATTTCGGAAGCTGAAAAACCTAGTTTTTTCATATCTTCCCAGAAATCAGGGTATGATTTAGAAACTACTTCGGTATTTTCGATTATAATAGGCACTTTTAAAGCTAAGGGAGCAAATGCCATTGCCATTCTGTGATCGTTGTAAGTGGCAATTTTCACACTATGATTAATTTCTGTAGTCGGTACAAGAGTTAAGCTGTCATTAGTAACTGATATATTAGCTCCTAATTTTGTCAACTCAATGCGTAATGCCTCCAGTCTATCCGTTTCTTTTATTTTTAAGGTATGAAGTCCCGTTAAGTGACAGCCAATTCCTAAACCTAGACAAGTAACCACAATAGTTTGGGCAATATCTGGAGTATTGTTTAGTTCAAAATTTACAGTTTCAAATTTAAAGTTAGTATCTTTTATTAGAGTTAACGAATTATTTTCGAAACGAGAATCAACTCCCATCTGTTTGTAGATTTCAACTAAAGCAGAATCTCCTTGCAGGCTATTTTCTTTGTAACTACTTAAAGTAATCGAAGCTGTATCAGCAAGTGCAACCAAACTAAAAAAGTAAGAAGCAGAACTCCAGTCTGATTCAACCACCATTTCTTTAGCCTGAACTTCCTGTTTTGGATAAACTTTAATTACATTTCCCTCAAAACTGGTTTTAATCTCTAAATCATTAAGCAAGGCCAAAGTCATTTTGATATAAGGAACAGATGTAATTTCGCCAACCAAAGTTATTTCGATACCGTTTTCTAATTTTGGTGCAATCAGCATTAAAGCAGAAATATATTGACTACTTACATTTGCGGGGATACTTACCTTAGAAGCGGTAATTTTTTGGCCTTTGATTCGAATAGGTGGATATCCTACTTCTTTTTCATAGGTGATCTTCGCTCCTAATTGTTCCAATGCCTCTACCAAAACTTTTATTGGTCGCTCTGTCATACGTTGCGAACCTGTCAACACTACTTCGCGACCTTCATTTACCGCAAAGAAAGCAGTTAGAAAGCGCATAGCCGTTCCCGCATGATGAATATCTACTATTTCTTCATTCCCTTTCAAGGCTTTTTGCATCACTTCACTATCGTCAGAGTTAGATGTATTCGCTAATGTGATATTAGGAAACAAAGCTTTTAACAATAAAAGTCTATTGGTTTCGCTTTTCGATCCAGTAACGGCAATATCGGCTTGTAAGTTTGAATGGGGAGTTTGTAACAGTAAATTCATTTTTGCTGGGGTTGTTTGCTAATTAAAGCCAAATTTATTTTAAAAAAAGCACACGCCCAAGCATTGCCTCTACTTATAACATTATTTTAGTTTATCGTTGTTTTTGTGACGGTCTTTGTCACGAACGGATTTGAGATCCATTTTTTTATCAAAAGCGGCTTGCAAATCGATTCCTGTTTGATTTGCCAGACACATCACTACAAAAACCACATCAGCTAATTCTTCGCCAAGGTCTTTGTTTTTGTCGCTTTCTTTCTCAGATTGTTCTCCATAACGACGGGCAATAATACGAGCTACCTCTCCTACTTCTTCAGTAAGTTGAGCCATATTAGTCAGTTCATTAAAGTAACGAACACCGTGTTCTTTGATCCAGTTGTCTACGTCTAGTTGCGAATTTTTCAGATCCATTATATATTTTTTAGGGAATTTCTTTTCTCTTGTTTTTCTAATCTTCAGAAATATTTGCCATAGTAATCCCTAAGGCTTTTATAATTTTGATGAAAAAGCATCAATGCCTATTCTATCGCCAAAACTCCTTCTTTTATCTCCTAAAGCAATATTAATACAAATTGAAAAAATCTACAGTATGATTTTATTAATATTTAAACAAAATCCATTAAATACCATTTTTCTTATCGACTAGTTCTATTATGACATTATACAACTCCTCCGTCTCGAAAGGCTTAGACAAGTACCTATTTATTCCAACAGAAGAACTTGATGCAATAATAGATCCTGTAACAACTGCAGTTAGTGCTATAATTGGTATGTTTTTTTTAGTCTCATCATTAAGATTACGAATAATTGAAGTAGCTTCATATCCATCCATTATAGGCATCATTATATCCATTAAAACAACATCAAAATCATGCTGTATAACTGCGTCAACAGCTAAACGACCATTACTTACAGTAACACATTCAAAATTAAATTTTGACAGAATCTTTTCTACCAAAATTTGATTAATACGATTATCCTCCGCTAATAGCACTTTTATCTTCTTACCTCCAGCAACAGAAGTCACTGGTTTATGCCTACTTATCGATGATTCAGAAATAATTGCATCAGGATTACCTTTAGAAAAAGGTAAGTTTACTATAAATTTAGTACCCACGTCAAGTTTACTTTTAACTTGAATTCTGCCATTCATAATATCGATAATTCTCTTGGTGATCGTCAATCCTAATCCAGTTCCTCCATATTTTCTCGCAGTATCATTACTTACTTGAATAAATGGATCAAAAATAGTTTCAATCTTATCCGACGGTATTCCTATTCCAGAATCTTTTACAGAAACTTGAATACAATTAAACCCGATTTCTTCCCTTTCAAACTTAATTTTTACTCTGATTTTGCCTTTTGCTGGAGTAAACTTAACGGCATTACTTATTAAATTAAATAATATTTGAGAAACACGAATAGAATCCCCATTAAGTATTACAGGAACTTTTTTGTCGATTGAAATTTTAAAATCGATTCCTTTTTCCTGAGTCTTGGTAGAAAAAGTATCATAAATCAACTGGGTAAGTTTAGATAAATTGAATGGTTTTTCATAAAGTGAAATTTGTCCCGATTCAATTTTTGCTAAATCCAAAATATCGTTGATAATCACAAGCAGGATATCTCCTGATATCTTTATGTATTCTAATTGTTTTTTACTTTCAGCATCTAAGGAAGAATTTTTTATCATTAAATCCGTAAATCCTAGAATACCATTCAATGGCGTACGAATCTCGTGACTCATACTTGACAAGAATTCATCTCTTGCCATGGCTAACTGCTCAGAACGTTCTTTTTCTTCGACTAATCTTTCATTAATGGTTTCTAATAAATTCCTAGAAACCATAACAGCTTTTAACTCTTCAATATAAGTGTTAAAGCCCATACAAAAAACATCTAATTCATCCTGCGCATCTGAAATGGGCAAATAATTAAAAAAATCACCTGCATAACAATTTGAAATTTGCTCAATGATGATATTCGTCCTTTTCTTTTTACACTCAATTTTTTCAGCCAAAAAAAGCAACTCTTTATGGACATCGTCTAAACTATCTCCATTTGTAACTTGTTCTTGGAACTCATCTTCATTAATTGAACGAACCAAAGCTAATATTTCTTTTAGTTTAGTCATTTAACTTCTTCCTTTTTTAATATTTCATTAATTTAACCAATCAATAGCATTCAATAGAAACTATTATAAAATCCAACCAATACTATGCTTGGTCATTTTTTTCTTTTATTTCTACTAGCCATTCAACAGCTTTTTCTTTATTAGTGAATGCCTGAAACGGAACTTTAGATTTTTTTAATTTAAGAAATGTATTAAACAAAAATTTTTGAATATGTGAATCAATAATTGCGGCACATCCATATAAAAAATCTTGACCATATATATCTACATAATCTCTGCATTCTTTTGGAAAAGCTTTCACTTTTTTAACATCATAAACCCAATACTGATTGGTATTATTTGAAATAGTATGTCTCGCTTCTATTATTTTTTGTATCATATCCAAATCTATATTCACCTCGCATTTGAATTCACTATACAAAATTCCATCAACAACCCAAAACCGGATAAATTCATTCTCTAACTCTGTCATATACTATCCCTTTTTCACGTTTGACATTGACTCAATTAATTCCGTATTAAAAGTATCATCTAATTTAATAAAAGCATATAAAGGAACGGTATTGGCTCCATATTTCTGTTTTTCATAATCAGCAGAATATCCTAAAAACACTTTTTCTTTATTTAAATAATTTGCTCTTTTTACCAATTGAAAAATTGCTTGCTTATAAAGATTCATTGATTCAACATACTCATAATTTAACCCCATAATTAATGGAGAATAATGCTTATCACCACGGAATGACCATACACAGCAGATTGCCTCGTCCCCTCCTTTTAATTTAATATCCATAAATTCCCAATCTTCATATTTAGACAGGGTTTTAGTTATCTTGGTCGGATATTTAAAGTAGTTAACTGCATGATTATCTCTTTTTACATTTTGAAATAAATCATAATAATGTTCTGCTTCTTTATCGTTTATTGTGCTTTTAAAAGTAACATCGAATTGATCTTCATATTTGAACACATACCTTTGAATATTTCTTTTATTGTTTTTTGACGGGATCTGTTCAAGAAATTCTTCGTTTGTATTCCAGTTTTGAATCGGAATTATATTCACATTTGGCATGCTTATTTTAGCAAAACCTTCATTTTCAAAATATTCAATGTATTTAAAATCAGACTGGAAATCTCTTAAAATAACAACTGTTGAATCAGTGGCTTTTTTTAATTTTTCGACCTCAATAAAAAACTCACTCAAAGCTTCATTCACTAAAGGATGTTTTTCATTTATAAATAAATGATTCCCTTCGGTAAATAATGAACCCATAGCCAATGTTTTTGAACATAAGTAATACGGATCCTGCTCTCTTTGTTTTTCAATTTGCATAGAAATGTTTTCCAATGCTAAAAGATCATCTTTATAAAGTCCAGAGGTAAAAAATGTAGCTACTATTACTTCGTTATTTTCATCTTTAATGATTAAATAATGAAATCCCCAATTCTCCTCTACTTTTTCATTATTCGAAAAAATTTCTTCGATACATCGTAGACCATTATGAGAATAACTCCCATTGTCTTTAAATAGATTGTCCCATAGTTGAACATCTATTTCATCGATACTAGTGTAGGAATATACAAAAACTTTTGCTAAATCAACCCGTTTTATTGTGCTTTCTCCTTTAAAAGGAATCTTAAATGTCTTATAGATCTTCTCTAAATCCTCATTTTCCTCATCAACTGCCAAATGAAAATTTTTACCAATTGAACTTACTAATTGGTCAATATGCTCTTTTGTATTATGTCTTGTAAGCGTGAAACGCAATCCTGATTTATCATTAGGAACGACTGGATATGTTGCAGTGTTTACATACAAACCGTCAGCCATAACACGTTGAATTAAATTATGCGTTATCTTGACAGATCCACCACCTATAAAATAAATCGGCGTTTCGTTTGACGAAGTGTTGGTTAAATTCAAGTCTTCTAATTTCGTATTTAAATACTCCATCAAGTCTTTTAACTCCTCTTGATATACTTGGCCTTTTTCTGAAAGTAAAATCTCTGCAGATCCGATTGCTGCTCCGACATTTGCCGGAGATAAAGGATGTGTATAAGATAGAATCCCTCCATATATATCCACTTTTCGATACATTTCGGTGTCATTAAAAATAGCAATACCACCTATACTTCCAAAACCTTTGGCCAAAGTACTAATCAAAACTACCCTTTCACTATGCTTAAAATATTCAAAAACACTACCACAGCCATTTGTTCCAGTCCATCCCACACCATGAGCATCATCAAAATACAAATGAAATTTTGGGTATTTTTCTAATAAATACAGAAGCTCTTTTTTATGAGGTAAATCACCATACATCGAATAAACTCCGTCAGCCATATACCAGATCTTATCATATTGGTTATAGCCTCTTTTAATAAAGTCTTCCAACATTTCCATACTATTATGGCGAATCATCTTCACCATGGTACCTTGCAATTTTGCAAATTGACAAGGATATTGCACGCTATAATGAACTTGTTGATCCAGAATAATTAAATCACTAGGTTGTATAATAGTACCCAACACCGATTGATGCGTAACTGAGGTTGAAGGATATATTACTACTGGATGATTATCAAATATTTTACTGATTAGACTCTCTAACTCTTCTAAGTAAGGCGCCTTAACAAAAGCTCTTGAAATGGAGAAATGGGAACCATATCTATCCAATAACTCATGGCTTTTAGCCAAAATATGGGGATGTTTTTCTAATCCCAAATAACCACAAGTACCAAAATTGATTAATTCCTGATTGTTTATTTTTAAAAACTCTCCATCAAATACTTCTTCTTCAGAAGCGAGATGCATTATTTTCTTGTTTTTACCTGAAGTGACTACATGATCAATCACATCATATGCACTAGTATGTTTTATTTTTGCCAAAATTTTAGGATATTTAATTAGTAGATTGGGGGAATCTTCACTTTAATTATGGCAAAAGTAATCAATAATTAACAATTTAAAAAACTGGTATTTTTTTTAAAAATGCATGACGCTGAGGGAACTAACACTAAAAAACATCTTCTATAAGAGTTTTCTTAGAAAGAGTAAATTACTAAATGGTTCTTTTAAGCAACGAACGTCTTGGCTATATGTAGGAATTAACCATATGTTACGTGTAGCTTTTTAGGATTTATCTTATATTTTGTTCAAAACAATTTTCTCGTTTTGTTTGTCAAGCATCATTTGAAAAAACTCTTTCAATGCTTGGTAATAATCTGCCAAGACGATTGCTTTACTAATCTCAGTTGTCATACTAATTTGCAATTGATTCCCAGTATTAGCTATATCATATTTAAAAGTACCAATACCATCAACAGCTGCAATACTCAATTCATCAGGAATAGTTTCTACAGCATAACCCTTAGGAATTTCTATACTGATATTGTATCTCTTTTGATTCGGGTATCCAAAATCAATAGGATATTCTCTTATCTCTTGTTTAAAAGGGTTTCCCTTAGCTCCGAGAAATAACCCTGGAGAAATATAGATTTTATCATTTACTCTCTCGAAATCTTTAGTGCTTTTGAACTTGTATGATTCAACAATTGGTTTTAACACTTCTAAATCATTTTCACGTTCGTAATCCTCAACTTCAATATCATTGTTTTGGTGTTCTAATTCCTCTAAATAAGTATCCTTAGTGGTACCACCATTATTCTGTCTAAACAATAAAGCTTCGTGATTTGTAAGTTGTCTTTTTAATTTTCCCAGAATTGTACCATTGTCATTTACAACAGCATTCATGATTATCATTTCTCTCGAAAGAGTTGCTGGCGTTAGATTTACCTCTACTGAAGTTCCATCCTTTCTAATCAATCGTCCGAACCAGTTTAAATCCCTCAAAGGAAGCACATTGGGAACGGATAATATTTCAGTAGCATCTAGTAGTTGCAACCCACTGGATCTTTCAACACCTACAATAACATAATTAAAAGCCGTTATATTAGGAAACAGTGCAATCCCATTTGATCGTGTACTCACTAAAACTGGATTTGCAGCTAAACCCGCATAGCGAAGCATTGCAGTTAGCATTAAATTAATTTCGGCTACATTACCTATTTTATTTTTGTAAGCTGTTTTAACACCATCATTACAAGAATATCCATAATAATTGTTCCATTTGATATTTGTCTTAACATACATAAAGATTGCAGCCACTTTTTCTTCTTCTGAATTCAAACCTGCGATTACGACATCGATATCATCTTCAAAGTAAGCTGTTTTTGCTAATTCCAAACCAAAATCGTCATAATCGTAAATTGTCTTCACAACAGCATTCCAATCAGTCGACAAATATTTCAGTGGCTGATTTGGATACTTAATCATGGAAACTTCTTGAACTAAACCAGCCGTGTAATTTTCTATATTATTCACATAAGCTTCTTCAATCATTCCAGGCAAATTTTCTGCAATATAAGTTGTTCTGGTTTCTTCATAAGAAAGCTTACTTTGGGTATAATTACTGGTCTGTCCCCTCATTAATCCTGCACCGTCCTCTCTTTCCATAGTAGAAAACAGAACTGATTTTGCCTTTTTCTCAACTGTCACTTTAGGGAAAACAAAACCCTTGAAATTGGTGTTTAAGGTGTAATATTCTGGAATAAAAGAACGGTACTCTGAATAATTAACTGGGATACTAGCTTGAAAAGTCCAGTCTTTCGGACTCCCTACATAAGGCGTCTTTATAGTGTATTCAAATTCAATTACAGAACCTTCTTTGACATTGGGCATAGATATTTTTTTTTGTCCCCAATACCTATTTACCTCATCATCAAATTCTCCATCTTTGCTGAGTTTTGTTTTTTCAATTTTCCCCTCGACTAAATTATAAGTTATCGCATCTGAAAACGTTACGTTTTCTTTTGAACCATTCCCTAAATAATACTTGACCTTTTGGTTTGCCCAATCATAACCTTCTTTCTTGTAAATCTTGATACGAGTTTGAACCTCGGTAGTCATTACAAATCCATTACTTTTTGAATAGTCATAACTAGTTTTTCCTTTTTTAAACAATATTGCAGCAACAGCAGCAGTGTCTTTAGGATGCGATTTTTCTTGAAGCTCTGCAACGGAAACTTTACCGAGTTCAAATTCTTGTGCCTTTAAACTAGAAAAACATGTTGTTACAAATAAAAGGATCGCAAATTGGTTAAATTTCATTAGGTTAGATTTTGGTTAATATGATTTTGGCATTGTCATTTCTAGAAACTTGTTCTATAAAAAGGCGGTATTCATCGTACTCTGTGTTTGAATACATTCCTTTTTTTATAAATAAACTGCGTTTATAAACTAAGTTACTACCGTCTTTCTTTATAAACTCACTTTTGTACTCTCCAAACTTACTCTTTAATTCAAAATTAGTGGGCAAAAATTCAATAGCAAACTCTTGAGGTAGCGCTATCGAAATTTCATCTAGGTCAGAAAAACCTCTTTGAATTTCAAATGGATTCTTGCGGTTTCTAATTCTTTTCACAGACCTAGTGTATTGATTGTAGGCATTAACAGCAAACATCATTTTATCAGCAGAAACACTCCCATAATTTACTGCACTTATTTCAGCGGTTTCAGTCAATTTAATATTTTCCTTGTCATTTGACAAAACGGTACTGTTGATTTTCAAATTATTAATATTACCCCAGTACTGTTTATAATACGCCTCCTTTTCTGTCGGCTGCAGAATTTCAACTGCTGCTTTCTGATTGTATTGTGACCCTTGGGAAACGATAGTTATATGTCCCTTAAAATCGCCGTTTTGTGACAATGAATAGCTACCTAAACTGATTTGAGTATTGTTCTTATCTTCATAAATTTTGGTTCTAACAATTTCGCCTCCATCTGGCTTCACAACTAAAACGTCCCTATCATCGGTGAAGATACCTTGATATCCAAAAGGATCACTTTGACTCGTACATTCCAGCCAAACATATTCCTTCCCATCTGGAATCGCCAAAATCATGTGGTTCCCTTGCATCGAAACAAATTCAGATTCAATATCTTTCTTATAGCGATCACCATATAAAATGACATTATAAGACGGCACGTCAACCGCATCCAAAAGTGCTTTTGTATAATTGGTCAAAGCCTTACAATCCCCATATCCAAATCTGTCCACATCATTGGCAAGCATTGGTTTCCATCCGCCAATCCCTACCTGGATGCTGACATACCTTGATTTTTGCTGAACATAGTTGTAAATTAATTTCGCTTTCGCAATTAGGTCTCTTTCGTCTCCAACAAGGGTTCTCATTTGCGTCTTTGTCTCTTCGGATAAAGCAGTTGTGCCCGCCAAAATGGCATCTGAGTACCATTTCCCAAATTCCTTCCATGTTTTTGCTCTTCCATCTACATCTTCTAAATGAAAAACTTCCAAACCCATCATTACTTTCGGCAAAATGGTTCCAAAGGCAGGACTGCTATCTTCCTGTTTTTGAGCCAGAATATTAGTGGCAACATAAGATAGTTGGATGTCAGTATCTATCGTTTTTTGGATATTAAAACCTGAAAAATTAAATTCCATTTTCTTAAAACCAAGTTCAGTTGGATACTGGACATTTAGAACACTTTTTTCAACGCCTACAAAAAAATTACTAACAGGATACCAGTGCGGAATAAAAGCTGTTGTGGAAGTTTCAATTTCACTTTCATAAAGCACCGTAAATGGATATTGTATGGGAGTGTAATCTAAATAAACGTACCTACTATCTGAGAAAAGTGTACTACCTCCAATAGCAGACTGGTCTTTAAAATCCTTTCGTTTTATTTTTTTGATTTCTTTACCAAAGCTATCAAAAATCAATGCCTCAATATTTTTGACAGAAGTTTTTTTATTATAATTTTCTACGGCATCTATTGACGAAAGCCCCTTTTCATTAAGAACAGTAATCACCCTAATGGTTTTAATATTCATGTTTCGTTGAGAAGAAACAGTTATATCAATTTGATTTAAACGTACAATTGCATTCGCATTTTCTTTAAGGCTATCCGCGATAAGCGAAGTTTCATATTCATTTTTTTGGGCTTGGGCACTTAAAAATGCTAATACACAAAATAATATAAGTAGGTTTTTGATTTTCATAGGGGTACTTGAAAATGTGAATAAATTACCAAATAGGGAGATTAAACAGAGTACTCATACCAATAATGGTATAATTCTGTGTTATTTTGGTTTTTTTAATTATTCGTGGTTCTCAAAAATAGAATAAATCTTACAATAAACAAGTAATTATTCTCTATTTTTACTATCTATAATTATCGTGACTGGTCCATCGTTTAAAAGACTCACTTTCATGTCAGCCCCAAAAATACCAGTTTGTATTTTCTTCCCAAATTCTTTTTCTAAGTTCTGAACAAATTTCTCATACAATGGAATGGCAACATCCGGCTTTGCTGCTTTGATATAAGAGGGCCGGTTGCCTTTTTTAGTAGCGGCATGAAGTGTAAATTGACTAACCACAATGATATCGCCATCTATGTCTTTTACTGATAGATTCATCACCTGATTCTCATCTTCAAAAATACGAATTTTAGTAATTTTTCCAACCAGCCAATCAATGTCTTCTTGATTATCTGAATCTTCTATACCAATTAAGATTAGTAGTCCTTTTTGGATATCGGCTACAATTTTACTATCAATGGTTACGGACGCGGAGGAAACTCTTTGGAGGACAACTTTCAAATTAATGGTGAATTATAAATTATGAATAGAAGGTATTTATTTTCTGTTTTCGTCACTGATTGCTCGATCCTCATTATGAATGTCAGTACGATAATTTTCATCATCCCCTTCCAACAGTTTAAGATAACTGTTGTAACGTGACCAGGCTATTTCATCTCTTTCCAATGCTTCCTTCACAGCACACTTTGGTTCGTCTTTATGCAAACAGTTATTGAATTTACAATGTTCTTTCAACTTAAAGAACTCCGGAAAATAACCACTAATCTCCTCTTTCTCCATATCAACAATTCCAAAACCTTTAATACCTGGCGTATCAATAATTTTAGCATCAAAAGACAAATCATACATTTCGGCAAAAGTAGTGGTGTGCTGTCCTTGCTTACTTGCCTCAGAAATTGTTTTTGTTTTTAAATGTAAAGAAGGTTCCATAGCATTAACTAATGTTGATTTTCCAACTCCTGAATGCCCAGAAAACATACTCACTTTACCAATCATCATTTCCTTCAATTCCTCAATTCCTTTCATCTCTGTCGAGGAAACACGCAGGCATTTGTATCCTATTTCTTGGTAAACATGTTGCATGTACAATTGTTCATCCAATGTAGCTTCATCAAAAGTGTCGATTTTATTAAAAACCAATATTGTTTCTATACCATACGCTTCGGCAGTCACCAGAAAGCGATCTATAAAATTGAAAGTTGTTGGTGGATTATTAATAGTCACCAATAAGAAAACCCGATCAATATTAGATGCGATAATGTGCATCTGGTGTGACAAGTTTACTGATTTCCGAACAATATAGTTCTTTCTGTCGTGAATATGGTGAATGGTTCCCGTCACTGTATCCGAAGATTCTTCGAGTTCGTAATCCACTATATCACCTACAGCAATAGGATTGGTACTCTTGATTCCTTTGATTCGGAATTTTCCTTTCATACGGCATTCAATAAAATCTCCTTGTTCAGATTTTACAGTGTACCAACTTCCTGTAGATTTATATACGAGTCCTGTCATGTTGCAAAGGTAAAATATTGTTTCAAGTTTAAAGTTTAAAGTTTGAAGTTTTTATTAATGTCCAAAACAAAAAATTCCCCCAACTTTCTTTAGAAGCTGTGGGAATTAATTATATTAATTTTAATTGATAAAAAACACTCTTTTTTATTTTCAATTATGAAACCTTAAATTTGGTATGGAAAATTCCTACCTACTTTCCTCATCATTCTTTCCATCATTGCACTTGGTGAACTCATCACATCTTCATTCATCTGTTTGTAAAATCTCCATAATAATTCTCCATCTTTACCATTATTAATCTGCATCGTTAATTCACCTGTAGCAACCTTACCTGTGCCAAAACCAATCAAAAGTGATTTCACGATAGCACCACCTTCACTACCCGTTTTCTCATAAGCGTAACTACATTTAATAACAGCATCAACACCTAAAATTTTTGCTAATTCATCTGAGGTTAATTCATCTAGCTTTTCAATAATATCATTTTTTTTCAGTAACGCATTAGTTCTATCGATATCTTGAACTGTAACTGAATAATCTGATGACTTCCTTAACAGGTATGTATATAATCCAGACTGCATATTTGCCCCTAAGTTTTTCTCATCCTCTTTATTAGTTGCCTCATTATAGTTCTTAGGTAATCTTTTAAATGAAATGGTAGCTTTAAAAGGCAAAATAGCTACTATTTTGTGAGTTGTAATTTCTTCTTTTAAATTTTGAGATTCAAAAACCTGTTTGGCACTATCAAACTGGGAAAATGCAAATACTGAAGTAAATAGGCAAATAAAAAGTAAAATTTTTTGTTTCATACTATGAAAGTTAGGGTTAAATAATTAACTCAATATTACAAAAAAACCTACAAATAAATTGTAGGTTTTGATAAATAAAAAATAATAAAATTTGTTCTGTTCCAATTATCCGTTAATCACTTTCTCTTGGTGACCAATACTTTCTTGGTGAATTGCCTTGAACATTTTTAGTACAAACTCTTCAGTAAGTCCTTTTTGCTCTCCGTCTAAAATCATTTTTCCTAAAATTTCATTCCAACGTGTATTTTGAAGTACAGCAACGTTAGATTCTTTTTTAACTTGACCTATTTCGTCAGCCACTTTCATTCTCTTTCCTAATAAATCTAGCAACGTACCATCAAGAACATCAATATTCGCTCTTAATTTGCTCATTTTTTTAGTGTACTCATCAGAAACATCATCTACTTTTCTAACTTTTAAATCTACGAAAATTTGTTTCAATGCTGTAGGCGTAACTTGTTGTGCTGCATCACTCCAAGCATTATCTGGATCAACATGCGTTTCGATAATCATACCGTCGTAATTCAAGTCTAACGCTTGTTGCGTAACTTCAAGAATCATCTCACGGTCTCCAGTAATATGTGATGGATCAATAATTAAAGGTAAATCAGGGAATCTATTTTGCAATTCGATAGCAATCTGCCATTCTGGAATGTTTCTGTATTTTGTTTTTTCGTAAGTAGAAAAACCTCTATGAATTACTCCTAACTTTTCGATTCCTGCATTGTATAAACGCTCTACTCCACCTAACCATAAAGATAAATCTGGATTAACTGGGTTTTTTACTAATACGATTTTTTTAGTTCCTTGTAAAGCATCTGCTAATTCTTGCATTGCAAACGGGTTTACCGTTGTTCTTGCACCAACCCATAAGACATCGATATCATATTCTAAAGCTAATTTTACGTGAGCTGCATTAGCAACTTCCGTTCCCATTAACAATCCTGTTTCTTCTTTAGCTTTTTTCAACCATTTCAATCCTATTTCTCCAACACCTTCAAATCCTCCTGGACGTGTTCTAGGCTTCCAAATTCCCGCTCTAAAAACACTTACGTCAGAATCTTTCAATTCATGAGCTATTTTCAATACTTGTTCTTCAGTTTCAGCACTACAAGGTCCAGCGATTACAAATGGGTGAGTTAAATTGAAATCGTTCAACCATGTTCTCATTTCTTTCTTGTTTTCCATCTTTTCTAATTATTTATTTTATTATTTTTATGTGTTGTTCTTCTTATTAACTTCTAAGTTGGTTTGAATAGTTCCTATTTCGTAACATTCATTCCGTTCAATATTTCTTTTATTTTATTTACACTTTGCATTTCTTCAAAAATGGCATTGTAATCCTCTTTTATTAACAAATCTTTAAATTGGGTAAGGTTTGAAATATACTCTTCTAATGTTTCTATTACCTGAACCTTGTTTTGTTTAAAAATAGGTGTCCACATTGCCGGTGAGCTTTTAGCTAAACGAACAGTGCTTTCAAATCCACTTCCCGCCATGTCAAAGATATCTTGTTCGTCTTTTTCTTTGTTTATCACCGTTTTTCCAAGCATAAATGAACTAATATGAGACAAATGCGACACATAAGCAATATGCTTGTCATGCGATTTAGGCTCCATATATCGAATTCTCATTCCTATAGCTTTAAAAAGATCCAATGCTTTTTCCTGCAACTTGAAAGCGGTACGCTCGACTTCACAAATAATATTTGTTTTCCCTTGAAACAAACCTTTAATTGCTGCTGATGGTCCAGAAAACTCAGTTCCAGCTATTGGGTGTGTTGCGATAAAATTCCTTCTTTTAGGATGACTCGATACAGCTTCACAAATGGGCGCTTTTGTAGAACCTACTTCAAAAACAATGGTGTTTTCTCCAATTAAATCCAGTACTTCAGGCAAAACAGTTATCGCTACATCAACGGGAACAGAAACAATCACAAAATCCGCATCTGACACATTTTCTAAAGTTGCAGCTTCATCAATCACACCAAGTGCTAATGCTTGTTGCAAATGATTTTCATTATTGTCAACTCCATAAATAATAGCTTCTGGGTATATTGTTTTAATATCTAACCCCATCGACCCACCAATCAGTCCTATTCCTACTATATAAATTTTCATTTAATTAAATCTATCAATTGCTTCTTGTACTTTTTCTTCTTTTACACATAATGCAAATCGAATATATCCTTCACCATTACTTCCAAAAATTGTTCCCGGTGCGATAAACAGATGTTTTTCATGTAAAATCTTGTCTATAAACTTTTCAGCAGAAGTTATCCCTTCTGGCAATTTTGCCCAAACAAACAATCCAACACCTTCTTTATATACTTTACAATTTAATTTCTCAGCTAATTGTTCGGTTAAAACGCGGCGTTTCTTGTAAATCTCATTCATTGCATCAAACCAAGACTTATCACTCTTCAAAGCAGCTATTGCTCCTTTTTGGATTCCAAAAAACATTCCGCTGTCCATATTGCTTTTTACTTTCAGAATAGCGTCAATGGCTTCAGCATTTCCTAAAACCATTCCTACTCTCCAGCCTGCCATATTAAAGGTTTTACTTAAAGAGTTCAACTCTAGAGCGACATCTTTAGCTCCTTCAACCTGCAGCAAACTCATTGGATTATCATTCAAAACAAAACTATATGGATTGTCATTGATTAATAATATTTGGTGTTTTTTGGCGAAAGCCACTAATTTCTCAAATAAAGCAATACTTCCTCGAGCTCCTGTAGGCATGTGTGGATAACCAATCCACATTATTTTTACCTTAGTTAAATCTAATTTTTCTAAGCTTTCAAAATCAGGTTCCCAATTATTTTCTTCCTTCAAATCATAATAAACTGGAACCGCTCCTACCAAATTAGTTACCGAAGTATAGGTAGGATATCCTGGATTTGGAATCAAAACCTGATCTCCTTCGTTCAAGAAAGCAAGTGAAATATGCATAATCCCTTCCTTAGAACCCATCAAAGGCAAAATTTCAGTATTGGGATTCAGTGCTACATTATAATTGTTTTCATAAAAATCTGCCATACTCTTTCTCAATTCTGGCAATCCTTGATAACTTTGATAACCATGAGCATTTTCATCAAGCATGGCTAATTGCACCGCTTCAACAACGTCTTTTGAAGGACTCAAATCCGGACTTCCAATTCCCATATTAATGATAGGTTTCCCTTCAGACTGCAATTGTCTAACTTCTCTCAATTTTGAAGAGAAGTAGTATTCTTCAACAGTATCTAACCTTTTTGCGGTTGTAATCATGGTTTTGTATTTTTATATTCGCCTAAAACTTTGAAGTATTCAGCCATAATTTGTAATAGTGATTTAGCCTTTGCATAATCCTCATATTTTTCAAAAGTAACATCCACAAAAAAGGAGTACTTCCAAGGTGTTTCAATTTTTGGCAACGATTGTATTTTTGTTAAATTCATTTTACAATCACTCATCACGTTAAGTACTGCTGCTAAACTTCCTCTTTTATGATCCAATTCAAATTTTAAAGAAGCTCTATTGACCTCTTCTATTGGCACAAATGAATTCTCTTTATTTATGATAACAAAACGAGTCATGTTATTTTTTATAGTTTGAATTGCTGGTGCCAGAATTCCCAAATCATACATTACCGAAGCCGCATTACTACCAATTGCTGCTATACCCTTTAATTGTTTATCCTGAATTCTACGAGCAGTTTCAGCAGTATCCTTGTCTTCAACTAACTTGATACTTGGATACTTTTTTAAAAATTCCATACATTGAAGTAATGCCATTGGGTGAGAATGTACTTCAACTATATCTTCTAATTTTTGCCCTTTTAGCGCCATCAAATTTTGAGTAATATTCAAATAATGTTCCCCAATGATGTGCAAATTATTTTTGTCTATTAAAGCATAATTAGGAATAATAGGTCCAGCGATTGAATTTTCGATAGCCATAACTGCCTGATCTGCTTTACCTGAAAGTAGACTATCAACGAGTTCTTCAAAAGACAGACATTCATCAACCACAACTTCTTGTTCGTAATATTCTTGTGCCACCTGATGGTGAAATGAACCCTTTATACCTTGTATTGCAATTTTCGCATTCATATGACCACTTTTAAGCAAAAAAAAATCCCGATTTTCATCGGGATTGTATATTTATAATTATCAATTTAATTTTTTAATTAAATAACCATACGACAATCCCTACCCTCTTTCCAGAAGAAATAATAAGTATTGCTAAAATAAAATCGGTTATTCAACATTATGATTTGTGTTTTGTAATAAGTTCTATGCGAATGTATAAATAATTTTCAGCTATCCAAATAAAAAAAAGAATAATATCAAACAAAAAAAGAATCCTCGATAAAACGGAGATTAAATTACATAATAACTAAAAAAATGCCACATAAAATAATATATAAGCAACTGCACCTAAACGGCTTCCGTAACAAAAACAGCTGCTTTTGTTTGAAAAATATTTACGCACTTAGATTACGCAGTTAAAGTTGTCGACAGCCATTTTTTCCCTTCTGATATTCGGGTAATCAACATCGCAGAAACTACATCTCCATTTGCATTCAATAACGTCGCCATCGGATCTACTAAGGTTCCTACAATCATGGCGGCAGGTAACGCTTGTTCCATGGGAAAACCATAGATTGTAATTGCCAGAATTTCTCCTATATACCCTCCGTTTGGTATACCACCCTCGACTACTGAAACTATAACAGTAATACCTATTGCGACAACCAATGTGCTAGGATCAGTAAAATCCTTGCCAAACATAGCGAAAATGACCGCTATTTTTATAATAGAAGACATACTAGATCCATCTTTATGCAAAGGTGCTCCTAGAGGTATGGCCACATTTCTAATATATCCTGGCACTTTCATTTTTTCGGATGCTTCAAGGTTAGCAGGAATTGTCGCAATACTACTACATGTACCTAATGCCGTTAATGCTGGCGTAATGTTGTTACCCCAGAAAATTTTCAATCCTTCTTTCCCACCCGCGAAAAATGCATACAAACTAAAGAATACCACAAAATAGAATGCACACACTGCATAGTAAAGACCTAAAGGCTTTGCATAAGCTCCAAATAATTGCGGACCAAATATCCCAACTTGATACGCAAAATACGCACCTAATCCTACTGGCGCCGTTTTCATAATTATATGTAGCAATTGCTTCATTACTTCATTTCCTGAGTTCAAGAATATTCTGAAACCTTCTCCTTTTTCCCCTGATCTCAAACTAGCAAATCCAATCAAAAAAGAAAATATAATTAATGCCAACATGCTTTTTCGCGAAAGTAATTCGTAAAAATCATTAGCCGTGAGCAATTGGGTAATTTGTGAACCGCCACTGGCACTTTGTATACTCTCCAATGGTATTCTTGATATGATAATGTCTTGATGAATCGGAAAAAGCATAACTCCTATTATCATCAATATAGCAGATATAAGTACCGTACTTAAGAATACACCTATAACAACCACAAACAACTTCCCTAATTTTTCCGACTTCTCTAAGCTGGCAATCGAGGAGGCAATTGTAAAAAATATCAACGGAATAATCGCTGTGAAAAGCAAATTCAAGAATATATCCCCGAGCGGTTTTATAACCTCAACACCTTTCCCAAAGACCAACCCTAAAATACTTCCTGCAGTTATTCCACATAGCAACCAAATAATTCCGCTATACGTCTTAAACAAACTCTTACTTTCCTCCATTTTTAGTTTCGCTTTTTATAAATTTTTATAAATATATCACTCTATTTATTAAATACCAATCATTACAATAACAAAAGAGCTGATAACAACCATTGCTTGATATTGTTTAATAAAAACAATAAATCACCATTTTCTTTTTACTTTTGCAACAAATAAATTTACATGTCAATAGAAGTAAACAACATTTCCAAAAGTTATGGTGCCCAAAAAGCACTTGACAACATTTCGTTTTCAGTAAACAAAGGAGAAATCGTTGGTTTTCTTGGTCCAAATGGCGCCGGTAAATCGACATTAATGAAAATATTGACCACCTATATTAATGCTGATGAAGGTTCGGCACTGGTTAATGGACATGATGTAACTGCACAACAAAAAGCAGTACAACTTTCAATTGGTTATTTACCAGAGCACAATCCGCTGTATTTGGATTTGTATGTGAGAGAATATTTAGCTTTTAATGCTGATGTATATAAAGTAGCACAATCCCGTATCGAAGAAGTGATTCAATTGACAGGTTTAACCACCGAAAGTCATAAAAAAATTGGACAATTATCCAAAGGATATCGTCAGCGCGTAGGTCTTGCCAACGCTTTATTACACAATCCCGATGTTTTGATTTTGGATGAACCCACTACAGGTTTAGACCCGAACCAATTGATTGAAATTCGTAATGTCATCAAAAATGTAGGTAAGGACAAAACCGTTTTCCTTTCGACGCATATTATGCAAGAAGTGGAAGCGATTTGTGACCGCGTGATTATTATCAATAATGGTAAAATCGTAGCCGATAAAAAGCTAGACAACTTAATTTCTGAAAATAAGGAACAAGTTATTGAGGTGGAATTCGACTATAAAATAGAAGAACAAGCAATTGCCAAAATTGAAAACCTTACTTCCTATAAAAATACCCACGATATGATTTGGGAATTGACCTTTACAACCGACAAAGACATGCGTCCCGCAGTTTTTGATTTTGCTGCTGCAAATGGCTTGAAGACCTTGCAACTCAATCAGAAAAACAAAAATCTGGAGGCAATTTTTAGGGAAATTACAAAGTAAGTTGACAGTAGTCAGTATTATAGTGATCAGTCTCCGTTTATGGTTAAAAAAGAAATTACGGTTTCGGTAAAGCTGCACCTACAGCTATGTCACAATGATGCCCTTCTTTTCCGTGCGCCGGATTCATCCCTGCAACAGTTTCAGTATTAGCAGCAGCAGTTGACAACAAAGTCGGTACTGCTGGTTGAACAGTATATTCTGGTGAAGCTGCAGTCGAACTCTCGCTTGAAGTAGTGATAGTTGATGCTGGCTTTGAATTTAACGGAGCTCCTACCGCTATATCACATCGATGATTCGTTTCTCCATGTGGTGGATTCATTCCCTTCGCGGTAACTGTTTTAGCAGTGACAGTTTGCGGACTACTCACTGTTTGTGTAGACTGGAGAGAAGCTGGCTGTACAGAAGTTCCTCCACTTCCAGCAGTATTTAAAGGCGCTCCAACAGCGATATCACATCGATGATTTAGCTCTCCATGCGGAGGGTTGATTCCAGCTGGAGTAGACATAGCCATCCCCGAACTACCATTTTGCATTCCAGAAGATTCTGTCGCTTGGTCTTGCACCGCTGAAGTTGTTTGTTGCCAAAAAGGAATTTCATTTCTAGGATTAGCTTTTACTGCAGCGGTCTCATCGTTTTTACAGGAAGTAACTGTTATGGCGGTCGCTAAAAGCGTATAGTATAAGTATTTCATATCTAAATCGTTATAATCGTAAATTCAAATATAAGAATTAAAAACCAAGTTCTCTATAGTTTATTGTGTTATCGAAATCCTCCTTCGCGCAACCGACAAGTTTGTGGAAAGTGTAAAAACAAAATTTATGAAAAGTCGAAATTAAAAAACCTTTAATTACTCCTTATATGCCTAGCCCTTATTAGTTAACTGTACTTCTATTTTCATTTGAATTTAGGGAGCTACGTTTGGAGTGAAAACCCGTTTATTCTCCCATTTATTTGAAACAAGAAAAGATAGTAACTAATAACTGTATTATCCCCTAAAAAACCTTCGATGCTATTTGCCTGATATTCTCTGATTTGCCCATTGAATAGTAATGCAATACAGGAACTCCGGCAGCTTTCAACTCTAATGATTGCTGAATTGCCCATTCGATACCAACTTGTTTCACATCTGCATTTGTTTTGCATTTGTCTACGGCATCAATTAAATCTTCTGGCAAATCGATTCGGAAAATTTGAGGCAAAATTTGTAAGTGTCTTTGTACCGCAAGTGGTTTAATTCCTGGAATAATAGGAACTGTAATTCCCATTTCTCTTGCTTTGGCAACAAATTCAAAATATTTTGAATTGTCAAAAAACATTTGTGTTACCACATAATCAGCACCTGCATCCACTTTTTCTTTCAGTCTTTTTAAATCAGAGATCAATGACGGAGATTCCAAATGTTTCTCTGGATATCCAGCCACACCAATACAAAAATCGGCTTTGTTATCTACATGCATAACATCATGCAAATATTTCCCTTCATTCAATAGATTAATCTGTTGTACTAAATCAACTGCAAAATTATTACCTCCAACTTTCGCAACAAAAGACTGTTCGTCTTTCATAGCATCACCGCGCAATGCCATGACATTATTAATTCCTAAATAATGACAATCAACTAGTAAATACTCCGTTTCCTCTTTTGTAAACCCACCACAAAGCACATGAGGCACGGTGTCAACGTTATATTTATGTTTAATCGACGCACAAATACCCAAAGTTCCCGGACGCATTCTAGTCAACTTTTTATCCAATAAACCGTTTCCCTTATCCACATAAATAAACTCCTCACGAGAAGTTGTCACATCGATAAATGGTGGTTTAAAATCCATCAATGGATCTATATTATCGTATAATTCCTGAATACTTTTCCCTTTTTGAGGCGGAATGATTTCGAAAGAGAATAATGTTTCTCCTTTTGCGTCTTCTATATGTTGTGTTACTTTCATTTTCTTTAGTTTGAAGTTTAAGGTTTAAGGTTTAAAGTCCTCTCGAACAACTTTAAACTTTAAACTTTAAACAAAATTTCAACTTTAAACTATTTTCTAATCCGCTATATTTGGGTTCAACCATTTTGTTGCCATATCGGTAGAAATACTTCTGCGTTTTGCGTAATCAATAACCTGGTCTTCTTTAATTTTTCCAAGTCCGAAATACTTACTTTCTGGATTTCCAAAATAATATCCAGAAACAGATGATGCTGGCCACATTGCCATACTCTCGGTCAAGGTTACTCCTATTTCTTGTTCTACATTCAGCAATTTCCAAATTGTTGGTTTTTCTAAATGGTCGGGACAAGCCGGATAACCTGGCGCAGGACGAATTCCTTTATAAACTTCTTCAATCATTGCCTCGGTAGTTAAATTTTCATCAGAAGCATAACCCCAAATTTCTCTACGGATTTTTTCGTGCAAATATTCTGCGAAAGCTTCTGCAAAACGATCCGCCAATGCTTTGACCATAATCGAATTGTAATCGTCTAAATCCTTTTCGAATTCAGCCGCCCATTCATCAACACCAAAACCTGTAGTCACACAAAAAGCACCCATGTAATCTATTTTTCCACTGTCTTTTGGAGCAATGAAATCAGATAAGGCAATATTTGGCGCTCCTTTTGTTTTTTGAGATTGTTGGCGCAAAGTCAAGAATGTCTGTAATGGTTTTCCGTTTTCATCCGTTAATTCAATATCATCATCATTGACTTGATTTGCAGGGAAAATTCCGTAGATTCCTTTGGCAGTCAGTTTCTTTTCTCTCAAAATAACTTCCAACATTTCATTAGCGTCCGCAAAAACCGAAGTCGCTTGCTCACCAACCACTTCATCTGTCAAAATCGCTGGGTATTTACCAAACAATTCCCATGTTCTAAAAAATGGCGTCCAGTCAATGTAAGGAACCAACACGTCCAATTCTACTTCGATCACTTGCTCGCCTAGTACATTTGGTTTCACAGGAGTAAAATTATCCCAATCCAATTGTAATTTATTTTTACGTGCTTGCTCAATGGTCAAGAAATTTTTGTCACGCGAACGGTTTAAAAACGTCTCTCTAAACGCATCATACTCTGCTCTAATATCACTTGCATATATTTTTTTATCCTTGTTTAACAAACTTCCAGCAACCGTTACTGCTCTCGAAGCATCATTAACATGAATTACAGTTTCTCTATATTGAGGCGCAATTTTCACGGCAGTATGTGCTCTGGAAGTTGTTGCTCCACCAATCATAACTGGAATTTTCAGGCCTTTCTTATCTAATTCCTTAGCTAGATACACCATTTCATCAAGTGAAGGAGTAATCAAACCACTTAAACCAATAATATCTACATTATGTTCTATAGCAGCTGCAATAATTTTTTCGGGAGGTACCATAACTCCTAAATCTACAATTTCATAGTTATTACATGCCAACACTACGGAAACAATATTTTTACCTATATCATGTACATCTCCTTTTACCGTTGCCATCAAGATTTTACCATTCCCCTGTTTGTCACCAGCCTGTTTTGATGCTTCAATAAATGGCAATAGATACGCCACGGCTTTTTTCATTACACGTGCTGATTTAACAACCTGGGGCAAAAACATTTTTCCTGAACCAAATAAATCTCCAACTACATTCATTCCAGTCATCAGGTTAATTTCGATAACTTCGATAGGTTTTGCAGCTGCGAGTCTGGCTTCTTCAATATCTAAAAGAATAAATTCATCAACTCCTTTTACTAATGAATGTGTTAATCGTTCCTGAATAGTTCCCGAACGCCATTCTTGGATCGCTTTTTCATTACTTTTTACATCTCCTTTTACATTTTCGGCAAAATCCAATAGTCTTTCAGTAGCATCGTCTCTTCTATTCAGAATTACATCTTCAACGCGTTCCAGTAAATCTTTTGGAATTTCGTCATAAATAGAAAGCATTTCTGGATTTACGATTCCCATCGTCATACCGTTTTGAATTGCATGATACAAGAAAACGGAATGCATCGCTTCCCGAACGGTATCATTTCCTCTGAATGAGAACGAAACATTACTCACGCCACCACTTATGTGTGCATGAGGTAAATTTTCGCGAACCCATTTGGTTCCTCTAAAGAAATCCAAAGCATTCAGGCGGTGTTCTTCCATTCCTGTTGCAACCGGAAATATATTTAAATCGAAAATAATATCCTGTGGAGGAAAACCAACTTTGTTTACCAAAATATCATACGAACGCTGGCATATTTCTACTCGACGATCGTAATTATCAGCTTGTCCTACCTCATCAAAAGCCATGACAATTGCTGCAGCACCGTAACGCTTGATCAATTTAGCATGATGAATAAATTGCTCTTCTCCTTCTTTTAATGAAATCGAGTTTACCACACTTTTTCCTTGCACAACCTTAAGTCCTGCCTCGATAATGTCCCATTTTGAACTATCAATCATGATAGGCACACGCGAAATATCTGGTTCAGCAGCAATTAAATTCAGGAATTTTGTCATAGCATATTCACCATCAAGCATTCCTTCATCCATATTAATATCGATGATTTGTGCGCCACCTTCTACTTGCTCTTTGGCAATGCTGAGTGCTTCTTCGTATTTTTCTTCCTTAATTAATCGAAGGAATTTTCTAGAACCTGTAACATTGGTACGTTCCCCAATATTCACAAATACGCTATCTGGCGTAATGATTAATGGTTCTAATCCCGATAATACAAGGTTTTTTCTAGTTTCTGCTTGTGCCATTTTTTATTTTTTTGTGCCTTTAACTCAATAATCATATTGAATTCATAGCTATAATTCAGACGCGATAAATCAACGTCTCTTCATTACATTGTTGCTGTTGATACTCTTGGTTTATAATACTTGGCGATATCAGCAATCAATTTGATATGTTCTGGTGTTGTACCACAACAACCACCTATTATGTTTACTAAATTATCGTCTAGATAGGTCTTGATTTGTGCTTGCATTTCTGCTGGTGTTTCGTCATATTCTCCAAATGCGTTTGGCAATCCTGCGTTGGGATGCGCCGACACATTGAATGAAGTGTTTTGCGACAAAGTCTGCAAATACGGTTTTAACAAATCAGCTCCAAGAGCACAATTAAATCCTACACTCAACAACGGAATATGCGAAACCGAAACCAAGAACGCTTCTACTGTTTGCCCAGAAAGTGTTCTTCCCGAAGCATCAGTAATTGTTCCTGAAACCATGATTGGAATATCAATGTTGCGTTCGTCTTTTACTTCTTCGATTGCAAAAAGTGCTGCTTTGGCATTTAGTGTATCGAAAATAGTTTCTACCAACAATAAATCACTTCCGCCATCAATTAATGCTTCTACTTGTTGCTTGTATGCGATACGCAAATCATCAAAAGTTACCGCTCTATAACCAGGATCATTTACATCTGGCGACATACTTGCTGTTCTGTTTGTTGGTCCTATTGAACCGGCTACAAAACGAGGTTTCTCCGGATTTTTAGCTGTCCATTCATCGGCTACTTCACGGGCTATTTTTGCCGACTCGTAATTCAATTCATACACATATTCTTCTAGGAAATAATCGGCCATACCGATGGTCGTTCCTGAGAAGGTATTGGTTTCAACAATATCAGCTCCTGCTTCAAAATAAGCAGCATGCACGGCTTTTATAGCCTGTGGTTGTGTGAGTGATAATAAATCGTTGTTTCCTTTTAGAGAATGTGGGAAATCTTTGAAACGCTCTCCGCGAAAATCTTCTTCGGAGAAATTGTAACGTTGCAACATAGTTCCCATGGCTCCATCGAGGATGAGTATGTTTTTTTTGATGGCTTCGTGAATGCTTGACATAACTTTTTATTTCTTGTAAACCACAATGTGAATTGGGATCTATACTTTTGATTAATAATTACAAAAGTTCACTATATAAATTCTTTAGCCCTGATGGAAGCGGCATCCTTTTACTCTGGGGTTCAGAATAAAAGATATAGCGTACAGCAGGAAGGATGATGGCAAAAAAGCACCAATCATTCGCTCTAAAAAAATATCGATATGTTGTCAAGAAAAGGTTTGAGAAATACTGTGGAAGTATTCTTGTGTTATCTATCTTAGATGTTGAAACAAGTTCAGCATAAAGTAGAATGTAGCACCTTCTTTATAAGATAAAGGGTTGCTAAGGTTTCATCGGGTCTTTCCCTCCGCCTTTCGTGATAACTGTCAATAAATATAGGAACACTGCAAAGAAAAGATATAGCGTTAACACTTGCAAGTATTAACGCTATATTTTTTTATTGGTTTTTATTCGAATTGTTACACAATGGCTTTAACCACTGCTTTTGGGGCTTCTTTACGAGTTCCGTCAAATCCGTCAACTCCAGAAACTGTTGTATATTTTAGTACATAACGTTTCCCTGGATTGATAATTTGGTAGGCTGCCTGACACATTAATGTCGCCTCGTGAAAACCACAAAGGATTAATTTCAGTTTACCTGGGTAGGTATTGACATCTCCAATGGCAAAAATACCTGGAATGTTCGTTTGGTAATCTAAAGCATTATTTACTTTGATTGCATTTTTTTCTATTTCTAATCCCCAGTTCCCGATAGGACCTAATTTTGGCGTAAGACCAAAAAGCGGAATAAAGTAATCTGTAGGAATGGTTCTTTGCGCTCCATTTTCATCGATTACAATCGACTCGATGTGCTCTGCTCCGTTTAATCCTACTACCTCAGCCGGAGTAATCATACGTATTTTTCCTGAATCTTTTAGTTCCTGTACTTTTTCAACAGAATCTAATGCGCCACGGAATTCGTTACGACGGTGAATCAATGTCACCTCTGATGCTACATCTGTCAAGAAAATACTCCAGTCAAGCGCTGAATCTCCTCCACCTGCAATCACAACTCTTTTATCTCTAAACTCTTCTGGATCTTTGATAAAGTACTTAATTCCTTTATTTTCATAGAAAGCGATTCCGTCGATAAGTGGTTTTCTAGGTTCAAAACTTCCTAAACCACCTGCAATAGCAACTACTTTAGCATGAAACTCAGTCCCTTCATTTGAAGTTACAATAAAACTTCCGTCTTCTTGTTTTACGATTGTTTCAGCGCGTTCTCCTAATGTAAATCCTGGCTCAAATTGTTTGATTTGTTCCATTAAATTATCTACTAAATCACCTGCTAATACTTCAGGGAATCCTGGAATATCATAAATAGGTTTTTTAGGATATAATTCTGATAACTGCCCACCTGCTTGTGGTAAAGCATCTAATATATGGCATTTTAATTTTAATAATCCTGCTTCAAAAACGGCAAATAAACCAGTTGGTCCGGCTCCTATTATAAGGATATCTGTTTCAATCATGTTGTTATTAATTAGCCCCCTAACCCCCGAAGGGGGATTAAAGGAAAGTTTTATTTAATCATAATTCACAAAGGAACGAATGATTCTCTCAAAAATAAATGATAAATATCATTCAAACTCTTTGCTCTATTCTCTTTATTCTCTTCTCTATATTCTATTTTCTTTATTCTTCAACGAAGCTGTGATCTCATTCATCTTTTGGACTTTCTCCTCGAAATCTCCTTTTAAGGTTTTGCGATATTCGTTAAGATTTTCGACCATTTTATTAATATCCTCAGGAATCACTTCTTCAAAAAACTCCCGCAATCTTTTGGCCGTTGTCGGTGATTTTCCGTTGGTCGAAATCGCAATCTTTACATTCCCTTTGGTCACAATTCCCCCCAAATAATAATCGCATAATTCCGGCGTGTCTGCAATATTACAAATAAGGTATCGTTTTCTGCACAATTCAAAAATTCTTTTATTCACTTCAAGATCATCGGTACAGGCAATAATCATATGCCTTTTCTTGAGCATCTTTTTCTTGAATTTCTTCATGGTCAGTTTTACCGAATCATGCTTATTGACTAAGTCAACCAATTCAGGTAAAAACCGTGGAGCAACAACCTCAACATTCGCATTTGGACTTGACTTTAACAAGAATGACAATTTCTCCAAGCCTACATTTCCTCCACCCACAATGAGCACGCTAAGGTTATGCAGTTTTAAAAATACCGGGTACAATTCATTCCTTTCCATACACGAGTACCTTATTGTGACTTGATCTTAATTCTTTATAAAAACCTTTGCTTTTCTTGCAATCGCCTACCACGTCTCCTATTACTATGATGGCTGGAGAGCTTAATTTACTCTCTTCCACTACCGCTTGAATGGTATTTATTGTTCCTATTCCGACTTTCTCCTCAGGAGTTGTTCCGTTTTGAATAATCGCCACGGCTGTTTCTCCTTTAGATTCATTTTGAAAAATAGCTACAATTTCTTGCAGTTTACTCATACCCATCAAAATGACAACAGTTGCCGTTGATTGAGCAGCTAGAGCTACATCTGCTGACAATTTTCTGGCAGATGTCGTTCCAGTAATTACCCAAAAACTCTCCGAAACGCCTCTTTTTGTCAAGGAAATTCCTTGAGAAGCGGGAACTGCAATAGATGATGAAATTCCAGGAACTACAAATGTAGGAATTCCAAAGCTTTCCACATACTCTATTTCTTCACTTCCTCTACCAAAAATAAAAGGATCACCACCTTTAAGACGAACGACACGACCATAAGTCAAGGCATTATCTACAATTAGTTGGTTGATTTGCTCTTGTGTATAAGCGTGACATCCTTTTCTTTTCCCAACAAATATTTTTAATGCTTTTTTAGGAGCAAAAGACAACAGTTCTTCATTAGCCAAAGCATCATACAAAACGACATTCGCTTCAGCCAATGCTTTTGCCCCTTTGATAGTAAGCAAATCCGGATCTCCGGGACCTGCTCCTACTAGAGTTACTTGAGGTTCTACTTTATTTTTCATCTTTTAGGTCTTTAAGTCTGAATGCTTCGATGGTATCAAAAAAGGAAATTGCTTCTTGAATGTACTTTACAGCAAATTCTTCAGATGGTTCATTCTTATTGATTTGAAATACTAAATCCTTTAATGTGGATTGTAATTCAATTTTATGTGTTTCGATAAAAACAGTATCAAACAAGTCTATTATTCCTGCTTGATGGTTTGTTTTCTGGTTTTCTGATAACAACAAAGCTTTAGCACCATTTACAAAACCTGCATAGGCAAGATAAATAGCATCTGCCCAGTTTTTATCTTCGAATGCTTCTTGTGCAAATGTCAATTTATCTTTGGCCTCCAATAATAAAGTGGCCACTAAATCAATTACAACGCCCGCACATTCTCCTACTCCAACCGCTTTTACATAATTATCAGCATTTCCCCAATCAATAAAATCAGCATCGACAAGATTTGTTGTGTCTGCCAATGGTTTTAGGAATTCGTAGAAATACTTTTCGCCTTGAGCGTCGTAATAATCTAAAAATGATTTACCATTTGCATTAGCTTCAAAATCATTTAAGATATAACGTAATGCATCTGGTCCTCTACGACTTGGAATCTTGATTACTTTATCAGAAAAACGTCCTTTTCCGTCTCCTAGAATTCCACCACCGAGCAATACTTGTAAAGCCGGAGCTACCAGTTTACCTGCGTTGATAGACATTCCTTGAAAACCAATTGATGACATGTTGTGTTGCCCACAAGCATTCATACAACCACTAATTTTTATAGTGATTTCTCTGTTCTCCTTATATTGAGGAAATTCTAATTTTAATACTCTTTCTAATTCTTCCGCAATTCCAGTACTACTTGCGATTCCAAGATTACAAGTATCCGTTCCGGGACATGCGGTGATATCGTTAATCGTATCGTAACCTAAAGTCACGAAGTTTAATTTGGCTAATTCTTGGTAGAAGAAAGCTAAGTTTTCCTCTTTTATATTTCTCAGCACAATGTTTTGCTTTAATGAAAAACGCAATTCATTGGCTCCGTAATTTTTAATTAATTCGGCTAAAGCTCTCGCTTTATCGGTATAAAAATCTCCTAAAAGCACTTTGATTCCAATCGCAACATAGCCCGCTTGTTTTTGAGCAATTACATTCGATTGTTTCCAAGCTTCAAAAGCAGCTGTATCTTCGATAATTACCCTTGGCACTTCTAATAAAGTTTCGGGAATGGCAACATCAAAAGCAGTCGTGTCAATTTCGTAAGACTGGTAAGACAACGCTTTTTTCTCCTCGTCAACCAATCTTAAAAATTCATCGCGACCGATATCTTTGATTAAGAATTTCATACGTGCTTTTAATCGTTTGGCTCTTTCTCCAAAACGGTCAAATATTCTTAAAACCCCTTCTGTTGTTGGGATAATTTGATTAACTGGAATAAATTCTGACAACAACTCGGCGTGATGTGGCTGAGAACCTAATCCTCCACCTAGCATTACTTTAAATCCGCGCTCGCCATTTACAATCTTTGGAATAAATCCTAAATCATGCAAATAACTCAAGGCAGTATCTTTATCAGAAGAAGAAAATGACATTTTGAATTTACGTCCCATTTCTTGACAAATAGGGTTTCTCAAGAAAAACTGAAACATAGCATGTGCGTAAGGCGACACATCAAAAGGTTCGTCTACATCAACTCCTGCCAATTCACTTGCGGTAATGTTTCTTACAGTATTCCCACAAGCTTCACGCAATGTTATATCGTCTTTGGCAAGGTTTGCCCAAAGTTCCGGCGTTCTATCCAAGCTCACATAGTGGATTTGGATATCCTGACGCGTTGTAATGTGCAAACGTCCTGTCGAATACTCATCTGAAACTTTAGTAATACGCACTAATTGTTCGCTAGTCACCTTACCAAAAGGTAATTTAATACGAATCATTTGCACGCCTTCTTGACGCTGACCGTAAACTCCACGCGCTAAACGCAGACTACGAAAACGTTCGTCATCAATTTTACCGTCTTTGAATAAGGCAATTTTTCTTTCTAAATCGATTATCTCTTTTTGAACAATCGGATTTTCTATTTCGGTTCTAAAACTTTCCATCTGTGTTGGCTTATTAGCTACGTGCTGTAATTCTTAAATTTGGATTTTATTAATGACTAAAGCCAAAAACTATCGGATAAATCCAACTCCTGCTGTTGTATTGGTTGCTGCATCGATTAAGATAAAAGCACCATTAGATTTATTATCGTTGTAAGCATCAAAATATATTGCTTTGCTTAACTTGATATTTACTTCTCCTATTTCGTTAATTGCTAATTGAGATACTTCAGTAGTTCCTGAAAAATCAGTTGCAATTACGTTTTTCACGCTGTCAATTTTAGCTAAAACTCGGTTCGTGTTGTGCTGTACAAAATATTTTGCACCTGGAACTAGTTTTTTACTGTCCATCCAACAAACTGTTGTATTGATATCTTTTTCTACTTTAGGCAATTCAGATGATTTTACAATCATATCTCCTCTAGTCACATTGATATCATTTTCTAATTCGATTGTAACTGAAGAACCTACTGAAGCCTCGTCAAATTGTTTATCGAAAAAGTGGATATTAGTTACTTTCGACTCTGTCAAAGAAGGTAATACTGTTACAGCATCTCCAACTTTAATATTGTTCCCGTATAATTTTCCAGCATACCCTCTGAAATCGTGGTACTCTTCTGTTTTCGGACGGATAACGGTTTGAACTGGGAAACGGGCTTTTCCTTTTTCATAAACATCTGCAGGCTCTAAAGCTTCAAGGTGTTCTAGAATAGTTTGACCTTCGTACCAAGGCATTCCGCCTAAAGACTCTACTACGTTATCACCAGTCAAAGCACTCAACGGAATGTAACTTACGTTTTGTTCTTTAAAAGTGCTTTTTGCATTTAGCGCTTCAAAGTCGGCTTTAATTTTATTGTAAACTTCTTCAGAATAATCGACCAAGTCCATTTTATTAACAGCAACAATTACCTCTTTTACTCTTAATAAATTATTGATAAAAAAGTGACGGTAGGTTTGCTCGATCACTCCTTTACGTGCATCAATTAAAATGATTGATACTTGTGAAGTTGAAGCTCCTGTAACCATGTTACGAGTGTATTCTACGTGACCTGGAGTATCAGCAATAATGTAACTTTTCTTAGCTGTAGAAAAATAAATATGTGCAACGTCAATCGTGATTCCTTGTTCTCTCTCTGCAACTAATCCGTCAGTAGCCAAAGAAAAATCTAAATAATCATATCCTTTTTGCTTGCTGCTTTTTTCTATTGCTTCCAGTTTGTCTGTAGTCAAAGATTGTGTATCGTATAATAATCTTCCGATTAATGTACTTTTCCCGTCATCTACACTTCCTGCTGTTGCTATTTTTAAAACTTCCATTTATTTTTTTTTTAATGTTTAAAAGTTTAAGGTTTCAAGTTCCGTTGAATACCTCTATGTAAACCTTTAAATCTGACTGTTTTATTTTTTTATCTTCTTTACAGAATATCTACTCTGTATTATATCTTAACCTTATGAATGAAACTGAATCGTATGATATCTCTATTAAAATAATCTACTCCATTTGCTCTTTCTTGAAAACTGTTCAAGTAACCTAACTCTAATGCAACTGCTGGACTAACTCCTACTTGTACTGCTGCGTAAACTCGGTTTTGATCAAATGTATTTTTGATAATTTTGTTTCCGCCATTGATCATTATTTCATCCGATAGAATTCCTTTTAGATATTGTTTTTCTTTCTTCCAAAAAGTATAATCTCCTTGTATTCGGTATCTAAATCGTAAGTAGAACGTGGTTCCGTCTTCGAGCATTATTTTACTCGCATTATGAACAAATCGCTCTTCTAATAAATACCGATGAGTTAGATTCACTTTACCTAGACTCTGCTTTACCATTGCATCTTGCTGCAATCGATATTCGGGAATATGAAATCCAGTTTTAACCTCAGGATCTTGTGTCGCCACTGAGAAATAAGCAAAACCTGCTCCTAACTCCACCTTATCTGTTATCTTATCTCTCAATTGAACCCGACTTACAAAGGTGTTTTGCGTTACTGGATTTATAAAAATCCGATTATCAATCTCAGTATGAACAGACCATTTATTATTTAATTCCAGCTGATTGTAATATCGCGTCCAGAGTAAACTTTGTTTGTCAACGTTTTTCTCAGTTTGTGCACTTATTCCAATACTAAAAAGAAATATGCCCAAAAGGATTTTCAAGAACTTCATTCTAAAAGTATCCTTGTTGTTTTCTTTTCTCCATTGCTGCCTCTGAACGTTTATCGTCAATTCTAGCACCTCTTTCAGAAATTGTAGAAGCTCTAATTTCACCAACTACTTCTGAAATTGTTGCTGCATGAGAATCAACTGCTGCCGTACAACTCATGTCACCTACCGTTCTAAAACGGACAATTCTTTCTTCAATTTCTTCGTTTTCTTCTTGGTATACGTATGGAGAGTGTGACCATATCATTCCGTCTCTCAAGAAAACTTTACGTTTGTGTGAAAAGTAAATTGATGGAATCTCGATTTGTTCTTGTTCGATATAACTCCAAACATCTAATTCTGTCCAGTTTGAAATAGGAAAAACACGGACGTTTTGACCGTTTTCGATTTTACCATTCAATAAATCAAACAATTCTGGACGTTGGTTTTTCTCATCCCATTGACCAAAATCATCACGAACAGAAAAAATACGTTCTTTAGCTCTTGCTTTTTCTTCATCTCTACGTGCTCCACCAATACAAGCATCAAACTTGAATTCGTCAATTGCATCAAGTAAAGTTGTTGTTTGCAAACTGTTTCTACTAGAATATTTCCCAGTTTCTTCGACTACTTTACCTTCGTCGATTGCATCTTGCACATTACGAACGATTAATTCCAATCCTAATTCTTTAACCAATCGGTCTCTGAATTCAATTGTTTCAGGAAAATTATGACCTGTGTCAACGTGCAATAATGGAAAAGGAATTTTTGCAGGAAAGAATGCTTTTTGTGCTAATCTTACCAATGTAATTGAATCTTTTCCCCCAGAAAAAAGCAATACAGGCTTATCAAATTGAGAAATAACTTCTCTGAAAATGTATATCGCTTCGCTTTCTAATGCGTTTGTTTTTAATATTGAACTCATATTTTTAGTTTAAAAGTTTAAAGTTTAAAGTTTAAGGTTGTTGCGACCTAAACTAAACCCTCTCTACTATTTATAATTTCTATTCTCTTTATTCTTTTTTCTATTCTCTTGAATTTACCCTTGATGCAAACCACATTCTTTGTGACTTGATTCCCACCACCATCTTCCAGCTCTTATGTCTTCTCCTTCGGCTATTGCTCTGGTACAAGGAGCGCAACCGATGCTTACAAATCCTTTTTTATGTAATGCATTTTGCGGTACATTATTTTTTTCTAAATAATCTTCCACTTCTTTCAAAGTCCACTTTAGTAAAGGGTTGAATTTAATTATTTCGAACTTCGAATCATATTCAAAAAGATCTAAATCATTTCTATTTTCTGATTGCTCGGCTCTTAATCCTGTAATCCAAACTGAATTTCCTTTTAAAGCTTTTGTCAATGGCGCTACTTTTCTAATAAAACAACACTCTTTTCTATTTTCAACCGACTCGTAGAAGCTATTTGGTCCTTTTGCATTCAATAGATTTTGAACATCAGCGGCTTCAGGAAAATAAACTTCAATGTGTTTTTTGTACTTCTTTAATGTTTTATGAAAAACATCGTAGGTTTCTTGAAACAAACGCCCTGTATCTAAGGTGAAGATGTTAATTGCTGCATCACTTTTTGCAATTAAAGCTGTTATCACTTGGTCTTCTTGTCCAAAAGATGTTGAAAACACTACTTTATCTTTATATTCATTGGCCAAAAAAGCAAAAGTCTCTTCAATTGAGAAGTCTTTAGTTTTTTCTATTAATGTATGTACTGTAGTTGTGCTCATTTTTCTATTTTATTTTACAAAATCTATTACCCTATCGGTTTAGTAGATTACTTCGCAAAAGTACTACTTATTTCCAAACTACAAAACAAAAAATACTATTTTATTAAAAACACCATTGTCCCTTAGTACTTCATAAAAAGGACTTTACACAAACAATAATTGAAAATTGCAGAATTATTTAAAAATAATACGTCAAAATATATAATTCACATAAATAGTCCAAAAGCAAGTGTAAATTCCTAAAACACATCAAAAAAATCCACTAGTCTACCTATCCTATAGGATAATAATAAAATAGTTGTTATTTTTGCCCAAAATATTTATAATATGGATTTTCAATTAGGATTAGTAGTTGCAGGTTTAACCGTAGGTTTCATAGTTGGCTTAACTGGTGTAGGTGGCGGTTCTTTAATGACGCCTATCTTATTATGGTTTGGTATTCCCCCTACTACAGCAGTAGGTACCGATCTATTATACGCTGCTTTTACTAAAATGGGAGGAGTTTACGTGCATCACAAAAAAAAAAATATCAATTGGACAATTACCGGTTGGCTATCCTTAGGAAGTGTTCCTGCAGCACTAATAACTTTATGGATTTTACATAGTATAAAAACAGACATTACTGCTTTAAACGCCGTAATTAAATACAGTTTGGGTTGGGCACTACTCTTTACCTCGATAGCAGTTTTGTTCAAAAAGAAACTATTAATTATTTCTCAGAAACATTCTGGCGACAAATTTCATAGCGAGAGTAAAACGCAAAATGTACTGACCGTTGCAATAGGTGTGCTACTAGGTGCAACTGTAACCTTAACATCAATAGGTGCAGGAGCATTAGGAACTGTGACTTTATTTTTCTTATACCCGCTTCTGGCAACGCCAAGATTAGTTGGTACCGAAATTGCTCATGCTGTTCCTTTAACACTTGTAGCAGGTTTAGGACACGCCACTATGGGAAATTTAGATTTAGGTTTACTGGGGCAACTATTAATAGGATCGCTTCCTGGGATTTTCATAGGGAGTATGCTAAGCGGAAAAGTACCTGATCTATTCCTTCGAAATGCCATTGCGATGATGTTGTTTTTTGTAGGCTACAAACTCGTTTTCATAGCTTAAACTTCTAGTTATTAATTCAAAAAAACACCCTTTCATTGCTTATCCAATGAAAGGGTGTTTTTTTTATCTGCGAATTGCTTAAAAAGCGATATCAGCAAGTGTATTGTTTTCTAATATTATCAGTGTATTGTCACGTACTTCAGTCATTAATTTACGAACGGCACAGGCCACCTCATCTTTACAATCATCGCATTTTTCATAAAAGTTATGACTTGCACAAGGCAACAATGCAATTGGACCTTCTAGGATTCGATATACTTTGGCCATATTAATCTCTTTCGGATCTTTAATCAAATAATAACCACCGCCCTTTCCTTTTTTGGCACCCAAAAAACCAGAATGACGCAAAAGCAACAAAATACTTTCTAAGAATTTTACCGAAATATTTTCGCTCTTTGCAATATCAGCAATAGCGACAGGAGTTTGATCTTCTTGGCGAGCCAAAAATGTCAATGCTTTTATTCCGTATTTTGTTTTCTTTGAAAGCATGGTTTGATAATTTTAGATTGAAGAGCGTAGATTAACTGCTTTTGATGGATTAAATCATTTACTACGCATTAACAAAAATATGCTATTTAAAATCTAATACGCATAAAAAAACGATTTTTGATTTACAGAAAACCTGAAATCAAAAATCGTTATACTAAATTCATAAATCATTAAGCCAAAGCCTGCTTTAAATCAGCAATAACATCAGCTACGGTTTCTAATCCTACGGAAACACGTACTAAACCATCTGTAATACTTACTGCTAATCTCTCATCAACAGATAATTTACTATGTGTTGTTGACGCTGGATGCGTAACAATCGTTCTTGTATCTCCTAAATTTGGCGATAGTGAACATAGTTTTATTCTATCCAAAAATGCTCTACCAGCTTCAAGTCCACCTTTTATTTCAAAAGCCACAATGCTACCACCCAATTTCATTTGTTTTTGTGCAATTTCATATTGTGGATGCGATTTCAAGAATGGATATTTTACCTTATTTACATTAGGATGTTGTTCTAAAAACTCAGCAACCTTCAATGCATTTTCACAATGTCTATCTAAACGAATGGCTAAAGTCTCTAAACTTTTAGACAATACCCAAGCATTAAAAGGAGACAAAGAAGGACCCGTTAATCGGCTGAATAAATATATTTTCTGAATCAATTCAGGATCACCAACCGTTATTCCTCCCAAAACTCGTCCTTGACCGTCCATTAACTTCGTCGCAGAATGTACTACCAAATGTGCGCCCCATTTTATTGGTTGTTGCAAATAAGGTGTTGCAAAACAGTTGTCAATTACTAGAATTAAATTGTGTTTTTTGGCAATATTCCCTAACAACTCCAAATCGATAATATCGACCGCTGGATTCGTGGGAGATTCAGCAAAAAGAATTTTGGTGTTTGGCGTAATAAAACTTTCAATTGTTTCAGGCTTATTAATATCAAAATACGAAGTTTCGATATTCCACTTTGGAAAATAATTGATAAACAACGAATGCGTCGCTCCAAAAACACTACTAGAAGAAACAATATGATCACCCGATTTCAATAAAGCAGCCAAGGTTGAATATACGGCAGCCATTCCTGAGGCAAAGGCAAAACCAGCAGTTGCACCTTCCATCTTGCACACCTTTTCTACAAACTCGTTGGTGTTTGGGTTGCTGTAGCGGCTATAAATATTTCTGTTTTTTTCTTCGGCAAATGAGGCGCGCATGTCTTCGGCGTCCTCAAACACAAAACTAGAAGTTAAGTATAATGGAACCGAATGTTCTAAGTATTGCGTGCGTTCTAATTGGGTACGGATGGCTTCGGTTTCAAAACCAAATTCTTCTTCGTTCATTTTATGTTGTTTTAAAAAAAGTGGTTCGCAGAGATTCACAAAGAATACTCAGAGATACACAAAATATTTTTTTGTAATTATTATTAAATTTTGAAATTGGTTAGATTAGATTTTTTCTAATTCAACACCATTCAAAACTACTTTATAATGTATTGTAGCTGTAGGTTCTAAGGTTTTAGAAACCGAGCAATATTTATCGAAAGAAAGTTGTGCGGCTCTTGCAGCTTTGTCTTCTTTTATGTTCCCTTCTAAATAAAACACTAGGTAGATATCTTTAAACGGTTTTGCTTCGCCTACCTGAACTCTTTCACCTTCTACCTCAGCTTTGAAAGAAGTAATTTCTTGACGTTGTTTTTTCAGGATTGAAATCATATCAATAGCGCTGCATCCCGCAACTCCCATTAATACTAATTCCATTGGACTTGCACCCATATCATTTCCGCCAGACTCTGGGCGACTGTCTAAATTTACAATATGTCCACGTTCGTTTTTCAATTCGAAATGGTAGTTGTCATTTACTCTGTTTAATGTAATTTTCATTTTTATCCCCTCCCCAACCCTCCCTAAAAGGGAGGGAGCCAAGACCGAAGGTATGTCCCTTTTTTAATTATTATTCTTTATTTGAACGCGGATAAAACGGATTTTCTATCGCAAAAATGCGGATTTTAAACGCGGATTTTATTGTTTTTTACTTTACTGATTACTCAAAACTGAACACTGCTAACTTAAAAGCTACCCTTTATCCGATAATCTCAAGATATCTCCAAAAACTCCTCTTGCAGTAACTGCTGAACCGGCTCCTGCTCCTTGAATTACAATTGGACGATCTCCGTAAGATTCTGTGTAAATTTCGAAGAAAGAATCGGAACCTTTCAGTCCTCCCAAAGCAGTATCCGAAGGTACGGAAACTAATTTTACTTCCAAAATCCCTTTGTCATGTTGTAAATCTCCTGACAATTCGCCAATGTATCTCAAAACGTGATTTGGTTTTTGCTCGCTTTTTATTTTATCATAAATTGGGTCAAACTCTTTCAACTTCGTCAAGAAATCAGCAGCATCTCCTTCACGTAAGTGTTCTGGAATTAAATTTTGAATATCAATTTCTTCAAATTCGTTTTGCAAGTCTAATTCTCTAGCCAGAATCAATAATTTTCTCCCAATATCATTTCCACATAAATCCTCTCTTGGATCTGGTTCTGTGAATCCGCTGTCAATTGCTTCTTTTAATATTTCGCTAAAAGGAACATCCTTAGCTGAGAAATTATTGAACAAATAACTCAAGGATCCTGAGAAAACACCTTTAATTTTAGTGATGTTTTCGCCTGAAAGATGCAATAATTTTATTGTGTCAATCAATGGTAACCCAGCACCAACATTAGTTTCGTATAAATAATTCTTCTGATTATCAGCTAGTGATTTACGTAGCTTTTTATAAAAACCATAACTCAGAGTATTAGCTACTTTATTTGAAGAAATTAAATCAAAACTACTTTCAACTAACGGAATATAATTCTCTACAAAGTCAGCGCTCGCTGTGTTATCAATTGCAATTAAGTTTTCTAGATGATTCGCTTCTGCAAAAGCAATAATATCGCTTAATGTATATGATGAACCGTTAGTTTGAATTTCATTCTTCCAATTAGCCGAAACTCCGTTTTTATTCAACAGCACATTTCTAGAATTGGCAATAGCAAAAACATTCAACTTAACATCTTTTCTTTTTTCAATTGCTTCCGCAGATTCTAAAATTTGATTGATTAAGGTTCCTCCTACTAATCCATGTCCAAAAATGGCAATATTGATTTTCTTGGCTACGCCAAAAATCTCTCCGTGAATTACATTTAAGGCTTTGTTTAGTTCTGATTTCTTAACTACTAAACTCACATTCTTACCCGTAACGGTATTATTGAACAAAATAGGAACAATTTTGTTTTTTATCAAAGCCGTATAAGGCTTGTGAAACGTACTTAAATCCTGACCAATAATCGAAATTACTGATACGTTGTCGACAACTGTAATCTTGTTGACATCCTTAGAATAGAAATCATTTTCAAATTCTTTTTCTAATTCGATCATAGCTTTTGTTGCTTTATCAGCAGCAACCACAAGTCCAATTCCTCTTTCTGAAGAACCTTGAGAAATGATACTCACACTAATATCATTATCTCCCATTACTCTAAAAATACGGGCATCAACACCCGTTTTTCCTAATAGTCCTCTTCCTTCTAAGTTTACCAAAGACACATTCTCTAAAACAGAAAGTGTTTTAATTCCCACCGCATTTGAGTTTGAAGTGATTAACGTTCCGTTATTTTCGTGATTGAAAGTATTTAAAATACGAAGAGGAATATTTTTCTCTAATAATGGAATAATCGTTTTTGCATGCAAAATATTAGCACCAAAATTAGCCATCTCATTTGCCTCGTTATACGATAACGATTCAATCTTTTTGGCATCTAAAACCAGTTCTGGATTAGCAGTATAAATTCCATCAACATGAGTAAAGTTTTGTAATTCTTCAGCATTGATATAATTAGCTACTAAGGATGCTGTATAATTACTTCCGTTTCTACCCAAAGTAGTGGTTTCGTGTTTTGCATTCGAACCAATAAATCCAGTAATCACTAGAATTGAATCTTTATTCTCTTTAAAAATTTGTATGATATTTTTCTTAGAAACTGCATCTAATGGTTGTGCATCCCCAAAATTGGAGTCGGTTATAATCAGTTCTCTAGTGTCAGCTAATTTTGCAGGAATTCCTCTTTCATTCAACAAAAACACCAATAATTTAGCTGCAAGCACTTCGCCATGTGCTAAAATTTGGTCTTGAATCTTTGGACTATAATCGCCAATCAGGCTAACACCTTCAAAAAGCTTATCTAATTTATCAAATTCAGTTGAAAAATCAACCGCATCAAAACCATCTTTTTGATAGGTTTTAAAACTTTCTAGTAAAGGCTTATAATTTCCGTTTTTGGCTGCAATAGTCAAAATATCTTCCAGCTCGTCTGTTGCATTTCCTCTTGCCGAAACTACGATAGCTATTTTTTCTTGTTGCTTTATTTTATCCTCAATGATATCCAAAACTTTATTGATACCATCACCGTTAGCTAAAGATTTCCCTCCAAATTTTACTATTTTCATCTGTTTTTTATTTTTAAAAACAACTTCTAATAAATTGTCTAGTTGTTCATATTCCATCAAGAAAGCATCGTGCCCATGTTGTGAGTCAATCTCACTATAGAATACATTATTTTTAAATTTTTTAATCTCGTTGTACGTATCTCTATTCTCCTTTGCTGTAAAGAACAAATCCGAATTGATTCCTACGATGTATATGTTGGCGTCCACTCTAGAAATAACAGTCTCTAAAGACTCATGATTCCTAGTGATATCAATCGTTTTTAACAATTGGTTCATCATTTTATATGCTGAAAGCTGAAACCTTTTTTCTAGTTTTTCTCCATGGTAATTCAACCAACTTTCTACTTTGAACGTTTCTAGTTGTTCATTAAGATTTCTATTAAATTTTTCTTTAAAAGATTCAGGCGTTCGGTAGCACAACATAGCGTGAATACGCGCGTCTTCAATAGGTTTTTTAGAATTATTAAGGATTTGCTCTTGCAAATAACAATTAGCAATCAACCAGTCAGTAGCTTTCCAATCAGTAGCTATGGGGATAAAATTTTGAGCCAATTTAGGCTCCAAGGCCAAAATTTCCCATGCAATTCCACCACCCACAGAACCTCCGATGAGAGCGAATAAATTATCAATCTTTAAAACGCGAAGCCCTTCGATGAAAATTCTAGCGATATCTCTTGCTATAAAATCTCTGTAATTTTCGATAGTAGCTGAATTGAAACCATTACCTGGTACGTCAAAAGAGACAATGGTATATTTTTTTGTATCTATGGTTTTATCTACTCCCACGATATCATTCCACCAACCTGATTCACCAATTACTTGTGAGTTTCCGGTCAAGGCATGATTAATTAAGATAATGGGAGCGGTATGCAAAGGAGCACCAAAAACTTGAAAACTTAAGTTTAGGCTAGCATAAAAAGCACCATTATGTGTGGTGAAATTTTGTAGGGTAATATGTGTTGGTTTATTTTCCAATTTCAAATCTTTTATTGATTTTGATTTGTATTTGGAAATATTAGAAAGAAAAAACTAGGTAAATACTAGAGAAATTCTTGTTGTTATCTTTCCACTTTTGGGAGTGGTAGAATGCAGCACCTTCTTCGATTTCTCGAAGGGTTGCTAAGGCTTCATCGGGTCTAATCCCTCGTCCTTTCTTTATAACATTTCAATACGTTTGTGAACTTAATACGGCAAATTAACTACTATTTTTCTAAACAACCAAATATTAATACGATTTGATTTTTGTTTTTACGAAAAACACATTTCGAGTAAGCATAAAAAAATAATACCCCAAAACAATTTCGTTTTCAGGGTATTATTGTGAAACTTCAGATATTTTACTATTGTTATCTTCCATATAAAAATAATTAATTTTATTTCGTTTGCCAAATAATGTTTTTAAATAATATCCAAGTGAATTAGATAAAAAGAATCTCATTTTCTTGAGAATACATTTGAATCAATAACGGATTTGAGGCTTTTTTGGATTTAAAGCTAGGACTTAATTTTACTTCAAATCTTGGACTAACCAATTCATTGCTGACTTTGTTGTCGTTAGTACTTCTTTGCCTGAATAGAAGATTGGGGATGATTTGCATTTTTTTTGGTGTTTTCATGATAATTGTTTTTTTTAGTTGTTTGTTTTATAATGAATTACATCTCTAAATCTCAGTAAAAAAGAACTAAAAGCACCTACAATCAAATTTATTGCCAATAATTAAATTATCAAAAAAAATAAATATCAAATTTGTTTGGTCTTGTTCCTGAACTATGATTTTTTTAATCTATATCCGCACCTATAAGGACGTGAAATAGTTAGTCTCTGTTGCTCTACTAAAAGCAAGTCTTAACTATTTTCATGTTTATCTTAACCACTTTTTGAATTTGTTTTTTTGTTAAACAATTATTGCTATGGGCTTTAATTATTCGTTCTTTTAGAACTTCCCATCTAGCTCTCATATATGGATATTGAGATAGTGATACCTTATCCCCATTTTTAGAATTCTCATAATGTTTTTTATATTCCTTAAAATAATTCTTGTAATCAGTAAGACATTTATCCCATTTATTACTTTTTCCTTTGCTGTTTTTTTTACTGGTGTTTTCCAATACAAAAACGTTTTCGATTGCTTTCATAATTACATTATTTTTAGTTAAACAATTATTTTAACGATTCGGACACTACTACTTGTAAAAAAATTAATCTTAAAAAACTATTTTTTCATTGTTAATTTCTTTGTTCAACAAATTTAACGAAACATAGGTCTATGAATAAAAGATACTCGACTAACTAACACAATATCAGTTATAAAGCGTTTTTTAAGAGATTTATTTAAGAAAAAAGTCATAAATAACATTATTATTTAAAAAAATGGAATCCTACAATACCTGATTTGGCAAAAAACTTGTTTGATAAAAGTTTTAAATACAAATCAAGCTTAAAAGCAATAGCACTTCTTTATTAGAAATTACAATACAAGAATAAAGCATAAACTTTACGAGCATACAGAAAGCATTAAGAAGCTAAACTAATCCGTACTACCCTTTTTCCACAATTATAAGTACTAGCCAACATTGCTCAAAAAAAAAAAGACAAGATTAATTTGCAATTCAAAATCGTTTCATACCTTTGCACGCGAATACAAGAGGAAAAATTTGAACTGATTGCAACCTCTTCATAATGAACTAAATTCATTATGGATGCTGAATATTTTCAGTAGAAAAAATGCTAAAGCAGAAACTCTCCTTTAGTATTTCCAGCAATTATTTTTTCTCACCTAATTTTAAATTTATATTTATTATGGCATATTTATTTACGTCAGAATCTGTGAGTGAAGGACATCCGGACAAAATTGCAGATCAAATTTCAGATGCATTAATTGATAACTTTTTGGCTTTTGATGCCAATTCAAAGGTTGCTTGTGAAACTTTAGTAACTACAGGTCAAGTAATTCTGGCTGGTGAAGTAAAATCGAATACGTACTTAGATGTACAACATATCGCTCGTGAAGTAATCAGAAAAATAGGTTATACAAAAAGCGAATACATGTTTGAAGCCAATTCTTGTGGTATTCTTTCGGCAATTCATGAACAATCAGAAGACATTAACCAAGGTGTTGACCGTTCTAGCCCAGAAGAGCAAGGAGCCGGTGACCAAGGAATGATGTTTGGTTATGCAACTAATGAGACTGAAAATTACATGCCACTGGCACTTGATTTATCTCATAAATTATTGCAAGAACTAGCTATTCTTAGACGTGAGAATAATGAAATTACTTATTTACGTCCTGATGCAAAATCTCAGGTAACATTAGAATATAGTGATGATAACAAACCTACACGTATAGATGCAATTGTAATTTCGACACAACATGATGATTTTGATGAAGAGCCAGCTATGCTTGCTAAAATCAAAAAAGACATTGTTGAAATTTTGATTCCGAGAATCATTGCAAAAAACCCAGCTAGCGCTCATTTATTCAATGATAAAATCAAATATCACATTAACCCAACTGGGAAATTTGTAATTGGTGGACCTCACGGAGATACTGGATTAACAGGTAGAAAAATCATTGTGGATACTTACGGTGGAAAAGGTGCTCATGGTGGTGGTGCTTTCTCTGGTAAAGATCCAAGTAAAGTTGATAGAAGTGCTGCTTATGCTACACGTCATATCGCTAAAAACCTTGTTGCTGCAGGAGTTGCTGAGGAAATATTAGTTCAGGTTTCTTACGCTATTGGTGTAGCGAAACCAATGGGAATCTTTATTGATACTTACGGGACTTCAAAAGTAAACTTGACTAATGGTGAAATTGCTAAAAAAGTAGAAGCTATCTTTGATATGCGTCCTTACTTTATCGAACAACGTTTAAAATTGAGAAACCCTATCTATAGCGAAACTGCTGCTTACGGGCACATGGGACGTACTCCAGAAACGGTTACAAAAACTTTCTCTGCTCCAGGTGGAAACGAAAAAACAGTTACTGTAGAATTGTTTACATGGGAGAAATTAGATTTCGTTGAGCAAGTTAAAACTGCTTTTGGATTGTAATAATCAAACGAGAGTTTACCAACATAAAAAAAACCTGACTATTGATTTAGTCAGGTTTTTTTGGTTTTAGCCCCGATGGTAACGGCATCCTTTTACTGGCTTCTTTAGCCAGCAAAAGATAGAGTGTACAGCGGGAAATAGCTACAAATTATATTTCAAACTAAAAATAACATATCGAGGCTGAACCGTATACTGTGAAGTTCTTGTAGAAAACTGAGAGAAATTATCATCGTTTAATGTCTGCGTATTTAGGATATTAGTTGCCGCAATTTTATATTCCCACTTGCTGTCTTTCTTTTGATAAATCAAACTAGAGCTCAAAAAATCATATTCGTTTTCAACCGTTTTCGCTTTGTTATAATAATGATAAAATTCATATTCAGTCACAAAAGAGAAACTCTTCAAGAAGTAATAATCCAGCTTAGCAAAAGGTTTCTCAGTTGTAAAAGTCGTACCGTTATATTTATTGGCAACCATATTATATCCCAGCTCTATATTAGGCATATTCTTATAATTCGTGGATGCTTTCAAGGTGTAACTTTGAGTATAACTATCAGTAGTTGCTTGCAGGTTATTTTGAATATTATTGAACTTTGACCAATTCAAACTCACATTTGCAGAGGCTTTATAATTCTTTAAAAAAGAACGACCATAAGTTCCCATTCCAGAAAGTGTTTCATCAGCAAGATTAGAATTATAAGGTGTTGTGGACTGATTAATACCAATGAAATTAGCCCTTGATTTTACCGCATCTAATTTTTTAGTGTAAGTAGCATTAGCAAAAATATTTTCGAAGTGGAACATATTGTACTTGAAATAACGCAATGAATGTACTTGCGAAGTCGAATTCTCCAAGTCTCTATTCCCTCTAAACAAGCTATTATAATTTGAAAAAACGTACCCTTCGGCCAATTTATTTATATCTGTAAAATCATTCGACAGGGAGAAGTTATAAGTCAAAGATTCGGCTTTTTTAATTTGGTACAAAGCAAAAACATCTGGTAAAACTCTATAAAACGATTGATTAGATCCAGTTCCTAGCTGTCCGTTATTCATATCATAATAATGCAAACTAACTCCAGGAGTGAAAGTAAATTTTCCAGATAGCATCTTGTAATGCAGACCTAAGAACACATCGTTGAAATCATAGGTTACCTGATTATTGTTTTGCGCACTATTCAAATCATTTGTAGTTCCATTATCTAAAATCTGAAAGATATTAGAATTGAAATTTTGATGCGAATACGTATTTCCTAAGGTCACATTGATGTTACTTTTAGGGGTCAACATATAGTAATAATCTAACTTGGCGTCTAATTTATTTGTCTTGACAAAACGGTTCTGATTCAGATCATTTCTATCTTGTCCCGAAACATAATCTGTTAGATTAAAAGGTTGCGTTTGCAAATTAGCATTGTAAAATGGGTTTTCATCCTGATACAAATGTTGCATTTCGAATGCAAAAATGTTTTTATCATTCTTAGTATAATACAAACTCAAATTCTGATTTACAGAAGTAGGATCTTGGTTTTTATCGGTGAAAATAGATTCAGAAGTAGAGGTGCTATTAACAATCGATTCTCTAAATAAATTACTTATTTCATCTTGTTTTGTCAACTTGGCCAATACATCATAATCAACCTGCAGCTTTGAATTGGGCTTGTAGCTCGAGCTTAATTTAAATAAGCCCAAATTATTTTTTTGACGGGTGACTTCTTCACTTTTTTGCTGATCACCAGATTCTAATATGGTTGATTGAGACTTTGTTTCGAGTTCTGTATCAGAAGTTGAAAGGATTGCAAAACCACTCAGAGTCCAATCTTTAGTTACGTTATAAGAAAAGTTTCCTGCTCCAAATTTAGTTTCGATATCCTTTGCTCTATTGTTTCGCAATACCGAAATTCCCAAATCGTTAGAAGAAACATTAAAGTTGCTTCCACCCTTTTTCATCATGCTTCTAAACCCACCAGTAAACTTAAAATAATCCTGTGCAGTTAGCGGCAATTCCCCAATATTATTGAAGTTAGTTATCAGATTCACACTGTATTTTGGACTATAATAAAATAATTTAGGATTTACGATGTACCTGTCCCAGTCTTTATCAACTCCAATTCCAGCTGTTATATCTCCAAACCAAAAATTCTTCTTTCCTGATTTTAACTTGATATTCATCGCTACATTGTCTTGGTTATTCTCTACTCCTTTCAGAGCGCCAATTTCACTATAGTTTCGCAATACCTGCACTTTATCAATCGCATCAGCTGGAATATTTTTTACTCCAAGTTTTGTGTCTCCATCAAAAAAGTCCTTTCCGTCTACCATTAATTTAGTGACCTTTTTCCCCTCTACCTCAACTTCCCCATCAGCATTCACTTCTACTCCAGGCAATTTTTTAAGAATATCTTCCAACTTACGTTCTGTACCAGATTTGAAAGAGTCCGCATTATAAACTATAGTATCGCCTTTGATAGAAACTGGCATTTCACGCACAATTTCAACACCATTTAACTCAATTCCACCTTCTTGAAGGACTATTGATTTAATTATATTTTCTGAATTGGTAATAATTTCCAGCTCTTTATTCTGCATTCCTAGGTAACTCACTTTAATACTATAAGGAGTATTTGCTTTTAAGTTGAGTACAAATTTCCCTTTATCGTTTGTGATAGCATAGGAGTCCATTGCTTTTGTGTCCACATTTACAGCCATCACATTGGCCATTTCAAGAACAGTAGATTTAGAATCCGTAATTACTCCCTCTAATTTTATAGATTGGGAATAAGACAATGAACAAATTAATAGAAAAGCAGCAAGTACTATTTTTTTCATATAGATAGAATTGGATATAAACATTTTTTAAGACAACAACTTACCTCAGGATTAATGTCCCATTCTCATACGGCCTCCACCATTTCCACCACGTCCCTGATTCATTTCCTGCATTTCCTGCATCTTTTTCAAAACTGTTTCATCATATTCATTTTGAGAAATCACTTTTCCTTTTGAGGGCGCTTTAATATCTGCTTTAGCTTTGGGATTCAGTACCACTTTAGAGCACAATACAACAGTTTTACCGTCATTTATCTCTAATATCAAACCTGGTAATCCCCAGTATTTATCAGGACCTTGGTTTACCGGAATTTCTGGCGTGTACCAAGCAGTCACTATAGATTCTTTTGGCATCTCTAGCTCACTCAAAAAATTAGTTTTCTTTTCCTTGTCTTCTGCTTTCACTTCTTCCTTTTCTTCTCTTTTAGGTCTAAAGTTTCTAAAATCAGGCTTGCTTACAGGAAGAACTGCTGTTGCTTTAAAACAGTTATATCCACCAATTACTCGGGTTTCGCCTTCCATTTTCCATTGTAGATTTGGCAACGAATCTTTTACTAAAAATTCTTTTCCCATAAATTCCTTGTCAACCGTATATGCTTTCTCTTTTACATTTTTGTAATAAGTACCACCACCACCCATCATAGAGCTCATCATTCTCATTCCACCACCACCCTGTCCAGGTGACTCTAACTTTTCTTCCTCTTTATAAATAGATGCCGATTTATCGAAATTCAGGATAAATGTTTTTTCAAACATGGATTTCATTCTGTCCTCCATCATTTTCTTCATGTCTGGAGTCATGTCTTTATTTCCGTCCATTCTAGTTTTAAAATCGGCAGTACTAGTTTTAGACTCATACACAGCCATTCCTTGAAATTCTTGGGCATGAAGCCCCAAATACGAAACAGCTGCAAATACTAGGGCAAAAATGGTTTTATTCATAATAATTTTGGTTTAAATTTCAGAAAATCAGTTGGACAACTAAAACGTTTTAATGTTACAAGTCCTTTGATAAATAATTAAGTTTAGACATTAGAATTCACAAAAGGTTTAATCACAAACCTGCTTTCCATGAAAATAGTTTTCATTGGTTAACAAACTATTTTATGTTGTGACAATCAAAAATATACAAAAACACTTACAGCAATAATTAAAATATACTAGCTCCCTAAACGAATAGACAGATTGCGTTTATTTTATGACAAGTCTATAAGCTTAATTTGAAATTAAAATTTTTAAGTATATTAAACCTATTTTTGTAATTTAGTACGTTCATGAAAAAGCTCCATCTATATCTATTATTTTTAATATTCCCGTTTCATTGTATAATTTCTCAACAGCAAAAAGTTCAGGTAACTCCTGTTTCAATTCAAAAAATTGATGCTGATATTTTCGAAGGGTATGATGGTCTGGGAAATAGTTATTATATCAAAAACAATATCTTTTTTAAGAAAGACGAAAACAATATATGGCAATATAAAAACGTTACTTTAGGCAAAATCACAAAAGTCGACCTACAAAATCCTCTGAAAATTGTCTTGTTTTACGAAAACTTCAATTCGGTTGTCCTACTTGACAATCAATTGAATGAAGTACAGAAAATAAATTTTTCTAAAAATCCTATCCCACTTGTTGTCACAGCAACGGGAATATCTTCTCAAAATCAACTGTGGGTCTATGATAGTTTGAATCAACAAATTGGCCTTTTTGATTATTTAAAAAATAATTACAAAGCCGTATCAACCTCTTTCCCAGAAAGCATAAAAATGTATCAATCAGATTTCAATACTTTCTACTGGATTGACAACAACAACAATTGGTTCTCTTGCGATATTTTTGGAAAAATTACAACTAAGGGAAAGATTGCCGACTTTGATTTTATAGAAATCATTAATGATCAGCAATTTATCTACTCTAAAAATAACGTTTTGATTTTTGAAGATCTTAAAAAAAAGGGAAAGTATAAAATTGAAATTTCAGAAAAAACGTTTCAAAAATTCTATTACAAAGACCAAATTTTATCTATTTTTACATCGAAGGGAATTATAAATTATAAAATCACAACACCGTAATGCACATAGCAGTAGCAGGAAATATCGGATCAGGAAAAACAACTCTAACACGTTTATTAGCCAAACACTTTAAGTGGGAACCTCATTTTGAAGATGTAGTTGACAACCCTTATTTAGATGATTTTTATCATCAAATGGAACGTTGGTCCTTTAATTTACAGATTTATTTCTTGAACAGTCGTTTTCGCCAAGTGATGCAAATTCGCGAAAGCGGTAAGAAAATCATCCAAGACAGAACCATTTACGAAGATGCCCATATATTCGCTCCCAATCTTTATTCTATGGGACTGATGACAAATCGTGATTTTCAGAATTATTCAAGCCTTTTTGAATTGATGGAATCAACAGTTAAAGCACCTGATTTATTAATTTATTTAAGAAGCTCAATTCCCAATTTAGTTGGACAAATTCACAAACGTGGACGTGAGTATGAATCCACAATTTCTATTGATTATTTAAGTCGCTTGAACGAAAGATATGAAGCTTGGGTACACACTTACGATAGAGGAAAATTACTTATCATAGATGTAGACAACATCAATTTTGTTGATAAACCCGAAGATTTAGGGAATATCATTAACAGAATAGATGCAGAGATCAACGGATTGTTTTAATCCACACCCTAGAAACCAGAACTAGATTAAAATTATTTTATAAAACTAAAAATACCTCGCAATCGCGAGGCATTTTTCATATAAACTATTATCATTAAAAATTATTTCAGAGCATCAATTTTTGCCTGAACCTCAGCATCGGTTCCTTCAAAAATTTGCGTTTCTACTTTTCCATCTATGTTTGTTGTGACAGAAGCGGTAACAACACCGTTTTCTGAAGATTTTTCAATAGTTACCTCTTTAGAAACTTCATGCATCATCTTATCTCCATGCATTGTCTTATTTCCGTACATCATATGCTCGCAGGCAGCATTAGTACATCCCTTCGCTATACATTCTTCTTTAGACATGGAAGTACATGCTCCAGTTGTTGTACAACAAGTTGCTTGGTTTTGAGAAATAGTATGACTACCACTTCCTAAAATAGGTGCCATAACTAATCCTATCAAACAAGTCAATTTAATTAAAATATTCATAGATGGTCCAGAAGTATCTTTGAAAGGATCTCCAACAGTATCTCCAGTTACCGCTGCTTTGTGAGCTTCAGAACCTTTGTACGTCATTTCTCCATTAATTAAAACTCCAGCTTCAAATGATTTTTTAGCATTATCCCAAGCACCACCAGCATTGTTTTGAAAAACAGCCCATAGTACACCAGAAACCGTAACACCAGCCATATAACCACCAAGCATCTCTGCAATTAATTGATTATTATCTCCATATACTAATTTTCCTAGCAAAACAATTGCAATTGGAAAACCAATGGTCAAAACTCCTGGCAACATCATTTCGCGTAAAGCGGCCTTGGTAGAAATATCAACACATTTTGCATATTCAGGTTTTCCAGTTCCTTCCATAATCCCTGGAATTTCCTTAAACTGACGTCGCACCTCATACACCATGTCCATAGCAGCTTTTCCAACAGAATTCATCGCCAAAGCAGAGAATACTACCGGTATCATTCCACCCACAAAAAGCATCGCTAAAACTGGTGCTTTGAATATATTGATTCCGTCAATTCCTGTAAAAGTCACATAAGCAGCAAATAAAGCCAAGGATGTCAATGCAGCTGAAGCAATCGCAAAACCTTTTCCAGTTGCAGCTGTTGTGTTTCCTACAGCATCTAAAATATCAGTTCTTGTACGTACTTCTTTAGGCAATTCGCTCATTTCAGCAATTCCACCAGCGTTATCAGCAATAGGTCCGAAAGCATCAATTGCCAATTGCATTGCGGTTGTAGCCATCATAGCCGAAGCTGCTAAAGCCACACCATAAAACCCTGCAAGTGCATACGAGGTCCAAATAGCAGCCGCAAATAATAAAACGGTGGGAAAAGTAGAAATCATTCCTGTTGCTAAACCAGCAATTACATTTGTCCCTGCCCCAGTACTTGATTTTTGTACGATTGCCATAACTGGTTTTGTTCCCAAACCAGTATAGTATTCAGTAACTGATGAAATAACAGCGCCAACGACTAGTCCTACGATAGTCGCATAGAAAACCCTCATTGATGAAATATCCTGCATTCCTTCGCCAAAGAATTCCATTTTCATAGTTGCAGGCAACATATATTGAACTAAAAAGAAACAAGCAATTGCAGTTAAAACAATTGAAACCCAGTTTCCTATATTTAATGCTTTTTGTACTTGTTGTTCTTTTGCATTGGGATCTGTAATTTTAACCAATAAGGTTCCAATGATCGAAAATAAAATCCCAAAACCAGCAATTGCCATAGGTAATAAAATAGGTCCTATTCCGCCAAAAGCGTCTTGTATACTTCCGCCCATATCTTTAATTACATAGTTCCCGAGAACCATGGCCGCCAAAACGGTTGCAACATAAGAGCCAAATAAATCAGCACCCATTCCCGCAACGTCACCAACATTATCTCCAACATTATCAGCGATTGTAGCAGGATTACGCGGGTCATCTTCTGGAATTCCAGCTTCGACTTTACCCACTAAATCAGCTCCTACATCAGCCGCTTTTGTATAAATTCCACCACCAACTCTAGCAAACAAAGCAATCGATTCCGCTCCAAGAGAGAAACCCGTCAATGTTTCTAAAACGATAGTCATGTCTTCATTAGTAGTCCAAGCGCCATTCATGAAAAAATGATAGAAGAAAATAAAGAAAGAGGTCAAGCCTAAAACGGCCAAACCCGCAACACCAAGTCCCATTACAGTTCCACCACCAAAAGATACATTTAGTGCTTGTGGCAAACTCGTACGAGCGGCTTGTGTTGTTCTAACATTTGTTTTTGTAGCAATTCTCATTCCCATATTTCCAGCCAAAGCTGAAAAAAATGCACCAACGACAAAAGCAACAACAATAAATAAATGGGTTGAAGTACCCGGTATAAATGTAATTGCGGCCAAAACAAAACTAGCGGCAATTACGAAAAAAGTCAATAACCTATATTCTGCTTTAAGGAATGCAAGAGCTCCTTCATAGATATAATCTGAAATCTCTTTCATCTTCCCGTCCCCAGGATCTTGTTTCAATACCCAAGTTCTCTTAACCGACATAAATATAAGTCCTATAATCGCCATAATAATTGGCAGATAAATCATAATTGTATTCATAGATTTGGTTTTTTGGTTTATGGTTAATTAGTTAATATTTAAACAGTAACGAAACGAATTTAAACAAAAAAGCAATACTCTTGGTAGAATATTGCTTTTTTTATAAAATATGTAGAGAAAAATTACTTAATGCTAAATAATCCTTCTGGCTTGTTTTCTATCGCGTCAAAACGTTCAGTACATTTTTTTATGATGTCGTAAGCTTCGCTTACATCACCCCATCCACCTACATCAACTGTTTTGTTTTCAAGATCTTTATACACTTGGAAGAAATGCTCGATTTCTTTTAGTAAATGTGGATTCATGTCAGACAAGTCGTTTAATGAATTCCAAATTGGATCAGAAACTGGTACACAAATTACTTTTTCATCTGGTCCTTTATCATCTGCCATATGGAAAACACCGATAGGCTTCACTTCCATTACACATCCAGGAAAAGTTGGTTCGTTTACTAAAACTAATACATCTAATGGATCTCCATCAAGTGCTAATGTTTCAGGAATAAATCCGTAATCAGCAGGATACATCATTGAAGAGAATAACATTCTATCAAAACGCATTCTTTTTATTTCGAAATCGTATTCGTATTTATTTCTACTTCCTCTTGGGATTTCGATTAATACATCGAAGGTAGTTAATTTGTCTGCAGTCATTTATTTATGTCTTAAATTCTATTTTTCGATTGCAAAAGTAGTCTAAAAACCTATTTATTACAAGTATAATTCATCTTAAAACACAAGAAAACATAAGGTTTACTATTTATTAATACAAAACCTTCCTTCCTCTTTTCTCAAGATAATAATGCCATAACAGAAATGTGGCCATTGAACGATGAGGACTCCAGTGCAAAGAATGATTTTTCATATCTTCCTTACTGTCAATATGAAGCAACTCTTTCATCGTATTAACTACTGCAATATCACCTAAGGGCAACAAATCTGGCTCTTGAAGACAAAACATCAAATAAATATCAATCGTCCAGTTCCCTATGCCTTTTATTTTTATGAGCTCTTCACGAGCTTCGCTAGCCGATTTTGTTCTCAAAGACCCTAAGTCAATATCATTATTTAATACTGCCGATGACAATGCTTTGATATAGGATGTTTTTTGTCGGCTTACGCCAAGTCCTCTATATCCTTCCTCCGATAAAGCAAAAAGTGCTTTGGGCTGGAAGCTTACCTCTTTTGCTTTTAATTTCAAAAAAGTAGCTTTAGCTGAGTCTATCGATACTTGTTGTTCTAGGATCAACAATACCAGAGTCTCAAAACCTTCAGCTCTTTTAGGGATTTTTGGAATCCCGTATTTTTCAATGATCATTTTAAAAATGACATCCTGTTTAGAAAGGTAATCTATAGCTTTTTGCATAAACTAAGTTTTTTAGCCCAGATGGAAACGGCATCCTTTTATGCCGGGGTTCGGCATAAAAGATACAGTGAACAGCTGGATATAGCTCCTAGAAATAAAACCCAAATGATCCTTTGACAGAAAAACGCTGTGCATCAGGTGTATTCAAGTAATTCCCTCTCCATGTAAAATCGATGCGAAATACCTTGAAGATATTACCAATACCAGCACTGTATTCCCAATATCCCCTTTCAGGTGCATTGTAAACTAAGCCTGAAGCATTGATTGCTCTATTTTCATCTGATATAGTTCCGTAAACTCCTTTTACTCCAATAATTTCTCTCCAATTAAGCTTTCTCATAAAAGGAATCCTGGCAAAAAGTCTTCCGCTGAAATTATGATTCCACTCTAAAGTCGCATATTGGTCAGTCACAAACTCATAAAAATTAAGGTTGCTAAATGTATTTTCAATAGTAAAATAGGTTTGGTTTCCAGGAATAACACTCATTAAACCCAAAGGAATTGTTCCAAAAGTTTTCCCCACTTCCATAATTATGTTAGTGCGTCCTAATGGCCCAATAATGATAGGCTGCTTGTAATACATTTGTATTTTCTCATACTGGAAATCACTGTCCAAAAGCCCTTTAAAACCATGACTGTAGTTCAGGTAAAAACGACTGAACGGGCTGTCAACATTATCTCTTTCTACAGCGTATCCAATTGTTTTCCTGTTAGGCGTATATTCTACTTGGAAATTTACTTCTGATTGCTTCACATCACTTTTTGTCGTCGTATGTGCCGCGTCTGTATAATAATCCAAACTAAAAGTCTCAGAAGCAGACTCCAAAGTCCTATAAGAGAATCCAGATTGAAAAGTCAAATTCTTAATAGGTTCCATTTCGATACCAACATTAGTAAGATTGATATTGGTAAGTTTTCCATTACTACCAGACGAAAAAACGGATGATGAAGCAAAGCTTCTTCCTAAAACATCATTTGTCGAAGTCAGACTGGCTCCAATTTGTTCAATATCACGTCTGTTCCCCCCTGATAAAATAATTCGGTTTTTCTTGTCTACCATCCATTTACCAGAAATCCCGTATTTGAATTTTTCATCGTTAAATCCATAAGCAGTATATCCTTGCAAACGCCAAGTATCATTAGGTCCAAAATAAGTCCTTCCTCCAGCTCTTAGTCTTACTCCTTCTACTTCATTATAGCCAAATGATGAAAATATTGGACCATAATCAAAATTGCCTATCTGTATATAACCGCTACCTAGAATTTGGACTAAATTATATAATTGCTTAAATTTATTTACGGTTTGCAAAGTGTCCAGCATTTTGTAAACCCCTCTTTCGTCCTTGGTTAACCTTTCGAAACGGTTGTCCTCCCAATATTCTTCTGATTTATTGTAAACAGCATTATCAATATAACTGACCTCTTCTTTATAAAACGATGCTGGTTTCTCTTTATTAAATACGTGATTGTCATAAAGAGTTGTTCGCTTACCATAAACTCCTTTTGATTCTTCTTTTTTATTTAAAGCAAAATCGGACATCATATAGTCACGCGTTAACAAAAATATTGAGTCATTCTCGACATCAAATTCTTGCTCGATGTAAATATCTTTTACCCAGTTAATATTGGCACTTTTAGTAACTGCCATATTAATTTTCTTGATTGCATAAGTAGTATCATTAACCCAAAAGTCTCCTTTAAAAGTCAATTCGTTTTTTCTTCTTGGATAAAAAACAATATTATAACACCACTTATTACCTATATATGCACTGTCTTTTAATACATAATTATAGGTATCAATCCCTGTTTTAGACAATGGGCTGGTGAAACTTTTATCAAAAAAGACCAAGTGATTGTTGTAAATATCATAATCAGAATACAAATCTTTCACGAAAGACATGATTTGCTGATTGTTACTGAATCCTGAATTTTTATTTGCCGTCAATTTTTCCTTTACTTTACCCAACTTATTGTTTCCATAAACTTCAGATAATGACTCATTTATAAATATGGGCAAATACGTTTTTCCTGTAACTCGAGAAGTGTCTACGTGATCGAATATAAATTCCATCCCCTTAAACAATTTGTTTTTCATAAAAGCACTGTCAATGGTGTTCATGTCAAACTCAATTTTCTCGTACTTTTTCATTTCGTATTGGTCAAATTGACTCAAGCCGTTTTTACGTTTTCTTTCCCATATTTTCCTAAGTATTTCAAGAGCGGGGTTATCTTTCTTAGAAGTCTTTCCAGTAAAAATTACAACTTCCTTCAAGTTTTCGGCTTCATTTAACAGAATCCTAAAATTATAATTAATCGCTTTTTCCAACGTAATTTCCCTATCAGAAAATCCCACAGAAGTAACTACCACTGCAGTATATATCTTAGCAGATTCTAGATAAAAACGACCGTCTTCATTTGCAACAGTCCCTTCATTAGATCCTTTGAAGGCAATGTTTGCAAAAGGAACCGGCAAGTTTGTTTTGTCCACAATTATTCCGCTCACTTTAGTTTGAGCAAAGACAGCGCTAACTTGGACTAACAAACAAAGCAAACTGAATATTATAATCTTTTTCATAAGTTATTTTAAAAAAAAACTTCACCATACGAACGCATGATGAAGCCTTTACAATCTATTTATTGTATTATTTATACATTACTTTTTTAACCGCTTTGATTACATCATCAGCGTTTGGCAACCATTCTTTTAACAATACTGGAGAATAAGGCGCTGGTGTATCAGCAGTCGTAATTCTTTGTATTGGCGCATCAAGAAAGTCAAAAGCACGTTCTTGAACGATATAAGTAATTTCAGAAGCAACACTTGCAAAAGGCCAAGCTTCTTCAAGAACTACCAATCTATTTGTTTTTTTAACTGAAGTTAAGATTGTTTCGTAATCCATAGGACGTACGGTTCTTAAATCTATAATTTCACATGAAATTCCTTCTTTAGCTAATTCCTCTGCAGCAATATGAGCTTCTTTAATGATTTTTCCAAAAGAAACGATAGTTACATCTGTTCCTGGACGTTTGATATCAGCAACACCTATTGGAATTACATACTCACCATCTGGAACTTCTCCTTTATCACCATACATTTGCTCTGATTCCATGAAAATCACAGGATCGTTATCACGTATTGCAGCTTTTAAAAGTCCTTTAGCATCATAAACCGTAGAAGGAACAATTACTTTAAGACCTGGAGTGTTAGCAAACCAGTTTTCCAAAGCTTGAGAGTGAGTCGCCCCTAATTGTCCAGCTGAAGCAGTTGGTCCACGAAAAACGATAGGCACATTAAACTGTCCTCCTGTCATCTGACGCATTTTAGCTGCGTTGTTTATAATTTGATCAATCCCAACAAGACAGAAATTGAAAGTCATGTATTCCACAATTGGTCTGCAACCATTCATTGCTGAACCTACTGCAATCCCTGTAAATCCAAGCTCGGCAATAGGAGTATCGATCACTCGTTTCGCTCCAAATTCCGCAAGCATACCTTTTGATGCCTTGTAAGCGCCATTATATTCGGCAACCTCTTCACCCATTAAGTATATAGACTCATCATTACGCATTTCTTCGCTCATCGCTTCACAAATGGCCTCTCTAAATTGTATCGTTCTCATATTTGATATTGTAAGTGTAATTTTCGAAAAGCAAAAATAAATATTTTATATCATTTAAATGCATAAAATGCTCTAAAATAATTAGAAGCTATTTCCGGCTATTCGCTATATCTTCCTGTGGCTAAAGGAGCCACAAGAAGGATGCCGCTGCTATCCGGGCTACGAAATCGTAATAGCTATTAAAAATTATTATGCACGCATAGTATATTATTCGATTTATTATTTTAAATTTGTAAAAGAAATTAAGTAAAATAAAAAATATAACCATGAAAATATTAGTTTGCATCAGCCACGTTCCTGATACTACTTCGAAGATAAACTTCGTTAATGGCGACTCAGAATTTGATACTAACGGAGTACAATATGTAATCAATCCAAATGATGAATTTGGTTTGACACGTGCTATTTGGTTCCAAGAGCAACAAGGAGCAACTGTTACTGTAGCCAATGTTGGTGGACCAGAAACAGAACCTACTTTAAGAAAAGCATTAGCAATTGGCGCAAACGAAGCAATTCGTATCAACGCAAATCCAACCGATGGTTTTTTCGTAGCAACACAACTTGCTGAAGTAATTAAAAGCGGAGGTTATGATCTTGTTATCGCAGGAAAAGAATCATTAGACTATAACGGTGGAATGGTTCCGGGAATGATTGCAGGAATTCTAGGAAACAACTTCGTAAACTCTTGTACTGGTATCACGGTTGAAGGAACAGCAGTAAAAGCAGTTCGCGAAATTGATGGTGGAAAAGAAACAGTTTCAACTACTTTACCATTAATTATTGGTGGTCAAAAAGGTTTAGTTGAAGAAAAAGACTTGCGTATTCCAAATATGAGAGGAATTATGACTGCAAGATCTAAAGCATTAACGATTGTTGAGCCAGTTGCCGCTTCAGTAAATACTAAGGCAGTAAAATTTGAAAAGCCAGCAGCTAAATCAGCAGTGAAATTAATTTCTCCTGATAATTTAGATGAGTTAATCGACCTTTTACACAACGAAGCGAAAGTAATATAATTTTAAATTATGTATTTTAAATTGTGAATTGACATTCTCAAAAACATTTAAAATTAATAATTCAACATTCAAAATAAAAAAATTATGTCAATATTAATATATGCAGAATCTGCTGAAGGAAAATTCAAGAAAGTTGCTTTCGAATTGGCTTCATATGCAAAAAAAGTAGCTGAATCATTAGGAACCACTGTAACTGCAGTAACAGTTAATGCTGGAGATGTTTCTGAATTATCAAAATATGGAGTTGATAAAGTACTAAAAGTAAACAACGACAAATTAGCCAGTTTTATCGCTAAAGCATATGCTGACGTTATCAAACAAGCAGCACAAAAAGAAAGTGCAAAACTAGTTTTACTTTCTTCTACTACAGACAGCATTTACCTTTCTTCATTAGTAGCAGTAGCTCTAGAAGCAGGTTTTGCTTCAAATGTGGTAGGATTGCCTGTTAGCACTTCTCCTTTTCAAGTAAGAAGAAATGCTTTCTCAAACAAAGCTTTCAATATCACTGAAATCTCAACTGATGTAAAAGTACTTGGTCTTGCCAAAAACTCTTACGGACTTGTCGAAACTGCATCTACATTAACCGAAGAAGATTTTGATCCATCAATTGGAGAAAGTGATTTTGGAGTAAAAGTAGAATCAGTAGAAAAAGTATCTGGAAAAGTTTCTATCGCTGACGCTGACATCGTGGTTTCAGCAGGTCGTGGATTAAAAGGACCTGAAAACTGGGGTATGATTGAAGAATTAGCTACAGTTCTTGGAGCAGCGACAGCTTGTTCTAAACCAGTTTCCGACTTAGGATGGAGACCTCATGGAGAACACGTAGGGCAAACAGGAAAACCAGTTGCAACTAATTTATATATCGCTATCGGTATATCTGGAGCGATACAACATATTGCAGGAATTAGCTCATCAAAAGTAAAAGTAGTCATCAATACCGACCCTGAAGCTCCTTTTTTCAAAGTAGCCGATTACGGAATTGTAGGAGATGCCTTTGATGTTGTACCCAGACTGATCGAGAAATTTAAAGCATTCAAGGCACAACAGTCATAATGTAATATTCTTCAAGAAATATAGCTGCCTGAAAATAAGATAATCGTACCTTTGTTTTCAGGCAGTTTTTTTGTCTGTCATTTTTTTATTAAAATTGCACCCAAATTTAATAAAGAAAATTAAATCTTTAAATTAGGTACTCTGTACTTTTCATTTCAGTAAATATGAGCTTAGTTAAACTATCCATAAAAGGAATTTCATACAGTCAAACACAAAACGGGGCCTATGCACTGATTTTGAATGAAGTTGACGGCGAAAGAAAGTTACCCATTGTTATAGGTGCTTTTGAAGCGCAGTCAATCGCTATTGCCTTAGAAAAAGAAATTAAGCCACCACGCCCCTTGACGCATGATTTGTTTAAAAACTTTGCAGAGCGTTTTGATATTGTTGTAAAGCAAGTCATCATTCACAAACTAGTTGATGGCGTATTTTACTCCAGCATCATTTGCGAAAGAGACAAAATAGAAGAAATTATTGATGCGAGAACTTCAGACGCAATTGCACTAGCATTACGCTTCAACGCACCAATCTTTACTTATAAAAATATCTTAGACAAAGCTGGTATTTATCTCAAAGCAAACTCTCAAGAAGAAGACAAAGACGCACAAGAAATCGATGACATTCTGTCTAATCCAGAAACCTTTGGTAAAGAGGAAGAGGGAAGTCAATCCGGACGCATGTATATGAAACACAGCCTAGAAGAATTGAATGACTTACTTGGTCAGGCTGTAGCGCATGAAGACTACGAGAAAGCAGCGCAAATAAGAGACGAAATTTCAAAAAGAGAATCGTAATAAATTGTCTAATCTTTAATTTGGTTATTTTTGAATTTAAAACCAAATTAACCCTTTATCGAATTACCAAATAAACCTTTCAATGAAGCAATATTTAGATTTAGTGCAACACGTGATGGAAAACGGTTGTCAAAAAGGAGACCGAACTGGTACTGGTACAAAAAGTGTTTTTGGACACCAAATGCGTTTTGACCTAAGTGAAGGTTTCCCAATGGTTACCACAAAAAAACTACACCTTAAATCTATTGTTTACGAATTGCTTTGGTTCCTGAAAGGGGATACAAATATTAAATATCTTCAAGATAACGGAGTTAAAATCTGGGATTCTTGGGCTGATAAAAATGGAGATTTGGGACCAGTATACGGCCACCAATGGCGCAACTGGAACAGTGAAGAAATAGATCAAATTAAAGATCTGATTAAAGAACTAAAAACCAATCCCAATAGCCGCAGAATGATTGTTTCCGCTTGGAACCCATCAGTACTGCCGGACACTACAAAATCATTTGACGAAAACGTTGCTAACAACAAAGCAGCACTACCCCCTTGTCATGCATTCTTTCAATTTTATGTAGCCGACGGCAAACTATCCTGCCAGCTATACCAGCGAAGCGCCGACATCTTTTTAGGAGTGCCCTTTAATATTGCCTCATACGCACTGTTGACAATGATGATTGCTCAAGTGTGTGATTTAGAAGCTGGAGAATTTATCCACACTTTTGGCGATGCACATATTTACAACAATCATTTTGAACAACTAGAATTGCAATTATCCAGGGAACCAAAATCATTACCAAAAATGATATTGAACCCTGCAATAAAAGACATATTCGAATTTGATTTTAACGACTTCACCCTTGAAGGATATGAACCACATCCAGGAATAAAAGGCAGCGTTGCCGTTTAAAATAAAAAAGGTGTTTTAACTATACAGTCAAAACACCGTTTTCATTACCTGCAAATTCATTCCATAAGAAAGAATCTGATTCTGTTTCATTGACAAAAGCACCGTCAATTACATATTTAAATTCATAAGATGCGTCTTTATCTATATTAAAAACACCTTTAAAAGTTCCATTTTTCAACTTACTTAAAGCTCCTTCCTCAGGATTCCAATTGTTAAAATCACCAATAACCGAAGCTACATTTGCTTCCTTAGCCTCCACCGAAAAAGTAACTTTACAAACCGGTTTTGTTTTTATAAATTGTTTTTTTATCGACATAACTATTTCATTTTTAGATTTATGCAACAAAGAAAACAAATTTCAGCGAACTTTTCATGTACAGCACAAAGTTTTAGGACAATGAGCTAAACTATGTTAAATTTTAGCCAAATTATTAAATTAACAGATACTAAATTTTATTAAATAAAAAAGAAAACGTTTTCACAATAAATATTCCCAATCCTAAATAGTGACTTAACAAATTAAATTTTATCTTTATCAACTAAAATTTAACTTATGGAAAGAGAGCAACATGAACTCTACGAATATGCCCGTAAAAGAATAAAACAAAAGAAAGGGCTCTATTTTCATTTTGTCCTTTTGTTTTTAGTGAGTTTATTTATTTTTGTTTCTACAAAAATTTTTAATTTTAGTCCAGATGCAAACTGGTATATATGGTTAATTACAGTCTGGTTATTCCTTTTTATTTTGCACTTTATCAAAGTATACATTACGGATCGTTTCATGAATAAAAACTGGGAAAGGGAACAGATAGACCGTCTTGTCGCTTTACAGCAAAAAAAAATAGCTGAGTTAGAAACGCATATTATCGAAGACACTTCAAAACAAGAACAACAATTATGATAATAATGATTGCGGCTGCATCGGAAAACAATGCACTTGGAAAAAATAACGAATTAGTCTGGCATTTACCAAATGACTTCAAACGATTTAAAAACCTTACTTCAGGACATCATATCATTATGGGAAGAAAAACATTTGAAAGCTTCCCTAAACCGCTTCCTAACAGAACCCATATTGTCATAAGCAGACAAGAAGACTACAATCCAGAAGGCTGTCTTGTTGTAAGCAGCATGGAAAAAGCATTAGAAATTTGCCCTAAGGATGAAACATCCTTCATTATTGGCGGTGGAGAAATCTATAAATTGGGAATGCCTTTTTCAGACAAAATTGAACTCACAGTAGTTCATCACAATTTTGAGGCAGATGCTTTTTTTCCGGAGATAAACATAGAGGAATGGGAGATTACAAGTTCTGAATTTCAATCAAAGGATGAGAAACATCTTTTTGATTATACCTATCAAACATATTCTAGAAAATAAAAACACCCCAACAAGTTGGGGTGTTTTTTTTTACATCAATGATCGGGAAAATGACCTACTCTTGAAAGAGAATTTGATAACTTAATACAAAAATAACAAATGCTAAAAATACTCCAGAAATGAAGATGATAACATTTGATGTTTTTTGAGAGTACATCTCAAAAAAGCCTTTAATACCAAATACCACGAAGGTACTAAAGACATAGAAAATTAAAATTTCCAAAAACAAATTTAATCCTAAGAACGTATGTTGCGCTAAATATGCACTACTGCTTTTTAATACAGCACCATCAAAAAAACCAACAAGAACAAGCGATATGATTAGCGCAAGAAGCAACCACTTGATTTGGTTCATTAATTCCCTTTTGATCATTGAATTAAATCATTCTATTTAACATTGTAAAATTCGTCATAATTATCCTTAGCCACAATACCCACTTTTAGTGATATTTCAATTATTTTACAATTAACTTCTTCCATGCTATTTTTGTCTAAATTCAAAAATAAAACTCCTTTATAGAATAATTTTTCTTCCTTTTCCGTAATCTCTTTTATAGTTCAAACTAGATTGTATTATATTTGTGCAAATTAAAAAAAATGTCAAAAAACATAACACCCTACAAAAATTCAGCTCTAGGCAAAAAAGAACAAGTTGCAAAAATGTTCGATACCATATCTGGGAATTACGACAACTTAAATCGCGTCATTTCTTTTGGAATAGATATCAAGTGGCGTAAAAAGGTTTTGCAAATTGTAGCTGAATCGAATCCGAAAACAATTTTGGATATCGCGACAGGAACCGGTGATTTGGCTATTTTAATGGCACAAACAAATGCTGAAAAAATTGTTGGCTTGGACATATCTGCTGGTATGCTTGAAGTGGGAGTAAAAAAGATTGCCGATAAGAAACTTTCTAATACTATAGAAATGATTTTGGGTGATTCAGAAAACATGCCTTTTGAAGACAATTCATTTGACGCCATAACCGTCGCTTTTGGAGTTAGAAACTTTGAAACACTCGAAAAAGGATTAGCTGAAATACTAAGAGTTTTAAAACCAAACGGGGTATTTGTGATTTTAGAAACTTCTGTACCAGATAAAACACCGTACAAACAAGGTTATAATTTTTACAGCAAAAACATACTACCTATAATTGGAAAATTGTTTTCCAAAGACAATGTAGCCTACGGTTATCTCTCAGAATCAGCAGCGGCTTTCCCTTATGGAGAAGCTTTAAACAATATTTTGAAGAAAGTTGGGTTTATAGATGTGATAGCGATGCCTCAAACCTTTGGAGTAGCCACTATCTATTCAGCATCTAAAAAATAATCCATAGAGATATTTCCCATATGAAAAAAATAGTTGTCCTTATTTTACTCGTTTTGTCTTTTAAAGGCAACTCACAGTTTAAAAATAGCATGTTCGCTAAAGACCCTATAATAAATTTGGAGAATTTTCAAAAAGACAGAATATACTATGGCTATTATTTAGGATTCAACTCGTTTGATTTCAAGATAGATTACAGAACAGTAAGTCCTGACATCCAAGTTAAAAAAACAACGGGATTCAATGTGGGTATTGTGGCAGATCTAAAGCTTCAGGAATACATTAATTTGCGATTTGAACCTGGCCTATATTACACAAAAAGAGATTTAAACTATCCTGATTCTTATTTTGAAACGACAGCGACACCTTCAGATAAATTAAGAGAGGTAAATAGTACTTATATCCATTTCCCTTTACTATTGAAGTTTTCCTCAATGCGAACAGGTAATATACGCCCTTATTTATTGGGAGGTGTTTCCGCGACTTTGAATTTATCTAGTAATTCAAAATCAAAAGACGATAATGCCGAACAGAGATTTAGAGTAAAATCATGGACTACCAATTATGAGCTGGGTTTTGGTATTGATTTATTTTCGGAATATTTCATATTCTCTCCTTCAATAAGAGGTGTTTTTGGAATTTCTGATGAGTTAATTCGCGACAAAGACATAAATAGTCCTTGGACCGGAAATATCGAATCCTTAAAGTCAAGAGCGATCCTGATTAACTTTACGTTTCACTAAGTATTAGTAATCGCTTTCCCTTTTTTAGTATCCTTTCCTAGCCTCTTCTAAACTCACTAAGGATAATCGCTGTAGCTGTTGCCACATTTAAACTCTCCGTTTTTTGAACCTCGCCAAAACGAGGAATTGAAAGTCTGTTTTCAATCACTTTCTCAAGTTCTTCAGAAATACCGTTCGCCTCATTACCCATGATAATTATTCCTTCTTGCGGTAAGCTGGTTTTATAAATATTCAAGCCATCCATAAAAGTACCAAAAACGGGTAATTGAGTCTCTGAAATAAACTCTTTTAAATCAACATAGCTTACATTTACTCTTGCAATAGACCCCATTGTTGCCTGTACCACTTTAGGATTATAGATATCAACTGTTTCCTTTGAACACACTAATTGTTCAACGCCAAACCAATCACACAATCTCAAAATTGTCCCCAAGTTCCCTGGGTCACGTATGGAGTCTAAAGCAACAATTAAACCGGATTCCTTCACTTTTTTCTCAACAGGCATTTTAAATACAGCCAAACAAGTATTTGGTGTTGCCAAAGCACTTATTTTTTTTAAATCCGTTTCATGTACCAAAGTCTTTTTTGCAAATAAAACATCTTCAAAATCGTTTTGAGTAGTGTATAAATGGTCAAGTTCAAAATTAGATTCTAATAATTCTTGAATCACTTTTACACCTTCGGCAAAAAACAATTGATGGGCAATTCGATACTTTTTTTGTTGTAAACTCGATATAAGTTTTATTTGGTTTTTACTAACCATAAAAATATGTACTTTTGGATTAAATATTTTAGAACACTTGAGAAAAATTTCGACAAAAATAGCAGCATTTATCCTAATAGCAACACTAATTTTAGCTTGTAACGCTGAAAAAAGGGTTCCTGATGGAAAACAACTCCTGATAAAAAATCAAATAACAGTAAATGGCAAAGCTACCAAGGAAGAAAATGTCTTTAATCAACTGTATCAAAAACCAAACAGTACCTTGCTATTAGGCTATCGTTTGCGTTTGAATTTATACAATTTAGCAAATCTAAACCCTGACTCCACTTACCAAGCCAAATTTACTAATAATCCGGGGAAATACGAAAGAAAATCCAAGTGGCTATCAGCAAAACAAGTCGATCGTCTTGGAAAATCATTTTGGTACCATGGAATCCATGATTTTTTAAAAAAAACAGGTGAACCACCAGTAATTATTGAAAAACAAAAAACTGATAAATCATTATTACGTTTAAAATATTACTATTTCAATAATGGTTTCTTTAATGTAACAGCAAACAATGAAATTGACACTATAAGTATCAAAAGAGCAAAAGTAAAATACGAAATCAAAACTGGAAACGGCTATTTACTTGACACTATAAAAACAAGCATCAGCACCCCCGTTTTAGACTCATTATACGAGACAATTAGAGACAATAGCATCATTAAGTCTGGAAAGCAGTACCGAACCGTTGATTTTGAAGATGAAAAAAATAGAATTGCCTCCCATTTTAGAAATAATGGCGTTTATTTTTTCCAACCCACTTACGTGAATTATGACATCGATACGATTAATAAAAAAAACAAAGCTGATGTCAATCTTATTATCAATGACTATTCCTATCAGGAAAAAGACTCTACCAGAACTGAGCCTTTTAAAATATATCGAATAAGTGATGTAAACATTTATACGGACTACTCTCCCAACAATAATACTTTAAAAATAACAGATAGCACCAGCACTAAAAATTTCAACTTCTACAGTCAAAATAAATTAAAATATAAGCCTCACGCAATTACTAACGCTATTTTCATTACAAAAGGCTCGCTTTTTGCCGACAACAAAACAGTCTTAACGACGCGGTATTTAAACAATCTTAAGATTTTTAACTACCCTAGCATCCAATATGAGATTGATTCCAGAGACACAACATACAGCTCTTTAATCGCTAAAATTTATTTAACACCACGTAAAAAATTCAGTTTTGGAATCTCACTAGACGTTACACATTCCAACATTCAGGACATCGGAATCGCACTAAGCATCTCCGAAACCATCCGAAATGTTTTTAAAGGTGCTGAAACGCTGGAAATTTCAGCGCGTGGAAATATTGGATCATCAAAAGATTTGGCGAACCCAAACAATCAGTTCTTTAATGTTTCTGAATATGGACTTGATTTAAAGTTAAATTTCCCACGAATTTTCATGCCTTTCTCCACCGAAAAAATCATACAAAAAAGTATGCTTCCATCAACACTGATGGCTGTAGGTTTTGCAAGACAACAAAATATTGGATTAGACAAAGAAAACTTCACCGGTTCATTTTCTTATAACTGGACTCCTAAAAAAAACAATACAGCCCGCTTCGACCTCTTCAACGTGCAATTTGTTAGAAACTTAAATCCTGACAATTATTTCAATGTTTATGGATCTTCCTATGACGCCTTGAATGCTATTGGAAAAATATACAATACGGAATCAACCTATTTTGACAACGACACTGACAAAAATTTAATCATTGAAAGCGGAACTTCTGGCTTCATAAACGATGTTTTAGATTTACAAACAGATTTGACTTCATCTGACAGCTATTATGCAGATGTAAAAAGCATCGAAGAAAGAAGAGTGAGACTTACAGAGAATGATTTTATTCTTGCAACCAACTTTACTTTTACAAAAACAACTAAAACTGATTTACAGGACAATACTTTTTATCTATTTAAAACAAAAATTGAATCTGCAGGCTCACTCTTATCGCTAATTTCAAATACCACGAATCAGACTGTCAATGTCAATGGAAAATATGAACTCTTTAATTTAGAGTATTCAGAATATATAAAAACGGAATTTGATTATATCAAACATTGGGATTTGACGAAGGAAAAGGTCTTTGCCGTAAGAAGCTTTTTTGGAATCGCCATCCCTTTTGGAAATTCTGATAACGTTCCCTTTTCGAGAAGTTATTTCTCAGGTGGATCAAATGACAATAGAGCATGGCAACCATATAGTTTAGGTCCCGGAAGTAGCGGAGCGACAAATGACTTTAATGAAGCCAACATGAAAATTGCATTGAGCACTGAATTTAGATTTAAAATTTTAGGCGATTTAAAAGGAGCCCTTTTTGCTGATGCGGGTAATATCTGGAATATTTATGATAATGTCGTTGATGAGAAGTCAACATTCACTGGTTTCAAAAGCCTAAAAGACATCGCCTTGGGTACTGGTTTTGGATTACGATACGATTTAAGTTTTTTTGTACTACGCTTTGATTTTGGATTTAAAACTTACAATCCCGCTAATGAAACGGGGGAGAAATGGTTTCGCGAGTACAACTTTGGACACTCAGTTTTAAATTTTGGGATAAATTACCCCTTCTAATGCTAATTAATTCTTATTTTTGCTGTCTTAAACTAAAAACAAAAAAACCAACTAAAAAAAATTAAAATGGCACACAATATCAAACCGGGCGTAGCTACAGGAGATCAAGTTCAGGAAATTTTCAATTATGCGAAAGAAAAAGGATTTGCTCTACCAGCGGTAAACGTTACGGGATCAAACACAATAAATGGCGTTCTTGAGACAGCTGCTAAACTTAACGCACCCGTTATTATCCAATTTTCTAATGGAGGAGCACAGTTTAATGCAGGAAAAGGACTTTCAAATGTAGACGAAAAAGCGGCAATCGCTGGTGGAATTGCAGGAGCAAAACACATTCATACTTTGGCAGAAGCTTACGGAGCAACAGTAATTTTACATACTGACCATTGTGCAAAAAAATTATTACCTTGGATCGACGGACTTTTAGATGCTTCAGAAGAAAATTTTGCAGCAACTGGAAAACCATTGTTTAGTTCTCACATGATTGACTTATCAGAAGAGCCAATTGAAGAAAACATCGAGATTTGCAAAGGATACTTAGCAAGAATGAGCAAAATGGGAATGACACTAGAAATCGAGCTTGGAATTACAGGTGGTGAAGAAGATGGTGTTGACAACTCTGATGTTGATAGTTCAAAATTGTATACTCAACCTGACGAAGTAGCATTTGCTTACGAAGAGCTTTCAAAAGTAAGCCCTCGTTTTACAATAGCAGCAGCTTTTGGAAACGTACACGGTGTTTACAAGCCAGGGAACGTAAAACTAACTCCAAAAATCTTAAAGAACTCTCAAGATTTCGTACAAAAGAAATTCAACACTGGTCCTAATCCAGTTGATTTTGTATTTCATGGTGGTTCAGGATCTACTTTAGAAGAGATCAGAGAAGGTATTAGCTACGGAGTAATAAAAATGAACATTGATACTGACTTGCAATTTGCATTTACTGAAGGTATTCGTGATTACATGGTAAAAAATATTGATTATTTAAAAACACAAATTGGTAATCCTGATGGATCTGATGTTCCAAACAAGAAATATTATGACCCAAGAAAATGGTTACGCGAAAGCGAATTGACTTTCAACGCTAGACTTGAGCAAGCATTTGCTGACTTGAACAATGTGAATACACTATAAATTAAGAATTATGGGTTATAAATTATGAGTTTATCTTGTAATTTATAACTCATAACTTTTTAACTGATAACTCGAAAATATGGCTTGGTTTAAAAGAAAAGAAAAAGGAATTACGACGGCTACGGAAGACAAAATGGATGTTCCAAAAGGTCTTTGGTACAAATCACCTACCGGTAAAATTATTGACGCTGATGAATTGGAACGCAACTTATTCGTAAGTCCAGAAGACGGTTTTCACGTTAGAATTGGTAGTGCTACCTATTTTGAAATTTTATTCGACAACAATGAATTTGTTGAATTAGATAAAAACTTGACTTCAAAAGACCCTTTGCACTTTGTTGACACAAAGAAATATGCAGATCGACTTAAAGATGTAATGGAGAAAACCAAACTTAAAGACGCCGTGCGTACTGCAGTTGGAAAATCAAAAGGTAAAGAAGTAGTGATTTGCTGTATGGATTTTGCCTTTATTGGTGGATCTATGGGAGCTGTTGTAGGTGAGAAAATTTCGAGAGGAATTAATCATTCGATCAAAAACAACATTCCCTTTGTAATGATTTCAAAATCTGGTGGAGCGAGAATGATGGAAGCAGCTTATTCATTAATGCAATTAGCTAAAACGTCAGTAAAACTTGCCCAGCTTGCTGAGGCACAAATTCCTTACATTTCATTATGTACTGACCCAACAACAGGAGGTACAACTGCTTCTTATGCAATGTTAGGAGACATCAATATCTCTGAGCCAGGTGCATTAATTGGGTTTGCAGGACCACGAGTAGTAAGAGATACAACAGGTAAAGATTTACCAGAAGGATTCCAGACCGCCGAGTTTCTATTGGAACACGGATTCTTAGACTTTATAACGCCAAGAAAAGAATTGAAAGACAAGATCAACTTGTACATCGATTTGATTCAAAACAACGATGTTAGATAAATAAAAAATCCCGATGTAAATCGGGATTTTTTTTGCTTTAATAGCAATGCTATTTAATAACTTATTACTGCTTCAAAGAAGCCATATCAATTACAAAACGATATTTGACATCACTTTTATTCATACGCTCGTAAGCTTCATTAATATAATCCATATTGATTACTTCAACATCAGATGTGATATTATGTTCTGCACAATAATCTAACATTTCCTGAGTCTCAGCAATTCCACCAATCAAACTTCCCATGATACTTCTCCGTTTCATAACTAAAGTTGCTGCTGGAATAACTGCTGGAGTAGATGGAATCCCAACAACAATCATTGTACCGTTAGTGTTCAATAAATTTAAGTAAGCATTATAATCATGATCTGCTGAAACGGTATTCAAAATCACATCAAATTCATTCGCTAATGACTTCATAACTTCAGGATCAGAAGTTAAAGCAAAACGGTGCGCTCCTAATTTTTTAGCATCAGCTTCCTTAGATGGAGAGTGGCTTAACATCGTTACTTCGGCACCAAAAGAAGCTGCAAATTTAACAGCCATATGACCCAGACCACCTAAACCTAGCACTCCTACTTTGTGTCCTTTTCCTACTTTTAAATAACGTAATGGAGAATAAGTTGTAATTCCCGCACATAACAAAGGAGCCACTCCTGACAGCTCTAATTTATCCGAAATATGTAATGTGTAATCTTCATCTACGGTAATACTCGTTGAATACCCTCCATAAGTAGGTGTTTTAGTACCTCTTTCATAACTGTTATAAGTTCCAGTCATTCCTTCATCACAAAGTTGCTCATCACCTGCTTTACAGCTATGACAAGTTCTACAAGAGTCAACGAAACAACCTACTCCAGCTAATTCTCCTACTTTAAATTTAGTAACTCCGCTACCTACTGCTGTAATTTTTCCAACAATTTCATGTCCAGGTACTAATGGGTAAATAGCTGGTCCCCAATCACCTTTTGCCGTATGTATATCTGAATGACACACACCACTGTAAAGTATTTCTATTTGCACTTGTTGAGCTCCAATTTCCTTTCTTTCAAAAGAAAACGGTTTTAATGGAGTTTCTGCATCGTATGCTGCATAAGCTTTAATTGCTGTCATATTTTTAGTTTTTATTAAAAAACAAAATTACAAAAACGACAGCATTTCTGTGTTAAGAATAGTATAAATGAATTACAACAAATTCGAAAATTCACAACAATATAGGTACTTCAGATACCTACATTCCTGTCCTGATAGCTTCAACCGGGTCCAGTTTTGATGCAGAAATAGCAGGAAGAATACCTGATATTAATCCAATTATTGCAGCCAATAATGTTCCCAAGAGAACATTTCCCATACCTAAAACAAATTCAAAGTCTAATACATTAGTCAACACCAATGCTATAACCCAAACTAAAAGCAAGCCTATCATTCCGCCAATTACAGATAATATAATCGCTTCGAATAAAAACTGAAATAATATGAATCGATTTTTAGCACCAAGTGATTTTTGAATTCCTATTAAATTAGTACGCTCTTTCACTGAGACAAACATGATATTAGCAATTCCAAAACCACCTACCAATAATGAAAATAGACTTATCACCCATCCTCCAAATTTCATGTTTAATATGATCCCATCAATTAAATCAGTAAAACCAGAGAATACATTTATAAAAAAATTATCAGAATCTCCCGCTTTCAACCCACGATAAGCCCTTAGTTTTTGAGAAATCTCTGCTTTATACGCTCCCATATCAACTCCTTTAACGGGCTTAAAAATAATAACATTGGTTAAAGAAGTGTTACTGTCTCCGTATAATTGGCGGATAAAATTAACTGGGATAAAGGCTGAAGTATCATCGCTATCTCCAAATAATGCAGCACCTTGTTTTTTCAAAACACCAATAACGGTAAAACGCTGACCGTAAACCCTTACATTTTTACCGATAGGCTCGAAATCGTCAAATAATGATTTCGCAATTTCGTTACCCAAAACAATAACCTTAGCTCCAGAATTTCCTTCTGATTCATTGTAGAATCTTCCTTTCTCAAATTCGAAAGCGCCAATATCACTAAATTCATGAGAACTTGGCACCATATTAACGTCACTTACAGTTCTCGAATCGTATTTTATTGATTCTCTAGCAACGAAAGCTTGATACGCTAATTCATCCGTATCAGTCATAGCTCCTTTCAAATAGGTATATTCGTCATACTTCACATTAGGAAACTGTTCTCTTTTCCACTGTGGAACATCTGTTGGCCCAAATGAAAATTTCAAAACATAAATAGTATTTTTATCCAAACCACTCAAATCTTTACTTATCTTTCTATCCAAAGAATCCACGGCAGCTAAAACAGCAATAATCGAAAAAATCCCAATGGTTACGCCTAATAGAGAAAGTAAAGTCCTTAAAATATTACTGCGCAATGCATTCAATGCAAAGGCAAAACTTTCTTTTAATAAACGAAGATATACTAACATAAAATTGTTTTAGTGTTATGGTAAAATTCTGTAAATATTATTCAAAATCCTAATAAAAACTGGAACTATAGGTTGGTATAACTATTTAAGAAAATGTTACAACTCTACATTGAAATTTATAATCAAAAAAAAACTATTTTTGCATTTTATAATTATAACTACATAATGAACACAACTAAAACGATTCAATCTGCATTAATTTCTGTATTTTCAAAAGAAGGTCTTGAACCAATTGTAAAAAAACTACATTCTCAAAATGTAATTTTATATTCTACAGGTGGAACAGAAGATTTCATAAAAAACTTAGGGATACCCGTTGTCCCAGTTGAAGATGTCACTTCTTACCCTTCAATTCTTGGTGGAAGAGTAAAAACATTACACCCAAAAGTTTTTGGAGGTATATTAAACCGTCAAGATAATGAAAGTGATGTGCAACAAATGGAGGAATTTAACATCCCCCAAATTGATCTAGTTATTGTTGATTTATACCCTTTCGAGAAAACGGTTGCCTCAGGAGCAAGTGAAGCTGATATCATTGAAAAAATAGATATTGGTGGAATTTCACTAATTCGTGCTACAGCAAAAAACTTCAAAGACACCGTAATTGTAGCTTCAGTTGATGAATACGGTATGTTATTAGATTTAATCACAGAACAAAATGGAGCGACTACTCTTGCTGACAGAAAACTATTAGCAACTAAAGCTTTTCATGTTTCATCACATTATGACACTTCTATCTTTAATTATTTCAACACGGATGAAACTATTTTCAAAGCAAGTGTTGCTGATGGACAAATATTGAGATACGGAGAAAACCCACATCAAAAAGGATTTTTCTTCGGTGATTTTGAAGCTATGTTCAAAAAATTACACGGAAAAGAATTATCATACAACAACTTACTTGACGTAGATGCCGCTGTAAATTTGATTAACGAATTTAAAGTTGACGGACCTACATTTGCTATCTTAAAGCATAATAACGCTTGTGGTCTTGCTACAAGAAACTCTATAAGTGAAGCTTACGTTGCTGCTTTAGCTTGCGACCCAACATCAGCATTTGGTGGTGTGCTTATTGCAAACACAAAAATTGATGTTGCTACAGCAATTGAAATAAACAAATTATTTTGTGAAGTAGTTATTGCACCTGAATACGATGCAGAGGCAGTTACCATCTTACAAGAAAAGAAAAACAGAATTATTTTAGTTCAAAATGAAGTAGAATTACCTCAAAAACAAGTTAGGTCTTGTTTAAACGGACTTCTTATTCAAGAAAGAAATAATATTACAGACAATAAATCAGATTTAAAGACCGTTACTATAACGACTCCGACAGAACAAGAAATCGAAGATTTAATCTTTGCTTCAAAAATTTGTAAAAACACAAAATCAAATACGATTGTGTTTGCAAAAAACGGAACGCTTATTTCATCCGGAACAGGACAAACATCAAGAGTTGATGCATTAATGCAAGCTATTGAAAAAGCAAAAACTTTTGGATTTGATTTAAATGGAGCTGTGATGGCGAGCGATGCTTTTTTCCCTTTTCCAGATTGTGTTGAAATTGCAAAAAACGCTGGTATAACAGCCGTAATTCAACCTGGAGGATCAATAAAAGATGAATTGAGCATTAATTACTGCAATGAAAATAAACTTGCTATGGTATTTACAGGCACACGTCATTTTAAGCATTAATTTGTTTAACTTTGCGCGTTGCTATTTTATAACTTTTAACCCTAAATAATTTATGGGATTTTTTGATTTCATGACCGAGGATATCGCGATAGACCTTGGTACCGCTAATACTTTAATCATACACAATGACAAAGTAGTAATTGATAGTCCATCGATAGTTGCCCGCGATAGAATATCGGGTAAAATTATCGCTGTTGGTAAAGAAGCCAACTTGATGCAGGGAAAAACACATGAGAACATTAAGACAATTAGGCCCTTGAAAGATGGTGTAATTGCTGATTTTGACGCGTCAGAAAAAATGATCAATATGTTTATCAAAAGCATACCTGCATTAAAAAAGAGAATGTTTACGCCAGCCCTTAGAATGGTGGTTTGCATCCCTTCTGGAATTACTGAGGTTGAAATGAGAGCGGTAAAAGAATCATGTGAAAGAGTAAATGGTAAAGAAGTTTATCTAATTCATGAGCCTATGGCAGCAGCTATTGGTATTGGTATCGATATTATGCAGCCTAAAGGAAACATGATTGTTGATATAGGTGGAGGAACAACTGAAATTGCGGTAATTGCATTAGGTGGAATTGTATGTGACAAGTCTGTAAAAATTGCCGGTGACGTTTTCACAAATGACATAGTATATTATATGCGTACTCAACACAACCTTTTTGTTGGAGAAAGTACTGCAGAAAAAATAAAAATCCAAATTGGAGCAGCTATTGAAGACCTGGAGACTCCTCCAGAGGACATGTCTGTACAAGGAAGAGATTTACTTACAGGAAAACCAAAACAAGTTGAGGTTTCTTACAGAGAAATAGCAAAAGCATTAGACAAATCAATTCAACGAATTGAAGATGCAGTTATGGAAACTTTATCTCAAACCCCTCCTGAATTAGCAGCTGACATCTACAACACTGGAATTTATCTTGCAGGTGGTGGATCTATGTTAAGAGGACTAGACAAAAGAATCTCTCAAAAAACGGACTTACCTGTATATATAGCAGAAGATCCATTAAGAGCAGTAGTTCGTGGAACAGGAATGGCGCTAAAAAACCTTGCTAAATTTAAAAGTATCTTAATAAAATAAGATCTTTAGAATATTGCATACAAAGGTGTATCCTGAAACAAAATAATCAAATAAGAGAATGCAGCAAATATTTAATTTTATATTCAAAAACAGTAGTAGACTACTGTTTTTGCTGTTATTATGCATTTCGTTTTTACTTACGATACAAGCACATTCTTACCATAAAAGCAAAATAATTAGTTCCGCTAATTTTTTAAGTGGTGGTGTTTACGAAAAAATCAACAATGTCAGCGAATATTTGAATTTGCGATCTCAAAACGATGCCTTGGCACTTGAAAATGCTAGGCTAAAAAGTATGCTTTTTAAGACCAAAGATTCTGCGGCAATAAAAAACTTTATGAATTTAAAGGTAGAATTACCTGAGGACGTAGTAGTGTCTAAAGTAATTCATAACTCATACAATGTTCATGAGAACTTTTTAACATTAAATTCAGGTTCTTTACAAGGCATAAAACCCGATATGGGAGTTGTCAACAACTTAGGACTTGTGGGAATAATAGATAAGACATCTCCAAAATATTCGACAGTTATCAGCATTCTTAATGTAAGATCTCAAATCAACGCAAAAATTAAAAAATCAAACCATTTTGGTTCTTTAGTTTGGAATGGAAAAAGCACTGGCTTCGTTCAATTAATTGACGTTCCTAGATTAGCATCTGTAAGAAAAGGAGACACTATAGTGACAGGAGGACAATCCGTTATCTTTCCCGAGAACATCAACATTGGTACAATTGAAAAAATTTACATAGACAATAAAACCAATTATTATACTTTAGATATAAAGCTTTTTAACGACATGACTAATTTGGGTCACGTCTATATCATAAAAAGCAAAGACCGCGACGAACTTAATAATCTAGAAAAAGGAAAGAAGGATGAATAGCACTTTGTTACTCAATATTTCTCGGTTTATTTTGTTATTGGCCGTTCAAATAGTTATATTCAACAATATGAATTTTTTGGGATACATAATCCCATTACCATACATTCTATTTATAATACTATATCCTGTTAATGGAAATAGGTCTGGTCTATTATTAGCCAGTTTTCTGTTAGGTCTAACCATGGATTTATTTTCTAATTCTGGAGGAATTCATGCCACAGCTTGTTTAGTTTTGGCCTATGTACGACCTACAATATTTAAATTTTCTTTTGGTGTTAGTTATGAATACCAAACCATAAAATTAAATGATGTTTTAACACCTGAACGTTTTTCATTTATACTGATGTCAGTTGTTATTCATCATATCACACTGTTCATCTTGGAAGCCTTCCAGGTCAGTTTCTTCTGGGACATCCTACTACGAACAGTTCTAAGTACAGTATTCACAATAATTAGTTGTATAATCATAATATACCTTATTAAGCCCAATAAAAGATGAGAAAACTCCTGCTGCCTTCTATCATTATTGTTGCAGCATTATTGCTAGTGATACGGATTTTTTATTTGCAGGTTATAAATGATACCTTCAAATTAAAATCAGATAATAACGCGATCAAAATAAAATATGACTACCCTGAAAGAGGTTATATTTATGACAGAAACGGAAAGTTATTAGTAGCAAACCAGGCATCTTACGATATCATGGTAATTCCAAGAGAATTAAAAAATATCGATACATTAGAATTTTGCCAATTATTAAACATCACAAAAGAGGACTTTATAAAAACTATAGCCAAAGCTAAGATTTATAGTCCCCGTTTGCCATCCGTTTTTTTACCCCAATTAAACAAAAGTGAATTTGCTGCTTTTCAAGAAAAAATAAGGAAATTTGAAGGTTTCTATGTCCAAAAACGTTCGTTACGTGATTATGAAGTAGATTTTGGAGCTAATGTATTTGGTGGTATAACCCAAGTTAATGAAAAATTAATCGCTAAAAACCCTTATTACAATAGTGGTGATTTAATTGGGAGTCAAGGGGTCGAGGAAAGTTACGAAGAAGTGTTGCGTGGAATAAAAGGTGTTAAATACATTCAAAAAGACAAATACAATAGAGAAATAGGCTCGTACAAAAACGGTAAATACGACACTATAGCCGTACAAGGAGAAGACATCACCCTAACGCTGGATGCTGAGCTTCAAAAATATGGGCAACAGTTAATGATCAATAAAAGAGGTGGAATCGTAGCTATTGAGCCTAAAACAGGAGAAATATTAGCTCTTGTGACAGCTCCATCTTACGATCCTGGAATTCTAGTTGGAAGACAGCGTTCTAAAAACTATACATTATTGTACTACGATTCCATTGCAAAACCACTTTACGATCGAGGGTTACTAGCAGAATACCCTCCTGGCTCGCCTTTTAAAATACTAACAGGACTTATTGGGCTTCAAGAAGAAGTTGTCGATGAGCAAACCTCGTTTATGTGTCATCATGGTTTTAGTTATGCAAGAGGAAGATTCATGAAGTGTCATGGTTTCGGCCCGCATCAATTAAACAATGGTATTTACAATTCATGTAATACTTATTTTGCAAATGTTTACATGCGAACTATTAACAAATATGCAAAACCTGCCTATGCTGTTGATGTATGGAGCAATCATGTAAAAAGCTTCGGATTGGGTGATTTTATGGGATATGACTTGCCTACTGGAAAAAGAGGTAATATTCCAGATTCAAAAACATACAAACGTATTTACCCAAATGGAGGCTGGAGAAGCACAACTATAATTTCAAACTCTATAGGACAAGGTGAAGTTTTAATGACACCTATACAACTAGCCAATATGATGGCAACTGTTGCTAATGAAGGATATTATTACACTCCTCACATGATCAAAAAAATAAAAGGAGCAAGCATTGACAAAAAATTCACTAAAAAGCATGTAACAACTATAGATAAAAAATATTTCAAACCCATGATAAAGGGCTTGTTTGACGTTTATAATTTTGGAACAGCAAGCACGCTTCGTGTTGAAGGAATAGATATTTGTGGTAAAACTGGAACGGCTGAAAATTTCGCTAAAATTGGAGGGAAAAGAGTCCAGCTTAAGGATCACTCCATTTTTGTTGCTTTTGCACCAAAGGACAACCCAAAAATTGCTATTGCTATTCTTGTTGAAAACGGAGGTTTTGGAGCAACGATTGCAGGACCAATTGCCAGCTTGATGATCGAAAAATATTTGAGAAAAAAAATTACGCGAACTGATTTAGAAACCAGAGTTTTAAACATCAGTTTAAAAGATCGTTATGCAATCTTGGGCGGTATGAAGGAAGCAAGTGCTATTGAAACTACTCCCAAAGATCCTAACCTTAAAAAGACAACACAAAAAATAGACATAGCAGTAGATTCTACTACGCAAAATTAATAAGAGATTCATTTCAAATGAAAAACCAAAGCATAAAGAAAAACCTTGATTGGACCTGTATCATCATCTATAGCGCATTAGTAATAATGGGCTGGCTGAATATATACTCCTCCTCATTGTCTTCTGTAGAGGATACTTATCAAAAACAGTTGATTTTTATATTATTGACCATTCCTTTAATTTTTATCATTCTGGGAATAGATGGGAAATTTTATGAAAAATATGCCAGTATCATTTTTGGAATTTCGCTATTATCATTGCTAGGATTATTTGTATTTGGAAAAACCATCGCAGGTCAAAGATGTTGGTATGCGATAGGAAGTTTTACAATCCAACCCTCTGAATTTGCAAAAGCAGCTACATCACTAGCTTTAGCTAAGTATTTAAGTGATTCACAGATCAACTTAAAAGAAGTTAATCGCCAAATACAGGTGCTTGCAATTGTATTTTTACCAGTTCTTCTTATTCTACCACAACCAGATCCTGGGAGTGCTTTAATATACAGTGTTTTCTTTATCGTGCTGTATAGAGAAGGTTTACCAGCATGGTATATCTGGACTGGATTTATCACCATTTTACTATTTATGCTAACCCTATTATTAGAACCACAATATGTGATATTGATAGCTTTACTAGTAATAACTATCGTCCATTTCAAATCAAGGTTATCAGACAGGAATATTGTTTTAAGCACTATTCTATTTGCCGTAATGTCAGGATTTGTTTTGTCTGTAAATTATGTTTTTCAAAATGTTTTCAAACAACACCATCGTGATCGATTTAATATCTTATTAGGTAAAACAGTCGATTTAAAAGGAATTGGATACAACACTAACCAATCTGAGATTGCTATTGGCTCTGGAGGATGGATAGGAAAGGGATTTCTTGAAGGAACTCAAACAAAAGGAGGATTTGTACCAGAACAGCACACGGATTACATCTTTACCACTGTAGGAGAAGAATGGGGATTTGCTGGTTCTTTAGTTGTAATCGCTTTATTTGTTGGTTTATTTCTTAGGGTAATTTATTTGGCAGAAAGACAAAAAACAAAATTCAGTAGGGTTTATGGATACTGCGTTGCCGGTATTTTATTTACACACTTCTTTGTGAATATCGCCATGGTTATTGGAATTTTCCCAACAATTGGTGTTCCATTACCATTCTTTTCTTACGGAGGATCTGGATTATGGGGATTTACTATTTTACTTTTTATCTTCCTAAAAATGGACGCCAATAAAGTAAACGAGTGGTAGCAAAATATTATTAGATGTCAAAATTAGTTAAAAAGCCATGCTATATAATCATTTCTCTTTTCTAAACTATTTTCAATTTTGTCTTCTAATTTAGGGAAAAAGTCAATTCCTGTCATTTTCTCTACGCTGTCAACAGAGACAACAAAATCATATAAAGGCTTATCACTGCTCTTGTTTGGAACTAAAAAAGCAATCATTTTATATTCACCGTTTGAATTGTCTAATACTATTTTAAAAAAGTACTTAGGTACAATAACCGCCTCATCACCTATTGTTCCCATTTTATCACTTAAAACACCACCAGTGACAATATATAATCCATCATACATAGCCGCCCAATAACGTACTTTTTGCTCTAGTCTATTCCAAACTCCAGCATTAAAATCATGGTTTTGTGGCGAAATATTTGATGTCAAAAAAGTATCATTATAAGCACTAATATCAAACCCCATATCACCCGCTGGACATAGATGGCCTTTGTCATAACCTGATTTTCTGTAATTTCTCCAATCAGCTGAACCTGTTTTAACTTTAATATCTTCATTAAAATAGGGCCTTTGAAAATTATTCCTTTTCAAATAACTTTTCTTCAACTCGTAAGCAACCCATTCCGCCTGCTCTGCCTTTTCACTATATGATAATGAATAGTACTCATGCTTAATAATTTGACCCGTAGTAGAGGTCGGCGAGAAATCAAATGTTATAGCTTTATCTTTTGAAACATTTTCAAAACCCATATTAGAAGTCTCAACCTTCATACTATCCTTAATCCCTGAAAACGTATTAGAACTATCAGATTCTTTTTTACATGAAGAAAATAGTGTCAGACTAACCACCAAAAGTGAAGTGATAAACAACTGATTATTTTTCATTTTCAAAATATTAAAGTTAATAAATCTGAATTATTCTTTTACATCAAGTGCGTCGCGCAATGCATTCCCCATCATCATAAAAGCTAATGTTAACAGCATTATTGCAACACCCGGAACCATTGCCAAATAGGGTTTCCCAAGAATAATATAACTGTAGTGATCTTTTATAATACTTCCCCAACTAGGTATTGGAGGTTGGGCACCTAAACCCAAAAAACTCAATCCACTCTCTACTAATATGGCTGACGCAAAATTTGCCGCCGATATAACAATTACCGGTGCCATAATATTAGGCAGAATATGATTGAATATAATTCTAAAATCACCAAAACCAAGTGCTCTTGCAGCAGTTACATATTGCATCTCCTTAACACTGATAACCTGACCCCTAACCACACGTGCCACTTCGACCCACATAGTTAAACCAACAGCTACGAAAACTTGCCAAAACCCTTTGCCAAGAGCCAAAGTAATCGCTATAACCAAAAGAAGCGTAGGAATAGACCAAATAATATTGACAAGCCACATAATCAATGCATCGACTTTCCCTCCAAAATAGCCACCAATTGCGCCAAAAAAGATTCCTACAATTAAGGATATCAAAACTGCCACTATCCCAATGGAAATAGAAACTCTAGACCCAATCAACATTCTACTTAGCAAGTCCCTTCCGTACTTATCTGTTCCAAGGTAAAATGTTCGTTTCTTAATCAAATCCTGCTCAACCGACGCAATGGATTCTTTTCCCGAAAAGGCTCCCAAATCAAGCTGTTTCACGATTTTCAATGAGGGTTCATCGGAATATTCTACATACTCGATGGTATTACCCATGATTTTGTAACTTTCAATTGCAACCTCGGTAACTGTATTAGGGAAGCCAAGAAAATAATTTGAAAAAGACTTTTCAGGTCTACCATCTAATGGAATGGATAACATTTCTACACTAAAACCAGGTGGTTTTGAATGAATCGATAAATGCATCTGATTTGCATTCACTGAATTATCCGGCGCTAAAATATAAGCGAAGATGGAAATAAAGAGCAAAATTAGGATAAACCCAAAACTAAAAACGCCCCAAAAATTCTTTTTGAATTTATGGAGCGCAATAGCTGTTAAAGATTGTGTGGTATTATTCATGTATAGTAGGCTACACTTATGATTTAGCTAGTTTTTCTTTTTTTATTTTAGCTGGAAGGTCTTTTTTATAACCGACTGTAGCTTGCAAATCATCCAAAACATTTAATGCTTCTTCAACATAAACATCTTTAGACAAACTTTCATGCCATCTGTCTCGCTTTTCTTTTAAAACACTATCCTTAGTAGTTTCCACTACCTCGTAAGGCAATGAAGCAAACTGCAAAGCATTTTTATATTTTGAAATAGGTCTATATTTTTTTGCCGCTTCTTCAATTGAATTTTGAGCAGTTTTAAACTTTTCCATGTTCAAACTATAGGTATTCTCTTCACTGCGACTATCAATCCATTTTGCATTCTCCTCAATCAATTTAAATTGTGGGTTTTGCTCGATACGTTTTTTACTGTTCACAATTGCTTTACTAAAATTAGTTGTTTTATCCCAAACAGTATAAGCAGCTGGTTCAATTTTATCCCATGGCATTGCATTATCAATATCACGTTCTCCCATTTTTAAATAGGCATATCTATCTGGCATTACAATATCACTACTAACTCCTTCTAATTGAGTAGAACCACCATTGATTCTGTAAAATTTTTGAGTTGTAGTTTTTAAAGCACCTAAGTCACCTACGTCACTACTACGTACAAATTGATTCAAATCAATTACATTTTGTACACTTCCCTTACCATAGGTTTGTTTACTACCTATGATAATTCCTCTTTTATAATCCTGAATCGCAGCAGCCAATATTTCTGATGCCGAAGCTGAGAAACTATTCACCATAATTACTAATGGACCATCCCATTCAATCTTTTTGTCCCTATCAAACAGCACTTCTTTTTTTCTACCTGCTGATTTTATTTGCACAATTGGACCTTGTTCTATAAATAATCCAGCAATGTCTACAACAGTTGAAAGAGAACCACCCCCATCATCACGAACATCTAAGACAATTCCATTCACACCTGCTTTTTTCAATCTTTCAACTTCTAAAGCGATGTCTTTACCTGCATCTCTTCCATCTCTGTTTTCAAAATCAATATAAAACTTAGGTAAATAAATCACCCCATATTTTAATCCGTTTTTGTTTACAACACTAGATTTAGCGTAAGTTTCTTCAATTTCAACAATATCTCTTATTATAGATATAATTTTAATTGTACCATCCACTTTTTTTACGGTAAGACGAACTTCAGAACCTTTAGGCCCTTTAATTTTTTTTACAACATCATCAAGACGCATCCCAACAACATCCACAGCCTGCCCATTTCCTTGTGCTACTTTCATCACCAAATCCCCTGCTTCAAGCTGTTTTCCTCTCCAAGCTGGTCCTCCAGAAATAAGTTCTGAAATTTCAGTGAAATCATTTTTCTTTTGAAGACGAGCTCCAATCCCTTCTAATTTCCCGCTCATGCTAACATCAAAACGTTCTTTTTCTTCAGGTGCAAAATAATTTGTATGCGGATCAAAACGAGTAGTGATAGAGTTTATATAAACTGAAAACCAGTCATCTCTATCTAAATCATTCATAAAACCAAAATACTCATCTAATGATTTTTTAGCGTTATCACGTGTTTCCTTTTCTAACTCTGCAAAACTTTTAGCTTTATCATTATCAGCCTGATCTTTTACTTTATCAATTTTAGATTCGCTTAAATTTTCAGCTTCGCTGTCAGAAGACAAGCTATCCTCTTCAACTTTACCTTTATTTTCTTGGATTTTCAAACGTTCTGTCAGTGAAGACAAAGTAGACAGTTTAATTTGCTTTCTCCATCTTTCAGTAAGTTCAGCAAGGTTTTTGGAATAAGGTGCTTTTTCATAATCAGTATTAAAGCTCTCATCTACTGTATAGTCAAATGGAGTTGCTAAAATTCCCTTATATATCTTTTTACTTTCCTCCATTCTTTTCATCAAACGGTCGTATGTCAGACTAAAAAATGTCAAATCTTTATTCAATAATTGATCGTCTAATTCAGTTTCAAACTTTGAAAATTCATCAATATCTGATTGTAAGAAAAATCGTTTTGAAGGATCTAGAGCTTGAATATAATCCTTGTATATACCTTTCGAAAATGTATCGTCTATAGTAGCTGGATCATAATGCCCTTTTTCAATAACAAAAGTCAATAACTCTAACAGCAACTTGTCTTTATCAGGATTAGAATCTACTCCCGATTTCATTTTAAATGCAAATAATGTTACCGATAAAGCAACAATTGCAAGAAGTATTTTATAATTTCTTTTCATAAAGTTAATAATTGTATTCATCCAAATTTTTAAACTAATGTACGGTAAAAATTATGCCAACGTTTGCGGGCTCCACATAAATTTTTGTTAAAGATATAAAATTGTTTTTTTTGTTTTGGCTTTAATCTATCAAGTTAATATAATTTGTTTTCTTTGTTACAAATATGCTTCGTTGCGTAATTTATATTTTCCTTTACAACATAAATCCGACTAAAAAATACAATAATGAGCAAAGTTAAACCTTTAATCTTAATTACTAATGACGATGGCGTTTCGGCTCCTGGCCTACGAACTTTAATTGCCGTAATGGCCGAAATTGGTGAGATAATAGTAGTTGCACCTGACAAGCCACAAAGTGGAATGGGACATGCCATAACCACAAACAGTACTTTATATTTAAACAAAATATCAAAGGACAACGATGTAATTACAGAATACAGTTGCAGCGGAACTCCTGTCGATTGCGTAAAATTAGCTGTAAACGAAATCCTAAAAAGAAAACCAGACTTGTGCGTTTCAGGAATTAATCACGGATCTAATTCTTCTATAAATGTTATTTATTCAGGAACAATGAGTGCAGCTGTTGAAGCAGGCATTGAGGGAATTCCCGCTATAGGTTTTTCACTTTTGGACTTTGACTGGAACGCTGATTTTGAAACCATGAAGCCTTTTATTCGAAAAATCACCTTGGAAGTATTAGAAAACAAATTACCGCAAGGAGTCGTTTTAAATGTGAATTTTCCAAAACTAAAAAAAGAAGAAATAAAAGGTATAAAAATTTGTCGTCAGGCAAAAGCCCTTTGGATAGAAAAATTTGACAAGCGACAAACACCACAAGGAAGAGACTATTACTGGCTTGCAGGTGAGTTCGTAAACCAAGACAAAGGAGAAGACACGGACGAATGGGCCCTTGAAAATGGTTATGTATCCGTGGTACCTGTTCAATTTGATTTGACTGCGTATCATGCTACATCATTACTTAACACTTGGAAATGGAATGAATAAAACGGATATACTAATCGGATTTGCAATTGGTCTTCTAGCTTCCTTACTAGGCAGCTACCTATTCATCCGATTATTTACTGATTTTGATTTCATGACTGGCGTACAAACAATGAGATTTCAAGGTTCATTAGGGAAATTAATTGCCCTAGGCAGTATTCTTGACCTTATAATTTTTGCTGTCTTATTGAAATTAAACAAAGAAATGATGGCACGAGGCATGATTTTGGCAGTCATTTTGATAGCGTTATTTACTTTGATTATTTAAAAAAAGACCAATAGTTTGATTCCTCCGCATTCAATAACTAATTTTGTTTACAGAAATCAAATTACCAACTCACATCCTTAAAAAATGAAATACTACATTATAGCCGGAGAGGCATCGGGCGATCTGCATGGTTCTAACTTGATGAAAGCCTTATTTAAGGAAGATAAAAATGCAGATATCCGGTTTTGGGGTGGTGATTTGATGCAAGAAACGGGCGGTGTAATGGTCAAACATTATCGAGAATTAGCTTTTATGGGCTTTGTCGAAGTGCTATTTAATTTAAAAACCATATTAGCCAACATCAAGATTTGTAAAAAAGACATCCTAGAGTTTAAACCCGACGTAATTATTTTTATTGATTATCCTGGATTTAATATGCGCATCGCTAACTGGGCAAAAGAGCTTGGCATTCGAACGCATTATTATATTTCACCACAAATATGGGCATGGAAAGAAAACAGAATTGTCGCAATCAAAAGAGATGTAGACAAAATGTATGTTATTTTGCCTTTCGAGAAAGAATTCTATGAAAACAAACATAATTTTCCAGTAGAATTTGTAGGCCATCCTTTAATAGACGCTATTCATAACCAACCAATAGTTGACCCGATTGTTTTTAAGAACGAAAATCAATTGAATGACAAACCCATTATCGCATTACTTCCAGGTAGCCGAAAACAGGAAATCACAAAGATGCTTTCTGTAATGTTAAGTGTTGTAGATGATTTTCCTGAATATCAATTTGTGATTGCAGGCGCTCCTAGCCAGGAGTATTCCTTCTATGAAAAATTCATTTCTAATAGCAACATCAAATTTATATCTAACAAAACATATGACTTATTAAAAATTGCGACTGCTGCACTAGTTACTTCTGGAACAGCTACACTTGAGACTGCTCTTTTTAAAGTTCCTGAAGTGGTTTGTTATAAAGGCAGCTGGGCTTCATACCAAATTGCAAAACGTATTATCACATTAAAATACATTTCGCTTGTCAATTTAATCATGGACGAGGAAGTGGTAACCGAATTAATACAAGAGGATTGCAATACAAAAAACATCCGAAAGGAATTACAAAAAATACTAGAGCCTAACTACCGTAAAAATCTTTTACAAAAATACGATTTGCTTGAAGCAAAACTTGGTGGTATAGGTGCCAGTGAAAAAACTGCTGAATTAATAGTCGCTGATTTAAAATAATATTAGAATAAAATCTAATAAAACTCATCCCTCTCTTTTGAAACAACTGTTGTACATATCATTGTTAATTGTCTTATTTACTTCATGTAAATCATCCTCACCAATAGTAACCACTAAAGAGAAGATCTCAAAAAGCAACACCAATTCTAGCAACCGAAGAACAAACAAGCTTATTGACGAGATTGTAGACTCAGCATCAAAAAACATTGGAGTGAAATACAAATATGCAGGCACAACTAAATCTGGTTATGATTGTTCAGGCTTAGTATATTCAACCTTTAGCGAGTTTGATATTGCACTTCCTAGGACTTCAGCCGAACAGGCAAAAACCGGAACAGATCTAGGAAAAAATACTGAGGAAGCTAAAAAAGGTGATTTAATATTCTTCAAGACAAATAATAGGTCTAAAATAAATCATGTTGGAATAGTAATTGAAGCCAATGATCATGAGATAAAATTCATACACAGCTCCACTTCAAAAGGGGTTATTATTTCCTCTACCAAACAGTCTTACTATAAAAATACCTTTGCACAGCTAAGTCGAATTTTAGAATAAAAAAAATAAATTTTGGTTTGCTAAAAATCTGTACTTTAGGACTATGAAAGTACTGCAGTTCCCATTAGCGCGAATTACAATTGGTTTTACAATTGGAATATTGGCTGCTTTCTATTTAAAGCCAGAACTAACCATAGTATTTGGATTGTTGGTTATAAGCGTACTAGTTTTAGTGATTAGTTATTTTGTGCAAAAAAACACATTTACAAATGCTATTTATTTTGGAATAGTCACTTATATCGTGTCTTTTTTTCTAGGTGCAACTTCACAAATTACCCATACAGACTATTACCAAAAAAGCAATTACATTCATGAACGCAGTTTTTTTGAGAAACCCCATCTCTTATCTGTTGTTATCAGAGAAAAAATAAAAAGCACGACTTCTAATGACCGTTATATTGCTTTAATTAATCAAGTCGATAACAAGAACAGCAGTGGAAGAATACTTTTGAATGTTCGAAAAGACAGTATGAGTCTACCATTCGAAACTGGCACTTTCCTTCATGTCAAAGGAACTGCCTATAAAAACAAACCTCCAAATAATCCAAATCAATTTGATTATAGCGCCTATTTAGAAAAGAAACAAATCTATGCACAACTATATACAGACAAAGAGTCGATAAGCATAGGTTCTTGGTTTAAAAAAGACATTTGGTATTATAGTTCTAAACTAAGAACTACTATCATTCACAATCTACAAAAAAGTAATTTCAATAAAACAGAATTGAATGTAGCTTTAGCCTTAATTATGGGGCAGAAACAAGACATTTCTCCCGAAATCCTCCAAGACTACCAATATGCTGGAGCAATTCATATTTTGTCAGTTTCTGGGCTTCATATTGGCTTTATTTTACTCTTTATTACTTTTTTGCTTAAACCAATTCCGAATACTAGGAAGGGTTCATTTCTAAAATTAACCTTGATACTGGCATCGCTATTCTCATTTGCTCTTATCGCTGGCATGGCGCCATCAGTTGTTCGTTCTGTCACTATGTTTTCGTTTGTCGCTATAGGCTACCATCTTAGGAGAAGCGTCAACATTTATCACACAATATTAGTTTCTATTTTTCTAATCTTGCTATTCCAACCTTCCTTTCTATTTGATGTGGGTTTTCAGCTGAGTTATATAGCTCTGTTTTTTATTATTTGGTTCCAACCGCTTCTTGCCTCGATTTGGTCCCCAAAAACAAAACCCCTTCGATATATGTGGGGAATTCTAACCGTTTCATTCGCTGCGCAAATAGGAACTTTACCCTTGAGCATTTACTATTTTCATCAGTTCCCCGGCCTATTCTTTATTACCAATTTAGTGATTATTCCATTACTGAGTTTTCTAATGATTCTGGGGGTATTGGTAATGGTTTTGGCGGCCTTTAACTTTGTTCCACTCCTTCTTTCAAAACCACTGGAGTGGGGAATTTTCATTCTTAACAAAATCATCAATACGATTGCCTCATACGAACAATTTATAATTCGGGATATTCCTTTTAACATCTATTTAATGGTCAGTTGTTATTTAACAATCCTGACTGCTATTATTTGGTTTAAAAAACCAAGCTACAACAAACTCATTATCGTTTTAATTGCTATTCTGACTCTTCAGCTTAACTATATAAAGACCCTATGGGGAAGCAAAAACCAAAGTGAATGGGTGATTTTCAATTTAAAAAAAAATACTATGATAACAGAGCGCAATGGAGAAAACGTCATCCTATTTGCAAAGGACAGCATACTAAAAACTGCCAATAATAACAGCGTCCTAAAATCGTACTTGGTTGCGAATTTCAGCACGTTAAAAAAGAAGGAAAAGATTAAAAACACCGCTTTCTTCATGAACAACAAAATTCTAATCCTAGACAGTCTAGCGACCTATCCAAAAGACATCAAACCGGATATCATTCTGATTACTCAGTCGCCAAGAATAAATATCGACCGTATGCTACATCTCTTACAACCAAAAATGGTCGTGGCAGATGCATCAAACTACAAAACGTTGCAAAAAGATTGGAAAGCGAGTTGTCAAAAACAAAAAATCCCTTTTCACGCTGTTGGTGAAAAGGGATTTTTCAAACTAAATTGAAAAGTTTTATTTTTTCTTAAGAATTTCATTTGCAACAGCAAGCCAGGCTACGGGACCACCAGCTACATAACCGGTATTTCCCAATCCTTCAAAATTTACTTTGCCTTCTTTATCAGACCCATTTGCAAAGTGAATTGTTGGGAATCCCTGAATACCAAAAGCTTGTTGCAATTCGCCATTTTGTTTTTTTATTTCAGCTGTTTGCGGTGTTCTTCTTGGGTAATCTAATTCAACAAGAATAACGTTTTCAGCAGCCCATTTTGCAAATTCCGGCGTCAATAGAACTTCTTTTTGTAAACGAATACACCATCCACACCAATCACTTCCTGTAAAAAACATCATTAAAGGTTTGTTCTCTTTATTCCCTATAGAAATAGCTTCTTTAACATCAGTATGCCATTTCAAATCTTGTGACTGAACCGCCTGCATCCCAAAAAACAAAACGCAGAGTAAAATTATTTTTTTCATATTTATCTCTTTTATCCTATAACTAACAAATATAATGCCTTAAAACTATTTTACACCATGCATTAACTTTTTCATAAGAGGAGACAATAGTATCATGATTAAACCAGCTCCAATAGGAACAATTGTAAAAATCAAAAAGAACGTTGAAAGACTATACTGATGCGTAATTGTTTCAATCATTCCTCCCATTGATCCTGCAATTTTATTTCCCGTACCAATAAATAGGTAATACACTCCAAACATAATTCCGATCCATTTAGCAGGAACCAGTTTACTTACATAAGACAATCCTACTGGCGAAATACATAACTCTCCTAAAGTATGGAATAAATAGGCTGCAATCAACCAGAACATACTTACTCTAACAACTGATTCTGCGCTAGTATCGATACCCATACTTCCGTAAGCTAAAAATCCAAAACCTAAACCTAGCAAAGCAAGTCCTAATCCAAATTTCATTGGACCAGAAAGATTGTATCTGCTTTCCCACCATTTAGAAAACACTGGCGCAAAAACAACAATGAACAATGAATTTAATATCCCGAACCAAGTTGCAGGAACTTCAGTACCTGTTGCAGAAAACTCTCTACCTACTTTCCAAAGTACGATAGCCCAAATAATGATAAAACTTAATGATAAGATTATATTTCCTTTAGAATATCTTTTGAATGTTTTAGAAAACAATTTAATCAACACATAAGTGATAATTAACAACGGTACGATTGTCAATAAAGTATCGGCAATTTTGAATAATGAAGCACTGCTCCCAAATAACTCTCTTTGGGTAAATTTCTCAGCAAAAATAGTCATTGACCCTCCAGCTTGTTCAAAGGCTGCCCAGAAGAAAACAGTAAATACAGAAAAAATCAATACTGCAATAATACGGTCACGTACAATATTAGCAGGCACTTTTTCTTGCGCCGCTTTGTCCAAAGATTCTTGTTTAGAAGCTGCAGTTGGTTTTAAACCAATTTCTCCAAAAATACCTTGTGTAAAATAAAATTGTAACATCCCGAAGAACATGAAAATTCCGGCTAGACCAAATCCCCAACTCCAAGATATTTTTTCACCAATGTAACCACATAGCATAATTCCTAAGAACGCTCCAGCATTCACTCCCATATAGTATAATGAGTAAGCACCATCTTTTTTCTCAGGATGACTTTCGTAAGCATTAGATATAATAGAAGTCATATTAGGCTTGAATAAACCGTTACCTATAATCAAACAACCAATACCTATGTATAACATTAGTGGCGTTTCAAATGCCATCGAAGCGTGACCCAAAGTCATTGCCAAAGCACCCAGAATTACTGCCCATCGATAACCTAAATATTTATCAGCCAAAAAACCACCTATTACAGGAGTAAAATAAACTGACATGGTATAAGTACCATATAATCCCAAAGCATCTTCTACACTCCAAGCCCAACCGCCTTTGGCAATAGAAGAAGTTAAAAACAATACTAATAGGGCTCGCATTCCATAATAAGAGAAACGCTCCCACATTTCCGTGAAAAACAAAACGAACAATCCTGCTGGATGTCCCAGAACAGTATCTTTAAAAAATTGGTCTGAAGTACTTTGACTCATCTGTTTAAATTATTAGTTTAATAAATATTATTTTTCGTTATCCTCAGCACCGTGAGTTAAACGTTTTAGTGGTTTAAGCAACATTAAGAACAGAGCTCCAATGATAATTGTAAAAACTAAAATGCCCAAAAATACAGCATATTCTCCTAATTCACTTGCTGATTCTCCAATAATTCCCGCTACTTTATTCCCTAAACCTGTTGCAGCAAAATAAACACCCATCATTAACGAAGCGTATTTTACTGGAGATAATTTAGTTATAAAAGACAAGGCTACCGGCGAAATACATAATTCTCCAATGGTGTGAAACAAATAAGCCATAACCAACCATAACATACTTGAAGACCCTACTTTTTCAAATTCCATTGTAGCAAAAACCATAAACAAGAATCCAAATCCCATAATGACAATACCTATTGCCATCTTGAAAATAGATGAAGCTTCTTTACCTTTCAGTTTACGTTTAGCCCAATAAGAGGCAACAATTGCAGCGAAAATGATAATAAATCCAGCATTTAAACTTTGAAACATTACTGTAGGAACTTGCATACCTAACAACATTCTATCCGTTTTTGAGTCGGCATATAAGTTCATTAATCCTCCAGCTTGCTCATAAGCACCCCAGAAAATAATTACCATAATAAAAGACAATAGTAAAACTAAGAAACGGTCTTTATCTTGTTGTGAATCTAACTCTTTATAGATCATCATCATCAAAGCAGCGATTACAGTCAAGAATATAAACAACAATCCAAATCCCCAACCTAAACTATACCATCCAAAAACGGAAACAGCAGCAAGAGCAATTGTAATAAACAATTGTGTTTGTGACTTTAACAAATTCTGGAAAAGTACACCGTATGAACTTTCGTCAACTACAGCAGTTTCTTGCACTTCAAGATTACCCACTTGCGTTAAGTATTTTTGACCCCAAATATAAACCACAAGACCCAATACCATTGCAATTCCAGCTAAACCAAAACCAGCATGCCATCCCCATTGTGCTACAACAAATCCAATAACCATAGTTGCTAAAAGCGATCCTGTGTTAATTCCGATATAGAAAATACTAAATCCTTTATCTCTACGAATATCACCTTGTGGATACAAGCCACCTACCATGGTAGAAATATTTGGTTTCAATAATCCAACTCCTAAAATAACCAAACCAAGACCTGTATAAAAAGCCCAAGTATCTGTAAAAACCAATACTCCATGTCCAATACAAAGAATTACGGCTCCTAATAAAACGGCTTTCTTTTGCCCCAACAACTTATCAGCAATCATACCTCCAGGAATCGACATGACATATACTAACATCGTGTACCAGCCATATAAAGCCAACGCTTCTTGACTTGTCCATCCTAAACCAGGTCCTCTCGAGTCACCCATTGTTTCAGTTGTCATGTATAATACCAATAAGGCACGCATTCCATAGTATGAAAAGCGTTCCCACATTTCAGTAAAAAACAAGATGAATAATCCAATAGGATGACCAAATAAGGTCGCTTTAAAATGATCTTCAGTTGTAGTGTTTGACATAATTTATTTTTAGATTACTAATTATTTTATTTAACCTCCTGCATTAATTTTTTCACCAATGGCGAAATTGCAATTAAAACGACTCCAGCAATTAATGCATAAATTGCTAAGTCTTTATATCCGTCGGCATAAACCGTTAATTTTTCAAGATTAGTTGCGTTTTCTGAAGCTTCGGCAATATTCGCACCTAATATTCCTGCGAAGTACTGACCATACGCACTAGCTAAAAACCACATCCCCATCATTACAGCCTGGGTTTTATTTGGCGAAAGCTTAGTCATTACAGACATTCCTATAGGAGATAAGCAAAGCTCGCCAAAAGTAATTATAAACCATCCAAATGTAAACAAATCTAAAGAAGTTTTTCCAGTGGCATCTGCAAAGAATTTAGTGTAATAAAACACATAGAAACCTCCAGCTAGAAATATAAATCCCAATCCAAATTTTACGACAGTGTTAGGTTCAATTTTTCTTTTGTGCATCCAAAGCCATACCAAACCTACCAAAGCTGCAAAAACAATAACAAAAAAGGAGTTAGCAGAGTTATTTACTCCATTAGGATCTAAAGGAATTCCTAAAACAGTATTGTTTAGGTTGTGCGCAGCAAACAAACTTAATGACCCACCGCTTTGTTCAAAAAATGCCCAGAAAAAAATTGAAAATATGATAAAAACTAAAGCAGCTAATAATTTTTTATTTTCTGAAATAGAGAAATTTCTCATTTCGTAAAACAAATACAATAGTGAAGCAGGGCCAATAATAAACATAAAGATATCTGTATACTCCGTATTTGAAACCATAGTCATAATCACCGGAATGATTACTAACGAACCTATGTAAGTAACAATTTCCAAGGTTTTTCTTTTGGATTTCCCCAAATTAGCCAAAGGTGAAAGCCCAATATCACCTAAACTTTTCTGTGTTTGTGTAAAAGTCAATAAACTGATCAACATCACAAAAGCTGCAAAACCGAACGCCACATTCCAACGCAGATGTTCTGGGACAATAGACGTTAACATCGAGCCATTTGCGACAGCGATACATAAATACCCACCAATTAAAGCGCCTAAATTTACTCCTGCATAAAACAAAGAAAAACCTGCATCTCTTCTAGCATCATTGTCTTTATACAACTTTCCTACCATGGTAGAAATATTAGGTTTAAAGAAACCAGTTCCTATGATGGTAAAACTAATTCCAAAAAAGAAAAATTGTTTGGGATCGAAAGCTAAAATCATGCTTCCAACAATCATCAAAATACCACCCCAAAAAAGGGACTTTCGATAACCTAGAATTTTATCAGCAAATAAACCTCCTATAAAAGTAAATGCGTAAACAAAAGCTTGAGTTGCTCCGTACTGTAAATTAGCAACTCTGTCATTCATAGCAAGCTCACTCACCATAAAAATCACTAACATTCCCCGCATTCCATAGAAACAGAAACGCTCCCACATTTCACTAAAAAACAAGTACCACAATTGTTTTGGGTACTTGCCTTCAAAATTCTGAATTTCCTCTAAAGTAGGACTTGTAGTATTCATTTACAGTCTAAAGGTTTTCTTTAATAAAATTAGTCATTTTATTGTACAACTGTATTCTAGTCATACCACCGTAAATTCCGTGATTTTTATCTGGGTAAATTTGTGAATCAAATTGTTTGTTAGCTTGAATAAGTGCTTCCATCATTTGCATCGAATTTTGAACATGCACATTATCATCACCACTTCCGTGAATTAAAAGGAATTTCCCTTTTAATCCATTAACATAATTAATTGGTGAATTATCATCATATCCACTTGCATTTTCCTGTGGAGTCTGCATGTATCTTTCTGTATAAATGCTGTCATAAAACCTCCAGTTTGTAACAGGCGCAACAGCAATGGCCATTTTAAAAGTATCATTGCCTTTAAAAAGACAGTTTGACGACATAAAACCACCGTAAGACCATCCGAATATACCTATTCTAGAACTATCTACAAATAAATAACCCCCAATTACCTTTGCAGCATCAATTTGATCTTCTACTTCGTATTTTCCTAACTGTAATTGAGTTACTTTTTTAAAATCAGCACCTTTAAAACCAGTTCCTCTACCATCAACACAAGCGATTATATATCCTTGCTGAGATAGCATCATAAACCAATAATCATTTGAAGAATTCCACTGATTAGCCACCTGTTGAGATCCAGGACCAGAATACTGATACATAAAAACTGGATATTTCTTTGAAGCGTCAAAATCTTTTGGCTTAATCATCCAAGCATTTAACTCATTCCCCTTTTCCGTTTTTAACACAAAAAACTCTTTGGATGGCAAATCAAAGTCTTTTACTTTTTCAGCCAATGCTTTATTATCCTCTATAACTTGCAATTGTTTTCCTGACTTGGCTTCATTTAAAGTATAAGTAGTAGGTTGTGTTGCGCTTGAGAAGGTATTAATGTAATATTGAAAGTTAGGGCTAAATGTTGCATCATTAGTTCCAACTTTATTAGACAATGCTTTTTTGCTTTTGCCATTCAGAGCAATACTATAAACGGCTCTGTTAATAGAACCATTCTCTGTAGACTGATAAAAAATAGTACTTGCCTTTTCATCAAAACCATAATAAGAGGTTACTTCCCAGTTCCCTTTTGTTACTTGGTTTTTCAATTTTCCGTTTTTATCGTATAAATAAATGTGATTAAAACCGTCTTTTTCACTAGTCCAGATAAAACTATTATCCTTTAAGAAGGTTAGGTTATCAGTAACATCTACGTAAGCTTTATCTTTTTCATTCACCACTACTTTTGATGTTGCTGTAGTACCATCAATAAACAATAAGTCTAAATTATCTTGGTGGCGATTCAACACCTGAGCTGACAACACATTAGCATCATTAGTCCATTGCATGCGTGCAATATAAAAATCGCTGTAATTACCTAAATCAACTTTTTTAGTTGCTGTAGCTGCAACATCATAAATATGTAATGAAACAAGAGAATTTTTCTCTCCTGCTTTTGGATATTTAAAGGTCTCAATCGTAGGATACAAAGACTTTCCAAATTTTGACATAGAAAATTCAGGAACTTGACTTTCGTCAAAACGAATATAAGCTAGTTTTTTACTGTCGGCACTCCAATCAAAAGCCTTCACAAATGCAAATTCCTCTTCATAAACCCAGTCCGTAATTCCGTTTATGACTGCATTTTTCTTACCGTCAGTTGTGATCTGAGTTGATTTCTTTGTTTGCAAATCATACACATAAAGATTATTCTCTTTTGCGTAAGCTATCTTTTTACCATCTGGCGAAAACGTAGGTTCTTGTACTTGAAAGTCAAATAACTTCGTTAGTTCTTTGTTGGTTGTATTGTATAAGTAGTAATCAGCTGTGAAAGAGTGTCTGAAAATTTGATTTGAATTAAAAGCTAACAGAATCATTTTTTCAGTAGCATCAAACGTATAACTTGATACATTAGGTAAATCCTTAGAAAACTTACTTGTATCGAATAAAGTACTTATTTTCTTTAGAGTAGCAAAATCAAACAAGTCAATTTGCTGCTCTCCGTCTTTATCTTCATTCAATACTGTATATTGATTGGTGTTTTTTAAAGAATGTAATTCATCCATTCCTTGGGCACGAAAAGCACCCATATAAATTTTTTCAACTGAGATTTTTTGCTGTCCAAAAATGCTGAAACACAAAAATAAAAATAAGACCGAAAATTGTTTAGATTTCATACTATTGATTTATATGTAAAAAAGAGACCAATTTTAGTGAAAAATTTACAATTATATCACATTTGATGTGTTAAATATTGAAAACTATATTTTAAAAAGTCTTTTAATGACGATAATTTAATGGCTACAAAACCGCTAAAAATGTATCTTTGCACCTAATTTTACTATAATCTATTGAAAATGAATAACCCTGTCACCGGCTTTTCAAAATTATCCAAAGAAGAAAAAATAAACTGGATTGCAAAGGAATATTTTTCTACGCCTTCGGAAGCAATCATTTTACTGAAAAACTATTGGAATTCAGATGAAAAAATACAAAAGCTACACGATGAATTCATTGAAAACACTATAACTAATTTCTACATTCCACTTGGAGTGGCTCCAAATTTCCTGATTAACGGAAAATACAGCACGATTCCTATGGCTATTGAAGAAAGCTCAGTTGTTGCTGCTGCCTCTAAATCATCTAAATTCTGGTCTACTCGAGGCGGATTTAAGGCAACTGTCTTGAATACTGAAAAAATCGGCCAAGTCCACTTTATATTCAAAGGTGACATTTCGAAACTCGAATTGTTCTTTGTTCAAACTAAAGCGAAGTTTTTTGCTGAGACTGAAAGCATCACTAAAAACATGCAAAAGCGTGGCGGTGGGATTATTGATATTGTCTTGAAAGATAAAACAAACCTACTCCCTAATTATTTTCAGCTTCATGCCACTTTTGAAACAAAAGACAGCATGGGAGCAAATTTTATCAACTCTTGTTTAGAGCAATTTGCTAAAACATTAAAAGAAGAAGCGCTAGCTTACGACCTCTTTTCTGAAACTGAGAAGAATATTCAGGTAATCATGAGTATTCTTTCTAATTATGTCCCTAATTGTATTGTACGTGCCGAGGTTTCTTGTCCTATCGAGGAATTAGCCGAAAAGCATATTGAAAACCCACAGGATTTTGCCGAGCGATTTGTTCAAGCCGTTCAAATTGCAGAAGTGGAACCTTTTAGAGCAGTTACACATAATAAAGGAATCATGAATGGAGTTGACGCAGTTGTCTTGGCTACAGGAAATGATTTCCGCGCAGTTGAAGCAGGAATTCACGCCTATGCAGCTAAATCAGGTCAATATTCTAGTTTGTCTCATGCAAAAATTGAAAATGGCATATTTACATTTTGGTTAGAAATCCCATTGGCTTTAGGAACCGTAGGCGGCCTTACCTCATTGCATCCCTTGGTAAAACTATCATTAGAGATGTTAGAAAACCCATCTGCCAAAGAACTAATGCAAGTTGTTGCCGTTGCCGGATTAGCTCAAAACTTCGCCGCTTTGCGCTCTCTGACTACAACAGGAATACAGGACGGACACATGAAAATGCATTTGAATAACATTCTGAACCAATTTGATGCTAGCGATGACGAACGCATTTTGATTCGAAAACATTTTAAACACAACGCTGTTTCACACAGTGCCGTTGTCGAAATGATTGGGAATCTTCGAAAATAAAAATAGAAGCCATTCCCATACACAACAATGCGAGTCGAACTGTCGAAGCAACCTACTCCATCTTTGTCTGATTAAAAAAACAAGGAAATGGACACCACTGCTATCGGAGCTAAAAAACCATACTGAAATAAATTCAGCATCAATGAAAAAAACATTTTACAGCAACGGAAAACTTTTAATTACAGCAGAGTATCTGGTTTTAGACGGGGCCAAAGCATTGGCACTACCTACAAAATTTGGACAAAATCTAATTGTTGAAGAAGGCAGCAACCATAAAATAGCGTGGAAAAGTTATGACTCAGACGGAAGCATTTGGTTTGAAGATAACATCACTTTTTCTGAAATTGCCAATCCAACAAATTCAGAAACAGAAACAGAGACAGAAGCAGTAAAAGCTACTTTAGTCACCATCTTGCATGAAGCATACTTATTGAATCCTGACCTAATAAGTGATTCTAATGGTTACCAAGTAACAACCCAGCTTACATTCCCTAAAAAATGGGGACTAGGAACTTCTTCTACCTTAATAAACAATATTGCGCAATGGTTACAAATTGATGCCTTTAAGCTGCTTAAAACAAGTTTTGGAGGTAGTGGCTACGATATTGCCTGCGCACAAAATGATAGCCCAATCTTGTATCATCTTGAAAAAGGCGAACAGATTGTCGAAAAAGCCACCTTCAATCCTGCCTTCGCAAATAGCATCTATTTTGTCTATTTAAATAAAAAACAAAGCAGTAAATCCTCGATAGCTCAGTACCGTAAAAATAAAGCGTACGAATTAGACAAAAATATTATTACCATCAATAACATAACAGAGCATATTCAAAATGCTGACACTATCACATCTTTTGCGAAAGCTATCTCAAACCACGAAGCAGAAATGAGTCGCATTTTAGAAACAAAAACGGTCAAAGAAACTTTGTTCAATGATTTTGATGGAGCAATAAAAAGCTTAGGAGCTTGGGGAGGCGATTTCATACTAGTGACTGCTGAAACTAACCCAACAGACTATTTTAAATCAAAAGGGTACAACACTATTTTAACCTACGAAGAAATGATATTGCGCAACTAACATCTAAAATATAAGCATAAAAAAACTCGATACTAAGTATCGAGTTTTTTTATGAAATAATAATAACTATATATTTTACTAGTAATTGAACTCTTTTCTATTGTCTTCAATTTCAGCATTGTCTTTTAAGGCAGGTAAAACTCTGTTTACATCACCAGCAGATTGAGCTTTTAATTGTGCAACATACGGAGCGTGATCTTTCAAAGCTGGAGCTTTTACAGTACTAATGTTCTTTACAACATATACTCCTGTGTTACCTACAATAGGTGCAGATAATTTATTTGCAGCTAAAGCAAATGCATTTCCAACTACTTGCGGCTCTTGACCAACACCTCCAGCTAACACTGGATTTTGCATTGTAACATCAGCAACTTGTTGTACTGTAGATCCAACTGCTTTTGCAATTGCTTCTAAAGATGTTCCTGACATTTTAGCTTTGATCAATTCTGCTTTTTTCTTATTTTTAAGAATAGGCTCAACATAAGCTCTAGTCTGAGATATTGGAGCTAATCCTGACTTATCTACACTTTTAACAGTTGCAATAACGTGTCCTAAGTTAGCTACTTCAAATCTCTTAACCGTACCTACTTTAGTATCACCTTCAAAAGCCCATCTAACAATAGATCTTTGATTCCCTAAAGGACCAAAATTCTCATCCATTACTTTAACAGTCGCAGGAGCTTCAACTTTAAGTCCCATTTCTTTTGCCACTTTACTAAAACCTTTATCAGCAGCTTCCATTTCAAATTTAGTCGCTTGTGTAAACATTTTATCAGAAGTTGCTTCAGACGCTTCAATTTTCAAACCGATAGTCGCTAAACGAATTCCATCTTGTTTGTCAGTAATTTTGATAATGTGAAATCCAAAAGGAGTTTCAACTAAACCTACTTTTCCAATTCCATTATTGAAAACAAAATCATTAAATGGTTTCACCATTTGGTTTGGACCAAAATATCCTAAATCACCACCTTGTTGTGCTGAAGAATCATCAGAATTTGAAAAAGCCAACATCATGAAACTTTCTGGGTTTGCCTGAACTTGTGCTAACATAGCTTCTGCTTTCGCTTTTGCCTCTTCCTTAGTTCTTCTCTCTTTTTGATTAGGAACTTGCGCTCCTTCATAACTGATTAAGATATGACTTGCTTTTGCATTAACTCCTGATTTCTTACCCAAAGATTTTGAAAGCGCGTAATAGTTTCCAAAAACATATGGTCCATAAACTTCACCTGGAGCAAGATTAAACAATATGTCTGCATCAACAGCTGGTAAATCTTTCTTAGCGATATAAGTAGAATCATAAGGAACATCAGAATTTGAGTTCACAAATTCAATTGTGTTTTTAGCTGATTTAAATCCTGCCAAAGTATCGTTTTTTCCAGTAGCTTGATTATAAACAACACTTCCAGATAACAACGCGTTTATTCTTGATTTAACTTCTGCTTCATCTTCTGCTGAAGCTTTATCTTCAATCAAAACATATTCTACTTCACGAGTTTCATCTGCTTTGAATTTCTTTTCATTTTTCTTCATATAATCCATTATCTCAGCATCAGTAACTTTAACGTCACTGTCCTTGATAGTAGAATACAATCCTGCAACATAAGCAAAATTCACTTTGTTTGCTTCCATTTCATATCTCAACTTTCCTTCACTCTCTGTAGTAAAAAGACTTGATTTAATCAACGTATTATAGATTTGAAACTTTGCGTTTAGCTCAGCATCTTTTTCTCTTTCAACCAAATACTGACTTTGCGCAGGGTTTGATTTGAAATATTCTTTGAATTTAGCAGCATCAAATACTCCTGCAGCATTTAAAAACATTGGGTTTTTACCAATATTCTCATCTGCTTTTAAAACTTCCATTAAATGTTTTTCGCCAACTCTTAAACCTAATTTTTCAAATTCAGACGTCAACAAAGCAACAGATACTTCTTGATCCCATACTCTATTTGCCGCTGCTGTAGAAGTGATCCCTTGACCGCTTTTTTCAACATTGCTCACTTTGATTCTAAAATCTTCAAATGAAATATCTTTTCCATTGATACTACCTACATCTTTTGATGTACTGTTGAAACCTCCACTGTTAAATAAATCACCAATGATAAAAGCAAATAAGGCGAATGCAATAACTGCAATCATTAATGCGGAACGTTGTCTAATATTTGATAAAACTGCCATTTTTATTGTTGTTAATTTGATATTCAGTTTGCGAAAATACAATTATATGATTAATAATTATACTACAAGCGTTTTATTTTACAAAAAAAATATTTTTCTAAAATAAATCACTCTTTTATGGCCATTTTAACCAATTCTATTTTTTTATTGGTGGCTTCTTCTATTACAAAATGGAAACTCCCTATTGTAATCACCTCCCCTTTTAGTGGTATATCATTAGTAAAGTCAACGATAAAACCTCCCAAAGTCCCATAAGAATCACTTTCAGGAATATTAAGCTTATAGGTTTGGTTCAAATATTCCACATCAAACCGAGCTGAGAAAAGATAAGTATCATCCCCTAACTCTTTCTCTATTAACTCTTCATCAGAATCATGTTCATCCTCTATTTCTCCAAACAGCTCTTCCACTATATCTTCAATCGTGACAATCCCTGAAGTTCCTCCGTATTCATCTAAGACTACTGCTACGCTTTTGCGTTTTTTAGTCAATAGATTCATCACATCTTTAATATAAATCGTTTCAGGAACAAATTCGACAGAAATCACAATGGCCTTGATATTTTTGGGCTTTTTAAACAAATCATAAGAATGCACATAACCTACAATCTCATCCAGTGAATTCTCATAGACCACTATCTTAGAATAACCTGTCTCAATAAACAATTCCTTTAGTTCTGCTATTGAATCAAACAAGTCAATAGCCACGATTTCAGTTCTAGGACTCATAACATCTCTGGCTTTCACACCAGAAAACTCTAAAGCATTTTGAAACATTTGAATTTCCGAATCCACATCGTCGTCATCGTCAACGGTACTCATTTGCTCGACAATATAATTCCCTAATTCTATCTTACTAAAATAGAGTTGCACTTGATCACCATCAGACCCAAAAAACTTTTTTAAAATAAAATCTGATACCCAGATAAAGAATGAAGAAATCAGATAAAATAAAATATAAAACGCGTAGGCAGGTATTGCAAAAAACTTAATTAAAGTATTGGCATATATTTGGAAAAACACCTTTGGTAGAAACTCCGCAGTTATCAAAACAACTAGCGTTGACAGTACTGTCTGAATAAGAAGATTCAGCAAGTCTGAAAAATGATACTGAAACGAATCAATCCAGTTCATCAATAACTCACCCATTAAAAATCCGTAAACAACCAAGGCGATATTGTTTCCAATAAGCATAGCTGCAATAAATTTCGAAGGTTTTTCGGTAAGTTTTGTAAGAATTTTAGAAAGAAAATTATCTTGTTTTTTTTCAATTTCAAGATAAATTTTATTGGAAGAGATAAATGCTATTTCCATTCCGGAAAAAAAAGCACTCAATATTAAACATAGTATTATAATACTAATTCCCATATATTAGGATTTGCTATTTCGATCTTCCATCTTTTTCGCGAATTTCCGTCTAAAGAAAAACATGAAAATTGCCAACCCGCCAATCATGAAGCTCAACCATGGCGTTGCTTCGGGATCATTCCACTTTACCATTCCTTCATAAATGAAGTATATAGCAAAAATAAGATAAATGTAAGGTGTGAATTTTAAATAACCCATAATGTAATTTTTTGATATTTATTCAGCAGAATCGAATTCGCCCATTATTCTTTGTGAATTGACAATTTTAAAATCTTTACTAAAATCAATCCCTTGTCCGTTTGAGGTTCCTTTGAGATCTGTAAATTTAAACTTTTTTTCAGTAAAAAACCACTCATTTTTCTGATCGTAGTATAATTGCTCGGTTTCCAAAGCCTGCCCATTCTGCGACACAATCTTCACCTTTCCTTGTAAATCAATGATTCCAGTGAGTTTATACGATACGGCATAATTTGATGTCACTCGTGTTGTTTTGGCTTTATTGTCATACAAAGTTACATCAATACCTTTCGGAAATTCCGTAAAAGGAAAGTCTATACTGGAATAATCTAACATTTTTGGACTTAGCAATATAACTTTAATCAGACCAGAGTCTGTATATTTTAAATTCACATTGTCCGCATCACCACTGGGTACAAACTCAGTGACGTTTATTTTCTGAACCTCTTTAAAATTGCTTTCACAACCAAAAAACATAGTCACAGCAAAAACTGTGACTATGTTAACTATTCTATATTTTCTTAATAAGATCATACGTCAAGAATGACAAAGTGATATGTTATTATTTTAATCTTACTCAAATTTTCTTTGTTGAAACCATTTATCATTAAATGAAAACCCAACACTAATCTTCGCATAATTCTCCTGAACTAAACCTGCGTTTGTCGTCCCTCTTTTACCTACTTCCAAACCTAGATTCACATTAGAAAAAGTTCCAGAAATTGGCAAACCTAAACCTAAAGTTAATCCCATATCGTTTATCGATTCTGAATTAACAACCAAGCCCGTTTTTTCATATCTCAAACCTCCTCTATACACTATTCTTTTAGTATAACTTGAAAAAGAGTTGTAATTTGGAATATAATAACCTCCTAAACTTAAACTTCCATATTTCCCATAACCTACATTACCGGCCTCATTATAAGTGTTTGCCTGAGCTGCAGTTTCTTGATAAGAAATTTTACCTCCTACAAGCCATTTTTTTGATTCTCCAATACCTGCACTCAAAGATAGTTTTCCTGGAAACAATAAATCAACAGTACTTGTTTGCTCTCCTAAAACATCAACTACAGCCAAATCAAATCCTGAATTGTAGACAACCGTAGATATGTTTCTGGTATTTTCAGACTTCAAAGTGTTTTCAATTGTATAATTCAAACCACTATAAAGCGTTAGCTTTTTACTAATGTTAGTTTGATACATTGCACCAACATTAAAATTAACACCAGACAAATTTGAAGTATTCATTTCACGAGTCCCCACAGGAACGTCAGTGATAAACTCTAAACTATTGGTTTCTATCTTTCCAAAGTTATATTGCACATCAGCACCAACGCTAAATTTTGGAGTTATTTTATATCCAACACCTAAAAATGCTTTATTCAAACCTCCAGAACCACTATAACGCTTGTTATTTAAATCAACATCTTCCGTAATAGATTCAATTTTATACCCTACAGAAGAGTAAGGAATTAATCCAAAACCAACACCCCATTTCCCTAAAGGTAATCCTACTGCAAGGTAGTCTAAAGTTGTTCTTTTTGCGCTTTCAGTCTTAGTATCTGATTTTAATTTTACCGTATTTAAAGTACCCCCAATGGTAAAGGTAGTAAGTTTCAAATGTGCAAAACTCGCAGGATTTTCTAAATTAATATGAACACTGTCTTGCTCTACCGCTACTCCAGCCATAGAACGACTTTCAACCGTTCCCTTAAATCTTACATCTCCAATTCCGTAATAAGAATACGGGGATGCAGTTCCTTCCTGGGCAAAGGAAACTAACGACAAAAGCAAACATGCGCTTACTATAATTTTTTTAATCATTGTTGATTTTATATTGAAATGTTTGGTTTAAACTTTCTATCAGAAAATTTGAATTGGCAAATATGGTATTTTTTAATCGTTTAGCCAAAAATTCTGTGTCTCCACCCGTTAAAATTATTATAAAATTTGATGAAAGTCCCCTATATTCATCGATAAAACCATCAATCTCATAGACCAATGCATTTACTACACCAGAATGAATTGATTGCGAAGTTGAGGCCCCAACAAAATGTTTTGGACTTTCCAGCTCCAACAAAGGTAACTTAGAAGTATATTTATGTAGTGATTCATAACGCAATCGCAATCCAGGAGATATAGCACCGCCGCGATAAGTATCGTCCTGATCAATAAAATCATAGGTTACACAAGTTCCGGCATCAATCACCAATCGGTTCTGATTAGGAAACTGTAATGTAGCGCCGGCAGCAAGAACCATACGGTCAATTCCCAGTGTTTGTGGGGTTTCATATTCATTAAAAAAAGGGAATGGATCATTATGAGTCACAAAATGAACGATTAGCTCGTCATTAAAACCCAAAAAAGATTCTTTTTCAACATTTCCCACAGAGGCAACAACCAAATGAGTAGTATTTTTATATTTTTTTAAAATATTTTCAATATTTTTTTTAAGCTCATTTTTAGTAAAAACAAAATTTTCCAGAAGCATATTCCCCTCAAAAACAGCGGCTTTTATTCTAGTATTCCCTACATCAACTGTTAAAATCATGATTCTAATTTTGTTTTCGCGAAGATACGAATTGATTTTTTAAAAAAAATGTATTGCACAAACAAAAAAACATTCTATATTTGCACCCGCAACAAGCACGGTACCTTAGCTCAGATGGTAGAGCAATGGACTGAAAATCCATGTGTCCCTGGTTCGATCCCTGGAGGTACCACAAAACCCAAACAGAAATGTTTGGGTTTTTTGTTTTATAAATTTTCGTATGTACTATGCTATGGATCAAACCTAAGGAGATCCTTAATCAATTGCCATCTCTGGAATTTCACAATCAACGATTAATGTGGCAGCTGTAGCTTTTATAATTTCTTCAACAGAAACTCCAGGCGCTCTTTCTACTAACCTAAAACCATTAGGCGTAACTTCTAAAACAGCTAACTCAGTAACTACCTTTTTTACACAACCAACACCAGTTAATGGCAGCGTACATTTTTTTAGAATTTTAGATTCTCCTGCTTTATTAACGTGCATCATTGCCACGATGATATTTTCGGCCGATGCTACTAAATCCATCGCACCCCCCATGCCTTTTACCATCTTTCCGGGAATTTTCCAGTTGGCAATATCCCCATTTTCAGACACTTCCATGGCACCCAAAATCGTTAAATCTACTTTTTGAGCCCGAATCATTCCAAAACTAAATGCCGAATCAAAAAAACTTGCTCCCGGCAAGGTCGTAATCGTTTGTTTTCCGGCATTGATGATATCTGCATCTTCTTCGCCTTCATAAGGAAAGGGTCCCATTCCTAAAACTCCGTTTTCACTTTGAAATTCTACTGAAATATCGTTTGGAACAAAATTGGCCACCAATGTAGGAATACCAATTCCTAGGTTCACAAAATACCCTTCTTTCACCTCTTTGGCAATTCTTTTTGCTATCTGATTTTTATCTAAAGCCATGATTTAATTTCTTTTGCGTGTTGTACGTTGTTCAATTCTCTTTTCAAATTTCTCTCCTTTAAAAATGCGCTGCACCATAATTCCAGGTATGTGAATTTGGTTTGGATCTAATGCTCCTGCAGGCAGTAACTCTTCTACCTCAGCAATTGTGATCGTAGCTGCTCCAGCCATACATCCGTTAAAATTTCTCGCCGTTCCTTTAAAAATCAAATTCCCAGCCTCATCTCCTTTCCAAGCTTTTACAATTGCAAAATCGGCTTTGTATGCTAATTCCATAAGGTGCATTTTTCCGTTAAACTCGCGTACTTCTTTCCCTTGGGCTACTTCCGTTCCGTAACCTGCGGGAGTAAAAAAAGCAGGTATTCCGGCCTGAGCTGCTCGACACTTTTCGGCCAAGGTTCCTTGCGGAGTAAGTTCTACCTCTAATTCACCCGAAAGCATCTGACGTTCAAATTCTGCATTTTCGCCTACATAAGAGGAAATCATTTTTTTAATTTGTTTCTTTTGCAGCAATAGCCCTAGTCCAAAATTATCGACTCCAGCATTATTCGAAATACAGCTTAGATCGACTATTTCTTTTTTTACCAATTCAGCTATGCTGTTTTCCGGAATTCCACAAAGACCAAAACCACCTAACATAAGCGTCATTCCATTCTCGATTCCTTCGAGAGCTTCTTCAACCGTATTTACTTTTTTATTTATCATAATTCATCTTCTTTATTAACAATTAGAATTAAAAAAATCTGTCAAAATTACTTCTGACAGATTTAATCCAAACGAAACTAATTTAAAAAACCAAACCAAAATATTATTGAGCGCTCCAACCTCCATCTAAAGTAAAAGTCGACCCTGTTATTGTCGTTGCGTGTTCTGCAGCCAAAAGAAGTGCCATTTCAGCAATAGTATCAATAGGAATAAATTCTTTTACAGCCTGCTTTTTTAGCATAATCTTCTCTATCACCTCATCTTCTGAGAGCTTATGTGCTTTGGCCTGATCCTTAATTTGGTTTTCGACCAAAGGTGTTTTTACATAACCAGGGCAAATTGCGTTACATGTTATATTATATGGCGCTCCTTCTAATGCTATTACTTTTGTCATACCCACAACACCATGTTTTGCGGTCACATAAGCCGACTTGAACTCTGAAGCCCTAATTCCATGCACAGAAGAGATATTGATTATGCGACCAAATTTTTGTTCTTTCATGTGTTTCCATGCAGCTTTACCAGCATAAAACACAGCATTCATATTAATCGCTATTATCTTTTCATACATTTCATTTGGGAAGTCCTCGATTGGAGACACATACTGAATCCCTGCATTATTTATCAGAACATCAATCGATCCCAATTGTAACACCGTGTCTTCAACAAGTTGCCCAATTGCAGCCGAATCCAATAAGTTAGCATTTGAATACCCCGTTTTGACCTTATATTTTTTACCTATTTCAGATGCAATTTCAGCACCATTTGCTTCGAGTCCATGAAACATGATGTCGTAGCCGTTTTTTGCAAAAATTGTAGCTATCCCCAATCCGATTCCGCTGGTACTTCCTGTAATAAGAACTGATTTACTCATTTTCTAAAAAGTTTAAAATGATCTTGTTAAAAACTTCGTGTTGATCCATTACCACTCCATGTCTTGAATTAGAAACAATAGCTAAACTTGCATTTTGCATTCTGGAAGCATACTCTTCTTTATAAGAAACAGGCATATAGTCCATATCAGACCCAACAACTAATGTTTTATGCGGAATAGTTTCTAGCTTATCTCCTAGTCCCCATTCCATTAATGTCACAAATGTTTTATAATATACTTCTGAATTATTTTTACCGCAACGTTCTTCAAATTCCAGTCGTAGCTTTTGTTGATGTGGCTCAGGAAACATGTTTTTTGAAATTTCTTTGGCGAGTTCTTGAAGCCCCTTTGTTTTCAAAAACGCTGTCCTGCTTTTTAAAAGCTCTGTGCCCATTTTCCCCATATTGTCAAAATCAGGTCCACTGTTGACAATTATTAATTTATCAACTATTTCCGGATGTGATACAGCCATTTGAAAAGAAACAGCTCCTCCCATTGAAAAGCCAACAAAAGAAGCTTTTTCAATCTCTAATTTTTGCAGTAGCTGAAAGATATCTTCTGTTAAGAATTCAACTCCAAAATCATCGTTGTTAATCCCTGATTTCCCATGACCTCTAAAATCAGGAATAATTAATCTAAATTTTTCAGATAAGACTGGGATTTGAAAATCCCAATCTTTAATTGTTGAACCCAAACCATGAAGTAATACTAGGGTTTCCCCAAGACCAATATCTTCATAGTTGATTTCTAATGAGTTAACCATTATTTTTGGCATTCCAATTATTTTTAGTTAACTACTTATTTTTTAGCAAAAAAGTCTATCGTATACTTCATCTCCACATTAAACAAGGTGCTGATTACTGGCGAAGCTACAAACTCTCTCACTTCAGCGTTGAAAAGATTCGTAAAACTAGCCCCAAACGACAAGCGATCTGTTGCATAATAACCCACGTTTGCATCAACCGTAAAACCACCTAATTGTCCGTAGTTCCAAGTTCTTCCGTTTCTTGCATTTTCTACTACATCATTAGTTCCATCACCATTTAAATCCTGCGTTTTAGCAGCAATATTGATCCCTGAGAAGAAGTCATACTTTTGAACATATCGACCATAAACAGCACCATAGAATTTACCTTTGTTGTAGTGTAGCCCCACGCTGAATTTGTGCGTTGGCGTATTGATTGGCAAATCAGTTTCAAGTACTTTTCCATCTTGATTACCATCATTACCAAGATCACTCGTATCCAGATCTCTTCCAAAATAAGAATAGTTGATTGTAGTTCTAAAAGCATCATCAAAATATTAATTTAATCCAAGGTCAAAACCATAAGTATCTACCGCTCCAAAATTAGAATAAGTAAGTATATAAGCTCCATTAGAACCAGGAACTACCTCTCCAATTGGTTTATCTCCAACATGAGTTACCGTTCTTCCGTTTGTAGCGATATTAACTAACGGACTAATGAACTTATCAGATTGGTTATAGTACCCATTTACATCAATAAAAAGTTGTTTCGACAGCTTTCCTTTGTATCCTACTTCATACGAATTGATTGTTTCTACCTCTAACTTTGCTATTTTGGTACCATCTGATAAGGTAAAACCTTCACCATTCCCTAATACCAAACCACCAAATAAATTTCCTTTCAAATTCAGAATAGAAGGCACTGCCATTCCTTTCCCATAGGTTAGACGAAAAGTACCCGTCTCAAACGACTTTGTAATTGCAGCTTTAGGAAGAAAGTTTGAACCATAAAAATCATGGTTATCTACACGCATGGCAGCTAAGAATGCCCATCCTGATTCAGGTGCTTTGTATTCAAATTGCGAATACACTCCAGTTTGAGCTATCTTAATTACTCCATCTTGGTCTAATAAATAGGTCCCTTTAGAGTCAGCCATATCGTACTGATACTGAGCCCCAGCAGTTAAGTAGAAATTACTCCAGTTGTTATTATACTGCCCTTCAGCATTGTATCTTTTTGACGCATCTTTAAACAAAGACCCTCTTTGCAAAGGCACACCTCCTGAACCTATCGGAAACCATTGCTCAGCATAGGACCTTCTTAAAGCCTCTTCCTCTGAAAAACCATTGTTAATAAAAGAAACATAATTTTGTGTTCTTTGGTTAATGGCATAGGTTTGATCCGTTTTGCTCCAGCTGTAATAAGTGTTCAAAAAGAGACGTGGTGAAACATATTTCAATTGCGCTACATCAATAGACCAATCTTTAATTTGATTTCTACCCGCACTCGTTACTCCTAAGTTGTTATTATTACTGTGTCCATAATAAGTACTTAATTCTGAATTAGGAGTTAGTTTATAAAACAATCCAGCTCCATATTTTTGAGTATCAAACTTGCGATCTAATTCTAACTCTTTATATGCTTTTGTTCCTACATAAACAGAATCCGTATAATTGAATTCAGTTCCTTGTGATCTTTCAAAATGGAATTTATAAGCAAATTTATCAGAAACCGCCTGTGCATGGCGCACTCTTGCCGTTACTACATCTTGGCTTCCCGCACCAATTGCAAAAGTAGTCCCCTGGTATTTGAACGGGCTTTTAGTAATAGTATTCACTAAACCATTGTGCGCATTGGGGCCATACAAAGTTCCGTTTGGTCCTAATAAAATTTCGACTCTTTCTACATCATCTTTCGTCACTGTTTCCATAGATCCTAAAGGCAGTCCTGTTGCTACTAAAGAAGACAAACGGTCGTCCGTTATCTGAAGGTTTTTAGAGTTGAATGCAGAATTAAATCCCCTGATATTGATTCCGGTTCCTAAAACTCCCGTACGAACAAAGTCTACTCCTTTTTGTCTAGATGCTAATTCTCCAAGGTTAAAGCTTGAAAACTGCTCAATTTCTTTAGTTTTTATAACATTTACTGTGGCCGGAACCTCGGTTAGTTTTTGTGGTTTTTTCCCGGCTGAAACGACAACTTCGTCTAATTGACCGAAAGATTCTTCCATTCTTAGATCCAATTGTGTAGCCTTATCGCCTTGAACCGATACTGATTGAGAATACCCTTCAAAACCAACAAATGACAAAGCTATTTTATAGTTACCTGCAGGAACTTTGTCGAAAACAAACTTTCCATTTGCATCCGATACGGTTGTTTTTTTAAGACTTACTATCTGAATCGTCGTTCCGATAAGCGGCATGCCATTCATATCGGTAATTGTTCCATTAATTGAACCATTATCCTGAGCATAGATGAGCTGTGCAAACAGGAAAAGAAAAAGGTAAAGATGTTTTTTCATTGGATTAAGTATTTGATTAGTAGGTGCAATCTAAAACGAAATCAAAGACAGCTTTCCCGCTTTTTACGATTTTTTGGTGTGACTTTAATAATAGATAGCCCAAAATACACACACACTACATTAAAGACCCTTGATTTACTTGGATATTTTTAGGTGTGACTTTAATTTTGAAAAAGCTTCAGGAAGATTTTTTGACAATCGATTGATCACTTGAATCATTAGATTCCTCTGGCTTTCGGAAATAATAATACCGTCCAATGGTTCTTTAATCTCCTCAAGCAATCGAGTAGAATTAATTTTCCCTTCCATATATTTGGATAAAGAAACGCTCCATGTAATCGTGGGCACATAATTGTCCCTTTTTCTACGATCATTTTCAAGTTCCTGGAGTTTGTATTTTTGAAAAAGCTGCAAAACTTCATCGTATTTTTCTTTAGAAATTAACACATTAAAATAAGACGTAAAGAAAAGATGCCAGCGGTGTTTTAGAATTGCTTCTTCATTTTTTCTAAGAAAAAGACGTGCAATATTTTCAGCTTGTAAAAGTTGGTTGAACTCAGTCAACAATCTAATGTGATAGGAAGTGTAACTGATTTTTTGATGGTAATTGTGTGTCAACTCTGAAAGCGATTTGAAATTCTCCAAAAGCTCTAATGCTTTTTGGGGCTTATTGTTTTTTATCAAAATAGCAACCAAGTTATTCACATACATCAAGGTATCATCATTATCCTGACGAATAGAAAGAAATCCAAAATACTCTGCTTTTATCAGTTCATTTTCTTTGCTGTGCAGCAAAACTCTATTGGCATAATAATTTGACAACAATCTGCGCGAATACATTTCTCCCCGACTGAAAAAGACATCAATTTGATCAAAAAGCAGTTTCAATTTCTGATTGTCGTTGTAATTGGTAAACATAAAAGCCAATAAAACAAAAGCCTGATACCTATTCCTACCATCAATTGTTGTGGTACTAAAAACTTTATACAACCATTTTTCCCAATACTTAGTTTCGCTATTCTTGAGCGTATATTGGTTAGTAATTTCAGTGGTTGCCTGATAGAGTTTGTCCTGAATTGTTTTTGCTTTTGAAAAATGGGGCGAAAATAGCTCCAGAAAATCTGCGATAATTTGATGATCATTGTACCTCATCCGGATCAAAACATAAGCTCTGTATTCTCGGGCTAAGTCATAAAGGTTCTGGAAGTTGTAGTCGAGTTGTTTGTAGTTTTGAATGTATTGAAGAAAATGGTCCTCTTCTAATGACGAAATTGTGTCAGTTAGAATTTTCTTTTTATAAAGCATAATCCATTCGGTAGTCAGGTCGACATCGATGAAAGTGAGCTTCTTTTCCATCCAGTTTTTAATATAATTGTACTTTCTCTTATCGATATTTTCGTCGAAAGAAATAAAAACGCTCTGCGAAAGTGCGTTTTTGACAACTTGATTAAAAATTTGCTGTTTTTCCTCATCCTGAAAATTATGAATCAAAGCGAGGTATTGCGCTTCATGCGGCAGGATTTTTTTGCTGAGCTCAGTAAATTTTTTTAGCTTAATCTTCATTAAATAACCTTATGACTTTTACTCTAACCAAGTTGTAATTATACGATTTACTTCGGTAGGTTTTTCAAACTGAACAAAATGCCCACTTTCTGAAACAAAGTGTAAGGTACTGTTTTTGATCTTTTCCTGTGCGATACCGCCTACTAAATTTGTTGTCAGATTTGGATTTAAGTACCTATTCGGAATCAGATTATCGTTTTCTCCAAAAACCACTAATGTTTCCACTGCGATCAAATTCAATTCCGCATGAGTTGACTCGTCTAACATCCCTGCAATACTTTTTACAATTGCATCGCAATACTCCGGAAAATCAGTGGCTTGCTTAATCTTTTTTCGATCAGAAATCATCGTTTGCGCCTCTTCAGGCAACTTAAAAAAATTGAGTTGATAATTACGGTCAATCTGCTTGTCTGTGGTTTTAGACACCATATCAGCAGTTACAGCGTTTTTCATCAAAAGAGACTGTTGTGCATTGAATTCTTCTATTCCTGCCGGAGCAATCAGAATAAGTTTTTTCAGTTTTTCAGGATGATTTAAGGCTAATTTAATCGCGGCTTGTCCACCCATAGAATGCCCTGCAACAATAACATTTTTCAATTTTAGTTTGTCTATTAATTTTACCACAATATCAGCATAATAAATGGGCGTATAAGCCGGTGCAACTTTAGATGATTTCCCAAAACCCGGTAAGTCTAATGCTACGCAGGTATATTTCTCTTTCAAGTTTTCAATATTGCGAGACCAGGCATCAGCATTACTACTCAAGCCGTGAATAAAAACTATCGTCTGTTTCCCTTTACCTTCCTTGATGTAGGCAATTTCCAAATTATCAATCTTGGTACAATGAGTGGCAAACTTATATTCTGAGGTGGTATTTTTCATGGTTTCAGCTTTTTGAGAAAAAGAAACAGTACTGATGATAAGACTTAAAAATAAATACATTTTGATCATGACTTCGGAATTAATGAGTTAAAATATTCATATAGTTTTTTACGGGAGACTTTACCTAAACTCGTCAGCGGAATTTTATCTAAGATAAAAATGTATTTCGGATGTTTGTAATCCGCTAAATTAGCTTTGAGAAAATCATGAACCTTTTCACTCGTAATTAACGCATCATTACAAGTAACAAAAGCGATGCTACACGATCCCCATTTTTGATCTTTTATAGGTAAAACCAATGCATCTTTGATACCTGTTAGTTTTTCGATACAAAACTCAATCTCTTGCGGATAGATATTTTCTCCGCCGGAAATATACATATCATCTTTTCTGCCTTTTAGATACAAATATCCTTCAGAATCGCTGCACACTAAATCTCCCGTATGTAACCAGCCGTCTTTAATTTTATCCCTTGTAGCTACTGAGTTGTTCCAATAACCGGGAGTTATAATATCACCCTGAATACACAACTCGCCAATTTCATTTTCTTTGAGCCTTTTTCCATTTTCATCTATGATTTTAATCGAAAGATAAAAGTTAGGTTTACCAATAGAATTGGGTTTTAACAGCACCATTTCATGATGGAGAGAAGTGATGCTAGGCCCAGCTTCCGTTAAGCCGTAACCAGGTCTAATGTCAATATTTTTTTCTGTTTTCCAATGTGAAACCAATTCAAAACTAACCATTTCTCCTCCCGAAATGATATATCGCAAATCGGCTAATTTTACTTTTTGAAATATAGCAGTTTTCTGCATCATCGTCAACATTGTTGGCAAAGCCATAAACAAAGTTGTTTTATTTTCTTCCAAAAGATATAAAACTCGTTCGGCATCAAATTTTTCCACCATCCCAATGTGCGCCCCTTTGTGCAACAAAGGAGTAATAAAAATATTCCAACCTGAAGTATGATACGGCGGTAGCGAATTAATAGTAGAGTCCTTGAAAGTAATACCCAACTGCATTGAGGTATTCAAACTGTTCCAAAACAACATTTTATTGGTATACAAAACGCCTTTTGGCATTCCGGTTGTTCCTGAAGTATAAAAAAGAAATAGCGGGCTTCTCTCTTTTATTTCTTTTTTAATTACGATAGCGGGCTGCTCTTCTCTTTTAAAAATAGTTGTCAATTCCGAAACATCGTAAAAAGGAATATTTAATGCCTCAAAATTAATTTTGGCTTCCTGAGCTTTGCTGTAAATTAACAAAGACGGACTACAGTCAGCTATCAAACCCTTGATTTCAGCCTGTGAAAGCCTATAATTCAAAGGGGTCAGTATTGCGCCTAACCTTTGGCATGCCGAAAAAAGCACCAGATAAAAAGGTCCGTGTTCCGCTAAAACGGCAACCCTATCCCCTTCCTGAATATTTATACTAATCAGATGATTTACCACATGATTAGCATAGTTATGAATAGCCGCATAAGTGTAACTCTCCTGATCATCATATGATGTCACAGCTATCTTATCAGGCGTATAATCAGCCCATTTCGCAATCCAGTCTAAGGTATTCATATTTTGACGGTTTTATCACTAAAGGTATAAAGAATCAATCCGGTACATAAGGAAATCAAAATTGCAATCGCTGCTGAAACTCCAGGATTATTTACAGTCTCTTGCATATAAGGTGTGATTCGTAAATAATAAATTCCAAAATGTGACACCAGTGCCACAACACTAGCGGTAAACACCACTTTTGTAGGAACTTGTTTGAAAAACGTACCAAACAAAACTGGAACAAAAGCTGCAGCAAAATAAGCATAAACCCCATTTTGAGCAAAAATAGCGACACTTAATGCGGGATGTTGAATTTGTTTCCAGCTTAAAATAAAACTAACAACGGCTAACAATACAATTACCACTTTATTGATTAAAAATGATTTTTCCTTCGATTTTGGAGCTACTGTTCCAATTATATCTGTTGTAATAGTAATAGATAACGACTGAATCAAACTCTCTAAAGTAGATAAGCCAGCAGAAATAAGCCCAACAACTACCAATACTCCTGCAGCTACAGAGAATTTAGTAACCACATAAGTAGGAATTATTTCATCCATTTTTAAAGGCTTGCCATCAACAGTTAAATCAGGAAAAGTTAGTCGCGCGTATAGTCCCACAAACACAACCAAAAAATAAATCGACATAAAAAATATACTACTAAGCAAATACAAATTTACTTTAGAAGGATTTTTCAGCATCAGTGACTTAGTAATAATATGGGGCTGACAAACAATAGCTACTCCAATTACGATTTGTGCAAAAATAATTTCAAAATAATCCCTAAACAGAAAACTGCTTTCATTTGTTGTCTGAGTAAGTTTGGGATCAATCGTTTTTAGTTGATCCATAAAACCCGAAATGCCATTTTCAAAAAATTCTCTTCCTGAGTAAATCATCATTATCGCCACTATGAGCATAATTATCGCTTGGATAGTATTGGTATAAACCATAGAATTAGCTCCTCCAAACATCATATATCCAAAAACAAAAATCGTAATTCCCATTAAGACATAAAAAGGATCCGCTTGTAGTGATTTAGAAATTACCTGCGTTAATCCAACATTAATTAGAACAATAAAAGTGATCAATAACAACGCAATTAGCCCGAAGAAAAACTTGTACGAATTACTATTATAACGGTTCCCCATCCATTGCGCCATAGTGGTTGCTTTTACCTTACTACCGTATTTAGCAAATCCTTTTGTAAAAACGATGAGGGAAATAATTGCCGCTATTGGCATTACAATTCCGAATGATATGAAACCGGAAATCCCGTACAGTGCAATAAATCCAGGGTTAATTACGAAAGTAGCAGCACTTGTCATCGAAGCAGCTAACGACAATCCAACGACCCATGAAGGGAAGCCCATATTACCCACTGCATAGTCAGAAATACTTTTTACTTTTAAAGCGCCCCTCACCACAAAAAACAAAATAACTAGTGCATATAAGACTAATATTATACTGATATACAGCGTCCAATTTTGGGAGTCCTTCATATTTGTGAAATTTATCTATAACAAAAAAAACAATTAATAATTACAGTTCTTTACAAGTAGACCAATATCCAAGTGTGACTATTACAACAAACAGGCCGATTTTATCCTAAAAAAACAATAAAAACAGATCTAAAAGGATAGTGTGACTTACTATTACATTCCTAATCATCATCCTGTTTTAATCACTAAAACTTTATTTATCAATCCCCTACCGCTTCTATTTATTTTTAAGCCGCAAAAAAACCAATGCCGTAATAAAGGCATCCCCCGCGGCAGTGTGCCGGTCGCTTTTTTGGATTTTAAAAACCCTACACAATTCATCCAGACCCGAGTGCTGGCCTTCCGGCAGGCCTTTAAATTTTTGGTACATCAAATCAGTATCCATGCTGCGGTTTTTGAGTTTCCCCAAACCCATGCGCTGTAAAGCCGCATTGACCATATTGACATCAAAACGCACATGATGCCCAACCAAGGTCGAATCCTTAATGAAACCAAGAAATTGGATTACCGCTTCAGTCTCGGTTAGTTTTTTCTCTTTCCCTTCCTTTAAAATACCATGAATGGGCACTGACTCCCTTTTGAAAATACTTTGTTCCACAAAAAGCTCCAAATAATCATTCACAACAATAGAATTTCCAAAAATTCCAATCGCGCCAATGGACAAGATCACATCGCTTCGCACGTCCAAACCAGTGGTTTCAGTGTCAAAAACCACAAATCGTTTTTGATTGTTTTTGTCTGATTTAGACTCAAAGCAAGCCAAATAATTTTGCCAAAACTCGGGGTAGTTTTTCTTATCTTTTTTAAACCAATTAAATAGCGTCATTTAAGTAAAATAAGTGAGTTGGAAACGGGTTTTAAGAATCTCTTGAACATCATGAATGGGGTGAAAAGCATTTTTCAGCTTTACCTTGTCTAATTTAGTCAATTTATTCAGGTCCAAATATCTTCCTCCTGAACCACTTGCAAAACCTTCTTCGGTTCTGAACTTCAGCAAAACAGAAAATGCGTCGGAACAAGCTTCATAAATTGCTGCATTTTGCGGTTCTAAAGCCGCTAATTCTCTAAACCTCGAAAGTGTATTATTTACGTCCGTAATTTCTCGGTCCAAAGACAATAATCTGGCCGCGTCAATCAAAGGCATTAATCCCCGACTTTTAACGTCAAAAGTGTTTTTGTGTTCCCCGTCCTTTTCCACCAAAAACTGTCGGAAAAAACCCAGTGGAGGCGGGTTTTTTAGGGAATCACTCCCTAAATAAGCAAAGAAAATTTGGTTGTCCTTTATGTTTTTAAAAATGTTTGCCGTGATTGCATCAACCAACACTTTATCGCCATAAACAAAGTCGTAATCAAAAAAAATGGAACACATCAGAATCCCTTTTTCAGCCGGACTATGTATCCAGGTGTTATATTGTGCATTCCACTCTTTTAGCGACTTACACCATAACGGATTACTCGCCATCATCCCTGCCGGACAAAATTCATACCCAACAACATTTAGCACATGAGTAACATTATCAGCTAGTAGAAGAAAATATTTCTGTACTATATCATACCTTTCTTCCGCTACATCTTCAAAAACTAAAGCATTATCTTGATCCGTTAACAACAACTGCTCTTTACGTCCCTGACTCCCAATATTCAGCCAGGCAAATGGAACAGGAGGATGCTCCCCGATTTTAATAATTGACAATTCGATGGCTCTAGTTGTAATTGCCCTATTTATTTCCCCAACTATCTGGCAGATATGTGCTATTGGAATATCTTCACTTAAGGCATTCTTGATTAATTTAGTTAGATTATCCCTAACCGTTTTAAGTTCCAGTGCACTTTCGGCACGTTTGATTTGTTTTACCAATACCCCTGGATTATTTGCCTGAGCCACCACAACATCATGCTCAGAGATAATACCCATTATTTCTGATTCGCTGCTACCATCTGTAGTCACGCATAAATGGCCAATATGATGCTGAAGCATTATCAACTGGGTTTCAGCCACTGATCCGTTTGCACGAACTGTAATTACAGGCGTCGACATAATCTGCTCGGCGTTTGACTCTATGGTAAACAAACCGGTAGCTATTTTAGAACGCAAATCTTTATCGGTAATAATCCCAATGGGAAGCTGGTTTTCCTGAATAATGACACTCCCTATTTTTCGTCGGGTCATCGTTTCTGCTATTGATTTCACTGAATCCGTTCTACTAGCCGTAACAGGATTTGGAGTATATGAAATGGGTTTGAAGTACTGAATTGTGTCATCCCGTTCATTATAGCTTACACTTTCAGAAATTAGTTTCCCCTTGTTTTCCTTATCGTAAGGGTTACGCGTATTAGAAGCAAAACTTTCCAACAAAAAACTCGAAACCTCAGCATTTTCAAAAACATAAGGTTTAAAGATAGCTATCGGAATAGCATAGAGCAAACTCTCCTCGCTGGCCTCGGCAGTCATTAAATACGCATCTTTGGCAAAAAAAGGACGTAAACCTACAATATCACCCTCATCACATTCATCGATAAGAACCTTCTCTGTATCATAAACAACCGATAGGGCAACGGCTCCATCTTTAACAATATAAAAAAAAGGATGAGGCTGATCATTAATATTAAAAAGCACTTGTTTTTTCTCTAAATGAAGCACCTGAGACTCTTTAGAAATAACAATTAAATCAGCTAAACTAAGACTGCAAAAGGGAGGGTGATTTTTAAGGAAATCGGCAATCCGTTCGGCTATTGAATTTTTCATAAACAGTATATTAATATCTAAAAATACAAAAAAAATGCTTGTTATTAAGAGTTGGTCATTATATAGCCATTCTAGTCCAAAAGAATAAAAATGGCGATTTTTTGCCATAGTTGCATTAAATTCTCAATAAAAATAAGGCTTCCGCAATTATTTAATCTTTTATTCACAATATTACTTTAAATATAAATGCTAATTTACTATATTTATGCAAAATTTATATACATGGAAATTTTAGCCTGTCCGAAATGCCAAGGAAATCACATCATAAAAAGCGGTGTAATCAATAGTAAACAAAGGTATCTATGTAAAAAATGTAACTACTTTTTTACTGTTAATAAAATTGGAAAAAAAATAGATGATTACTATGTTACCAAGGCGCTGCAATTGTATCTTGAAGGGCTAAGTTATCGAGAAATCGAACGTATAATAGGAGTCTCACATGTTACCATTAGCAATTGGGTAAAATCTTTCAACATTAAGAAGCCTTCCCATGGTAACTACCACCCCACTTATAAGATTTTTAATCATTTAGAACTTATAGAATACATCAAAAACAAAGATTTATTATCTGGTGCAGGTATGATAATAACCGAGCTAGGTGACAAGTTCATGCTGATTAAGTGGGAACGATTTAAGGACTAACTATACTACTTTACACTAACATATATCACAATTTTTTTTCTTAACAAAAAATTAGACTTTGGCTCTATTAAAACTAACCGTTTTACCAACCAAAATTTAATTTATCATGAAAAAAATTTCTTTGATTGCAGTCCTACTGCTATTCACTCTAAAAGGCTTTTCTCAAGGATCACCTGATTACGGTGCCGGAATGAAATTCAATTTGAATGAAGACGGCTCAAAGTACCTTAGAGTACTATCCTGGGCACAAATATGGGGGCAATATAATTCTGACCGTCCTTTAGACGGAAATGGTAATGAACAAGCTGATTTAGATTTCAGCGTCAGAAGAGCACGTGTATTGATGTACGCGCAAATTAACAAAGACTTTTTAATTGTAACTCATTTTGGACTTAACAGTTTAAACGTAGATACGATGAGTCCAACAGGAAAAGGGGACGGTTCCCAACTATTCATGCATGATGCTTATGTGCAATACAGTCTTGGAAAGGACAATGCAGTTGGAGGAGGATTACATTACTGGAATGGAATCTCTCGTTTAAATAATCAAAGCACATTAAACCTAATGACCTTAGACAACCAAAGACAAGCATGGGCAACTCTAGGTTTATCTGATCAATTTGCAAGACATATTGGAGCATTCGCAAAAGGTACTTTTGGTAAATTTCAATATCGCGTTGCTGTAAACGGGGCATCTACAAATAATTTACAAGCTTCTACAACACCTGTAAACAACGGTCCAGCAACTTATACTGGTGCTAAATTACTAGGCTCAAAAGAAGCAGGAAGAACCTACGCTGGTTATTTTGAATATGGCTTTTTAGATTCTGAAAGCAACTTCTTGCCCTATAAAGTAGGTACTTATTTAGGAACAAAAAAGGTATTCAACATTGGAGCTGGTTTCTTTTCACACCCTAATGGCTCCGTTATAGCTGATGCCGCTGGAAATTTAAGCGGAGAAAACGTTACTATTTTTGGGCTTGATGCTTTTTACGACGTTCCTGTAGGAACACAAGGTGCTGCACTTACAGCCTATGCCTTATATCAAAACACTGATTACGGAAAAGACTATAGACTAGGAACAACTTATGAAACAGGATCAATGGTTCATGCACACCTTGGCTATGTACTTCCTGGAAAATCAAAAACCCATTTTCAGCCGTATATATCTTACGACGAAAGACAAATAGATGCTATAAACGATAATGCTTCTCAATTCGGTATTGGTGCAAATGCATTTTTCAGCGGACATAATTCTAAACTAACATTAGAGTACCAAACTTTAAAATATGCCACCAACAAATCGGTGAACACGATTACTTTACAAGCAATGATTTATCTATAACTAACTAACCCTTTATTACTATACTATTATGAGCGATAAACAAGACAAAGCGACCGCGTATTGGAAGGAAAACCTACGATACCTACTGATTTTATTAAGCATTTGGTTTGCAGTTTCCTATGGAGCTGGAATCTTATTCAAAACTGCTTTAGACTCCATTAAATTAGGTGGCTTCCCACTTGGTTTTTGGTTTGCACAACAAGGTTCAATTTATGTATTTGTCATACTGATATTTGTTTATGTTCATTTGATGAACAAATTAGACAAAAAGTACGGCTTCGACGAATAATATAAAAACTCTAAAAAAATAAAATATCATGGATTTACAAACTTGGACCTATATAATTGTTGGGATAACATTTGCCCTCTACATTGGAATTGCAATCTGGTCTCGTGCCGGATCAACTAAAGAATTTTATGTTGCAGGAGGAGAAATTTCTCCATTAGCAAACGGAATGGCAACAGCTGCTGACTGGATGAGTGCTGCGTCTTTCATTTCTATGGCCGGTATCATTTCCTTTGACGGATACGATGGAGCTGTTTATTTGATGGGTTGGACTGGTGGATATGTGCTACTAGCCCTTTTACTAGCTCCCTATCTTAGGAAATTTGGGAAATTTACCGTTCCAGATTTCATTGGGGAACGTTATTATTCAAATACTGCAAGAACAGTTGCAATTGTTTGTGCATTAGTAGTTTCTTTCACTTACGTGGCGGGACAAATGCGTGGAGTAGGATTAGTATTCTCTAAATTTTTAGAAGTTGACATCAATACTGGTGTTATCATCGGGATGGTAATCGTTTTGTTTTATGCTACTTTAGGTGGGATGAAAGGGATTACGTATACCCAAGTAGCACAGTATTGTGTACTTATATTTGCTTTTATGGTTCCAGCTATTTTCATCTCTATTCAAATGACTGGAAACCCAGTTCCGCAATTAGGGATGGGTGGAAAAGTTCTAGGAACTGACACATACTTATTAGATAAACTTAACGGACTTTCGACTGATCTTGGATTTTCTGTATACACAGATGGTACGAAATCAATGATCGATGTATTTGCAATTACACTTGCTCTTATGGTAGGTACTGCAGGATTACCACACGTAATTGTTCGTTTCTTTACGGTTAAAAGAGTAAAAGATGCAAGAAAATCAGCTGGATACGCATTGGTTTTGATTGCTATTTTATACACTACAGCTCCAGCAATTTCTGTTTTTGCAAAAACTAATTTGATTGAAACAGTAAACGGAAAAGACTATTCTTCTATGCCGGCTTGGTTTACAAAATGGGAGACTACTGGTCTATTAGCATTTGAAGACAAAAACGGAGATGGTAAAATTCAGTACTACAATGACAACTCTAAAGACTCTGCGTTTTTAGCAGCTGAAGCAGCAAAAGGAAACAAAGGAAGTGAGTTAACTATTGATAAAGATATCATGGTATTGGCTAATCCTGAAATTGCCAACTTACCCAATTGGGTTATTGCATTAGTGGCTGCCGGAGCATTAGCTGCTGCATTATCTACTGCTGCTGGTCTATTACTAGTAATTTCAGCTTCTGTATCTCATGATATCATTAAGAAAATGGTTAACCCAAATATTTCTGAAAAAGGAGAACTTTGGGCTGCTCGTGGAGCTGCTGCAGTTGCAGTAATCATTGCAGGATATTTTGGAATCAATCCTCCTGGCTTCGTCGCCGCAGTTGTTGCCCTTGCATTTGGATTAGCCGCTGCCTCACTATTCCCAGCGATCATTCTTGGTATTTTTGATAAAAAAATGAACAAAGAAGGTGCTGTTGCCGGTATGGTTGTAGGATTGTTATTAATGCTTTTCTATATGCTAAAATTCAAATTCGGACTTTTTGATGGTGGAAAAGATGCAGTTGCTGGCTTGAAAGAAAGCTGGTGGTTTGGAATTTCTCCTGAAGGTTTTGGTACGATTGCAATGATTGTAAACTTTGCTGTTGCTTTTACAGTAAAAAGCTTTACTCCAGCGCCACCACAAGATGTTCAAGATATCGTTGAACACATCAGAATCCCTTCTGGTGCAGGTGAAGCAACTCATTAGAACAGGATCAAATTCAAATACAGCAAATTGTTTTTTTAATATACAATCTCTACAATTATTTGTAGAGATTGTTTATTTTTCATTCCATGAAAAAGAGACACGAACAAAAATTAGTTATACTTTCGTTACTAATGCTATTAGCATTGAACATTCCGCTTCTGCTGTTGTTTGACAGTTCAAAGCCCGTTTTTGGGTTCCCAATTGTGTATATCTATATTTTTTCGGCTTGGTTATTTTCAATTGCCATTTCATACCTAATCATAAAGAAATATTATGAGTAGCGCTGGACTTTTACTGATTTTAGGCCTCTATGTATCTATCCTTTTTTACATAGCGCATTGGGCTGAAAAAAAACGCCATTCTAAATGGACGAATAACCCTTACATTTATTCTTTATCATTAGCTGTATATTGCACCGCTTGGACCTACTATGGAAGTATTGGTGTGGCTGCAGATTCTGGTTTAAGTTACCTAACGATCTATTTAGGACCAATAATAATTATCCCAACTTGGATGATTATCCTCAAAAGAATTATCCGAATTTCGAGAGTAAATAAAATCTCCAGCATTGCAGATTTCATTTCTTTACGATACGGAAACAGTCGTTTTTTAGGAGCATTGGTTACCTTAATTTGTGTTTTTGGTATCTTACCTTATATTTCTTTACAACTAAAATCAATCTCAGACACCTTCTATATTGTTACCAAAACCCAATATAGCTCTAACATCTTTACAGACACCACTACTTATGTTTGCATTGCGCTGGCATTATTTGCATCCTATTATGGGACAAAATATGTAGACGCTTCAGAAAAAAGACGAGGTATCGTTACCGCCGTAGCAATGGAATCTGTTTTAAAATTGGTTTTCTTTTTGATAATCGGGGTTTATGTAACCTATTTTGTTTTTGATGGTTTTGATGACATCTACACTAAAGCGGCAGTCCTACAGGATTTTGACAAAAAAAATACAATTGGTGATTTAACAAATGGAATTAACTGGCTCTTTCTTTGTGTTTTATCGTCATTTGCCATTTTTCTTTTGCCCAGACAATTTCACACCGCCATTGTTGAAAACAGTAAGGAAACGCATATACGTACAGCCATCTGGCTTTTCCCTTTGTATTTGTTACTATTTAATCTTTTTGTTTTCCCAATCGCCTGGGGAGGTAACATCCTTTTTGAAGGACAAGGGTTAAATTCAGATACCTATTCCTTGTTGATTCCGCAACACTTCAACAATAACATACTTACGGTTATTGTATTTCTTGGTGGATTTTCAGCAGCAATATCAATGATTATCGTTTCTTCAATTGCGCTAGCAACCATGCTTAGCAACAACCTTTTAATCCCGTATGGATTTATAGGTACGCTGCAAAGCAAATCATCTGAGAAAAACCGCAAACGAATTGTAAACAGTAGAAAAATTGGTATTTTCTCCCTTATTATTTTAGCCTATGCGATCTATCGTATTTTTATTTTAGATTATTCTTTAGTTTCCATTGGCCTAGTTTCTTTTGTGCTAATTGCACAATTAGCTCCAGCATTTTTTGGCGCTTTATTCTGGAAAAGAGGTTCTAAAAATGGAGCCGTGACAGGTATAATTCTTGGGTTTTGCATCAGTCTTTATACCCTATTAATCCCGTACGCCATTGGTGTTACCAAATCAACGAGCACTTTTATTCAAAATGGACCTTGGGGAATCGAAATATTAAAACCTTTTCATCTTTTTGGCTTGGACTATTTAGAGCCTATACCCCATGCTTTTTTCTGGAGTTTGTTCGTCAACACCATTAGCTTTCTTGCCGTTTCAGTAAGTTTCAAAGGAAATTACAGAGAACGTAATTATGCCGAAATGTTTGTTGAAATAGACAAGTACATCACCAATCACGAAAATGCATTTGTTTGGAAAGGAACCGCATACATATCTGATATTCAAAAAGTATTGCAACGCTTCCTTGGTGAGGAAAGAACCAAGCGAGCCTTGGGTATTTTTAATTTAAAGTACAACATTGACAAAAACATCACTACTGCTGATGCTCGATTTATAAAATTTGCCGAAAACCTTTTGACGGGTCATATTGGTACGGCTTCCGCCAAAATATTAATATCGAGTGTAGCCAAGGAAGATAAAATAAGCTTGCCTGAAGTACTACGTATTCTAGAAGAGTCAAAAGAGAATATCATTATTAACAAAAAGTTGACAGATACGTCGAATGAACTGAAAAAAATTTCAGAACAGTTAAAAAATGCCAATCAGGAATTAATCAATAAAGACATTCAAAAAGATGAATTTCTGGATACGGTTACCCATGAATTAAGAACACCAATTACCGCTATTCGCGCAGCATCGGAAATTTTGCATGATGATGACGATGATATTCCAAAAGAAGTTAGAAAACAGTTTCTAAAAAGCATCATTTCAGAATCAGATCGCTTGAATCGTTTGATTGACAAAATTCTAGATTTAGAGAAATTCGAAACCGGAAAACAGAAACTATATCTTTCAAAAAACAACATCTCTAAAACTATATCAAACACTTTAGATTCCTTAAGACAGTTAATCATCAACAAAAAAATCACTGTTGAATTTACTCAAGCGAATACCGAAATAAAAGTATTTTATGATGAAGAAAGAATCATTCAGGTAATCCATAATTTATTGTCAAACGCTATTAAATTCTGTTCAAAAACGGATGGAAAAATAAGCATTTCGATTACTGATAGGAAAGAGGTTATAGAAGTACGTATTCAAAATAATGGAGTAGGAATTAAAGCCGAGGATTTTGAACCCATTTTTGATAAATTTTATCAATCGCGTGATCAAAATGTAAAAAAACCAATTGGTAGCGGACTCGGACTTGCCATTTGCAAACAAATCATAGATCATCATAAAGGAAAAATATGGGTGGAAAGCACTCCACAGAAAGGAGCAACTTTTATTTTTACATTACCCAATTACAATACAACTGAAAACGAATAGAGATGAAGAAGATATTAATTGTAGATGACGAACCTAATATTGTTATGTCACTTGAATACACATTCAAAAAGAACAATTTTGAAGTATTCATAGCTCGCGATGGACAAGAGGCACTAGACATTCTGAACAACCAACTTCCGGATATAATTATCCTTGATGTGATGATGCCTATGGTTGATGGTTTTGCCACATTGGAACAAATAAAAAAAGACGAACGATTGCAACACTGCAAAGTCATCTTTCTTTCTGCTAAAAACAAAGAGAAAGACATTGAAAAAGGACTTTCATTAGGCGCAAATTTATATGTAGTCAAGCCCTTCTCCTTAAAAAAATTAGTAGAACAAGTACAAAACCTGATTCAATAATTTAGAATTTTCAAAATCATGAATTACAAAGATTTTTACACCAAAAGCATTAATCAACCTGAAAAATTTTGGGCTGAACAAGCAGACACAATTGAGTGGTACAACAAGCCGGAAATAATTTTATCGAAAGATGAAAATGGATACCCGCTTTGGTATAAAGACGGGGAATTGAACATTTGTTATTTAGCACTGGACAAACACATACAGGATGGCTATGGTGATCAAGTAGCCTTAATTTATGATTCACCAGTTACCCAAACTGTAAAAAAATACACTTTTTCAGAAGTTAAGTCGGAGGTGGCAAAACTTGCTGGAGGCATGCAATCTTTGGGCTTAAAAAAAGGAGACACAGCCGTAATCTATATGCCTATGATTCCGCAAGCTGCATTTGCAATGCTGGCTTGTGCTCGAATTGGAGTGACCCATTCAGTTGTTTTTGGTGGCTTTGCTCCTCATGAATTGGCAATTAGAATTGACGACTGCAAACCCCGCTTAATTATAACCGCCTCATCTGGAATTGAAGTCGATCGTTTAATTACCTATAAACCACTAGTGGATGAAGCGATTGAACTAGCATCACACCGACCTAAAAAAGTGATTGTTTTCAACAGAAAATTAGGAGCCCGAGTGCCTTTTAAAAAGTATGATGTCGATTATGATGCTTTAGTATATGGTTCTGAGGAAGTTCCTTGTGTTCCAGTGAATACCACGCATCCTTTGTATATTCTTTATACTTCAGGAACAACGGGGAAACCAAAAGGAGTAGTTCGCGATACTGGTGGTTGTGCCGTTGCTTTAAAATTTTCTATGCAACATATTTATAATGTAAAAGAGGATGAAGTTTTCTGGGCCGCCTCAGATGTGGGTTGGGTTGTTGGACATAGCTTTATTGTTTATGGTCCTTTAATCAATAGAAATACGACTATCATTTTTGAAGGAAAACCGATAAAAACACCTGATGCAAGCACTTTTTGGAGAGTTATTGATGAGCACAAAGTTAATGCGTTGTTCACTGCTCCTACTGCTATTCGAGCCATAAAAAAGGAAGATCCTAATGGCGATTTTATCAAAAAATACGACTTGAGTTCTTTGAAAACACAGTTTCTAGCTGGAGAACGTTGCGATATTGCTACCCTAGAATGGTATGCAGAACATATTCCTGTTCCAGCGGTCGACCATTGGTGGCAAACAGAATCTGGCTGGCCCATGATTGCAAACATGATGGGCGTTGAAAAGCTACCCATAAAACCAGGTTCCGTAGGGAAAGCAGTTTGTGGCTATGACATCAAAATATTTGACGAGGAAGGAGCAGAAGTTGGTCCCGACGTACAAGGATATGTAGTTATCAAATTACCATTGCCTCCTGGAACATTACTTGATTTATGGAACGACAACCCTAGATTTAAAGCTGGATATCTAGAACAATTTCCTGGATATTACTTCTCCGGTGACGGTGGTTACAAAGATGCCGAGGACTATATTTTTATAACAGGTAGAGTAGATGATGTTATAAACGTAGCAGGACACCGACTTTCAACGTCAGAAATGGAAGAAATTGTATCTTCGCATAAATCGGTTGCTGAGTGCGCCGTAATTGGAATAAATGATGCGTTAAAAGGACAAACCCCATTGGCTTTGGTAGTAACCAAATTAAACGATTCTATTGAACATTATCAATTGGAACAGGAAATCATACAATTAGTGCGTCAACAAATTGGCGCGGTTGCTTCATTGCGAAATGTAGTCATCGTGGAGCGCTTGCCCAAAACACGTTCAGGAAAAACTCTCAGAAAATTAATGCGCAGCATCGCTGATGGTGATAATTATCAAATTCCATCAACTATCGATGATGAAGCAATTGTTGAAGAGATCGCTGCCGTTTTGGAAAAATATGAAATTGGAACTTATAATAAAAAACAACACTAACTATATTAAATCATAAACCATGAGTCGTTATAAAATAAATAATTTAGAAGAATATTTTAAAGAATACAAAAAATCAGTTCGTGAGCCCAAAAAGTTCTGGGACAAAATTGCATCCGAAAACTTTACTTGGTACCAGGAGTGGGATAAAGTAGTCGACTTTAATATGGCTGAAGCCGAAATTAAATGGTTCGTAGATGCAAAAGTGAATATTACTAAAAACTGTATTGACAGACATCTTGCAAAAAAAGGTGATAAAACGGCTATCATATTTGAGCCAAATGACCCAAGCGAAGAAGCATTACATATCTCTTACACTGAATTGCATCAACGCGTTTGCAAAATGGCAAATGTTTTAATTGAGCAAGGCATTCAAAAAGGAGATCGCGTTTGTATTTATTTACCTATGATTCCTGAGCTTGCTATTGCAACTTTGGCTTGTGCCAGAATTGGAGCTATACATTCAGTAGTTTTTGCAGGGTTTTCAGCCTCAGCAGTAACGACAAGAATAAATGATAGTGATTGCAAAATGGTAATCACCTCAGATGGTGGCTATCGCGGTAATAAAACTATTGACTTAAAAGGGATAATTGATGAAGCCTTAGTAAGCACTCCTTGTGTCGAAAAAGTATTAGTGGTAAAAAGAACTAATACTGAAATAAACATGAAAGACGGACGTGACCACTGGTTGCAACCACTTTTAGATGATGCTTCAGATAACAATGCCGCTGAAATAATGGATGCCGAAGACCCATTGTTTATCCTTTATACCTCAGGCTCAACTGGAAAACCTAAAGGAATGGTGCATACTACTGCAGGATATATGGTTTACACCGCCTACACATTCAAAAATGTATTTAGCTATGAAGAAAACGATATCTTTTGGTGTACTGCTGATATTGGGTGGATAACAGGACACTCTTACATCCTATACGGACCATTATTAAACGGAGCAACGACAGTTATTTTTGAAGGAGTTCCTTCTTATCCTGATTTTAGTCGTTTTTGGGAGATTATCGAAAAACACAATGTAAGTCAATTTTACACGGCTCCTACTGCCATTCGAGCCTTAGCGAAAGAAAGCTTAGACTACGTACAAAAATTTCAATTAAATTCACTTAAGGTGATTGGCTCTGTGGGAGAACCTATCAATGAAGAAGCTTGGCACTGGTATAATGATCATGTGGGTGATAAAAGATGTCCCGTAGTAGACACCTGGTGGCAAACAGAAACTGGTGGTATTATGATCTCGCCAATTCCTTTTGTAACTCCTACAAAACCAACTTATGCCACTTTACCATTACCAGGAATTCAACCGGTATTGATGGATGAAAAACGAAATGAAATTGAGGACAATCAAGTAGTTGGATCCCTATGTATTAAATTTCCTTGGCCGGGAATTGCAAGAACTATTTGGGGAGATCACAAAAGATATAAAGAAACATACTTTACTGCCTTTCCAGGCAAATATTTCACTGGTGATGGTGCTTTACGTGATGAGGTAGGTTATTACAGAATTACAGGTCGTGTAGATGATGTAGTAATCGTTTCTGGTCATAATCTTGGAACTGCTCCTATCGAAGATGCCATTAATGAACATCCAGCAGTCGCAGAATCAGCAATTGTAGGTTTCCCTCATGATATAAAAGGAAATGCATTATACGGTTATGTTATATTAAAGGAAACTGGTGAATCTCGTGATAGAGATAATTTAATGAAAGAAATAAACCAGCAAGTTTCCAACCAAATTGGGCCCATTGCCAAATTAGATAAAATTCAGTTTGTTTCCGGTTTACCAAAAACACGTTCTGGAAAAATAATGCGTAGAATACTTCGCAAAATAGCCGAGGGTGACTATTCAAATTTTGGTGACACCTCAACATTATTGAATCCCGAAATTGTAGAAGAAATTAAAAACGGTAGAATTTAATTTTAGTTTTTATTTGTAGTTAAAAGCTGCTTCATTCGTGAAGCAGCTTTTTTTTAAACGAAAAAGTTGTCCTTACCAGGGACAACTTTTTACAAACTAACTAACAAACTAACTACCTTTTGACAAACTTCATCACTTGAAGTTCCTCGTTATCATTATAGGCTTTTACTACGTAAACACCATTACTTAAATCACTCACATTAAATTGATACGATGCAGCCTGACTCCCATTAAAACTTTTCATTAATTGTCCAGTCACAGAATAAATTTGGACTTTAGAAGCCGCCATATTCAAAGTAAAATAATTAGTTGCAGGATTTGGATATAGATAAATTCCGATTTCTTTTTCAAAATTGGCTATTGCCAAATTAGCAACCTTATTACCATATATTCTAAATTCTCCAGCAGGAATACTAATTGCCGCATTAACATCAGTAACATTAATCGATGTGTTGTCCATTAAATTGTACCAAGTTCCTGTATTAGGAAAACCAGTAGGGACATCTTTAGTTGCCAAGTCAAAATTAGCTAACACTAAAACATCTTTCAGTTGGCTTGACGCCAATGAACTATTAGTGATTTTTATCGTAGGCGTTAGTGATGAACTACTGATAGTTGCTGTTCCTGAAAAAACAGGTTCTTTAATTTTCATCGTTATCATTTTAGCCCAATCCGTATAAATTTTATTTCGATTGTTATCTCCAAGCCAATTGCTTGACCATTGTGGTTGCGGTTTAGTATCTAATTTACAATCTCCAGTAATAGCATCATCAGAAGTATTTACAGAACCATTGTTACATGTAAAAATGGAAAGATCCCATCCCAGCTCACCAAAATGATAAATCATCTTTGGTCCTGGAACCAACAATGTCACAGCTCCTAAAGCGGACATTCTGGAAAGTGCAGTAGCTGGAGTTTTTACATTATATCCATTTAGATTAGCCCCAAATTGTACATTTTTATACATCAAGCGCTCCTCATCATGGCTCTCTGCATAACCCATTAATCTATTCTTTGTAAATCCATGAGCAGTACTACTCATTCTAGAAATGTTATTCTCTGAATTATAACCCATGGTCAACTGATTGTATTGTTCAGTCATTTTACCCCACATCATTATCCCTTTACTAACTGCGTCATCAATTCTATAATTAGCCCATTGTTGTTCCTCTGCATCTGAACCTAAATGCTCAAAAATGGTATAATGTGTTGCATCCAAACTCCAAGAATAGTCTGCGTACGTTTTCAATACCGCTACTCTATCCGCTTGTAATTGATTTGTACAATTATCTTGGCCACCGGCAACACTTGCAGGACAGTTTTGTGTAAAACCTTTGGTTAAATCCCAACGGAATCCGTCAATTTTATATTCTTCAATCCATTGCTTAATTACTCTTTTTACATAGTTTTGAGTTCTTGCTTGCTGATGATTGAAATCACTCCCTACATTATAACTGTGCATGGCTTCTGTATTAAAATAAGGATTTTCAGCTGATGGCGAACCCCAACCGTCACCGTCAGGATCATTCATCCACATACGCACCATAGGGTTTCTTCCGAACGCGTGATTTAAAGCAACATCAAGAATTACGGCAATCCCGTTCTGATGACAAACATCTACCAGTTCCTTGAATTTGCTTGACGTCCCGTAAAACTTATCCAAAGCCATATGAAAAGAAGTATTGTAACCCCAACTTTCATTACCTTCAAATTCCATTACTGGTAATAATTCAATAGCGTTTATCTTTAGATTTTTGAAGTAATCCATTCTATTAATTACACTTTGATAAGTTCTGGCAGCATCAAAATCGCGAACCAAAAGTTCATAAACTACCAGTTTCTCTTTTTCTGGTTTTACAAAATTAGTAGTTGCAGTACTCCACGGATATGGAGTCTGTCCTGTTTGCAAAACTGTAACATCTCTTTGTTGACCTACTGGATAAACAGGCAGATTAGGATAACTTGAAGCTGGAATATAAGGATCGTCATCTGACGACAAAATCAAAGTCGAATATGGATCTGCGGTTTTTACCAACGAAGGAGAGCCTGCAATAGGAGTAGCATCAACCACCCAATATTGATAGGTATAATTTGTACCAGATGTTAATCCAGTTAGTTCTAACCAAAATTTACCTGAGCTAGGATCCTTTTTCATGGCATAGTTAGAATTTGGCTCCCAACCATTAAAACTTCCAGCTACGTATACAAAATCTTTTAGCGGAGCATCTAAAACTAAAGTAGCTTTAGTGGCATCTGCAGCATTATAGTTAATACCGTCCAATAATCCTGAAGGCATTACTGCCGAGATTGTCCCCGGATTAAGAATCACACTGAATTTTTTGCTAACTGTTGTTGCTCCTTGCGTAACTACCAATTCATAGTTTTGATTAGCGGTAATATTTGTATGGTTATAATTGTAACTTGAAGTACTTGCATTTGTATTAATACTTACACCATTAGCCTTTAAATTATAGCTGGCATTACCATTGGTATTATTTGCGGCGATATTAAAACTTCCTCCTGAAGCTATAATCGTCGAACTGTTAACTGCCGGAGAAGTTAAATTCACTTGAAAACTACCAACCTCAGCTAAGATATCTTGTGATTTTTTGTCTCCAGTACCATCTTTAGCTTTAATTAAAAAGCCTATTTTTCCGATTCCTGTAATATTATAATACGCAGTAGGCGTGATTGTTTTTGTATAAATATCAGATCCTGGATTATATGAAAATTTACTCGCTTCGTCAGAAGAAGTCCACGACCCATTCAACGGTGTTCCCTTTTGGTTAGTATCATCAATATCAAAAGCCCATGCCCATAGGTACAAAGCATTTCCAGTTACCCCCCAAGTGCTTTCATTTATACTATTTCCATTAATGGTAATAGTGATGGCTGTCGACTCTTCGAAGGTAGTTGGACTAATGCTATAACTAACAGTTTGTTGTTGGGCGAATGCCCCAATTGATAAGAAAAACAGTATTAAGAGTAGAGTTTTTTTCATAACATTTATTTATTAAATGTGGATTTTATTAAAAAAGGGCTATCCATAAGATAGCCCTTTCAAGTTTAATATATTATTCTTGATTTGGTATCATTAAATAACTACCATCTAAATCATTAAAATAAATTACATATTTAGACTTCGCAACAGGGATATTATCACCAGTTCCTCCTCCTGAGAAAGCTGTTTTACCTCCCCAACTATCAGTCCAAAGATCATTTGCTCTGAATTTTGCTTCACCGTCACCTAATGCAGTAACTCCTAAAGTCCAACTATGAGCGTCAAAACTAGATTTTACCATAGCAGTTGAAGCATCCCAACCTCCAGGAGTACTACTTCCTATAATACCAACAGTAGTGAAGGTTTTAGTTGTTGTACCCGTATAAGGCACTAATGTGTAAGTCAATGCAGTACTATCAAAAGTAAAACTGTAATATCCAGCAGTAGCGATTGTAAATTCACCTGCATTACCGTTAAGTTCAATTGCTGTTGCACTTGCTCTACCTAACTGAAATTCCCAGCTTCCTTTTTTAGATATTAACTTGAAGTTACCTGCGCCAAAGTATCCTGTAAAAGAGTATTTGTTAGCAGCTGTAGTAATTCTAAACATTGGTTGGTGATTCGTATCTGCATTATTATCCCATCCACCTTGAACTGCTGCACCAATTAGGTACCAATCTGTAAATGGATAAGCAATTAAACCAGTATAAGAATTAACTAAAATAGTTAATGGCTTTGCAGAAGTCATTATTTCACCACCTGCTAAGCTTGAGACCACTTTTACATCAAAAGAGCTCGCTACACCTGCAACACCACCTAATTCAACAACAGCTTGATTTAATGTTTTCACACTTACCTCAACTTGTGTCGTACCAGCAGTTCCACCTAATTCGATTGCTTTTGTAAAGTCTCCGCCTTTAACATCAATCATCAGTTTATATCCAATCTGAACATCTCCACCGTATGTAGCAGCTGACCATACAAAACGTTCCGCAACATTATCAGCATTATCTTCTACTAAAGTGTATAATTTATCATTTTGTGGTGCCACTAATTCTGGAGTTTCTATTCCTTGAATTACTGGTCTATCTTGAACGTCTTCAACGCTACAAGACAAAGCAACTACTGCAAATAAAGCAATTATTGATTTTGTTATATTTTTCATTTTTGTTTAGTTTTAATATTATTAATATCCAGGGTTTTGTTGTAATTTACTATTTGATGATAAGGCATTTGCAGGAATAGGGAATAAATCTCTAAATGATTGTGTTGGCGCTCCTCCAGAAACTCCACCTTTAAAAGGCCATAAATAAGCTCCACCAGTGAATTTTCCAAAACGAACTAAATCCGTTCTTCTGTGTCCTTCCCAATGTAATTCTCTTGCTCTCTCGTCTAATATAAAATTCAAGGTTAGATCTCCTGAGCTTACAGCAGCTCCAATTGCTCTTGTACGCAAAGCATTCACATATCCTAAAGCAGTTGCGGCATTTCCACCAGCACCTCTAACGAAACATTCTGCATACATTAAATACGCATCTGCCAAACGGAAAATAGGAAAATCTGAATCTGAGAAATCCCCAGTCTTATCAGAACCTTGTACTCCATTTACAGTCACATTTCTAAACTTTTGAATTGCGTACCCATCAGTAAAAGTCCCTATATCTTTAATTTCTTTAGTTTGTCCTTCTGTATAAAACTGTCCACGTCTATCAGTTGTATTCTCAGTAAACTTGTCTACAAATGCTGCAGTAGTTCTGATTCCAGCCCAACCACCATTGATTCCAAATTCAGCAGCTTTCATGCTTCCACCTACTGGCGCATGCGTCAAGAAAGTAGTTCCACCATAAGTTTGTGTGCGAAGACCATCAAAAGCAATAGCAAAAATAAATTCATTTTGCGAACCATTTTTATCATTATCCGCAAGAAACAACTGATTGTAATTGTTGTGCAATGAATAAGATGAACCAACAATTTTTGTAATTAATGGAACGGCAGCCGCGTAATTATCAGTACCGATATACACTTTTGCATTCATATACAATTTAGCTTGTAACATCCAGGCAGCAGCCTGATCTACACGATACGCCTCATTTGTTTTTGGCGCTTTCATTAACGGAGTAATAGCAGTTAACTCTTCATCAACAAATTTGTACAATTCTGCTCTGGTTGCATACTCTGGGTAATAGAAAGTACTTGGAGAATCTTCAGTAACCAATGAACCACCTCCAAATGTATCAATCAAATGCCAGTACGTCATTGCTCTCAAGAAACGAGCTTCAGCTCTATAAACAGCAATTTCTGCTTTTAATGCAGCATCTATTCCTCTAGCAGCCAATTTCTCATCAGTAGTTTGTTTTAAAAACTCATTACAGTTCACAATTTGAAAAGAGAAACGTGCAAAAGTTGCATTAATAAAACTATCTGAAGAAGTCCATGTTTGAGAATGGAAATCTTTAATAGATCCATCATTCCATCCAATAACTGCTTCGTCAGTTGTCAATTCTTGCATCATCCAGTACCCTCTCACATATTGACTTGTTCCCTCATCAATACCTGAAATATCTGCTTTCCCTGCAGGACCTTGCTGACCTGATGTAGCAAAACCAGCATATAGTTTCGCTAAATTTTGTTTATACGATTCCGGCGAGCTAAAAAACTCCTCACCTGCAACTGAATCTCCGTTATCTGGAGATTGGACTAAATCATTTGTACATGATGGAAAAGTAAGCACCAGCATGAACAAAGAAATACCCAATAATCGTTTATATATATTTTTCATTTTTCTTATTATTTGTATTAGAAATTAACGTTCAAACCTAACGTGAAAGTAATTGGTCGAGGGTATAAATTTTTATCAATACCACCTGAGATCTCTGGGTCTAAGCCATCATAATTAGTTATTACCAAAATATTTTGAGCAGCCAATGTTAATTTAACTAACGACGTAGCGTTTTCTTTTTGATTAAAAGTATAACCCACACTTACATTGTCTAACCTAATAAATGAAGCATCTTGTACGTAATAATCAGAGTGCAATTGAAAGTTATCTGATTTAGCAAAACCAGTTTCTAAAAGATTAGCAACACCATTGCTTAAATCAGTATTTCTAGTTAAAACATTATTAGCAACTCCTTTATTAGAATCGATATTGTTGTAATTGTAATTACCCCATGATCCTCTCCAGTTCATTCCCATATCCCAGTTTTTATAAGATACACTTGTGTTGAATGCATAAAACACATCGGCGGCTGGTTTATGAAAACGGTATTTATCATCACTATTAATGATACCATCTTTATTTCTATCAATAAAAACGCCGTCAAGTGGTTTCCCATCAGCTCCATAAGCTTGCTCATAAACAAAGAATGAACTTGGTGCATAACCTACTTGATGATTTTGAATAGTGTTTCCAGTACCCCCATCAATATCACCTGTATCAATTCCTGGTGTGTTTTCTTGAGTAGTTGTTAACTTAGTAATTTTAGAATTTTGAAAAGTAACGTTTCCACCAACAGTCCATTGGAAATTATCATTTCTCACTGGAATTACTTCTGCAGCTAACTCAAGACCTTTGTTATCAATTGTTCCAACATTGTAGTTGTCTTGATTAGAAAAACCAAAGAAAGACGGGTTGTAAGTATACAATAACAAATCTTTGGTAATTCTTTGATACGCATCAACACTACCAGTAAATCTATTGTTAAACAATCCAAAATCGACACCTACATTTGCAGTTGTTGTTTGTTCCCATTTCAAATTACTATTATAAGGTTCCGGTCTATAAGTTGTATAAAATGTATCCCCTAATTGATATTGAGCAGAATTATTAGACGCTAAATACAAAGGAATAGAAGGATAAAAGCTACCTATATTTTGTTGTCCGGTAATACCCCATCCACCTCTAAGTTTCAAAGCAGAAATACTAGCTACATCTTTTAAGAAGTTTTCTTCGTTTAATTTCCAACCCAAAGCAACTGCCGGGAAGTTTGACCATCTGAAATCTTCAGTAAATCTTGATGTCCCATCTCTTCTATAAGATAAGGTTAACAAATATTTATCTGCAATTGTAATGTTAGTTCTTGCAAAGAATGACTGCAAGTTAAGACGTGTTGGTGTAGATAACTCCACATTAGTGACACCTCTTTCAACATTGTAAGAAGATTTAGTTTTTGATTCTTTAAAATCTTGATAAGTATAGCCTCCTGTTACATCAAACTGTGTATCAATTGCATCTACTTTTTTATTGTAGTTTAAATACAAATCCATCAACTTATTATCACGAGACTCAATGTTTTCATACGTATTACCATATCCTGAACCCGTAAATCCATAACGATAATCTGCTGCTGTATCTCCATATCCTCTACCACTCATTTGATCATAACCAAAGTTAGCTACGGCTTTCAATTCTGGTAAAAAATGCAACTTATAGTCAAACTGAATGTTTCCAATACTTCTGTAAAAACTACCATAGTTATTTTGTTGCTCGATTTGAGAAACTGGATTAACTCCTGCCAATGGATTTATTTCAGTAGGAGAAGTTAGCCATTGAAAATAAGTTCCATCAGCATTTCTAACTGGTTGCGAAGGGTCAAAGCTAACCGCTCCACCAATAGCACCACCATTGCTATAATTACTTTTTATTACCGATGTATTATTATTGATTTCAATTTTCAAATGTTTATCAAAGAAATTTCCTGTTACATTAGCTCCAAGAGTAGTTCTTTGCATGTTATCTCTTCTCAAGATACCATTCAAATTAGCATATCCAACAGAAGCTCTGTACACTACATTATCAACACCACCGCTTAATGCGATATTGTGATCAGTACCTATAGCAGTTCTATAAATTTCATCTTGCCAATCTGTATCAGCAGTACCAACAAGTGCCTTTTGAGCATCATTTCCATTAGCAGCAACAAAATCTTTAAATTGTGTGCTTGATAATGCATCTACTTTTTTAGTAATTTCAGATACTTGAAGATTTCCATTATAAGTTACTTGCAATTCACCTGATTTCCCTTTTTTGGTAGTAATAATAATTACCCCGTTAGAAGCACGTGATCCGTAAATAGCTGTCGCTGAAGCGTCTTTTAATACCGAAATCGATTCAATATTATTTTGATTAATAGTTGATAATGGATTTTTACCACCTTCAACACCACCACTAGCAACTGGCACACCGTCAATAACATACAAAGGGTCATTACTTGCTGACAATGAAGATCCACTTCTAATTCTAATCACTGGATCAACTCCTGGTGAACCACCACCATTAATAATTTGCAATCCAGCCACTTTACCTTGGATCATCTGATCTGCAGAAGTTACTGGCCCTTTATTAAAATCTTTAGTACTCAATACTGTTACCGAACCTGTTAAATCTTTTTTCTTAACTGTACCGTAACCTACTTGAATCACTACCTCTTTAAGTTGATTTGCATCTTCTCCTAAAGAAACAGTTATTGATTTCTGTCCGTTGTAGTTAACAATCGAATTTGTGTATCCTATATAAGAAAAAACGACATTATTCCCTTTCTTTACATTTGAAATCTGGAATTTTCCGTCAAAATCTGTCGAAACACCATTTGTTGTTCCCTGTATATTTACATTTACTCCTGGAATTGGCTGCCCTGAAACTTTATCAAGAACAGTCCCATTAAGTGTATTCTGAGCCAGAATACTTAAAGGCAGTAGCAGTAATAAAAATAACAACTTTTTATAAATTGTTTTCATACTTTTTGTTTAAATTAATTTGATTTTAGTGAATTTTACTCTTACTTCGAATGCTAAATTTATGTAAATATTAACACCTTCGACAAAGACATTTTTTAATAGAGTTACGAAAACGTAATAGTGTTGAAAACTTTCTATTTTATGTAAATTTTTAAGGCATAAATTGCCATAAGTAAAAACAAATTATATCTTTATTACGAAAATAATTATTATCAATATCACAATTATGAAAAGGAAAGTAACGCTCAAACAAATTGCAAAAGAACTTGATGTTTCCATTTCAACTGTATCAAAATCTCTCCGAAATAGTTCAGAAATTGGAGAGGAAACTAGACTAAAAGTTCAGGCATTTGCCAAATTTTATAATTACAAACCCAACAATATTGCCCTTAGTTTAAAAAATAGAAAAACAAAAACAATAGGGATCATTATCCCTGAAATTGTGCATCATTTTTTCTCCACAGTAATTAACGGTATAGAGCAGGTTGCTAATGAACACGGATACAGTGTTATCATATGCTTATCAGACGACTCCTTTGATAAAGAGGTTCTTAATATGGAGATGCTAGCTAATGGTAGCATTGACGGATTCATCATGTCACTATCAAAAGAAACACAGTTCAAGGGAGACTTCCATCATATTACAGAAGTAATAGACCAAGGAATGCCTGTCGTTATGTTTGATAGGGTAACCAATGAAATCCTATGCGACAAAGTGATTATTGATGACAAACAAGCCGCCTATGAAGCGGTTCAAAGCCTAATAGATAAAGGACGAAAGAAAATTGCCCTTGTCACCACAGTTGATTATGTGAGTGTAGGTAAGCTCCGCACGGACGGCTATATCAAGGCATTATTAGATAATGACATCCCTTTTAACGAAAATCTCATCATTAAAATTGAAGATGTTGACACCTGCGAAATAATAATTGGGAAATTATTAGAAGACAAAGCCATCGATGCCGTTTTTGCAGTAAACGAACTTTTTGCAGTAACCATAATTAAAACTGCTAACAAAATAGGGCTTAACGTCCCTAAAGACTTGGCAGTAATCGCTTTTACGGATGGAATCATTTCAAAATACTCCACTCCTACTATTACCACCGTAAGTCAAAGCGGTATAAAAATGGGGAATAGAGCAGCAAAGATGCTAATTGATCGATTAGAAGCAGAAAACGAAGAACAGGAAGATGAAAATTATACAACAGAAGTAATTGAGACTCATTTGATAGAAAGGGAGTCTACCTATTAAGGTTTGAATAAAGAAGCAAGAGTAAAAAAGGGAGAATAGGTTTTTATCAGATCACATTTTACAGTTCAAACCGCTGACTTCTAACTTTTTTTCCTACTTAATTCATTACTACAACCTTGTAGTGAAAAATGTTTCCCAGTTTTTGTTTGCAAAAATAAAAACTGTGAAATAAATTTTTATATTTACCCTATCAAAGCTTTTACTTTTACTTCGAAAAACAAGTAGGTTTTGATAAGCATCGCGCTTATCGTATTAATTATTTAAATTACGATAATGGAAAAGCGTAAATTAAGTTTCTGGCAAATTTGGAACATGAGTTTCGGATTTCTGGGAATTCAAATGGGTTTTGCCTTGCAAAATTCTAATGTCAGCAGAATATTTCAAACTTTAGGCGCTAACATTGACGACATCCCTATTTTATGGGTTGCTGCTCCTATGACTGGTTTAATTATCCAACCAATTATTGGCTATTTTTCTGATAGAACCTGGACAAAATTAGGACGAAGAAAACCTTATTTTTTAGCAGGAGCAATTTTAGCTTCAGCTGCCTTATTTATAATGCCTAATTCACCTGCCCTATGGATTGCAGCAGGAATGTTATGGATTATGGATGCTTCCATTAATGTTTCTATGGAACCGTTTCGTGCTTTTGTTGGAGATAATCTTCCAGAAAAGCAACGTACCATGGGATTTGCCATGCAAAGTTTTTTCATTGGTATTGGTGCTTACTTTGCGTCAAAATTACCTTTGATTTTTACTCATTTAGGCGTTGAAAACACAGCTCCACTTGGTATTATTCCTGACTCAGTTAAATACTCCTTCTATTTTGGTGGAATTGTATTTATCATTACTGTGCTTTGGACTGTAATTACATCTAAAGAATATTCTCCAGAAGAATTAGCCGCTTTTGAAAAACACAAGGAAACTACTTTTATAAAAGAAGAACATTCGGCAGATTGGTTTGCTTCTAATGGGAAATCTCATTTAATGAAGGGAATCCTATTTCTAATTGTAAGTGCACTTTTTTCGTTTGTCATCTACAATTTTGATCTAAAGAAAGATTTATACGTCTTATCACTTGGACTAATTGGTTTAGGTGGATTAGCAATGCTGGTTTCCGGGTTAATGCAGAAGGCAAACAATACCGAAAATGGTTTCGTAACTATTATGAACGATTTTCAGTTTATGCCTAAAATCATGAAACAATTGGCTTGGGTTCAATTCTTTTCTTGGTTTGCACTTTTCTCTATGTGGATTTATACCACCCTAGCCGTGACACAACACATTTATGGCACAACAGATACAACATCTGAAGCCTACAATACTGGTGCCAATCAAGTAGGTGAAATGTTTGCCAATTATAATCTAATTGCTGCAATCGCTTCTTTTTTACTTCCATTATTAGCAAAATATACGAGCCGAAAATTCACACACTTTGTCGCGCTAGTCTGTGGAGGACTCGGACTTATATCTGTTTATTTCATTACTGAACCCACGGCATTCACAATGGAATGGCTTCCAATGATTGGTGTTGGAATCGCTTGGGCAAGTATTTTATCAATACCCTACGCCATGTTATCTGGCTCACTGCCATCTAACAAAATGGGCTATTACATGGGAGTTTTCAACTTCTTTATCGTAATCCCTCAATTAGTTGCTGCATCCATTTTAGGATTTTTAGTTTCTAAATTTTTTGACAACGAACCCATCTATGCACTTTTGATTGGTGGAGCATCCATGATTCTAGCCGGAATTATCGCTCTTACCATTAATGACGAAACAAAAATTACAGTAAATGAATAAGAAAGCATTCATCTTTGACCTTGACGGAGTAATAGTAGATACTGCCCGATACCATTATTTAGCTTGGCAGAAAATAGCCCAGGAATTAAATATAGATTTCACACTCGAACACAACGAACTTTTAAAAGGAGTAAGCCGCGTGCGCTCTCTTGATATCATTTTAGAATTAGGAAAAGTAGAAGCTTCGCAAGAAGACAAAAACAAATGGCTAATTCAAAAAAATGAAGAATACCTATCCTATTTAGTGGATATGGACCAAAGCGAAATTTTACCAGGAGTCATGCCTGTGTTAAAATATTTGAAAGAGAAAAATCAAGCTATTGCATTAGGTTCAGCAAGTAAAAATGCAAGACCTATTTTGGAGAAAACGGGCATCATGCAATACTTTGACGTTATCGTTGATGGAAATGATGTTACCAATGCAAAACCAGATCCTGAAGTTTTCCTGATTGCAGCTAAATTATTAGGAGCAAAACCAGAAGACGCTATCGTTTTTGAAGATTCGGTTGCAGGAGTTCAAGCAGCTAATATTGGAAAAATGACAAGCATCGGAATTGGAGAAGAAAAAACATTACACGAAGCAAAATATATTTATCCGGATTTTACCCATATAGATATGCGTTTCATTGAAGGACTAATTAATAAATAAACAGATAGAATAAAAAGAAACAAGAGGTTATAGAAACAGTCGTCCATTTCAACAACTGTAAACTTCTAAACCTGATGCTTTTTAAACTTTAAACAAAAGAAAGAATGAACCAAGATTATATAAAACCAGACAATTGGTCCATCATTGAAGAGGGATTTGATGCAGAAAGTGTAAAGTCATCTGAAAGTCTTTTTAGCATCGGAAACGGCGCTATGGGACAACGTGCAAACTTCGAAGAAAGTTACACCGGAAAAACTTTTCAAGGAAGTTATATCGCAGGAATCTACTACCCAGACAAGACTAAAGTGGGCTGGTGGAAAAATGGATACCCTGAATATTTTGCAAAAGTTTTAAATGCACCAAACTGGATTGGAATCGACATTGAAATAAATGGCGAGAATTTAGACATGAATGCTTGTACTGAAGTCACAGACTTCCGTCGTGAATTGAACATGAAAGAGGGTTGGTACAACCGTTCTTTTAATGCAAAAATGAAAAACGGAACAGAAATCGCTGTTAATGTAACTCGTTTCTTGTCTATAACTTTGGATGAAGTTGGGATCATTAATTATGAAATCACACCTTTAAACAAGGATGCTAAAATAGTATACAAACCTTATATTGATGCTGGAGTTACGAATGAGGATGCTAACTGGGATGAAAAATTCTGGGAACCTCTTGAAGTAAAACATACCGGTAATGAAGCTTTCGTTACAGCGCAAACTTTTAAGACTCATTTTAAGGTCACTACTTTTATGCAAAATAGCGTATTAGAAAATGGCCGCAATTTAAATCTTTCCCCAGCGAATTTTGACACTACAACTGATAAAATTCAAAGTAGTTATGATGTAATTGTAGGTCAAGGAAAAAAATCATCTATTCAAAAAATAGGAGGATATACCGTTTCCTTAAATCATACTAACACACTAACAGCTGCTGAAAAGGTTATCCAATCAGCATTAGCAAAAGGATACGATCAATTATTACAAGATCAGATTGATGCTTGGGCAAAAATCTGGGAAATGTCAGACATTACGATTGATGGTGACGTAAAAGCACAGCAAGGAATCCGTTTCAATATTTTTCAGTTAAACCAAACTTATTTAGGTAAGGACAGTCGTTTAAATATTGGGCCAAAAGGATTTACAGGCGAGAAATATGGTGGTTCTACTTATTGGGACACTGAAGCATATTGCATTCCGTTTTACATGGCTACCAAAGATCAGGAAGTAGCACGAAATCTATTGACGTACCGATACAATCATTTGGAAAAAGCCATCGAGAATGCTGAGAAAAATCTTGGTTTCAAAGACGGAGCAGCATTATACCCAATGGTTACCATGAATGGTGAGGAATGTCATAATGAATGGGAAATTACCCATGAAGAAATTCACAGAAATGGTGCTATTGCTTTTGCCATATTCAATTACTACCGCTTCACTGGCGACTACTCTTACATTCCTGAGAAAGGATTGGAAGTCTTAATTGGAATTGCACGTTTTTGGCATCAAAGAGCCAACTTCTCGAAAGACAAAAATCAATATGTTATTCTGGGAGTTACAGGACCTAACGAATACGAAAATAACATCAATAATAATTTCTATACGAACTACATTGCAAAATGGTGTATTGATTATACCTATGAGCAAATTCAGAAAGTGTCTTTGGAATTCCCATCAGATCACAAACGAATTATTGAAAAAGTAAAACTGGCAGAAACGGAACTTCAAGAATGGAAAAAAGTTGCTGACAACATGTATTTTCCAAAATCGGAAGAACTAGGTGTTTATTTACAGCAAGACGGATTCTTGGACAAGGATTTAGTTCCAGTAAAAGATTTAGATCCGGCACAACGACCAATTAACCAAAAATGGTCTTGGGATAGAGTTTTACGTTCTCCTTATATAAAACAGGCCGATGTGCTACAGTGCTTCTATTTCTTTGAAGAGCATTTCACTAAAGAAGAATTGAAACGCAATTTTGAATTCTACGAATCATTTACCGTTCATGAAAGTTCACTTTCTCCTTGCGTACACTCTATACAAGCAGCGGCACTTGACAAAATGGATATGGCCTATACTTTTTACTTGAGAACATCCCGTTTAGATCTGGATGACTACAATAAAGAAGTTGAAGAAGGTTGTCATATTACCTCTATGGCAGGAACATGGATGAGTATCGTTGAAGGATTTGGTGGAATGCGTGTAAAAAATAATAAATTACACTTCTCTCCAAAAATTCCAAAGGAATGGAAAGCGTATTCGTTTAAAATCAATTTTAGAGGTCAGATTCTAAAAGTAGATATCAATCATTATGAAACAGCTTTTTCAGTTGATGGAACCGAGGACTTGACAATTGTAGTAAACAATAATGCAGTTGTCGTATCTCCATACAATACAGTTACCGTAAAATAAATTAATTGTAAAGAACTTGTAGCCAATTCTTTCTTTTATAAGGCCGTTAAAGCCAACAAACAATCCCAATTTTTAATTGGGATTGTTTACTTAAACAAAAACGGAATTAAAAAATATTAATGTTAACCAAAATGTGCTTAATAATGAATAAATTTGACTCAGTGCCATTACGAAAGATTCCCTTTCTAAAAAGAATAACTTTATTACTTTTTTTTATGTCCCTTACCATAAACGCTCAAATTGACAGAATTGAACCTCCCTTTTGGTTTGCAGGAATGCATAATCCAGAACTCCAAATTATGTTTTATGGTAAAGACATCTCACAATATCAAGTTACAGCAGCAAATTCAATTGCCATAACTGATATAAAAAAAACTGAAAATCCAAACTACCTTTTTGTTACCATAAACACAAAGAATCTTCCCGCAGCTAGTATTGATTTCTTATTTAAAAAAAATAACAAAGTTGCTTTTACGCAAAAATATATCTTAAAACAAAGACGAGAAAAGTCAGCACAACGCAAAGGTTTTGACGCATCTGATATGATGTATCTCATTATGCCTGACCGTTTTGCTAATGGCAACCCAAAAAACGACAGCAGCAACGACACACAAGAAAAGGCTGACAGAAGTGTAGCTGGAGGAAGACACGGTGGCGACATTCAAGGAATTATCAATAACATAGATTACATATCAGCTTTAGGCGCAACTACAGTTTGGAGTACACCTCTTTGTGAAGACAATGACAAAGCATTTTCGTATCATACCTATGCGCAATCTGACGTTTACAAAATTGATCCCCGTTACGGAACTAATGAAGATTACAAAAGACTAGCCTCAGAACTTCATAAAAAAGACATGAAGTTAGTTATGGATTACGTGACTAATCACTGGGGAATTGAACACTGGATGATGAAGGACTTACCTACGCAGGACTGGATTCACCAATTTGAAAATTTCACACAAACCAATCATAAAAGATCAACGATTAGCGATACAAATGCATCAAAAATCGACACTGATATTTGCCTAGACGGATGGTTCGTGTCTTCTATGCCTGATTTAAACCAAAAAAATCCGCTAGTTTTGAATTACTTAAAACAAAACGCTATTTGGTGGATTGAATACGCTGACTTAGACGGCTTTAGAGTTGACACTTACAACTACGCAGATCCAGAAGGTGTTACCGCTTGGACAAAGTCTATTACGGATGAGTATCCAAATTTTAATATTGTAGGTGAAATCTGGATGCACAATCAAGCACAAATGGCCTATTGGCAAAAAGATAGTAAAATAGGTGCCATTCAAAATTTCAATTCCCAACTTCCTAGTGTAATGGATTTTACTTTACACGATGCTATTGGAACCATTTTTAATGAAGATGATGGCAGTTGGGACAAGGGAATGGTTAAAGTATATGACAATTTTTCTAATGATTTTTTATACCCAAATCCAAACAATATTTTGGTTTTTGCCGAAAACCATGACACAGCTCGCATCAATCACGTGTACAATAATGACTTCAAAAAATATCAGATGACGATGGCTTTAATTGCTACAGTTAGAGGTATTCCACAGTTGTATTATGGAAGCGAAATTGGAATGAGTGGAGACAAAGACAAAGGTGATGCTGATATTCGCCAAGATTTCCCAGGTGGCTGGAAAGGCGATGAGAACAATGCATTTATAAAAGAAGGAAGAACTCCCGGGCAAAATGAATATTTTAATTTCACTTCTAAATTATTCAATTGGAGAAAAACAAATGAAGCAGTGCATTTTGGAAAAATGACACATTACATACCTGAAAACAATGTGTATGTTTATTTTAGATATACTGACAAGAAAACCGTAATGGTAGTTATCAATAATAGTAAAGAGGAGCAAACTTTTAAAACAGTACGTTTTCAAGAAAACATACAAGCCTCTAAAAATGGAAAAGACGTGCTAACTGGAAATCCGTATGATTTATCAAGCGAAATTTCTGTGGAAGGAAAATCTGTTTTGATCTTAGAACTAGACAAATAATTCATTATTTAAAATTTCGGACAGACAAACTTGCCCTTTCTTAACAATCCAAATTAATCATGAAAAAACAGCCAATCCTATTATTACTTTCAGTAATGGCATTTTGTATAAGTTGCTCGAGCACAAAAAATAGTTCAGAAAACAAATCAACAACTAAAACCCCTTTCGTTTGGGAAGCAGCAAGTGTCTATTTCCTTATGACAGATCGCTTCAATAACGGAGACACATCAAACGACTTAAACTTTGACAGAAATAAAACTGCCGGAAAGCTTCGTGGTTTTGAAGGTGGAGATATCAAAGGAATTTCTCAAAAAATTGATGAAGGCTATTTTGATAAACTGGGAATAAATGCTATTTGGTTCACTCCTATCGTAGAACAAATACATGACGCAGTTGACGAAGGAACTGGTTTAAGCTACGGTTTTCATGGCTATTGGGCAAGAGATTGGACAGCATTAGACCCTAATTTCGGAACGAAAGAAGATTTAGCCGCATTGGTTAAAAAAGCACATGCTCATGGTATTCGAATCATTCTTGACGGTGTTATTAATCATACTGGACCCGTTACGAATGAAGATACGATCTGGCCTTCGGACTGGGTAAGAACGGGACCACAATGTGATTATAAAACTTTTGAAACAACCACTACTTGTACTTTGGTTAAAAACCTACCAGATATTAAAACAGAGAGTACGCAAGAAGTGTCGCTTCCTCCTTTTTTAATCGAAAAATGGAAAAAAGAAGGTCGTTACGAAAAAGAAGTCGCTTCGTTAGATGCTTTTTTTACAAGAACTGGCTATCCTAGAACTCCAAAAAACTACATCATCAAATGGTTGACGGACTACATTACGGAATACGGAATTGATGGCTACAGAGCTGATACGGTAAAACACACCGAAGAAAGCGTATGGGCTGATTTTAAAACACAATGCGATTATGCATTTGCCACTTGGAAAAAGAAAAACCCTAGTCAAGTATTAGATAACAGCCCTTTTTACAGCATAGCCGAAGTTTATAATTACAACATCAGTGCGGGAAAATATTTTGATTTTGGCGATAAAAAAGTGAACTATTACGATAATGGATTTAACAACATGATTAATTTCGAATTCAAATGGGATGCGAAAAAAGACTATGAATTCATCTTCTCAAAATATTCAACTATTTTAAATGGAGAATTAAAGGGACATAGTGTTTTGAACTATCTGTCTTCTCATGATGACGGTGGTCCATTTGACGCAGCTAGAACCAAAAACAAAGAAACAGCAACAAAACTACTACTTTCCCCAGGACTTGCACAAGTATTTTACGGAGACGAATCAGCACGTTCTTTAATTATTGAAGGCACTGAAGGTGATGCCACTTTACGATCATTTATGAATTGGGAGGACATTCGATCGAATTCTGAAACACAAAAAGCGATTTTACATTGGCAAAAACTAGGACAATTCAGAAAAAATCATCCTTCGATTGGAGCAGGTATTCACCAAGAAATTACTGCACAACCATATACTTTTTCAAGGACTTTTTCGAAAGGAGAATACGAAGATCAAGTAGTTGTAGGACTGGATCTGCCCTTAGGCAAAAAAGAACTTTCTGTAGGAACAATATTTACTGATGGCACAAAATTAAAAGATGCCTATTCCGGAAAAGAAACTACTGTAATAAACGGAAAAATAAGTATCGACACGGAATTTGATATCGTTTTATTAGAAAAATAAAATAGCAAACAAAGTACAAAAAGCACAAATCGAATTCGGTTTGTGCTTTTTTATTTATGTTACCTTTGTAAAAAATCAATCGAATGTTAAAAATAGGTCATCGTGGCGCTAGAGGTCATGAACCGGAGAATACTATAATAGGTTTCCAAAAAGCAATTGACCTTCATGTTGATCGAATTGAACTCGACGTTCATTTGAGCTCAGATAATGAGTTAATGGTTATTCATGACGAAACTATTGACAGGACTACAGATGGAAAAGGTTTTGTAAACCAGTTTTCTTTACCTCAATTAAAGCGTTTCCGAATTGAAAAAATACATACCATTCCCACTCTATCAGAAGTGTTAAACCTGATTGACCAAAAATGTGATATCAATATTGAACTGAAAAGTTTTGAAACTGCCGATAAAGTGGTCGATTTAATTGAAAAATACGTTTCAGAAAAAAAATGGAATTACGATCAATTTTTAGTTTCCAGCTTTGATTGGAATGCCTTACAGCAAGTCACTTTTTCAAATTCAAAAATACCTATTGGAGTATTGACAGAAACAAATTTGGATTTGGCTTTCGCTTTCGCCAAATTTATTAAGGCCAAGTCCATTCATCCCTATTTTCATTTGGTCACTAAAGAGAACACGGCTAAAATGCAAGAAAAAGGATTTCAGGTTTTTCCGTGGACAGTGAATGAAATAGAAGACATAAAGAGAATAAAAACGTATAACGTAGACGGGATTATCTCAGATTTCCCAGATCGATTATAAATTTTGCGAATAGCAAAACAAGAAAAATATGAATCAAGATTTTGATATAATAATAGTAGGTGGTGGCGCAGCAGGATTTTTTACAGCCATAAATATCGTAGAGAAAAACCCTAAACTAAAAGTAGCCATATTAGAACGTGGTGCGGATGTACTGCAGAAAGTCCGCATTTCTGGCGGCGGTAGATGTAATGTTACGCATGCTTGTTTTGAACCTAACGAATTGGTTAAATATTACCCTCGTGGCGAGAAAGAATTACGTGGACCTTTTCATCAATTTTGCTCTGGAGACACCATAGAATGGTTTGAAAAACACGGAGTGGAATTAAAAATTGAAGATGATGGAAGAATGTTTCCTGTTTCAAATTCATCACAGTCCATAATTGATTGTTTTCTTGAGGCAACACAGAAATTAGGAATTAAAGTCCTGACGGGACAAAGTGTACAATCCATTTTTAAAAAAGAGAATAACTGGAAAATAGAAACACAAAACGAGAACTACATTGCTGAAAAATTAATTTTGGCAACGGGTAGCAACCCTAAAATATGGGAAATGCTGCAAACCTACGGTCACGCAATTGTGAGTCCAGTCCCTTCCCTATTTACTTTCAATATCAAGGATCCGAGAATCAAGGAATTACCAGGCGTGGCAGCACAGGTAACGGTAAAAGTAAAAGATACAAAACTGGAATCTACAGGTCCGTTATTAATTACCCACTGGGGAATGAGTGGTCCTGCCGTTTTAAAACTTTCTGCTTGGGGAGCCCGAATACTGCATGACAAAAATTATCAGTTTACCATTTTCGTGAATTGGCTTAACGATGTTGACGCTAGTGATGCTGAGAAAAAACTAAAAGAGCTAAAGCAGGAACACGCCAAAAAAGCGGTTTCCAAGAAATCACCTTTTGATTTCCCGAACCGTTTATGGGAAAGTTTGGTACTTGCCGCAGGAATCGAAATCGAAACGAAATGGGCTGATTTATCAAAAGCACAACTTCAAAACCTATCCAATCAACTGACAAATGGTACTTTTCAAGTCAATGGTAAAAGCACTTTTAAAGAGGAATTTGTAACTGCGGGCGGAATTGACTTAAAGGAAATCAACTTCAAAACCATGGAAAGCAAACTGCACGAAAACCTATATTTTGCCGGAGAAATTGTAAATATTGACGCCATTACTGGTGGATTTAACTTTCAGAATGCTTGGACAAGTGGGTTTATTTTGGCGAACGCGATTTAGTAGGCAATTCCTTTGAGTTTAATTAACAAGAATTTACATCTTTACTAAGTTTTCCTTAAGACGAATCTAATAATTTTACTATCAAGTTATTAGATTCGACATATATGAAAGTAAAACTACTTCTATTCTTACTCCTTTCCATTTCACAATATAGCTTCAGCCAAACCATAAAAGGCAAAGTTAAATTTAATAATTACGTCGTACCTAATGTAGAGGTAATCAATGCTGATTCAAAAACACTTACAGTTACAAATTCTGATGGTGATTTTTCAATTGCTGTCAAAGCAAATGACACCCTTGTATTTGTATCTAAAGAGCATCAGCTAAAAAAAATAACAATTACGCCCGAAACTATTAACACGAAGGAGCTAGTCATTGAATTAATATTAAAAGCAGAAGAACTAAATGAGGTTGTAATAACTAAAATGCCTTCTATAAAAATAAGCAAAGATGAAAAATGGGAACAAGATAAGCTCGATCAATACGCCCTTGAAAAAGCGGCAACTGCAATCCCGGTCAGCGGAGTTTATATGGGAGGAATTGAAAATGGTATGAATCTAATGCGAGTAGGTGGTATGATAGTAGACTTATTCCGAAAAGAAAAAGAACCTACTAAAAAACCAGTTCCGCAAATAGAGTTTAAAGCATTGGCAAAAAACACATTCGACCAGAAATTTTACATTGAAAAATTAAAGTTGAAGCCAGAACAAGTACCATTATTCCTTGAGTTTTGTGATGCAGATCCCCAGTCACAAACAATCGCGCAAAGCAACAATGATTTGGCTTTGATGGAATTTCTATTCGCAAAAAATACCGAATTTAAAAAGCTATCCCCTTTAGAAAAGTAATTTTCCTTTTATCCAACCGAAAAACTGCCCCCTGAACACTCTATTTATTCAACCACCAAATACTTGCATTCAGAACCATCGCAAAACTTACCCATAGCAAATAAGGGATAAATAAATAGCCCGCGATTTTATTGATTTTTCCAAATTGAACATAGGTTTCATAAATCATAAGCCATAGAATTACAATTTCCAATAAAGCCAACATAGGGTTATTTAAACCGAAGAACAAATAAGACCATAAAGCATTCAAAGCTAATTGCACTGCAAAAAATACCAAGGCTTTTTTGACAGTCTCCGTATTTGATTCTATTCGGTCCCAAACCAATCCTGCCGCAATTCCCATCATGATATAAAGCATACTCCATACTGGCGCAAAAATCCAATTTGGAGGGTTGAAAATTGGTTTTACCAATGCAGGATACCAGTCTAAAATGGCCGAACGAGTCGAGTTTCCAGAAAAATAACCAATCGCAAGACAGGTAACAACAACAGTAAGTATTTTGGTGATTTTATTCATTTTGGCGTTTTTCAATTTTTTTCAAAATTAAACAAAAACTTTATACCGATTCAACAAATAAACAAATCCCTGTATAAAGCAAAAAAAGTATCTTTGCCAAAATTTTATAACACATGTTTTCAGCAAACGATTTTATTCCAACTACATATTCTCATTCTATTGAAGGCGGTAATTTCAAATGGAGCGCGCCTAGTAATATTGCACTCGTGAAATATTGGGGAAAAAAGGACAACCAGATTCCGGCTAATCCTTCCGTTAGTTTTACACTGAACAATTGTAAAACAATAACTAAATTGGCTTTCGCCAAAAAGGAAAAGCAGGATGTTTTTTCATTTGATTTACTTTTTGAAGGAAAGCCTAAAGAAGATTTCAAACCGAAAATACAGAAATTCTTGGAACGTATCGAAATCTATTTGCCTTTTCTAAAAGATTATCATTTTACAATAGATACTGAAAATACTTTTCCCCACAGTTCGGGAATTGCTTCTTCGGCATCTGGAATGGCTGCTATAGCGATGAACTTCATGAGTTTAGAAAAAGCCTTAAACCCATCAATGACTGAAGAGCACTTTTATCAGAAAGCCTCTTTTCTGGCTCGATTGGGTTCAGGAAGTGCTTGCAGAAGTGTAAAAGGAAGTGTTGTTGTTTGGGGAAACCAAGACAACATCAAGGGAAGTTCAGATTTATTTGGCGTAGAATTCCCAAATGCGATACACGAAAGTTTCAATAATTTTCAAGACACTATCTTACTAGTTGATAAAGGCGAGAAACAGGTTTCAAGTACCGTTGGTCACGATTTGATGCACAATCATCCGTATGCTGAAAGACGTTTTGTACAAGCACACGAAAATTTAGACAAACTGATTGCCATTTTTGAAAGTGGTGATTTAGAGGAATTCATAAAAGTAGTCGAAAGTGAAGCTTTGACTTTGCATGCGATGATGATGACCTCGATGCCTTATTTCATTTTAATGAAACCAAACACTTTACAAATAATAAATGCGATTTGGAAATTCAGAAATGAGACTAAAATCCCTGTTTGTTTTACACTCGACGCAGGAGCTAATGTTCATGTTTTATATCCCGAAAACGTTAGCGCTGCAGTTTTACAATTTATTAAGGACGAATTAGTTGGCTTTTGCCAAAATGGGCAGTACATTTGTGACGAAATTGGAAATGGAGCTTCGTCAATTGATAATTGATAATGAACAATTGATAACTCTATGGAGAAGAAAAATATCATTAAAGAAAAATCTTTTGTATTCGCAGTAGAAATCGTTTATCTTTATAAAATTCTCGTAGAGAAAAAAGAGTTCGTATTATCTAAACAATTGCTTCGATCTGGAACATCAATAGGAGCAAATATTAGAGAAGCAGAGCATGCTCAAAGTAAAGCTGACTTTATTCATAAGTTGTCTATCTCTTTGAAAGAAGCTAATGAAACAGAATATTGGTTAGATTTATTATATGAAACAAAATTCTTGTCAGAAATTGAGTTTCAAAGCATAAAAGCCAAAGTAATAGAAATTTTAAAATTGTTAACAAGTATAATCAATACTTCGAAAAACAAATAATTATCAATTATCCATTGTTAATTCTCAATTAAGTATGAAAGGACCTTTATTTTATTCAAAAATATTACTCTTTGGAGAATACGGAATTATTCGTGACTCTAAGGGTTTATCGATTCCTTATAATTTTTATAATGGTGCGTTAAAAAGAGACGAAGATCCTTCTGCAGAAGCAATTGCATCAAATGCAAGTTTGAAGCGTTTTGCAACATACCTTGAAACATTACAGTCTGAGCAAGCTGACTTGGTCACTTTTGATATCGAAGCATTAAAAAGCGATATTGAAACGGGGATGTATTTTGATTCTAGTATTCCACAAGGTTATGGTGTGGGAAGTAGCGGCGCTTTAGTAGCTGCTATTTATGACAAATATGCTCAACACAAAATCACGGTTCTTGAGAACCTGACACGCGAAAAATTATTACAATTAAAAAATATATTCTCTCAAATGGAGAGCTTTTTTCATGGAAAAAGTTCTGGTCTTGACCCTTTAAATAGCTATTTAAGCATTCCTATTTTAATTAATTCCAAAGACAATATTGAAGCAACTGGGATTCCAAATCAAATTTTGGATGGTAAAGGCGCTGTCTTTTTGTTAGATTCTGGAATTGTAGGAGAAACAGCACCAATGGTTACCATTTTTATGGAAAACCTAAAAGACAAGGGTTTCCGTAGTATGCTGAAAAATCAGTTTGTAAAATATACTGACGCCTGTGTTGAGAATTTCCTTGGTGGTGACATGAAGTCTTTGTTCATGAATACTAAAAAATTATCAAAGGTAGTTTTGAATAATTTCAAGCCAATGATTCCAGAGCAATTTCACGCTATTTGGCAAAAAGGAATTGACACTAACGATTATTATTTAAAATTATGTGGCTCTGGCGGCGGTGGCTATATCCTAGGTTTTACCGAAGATTTAGAACGCGCAAAAGCTTCCTTGAAAGATTATAAATTAGAAGTTGTTTACCAATTCTAATTGAACATAAAAAATAAATTTAAAGCTTAAAATTCGTTGTGATTTTAAGCTTTATTATTTTAAAAAAGTATGGCATTAAGCAGAAAGTCTAGGCTTTTATTGATGAAGATAGTTAGTTTGTTCTCCGTAGTAAGAGGATATAATATCCCTATCATCATACTAGCACAATACCTTTCAGCCATTTTTATTCTGGCACCAGAGAAAAGAGCCATAGCTATTATATTAGATTTTAATTTGTTCCTCCTTGTATTTGCTTCAGCAATTACCATTGCATCTGGTTATATCATTAATAACTTTTATGACAGCCAGAAAGATTTAATCAATCGACCTAACAAATCAATGTTAGACCGATTAGTTAGTCAATCCACTAAGCTAAAGGTGTATTTTACTTTAAACTTTATAGCCGTACTATTGGCATTTTTTGCTTCCTGGCAGGCTTTTATATTCTTTTCAGGTTATATATTTTTAATATGGTTTTACTCCCATAAAATTAAAAAATACGCTGTCGTAGGTAATTTAACTGCAACGTTGATGGCGGTAATTCCGTTTTTCGCCATTTTATTACACTATTACTACAACCTTAGTTTTGAAGAAATTGAAAATTACAAAGGTCATTTTGCTGTGATTTTTTCACATGCTTGTTTTTTGTTTTTACTATTGCTTATTCGGGAAATGATTAAGGACTTAGAAAACTTAAAAGGAGATTTAGCGAATAATTATCAAACCATACCCATTCGTTTTGGAGAGCGAGTTTCTAAAAAAATCATCACGACCTTAACGATATTAACGATATTTCCTGTTTATCTTTTGATTGACATCTATGATGTAGGTTATATGGACATCTATTTTTATGCTTGCATGATTATCTTGATTTTCTTTTTGCTTTATTTATGGAAAGCCGAAAAGAAAGAACAGTATCTATTGCTTCATAATATTTTAAAATTCCTTATTGTAGCTGGTGTTTTTTGCATTGTACTTATCAATCCATCCGTATTATGGAATGGAAAAAAACTTCTGCTTCTTATTTAAACGAAATATTCGAGAAGCACTAAATCATCTCACTTACTTAGCCCCGATTACAACGACATCCTTTTACTTTTTGCTGCAAAAAGTAAAAGATAGAGTGGAAAGCGGGACATCGAAGATTCAGCGTAGCTAAAAAGCTCCAAAAAAACAAAACAACAACCTATTAGATAGCTAGTTATCGTTTTATAATTAGCAAATATCAATTAGCAACTATATAAATACTATCTTTGCACAAATTATAGAATATTATGAATAATAAGGAAGGCAATAATAAAAAAAGCGGTGCTAGACCAACAAGTTCTAGACCTAGCTCGAATAAGCCAAAACCTGCGATGCAAAAAAGGGCACAAGGGCCTAAAAAAGCAAAAATAAATACTAAGGTTGCAGAAGTTGTTACTGATAAAGTGGAGAAAAAACCGAATCAGGCACCAAAAAGACCAAAAGTAAAAGATGAAATTCGTCTTAATAAATATATCGCCAATTCTGGTGCTTGCTCAAGACGTGACGCAGATATTTACATTACATCAGGTAACGTAAAAGTAAATGGAATTCCAGTTGTTGAAATGGGATACATGGTAAAACCAGGGGATGTGGTAAATTTTGACGGAGCAGTTTTGACTCCGGAGAAAAAAGTTTACATCTTATTGAACAAGCCTAAAAACTTTACAACGGCACTTGATGAAGGTCAAGAATACCGTAATGTAATGGAGTTAGTTCGTGGATCAACCAATGCAAAAATTGGAGCTATTGGTAGAATGGACAAAAACACTACAGGTCTGTTATTGTTTACAAACGATACTGATATGATCCGTAAGTTTACATTACCAAGTCAAAAATCATCTAAAATCTATCAAGTTTCATTAGACAAAAACTTGAAATTTGAAGATTTAGAAAAAATAAACAAAGGTCTTACTCTTGATGGGCATAGAGTTTTTGTTGAAGATGTAAGTTACATTGAAGGAGAAGCTAAAAGTGAAATTGGTTTGAAATTAAGATCTTCAAACGTAAAAGTAGTTCGTTCTATTTTTGAGCACTTTAGTTATGATGTTTTGAGAATTGACAGAGTTGCTTTTGCAGGTTTGACTAAAAAGAATTTACCTCGAGGAAACTGGAGAATGCTTACAGACCAAGAGATTATCAATTTGAAGAACGTTTAAAATTCATTGAAATCATAAAATTAAAATCCCTTTTGCGTAAGCGAAATGGGATTTTTTTAATTAAAACCCCAAAAATAACATGACTCCTGAAAAACTGCAATCGATCGCTTTCAAATGGTTTGAGACTTTCAACAATAAAGAGCTAGAGAAGCTTTTATCCTTATATGACGACGATGCAGCGCATTTTAGCCCAAAATTAAAAATACACAAACCAGAAACAAATGGCTTTGTAACTGGCAAACAGGCGTTACGCGAATGGTGGCAAGATGCTTTTGATCGATTACCGAGTTTAAACTACAAAGTAACCTCGCTTACCGCAAATGGAGATCGAGTTTTTATGGAATACATAAGAACGGTAGACAATGAAGAGGAAATGCTTGTTGCTGAAGTTTTAGACATTAGAGAAGACAAAATCGTTGCTTCCCGCGTATATCATGGATAAGATTCTAGAATAAAACTATATTAGCTTTACTAACAACCAAACTAAACCTTATGAAAAAAACTCCTGTTGTTTTAATTGCCATTCTTGTTTCTATACTGGTAGTAAACTGTAAGTCAAAAGAACAAGATTTCACTAGTATAACAAAAAGTTATTTTGACGATAAAAATGCGCTGGATCCGTTGAGTGCAACACAAAATGGTCAAAACGAATACAACGACCAATTGCAGTTTGAAATGACTGATAGTTTTAGAAAAGCGCAACTTGATTTTTTTAAAAAATATGAAACGACCTTATCTTCAATAGATGAAAGTCAACTTTCTGAAGAAGAGAAAAACAGTTACGAAATCATAAAATGGGAAGTTGAAGTTGGAAAAGAATTATTAAAACAGCCAACTAATCTAATGCCTATCCATCAATTTTGGGGAACTCATTTGACAATGGGTCAATATGCAGGCGGAACAAGTGGACAGCCGTTTAAAACTGAAAAAGATTACACCAATTTCCTGAAAAGAATGGATACCTATAGTGTTTGGATTGATTCGGCTATGGTTTATATGAAAAAAGGAATTGAAAACGGAGCTGTATTACCAAAATCATTAACGGAGAAAGTGATTCCACAATTTGCTGAAATGGCAACTCCCAATATAGAAGACAATTTATTTTATTCATCTATAAAATTAATGCCTGCTACTTTTTCTGATCAAGTAAAGAAAGATATTACTGCAAAATATACTGCGACAATCAATGATAAATTGATTCCGCAATATAAAAAAATGTCTGATTTCCTTAAAAACGAATACTTGCCTGCTTCAAGAAAAACAAGCGGAATAGGGAATTTAGCTTTCGGAAAAGAATTGTATGCCGCTTACGTAAAACAATGGACTACTACAGAAATGACTCCATCAGAAATTCATGACTTAGGTTTAAAAGAAGTAGCACGCATCAATTCTGAAATGGAAAAGGTAAAAACGCAAGTTGGTTTTAAAGGAACTCTTATGGAGTTTTTTGATTATGTAAGAAACAAACCGGAATTAAAGCCTTTCAAAAAACCGGAGGATGTTATTGCTAATTTTGAAAGAATCCATAGTATCATCAAACCAAACGTAGACAAATTATTTTCTTTACAACCCAAAACAAAATTTGAGATCAGAAGAACTGAAGCATTCAGAGAAAAAACAGCTAGTGCAGAATACAGTCAAGGAACAGCAGATGGCTCCCGTCCTGGTGTTTTTTATGTTCCCATTCCAGACGTAAAAGAATACAATATGTATGGCGACGAAGATTTGTTTTTACATGAAGCTATTCCAGGACATCATTTCCAAATTTCACTACAACAAGAAAACACTTCATTGCCCGACTTTAGAAAATACAATTGGTTTGGAGCTTATGGTGAAGGTTGGGCTTTGTACACAGAGAGCTTAGGGAAGGAATTAGGCTTATATAAAGATCCGTATCAGTACTTTGGTATGTTAGGAAACGAAATGCATCGCGCAGTAAGACTAGTCGTTGATACTGGATTACATAGTAAAGGATGGACAAGAGAGCAAGCTATCAAATATTCCCTAGAAAATGAAGCCGAGAGTGAAGCAAGTATCACTACCGAAATTGAGCGCTATATGGCTATTCCTGGACAAGCATTGTCATACAAAATAGGACAATTGAAAATCATGGAGTTGCGTAAAAGAGCACAAGACAAAATGGGTGATAAATTTGACATCAAAAAATTCCATGAAATAGTACTAGAGTCTGGTGTGATGCCATTGGCTTTATTAGAGAAAAAAATTGATGTTTGGATTGCAGAAAAATAGTTCGAATTTATATTCTAACACAATAATAAGGAGTCTCATTGTATAATCAATGAGACTTTTTTTATACTTAAGAAATTCAAAACAAGACCATTTGCAAGATGTAGATTCGAATAAAAACCGTTTGCGAAATATAAAAACGAAAACGTTAAAGTTCATTAAAACAACAACTAATATGCAGTAAAATAATCATTAGCTTAAAAAAACAACTACTTTTAAAAATACTAATTAAGAAAGTAATCCTTTTTTTTAGAAGTTATAAACTACCCAAAACCAACCAAAAAAATGAAAAAAATAATTTTACAGCTATTTGTACTTTCACTATTTTCAAGCGCTGCTTTTAGTCAAAGTTCGAAAGCAGAAATTGACAAAAAAGTTTCTGAGTTACTTTCAAAAATGACTACCGAAGAAAAAATAGGTCAGATGACTCAGATCACTGTGACTAATTTTGAAGCAAAGGGAAAACCCGGTGTCTTTGACATGGTAAAATTAAAAGAAGCAATCCAGAATTATCATATTGGCTCTATTTTAAATGTTCCAAATCCTGGGGCGCCAACTATTCAAAGATGGAAAGAAGTAATCACAACAATTAATAACGAATCAAATAAAACGAGATTAAAAATCCCTGTTTTATATGGTATTGACGCCATTCACGGTTCTAGTTATACTTTAGGCGCAACCTTATTCCCACAACAAATAGGGATGGCAGCAACCTTTAATACGGATTTAGTAAAAAAGGGAGCCGAAATATCAGCTTACGAAACCCGAGCTTCTTCTATTCCATGGGTTTTTTCCCCAGATTTAGATTTACCTAGAAACCCAGCCTGGTCTAGAACTTGGGAGTCTTTTGGAGAAGATGCATACTTATCAGCCCAAATGGGTGTTGCTATGGTTGAAGGTTTTGAAGGAAATGATGTTGGCTCTAAATATCATGTAGCTTCTTGCATGAAACATTTTATAGGTTACGGAAGCACCACAACTGGTAAAGACAGAACACCTAGTATTATTCCGGAACGCATCCTTAGACAATATGATTTGACTATTTATCAAGCTGCGATTAAAGCCGGTTCAAAAAGCATCATGGTAAGTTCTGGTGAAATAAACGGTACTCCGGTTCATGCCAGTAAGCATTTAATCACTGACATCTTAAAAAACGAATTGGGATTCGACGGAGTTGTAGTTACGGATTGGAAAGACATTATATACCTATACACGAGACATAAAGTTGCCGAAAACAATAGAGATGCTGTAAAAATATCTGTAATGGCAGGAATTGACATGAGTATGGTTCCTGAGGATTACACCTTTTATAATGACTTATTGGATTTAGTCAACAAAGGAGAAGTACCGATGTCTCGAATTGACGATGCTGTTTCAAGAATCTTAAAAATGAAATTTGAAGTTAATTTATTTCAAAACAACATCGCAGATTTGAAAGATTACCCAAAATTTGGATCTCAAGAATTTATTGATGTTGCTTATAATTCAGCAGCAGAATCTATTACTTTATTAAAGAACAAAAATGAAATTTTACCTTTAAATAAAAGTGAAAAAATCTTAGTTACTGGTCCTACTGCAAATAGTATGAAATCACTAAATGGAGGATGGACGTATACTTGGCAAGGTGAAAATGCTGATGTTTTGGCTGCCGACAAGTTCACCATTCTGGAAGCACTGCAAAACAAGATAGGCAAAGCAAATGTCCTTTATACAAAAGGAGCCGATTTAGCGGTTGAAGATGATCTTGAAATTCAAAAAGCGGTTGAACTTGCTAAGGATGCATCAAAAATAATCTTATGCCTAGGCGAAAAAAATTATACGGAAACTCCTGGAGACATCAGTAATTTATTCATTAGCAAATCACAAATAAAGCTGGCCTTGGCTTTATCAAAACTGAACAAACCTATTGTTCTAGTTTTAAATGAAGGACGTCCTAGACTAATAAGTGACTTTGAAGATAAAATGAATGCAGTAATTCAATGCTACTTACCAGGAAATGAAGGTGCCAGAGCTTTAGCAGATATTCTTTATGGTGATGTAAACCCGAGTGGAAGATTACCTTACAACTACCCTAGATTCCCAAATTCATTAGAAAAATACAATCGAAAATACACAGAAAGCCTAGGTGATGAAGAACAAAACGACGACGCTCAATACGAGAAAAGCTATTCTCCACAATTTGAATTTGGATCTGGCTTGTCTTATACAACATTTGCTTATTCTAATCTAAACATTGACAAATCAGAAATAAACAATACCGATAACATAACGGTAACTGTTGAAGTGAAAAACATTGGTGAAACTGCTGGAAAAGAGGCCGTTTTACTTTATTTGTCTGACAAAGTTGCCAGTATCACACCTGAGGTTAAAGCATTGAAACGTTTTGCAAAGATATCCTTGGCGCCAAATGAGTCCAAAACGATTACTTTTGTTTTGAACCAAAAAGACTTACGATTTGTAGGTAATGATTTGAAATGGATTGCAGAAAACGGAACTTTTAAAGTTCAAATTGCCACTCTTACTAAAGAGTTTGTGTTGAAATAGAAAATCAATTACAGTATATTAAAAAGGGATTGCAAATTAAAATTTGCAATCCCTTTTTCTGTTTTTTCAACAAACTTACTCTAATCAATACACCAACGTTTGAATAGTATGCGGAGGAATTACAACTGCTGCCAACAAATAGGTAAAATACCGATTTGTTACAATTATTTATTCATCTATTACCATATTAGCATGCAGTCCTGCAAAACAACAATTAACCACATCGTTTAGCATAATCTTTTCACCTAAAAAAAAGCTCCAGACTGTTGCCGCTAAAAATCTAGAAAAATATGCTAATTTTATAGTATCGATTTCATTACAATAATTACTTTACAATAGCTTTTTAACTACTTTTCGTCATCAAACATTAAACAATGCAAAAATTCAAATATAGATTAATGGTTATTTTGTCGGTAGTAGCTTTGGGCTGTCAAGAAAAAAAGAAACAGACAGAAGTTTCAACAACTGAGACTTCGATAAATGTTTCGACCAATACTTCTGATTCTTTGACTATCGATTTAGTCGAATTACAAAAAGCTGGAAAATTAAAAAAAACCATAATTGTCACCGTGGACGAAGATCCCGTTTATCATGGCAAAAAGCGTTACAATGCTATTCCGTTTCCCGAATTGCTTGACGATTATTCTAAAATTAAAAATTTACAGGCAGATAAATACCAAATTATTTTCGAATGTGAAGATGGCTATAAACCAATGATGCCATTGCAAAAATTCTTATCCGCTAAATCTTTTTTGGCCATCGGTGATGTTGACGCGCCAAAAGGAGAATCGTGGTCAAAAATCATCAAAGATGGTCATGAAATGAAAGCGGCTCCCTTTTATTTAATCTATCAGGGAGTATCCTCAAAAGACACCGATTATAAATGGCCATATAATTTAATAAAAGTCCACTTGGTATCTACCATTGAAAATATCTCACTTCTAAATCCGAGAGACGATGCAACCGCAACAATCGGTTTTGAATTATTTAATAAAAATTGCATAAGTTGTCATGCCATCAATAAAATTGGAGGAAGCATGGGACCCGAACTGAATTATCCAAAAAGTGTGACTGAATATTGGAACCAAAACCAATTAAAAAAATTCATACAGAATCCGGCGTCTTTCAGAAACGGAGTAAAAATGCCCACATTAGCCAACTTGACAGAGAAAGAGATTGAAACCATTGTCTATTATCTAAGCTATATGTCCAATCACAAGCTGCAAAAACCAGAATAGATCTTAAAAACAAAATTTCATAAAATCTTAATTAAAAAACGAAGAGAAAGTTTAATTAATAATTATTTTAGCCGAAAAAGACAAAACGACAACCTTAATGAGCGACAAAAACTCTTTAAAAGAAATTGCCAAACTATTTTTGAAATTGGGTATAATAGGCTTTGGAGGCCCAGCAGCTCATATCGCAATGATGAGACAGGAAGTGGTAATCAAAAAGAAGTGGCTATCAGAACAACATTTTTTAGATCTCATTGGAGCCACAAGTTTAATACCTGGTCCTAACAGTACAGAGATGGCTATTCATATTGGCCATGAAAAAGGCGGCTGGAGAGGTTTAATTGTTGCGGGAGTTTGCTTTATCATGCCCGCAGTTCTTATTACGGGAGTTTTTGCTTATTTCTATAAAATATACGGTCAGCAACCTGAAGCACAAGTTTTTTTGTACGGAATCAAACCTGCAATTATCGCTATCATTCTCGCTGCGATTTATCCATTGGCCAAGAAATCCATAAAAACAACACAGTTAGCAATCATATCCTTGGTAGCATTAGCCCTTTCGATATTAAAATTCAATGAAATATACATTCTGTTTGGTGCAGGTTTAATAGCCTTGCTATATTCCAAGTTAAAAAGCGGTCAACCTTTCAGCCTTATCCCACTGACATTAGTCCAAGTCACAAAAACGACTTTAGTAACGGCAACCAATTGGAATCTGTTTCTAATATTTTTAAAAATAGGCGCCATTCTTTACGGAAGCGGCTATGTTCTCTTTGCTTTTTTGGATACTGAATTAGTCTCAACTGGACTTATGTCTAGAGCTACCTTAGCAGATGCCATCGCAATTGGTCAGTTTACTCCCGGCCCTGTTTTTTCGTCGGTGACTTTTATTGGTTACCAATTAAATGGTCTACAAGGAGCAATAGTAGCAACGATTGCCATTTTCATACCATCATTCCTGTTTGTTGCCTTGTTAAATCCGCTAGTAAAAAAGATGCGTAATTCGCCGTCTATTTCTGTTTTCCTAGATGCTGTGAATGTAGCTTCGGTAGCGATTATTGTTGCTATTTGTTGGCAAATGGGTCGCGATTCAATATTCGATTGGAGAACTGCATTAATTGCTATAACCAGCATTGTAGTAACTTTTGGTTATCCTAAAGTAAATAGCGCATTTATTGTCATATATGGAGCGGCAGCTGGATACTTTTTGTCTTTTTTGGGATAAACAAAAAGATATTTCGTTATTTGAGATCTTGATATATAAAGTCTCATCAACCAAAAAATATTTAACAAAAAAAAAGCTTCTCGATTGAGAAGCTTTTTTGGTGCGGATAATAGGACTCGAACCTACACGCCTTGCGGCACCAGATCCTAAGTCTGGCATGTCTACCAATTTCACCATATCCGCGTGCAATTGTGGGTGCAAATATAATCATAACTTCGAACATTCAAAGCAATTTTTGAAATTTTTTTTTATTCTATTTTTCGTACTTTTGAAACTATAAAAAATAATCAAATAAATGGAAAATATTAAGTCATACGTTCAACAAAATAAAGATCGTTTCATCAACGAATTAATCGAATTATTGAAAATGCCTTCCGTTAGCGCTGATGCAGCCTACTCTCAGGATGTTATCGATACTTCTGAGGCAGTAAAAGTAAGCTTAGAAAAAGCAGGTTGTGATTTTGTAGAAATTTGTGAAACAGCAGGTTACCCAATCGTTTATGGTGAAAAAATAATCGACAAAAACTTGCCAACGATCTTAGTTTATGGTCATTATGATGTTCAACCGGCAGATCCAATCGAATTATGGACCTCTCCTCCATTCGAACCTGTTATAAAAACAACCGAAATTCATCCTGAAGGAGCCATTTTTGCTCGTGGTGCCTGTGATGATAAAGGACAAATGTACATGCACGTAAAGGCATTTGAATACATGGTTCAAAACAATAATTTGCCTTGCAACGTAAAATTTATGATTGAAGGTGAAGAAGAAGTAGGAAGTGTCAACCTAAAAACCTTTGTTGAAAACAACCATGACAAGCTAAAAAATGATGTGATTTTAATTTCTGACACTGGAATGATATCAAATCAACAACCATCTATTACTACAGGTCTTCGTGGTTTAAGCTATGTTGAAGTTGAAGTTACTGGGCCAAACCGTGATTTGCATTCTGGTTTATATGGAGGCGCTGTGGCAAATCCTATTAACATTTTGGCTAAAATGATTGCATCTCTTCATGATGAAAACAATCACATTACCATTCCAGGATTCTATGACAATGTAGAAGAATTATCTCTTGAAGAAAGAGCTGAAATGGCCAAAGCGCCTTTTAGTTTAGAAAAATATAAAAAAGCACTAAACCTGAATGATGTTTATGGTGAAAAAGGATATGTAACTAACGAAAGAAACTCCATCCGTCCTACGCTAGACGTCAATGGAATCTGGGGAGGTTACACTGGCGAAGGAGCTAAAACCGTTATTGCAAGTCAGGCTTTCGCCAAAATATCGATGCGATTGGTTCCTAATCAAGATTGGGAAGTGATCACAGATTTATTTGCAAAACACTTCGAAAGTATCGCTCCAGCTGGCGTTACCGTAAAAGTAAAACCGCATCATGGCGGACAAGGTTATGTGACTCCTATTGACAGCATTGGTTACAAAGCGGCAAATATGGCTTACACAGAAACTTTTGGTGTTCCTGCCATTCCAGTACGTTCTGGAGGTAGTATTCCTATCGTTGCTTTATTCGAAAAAGAACTAAAAAGCAAAACAATCCTAATGGGATTTGGTCTTGACAGCGATGCCATTCACTCGCCAAATGAGCACTTCGGAATCTTTAATTTCCTTAAAGGAATCGAAACTATTCCGTTGTTCTACAAATATTTTGTCGAGCTAAGTAAATAAAATAGCTCATAAACACACTTCAAAATCCGTTCAGCAATGAGCGGATTTTTTTTTGGGCGTTACCCGCTAAAAACAGCGGGTCAGGCTTTACGTTACAATCTTTTTATTTTAAGAAAAATAAAATAAAAAGGATTTCCTCTACAATCCTTAACGCAAACCACTTCATCATAAATAGTTACAAAAAAATTTGTTTTATAAATATTTAGTTCTACATTTGTAGAGCTAGGTTTAATTTTGTAGAACAAAAGTGTATGAAAAAACTAACTATCATTATATGCTGTCTCATTTTGAGTTTGATTTCCTGCAAACCCAAACAAACCAACCAAAAAATAAATAAAAAGAGGGAAGGTCTTTGGGTAGAACAATATACATTGGACAGTGCGCATTATAAATCAGTCGGGAAATACAAAAATAACGACCCAGTAAAAAAGTGGCGCTATTACCTAGATGGCAAAATAATCAAAAAAGAAAGACGAAAAGGAAATACATGTTGCGCCAAATTTTACCATCAAAATGGAAAAATGCAATCCCGAGGATTAACCGTTTTAGACACCAGCACAAAATACGCCCATTGGTACTATAGCGGAAACTGGAAATTCTACGACTACAAAGGAAAACTGCTAATCAAACGAAACTATCAAAATGGCAAGCTTGTTTCTGAAACAATCCTGAAATAAAACTATAAAAAAATAAAAATGCAACAACTTACAAATGCCGAAGAACAATTGATGGAACACCTTTGGAAACTAGAAAAAGCTTTTATGAAAGATTTACTTGAAGCTTTTCCAGAACCGAAACCAAAAACTACTACTGTAGCCACCTTACTAAAAAGAATGATAGATAAAGATTTTGTGAGATATAACGAGTTTGGAAATTCAAGAGAATACTATCCCTTGGTAAAAAAAACCGACTATTTCTCTAAACATGTAAATGGCCTAATCACTAATTTCTTCAACAATTCGGCCTCACAATTTGCTTCCTTCTTTACCACCGCAACGAATTTATCATCCTCGGAATTAGAAGATCTAAAAAAAATAATAGACAGTGAACTTCAAAAAAAGAAAAAATGATAGACTTCATAATCAAATCGACACTTTCCTTGTTCGTGTTATTAACCGTATATCACATCCTATTGGAAAAAGAAAAAATCCATCAATTCAATAGATTCTATCTTTTGTTTAGCCTTGTTTTTTCGCTCAGTATTCCATTTATAACCATTGAAGTGATACAGGAGTCAATAAATCCTCTGATAGGAAAAACTGCAATTCAACCTGGAGAAGCAACCATGACTATTATAGAAGATTCGATGAATTACTGGATTATAAGCCTTTGGACTTTATATGCCATAGTAACTTCGGTACTTCTAATCCGTTTCCTGAAAAACATTCTAAAATTAACATCAAGAATAAAATCCAACCCTGTTGTTGATTACAAAGACGCAAAACTAGTTTTATTAAAAGAAAAAATACTTCCACATACTTTTCTGGACGCTATATTCATCAACGAAACGGATTACCATAATCGAAAAATTGAAGCAGAGCTATATACACATGAACTAATTCATGTAACCCAAAAACATACACTAGATATTTTGCTGATAGAAATTCTTAAAATGGCGTTTTGGTTTAACCCCATTTTTATTTTTTATAAAAAAGCAATACAACTCAACCACGAATTTCTAGCAGATGAAAAAGTGGTAAAATCCTACAACAATGTTCCGTTTTACCAGAATCTATTATTATCAGTGGCAAACGCGAACTCAAACTATTACTTGGCCAGTAATTTGAATTATTCAATAACTAAAAAAAGATTAATTATGATGACAAAAACCACATCAGCATCTAAAGCTATGCTGAAAAAGCTAGTCCTAATGCCACTATTTTCCGCCCTAATTTTCTTTACGTGTGTAAAAACAGTAGCCCAAGAAAAGAAAGTAGAAGCCACAATCAATTTGGAAACTCAAGTTACCGGCATGGAGAAATATTTCGAAAACACTATTTTTAAAATTTCAAATGCTACAGGAGATTTTATTTCCGAAAAGAAATTCAATCAGCTGACAACTGAAGAAAAGAAAATCATTCCACCACCTCCACCACCTGTCATAGCGCCGACAAGCAATCAGGAAAAGAGTAAGCAACTCGAAGACCTGAAAAATGCAAAAGGTCCAAAATATATTGAGTTAATAGTCGATAATAGCAATACAGACTCAGTTTACAATGTTGCAGATACAGAAACAAAGCCTACATTTCCAGGCGGAATGGATGCGTTTTATAAATTTGTTGGAGAAAATTACAAAATCGCGCCAGAAGCTTCAAAAATAAAACTAAAAGGCAAAGTTTATGTCACATTTATAGTTGAAAAAGACGGCTCTCTTTCAGAATTTAGAATGCTTCGCGATATGAATTACGGAACTGGCCAGGAAGCAATTCGGGTTTTAAAACTATCCCCTAATTGGATTCCGGCCACGGTAAACAACGAAGCAGTTAGAGTAATGTATAGCCTTCCAATCACCATTGAAACAGCTAAATAAAAGCTTATAAAAACAATAAATCCGCTTCTATTAGAGGCGGATTCATCTTACTACAAAATCTAAAAAAGGGCTAACTAAATTTTCAATCAGGTTTATACCCTAAATAGGGCATCGTTTGTTCTTTAAAAACAACTCCATATTCCTCTAATTCTTTCAAAATAGGTAAATACACTTCTTTTCGTATCGGTAATTGAACTCCAGGAGTAGTAATTTTTCCGTTCAGTATTTGCAAAGTCGCCATGGCAACTGGCAACCCAACCGTCTTAGCCATCGCTGTATACGTTTGGTCTTCGCCAATACAAACCATTTTCGAGTCCACTTGTTTCTTTACACCATCTAATTCATATCCGAATTTATGGTACATAACAATCATATCTTTATCATCTGGTTGTAAAGTCCAGCTATCACTTAAAATCTTTTCTAGTATCTGCGCGGGAGTGCCGTCTTTCAAACCTACCAGCTTGTTGTCATTAAACAAATTCAGTTCTAACAGTTTATCCCACATGATATCATCCTGATCAATTTTTAAAATCAATCGTGTTTTAATTTCAACAGAATCCGTTGGGTGATAAGGTAAAAATGAATTCACAAACTGTCTATAGCTCATGTTTTCAGAGTCTTCCATAACATAACTGTCATCAGTCATTCCTAATTGGACAAACATATTCCAGGCTTTTGAAAAACCTACCCGACGAATAGTTCCTCTATACAAGGTTAGCACATCATCCAATCCATAAACACTCCTATATTTCAATGAATCTCTGTTTGAATAGGCCTCAAATCGACCATATCCCTCCACTTGTAGAAATTCAGTTCTTCTAAATAATTTACAATAGGGTATATATTTATAAGTTCCCTCTTGAATAAATTTGGCCGTACCACCTTGTCCGGCAAGTACAACATTACGAGGAGCCCAAGTAAATTTATAATTCCACAGATTAGTATCTGACTCAGGAGCGACTAGTCCGCCGCAAAAAGATTCAAACAAAAGCATTTTTCCGCCTTTATCTCTAATTTCATCGATGACTTTCATAGCACTCATATGATCAATCCCAGGATCTAAGCCAATCTCATTCATAAAAACCAGATTATTTTCCTTAACTGCTGCATCTAATTCCTGCATCTCTTTACTAACATACGAAGCGGTAACCAAGCTTTTCTTGTAAACGACACAATCCCTCGCCACTTCAATATGCAAATTTGCCGGCAACATCGAAATAACAATATCAGCCTTTTGAATCGCCTCTGTTCTTTGAGTATCATTAAAAATATCTAAAGCAATTGGAGTTGCATTAGGGTGATTATTTGTTTTCTTCTGCGCTAAGGCCATGGATAAATCACCTATGATTAGGTGCAAATTCTCTTTTTCCGATTTATCCAGAAGATATTGTATCAACGAAGATGCTGATCTTCCGGCACCAATAATTAAAATGATCCTCATAATTGTTAAAATATAACACAAACATACAAAATTGTTGTATTTATAACAACCGCTAGTTGTGAAAATTACGAATATGTTTTTCAACATAAAAGGCATCAAAAAAAAATCAGCACCATTATTCCCAAAATAAAAAGACAAAACTAACTGCAAAAATTCTTTCGCTTTGCTGAGATAAGGAATACTTTTGTATTGATAAAATCACTTTAAAAAAATGGACAAAAAATTAATTTCAGCTGGAGCACTTTTTGGGATGGTAGCAATCATTTTAGGTGCATTTGGGGCACATGCCCTAAAAAGTTTACTAGCCACAGAACAATTAGTTACTTTTGAAACAGGAGTACGCTACCAAATGTACCATGCTTTGTTTTTAATCTTTATTGGCATGCTAACCAGCCTATCTGAAAAAACAAAAAAAACCATCTATTCTTTAGTGCTTTCTGGTGTTTGTTTATTCTCAGGATCCATCTATTTATTAGCAACGAATAGTCTCACTTCGTTTGACTTCAAGGTGATCGGTTTTGTCACTCCCATCGGCGGACTACTGTTAATACTGGCTTGGGGGCTGTTGTTTTTAAATTTCGTCAAGAAAAAAGAACAAAATTAAGATAATCAAATCGTATCTAAAATATTAGTTCTACTTTTGCATTCAATAAATTTAACTACACAATACATAATTTCATGAATAATAACACACCGTTTACGAAATCGATTTCGTTGAAAGACATGGGAATCGAAAACGCAAAGATTCATTATCAATTATCAGCTAACGAATTACATGACATGACGATCGCGTTAGGTCAAGGAATTGAGACATCGACTGGAGCATTAGCGATCAACACCGGAGACTTTACCGGTAGATCTCCTTTAGATCGATTTATCGTAAAAGACAAGATCACTGAAAACGAAGTCTGGTGGGGGAAAGTAAATATCCCTTTTCAATCGGACGCATTTGATGCTTTATACAAAAAAGTTTCAGCTTACTTAAGCAACAAAGAAATCTACGTAAGAGATTCGTATGTATGTTCAGATCCTAATTACCGTTTAAATGTTAGAGTAGTTACAGAAACACCTTGGGCAAACTTATTTTGCTACAATATGTTTTTGAGACCTGAGGAAGATGAACTAGAAAGCTTTACACCAGAATGGACTGTATTGTGTGTTCCTAGCTTTATGGCAGACCCTGCAGTTGACGGGACTCGTCAAAGTAACTTTGCAATCTTAGATTTTACTCGAAAAATTGCAATGATCGGTGGAACAGGATACACAGGAGAGATGAAAAAAGGAATTTTTTCAGCACTAAACTTTATTCTTCCTGTGGATAAAAACACACTTCCTATGCACTGTAGTGCTAATGTGGGAGATAATGATGACACAGCAATCTTCTTTGGTTTATCAGGGACAGGTAAAACAACACTTTCTGCAGACCCAAAAAGAAAACTAATTGGTGATGACGAGCACGGTTGGACAAATGAAAATACTGTTTTCAACTTTGAAGGAGGCTGTTATGCTAAAGTAATTAATCTTTCGGAAGAAAACGAACCAGATATTTTCCGTGCTATCAAAAAAGGAGCCATCCTAGAGAATGTGATTTTTAAGGACGGAACAAATGAAGTCGATTTCCAAGACGTTTCAATAACACCAAATACTAGAGTAAGTTACCCTATATTTCATATTGATAATATCCAACCAGGTTCTATTGGAAAAAATCCTAAAAACATATTTTTCTTAACAGCCGATTCTTTTGGAATTTTACCTCCTATTTCTAGATTAACTCCTGGACAGGCAGCTTACCACTTTATATCTGGTTATACTGCTAAAGTTGCAGGAACTGAAGCTGGTGTTACTGAGCCACAACCTAATTTCTCGGCTTGTTTTGGAGCGCCATTCATGCCTCTACACCCAACAAGGTACGCGGAAATGTTGAGCAAAAAAACAAAGGATGCTGACGTAAAAGTTTGGTTAATCAACACTGGTTGGACTGGTGGTGCTTACGGAACTGGAAACAGAATGAAACTGAAATACACACGCGAAATGATTACCGCTGCATTAAACGGAGAATTAGACGCTGTAGACTATAGAAATCACGTAGTTTTTGGTATAGCAATACCACAAACATGTCCTAATGTTCCTACCGAAATATTAAATCCTAGAAATACTTGGGAGGATAAAGATCTATATGATATCAAAGCAGTTGAGCTTGCAGAAAAATTCAAAGCCAACTTTGCCAAATTTGAAGAATTTGCAAATGCCGAAATTATGGCAGGAGCACCCCAAGCATAAGTTAATTGTTAATTCAAAATTAAAAGAGTCGTTCCGTAGGAACGGCTCTTTTTGCATTATAACAAACCCCTAACCAAAAACATATCAACCAAGTACAACATTAATGAGTTTTTGGCGTTAAATTTGCAATCATCAATCAGTCAAAAAATAAATTGGCTGAACATTCAAATCAATCAAAAAAATCAATCATGTTAAAACATTTTTTTATTGTTTGCTCCGGGGCAGACAAAAACATCTTAGAAGGATGTTCGGAGGGAGAACAAACCAAATATGTGGGAATTGGCGCGACCGTTTTCTTTACCGCAGTCATGGCATTTATTGCCAGCGCTTACGCCCTGTTTACGGTTTTTGACAGCATCTATCCCGCTTTACTCTTTGGATTAGTGTGGAGTTTACTTATTTTTAACTTAGACCGTTTTATTGTATCTACTATTCGAAAAAGAGACAAATTCGGAAGTGAATTTCTACAAGCAACTCCCCGAATTATTTTAGCCATCATCATTGCCATTGTTATTTCGAAGCCACTTGAAATTAAAATTTTCGAAAAAGAAATCAATACTGTTTTATTGAAAGAGAAAAACGCCATGGCCTTGGAAAACAAAAAAGAAGTAGCTAATTATTTCAAATCGGATTTAGATAAAAACAAGTCGGAAATAGCGAGTTTAAAATCGGCCATTACAAATAAAGAGCAAGAAGTAAATACCTATTACGAAACGTATATCGCTGAAGCGGAAGGAACTGCTGGCACAAAAAAACTAGGAAAAGGCCCTGTTTTCAAGGAGAAAATAGCAAAGCACAACTTAGCAAAACAAGAACTAGACAGTTTACAGAAAAACAATCTGGCAAAAATTGCTGAAAAAGAACAGCAATCAAATTTACTCCAAGCAGACTTAGATAAAAAAGTAATAGAAACACAGCCTATAATTGATGGGTTTGACGGTTTGATGGCAAGAATCAATGCGTTGAACAAGTTGCCTTCAATTCCTTCATTTTTTATCATGCTGCTATTTTTGGCTATTGAAACCTCCCCTATTATCGCTAAATTATTATCGCCAAAAGGAGAATACGATTTTAAACTGGAAGACCTAGAAACGGCATTAAAAGCAACCCTAACCCAAGACAAGTACCAAAGGGAATTACTGGTTAAAACAAGTGCCACCATGCATGATAAAGTGTATGAAGACATTGCACAAGACGCCAATCTTTATGAATTACAGCGCAAAAAAGCAACCGAATTACTGGAATTACAGGCCCATAATTTCGTTGAAAAGCAAAAGCGAACTTTATAATACTAAAAAAGCTCAAATGATAAGAACTATCATTTGAGCTTTTTACTTTGTTTATAAACTGTATTACATAAAGCTTAAAATCTCTTTTTTATAGTTGTCGTATTCTCCTTGAAGAATTAAACCATTGTCTAGTAATTTTTTATAATTCTGTAATTTTTCAAACAACTCATCTTGAGACAAAGCTGCTAATCCATTTTCTTTGTCGGTTCCAGAAGGACTCTCAAAAACGGCATTTTGATAAGGTAAAGGTGGTGGAGTTGCAGGCATTAATTCACTAAAACTAGTCACTTCTTCCGTTTCCATCTCTTCAATTTCTTCAACAGATTCAACGTTTTCAAATTGAATTTCTTCAGCCACAACATTATTAAACATGGCTCCTGTTTTCAATATATCTATCTGCTCTTTTGCAAAAGTATACATTTTTCTTGCCTGTGTTTTTGGAATATAATCAATAGAAACCTGCATGTCAGTTTTTGTCGAGAATGAAAACACAGACCCAAGTATGTTTTCCTTTACAAAAGCACCTTCAATAATATCCCAGGTATAATCAGTAAAATCCATAGAAAGGCCTAGATTTTTTGGCTGACAAATAATGACTCTTTTATTGGTCATGACAATGCTATCTGGAAAAACGGTAAGCGCAGGTTTTTTCTGCACTCCGATATAGCCTATTTCTTCATTTTTCATCAATAAATCATTCAGCTTTGAAGTGATTTTTTCAATGGCTTTAGGATCTTGTTCCTCGTTTAAGAATTTCTTTATTTGGTCTTTCATTGTAAGCTGAATTTATTTCAGATTTGTCTACTATGCTGAGTCATTTCAACACATTAAATAATCCTTCGCAAAAGTAATACCTAATTTTATTATTCTGCAATTTCATTTTGCATTTTCTTAGTTAAACTTTTGTGAACCAAAAATATTAACCACAAAAAAAGAGGCCGTACTGATAAAGTAAGACCTCCTTGAAATAGTTATAATTTGCTTTTTATCTATAATGAATTGCAATTTGACCTATTTGAAATACAATTTTTAGGGAATCTTTAAATGAAAGTTTAGAGCCATCCGCGTGAATCCATCTTTTAAGTGGTTGTTCACAAACTAACTTTTTAGTTTCTTCATCACCGTATATTTTTTTCATTCGCATAAAAATCTCCACGTCAAACAACCATTTGGTCAAAAACTTTTCTTGAAAAGTATTTTCGATAACATCTTTACTCATGATTTTAGCCCCACATTGCGTATCGTTAAAATCCATTCCGATTGTTTTACGAATAATCAAGTTAATGATTTTACTAATAATTGCACGAGCAGATTCTTTAGTAATATCTGCCCCCATACGGGCCATTCGAGAACCACTAACAATTTTAAAATTAGAATTAGAAATCGTATTTACTAAATCATGAAAATCCTCAAAGTCTGTTGATAAATCAGCATCAAGAAAACCAATGTAATTAAATTGTTCTTGTTTTGCAAGATGCAACATTCCTAAACGAACTGCTTCGGCCTTTCCTCCGTTTTTTTCACAGTCATATATACTAATATGATCCTCATTACCTTCTCGCAATTTCTCTAGAACTTGTAATGTATTATCCTTACTACCGTCATTTACAAAACACAAATGATATCCTAAATTTGAATTCACAAAAGACCTGAACTCATCACTCAACAACCTTAACTCCTCATCATAACAAGGAATTACAACACCAATACAGTTGTTTTGAATAATTTGATTTTTTTTAGTATTGGTCGAAATTTTCTCTCCAGCTCCAATTAAGCGCTTCACACGAGCTCCAATTTCACTTAAACTCAACGGCTTTTTCATGTAATCATCAACCCCTAAATCAAAACCTTGTACAATGGTATCTTCATCTGTATTCCCAGATAAAATCATAACTGGCGTAGTATGACCTTTAGTGATTTTTATATATTTTGCAATTTCTAAACCATTATAAGCAACTTGAGATTCATCAAAGTTGGCACTTAGATCATCACTGTCAGAAAAAGGCATGTTAATATCCGCAATAACTAAATCTGGCTCATTTAGATCATATTTTTTAATACCATCCGAAATAGTATTTGAACTTATCACCTCATAACCTAAATCAAGTAGGCACTTTTCTAATGACAATACAACTAATTCTTGATCATCAATAATTAAAATTTTCATAATACTATTATTTAAGGTAGTTTGGTTCAAGTAAATATATCAAAATAGCATCTAAATAACAAATTATATATTTCCCTTATAAATGGTTATCGACCAACTAATAAAAAGTTTTATTATTACATTTACAAAAACATCAATTTTAAAGCATTGGCGAAAGAAAAATCAAATAAATATTTAATCGTTGCTCTGCTTATTGGAGTGATTTTTCATTCCAGCGCAATCTTTTTTACGCTAGAAAGCACTTATGATGCTTTAATACACATGTTTTTTGCCCAACATTATGCAACAAGTTGGTTTGAACCTTGGAACTATAGCTGGTATACTGGCTTTACGGTGATGGGTTACCCACCATTAGTGCATCAATCAATTGGCTTATTATCCTTAATTGGAGGTTTGAAATTTGGCTTATTTACAGTCGCCATCATTGGGATTGTTTTATTTATTACTGGTGTCTATCGCTACACCTTAATGATTACTGGTAACAGGACTGTAGCAGGTTACGCCTCAATTGTGGCTGTATTTTCCTCTTCATTTGTAGAAACCCTTCATATTTTCGGTCAATTACCCAGTATTATAGGCGTTTCTATATTAATGCACTGCATGCCTGAAATCTACCTTTGGATAAAAACAGGAAGACTAAAGTATTTTTTTAGATCGATATCGCTATTAGCCGTTACCATTACTTCTCATCATGTTACCCCTATTTTTGGGATGATTTTCTTTATTTTTCCATTGATTGGAATGGTAATTATGGATGTATCAAGAGAACAGGTAGACTCCTATAAAGAGATAAAATTCAAACTATTCCTTCAAACTTTTTTCAAATTATTTAAAAGAATTGTAGCTTTTGGAGCCGCTTCTCTATTCCTCATCATCTTTTGTATTTTCCCATATTGGGTAAATTCAAAAGCAAACCCAATAACACAGGTTCCAATTCCGCACGGAAGTAGGGATAATTTTATCGAAGTTACCTCATCAGGCCTTATGTTTTTTGTAATCCCATGGGGGATTTTATTTTTTATTTTACCATATATTTTATACCGTTATTACAGTAAAAGATACATTTGTTTCGGGCTGTCAATCTCATTATTAATCGTATTAGGGACTGGTGGAACAACTCCTATTCCTTTAAAAGTTCTAGGCGAAACCGCTTTCAACATTTTAACCCTTGACCGTTTTACACTTTGGGCGTCCATTATGAGTTTACCCATGTTTGGAGAATTTGTTTATCGATTAATTGAAGGCGATTTAAAAACTGATATCCAAAATAGATTTGGAAATGTATACCACCGTATTTTAGGTGCGTTATTCGCAGGTTCTTTTTTATTCATGGCGGGCTTCACGATTACATTGGGTTATTTTAGACCTTTTCAGCCCGAGAAAATAAATACCTTACCACTTGTCAACTTCTTAAATCAAGATCAACACGATCAATGGCGTTATTTGCCTTTAGGATTTGGTGATCAAATGGCTACCCTTTCTTCACAAACTAAAGCAAAAACAGTAGACGGGAATTACCACTCTGCTCGCAGATTACCTGAATTGACCACACGAGCCATTGAACGACTTGAAAATTCAAAATTTAGAGGAATGGAAGGTATTGGTTCTTTGCAGCAATTTTTGACCGTCCCTGAAAAATACAACCTAAAGTATGTTTTTTCGAATGATAAGTTTTACGACCCCATACTTTATTTCTGCGGTTGGCATAGACTTTCATTGCTTGAAAATGGCATCATGGTTTGGGAAAAATTAAACATAGCTCCCTTGCCCAAAGTACTTCCAAAAGATGAAGTACCGCTATATTTAAAATTGATGTGGGGTATTATCCCTTTGCTTACCGTGCTAATTGCCTTTGTAATCAACATTCAAAGTATTTTCTATAAAGCCTTAAAAATCAAAGACGAGGCAAAGCCAGACTTTTTTAAATTTGCTGTAGCGTATAAAAAATTCCCATTTAAAATAATCACTATTTTACATCTTTGGGTTATTTTATTATTAGGAGTTATTGGCTACAGCATGTATGATTTTTACTTATACAATGCCACACAAATAAGTCCGACAAATGTAGTGAAATCGTATTACGACGCATTAGATTTTAAATATTACGAAAAAGCACATTCCTTTATTGACCCTAATAAAAAGCTATCTATTTCGCAGTTTATGTTAGAAACATCAGTTGCTGACGGGATTTTAAACTCCTATGCAAAACTGGATGCAATTGACATCCAAGTTATTAAAAGTACCGAAAACAGAGCTAATATTGTTGCAAAAACCAAATGGATAACTCCATTAGAAATTATCAATAAAGATTATTACCACGAGGTTTTGAAACGCGATGGAAAATGGTACATTTTACCACAAAAACTACCATTAGACATTCCTCCTGATCAATTTTTATTGGATAATACAACCGAGTATTTCAAACAAGGAAGACGAAAAATAACAACACAACAAACCTATCATGAAGATGTATTAAAACAACCGGAACTTGAAATACTATCAGCTAAACTTATTCAATATAATAATGAGTATATCATTATCGGTGAATTACAAAACATTGACAATTTCCCTGCAGATGTGGTTTTAAAATCCAGTTTATACAATCAGCATGACAAAGTATTGGCCACTTTTAATGCTAAAGATGTAATTAAACACAAGATAATGCCAAAAGAAACAACTAGTTTCAGGGTCAATTTTGAAGAAATTTCATGGCTTAAAAAAGACGTCGCACAACCTACAACCTTTAATCCGAAAGAATTCACACCAAAGGACATTAGTGAAACTCCAGCAAATTTTGATATCCAATCAGCAGCAAATGTAGCAATTACTGACTTCTATATTCAAGTTGCACTATCTGATTTATTGATTGAAAACAACCATCTCAAAGGAACATTGTTCAATTATGGCATACAAGAAGTCACAGTACCTGAATTGATAATTTCGTATTACACTGATACAAAAGAACTCTTATATGTAGATAATTATTTTTTACGTGAAGGAGTTCGTGTACAGCGCAAACAATATTTTGACTATAAATTACTTGATTTATCTAACTGCCATATACTATTATCCTCTTTAGACAATTGTTACGTAAATGGCTTACCCAATGGCGATCTTGCACGAACAATTGTTCCCAATAGAAATAAGCAAGTTGAAAAAGAGCTGTTACAAAAGGTGAATGGAAAAGGATTTAGCTACATTAAGATAGAAATGAATAATTATATTGGTAATCCAAAATGATAAAAAAAGCAATACATATTGTCCTTCCATTTGCGCTATTCTTTTTATTTGTTTTTGCTGTTTCAAAAACAAATAATCCTGCAGCATCATTTCAATTGCTTACTACTGAAGAAAATTTTGTAGCAGGAAAGCCAATTACATTAGCTTTTTCAACACCTTCAAAAATAGCCACAGCAGACTTATTTATTATTCATTCTTATGGAAAAACACTCCTAAAATCAAAAAACAACAATGGCCAGCTTTTATTTAAAATTCCAGCTATTTATAGTCAAAAAACAGGATTCACAAGCTGGTATTTATTGCAAAACAAGAAAACAATAGTAACAGGAAGCTTCAAGATAACTCCAAACAACAACACTCCTACACTACTGGAAAATTATTTAGGCCCAACAACTTTGCTTACAGGATTGAATCATTTCACTATGATGGTCGCCATTCCCACTGATAGCTACGACAACCCAAAAGAAGACAATACTACTGTCTTAATAAAAGATCAATTTCTTAATGACATTAGAATTACCGCCGAAAAAACCAAATCATTTATTGCCTGGAAAAACATTTACTCAAGAACAACTGTAGGTAAAATGCTGGTTTCGACCGAATGCGAAAATACGGACTCAAAGGAATTTGAAACAGACATCAGACCCTCTATTGGTAAAGATTTCAGCATAAGCTTTAGCCGCAATCATAAATTTGCCGATGGCAATCAGATTACAAAATTAGAAACCTCTATAATTAGAGATCAGTTTGGTAACTTAGTGGGCGATGGAACACTCGTAACTTTCCAAATCACTACTAAAAACAACATACTACTTAAAACCTTCGCCGCCACTATCAATGGTATCGCTATTGCCCAACTCCTTCATCCAGATCATGAAGACACCTATAGAGTAAAAGGATATGTTACTGGAATTGCCGAAAGCAAACCTATTGAAATCAGTTATAATGCACTTATTAATACTTTTCCATATCAATTTTCTGAAAAGAATAGAGAAATTACAGTTGGTCCTCTTAAGAGTTTTATGAAGCAAATTATTCCCGACGGTATTAAAGTCGAGTTAAAAATATTTCATCATAATAACTTAATTGAAACAAAAATTGCAGAAAGTTCAAAAGGGATTACTACTTTCTACCTGTTACCTCCTTTTTACAAAGAAAAAGAATATCAATTTGAAATTACAACTTTAGGCGTAACTCAGAAAACTGAAATAAAAAAATATGAAAATAATTAACAACCGAAATATCTACAAAACCGCTCTCATACTTTCTTTTATTCTGATAAGTATTTTTGCGCTTTTAGGTTTGGCAAAAACATTAGATTATTTAAATACTGGTGCCGAGAGGACATCTATGCTACATTTGGAAACTGAGAGCGAAGATATTTATTTACCAAAAGTAAACTGGACAAAATTAGATAATCCAGCACGTGAAATGGAAAAAAACACGCTAGGTAAAATAGAACGTGACTACCTATTTTCATGGTATGTGAAAAATAATGCTTTAGAAAATAACACTTCAAAAGGCATCGATTATTATTATACCCAAAACACACGCGAAAATTTATATCGCACCATCAATTATAACAAATCGCATGAAATCACAATTGAAAACACGACTATAAAGCATTTTCCAGAATTAGAATTTTATAGCGAAGACGGACAGCTAGTTGTTTTTACAGATAAAAACGTAGTTGAGTTTCAAAAATTATATCAAAACAAACAATTAATAACCAGCATTCAGGATACTGCCACCTACAAAGTCATGATGTTGCTCGAAGACGGTTTTTGGCGAGTGCGCCATTTGCTTAAAATGAAATCCGAAGCATTTGCTCCAGATACCATCAAAGCGAACCCGATATATACAGTAAAAAACAATCAAATCCTTCAAAACAAAATACCATATACAATAAAAGGAATTAATTATTACCCTAAAAATTCCGCCTGGGATACTTTTGGTGAGCGCTTCAATAAAGACACCATTGCAGTGGATTTTGATATAATGAAAAAAGCAAACCTTAATACAGTAAGGGTTTTTATTCAATATGGTGATTTTGGAAAAGCTAAAATCATCCCTGAAAAACTGGAAAAACTAAAAGTGCTATTGGATTTGGCTGAAGCCAAAAAACTAGCAGTAATCGTTACACTATTTGACTTTTATAGTGATTACACAATAGATAGTTGGACTTTAACACATCGACATGCAGAACAAATTGTTAGCACATTTAAAGATCATAAAGCCATCTTAGCTTGGGATTTAAAAAACGAACCCAATTTAGATTTTGAAAATAGAGATAAGGATAATGTTTTGAGTTGGCTAGATCATATCACCACAGTCGTAAAGGAAAACGACCCCAATCATTTGATAACAATCGGATGGTCCAACTCCGTTGAAGCTACTAACCTTGCTGACAAAATGGATTTTATATCGTATCACTTCTATAATGATATGCAGCATTTAGAATACGAAACAAATAAGTTGCTAAAAACAACAAAAAAACCAGTTGTGATTGAAGAATTTGGCGTGCCTTCTTATGGCGGAATGTGGAATTTATGGGAAGGAAGCATTAAAAAACAAGCTGCTTATCATCAAAAAATGCAAACCTATTTCAAGAAAAACAACTATTCTTTTATGTCATGGACCTTATATGATTTTCCACATGTTCCAGATCAGGTTGCAGGAAAATGGCCTTGGCAGAAAATGAGACAGAAAAAATTCGGGTTTATTGATGATAAAGGAAACAACAAACCCGCATTTAAGTATATCTCAAATTAAGATTATTTTTTTGATTGGATAATTTTCTTGAAAGTATCCATATACATATCGGTAATCTTATCCATAGACAGAGCACTTGCTGCTTTAAAGTTTTGCATTGCAATTGCTTTTCGATTGTCATCATTATTGATGATTTTCTCAATTGCCTGAGCTAAAGATTCAGCACTTTCCGGATCAAAAAACTCCCCTTTGTAACCTTCTTCCTCAACTAATAAAGCTAAATCCCCTAAATCTGGCATTACTACCGCTTTACCATAACTTCCTGCTTGATGTAATACTCCAGAGCTCCCCGTTGTAGATGTATAAGGAAAAGCAACTACTGTACTGTCTCCAAATATAACTGGAACGTCTTTTTCTTCTACATAACCTGTAAATCGGATTCCTTCTACATCTTTATATTTTTCCTGCACTCCCGCAAGATAGCCTGGAGTATTAGGACTATCCGTTCCAGCAATAACAACTTCAATTTTTTCAGCACTGCGCTGTCTTATTAAAATCGCTGCTTCGATTAGAATCTCCACTTTTTTATAGGTACCAAATTTACCGAAAGCCATAATTTGTTTTGGTCCAGGAGCTAGCTCAAATGATGGCTCGTCAATACTATCAAACGTACCGTGAGGAATTACTTTTACATTTTTTACCTTGTACTTCTTTTCTAAAACTTCTACATATTTATTAATGGTAACTGCTACAACATCTGATCTTAAAATGAATCGAGTTAATGTGGTTCCAACAAAATTATAAAACTTTTGAGCTAATTTATTATCAGTAAAACCAGCGCTTTCTAAATCGACCTGCTCTAAAATGTTATGCAATAATGAAACAGTAGGAACACTATTATTACGCAAAACCATTGGAATCATTAGTCCTAAAGCTGCAGGTACTTTTTTGTCTCCAAATTTCATAAATTGAAGATTTATCAATACTGCATCTGGTTTCTCCATACGTATCGCTGCACTTATTGAAACAATATTAGAATAACTATTAAATTCCCAACATTCATTTACTTTTACTTTATGACTATTTTCAAAGTCTAAGTCTTTTGGACCAGCAGTTTTATCAGACAATAAAATCACTTCTGAAACTTCAATTTTTTGTGCAAAGTTCTTTACTAAATGATATCCATATTCATTCAAAGTTACCTTACTTGGAGGAAAGGCGGTGATTACGGCAATTTTCATATTTTTATAGATTTGGTTTGGCAGTTTAAAGGTAACAAGAATTTCATAGTCCTCCTTTATTTTTTATTTTTATAAAAGAAATAACACAATTGAAAAAACAATAAAATAACCATAGCTATAATTTGCATATGAACGACTTGCTCCAATGAATTATGATAAGCTATAATTAACCCAATTTGCGTGGAACCTAAAACGGCCGAAACAACTACTGGTAAATATTGATTAAGTGATAAATAATAATAGGCAAATATATTAGCAACAGCAAATAGAGAGGTTGCCAAAGCGTATTTCCACAATAAAAAGGAAATAGAAACATACTCTTTCCCAAACATAATACCTACAACAAACTCAGGAAAAAGTGCCGTAAATAATACAATAAAGGTAGAGAGTAAAACAATGTAGCCTACATATTTAAGTAAAATAGGCAGTGTATCTTGATTGTCTTTTTTCATTTGGATTACTTTGGGTAACAATAGCATTACAAACATCCAGGCAACAAAATAAACAACACGACCTATAAGTGCCAATGAAGCATACAATCCGGCCTGCTCATTGTCAAAAAAGTGTTTAACTAATATTATGTCGCTATTATTGATTATGATTTGTGTAAGCTCATAAAAAGCAGTCAATGCAAAAAAAGTGGTTATCGAACGGGTATCAATTACAGGTGTTTCAGCTGTTTTTAGTCCTTTAAAAATCAACTTTTGAAAAGGAAAAACACCAAAAACAAAAGACAGCACTATTCCAGAGGCAACAATTATAGAACTTGGCACATCAGGCAATAAATAAATAGCCGCAATTGTAAGTACTAATCGGCTGGCCATTTCGGTTTGATAGGTAGTAGCTAATTTATTTAATACATTTTGGCCTTGATATAACCCTCTATTAACACTCATTAAAAAATACAATGGAATTCCGAAACCAAAAATGAAGAACATCCAAGCGGTTTTAGTGTGAAAAAGGGTTTGTAATTCCTGATAAAAAAGCACAATGCATATTCCAAAGAGCAACCCTAATACGGCAGCGTATTTAGTTATCAGCTTAATAAAACTTAGCAGATAACTTTCTTCTAACAGCACTGCATATTTTGCAGTAACAATTTGGAAAGTCATGCCTATAAAGGAAAGGATGAGTAATAAAGTAATTAATATGGCCGCATCTGAAAATTCAGAAGGCCCCAATATACGACCTAGCAATAAGTTATAAAGATAATTCCCCCCATTGACTAACAAAATAGTGACCATAAATAGTTGCTCAGGTCCCAGATTAGCAGGAAGAAAAGGTATTTTATACGAACCTATTTGCATGTTTTTATTTTTGTTAAAAATTACAAAAAATATTAAAGCAAAATATTATTTAAATTTAAGGAGGCAAACTGTTCGCTGACTTTTTTATTTTCCATACCAATGATATAAAACATCTTGTCGCGTCCCCAAGCTTTATTATATAATGACGTTATGCATTTTATAGCTTCACTATCAATCTCCAGAACCTTATTTAAAGAAAGCACAATACCTTTAGAATGCTCCATTAAATTCTCAATGTGGCTATTTAATGCATTACTATTTTGCGAATTTAACATCCCGTAAATTTCATAAACTCCTGCATTATATGTAATTTGAATTGCCATCTTATTTATAATTATTTGTTTATACTGACGCAAATATCTTTCCAATTCACACGAACGTATTTAATTCTTCGACGAATGGCAAGTTGCTGTAGGTGAAATATCACAGTAATATACTTAACTTGCATCTATATAAATCAAGAATCAAATCGAATGAAATTTTTACAACAAACCCTCTTTCTTCTCTTCCTTATTATGAGTACTATTGCAAATGCCCAAGATATGAGCAAAGGATTCACTAATCTGGAAAAAGGCGAATTTGATAAAGCGGAAGTATTCTTCGAAAACATATTAAAAGACTATCCCAATAACAAAACTGCGCGTTTATGTTATGCCAGAGCTATAGGTCTTAATAATCAAGCTGACAAAGCATTGCAAAACTTTGTTGTTTTGAAAAAAGAATATCCCGGAGATTTAGAAATAGAGCTTAATTATGCCGAAGCACTACTCTGGAACAAAAAATTTGACGAAGCCAAAATTTTTTATACAACCCTTGTTGCGCAAAACCCAACTAGCTTTGTAGCACATCTGGGATTTGCAAATACCTTATCAAATTTAAAAGAATTCAAAGACGCTTTATTGAATGTTAATAAAGCACTAGAATTATCTCCCGCAAATCCTGGTGCCTTAGTTTCAAGAAAATACATTAAGCTGGGCTATGCTAGTCAAAAGGTAAATGAAAAAAAATTTACTGATGCAGAAACTTTTTACGACGAAATTTTAGTTGACTTTCCTAATGATAAAGAAACATTAATGAATAAAGCCAACTTATACCTAATCACAAAAGACATTGCTAAAGGCAAAGAAGTTTATAATTTATTGGCCAAAGAAAATCCGATTTTGGCATTAAATGGCCTTTCTCTAATTGAACACATTGACGGAAAGGATAAAAAAGCACTATCCCTATCTCAGGAGGCAATCCAAAAAATCAACAATACTACAGAGGAGACTTTAAAAAACCAAACGCAAGAGCGATATGTACAAGCATTGATTTGGAACAAGAAATACAAAGCAGCAGAAACTAAAATTGAGGAATTAACTGCTCAACATCCTAATGAAAACTGGGTACTTTCATTAGCTGCTACACTAGCCATTTACAAAAGTAATTTCCCTGAAAGTATTAAAAATTATCAAAACATATTAGAAAACGACTCAAAATCATTTGATGGAAATCTAGGAATTGCAAATGCATACTACGCATCAGGAGAAGTTTCAAAAGCATATAAAGCAGCAAATACTACTTTAGAGATTTTTAATAATCAAGGAGATGCAGTTAATTTTATAAAAAAATTAAAAGAAGAATTCACTCCATTTGTTGAAGAAAAACTTTCTTATGCTTTTGATAATGGTAAGAACACTGCCAAAGCTACTCTTACTTCAATTGTTTTTCCGGTATCTACTAAATTAGCTTTTAATGCAAGTTACCTATACAGAGAAACAGAAAATACAGTTTCTAAGGCAAGCGCAAAAACAAATGATTTCTTAGCAGGAGTGAATTATAAATTCCATCCAAAAATTAGTTACACGTTTAATGCTGGAGTTACATCGGCAAATTCTAGCACTAGCAAGTATAACCAAGCATTAATACATACGTTCTTCAAAATAAAACCGTTCAAATTGCAAGATTTAGAAATAGGGTATAAAAGAGAAATTCAAAATTTTAACTCTGATTTGATTGACAAAGAAATCGCTGCTAACAATTACTACCTAAATTATAACTTGAGTACCAATTTTAATTTTGGATGGTTTACCCAATATTTTTACACTACACAAACGGATGACAATACCCGAAACCTATTGTTTACCTCATTCTATTACAACTTTATGTCTAATCCTGTTTTAAAAGGAGGATTAAACTATCAGTACATTGCCTTCAAAAATCAAGTCCCAAACGATTATTTTAGTCCAAGTAAGTTTAATGCTGTTGAAGTTTTTATCGAATTACTGAAAGATGAGAAAATCGCCAAAGTAAATAGCTGGTTTTATAACGCAAATCTTGCTACTGGGTATCAATTTATAGAAAACAATGACAAACAATGGACTTACAGAGTACAAGCCAAATTAGGTTATAAATTCTCTGATCGTTTATTGGCAAATATTTATGGGATTAAAAGTAATATTGCATCCGTATCCGTGGCAGGATTTACGTATACTGAAATGGGGTTAAGACTAAAATGGAACTTGTTTGACAAGCCTATTTTTAAATTAAATTAGAGTCTTACCGAAATAAAAACTGCTTTATTCATGAAGTAAAATACCCCCAGAAAGCACTATTTTTTTTTGGGGGTATTTTATTTTATTCTGTAATAACATATAATTTAAAATTCAAGTAAAATTATTTAGGTAAATAACGCATTAAAAAGAAACCATTCTATAAGCACCTTTAAACTACAAGTTGTAAGTTAGCATCTTCAAAACCAATAATTTTCCTTACCTCATCAGTGTTAGGTAACATAAAACATTCTTTATTGTCTGTGTTTACTTTTACTAGAAAGGACCTTATTTTTGATAGCGGCACAATTACAGTTTTATCCTTTATTACTTTTTTTAATAAATTAGATTTACTCATGGGGCCAGCCCAATCTAAATTATAACAATAAGCTAAAGCCTCTTTTCTAACAAAAGTAATATACTCTTCATTTATCAAAGACCATTTTAAAGAAATCAAATAATATCCATCACGATCATCAAAAGAATTTGACAATTCAAATAATTTTGCATTTTGTAATTGTATTTCCACTTTTAGTAATTTAGTTACAGAAGCGAAATTATCAAAACATAGTTCAAATGCACAATATACCCGACGAACTACCTTTTTTGCAATTAAAAGTAACTTTTAAATTACAAAAACAGCGTGCAAAATCCTCTCTATCCAAGTTGATTAATCTTATTTAAATTTAAACGAAAAAAAAGTTGATTTTGGAATTTACTAGCGGCGCATCTACTACAGAAGATTTAATCTCTTCATTAATTCAGGTCTATTAGCGCGACTTACTGGAATAACGTCTTTGGCAATTAAGACACTATTATCTTCAATGTCTATAATTTTCTTGGTATTGATAATAAAGGAGCGATGCACTTTCAAAAATAAATCTTTAGGTAATTTATCTTCGATTTTTTTTAGTGTCGAGTGAACAATATAGTTTTTGCCCTCCGTTTTAATATGTATATAATCTCCTTTGGCTTCAACAATATTAACAGAAGCCATTTCTATCTTGATTAATCTGCGATCGATATTAACATAAAACTCCTTTACATTATCCTCAGCAACAACTGCTTTTTCTAGGGAACTGGAGTTAAATTGATAGGCGTTTGCTTTTTGAATTGCTTTTTGAAAACGGTCTTCGGTAATTGGTTTTACAAGATAATCTACAATACATTCGTATTCGAATGCTTCTATAGCAAAGTTTTTATCTGATGTAACTAAAATTATCTTTGGAGGGTTTTTAATGGTTTGAATAAAATCAAAACCTGTAAAATCAGGCATATGGATATCCAAAAATATTAAATCAACATCATTTTGATTTAAATACTTAATTGCCTGTAAAGCATTTGAGAATTGATTTGCAATATTAATATCCGAGTAATTTGTAATGAATTGAGCAATAATTGCTCTTGCCATTTCTTCATCATCAATTATAATGCAATTCATAAGCTAAAAAGTATTATAAATGACTCACGAAATCCTGCATGCATTTTAAAATATTTTCAAAATCGGCATTCAAATTTGTTGAGTTATTTTTTAAGTTATTTTCATATTCTTCAGCAATATAATAACTTTTTTCTAAACCTAGTATAGATATTTTGTGTTTTAATTTATGGACAGATTGGGCCGTTAATAAATAATTGGCATTTATATATTCTTGGCTATATACTGCAATTTCATCTGGAAGTTCTTTTTTAAGAATACCGATTATTTTATTCTTAAAATCTAGGTTATCTCCTGAGAGCTCGTTGATGTAATTTAAATTAGGTTGTTCCATTTTCTCTAGCTATTGTGAAATAAAAAATTGTTCCTTTATTCTCTTGGCTTTCTAGCCAAATTTTCCCTTTGTAAAATTCAATGATTTTTTTAACTATTGAAAGCCCTATTCCTGAGGAGGAGTCATTGTTTTCTAATTTTGAAAATATATCAAATATTTTATTTTGATAGATTTCCGGAATACCAATCCCATTGTCCTTTATATAAAAACTAAACTCATTTTCATCCTCAGTGCTACCTATTTCAATCTCAATATTTTCCTTGTCGTTGTATTTTATAGCATTTTGAATTAGATTTTGGAATAATTGTTTAAACCGAAAATCATTCCCGAAAATTTTAGGTAGTTCATTTTTAATTTCAATATCAACATTACTTTGAACTGAGTTAGTCCTCAAAATTTCATCTACTAAAATATTCAAGTCAATAATTCTATCATCGTCATTTTGCTTTTCAATTGCTGAATAATCCAGAATACCTTTAATTAACAGGTCCATTTTTTCAACATTAGAAAGAATTAAGTTTAATGACTTTGTATTTACGTCATTCATCATTACTTGGTTATCTTCAATAAACCAGTTAATTAAGGTGTCAATACTTCTCAATGGCGCTTTCAAATCATGAGAAACCATGTGTGCATACTCATTTAATTCTTTATTTTGTTTTTCAAGACTCAATAATAACTCTTCTCTTTGCTTATTAATTTTTACAATTTCAATTGATTGTTCTTTAATATAATCGGAGGAATTAAAGGAATTTGATTTTGATGCAATTGATTCGTCAAGACTCATAGAATTAAGAATGAATTCAAGGTTTTTATTTATCTCTTTTAAACTTTCGGCTTCATCTCTTAATTTTTGATTGGCTTCAAAAAGTTCATCAGAACTAATTTTCATTGCTCTTTGCAATAATCCAATCTGATCTTCAAAATTAACATAGGACTCATTAATCGCTTCAAGAAACAGATCTAAATCATTTAGTCCCCCTTTAAGTTTTTTATCTATTTGCCTTTTTAGTAATGGGTTCATTATTCACTTATTAAGGTTAATGTCATGGTTTGATTGTGCAATTCACAAGAAGTACTTCCATTAAAGGGAGCCATTTCTCCATAAGAGTAAAATCCCGTCATAGGCACCTTCTCTCCAATACATTCTCTAACTTCCTCAATTTCTTCTTCTACCCTTTGATTCATTACTAATTTCCGACCAATACAACTTACTAGAATTGCGACTTCTGGTGCATTTTTTCTGTTTTTCATGGCATATTCTGCAGCGATTTGAGCTCCTTCTGCAATACCATCAACGGATGCCATCATTAACTGAACTTTTGAATTCATTGGAACATCACCCGCTAAAGTCATCGAATGATTTTCATCATTAATCTTTAATATAGTTCGCACAACAGGTTCTTCTTTGCCTTCTGGCGTCACATTCAAAGGATATAACAAAGAGGCTTGTGGCAATTCTTGCGCTTTATCGCCCAAGTACTTTTTATACAAATCAAGTGCAGGTTGCCCATCAATTTCATAAAGAATATTAGCTTCTGATTTTGTTATTACTCGTTCCGGACCAAAAGGAATCCAACCACCAAAGCTGGCAAAAGAAACTTCTAGAGTTTCACCATAAAATCCAATTAAAATAACTTCTCCTTCTTTTGGGTTCTCTTTATAAGAGGCTAATGTTTTTTCAAATCGAGCATCGTCCCCACAAATTCCACCAGTAATTGAAACTGCCGAATCAATTTCATTCTCTAATCCGTTTATTAAGGAACTTCCGTTTACAAAACTCCCCTCTGACAAAACAAATAAATGTTTCAAATTTTCTTTTGGGATTTTATTATAAAGTGCCTCCCCCAGTTTTTTAGCATTTTTATCATAGTCAAGCACATTTTCTCTTTCTACGACAAAAGAACTTTTTTCTAATTCAATTGCAGTTACAGAGATAGAGTTGTCATTTACATTACAACATAAAATTTCCCCAGCTGTTGACCCAAAAACAATATGTTCATATGGAAATTCTTGGCGAATATTTTTTATGACTTCTTCATTTTCAAGTAAGATTCGATTCCCAAAAACCAATACCAAAGGATTTTTCAATTCTGTTTTTTCTTGAAAATACTTCCAGTTTTGATTTCCAATTTTAGAGGCCTGAATAATTTTCATACTTTATTTATTAAGTTTTATAAAAAAGGTAGTTCCCACTCCTTCTTCACTTTCAATCCATATTTTACCCTTATAGGTTTCAATAACTTTCTTAACTATTGATAAACCCAAACCTGTTGAATGCTCGCTTGTGGTATAGGATTGAAAAGTATTAAATATTTTCTCGTGGTTTTTCTCTGCAATTCCAACTCCATTATCTTTTACAGCAAAAACATAATAAGTATCAAACTCTTCTGAAGAAATTTCAACTAAACCAACTTCTCTTTCTATATAATTTACAGCATTCCCAATTATGTTTTGAAACAGCTGTTGAATTCTATAGCGATCTGCATTAATTATTGGCAACGTATTTTTTATAGTAACTGTAATGTGTTTTGGAATATGAATAATCTCAATTATACTCTGAATGATTAATTGAGTATTAACCTTTTCTACAGCTATATTCTCTTTGTCAATTTTAGAATACGTTAAGATCCCTTCTATTAAACGATCCATTTTCTCTACTTTATTTTCCATCATTGAAAAATATTTCAAAGTTTGATCACTAAAGGCTTTGTCATTATCCTCTTTAATCCAAGAAATTAAAGAATGTATACTACGTAAGGGTGATTTTAAATCATGAGAAACTATTTGCGCATAATCTTCGAGTTCTTTATTTGTTTTCGCTAAGCTCGCTACTAATTCTTCTCTTTGATTTTCTAATAATTTCTTGTTGGAAATATTTTCTTCAATAGCAAAATACCGAACTATTTCTCCTTTTTTATTATATAAAGCTTGCCCTTGAATTTTTACCCAATACTTATCCCCTGATTTGGAATAATTTACAATTTCACAAGCAAAAGGCTGACCTTTCCTAATTTGAGCACTTAAATATGCAACAGTTTCAGGATTTGTTTCTTGCCCTTGCAATAAATGCCCCGGTTTATTTCCGACCGATTCCATTATAGAATATCCAGACATTTTTTCAAAACTTGAATTTACCCATTCAATCTTTCCTTCAATATCTGAAATTATTACCGCATTTATATTCTTTTCAGCAATTAAGGATAGTAAGTATAAACTTTCTTCTTGAGCTTTCTGTTCTGTTATATCTAAATGAATACCTATAGAACCAGTCACTATACCATTTATATCATAATTTGGAGCGCCGCTAATTAACCAATGACGTAGTTCTCCTTTTTTATTCTTTACTTGGATTTCATACGAATCTGTAATTCCTTTAACTCTGAGTTCGTTTTTTTCTTTTATGATTGTCTTACTTTCTTCTGTGAGAAGTAAACTAGATGCATTTTTACCAATTAACTCCTCTAAGCTATATCCGCTAAAATTACAAAAACTATTATTTGCTAAAACAATCCTTTCGTCTTCATCAACTTCAATCAAACCAAGGTTCATATTGGCAATAATATTGCTATATTTTTCTTTCTCGATTCGTAGTATTTCCTCGTGCTTCTTATCTTCAGTTACATCTTCAATCATGGCAAAGTATTGTATGACCTTCCCATCTGAGTCTAAAATAGGCTGCCCTTTTGTTCTAACCCAAAAGTTTTTATTGTCTTTTCGACGATGAAGGTGCTCTACATTAAAAGGCTCTCCATTTAAAAACGGAACAGTCATTTTAAGTAATTCTTCCTCAGTTGTTTCGTCACATTTACCAAGTAGAATAGGAGTTTTACCTATTACCTCTTCTTTAGAATAACCAGTAAGTTGTAAATAGGCATCATTACACCAAAATATTTCACCGCTAGGTTTTGTAAAAACGACACCATTTTCATTAGCACTAGCCACAAGTGAAAGTCTATTCAATTCCTCTTGATCCCTGTCTAATGCTTTCTTTTGATTATTAATCTTAATTAATAATTCTTTTAATTCCTGAGTAGTGATTTCTTGTGTCTTTAACACATGGAGTAAATCTAATAAGGGGTCGTGGAAAGCAAAATCGTGTAGTGTTAATTTTTTTTCTCGCACTTGGTCCATTGAGACAAACCAGGGGGAACCAACAAATAAAATAGATCCATTATGTTCCTGAAATTGGCCTCTTAAATCAATATCTTCAGAGGCTGTTCCTATAAGAACCAATTGATTAAAAATAGAAATTATATTTTCAAAAGTGTCACTTTCAATATGGGGCCTTTTAACCCTAAAAGATGCCGCAAAATCATCATTGAGCTTAATTAGAGGTAAAGCCTTAGCTAAACTTTTACCAAACCCCTTTATTTTTAAATCATAATCTATTAAAATGTAAAAAGGGAAAAGCTTATTGAAGCTATCTTCATCAAAATTAAACTCTGAATTTTTCATCCTTATTATTTACCAGATTATATTAAAAATTTCATGTGAGCTACCTTCGTCTCGAGTTTGGATTAAATTAATAGTCACAGGGGTATTATACATTATTCCTAATCCTTGAATCAAACCTCTAACAAAATCCTGAAGTCCTTCCCTTTTTGACAAATAATGTAGATTGATACTATTTTCAGTGATATCACTCACTTTAAACTCAGGAGGAGTTAATTTAGGGTAAATTAGCATTACGCGATTATGAAAGAGTGGTAAGTTTATTAAAAATTCTCTCAAATCATTTCCGCCAGCTTCCATTAAACCACCATATTTTTCTTTAGTTGTTTTCAAGACCCACCATTCACCAAATGCTATCAATACGGCACTTAATGTCATTCCCATTTCTTCAGAAACAGCGATTGCCAACTTAAAAGTAATATCGTCATCATACGCTTCACTACTTATAAAAAAATCAATATCTATTCCGCTTCTAAGTCTAATAGCTTCCCATTTTTCCTCGCCAAAATTAGCCGTAACTAACTCTTCTATTGCTTTATTTACAATTCCGTACATTTATTATTGGGATATTAATTCGTTACAGCTCCAATATTCTATTAGTTTTTTTATACGATCTACATAATCATCGTACTTAAGTGGCTTTACCAAATACCCCGCAATACCTATTCTGTAGCATTCCATAACATCAACACGATTATTAGATGTTGTTAAAATTACTGATGGAATATATTTTAAATAATCATCTTCTTTTAATATCCCTAAAAACTCAATTCCATTGATTTTTGGCATATTTAAATCCAATATTATGATATCAGGTATGATTTCTTTAACTTTTAATATAGTTAACGCTTCTTCACCATTATTTGCTTCAATAATTTTGTGTTTTAACTCCATCGAGCTTAAAACCCTATTGAATTTCATAACTTCAATTGCATCATCTTCAATTAATAATATATTCAGTGATCTAGCCATTTGTTTTTATTTATAATTCGCGGACTACTAAAAGTACTATGATTACAACATCAAAAGATTAAATTTCGATAATATTGATATTGCTATCGTCGAATAGCGTAAAAGTGTCGACGAATGGTTTTATTTTTTTAAGATCTCTTCCTGTATTTTCTTAGTTAAACTTTTGTGAACCAACTCATAGGAATGGTCAATCAATTCTTTTACGAGAGAATCTGGAATATCTTTATTTATGGCAACTGTATTCCAATGGATTTTGCTCATATGCCAACCTGGTTTTATGTCATCATATTGCGAACGCAATTCCTGTGCGCGTTCTGGATCACATTTTAAATTAACTGCAGGCTCACCTTTTTCCCATTGACTTAAGGAAGATAAAGCAAACATTTTTCCGCCCACTTTAAATACCAAAGTATCTTCATCAAAAGGAAAATGCTCCGTCACTCCTTTTTTAGTCAAACAATATTCATAAAAGCTTTCTAAATTCATATTTTAAAATAATTATAAATTATAAATATTGAATTATAAATTAATTATTTAACCTCTAAAATAGAGTACAAAACTGGCTTACTTGGACTAGCATCATTCTCAAAAGAGACAATTTGTAAATTCAACAGATAACTTCCATCTTTTACTTCATCTGCAACAAAAATCATTTCAGTAATTGTACAATCTAATCTGGCATCTGCATTTAAATTTTTCACATCGGTCACATTCCAAAAGGCTTTGTGAGCCAAGAGTTTTCCTTCATCTTTTTCTTTATCAACACTTGGCAGGTCAATCAGCAAATGCTGTATTCCACTTTCGCGAAGAAATAACGCAGCCTCTTCCGCTAGGAAAGGTGGATCAGTGTGGGAATATTTCCTCGAAACTTTGTCGGCATCATTAGGCAATGTTCTAATTACAATTGCTTCAGGTTTTTTGCCATTTAAAGCATTCTCTATCGCGGCCTTTGTAATTACAAAGTCGCCTTCCTGATCGTCCAATTCCACCGAAACTAATTCGGCAACAAAGAAAAATTGTTTCAAGGCTTGGTTCACACTATAAAAATCATGGGTAATATGGCCCAAGCATTCTGTATGCGTCCCGTGACCGTGCGGGTTGAATTGAATATTATTGAAATTAGTAGAAGACATTCCTGACGAAACTTTCCCTATCCATTCATCAAACTTAACGGGCTCAATTACTGGTTTATCAATATACCAAGCTATTGGGTTTTCATTTGTATTAGATAATGGAATAGAAATGTCAATAGGTTTTGACAAATCGACTTGAAAATTATTTATTGTTGCTATCATAGTTTTATTTTACCGCAAAGAGCGCAAAGGCTTGCGCAAAGTTCGCTAGGGTTTAATTAAAGATTATTTGCAATTCGTTTCATGCCATCTTTTATCAAAACGACATTAAAATTAATCAACAAACCTAGTTTGCAATTAGTCAATTTGAGATACGTTAATAATTGAGCAAAATGAATATCATTTAAAGTATCTACCGATTTTATTTCCAAAATCAATTTTCCCTCAATAATAATATCAAGTCTATAACCAATATCTAATTGAACATCCTCGTAAACCAAAGGCAATGCTTTTTGTTTCACTACGTTTAAACCCGTTTTCTTGAGCTCATAGTATAAGCATTCTTCATAAGCACTTTCTAGTAACCCAGGGCCAAGTGCTTTATGAACCTTGAGAGCGCAGTCAAAAACAATTTTTGATAATTCATTTTCAGTCATAAAAAAAAACTTTGCGAACCTTGCGTAAACCTTTGCGAACCTTGCGGTTAATTCATTTACTCCAAATTTAAGTAAAATAAATCCGATGCAATTCCATCTGTCAAAAACTTTCCTTTTTTGGTAGGTTTTAAAATAGCATTTTCTATCGAAAGTAAATCGTCATTCAAGTATTTCTGAGCTTGTTTCATTAAATAATCCAAATAGGTTTTACCAAATTCTGATTCAATTCTATCTAAAGAAACTCCCCAAATAGTGCGCAATCCTGTCATAATATATTCATTATAACGATCCGATACCGAAAGGATTTCAATCTCATTTGGCAGTTTATCCGCATCTATAGATTTTATATATAACGGATTGTTAGCAATATTCCAAGAGCGAGAAACCCCGTCATAACTGTGTGCCGAAGGTCCAATTCCGATATATTTCTTTCCTAGCCAATAAGCCGAATTATTCTTGGAAAAATAGTTTTCCTTACCAAAATTAGACAGCTCGTAATGAATAAAACCATTCGCCTCAAGCATATCCACCAGAATCATAAAATGTTCTTGCGCTACTTCGTCATTTGGCTCTGCTATTTTTCCGGTATCAATTAATTTCTTCAAAGCTGTTTTAGGCTCTACCGTCAAAGCATAACTAGAAATATGCGGAATCCCGAAAGACAACGCTTTCTCGATATTCTGCTTCCATTTTTCGTTGCTCATTTGCTGCGCCTGTTCGCCATTCTGGCTCGAGTCAGGAACTCCATAAATCAAATCAATCGAAATATTATCAAAATAACGGGTCGCTTCTTGCAAACACTTCTGGGCTTCCTCTGAATTATGCGCGCGATTCATCATTCGTAAATCATCTTCAAAAAAAGACTGTATTCCGATGCTCAGTCTGTTGATTTTACTTTTCGACAATTCCAGAATTCTTTCACTCGATAAATCATCAGGATTGGCTTCGAGTGTAATTTCGGGATTTTCTGAAACGCTATAATTTTCATAAACTGCCGCAATCAAAAAATCTATTTCTTCAGAAGTCAATACGCTGGGCGTTCCTCCTCCAAAATAAATCGTTTCTACGATCTCATTTTCAGATTCACTTTTGCGCATTTTAATTTCTTTGACCAAAGCCAAAACCATCTCGTCTTTCTTTTTCATTGAAGTCGAAAAATGAAAATCGCAGTAATGGCAAGCTTGCTTGCAGAATGGTATGTGTATGTAGATTCCTGACATATTAAGTGGTCAGTGATCAGTGGTCAGTGGTCAGTTCTGAAAACTGAATACTGAATACTAGTCACTATTTTTTAACTCGTTCTTCATTTTGTTTTACAAAAGCATCCCAGCCAGTATAGCTTTTCGTTCCAACTACTTTTCCTGAATTGAAAAAGTGACAAACCGCAGCTGCAAGTCCATCGGTGCTATCCAGATTTTTAGGTAGTTCTTTTAGTCCCAATAATTGCTGTAGCATTTTAGCAACCTGTTCCTTGCTGGCATTTCCGTTTCCAGTAATAGCCATTTTTATTTTCTTAGGTTCATATTCGGTGATGGGAATATCTCTCGAAAGTCCTGCAGCCATCGCAACTCCTTGCGCACGACCCAACTTCAACATCGATTGTACGTTTTTCCCAAAGAAAGGCGCTTCAATCGCAATTTCATCCGGATGATGCGTATCTATCAATTCAATGGTACGTTCAAAAATTCGTTTTAGTTTCATATAATGGTCGTCCATTTTATTCAACTGCAACTCGTTCAACTGAATAAATTCCATTTTTTTATTGATAACACGTATCAAACCAAAACCCATTATGGTAGTTCCTGGGTCAATTCCTAATATGATGCGTTCGTTTGCCATTATTATTTTGATGCGATTTTTTTGTTACACAGAGTCCCGCAAAGAAAGCTCAGAGATACATAAAGAAATCTAAACCTTAGAGAAACTTTGAAGTCTCTTTGTGAATCTTTGCGAAATATACTTATCACACAAAGATACTATAAGGAAACACAGAGAAACACGAAAATCTATTTACCAATCGACCAAACAATAAACTTTGCGCTGCTTACTAATTTCTCTGTGAATCTTTGTGAAATAGCATTTTCACAATACTTTTCCCTTTCTTTGCACTCATGATTTCGATTCCTCACAAAACTAAACAATTCCTCGTACTTCTAATCAAAGTTTTGATTGTCGCTGGCGCATTTTATTTTATTTACAATCAGCTGGCAAATAATGACAAGCTAGATTGGGTTCAGTTTACGGCCAAATTTAAAAAAAACCAGTCGGTTTTAGGAATAAGTTTTATTTTACTGCTGAGTGTTTTGAATCGCTATTTTGAAATTTTAAAATGGCAGAATTTAGCTTCCTACATCAAACCTATTTCTGTATCTGAAGCCACAAAACAAGTTTTGGCCGCACTTACCGCAGGGATTTTTACTCCAAACGGTGTAGGCGAATATGCCGGAAAAGCATTGTATTATGAAAAGAACGAAACCAAACAGGTTGTTTTCCTAAACCTGATTTGCAACGGAATCCAAATGGTACTAACAGTAATCATTGGAATATTTGGCTTGCTGTATTTTAATGCTAAATACGATGTCATCACCACCAAAACGGTCGTTATCCTTTTTGGAGTACTAATCTTGACTTTCGTTATCTTGTTTTCGTTAAAGAAAATTGCAATCAAAGGATATTCAATCGAAAAATTGATTCACAAAATTAATGAAGTCCCTAAACGTATTCATCAAAAAAACATCCTTTTAGGAATTTGTCGTTATATCGTTTTTTCGCATCAATATTATTTTTTATTTCTCGCTTTTGATGTCGATTTGCCTTACTTAACACTGATGTCAGCCGTGACTAGTGTTTACTTTTTGGCATCATCATTGCCCACTTTTCAGTTTTTGGACTTTGCTGTAAAAGGTAGTGTCGCTATATTTTTCTTTGGCATTTTGGGCGTAAACGAATGGATTGTCATTTTTGTATCAACACTAATGTGGTTTTTAAATGTTGTGCTACCCGTAGTTATAGGAAGTTATTATGTGCTGATTTTTAAATCCTCTACCCAGCCCTCTCCAAAAGAGAGGGAGGCATAAACTAATAAAATAATTATGATTACAATTATTTTATTTTTAACTCTATTCATTTACGTCATAGCTATTGCAGGTTTAATCTATGGGTTTACAAAAATCACAACTTTTGACACAATCGATTTGGAACCTAAAACCAAATTTACAATTATCGTCCCTTTCAGAAACGAAGCCGAAAACCTAGCTGTTTTATTGGATAGTTTCTCGAAACTAAATTACCCTACAGACTTATTTGAAGTGATTCTGGTTGATGATGAATCCGAAACAAAATTTAAAGTTCAAAGTTTAAAGTTTAAAGTTTCGGTCCTAAATAATATTCGGGTTTCAAACTCACCAAAAAAAGATGCGATTGTATCCGCTATGAACGTTGTAAATACGGATTGGATTATCACCACAGACGCAGATTGCGTGGTCAATGCCAATTGGTTATTGACATTGGATAATTACATCCAGAGTCATGAAGTTACGATGATTGCTGGAGCGGTATCCTATGATTGCAGTAATTCGTTCCTACATCAATTCCAGCAACTGGACTTGGCGAGCCTGCAAGGGGCAACCATCGGTAGTTTTGGAATAGAAAAAGGATTTATATGCAATGGCGCCAACTTGGCCTATACCAAAACCATTTTTCAACAGCTGAACGGCTTTAACGGCAACGATAAAATTGCCAGCGGTGATGATGTCTTTTTATTGCAGAAAGCTATTGCAAAATTCCCTGAGCAAGTCCACTATTTAAAATCTAAAAACAACATCGTTACTACCAAACCACTGAATGACTGGAAATCATTGTTTTATCAAAGGGTGCGTTGGGCTTCCAAAACGACTTCTTATCAAAGTAGTTTTGGGAAATTTTTGGGCGTTGTTGTTTTAATGGGAAACTTATGCTGGATATTGGCTGTCGGGTTCTGGATATTTGGGCTGATACCAATTGAATTTGTAATCATTTTATCCCTGCTCAAATTTGCAGTCGATGCTGTTTTGATATTTAAAACCAATACTTTTCTTGGACAAAAAAGCCACCACCTCATTTTAGGAAGCCTACTCTATCCTTTTTTCAGCGTTTGCGTAGCTTTCTATTCTTTGTTTGGTAAATACGAATGGAAAGGACGGCAGTTTTCTAAATAGTTTTATTAGACCTAAAAAAGAACCCCACCAATGTCAAAGAGAAAATCATTGGCGAAATAACACTAACTATCGCGTTGCCTATCTTATTAAGTTCCGTTCCAAAATAGAACCGCAAAGCGATCGCAAAAACCGCAAAGAGAAAAGTCAAATACCAATAATTAAAATTAATTAATCTCAGCTCTTTACTGTCAGCATGAAGAGTATAGATATACCATGAAATGTATATTAATCCAACTATCGAACTTAAATGTTGTGCTATTTTATAAACTGGAATTGAAAGAAATTCGACATTAAAAAAGGAAATTCGCTGCACTAAATAGCCGTCCCAATGTGTCATGGAGTCCCATAAAATATGAGAAACAGCCCCTAAAAAAAAGGAAACTAAAACTAGGATCAAATTATTTTTGAAGTAATCAATCCAATTTGATTTTTTTAAAACCCACAATCTTTTTTGAAAAAAAAGTGGCGCATTTTCTATCAAAGGCTTTTTTATAATTTCATGAAAAGCGAACATCACTATAAAGCCTAATGGAAAATCAATTAGAAATATTCCCATAAAGGTATGGCTAATTTCACTCTGCATTCTCATTCGAAAAAAATACTCAAAGTCAGGAGACATCGAACCCACTATCAAAGCGGTAGCTGACAATTTCTTGTTTTTTAAAAATGGTAATAGAATCGCGGGATGTGAAAAAGTAAATGGCATTATTTACTCAACTTTAAGGATTACAGGAAGTATAAATTGTGTTTTTACCGGAATTCCTCTTTTAATTGCAGGATTCACCTTTGGAAAATTAACCAACCTTGCGGTCAAAATACTGTCAATTTTAATAGTATCATAAGCGACTGAATCCTTTGGAAATTGAGGTTCAAATTTCATCTTCGCATTTGGATAAACGGTAACTTTCACTTCGATAGTATCTAATTCGGGATAGAGTACCGAAAGTGTATCACTGCTCAATTTATCTTGTATTAGTTCAGTTAAATACTGAAAAAAGCAGTGCTGACGCGCTGTTTTGTCTTCCACTTTATCGCAATCCACAAAAGATGGGTATTCGTCAACTTCCTTCCAATTGATTGCTTTCAACTCCTTTTGTAACAATTCCTTTTGTGAAGGGACTTGCTTTTCGAAGTATTGGCAGGAATTAAAAAGTAAGAATACTAAAAAAAAGTAATATTGCTTCAATGTCTGTTTTTTGAATTGGACGTATAGTGTATAAAAATACAATTATTATTTTTGACATTCTTTCGAAAGTTCCTAATATTAGTAGCTTTCAAAAAAAAGCTGCCTTTTTTCACTATTCACCTTGATGAATAATGGTACTTTTATATTTTTCAAAATTACTGAAAATAAATTTATGGACGCATTACTTTTAATCATTGGTTTCATTTGTATGCTTATAGGTATTCTAGGCTGTTTTTTACCTGTTTTACCAGGCCTAGGAATAAGTTGGCTAGGAATAGTTTTGCTTTATTTTACAACAGCAGTTCCTGCAAATTATTGGATTTTAGGGATTACATTATTAATCACAGTTGTAATTTCTGTTCTTGATTATACAATACCTGCACGTGGAACAAAGCATTTTGGAGGAACTAAATACGGAATCTGGGGAACCAACATTGGTTTAATCATTGGTATTCTTTCCCCTATTCCTTTTGGCTTTTTAATAGGTCCTTTTCTAGGTGCTTTTTTAGGAGAACTCTTTTTTGGTTCTAAAAATCATGGTCGGGCATTAAAAGCAGCTTCCGGATCTTTTATAGGATTTTTAGCCTCTACGTTTATACAATTTTTAGTTTGCCTACTTTTTTTGGGATTATTTATTAGCCTAGTATGGCAATACAAGGAAGCTTTGTTTTAACTGAAGTACATTAGCTTTTACAATTATCGCCCTTTATTTTAATCAAATTTGGCCATCTTAACTATTTTAAAATCAAAATTTAAAATCGATAAAAAATTTTGGTCTTTAACTTTTTTTTGTGATATTCGCAAAGAATACCATTAAATCCTCATAAAAAATAGCTCGTTGAATAAAGACACTATAAATACCTCTTTTTTTATTCATCAATTGAAGGAAGGCGAAAACGCCGCCTTTGAAACGCTGTACCAATTGTATTTCCAAAAATTATTTCATTTTGCCAATAGTTATATTGAAGATGAAGAGGAGGCTAAAGAAATAGTTCAAAACATATATTTCAAACTTTGGAAGAAAAGAGCGAAACTAGAACTCGACTTAAACTTGCATTCCTATTTATTCAAAATGGTTAAAAATGCTTGTTTAGATTACTTCAAGCATCAAAAAGTTCGTGCTAATTACAAAGATTTTTGTGACTCTGAAAGAAAAAGCATCAATCACATCGCTTTATTAGATGAGGAAAGCACACTGTATATTGAAAATGAACTACTTGAAAAAATCAATAAATCAGTTGATAAGCTTCCAGAGGCTTGCAAACGAATCTTTATAAAAAGTAGATTTCAAGGATTAAAACACAAAGAGATTGCCGAAGAACTTAATATTTCAACCAAAACAGTTGAAAACCAACTTACAAAAGCCCTTAAATTCTTACGAATGGAACTTAAGGAATACACTGCACTTTTTCTATAAAAACTTTTTTTCAAAAAAAATTAAGATTGACGTAGGGGTATTTTATTATTAAATCGTTTTAATATAAAATGCCCACATGAAAGAATCTGATTTAATACAATTTATAACTAAAAAAGGGAATTCTGAATTTGACCAAGAAGTAATTTCTTGGATCAATGCTTCATCAGAAAACCAAGCTTTTTTTAGCAAAATAAAAGCGGAACACCTTCTCGCTACTATAGATGACAATCTTGAAAATATAAATCCAGAAAAACAATTTGATGCTTTTTTAAATAAAAAGTCAAAAAACAACCGTCGTTTATTCTTAAGAATAGCATCGGTAATTATGATTCCATTGTTACTAACTACTTATTTCTTTTACTCCGATAGTTTAGACAATTCAAACCCTACACAATTTACGTCCTATGCAGCTTCTGCAAAAGAACAAAAACAAATCACACTTGCTGACGGAACTATCGTTTGGCTTAACGCCGAAAGTAAAATCGTTGTCAGCGATAAATACAACAATACTGAAAGAAGAATTAGCCTTTATGGCGAAGCTTTTTTTGATGTTGTAAAAAACAAAAACAAACCTTTTATAGTAGAAACAGCTTCTGGAATTAAAGTAAAAGTGCTGGGAACAACCTTTAATGTCAAATCGTATTCTTCTGAAAAGAACGTAGAGACAACACTTGTTACTGGAAAAGTGGAGCTGTATGATCAAAAAGAGATTACTCCTCTATTGACATTAAGGCCAAAACAGAAAGCTACTTTTTCTAAAAAGGAGAAACAACTTTCAGTAGCTGAAGTTAGCACTGAAAACATCACATCATGGAAATCAGGTAAATTGATTTTTGACAAAACTCCTCTAGCTGAGTTTGCCTTGAATATCGAACGCTGGTATGGGGTGAAAGTAATTATTGCTTCAAATAGTTTTAAAGACTACGCTTTTTCAGGGGAAATTGACAGAAATAATACCATTGAGGACATTATAAAAATATTGAAAGTTTCATCAAATCTAAATTGCAGTTTCAATAATACCACCAATACGCTTTTGATTAATTCAAAATAAAAAAAAGAGAGTGCGTCAACACTCCCTTTATTTATAAAGGCTTTATAGCTGATTACCGTTTCTAAACAAGTACTAACAAAAAACCAAGTTAAAATTATGAAAAAAAACCGAATTAAAAAGAATTCTACAAGAAGAAGACCCTCTTCTATAGATAAATTTATTAGAATAATGAAAATATATTCGATACTACTTGCACTTACTATTGTCAAAATCTCCGCAAGTAGTTTGCCTACTTATGGCCAGAAAATAGCTATTGAATATAAAAAAGTGGCTCTAAAAGAAGTCATTTCTAAGATTGAAGATCAGTCCGAGTATACTTTTTTCTACAATAATAACTTAGTAGATGAAAATACGGTTATCAGTGTCAACGCATCATCTGATAAAATTAATCACATACTTGATAAGGCCTTAAAAGGTACAGGAATATCTTATGAGATTCTGAACAATAAAGTCATTCTTTATAAAGGTTCTACTTCACCATTACTAAAAACCGAAGTAAAAACTGAAGAAACATTCTCTGAAAACAATTCTTTTCAGCAAGAAAAAATTGAAATAAAAGGGACTGTTGTTGATGAAGCTGGTATTCCTCTTGTGGGTATCAATGTGAGCATCAAAAACACGACAGTAGGAACACTTACTGATCTTGATGGACATTTTACTTTGAAAGCTAACTATGATGATATCGTAGAAATTAGCTATATGGGTCTAAAAACAGAAACTAGAAAAGTAACTAAGCAAGCCACTAATTTTAAGGTAACTATGGTTCCTGATATTAGCGCATTAAATGAAGTAATCGTTGTCGCGTATGACAAGCAAAGCAAAAGTTCATTTACTGGAGCTGCCGTAAATGTTGATGTTTCTAAAGTGAAAGAAACTCCCGCTGCTTCTTTCCAAGAAAGCTTACAGGGAAATGTAGCTGGGGTACAAATGTCTTCTACTAGTGGTCAACCGGGTTATGCACAAAGTATTCGCATTAGAGGTGTGGGTTCTATAAATGCTAATTCTGATCCTTTGTATGTTGTTGATGGAATTCCTGTAGTTTCAGGAAACATATCTACTATTGCAACCAGCTCTAATACAATTGCCGGAATCAATCCAAAAGATATTGAAACAATTACTGTTTTAAAAGATGCTTCGGCAACTTCTATTTATGGTTCTAGAGGAGCAAATGGAGTCGTTCTTATTACTACCAAAAGAGGAAAATCCGGAAAAACTAAATTTGATTTTAGCAGTCAGTACGGAATCAGTGATATGATTATTCCAGATAGAAATAAATTATTAACTACTCCTGAGAGTTTAGAATTACTAATCGAAAGTCGCATAAACATTGGCGAAAGCCCAGAAGTTGCTCAAAAATACATTTATGACAACGTTGACGAAAATGTAAATACAGACTGGCAAGATGTAATAGGTAGAACTGGAGAATACAGACAATATGGTTTTAGCGCAAGCGGTGGTAGCGACAAAACTACTTTCTATTCTTCTCTAGGAATTTATGAACAACAAGCTGTAATTATAGGTGTTGACTACAAAAAATTTAATGCTAAGGTTAATGTAAACCATAAGGCAACTGATAAATTATCTATGAATTTTGGAGTTGCAGCAAGCAATCAAATTCTAAATACAATCGATGAAGCAGGTAATGCGAACAACCCTGTTAGAGCAATGGCTAGAGAGGTGCCTTGGCAACCTGTTTATAATGCTGACGGATCATACAACACTAGCATTCTCTTGACTTACAATCCAGTAGGAATCGTAGAGGAAAACATTAGAAAATCTAAATTATACGGAATCTTAGGGAATCTAGGATTGAACTATGACTTCAACAAGAATTTAACTTTTGAAACAAAAGGTAATGTTGATTTCAATTTAGCTGACGAATTTCAGTATGACAATCCTTATTTTGGAGAAGGTAGAAACGATGGTGGACGCGGTAGAGTTTCGGACAATATTGTACTAAACTGGAATGTAACCAACTTATTAAAATACAGCCTTGACTTGAATGATTCAAATAACCTTAAATTTTTATTTGGTCAAGAGGCGCAAAAAATCACTAGTAGTTCTGTTTTTGCTTATGCAAGTAATTATGGTGCGCCAGGATTAACTTCTCTTGATAATGCTTCGGTATATCGAGATGCATCAAGTTCTAAAACCTCTTCATCACTTGCTTCTTTATTTTTTAATGTAAACTATGCTTTAAATAATAAATATTTCTTGAATGTAACTGGAAGAAGAGACGGTTCTTCAAGATTTGGTTCTGATGTACGATATGCTAATTTTGGTTCTGTAGGAGCAGGTTGGAATATTGAGAAAGAATCATTTATGGAAAATGTAACTTTCGTAAATAAATTAAAACTAAGATCTAGTTACGGTATTAATGGTAACCAAGAAATTGGTGATTTTGCTTCAAGAGGATTGTATAGCACAGGAGATGACTACAATAGTAGCCCTGGATATTCTTATAGTCAACAATCAAATCCATCGTTAACATGGGAAAAAAACAAGCCTTTTAATATTGGTTTGGATTTTGGATTATTCAATAGATTATCTGGAACTTTTGAATATTATACTAGAACAACAACAGACTTATTATTCCAAGTACCAATTTCAGCTACCAACGGAATCACGAGTTATTTAGACAATGTAGGTGAAATGAAAAACAGCGGAATCGAATTTGCTTTATCTGCTGCTATATTTGATAATCCTGATGGTTTTTCATGGAAATCAGATTTCAATATTACCACAAACTCTAATGAAATAATAAAATTACAGAACGACGAACCTATTATTGAAGACAATTATATCAGAGAAGTAGGGAACGATTTCTATAGGTTTTACATGCCAGGATACGCAGGTGTTGATTCTCAAAACGGAAATGCACTTTGGTATACTGACGGAACAAAAACAGCAACGACTAGCGATTACAGTAAAGCAGACCCTTACAAACAAGGAAGTGCTTTGCCTAAATTCTATTCTGGTTTCACCAATACTTTCAGTTACAAAAATGTAAGTCTTTCGTTTATGCTTTTCATGAATGATGGAAATAAAGTATATGATACTTGGGGTAGATATGTAGCAAGTGATGGTAGTGCTAAATTAAATGATAGAGGAAACCTAACGCGTAAAATCTATGAAAACAGATGGCAACAACCAGGTGATATTACAAATGTTCCAAAAGTAGTTTGGGGTAATACACAATCAGGATTGGCTAATCAACACTCTACTCGTTTCTTATATGACGGAACTTATATTAGACTTAGAGACATCACTTTAGCATACCATTTGCCAAGTACTTTAACTGACAAGTTAAAAATTAGCAATGCAAGGTTTTATGTAAAAGGGACTAATGTATTGACTTGGGTAAAAGACAAAGGACTAGAAATGGATCCAGAAGTTGGAATCAACGGATCCGCTAACTTAAGAATCCCAATTTCGAAACAATTTTTAATGGGAGTTGATTTTTCATTCTAAAAACAAAAACAAATGATCTTAAAATATAAATATATAGCAATTCTAGCTGTCACGATGCTTACAGCCTCATGCAGCGAATCTTTTTTAGACATCAATCCAGAACAAAGTGTCGCTGCTGAAAGCGCCGTTGTGGATATTGTCACTTTACAAACTGCGCTAAATGGTGCGTATAGCAAATTACAAAGCAATGATTACTATGGTAGAACCATGTACATTATTCCTGAATTAATGGCTGATAATCTTTACCTAAGTTCAAGAAATACTGGTCGTTATTTAGAATATGAAACTTTCGTAGTTTCAGAAAGAAATGGTGAAGCTGAGGGTTTATGGGAAAAAGGATATCAGGTAATCGTTAATGCAACTCGTGCTATTGAAGGCGGAAAAACATTGCAAGGTACAACCGCTGCGCAACAAAATTCTATCAATCAATTAATTGGAGAAGCATATACGCTTAGAGCATTGGCACATTTTGATCTTGTTAGAATGTTTGCACAACCTTATAATTTCACTGCAGATGCAAGCCATATAGGTGTACCCGTAATCACAGAAGTTAATATTGTACAAACTTCACCAAAAAGAAATACGGTAAAAGAAGTGTATACTCAAATTACCAATGATCTAACGACTGCTTTAGGCTTAATGCAAACTCAAAAAGGAAAAGGGAGCTTTTCTATTGGAGCGGCAAAAGGTTTATTGGCAAGAGTGGCATTGTACCAAGATGATAAAATCAATGCTATTAAATACAGCTCTGAAGTTATTGCAACAGGAGGTTATAGTTTAATTGCTAATAAAGATTATGCTACGCTATGGAGTACAGAACTAAATAACGAAACCTTATTTGAAGTTGTAAATACAATTGCAGATAATGAAGGAAGTAATAGTTTAGGTCACTTCTTTAATGTTACAGGATACGCAGATGCTTTAGTACCTACTGAGCTTTATGGTCTTTATGATGCTCAAGATGCAAGAAGAACAGCTATCACAACTGGAGCAAAACCTAGTGCAGAGAAAGTGGCACTTTTTGTAAATAAATTTCCAAAAGGAACATTGAGCGATGACAATATTAAAATCTTACGTTTAGCGGAGCAGTATTTAATTAGAGCTGAAGCTTACGCCAAAGAAGGTGAAAACACATTGGCACAAAATGATTTAAATGTCATTTTAAAAAGAGCAAACCCTGCTGCTGCTAATGCAACTGAAACAGGAGCTGCTTTATTAAACCGAATTCTTGAGGAAAGAAGAAAGGAACTTGCTTTTGAAGGACATCGTTTATTTGATTTAAACAGAAATAAAAAAGATGTGAAAATTATTCAATCAGAAAAAAGCATCACGGTAAGCTATCCTAGTGATAAATTTATCTTACCGATACCTTTGAAGGAATTAAATTCAAATCCGAATATCAAACCTCAAAACACAGGATACTAAATGATTTCTATAGAAATTAAACCGTATTTATTGAATAAAAAACATGTATTTAGAATTGCTGGTGGAGCACGTACTAACACTCCTGTTCTTCTAGTAAAGCTAAAATACGAAAGTTTTGTAGGATATGGGGAGGCTTCAATGCCTCCCTTATACGGAGAAACAGTTGAAACGGCTCAAGCTTTTATAAAATCGTTTGACTTTACTAAATTCACATCGCCTTTAGAATTTGCAACAATAATAAAGCACTTAGACAAGCATGCTCCAGGAAACACTGCTGCAAAAGCTGCAATTGATATTGCGCTACATGATCTTTTAGGAAAAATGATGAAGGTGCCGTTGTATCAGTATTTCAATTTAGAAAAAAAAGAACTCAAAACCAGTAAAACTATTGGTATAGACAGTGCTGAAATTATCGAAAAAAGAGTTGAAGAGGCTGCTAATTTTCATTATCTAAAAATTAAACTTGGTGGCGATAACGATGCTGAAATCATAAAAGCAGTTCGAAATGTCTCTGACAAACCCTTATTTATAGATGCCAATCAAGGTTGGACAAACAAAGAAGAAGCACTTGATAAAATTGCTTGGTTAAAGGAGGAAAATGTTGTTTTTATCGAACAGCCAATGCCTAAAAAAGCCTTTGCCGACATGGAATGGCTCGTATCTCGAAGTACTTTGCCTTTGATAGGTGATGAAGGAATACAACGTTTAGAGGATGTGAAAATGGCCAGTAATTTTTACCACGGAATCAACATCAAATTAATGAAGTCCACTGGATTGCATGAAGCTTTTGCTATGGCTAATTTAGCCCAATCATTGAATCTAAAAATAATGCTGGGTTGTATGTCTGAAACTTCTTGTGCTATTGCTGCCGCTGCGCATTTAGGAGCGATGGCAGATTGGATTGACTTGGATGGAAATTTGGGTGTTACCAATGATCCTTATCAAGGGCACGAATTAATAAATGGTTGCATTCACCTAAATGATAATCACGGAATTGGATTAATTAATCCCAACTGGGACAATATAGAAACGTATGTATAAAAAATATCAATCGGTACTCATTTTATTTTTATCCTTTTCTCTTAGCAATTGTACGGCACAAAAAAAGACGAGCGTAAAAACGGCAACTGAAGTACAAAATGATACTTTGGATAGCTATTTCTCTAACTTATATGAGGCAAAAATGTTCAACGGAGCAGTCGCTGTAAAACGAAAAGGCAAATTAATCTTTAAAAAAGCATACGGAATTGCGAATCTAGAAAAACAAACTCCTTTTTTAACCACAACCTCACAAGAGATTGCTTCGGTTTCAAAACAGTTTACCGCTGCAGCGATACTTTTGCTACAGCAGGAAAACAAGCTAAAAGTGACCGATCTTGCGACCACTTATTTGGGTGATGATTTTCCCTATAAAGACATAACTATTTCGCAATTGCTATCACATACTGCTGGACTACCAGATTATGAGCCGTATTTTAGAAAAAACTGGGATCCTACTATAATTGCCTATAATAAAGATATTCTACAGTATTTCAAGACTCAAAAACCCGCAATTTTAACTGTTGCAGGCGAGAAATACAATTATTCAAATACGGGATACATCCTCTTAGCCGAAATTGTAAATGCTGCTAGCGGAACTACTTTAGAACACTATTTATCCAAAAAAGTTTTTAAACCGATGCAAATGAACAGTAGCTTCTTCCTTGGAAGAGACAGCATTTGGGAGAAAAAGAATTATGCTCCTGGTTATATGTTCAGCTTAACAGAATGCAAAAATGTAATTCCAGAAACCTTAGCTAACAATGCCTATTACCGTTTCTTAAGCGGTCGTCTTGGCTCAGGACGTCTTTCATCGAATATTGATGATTTGATTAAATGGGATGAATTCCTTCATGACGATTCTATTTTCAATAAAGCTTTAAAGGAGCTGGCTTTTACTGTACATCCACCCACAAAAGATTCTTCTGACTATGGTTATGGATGGCATATTATCAACGATAGTGTAAAAGGAAAAACGGTATATCATACCGGAAGTTGGGCTGGAAACCTGACTTATATTCGTCGCTCATTAGTAACAAAAGATCTGGTTATTATTTTGAACAACACCCACAATTCAGCTTATTTAAAAGAAATTAGAAAGGCTGTCAATGGTTATTTAAATGGAGAATCATTAGTGTTCCCAAAAGTAAAAGCAAGCGAGTTGTTCAAAAATTCTGCTTGTGAATTAACTTTAAAAATGATTCCGCAGTGGTACCAAGACAATAAGAACATCGATTGGGATGTAACCGACTTGAAAGCACTTCAAAAAGACTATGAGAAGATTGGAGCATCAGATAAAACTGAAATGCTCAACTTGCTTATTTCAATCATTCAAACCGCTAATAAATCCTAATTTATCTTTTAAAAAAGAAGCTAACTCTTCAAGAATAGAACGGTCTTTTTCTTACCAAAATTTTATCGGTTATAATATCCAACATAAAGGAATGGCACACTATTCAATTGCCATCAATTTCTTGTTGATCAGGATTACTATGCTTAAATCTAAAATATAGAAATCGTTACAAATTGTTTTTAAAAAAGCTGTAGCACAACTAAAAACCGAATTCCATGAAAAAAATAAATCTGATATTTATAGTTTCGACCTTAATTTTTCTTGGTTGCAAACCGCTTAAAAGTGAAATGAATGTAGATATTCTTATTCAAAACGGAACTGTCTATAACGGAATTGACACTGTAGCTAGTCAAGTATCCATTGCGATAAAAGGAGATCAAATTGTTTTTGTAGGTGATGAAAAAAAAATCGCTATTACTGCTTCCAAAATTATTGATGCACGAGGATTAATCGTTTCACCCGGTTTTATAGATCCGCATACACATGCCGATAGAGATTTAAATGATCTCGAAACGTCCCAAAATAAACCTTTTTTACTTCAAGGAGTTACCACTGTGGTTGTAGGTAATGACGGTTCTAGTTTTTATCCTGTTTCCAAATACAACAAATTATATGAGCAAAATGGCATTGGTACTAATGCTGTTCTATTAGTGGGGCATGGTACGATTCGCGACCAAGTTATTGGCAATAGCGATAGAGAGGCGAGTTCTGAAGAAATTATAAAAATGCAAGCACTTGTTCAACAGGAAATGAACTCAGGTGCATTTGGTTTATCTACTGGACTTTTTTATTCCCCTGGAAGTTACGCAACCACATCTGAAGTTATTTCTCTAGCAAAAACTGCTGCTGCAAATAATGGAATTTATGACACTCATTTAAGAGATGAAAGTTCCTATTCAATTGGATTAATTCCATCTATTGAAGAAGCTATTGAAGTGGGCCGACAGGCAAAATTACCTATTCACATATCACATATTAAATGCCTCGGACTTGATGCCTGGTATCAAAGCGATTCTATTGTCAATATCATTAATGCTGCTCGAAAGCAGGGCATTGACGTTACAGCAAATCAATATCCTTATGACGCATCAGCAACTAGTTTGAAAGCGGCAACAGTACCAAGATGGGTAGAAAGCGGCGGTATAGACTCTGTGTTTATTCGTTATGCTAACCCATTATTAAAACAACGTATTCTAGACGAAACAAAAACGAATATTAGCCGTAGAGGTGGACCAGATAAATTATTAATTGTCGCTTCTTCAGACACTACAATTGTTGGAAAAAATCTATTAGAAATTTCTAAAATTTTTGCTGTCTCTCCAGAAGAAGCCGTTTATGAAATACTCAGAAAATCTTCTCCAAAAGTAGCGTCATTTAATATGAATTCTAAAGACATCGCGACTTTTATGAAGCAAGACTGGGTGGTTACTGGGTCAGATGGAGGATCTGGACACCCAAGAAAATATGGAACATTTCCTAAAAAATACAATACATACATAAAAGATCAAAAGGTAATTGGAATAGCTCAATTTATAAATGGAAGCACTTCCAAAACAGCTGATATTCTAAAAATCCCAAATAGAGGTGCCTTAAAAGAAGGCTATTTCGCCGATGTTATTATTTTTAATCCAGAAACATTTAAAGATAGAGCTGATTATTCAGATGCTTTTCAATTAGCAGAAGGTTTAGAATACAGTATCATAAATGGAAAAATAGCAGTCGAAAAAGGAAAAGCAACAAAACTTTTAAACGGAAAAGTTTTAAAAAAATAAAAACTATGAAAAAACCAAAGCTAATTCTTTCCTTCCTTGCACTTTCCATAGTTGCAAGCTGTGGACATAATTCAACATTACAAGGAACATCTAAAAATGTACCGGTTAAAGGGGATATTGTTAACACTATTCTTAATGACAAAGAGAGTTTTTATCATATTGACTTCCCTACCTATCCTTCTAATGACACAAGTCTTCCCATAGGAGTTTTTGACTCTGGGATTGGCGGTTTAACTGTTTTAAAAGCGATTGTAGATTATGATCAAAATCAAAACAGCTCTCACCAATCAGGTAGCGATGGCATATTGGATTTTAATACAGAAAATTTTATTTATTTAGCAGATCAGGCTAATATGCCTTATGGAAATTACGCTGCAGTAAATAAAGAAGATTTACTAAAAGAACACATTATCAAAGATGCTCAGTTTTTAATGAGTAATAAATATTATTCTGATTATAATGATAGTTCTGTAAATACCGATAAAAAACCAGTAAAAGTCATCGTGATTGCTTGTAATACAGCAACGGCCTATGGAAAAGAGCATATTGAAGAATTCATTAAAAAGACAAATTCAGACATAAAAGTCATCGGTGTTATTGATGCTGGTGTACGTGGCGTACTTGAAACGATCACTAAGGAGGAAAATGGTATTATAGGTGTTTTAGCTACTGCTGGTACGGTATCTTCAAAGGGATATCAAAACACTATTTTACAATTCAAAGACCAATTAGGGTATACTGGAAACATTGAAGTGTTTTCACAAGGAGGTGTTGGTATTGCTGAAGCTGTTGATGAGGATGCAAACTATTTTAATAAAAACCTTAAAAAGCCAAGGCATGATTATAAAGGCCCCAGCTTAGATGGTGATCTAAAAATCGACAAAACCTTATTTGACATTTACAATTTCGATTTTGATAATAGCAAAATGCTTTGTGATACTAAAAATGCCAACGACTGTTCCATTTTACAAATTAATGATTCTGAAAACTATGTTCGCTTCCATGTGGTAACACTTTTAGAAAACATTAGAAAATCAAAAACCACGAATCAATTAAAATCAATCATTCTAGGATGTACACATTACCCTTATTTAACCAATGAAATAAATGCGGTATTGAATGAACTGTACGATTATAAAGGCAAAGACGGTGAATATTTGTATCGAAAATATATGGTTGAAAACATTCAACTTGTTGACCCTGCAGTTAACACGGCCAAAGAATTGTATGACTACTTAAATCAGAAATCACTTTTCAATCCAAATGGAAATATAAAGCAAACGGAGTTTTACATCAGTGTAGCCAATAAAGAAAATACCAATACTAAAATTGATAACGAAGGACGATTCCCGTACGACTATAAATACGGAAGAAATGCCGGAGAAATTCAAGAATATGTAAAAATGGTTCCCTTTAGTAGAGCAAATATTTCTGATGATATACTGACCCGTTTTCACACTCAAATTCCCACTGTATATGAGTTAATGCAAATTTTTAATGAAACTAATGACAAAGCGAACCTCTTAGAAAAGAAAGACAAAATATGATACTTAAATAATATTCTTTAATACCCTTGATAATTATAACTACTTTTTTATCTTTCCATTAATTTTAAATTTTAAACCAACTATGATAGAACAACCAACCCCCTTAATAACTAACGATGCCGTTGTATTAGGAATACTAATTACAATACTAGGTTTGATATTCATCACTTCATCAAGTGAAAAAGCTTTCTTTAAAAAATTCTACAGTATCGTTCCTTCGGTTTTATTATGTTATTTTATCCCAGCACTTTTAAACACCTTTAATATTATTTCTGGCGAAACTTCAAGTCTATATACCATTGCCTCTCGTTATTTATTACCTGCAAGTTTAGTGCTACTTACATTGAGTATTAATTTTGTAGCCCTAAAAAGATTAGGTAGTAAAGCGGTAATTATGTTTTTAGCAGGAACATTCGGAATTATAATTGGTGGTCCTTTAGCGCTTTATATCGTAGGTAGTTTTTTTCCTGAGGTAGCATTATCTAATGGAGAAGAAGTTTGGAAAGGTTTATCAACAATCGCTGGAAGTTGGATTGGCGGAGGCGCAAATCAAACGGCAATGCTGGAAGTCTTTGGCGCCAGTAAAACTATGTTTGCACAAATGATTGCTGTAGATGTCCTCGTGGCCAATTTATGGATGGGGTTCCTACTTTACGGAGCGCAAAAGAAAGTCAAAATCGACAAATGGTTAAAGGCTGATAATAGCCAAATTATAGCATTAGAGAATCAATTAGAAGAAGAACAAGCTGGAAAAAGACAACCACTTACCACTAACAATCTTATGGTTGTATTAATGGTTGCATTTGGAATTACTGGTCTAGGGCATTTTTTAGCTGACATTCTTGCGCCCTTTTTCAAAAATAATTATCCTGAATTAGAAAAATACTCTTTCACTAATGAGTTCTTCTGGTTGGTAATCATAACTACAACAGTAGGTGTCGCTTTATCATTTACTAAAGCAAGAAAAATCGAAAGCTACGGTGCTTCAAAAGTAGGAACGGTATTTTTATACATATTAGTAGCAACAATAGGAACACATATGAATCTAGGAGCCATATTTGACAATCCTTTACTATTCTTGGTTGGTATCATTTGGATTACCACACATATCATTGTGATGATCATTGTAGCCAAAATCATTAAAGCACCGTTCTTCTATGTCGCAGTAGGTAGCCAAGCGAATATAGGAGGCGCCGCTTCAGCACCAATTGTTGCAGCAGCATTCAGTCCGTTTTTAGCACCCGTGGGAGTTCTTTTGGCTGTTTTGGGATATGCAGTTGGAACGTATGGCGCTTATATATGCGGATTGCTATTACACCAAATATTTACCATAATAACTTAGTTAATTACTGACTTAACACAAGCCCATTAAAGCCGATTTGAGCGTCTAATCCTAGCAATTCCAATATTCCCATCAATCTTTCAAAATAAGCTTTATTATTTGGGCGTATCCCTACGGGTCGGGCTATCCGTTATATCTTATGTGCTGTCCCCGATCCCGATGCTTCGCGCTAGGACAGCACAAAAGGATACCACTACTATCCCTTACGCAAAACGCCTATTCAAATTACGAATAGGCGTTTTTGCATTTATTATTCAACGTAAATTTAATCCCAAACTATAGATCATTAAAACAGGACCTTCATGAAGGCTCAGCCATCCTATAATAAAAGCTTTCTGAACAGCCTATAAAGTTTCTAGAAACACTCCCTTTTCCTTTCAGTTCACCTAATGCCAATCCCAAAATTTATTACAAAACAGTCTTTGCCATTCAATCGACGGATAGAGAATATTTCTTTTTAGACTAACTAATATTTACCCTTAGGTTTTGTTCCTCTATACAGCCACTATCACATCAAATTTCACTGATGCTAATTCGGATCAGGAACAAAACCTGGGGAGGATTTAATAAAAATATAGATATTTGCAGAGCAAAACAATAATAAATGGATTCATTCGAGCTTTTAAAATTTGTGCTTCCTGATTTTCTAA